>CAVRBZ010000008.1:0-656753 GCA_963719355.1 uncultured Solirubrobacterales bacterium | reverse complement strand
GCGAGCTCCCGCGGATAGCGCGCCGGCGAATCTCTCTCGCGCCGCTGTCGGGCGCGAGCGGTCCGCGAGCTGGCCGACCCGGTCGGGATCGACGCCGGCGAGCTGTATTCAAGGACGGCGGGCAATCCGTTCTATGTGACTGAGGTGCTCGCCGCGGGCGGTGCACCGATGCCCGCTGGGGTCCGCGACGCCGTGCTGGCCCGCGCGGCGCGGCTTGATGACAGCGCCCGCGCGGTTCTCGACGCGGTCGCGATCGTGCCGCGGCGAGCTGGCCTGTGGCTGCTCGAGGCGCAGGTGGGTGAGGAGGTCGTTCACCTCGAGCACTGCCTCGCGTCCGGGATGCTCCGGGCAGAGCGCGATGGGTCGCGTTCCGGCACGAGATCGCGCGTGTCGTGATCGAGCAGGCGCTGCCGCCCGACCGCGCGCTGGCGCTTCATCGCCGAGCGCTCCAGGCGGTCAAGGGACGGCAGGACGTAGGGAGTTTGCCGGAATCGCACATCACGCCGAGGCGGCGGGGGATGGGGATGCGGTGCAGCGCTACGCGCCCGCCGCCGCGGAGCGCGCCGCAGCGCTTGGCGCGCACTGAGAGGCCGCCGCTGAGCTCGCCCGCGCGCTGCGGTTCGCCGACGGGCTCGCAGGCGAGCAGCGGGCCGAGCTGCTGGAGCGTCGCTCGTACGGGTTTATCTAACGAACGCGATCGACGAGGCGATCGACGCGCGCCGCCGGGCGTCACAGAGCATCAACAGCGCGGCGATCGCGTGCGTGAGGGCGATTCACGCCGATGGCTCCGCGGCTGCTCTGGTACGCGGGGGAACCATCGTGGCGGCTGGCGAGGCGCGCCACGTGCCGCGGGGCCCGCGCGTCGCGACCCGGAACAACGCGGCCGGCTTGACGCCCCGGAACTCGAGGTGCTGACGCTCGTCGCAGACGGTATGCGGAACGGCCAGATCGCCGAGCGTGTCGTGCTCTCGCGCCGAACGGTCGAGCACCATGTCGCCGCGATCCTCGGGAAGCTGACCGTCGGAAGCTCCGTCTGCCGCTCGACTCGCTCCCGGTCACGCTCCGTGCGGCGTACCCGGACGATCAGGCCGCGCTCGCTCGCCTCGCCACGTCACATCAGCGCTGTGCTCGCACGAACCGCGCCAAACGACAACGCCACCCATGCCGGCTCCGCGGACGGAGCGTTACGATGATCATGCCGATCGTTCAGGAGAGATAAGCGATGGCGATCACGACGAGTCCGCAGTTCACGCGCGAGGAGGTTGGCCTCGCGCTCCGCAACCCGGGCATGCCACTCGAGGGATTGCGCTATCCGATCACGCCGATCGGGATGCACTACGTGCTCGTGCATTTCGACGTCCCTCATGTGGATGCTGCGAGCTACCGGCTGCTCGTCGACGGACTCGTGCGTCGAGCGCTCTCGCTGACGCTCGAGGACCTGCGCTCCCGGCCCGCAGTATCGATGCCAGTGATGATGGAGTGCGCCGGCTCTGGACGCGCCCGCCTCACGCCGCGCCCGGTGTCGGCGCCGTGGCACGACGAGGCGATCGGCTGCGCCGAGTGGACCGGCACGCCCCTACGGGGAATCCTTGAGACCGCGGGACTGAACGACCAGGCCGTCGAGCTGTTGTTCACCGGATCCGACCGCGGCATCGATCAGGACGTCGAGCAGGACTACCAGCGCAGTCTGCCGATCGAGGAAGCGCTGGGCGACGACGTGCTGCTCGCGTACGCGATGAACGGTCAGCCGTTGCCCCCCGCTCATGGCTTTCCGGTGCGGCTGATCGTCCCTGACTGGTACGGAATGGCGTCAGTGAAGTGGTTGCGGTCGATCACCGCGATCGACCGGCCATTCGAGGGCATTCAGCAAACCGTCTTGTACCGCTATCGCCGCTCAGAGGAAGACCCGGGCTCGCCGGTCACCCGCAAGAAACCACGCGCGTTGATGACACCACCAGGCATTCCGGAGTTCCTCGCACGCAGCCGCCACATGCGTCCCGGTCGGACATTGATCGAGGGCCGGGCATGGTCAGGGTACGGCGCGGTCACCCGCGTTGAGTTCAGCGCCGACGGCGGGCGCACGTGGGACGAGGCGTGCCTCCAGCGGACGGCTGCCGAGCACGGCTGGAGCGCCTGGAGGTATGAATGGGACGCCAACCAGCCAGGCGATTACGAGCTGTGCGTACGCGCCACGGACGCTGTCGGCAACACGCAGCCGCTCAACCCCGCCGATGCCTGGAATCAAGGCGGCTACGCCGTCAACGCGATCCAGCGCGTCGTAGCGCACGTGACACGTGACGCCGGGCGGCCACCTCGCCTTCTCTGATCGTTGAGAGGCGACGACCGGAATCGAACCGGTGTAGACGGCTTTGCAGGCCGCTGCGTAACCACTCCGCCACGTCGCCGCGAGTGCGAAGGGTACCGACCGCTCGGACGCGCTTGCTCGGGTGTTCGGAGCGAGGCTACTGACCAGCGCGTGCGGTTAGGACAACGCCGCTGGCGAATGGGTCGCGTACGAGCACGCTCGGCTCGCGGTCGGCGGCGTGAGCGCGCGGGCTGACCGGGTGAACCGGGATGCCGGCTGCCTCGATCCGGGCAAGCACGTTCTCGAGCGCCCGCTGGTCAGGGAGGTCGATGGTGAACGAGCGCAATCCGACCGAGCCCGCCGGCGGGGGCGCCGCGCCAGCGCTGTGCCAGGTGTTGAGGCCGATGTGGTGGTGGTAGCCGCCGGCGGACACGAACAGCGCGCCCGGGTAGCCGCGCACCATGACGTCGAAGCCCAGCACGCCGTGGTAGAAGGCCTCCGCCTGCGCGAGGTCAGACACCTGTAGGTGCACGTGCCCGATCCTGGTTCCGGCTGGCGCGCTCGTCTGCAATTCGGACGCACCGCGCAGCTCGGCGAGCAGGCTGTCGAGGTCGAGCGGCAGGGTCGACATCTGGAGCTGATCACCAACGCGCCGCCACTCGTTGCGCGGGCGGTCCCGGTAGATCTCGATCCCGTTGCCGTCCGGATCCGACAGGTACAGAGCCTCGCTGACCAGGTGGTCAGAGGCACCGTCCAGCGGCCAGCGCGTCTGCGCGAGTCTGGCCAACCCGAAGGCGAGGTCGCGACGGGTGGGGACGAGGATCGCCAGGTGGTAGAGCCCAGTGGCGCGAGGGTTCAGGCGCGGCGCGGTGCTGTCGCCGCGCAACTCGATCACCGAGGGCTCGCCCGCGGCGCCCAGGCCCAGCGTCCCGTCGTCGAGCTCGCTTGCGGGCAGCCCGATAGCCCGTTCGTAGAAGCTGCGCGATCGATCGAGGTCGGAGACGGTCAGCCGGACCCGCCCGAGGCTGGTGTCGGGATCGATGCGCGCTGCGGATCTATCTTCGAGGTGTGCCGACGTGAAGCTCATGCCTACTCGACGGTGCACGACTGGCCGCGCTGCGCACCCGGCAGCCGCCCCAACAGCGAGGCGAGGTGGGCCGTCTCCTCCGCGTTGAAGTGCTCGAGAAACAGCCGGCGGATGCTGCGGACGTGGGTGCAGCCGGCCCTCCGAAGCTTGGCCAGGCCGTTGTCCGTCAGCTCCGCGTAGGAGACGCGCGCGTCGCTCTGGCAGGCGGTCCGCGCGATGAACCCGCCGGCGACCAGTCCATCGACCAACCGCGTGATGCCGGACCGGGTGAGCATCGTGCTCTCGGCGAGAGCCGACATCGGCAGCCTGTGGTCGGGCGCTTGGGCAAGATAGAGGAGGACCTCGTAGTCGCGGGTGGTGAGGCCATGCTCGGATACGAGCTCCGCGTCGAGCATGCGCAGGATCGTGGCGTGGCTCTGGAGATAGCTTCGCCATGCCTCGAGGGCGTCGCCTTCCAGGCTCGAGCGGTTGCCGACGTCGTCCGGCGGCGAATACGCGGCTTCGACAGCGGCCGGCGGCTCAACGAGTTGACTAGCACCTCTGCTTGCGTCCATATCGCGAAGGAGTATAGTTGACCGGTCAACAGCAGGGACGCGAGGCGCCGATAGGCTAGGCGGCCGATGCTCGAGATCGCTCCAGGTGTTTGGCACTGGACCGCACTGCGGACGTCGATCGGCGCGCCAGTGAGTTCCTACTACCTAGAGGCCGAGCGCGTGCTCATCGACCCGATGACCCCGGCCGAGGGTCTCGACTGGTTCGGGGTTCATGGAGCTCCCGAGCACGCGATCCTGAGCAATCGCCATCACGATCGCGACGCGTGGCGGCTGCGCGAGGCGTTCGGGTGCACCGTCCACTGCATCCGCAACGGGCTGTACGAGCTCGAGGGGCGTGGCCCCGTGGAGGCGTTCGATTTCGGCGACGAGCTGCCCGGCGGGATTGTTGTCCACGAGGTCGATGCGATCTGTCCGGACGAGACCGCGCTGCACGTCCCGCGCCACGGCGCCCTCGCCTGCGCCGATGGCGTCGTGCGCTGGCGCGGCCGCGACCAGCTGCAGTTCGTGCCCGACGCCCTCATGGATGACCCCGGGGAAACCAAGCGGAGGCTGCGCGAGGCCTACCGGCGGTTGCTCGAGCTCGACTTCGATCTACTTCTCCTGGCTCACGGTGAGCCGGTGGTCGGCGCCGCCCACGAGGAGCTCCGGGCGTTCGTGGAACGGGCGGGCCAATAGGCCCCGCGGCTTGAACCGCGGACCGGAACGGACCTTGATCGCTCGTAACCTCCTCGGCATCGATTCCGCTCGACCGCGGCGGTCACAAGCTTGCGAAAGGAGAACGAGGTCCGCGCCGCTGACGCGCTGCTGTTGGCGTTACGAGACAATCCGGCCGTCGAAAGGAGCTTTTATGGCGATGACCATCATGACGCACGTCGCGCTGCGCGACGACGCGGCGTCGCGGGAATGGGATGCGGCCATGTATGAACGACTGAGCGCGGCGGGTGGTCAGGCGGGCTGGATAGGCGGGCAACTGCTGAGACCGGTCAACGATTCGATGCTGCGCACGATCGTGGGCACCTGGGAGACCCGCGAGCACTGGGAGGCGTGGCATAACGAGGAGGCGTTCCGGGAAACGCGTGAGCGGCTCGAGGGTCTCCAATCGCGGCCCGCCGAAACCAGCTGGTACGAACTGGTCGAGGAGCGACGAAGCGGCTGAGGTCGCTGGCGGCCCTGCCGACGACGGGATAAGGTCCGCAGGCAAAGCATCCCTGCTGGCTACTGGGGACACGAGGGGTTAAGGAGGCCTCAAAAATTGCATAAACGTATGGCGCTGGGCGTTGCCCTGATCGCGGCCCTGTTGGCGACGACGCCTGCTGTGGCCCAGCCGGCGCCGACCTCGACGGCGCAGACGATCACCGCGACGGGAACAGGGCAGACTCGGGTAAAGCCGAAGAATCGCCACAGCAACGCTTCGATCGTCGCTGCGGTCGATGCCGCGCGTAAGGCGTCGATCGCCGGGGCCCTCAAGGAGGCGCACGAGTACGCGCTGGACTACGCCAAGGCTGTCGGGATGACGCTCGGAAGCGTGATCTCGGTGTCCGATGCGCAGGCGAACGGATTCGCCATCTACGGACCGGGGCCGGTCGTGATCGGGCCGTTCGGACCGGGCCGCTATTGCGGCACAGTCAGCCAACCGGTGGGACGGCCGGTGGATGGACAGAAGCCAACATTGAAGAAGGTGCACCGCTGCTTCGTGCCATCGTTTGCCTTCACCACGTTGGCCGTCACGTACTCCGCGAGCTAGCCGCGGTTCGCATCCTGCGGCCGCTGGGCGCGGCGACGAGCGCCGCGCCCAGCGGCAGGCGACCGTGACACAAGACAGCTTCCCACTGGTCGCCAGGCCGGAGCTCCCGGCAGCGTGATGGCGAGGTTCGTCGTCACGCGCCGCCCCGGCTCGGCATGGGATCCCGCCAAATCGGTCCGCAACCAGGCCGACTGGGACCCGCACGCGGCGTTCATGGACGCGCTGGTTCACCAGCGCGTCGTCGCCTTCGGCGGCCCCGCCGGCGACGGTGACAAGTTCGTACTGATCGTGGACGCGCCTGACGAGGCCACGGTGCAGGCACGCCTCGCGCTGGACCCTTGGGCCTCTCCGGATTTGCTCCGTACCATCGCCATCGAGCCGTGGACGATGTGGCTGGGCAGCGATGACCGCGTCGACGGTGCGCGCGGGCGTCCCCTCCATCTCGTCGCGTATCGGCCTGGGCCGTGCTGGGACCCCACCAAGAGCCGGCGCGAGCAGCTCGGATGGGACGCGCATGCCGCGTTCATGGATGCCCTCGCTGATCAGCGCCTTATCGTGCTCGGGGGGCCCGTCGACGAGCGTCGTGCGCTGGTCGTCGTGCAGCTTGACGACGGATCGGCCGTCCGCCGTCGGCTAGCCGCCGACCCGTGGTACGACGACGTGCTCGCGATCGAGTACATCGAGCCTTGGGCCCTCTGGCTCGTCCGATCGAGTGGCGGCTAAAGCGCCGCCGAGCACCTCGCGGATCGAGCCGCCGGGCACGTCAGCACCGATGCGCGCCTGTGTGCAGCCAAAAATCGCGCGCCGGTGCCGGTCAACGTTTCCGCGGAACGCGCAACCATAGTGTTGCACGTTCCGCGGAGATCATGGGACGCATCAGCGGCGGCGGCTGCGGTACAAGAGCCAGGCGCCCACGAGCACGAGCAACAATGGCGGCTGGTCGAGGTCGTAGGCGATGTCGGGCAACGTGAGGCCGGAGAAGGTCAGGCCCCTCGCGATGGCCCACCCGAGCCCGCCTGCGATCAGCGTCAGCCCAACTAGCAGTCGAGGCTCGCTGACGGCTGGGCTGGAGGCGGGTGCGGCGACAGCGAAGCGAGGTCCGAGATTTGTCGCCCGCCGATGACGGACGGTGAGCACGGCGCCTGCACACAGGACGGAAATGAGGGCAAGCGCGCTCAGACTGAGCACGGTGGAGCGGCCGCCAGTCCCCGATGCCGCGGAGACGGCGGGAATCGGGTGGCCTGCCGCCGCCGCGAGCTTCCGTACGGCGATGATGGCCGCCCGTGCCATATCGTCGCTTTGGCGGCTTCGTGGCTTGATGAGGGATTTGGCGGCGGTCGTGGCGACAGGCCCGAGGTGCTCCACCCCGTATCCGTTGGGCATGACGACGAGGAGCATCGGGTTGTTGTTGAGGAAGCTGATCTCCTGGTCCAGGAAGCTCGCGTACTGCTGCGGCTTGTCGAACAGGGTGGCAATCGCGCCGAGGTCCTGCGGCGTAGGGATCAGCGCAACCTTGATCGGGAAGCGGGCGCGGCTGACGGCGGCGGTCTCGGCGTTCAGCGTCTTCTGCAGGTTGGCGGAGACTGCCGGGCTATAGGGGTAGTACACGTTCTGGCCGATCAGGACGTCGCTGGCCGGGTCGCCGTCCGCGAGCGCGGAGACAGCTGCGAATGCTCCGGCTAGAGAGACCAGCGCGACGATCCTTAGGGCCGCACGTCGCATCGCTTCAGCCGGCTGATACCGGGAGTGGCTTCATCGGTAGGAACAGGCGCCACGTGCCCGGCTCGGGTGGGAGCACTCCGATGGTCAGCTTCCCGGGAGTGGTGGAGGTGCCAGAGACACGACTCGAGGCGACGCCCGGAAGGATGCCGCAGTTGGGCGCGTCGGCTGCAGATGTGGGTGGCCCTTCATGTCGAAGTGGTAACCATCGACGACCAGGTCGGGTCTGAACGGCGACAGCGGTCGCGGGCGGTAATGGTCGCATGACGTTTCTGCGCTCGACAGAGGCGATGACCGCCGCCGCCAGGCGCTCGCCCTCACGCCGCTCGGCGAGCGGACGTTTCAGTCCGTCCAGGAGCTTCTACGTGAGCGCATGGCGACGCTCCTCGTGGAGCTCCCGCGGCCCGAGGTCGACGCGCTCTCCCGCCTGCTCCCACGCGTCGAGGCCGCGCTGTCCGGCACCATCCCTTCGCGTCGGCCGCCACCACCACGACGCGCTCCGGTACACCGCCCGCGGCGCAAACCCTGAGCGCGAAAGCCGCCGAAAACCTCGACGATCCGGCATATGGGCGATGCTGGGCTCGAACCAGCGACCTCCGCCTTGTCGAGACGGCGCTCTCCCAGCTGAGCTAATCGCCCGGGAGGAAGTAAATGTACCTCGGGCGCGGTGGTCGGCTAGTTCACCTTCCGCGTGCCGCGCGGCGGAACGCGTCCGCGTCACCAGACGGGAGCGGCACTAGCATCCGGCGCATGGAGCTCGAGCTGCCCGACGGCAACATCCTCACCCTGCCCGACGGCGCCACCGGGGCGGACGCCGCTGCGGCGATCGGGTCCGGGCTGGCCCGAGCCGCGCTGGCGGTCAAGGTCGACGGCGAGGTGCGCGATCTCGCCCGTCCACTGGCCAACACCGACGAGGGGCCGGCGAAGCTCGAGATCATCACCGAGCGCAGCGGCGAGGATGCGCTCGGCCTGATTCGTCACGATGCCGCGCACGTGCTGGCGGCGGCAGTGATGGAGCTCTATCCGGGCGTGAAGATCTCGATCGGGCCGCCAATCGAGAGCGGCTTCTATTACGACTTCGACTTCCCCGACGGCGTATCGCTCTCGGAGGCGGACTTCGAGCGGATCGAGGCCAAGATGCGCGAGCACATCGCCGCCGACGAGCCGTTCGTGCGCGAGGACGTCGAGGCGGGCCTGGCGCTCGAGCGCTTCCTGCGCGAGGGACAGGACTACAAGGTCGAGCTGATCGAGGACCTCGTGCGCGACCAGGGTGTGCCCATCGTGTCGCTCTACACCAACGACGGTTTCACCGACCTGTGCCGCGGGCCGCACGCCCCGTCGACCAAACGCATCAAGGCCTTCAAGCTGCAGTCGGTGGCGGGCGCATATTGGCGCGGCGATTCGAGCAAGCCGATGCTCACGCGCGTGTATGGAACCGCGTTCTTCTCCGATAAGGACCTTCAGGGGTACCTCGACCGTCTCGAGCAGGCGCGGGCGCGCGATCACCGCCGGCTCGGCCCGCAACTCGGGCTGTTCACCTTCTCAGACGTGTCGCCGGGCGCGGCGTTCTGGCTGCCGGCGGGGACCGAGGTGTTCAACTCCCTGGTCGCCCTCAGCCGCGAGATGGGACGCGAGCGCGGCTACGTCGAGGTCAAGACGCCACAGATCTACGACAGCTCGCTGTGGCAGACCTCGGGTCACTGGCAGAAGTACCGCGAGAACATGTTCGTGACCGAGTACGAGGGGAGGCAGATGGCGGTCAAGCCGATGAACTGCCCCGGACACTGTCACCTGTACTCGTTGCAGCGCCACTCCTACCGCGAGCTTCCCGTCCGCTACTGGGAGCCTGGGCTGCTGCACCGCCGCGAGCCGAGCGGCACCCTACACGGCCTGCTGCGCGTGCGCCACTTCGCCCAGGACGACAGCCATATCTTCTGCACCGAAGACCAGATCCTGGACGAGGTGTCCGGCGTGCTCGAGTTCGCGTTCGCGACCTACGAGGTGTTCGGGATCGACGTCAAGCTCGAGCTCTCGACCCGCCCCGAGGACCGGATCGGCGCCGAGGAGCTCTGGGACAAGAGCGAGACCGCGCTGCTCCGGGCGCTCGATGCCCACGGCCTCCCCTACAAGATCAGCGAAGGCGAGGGCGCTTTCTACGGCCCGAAGATCGACCTGCACATGACCGACTCGCTCGGGCGCTCGTGGCAGCTCGGCACATGCCAGCTCGATTACAACTTCCCCGAACGCTTCGAGCTGACCTACACGGGCCCCGACAACGCCGAGCACCGGCCGGTGATGATCCACCGGGCGCTGATGGGCTCCTATGAGCGGTTCATCGGGATCCTGCTCGAGCACCTGAACGGCGAGTTGCCGCCCTGGCTGGCGCCGGTGCAGGCGATCGTGCTGCCGATCGCCGACCGCCACTCGGATTACGCCGGCGCCGTCCGCGATCGCCTGCGGGCGGAGGGTGGGCGGGTCGAGGTCGACGAGCGCACCGAGTCCGTGGGACGCAAGATCCGCGACGCCGAGCTGCGCAAGATCCCGTACATGCTGGTGGTGGGCGACCGCGAGCAGGAGGGCGGGCAGGTGTCGGTTCGCGAGCACCGCCGCGGGGACGTCGGGTCGTACGCAGTCGAGGAGTTCATCGTGCGACTTTCGGAGCAGGTGAGAACTCGTGCTCGGCTATAGCTCCGCCGCTATACTTATAGGCGTTGATCTACGCGCAACATGACATAGGGCCCGTCACGGCTTGACGCTCGCCTCTCTTCGCAGCTAGTGCCGGTTCCCCGCAAGTTCGACCGGCGCCCGCCCGAGCGGGACCAGACTCGGATCAACGATCGGATTCGCGTGCCCGAGGTGCGCCTGATCGGCGACGACGGCAAGCAGGTCGGCGTCGTCAAGACCTCCGATGCGCTCGCCTATGCCCAGCAGCGCGATCTGGACCTGGTCGAGGTCGCCCCCGACGCGCGGCCGCCCGTGGTCCGCGTGCTCGACTACTCGAAATACAAGTACGAGCAGGCGCAGAAACAGAAGGCGGCCCGTCGCCACCAGCAGCAGATCACGGTTCGCGAGATCAAGTTCCGGCCGAAGATCGCCCAGAACGACTACGACACCAAGAAGGGGCACGTGGCGCGCTTTCTGCGCAACCGCGACAAGGTCAAGATCACGATCATGTTCCGCGGCCGCGAGGTCACCCATCCCGAGCGCGGCACCGCGCTGCTCGACCGCCTGGCCGGCGAGCTAACGGACATCGGCGTGGTCGAGCAGGCTCCCGTCCAGGACGGGCGCAACATGACGATGCTGCTCGCGCCGTCGAAGGCGGTGCTGGCCGGCGAGAAGGACAAGCCCTCCGACGGGGGCCAGGTGAAGGCCTCCGACGGACGTGAGTCACGGGACTCGGCTGAGCCCGACGCCGAGGCGCTCCCCGCCGACAGCACGCCCAACGGCACCGGCGAGGCGGCCGACGAGCCGGTTGAAGAAACCGCCGCCTCCGGGGCGAGGGGCTCGCGGTCGCGCGGCGCCGCCGCCTGAGCGCGCGCGTCCGGCCCGCAGCGGCCGGCACATTCTCGGGCGTTTGCTTTACTGGGGGTGGTTCGATGCCGAAGATGAAGCCCCATTCAGGCGCCAAGAAGCGCTTCAAGCTGACCGCCAAGGGCAAGGTGCGGGGGCGGCGCGCGTTCTCGACCCACATCCTCGAGAAGAAGTCACCCAAGCGCAAGCGGCGCCAGTCGCGCCCGTCGTGGATCAGCCCGCACGACGAGCCGCAGGTGAAGACGCTGCTCGGGGTGAAGCGGAGGCAGCGCGGATGACCCGGGTCAAGCGCTCGGTCCACGCGCGCAAGAAGCGCCGCGCCACGCTGGCGCTGGCCAAGGGCTATCGGGGCGACGCCAGCCGCCACTACCGGGTGGCCAAGGAGGCCGTGCTCAAGGCCGATCAGTACCGCTACCGCGACCGACGCAACCGCAAGCGCGACTTCCGCCGCCTGTGGATCACCCGCATCAACGCCGCCGCCCGGCAGCACGACATGTCGTATTCGCAGCTCATGCACGGCCTGCAGCTCGCCGGCGTTGAGCTCGATCGCAAGATCCTCGCGGACATGGCCGTGCGCGACGCCGACACCTTCCGACGCTTTGCCGACCGCGCCCGTGAGGCGCTGGCGGCCGGCTGAGCCAAGAGCCGACCTACCAGCACCGCCACTCGGGCGCCGCTCCACAGGAGGGCGCCCTTTTTCGTTCATGACCCAGATCACCAGCCACCACAACCAGAAGCTCAAGGAGATCCGCAAGCTTCGCCAGCGCCGGCGCTGGCGCGAGCGGTCCGGGTCGTTCGTGGCTGAGGGTGAGGATTTGTTGTCAGTGGCCGATGCCCAGGGGTGGAACGCCATCGAGCGATATGCGGCGGCGGGCAGCGGCTTGCCCGGGGTTCAGGTCGACCCGGCGGTCTTGGCGTCCGCGTCCGGGCTCGGCTCAGGCACGCGCACGCTCGCGGTCTACGAGGAGCGATGGGCGGACGCGCCGGCCGGGCCGCTGTGCGTCTACCTGCACGGCGTGCACGACCCCGGCAACGTGGGGACCGTGCTGCGCAGCGCCCACGCGTTCGGAGCTTCTTGCGTCGCGCTCGGACCCGGTAGCGCCGATCCGTACAGCCCCAAGGCGGTCCGGGCCAGCATGGGCGCGGTGTTCGCGGTTCCCCTGGCGCGGGGGACCGTGGATGAGCTGCCCGGCGCGAAGATCGCGCTCGTGCCCCGCGCCGGCGAGCCGCTCCACGTTCTTTGGCGATCAAGGTACGCATGTGTTACCTCCAGCGCCAGAGAACAACGCGCGACGACGCTGATGATCGGCGCTGAGCGTGAGGGTCTGCCGGACGAGACCGTAGCCCGCGCCGATCATCTCGCCCATATCCCAATCGCCACCGACTCCCTGAACGCGGGGATGGCGGCGTCCATCGCCCTCTACGAGCTGAGCCGTAGGATGGCCCCCGAAACGGAATGACCGACCGCATCGAACAGATCCGGGCCGAGGCCGAGCAGGCGATCACCACCGCCACCGACACCCAGACCCTGGAGAACGTCCGCATCCACTACCTCGGGCGCAAGGCGGAGCTGCCCAACCTGCTGCGGACGGTCGCCGAGCTGCCGGCGAGCGAACGCGCCGCCACCGGCAAGGCGGCCAACGAGGCGCGCAAGGCGCTGGAGGCGGCGATCGAGCAGCGCGCGCAGCAGCTTGCCGCCATCGAGCTCGAGCAGCGTCTCGAGCGCGACCGGGTCGACGTCACGCTCCCGCCCGACCCCCGCCATCACCCAGGACGACTGCACCTGATCACCGAGACCCGGCGTGAACTCGAGGACGTGTTCGTCGGGCTGGGGTTCAACGTCGCCGAGGGCCCCGAGGTCGAGACCGTCTACTACAACTTCGACGCGCTCAACCATGCGCCGACGCATCCCTCGCGGCTGATGACCGACACCTTCTACGTTGCCCCGGCCGACGAAATCTTCGATCCGAACGCGCGACTTCTGCGCGTGCACACCTCACCGGTCCAGGTCAGAGCGATGGAGCAGCAGCCGCCTCCGCTTTACATCATCATGCCCGGCCGCACCTACCGCCCCGACAACGACGCCACCCATACGCCGCAGTTCCACCAGATCGAGGGACTCGCCGTCGACACTGACATCACGCTGGCGGACCTGCAGGGGACGTTGCTGGCGTTCGCGCGCGCGATCTTCGGCGAAGAGCGCCAGGTCCGCCTGCGCCCGCACTTCTTCCCGTTCACCGAGCCAAGCGTCGAAGTCGACGTGTCCTGCTTCAACTGCACGGCGGGGGTGACCGCCGACGGGTTGCGCTGCCCGCTATGCAAGGGCGAGGGCTGGATCGAGATCCTGGGCGCGGGGATGGTGGACCCGAACGTGTTCGGGTACGTGCGCGAGCACGGCTACGACCCCGAGCAGATCCAGGGATTCGCGTTCGGAATGGGGATCGAGCGGATCGCCATGCTCAAGCACGGCGTGCCCGACCTGCGCATGCTCTACGACAACGACGTGCGCTTCCTGGAGCAGTTCGGGTGAGCGGGATGACGCACGGCACATCTGAGGACCGCCGCTGATGCGCGTTCCGGTGCATTGGCTGCGCGACTACGTCGACCCGCCGCTCGACACGCACGCGCTCGCGAACCGGCTGACCATGACCGGGACCAAGGTCGAGGGGATCCATCGGCACGGCGTGGGCGCGCTCGAGAACTTCGTGATCGGGCGCGTGCTCGAGGCCGAGCAGCACCCCAATGCCGACCGGCTGAGCGTGTGCCTGGTCGACATCGGCGACAACAGCCCGTCCCAGATCGTGTGCGGCGCGCCCAACGTGGCCGCGGGACAGACGGTGGCGGTGGCCAAGCCCGGCGCGGTGATGCCGGACGGATCCACGCTCGGCAAGGCGAAGCTCCGCGGCGTCGAGTCCAACGGCATGATCCTCGCCGAGGACGAGGTGGCAATCGGCACCGAGCACGACGGGATCATGGTGCTCGATCCCGATGGCCTTCCGCCCGGCGCTCCGCTGACGAGCGTCCTGCCGATCGCCACCGACGTGCTCGAGCTCGAGATCACTCCCAACCGTCCCGATTGCCTCGGGATCTACGGCGTCGCCCGCGAGGCGCACGTCGCGACCGGGGCGCCCCTCGCGCCGCCGCCATGGCGAGACGATCCAGGCAAGCCCGGCGACCCGAGCGCCGTCGCGATCACGGTGGAGGATGCCGAGTTGTGCCCCCGCTTCACCGCGCGCGTGTTCGAGGACGTGAAGATCGGCCCGAGTCCGGCGTGGCTGAAGGCGCGGCTGATGGCCGCCGGCCAGCGTCCCATCTCCAACGTCGTCGACATCACCAACTACGTGATGCTGCTGACCGGGCAGCCGCTGCACGCCTTCGACCTCGACCGCGTCGCCGGTGCCCGTCTCACGGTGCGTCGGGCGAAGGACGGCGAACAGCTCGAGACGCTGGACGGGCAGACGAGAACGCTCGACCACGACATGGTCCTGATCGAGGATGCTGAAGGCGCGACGTCGATCGCCGGGATCATGGGCGGGGCTCGGAGCGAAGTGCAACCGGACACCACGCGGGTGCTGATGGAGGTGGCCAACTGGAACGGCGCCAACATCCACCGCACGTCGCTCAAGCTCGGGTTGCGCAGCGAGGCCTCGACCCGGTTCGAGAAGCAGCTCCAGCCCGAGCAGGCGATGGAGGCGCAGGCCGTCGCCACCCGGCTGATGCTCGAGCTGACCGGCGCACGCCTCATCCCCGGGACGGTCGACATCGGCGGCGACGGCCCACCTCCCAGAACAATCCGCGTACGGGACGCTCGAATCACCAGCCTCCTGGGTGCGGAGATCCCGCGCGCCCGGTGCCGCGAGATCCTGAACGCGCTCGAGTTCGGGACAGCCGACGCGCCAGATGGTCTCGACGTGACCGTGCCCGCCTTCCGCCGCGGCGATGTCACGCGCGAGGTCGATCTAATCGAGGAGGTCGCCCGGCTCGACGGCCTGGAGAAGCTGCCCGCGACACTGCCCTCCCGCCATGGAGCGCGCGGAGCGCTCACGCCTCGGCAGAAGCTGCGCCGGCGCGCGGTCGACGCGCTCACCGCTCAGGGGCTCCACGAGATCGTCGGCTGGAGCTTCGCCAGCCCCGAGCTGGCCGATCGTCTGCGCCTCGGGCCCGACCATCCGCTCCGCCCGGCGGTCGAGCTCGCCAACCCGATCTCGACCGACCTGTCGCTGCTCCGCACGGCCCTGATCGGTTCGCTGCTCGACGTGGCCCGCCACAACCGCACGCGCGGGACCGCCACGCTGCGGCTGTTCGAGGCCGGCGCGGTGTATCTGCCCGGGCGCGAGGGCCGGCTGCCGCGCGAGCCCTACCACGTCGCCGCGCTCCTCACCGGTGCCGTGCGCCCGGCCACCTGGCGCGATCCGCAGCCGCGCCAGGTCGACTTCTTCGCCATCAAAGGCGTGCTGGCCAGCCTGTTCGGTGCGCTGCGCGTGCCGTGGACGGTCGCGCGGGCCGGCGAGCCGTTCCTGCACCCCGCCCGGGCGGCGAGCATTCTGGCCGACGGCGAGCCGGTCGGGTGGATCGGGGAGATCCATCCGCTGGTCGCGGCCGCATGGGAGCTGGACGACACCGTTGCGGCGTTCGAGCTCGACCTCGATGCGGTGTCCCTGCCCACGACCACGGTCTACCGCGAGGTGAGCAGCTTCCCGGACGTGCGCGAGGATCTCGCCGTGATCGTCCTCGAGCACGTGAGCGCGGACGAGGTGGTCGATGCCGTGCGCGGCGCCGGCCGCCCGCTGCTGGCCGAGGTCGAGGTGTTCGACGTTTACCGGGATCCCGGCAAGCTCGGCGAGGGCAACAAGTCGCTGGCGCTGCGCCTGACCTTCCGCGCCACCGACCGGACGTTGACCGACGAGGAGGTGGCCGGGCTTCGTAACGCGATCGCGGCCGCGCTGCAAAACGCGCTCGGCGGGAGGATCCGTGCCTCCTAGCGTCTCGGTGTTCGGCAGCGCCGGCTTCACCGGCGCGCTGGCCGCCCGCCTCCTGGACCGCCACCCGTCGTTCGAGCTCATAGCGCTGACCGCGCGCAGCGACGTGGGACGTCGGCTCGACGAGCTCTACCCGCATCACCGTGTGCCGCTCGAGCTCGAGGAGCTCGACATCGACCGCCACGCCACCGTCGACGCCGCCGTCGTCGCCTACCCGCACGGCGCTGCCGCGCCGTTGGTCGGGCAGCTGCGCGAGCGCGGAGTACGGGTCGTCGACCTGAGCGCGGACTTCCGCCTGCACGATCCGGCCCTGTACGGCCGCTGGTATCGCGAGCACCAGGCGCCCGAACTGCTCGCCGATGCCGTCTACGGCCTGCCGGAGCGCTACCGCGAGCAGATCCGCGGCGCCGATCTCGTCGCCAACCCCGGCTGCTATCCGACCGCGACGGTTCTCGCCCTCGCCCCGCTCGCCCGCGAGGGTCTGATCGGCGAGGTGATCGTCGACGCCAAGTCGGGCGTGTCGGGAGCAGGCCGCATCCCCAGCGAGAAGACCCACTTCGTGAGTGCGGACGAGAACGTCAACGCCTACGGCGTGCCGCGCCACCGGCACATCCCCGAGATCGAGCAGGAGCTGGCCGCGCTCGGCGCGGACGTGCGCGTCACCTTCGTCCCGCACCTGGTGCCGCTCGACCAGGGGGAGCTCGTTTCGTGCTACGTCACCCCTCCCGCCGGCGCAAGCATTTCGGACCTGGACGGGCTGTATGCCGAGGCCTACGCCGGCGAGCCGTTCGTCGAGCTCGCCGAGGGTCCTCCCGGCGTGCGGGACGTGCGCGAGACCAACATCTGCCGGATCTCCGCCCATCACGACGAGCGAACGGGGCGGGTGATCGTGTTCGCCGTAATCGACAACCTATGGAAGGGCGCGGCCTCCCAGGCGGTGCAGAACCTCAACCTGATGTTCGGCCTCCGGGAGGAGGAGGGAATCGGCGTCGGCGCCGCCCGCCAGCGCGAGGCGATCCGGTGACCGCGATCCACTCCTTCTTCCGCTCGCGCTGGATCGATGTCCCCGCCAACGTGAGTGAGCCGCACGCCGAGCTCCCGCGCGGCTTTCGCGCGGCGGGGGTGGCGTGCGGGATCAAGCCGAGCGGCGGCCCGGACCTCGGCCTGCTGGTCTCGGACGCCCGGCAGACCACCAGCGCGGCGCGGTTCACCCGCTCGGGAACCCAGGCGGCGCCGGTGCTCTTGTGCCGCGAGCGGTGTGAGCTGGCCGGTATCCGGGCGGTGGTGGCCAATTCGGGCAATGCCAACGCGGCCACCGGAGGTCCCGGTTATGAGAACAGCGCCGAGATGCAGCGAGCGGCGTCGCTCGCCTGCGGGGTGGAACCGGCGGGGGCGGTGGCGGTGGCCTCCACGGGGGTGATCGGGGTTCCGCTGCCCATGGACGCGGTCAGGCGCGGGATCGCGGCGGCGGCGCAGGCGCTGCGCCAGGATGGCGACACGGACTTCGCCGCGGCGATCCGGACCACCGACGCGTTCGCCAAGCACGCGTGCTTGGACGTCGAGCTGGGGGGCGGGGTGGTGCGGCTGACCGCGCAGGCCAAGGGTGCGGGCATGATCTCGCCGGGCTTCGCCACGCTGCTCTGCTTCGTGCAGACCGACGCGGCGCTGTCGTCCGAGACCGCCGACCTGCTCCTGAGCGTGACGGTCAAGCGCTCGTTCGAGCGCGTGAGCGTGGACGGTCAGCTTTCGACCAGCGACACGGTGATCCTCCAGTGCAGCGGCGAGTCGGGCGTGCAGGTCCAGCCCGAGACCGAGGATGAGCTGCTGTTCGGCGAGGCGCTCGACGCGGTGCTCCGCCAGCTCGCTCTGTACATTGTGGTCGACGGGGAGGGGGCGCGGCGAGTGGGTCGTGTGGTCGTGCGCGGTGGCGACGGACGCGCGGTGCATCGGGTGGCGCGCGCGGTGGCCGACTCGCCCCTAGTCAAGACCGCCCTGTACGGTGGGGACCCCAACTGGGGCCGGATCGTCCAGGCCGTCGGTATGGCCATGCCCGGCACCGCGCCGCTCGAGGTCGACGTGACGATCGAGGGCACGCCAGTGTGCGTGCGCGGCGAGTACGTGCCACACGACACCGACGCGCTGAAGGCAGCCGTCCAGGGCGAGGAGATCGAGTACGAGATCGAACTGCCCGGCGAGGGCGCAGAGACCGAGCTGTTCTTCTCCGACCTGGGGCATGAATACGTGACGCTCAATGCCGAATACACGACCTAGTCCAACCGTGAGCGCCGTCCCCGCCCGCTCCGCGCGGGACGTCACCACGCTGCTCGAGGCGCTCCCGTACATCCGCGAGTTCCACGGCAAGACCGTCGTCATCAAGTACGGCGGGGCGGCGATGACCGAGGCGGCCCTCAAGGAGGAGTTCGCCCGCGACGTGGTGCTGCTCAAGTACGTCGGCATGAACCCGGTCATCGTCCACGGCGGCGGTCCCGAGATCACGAGCTACATGCAGCGCCTTGACCTGCCCGTGAAGTTCGTGGACGGTCTGCGGGTTTCCGACCCCGAGACCGTCGAGGTCGCCAAGATGGTGCTCGTGGGTAAGGTCAACAAGGACATCGTGCTGCTGATCAACCGCCACGGGCAGCCGGCCATCGGCCTGTGCGGCGATGACGGTCTGCTTTTCCGGGCCGCGCGCAAGCTGGCGCCGAGCGGCCAGGACATCGGGTTCGTGGGCGGGATCGAGCGGGTTGACGTCGACGTGCTGACCCACGTCGCGCAGGACTACATCCCCGTGGTGGCGAGCGTGGGCGCCGATCCCGCCGGCAACTCCTACAACATCAACGCGGACGAGGCGGCGGGTGCGGTGGCCAGCGCGCTGAAGGCGTACAAGCTGATGTTTCTCACCGATGTGTCGGGCTGGTTGCGCGATCCCGCCGATCCCGCGAGCGTGGTTTCGGAGGCGTCGGTTGACACCGTGGAGGCGTCGCTGGCCGAGGTGGCCGGCGGCATGTTGCCCAAGCTCCAGGCATGCGTCGACGCGATCCACGGCGGCGTGTCGTTCGCCCATATCGTGGACGGTCGCGTACCGCACTCGCTGCTGCTCGAGCTGTTCACCGACGCCGGCCAGGGAACCAAGATCGCCCCGCACGGATGATCAAAGGCCCGCCGTACACCCCGCCGGCGCCGTCACTCAGGCGCCTTCAGGAGCTCGAGCGCGATTACGCGATCCCCACCTACGTGCGCAATCCGGTCCAGTTCGTGCGCGGGTCGGGCTGCCGCCTGTGGGACGCGGAGGGGCGCGAGTATCTGGACTTCCTGGCCGGGATCTCCGTGCTCAATGTCGGGCACTGCCATCCGCGCATCGTCGAGACCGTGCGCGAGCAAGTCGACCGCCTCACCCACGTAACCAACCTGTACTACACCGAGCCGGCGCTCGAGCTGTCGGCCGCACTGTCGCGCAGCTCGCTGGGCGGCAAGGTGTTCCTATGCAACTCGGGCGCCGAGGCCAACGAGGCCGCGATCAAGCTGGCGCGCCGGGCCCGGCCGCGCGGGAAGGTGATCGTGCTCGAGGGCGCGTTCCATGGCCGCACCTACGGGGCGCTGTCGGCGACGCCGCAGGAGACAAAGCAGGCGCCGTTCGCGCCGCTCGTGCCCGGGTTCGTGGTGGTGCCGAAGGACCCGGCCACGCTTTCGGAGGCGGTCGACTCCGAGACCGCCGCGGTGCTGGTCGAGCCGATCCAAGGCGAGACCGGCATCCATGTCCTGTCGGACGAGCTGCTCCGCGCCGCCCGCGACGCGTGTGACCGGGCCGACGCCACGCTCCTGTTCGACGAGATTCAGACCGGGATGGGTCGTACCGGGACGTTGTGGGCCTATGAGCAGACCGACGTGGTCCCCGACGCGCTGACCAGTGCCAAGGCGCTCGGCGGCGGCCTGCCGATCGGCGCGCTCGTCACAGGTCCGCGGCTGGCCGATGCGCTTCGGCCCGGCGACCACGGCTCGACGTTCGCCGGGGGACCTTTGGTCGCGTCGGCCGCGCGGGTCGCGCTCGAGATCTGCTCCGACCCCGAGCTTCTCGCCCGCGTGCGCGCGGCGGGCGAGCGGTTGGCCACAGCGCTCGCCGGGTTGCCCTACGTGGCCGCCGTGCGCGGACGCGGGCTGATGCTGGCGATCGATCTCGCTCCGGGGCTCGATGCCGCCGAGCTGGCGCGCCGGGCGCTGCTCGAGCAATGCTTGGTGGTGAACGCGACGGGCCCCGCGACGATCCGCCTCGAGCCCCCGCTGATCGTCTCCGACGCGGAGATCGACGAGGCGGTGGCGCGCCTGGAGGGGCTCGTGCCGTGAGCGGCGCGGACCTGCTCCTGCCCGACCGGATGACGCTTCGAGGCGCCGGCGAGGCGCTGGCCAGCGCGCTCGAGGTGAAGGACTGCGCGCGGCGCGAGCACGAGCTCAGCTACTACGACACATTCGATGGGCTGCTGCACGCCGCCGGGCTGTCGCTGATCCACGAGGACGGATGCCTGTCGCTCGTCGAGCGGGGGACTGGGGCGATCCGCGCCTCGCTGCCGATGGCGCGGCCGGACAAGCCCCTGTTCGCGGCCGACCTTGCGCCGGGACCGCTGCGCGAGGCGCTGCGATCGCTCACCGACGTGCGCGCGCTCCTCCCGCTTGTCCAGATCCGTGCCTCCGAGCGGCTCATGTCCGTGCTCGACGGCGAGCGCAAGACGGTCGTGCGCCTCGCCCTCGAGGAACTCGCGCTGGCCGGCCCGTCCGAGCCCGCCTCGGGGCTGCGCCCGCGTGTGCGGATTACCCCGGTCCGCGGGTACGACAAGGAGCGCTGGCACGTGCAGGCGACCCTGGAACAGGATCTCGGCTTTAACCCGGCGGAGGAGCCGCTGGTGGACGAGGCGGTGAGGGTGACGGGCGGCGTCCCGGGTGGGATCCCGGCGAAGATCGACGTGCCCCTGCGCGTGGAGCAGCGCGCCGATGGCGCCGCCGCGGCGGTACTGCGGGCGCTCCTTGAGGTGATCGAGGCGAACCTGGCGGGCACGATCGACGATCTCGACAGCGAGTTCCTCCACGATCTGAGAGTCTCGGTGCGGCGTTCGCGCGCGATTCAGCGCGAGCTTCGACGCGTGTTCCCGCCGGGCAAGCTGGCCCACTTCCGTGGCGAGTTCCGCTGGCTACAGCAGGCCACCGGGGACGCCCGCGACCTCGACGTTCACGTGCTCGACTTCGAGGCGATGCGGGCGCTCGTGCCCGAAGCGATGCGACGGGACCTCGACCCGCTCCTCGACGTGCTGCGCACGCGGCGGGTCCAGGCGCACCGGCGGCTCGTCCACGCGCTGCGTTCTCAGCGCGCCGCCGGGCTGCTGTCTGCCTGGCGCTCGTTCCTCGACGGGCTCGAGCGCGCCCGCGAAGCGGACCGTCCCGACGCCGCCCGGCCGATCGCCTCAGTCGCCGGCGAGCGGATCCGCAAGGTGTACCGGCAGATGGTCAGGATGGGCGGCGCGATCGAGCCCTCCAGCCCCGCCGATGACTACCATGAGCTGCGCAAGAAGGGCAAGGAACTGCGGTATCTGCTCGAGCTGTTCGGCGCTCCGCTCTACCCCGGCGAAGTGGTCAAGCCAATGGTCCGCACGCTCAAGGGCCTTCAGGACGTGCTCGGCCGCCACCAGGATCGCGAGGTCCAGCTGGCGCTGCTGCGCTCGCTCGGACCCGAGGTGGGGGAGGCAGAGAGTGGGCGGGCGGCGCTGATGGCCATCGGCGCGTTGATCGCGCGGCTCTCGGAGGACGAGCACGCGGCTCGTTCGGAGTTCGCGGGACGGTTCGCCGAGTTCGCCGCCAAGGAGCAGCGACGGGTGGTGAAGGAGACGTTCGCGTGAGCGATTTCGGCCCGCTGCCCACCACCACCTACGAGGCCGATCCAGCGCACGTCCACCGCGTGCTGCTCCTCTACAGCGGCGGCCTGGACACGAGCGTGATGCTGAAATGGATCCAGGAGCAGTACCAGGCGGAGGTGGTCGCGCTCACCGTCAACCTCGGGCAACCCGGCGAGGACTATGAGGTGATCCGGGGCAAGGCGCTCAACCTCGGTGCGCTCGACTGTCACGTGGTCGACGCGCGCGAGGAGTTCGCCCACCAGTACATCGTCCCCGCGATCAAAGCCAACGGCACCTACGGCCTTGGCTACCCGCTGTTCACGGCGCTCGGCCGCCCGCTGATCGCCAAGCTCGCCGTCGAATACGCACGCGCCTCGGGCTGTGACACGATCGCGCACGGCTGCACGGGCAAGGGCAACGATCAGGTGCGGATCGACGCCACGGTCGCCACGCTCGGCCCCGAGCTCCGCGTGATCGCACCGGTGCGCGGGTGGCGGATGGGCCGCGAGGAGGAGGTGGCCTACGCGCGCGCGAATGGAATCCCAGTCAAGGGCGGCACCGAGATGCCCCCGTACTCGATCGACGACAATCTCTGGGGGCGCTCCAGCGAGGGCCGATGGATCGAGGAGCTCGACCACGCGCCCGAGGAGGACGTGTTCCAGCTCGTCACCCGCCCCGAGGAGGCGCCGGACGAGGCCGAGATCGTCACCGTGGAGTTCGAGCGCGGCGTCCCGGTGGCGCTGGACGGCGAGCGGCTAGGGCTGGTCGAGCTGCTCGAGCGGGCCGGTGCGATCGGCGCTCGTCACGGCATCGGGATCGTCGACCACATCGAGGACCGGATCGTCGGGCTGAAGGTCCGCGACATCTACGAGGTCCCGGCGGCCACCATCCTGCTCCTCGCCCACCGCGAGCTCGAGAAGCTCGTGGGCACGATCCACCAGAACCAGCTCAAGCCGGTCCTGGACCAGAAGTGGGCTTACCTCGTGTACGCCGGGCTGTGGTGGGACCCGCTGCGCAGCGATCTCGATGCCTATATGGACGCCGCCAACGCCCAGGTGACCGGGACGATCGCCGTCAAGCTGTACAAGGGCTCGGCCCGTGTCGTCACCCGCTCCTCGCCCCACGCGGTGTACGACGCTCAGCTGGCCACATTCGCCGAGTCGGGGGGCCTGTTCGCCCAGGCTGCCTCGCCGGGGTTCATCGAGCTGTGGTCGCTGCAGTCCCGGATGGCCTGGCGCCTGCGCGACGAGAATCGCCGGTAGCGTCGCGCTCCGGCGCCGCCTGCACATCAGCGACCCTCAGTCCATGTGACGTCCGCGTGCGGGCTTACCTCGATGGCTCGACCACGCACAATGCGGCTAAACCCGCGCCGGGGCCTACCTCCATCCGGGACGACGCCTATGCTCGGATACCGGACTTCGCCTCACCCGAATCCCTGTACATGACCCCGCCCTTCGCCCACCTGCACGTCCATTCCGAGTACTCGCTGCTCGACGGAGCCTGCAAGATCGATGCCCTGGTCGAGCGTGCCGCGGCGTTCGAACAGCCGGCGCTCGGACTGACCGACCACGGCGTGATGAACGGCGCCGTCGAGCTGTTCACGGCCGCCCGCAAGCACGGGATCAAGCCCGTGCTCGGATGCGAGGTGTATGTGGTCGACGATCACGAGCGGCGGGCGCCCGGGCGCCTGGACCGGTTTCACCTGACGCTGCTGGCGGCCACGCCGGTCGGCTATCGCAACCTGGTCAAGTTGTGCTCGGCGGGCTTCCTCGAGGGCTATCAGCGGGGCAAGCCGTCAGTCGATCTGACGCAGATGGCTGCCCACGCTGAGGGCGTGATCGTGCTGACCGGCTGCCTGCAGTCGCGCTTCTGCCAGCACCTACTGGACGGGCGCCTGGCCCAGGCGCGCGCACACGCGGATGCGTTGATTCAGGCTTTCGGCGTCGACAACGTCTACTTCGAGGTGCAGAAGAACGGCGTAGCGGCGCAGGACCAGGCCAACGAGGGCATCGTGCGCATCGCGCGCGAGGTCGGCCGCCCGCTCGTGGGCACGGGCGACGTCCACTACCTGCGCCGGGAGGACTACAGCCACCACGCTGCGCTGCTATGTGTGCAGACCAAGTCGACGCTGGATCAGCCGAAGATCAGCTTCGAGGCCAACGAGTTCTACCTGCGTTCGAACGAGGAGATGGCGAACGCGTTCGCGGACTGGCCCGAGGCGATCGGCTCGACGGTCGAGATCGCCCAACGCTGCGACGTCGAGCTCGAGCTGGGGCGCCAGCTGATCCCGCGGTATCCGACGCCCAGCGGCGAGAGCGAGGCCGAGTACCTGCGGGCGCTGGTTCAGCGGGGGATGCGCGAGCGCTACGGCGATCCGGTCCCGGCGGAGGCCCTCGAGCGTGCGGAGTACGAGCTCGCGGTGATCGAGCGCATGGGCTTCAGCGGCTACTTCCTGATCGTCTGGGACTTCGTCAAGTACGCCAAGGACTCGGGCATTGCCGTGGGCCCGGGGCGCGGCTCGGCCGCCGGGTCGCTGGTCGCCTACTCGCTGCAGATCACCGACGTCGATCCGCTGCGCTACGGGCTGCTGTTCGAGCGCTTCCTCAATCCCGAGCGGGTGTCGATGCCCGATATCGACATCGACTTTTCGGTGCGTGGGCGCGAGCGCGTGATCCGCTACGTGACCGAGAAGTACGGCAAGGAGTCGGTTGCGCAGATCGTCACCTTCGGCAAGATGTTCCCGCGTGCCGCCACGCGGGATGCCGCCCGAGTGCTCGGTCACGACTACGGCGCAGGTGACCGGCTGGCCAAGCTCATCCCCGATCCCATCATGGGGCGTCCGCCCAGCTTCGAGGACTGCCTGAAGCCGGACCAGCCGCTGCGGGCCGAGGTGGACCGCGATCCCACGGCCCGCCAGATCGTCGAGGTCGCGAGAGGGCTCGAGGGGATCGTGCGCAACTCGTCGATCCATGCCGCGGCGGTGGTCATCGCCGATCGCCCGCTGACCGACATCGTGCCGTTGCAGATCGCCGATGCCGGCAGCGACGAGAACGGTGAGCGGGTGTTCCGGACCGTCACCCAATTCACGATGAAGCCGGTCGAGCAGATCGGCCTGCTCAAGATGGACTTCCTGGGACTGCGCAACCTCGACGTGATCGAGGACGCGCTCGACATCATCGCGCGCTCGACCGGTGAGCGCCCCGACATGGCCACGCTGCCGCTCGATCACGCGCCCACTTACGAGATGATGGCCCGGGGCGACTCGATCGGCGTGTTCCAGTTCGAGTCGGAGGGGATGCGGGAGGCGCTAAAGAAGGTCAAGCCGGACGAGTTCGACGACCTCGTCGCGCTGAACGCCCTGTACCGGCCGGGCGCGATCGACCAGATCCCGACCTACGCGCGCGGCAAGCACCACCCAGAGACGATCACCTATCCCGACGAGCGCCTGCGGCCGATTCTCGAGGCGACCAAGGGGGTAATCCTCTACCAGGAGCAGGCGATGCAGATCGCCAAGGAGATCGGCGGGTTCAGCGGCGCGAAGGCCGACGACCTGCGCAAGGCGATCGGCAAGAAGAACCGCGAGGCGATGGCCAAGCTCAAGCCGGAATTCGTGGCCGGCTGCCGGGCGTCCGGCACCAGCGAGCGGGTGATCGAGTGGCTGTGGATGACCAACGAGCGCTCGGCCGACTACAGCTTCAACCGCTCCCACGCCGCGTGCTACGCGCTGATCGCGTACCGGACGGCGTGGCTCAAGGCCAACTATCCCGCCGAGTACATGGCGGCGCTGATCTCCTCGGTGATGGACACCAAGGACAAGGTGCCGTTCTTCGTCTCCCAGGCCGAGCAGATGGGGATCTCCATCCTCCCGCCCGACGTCAACCTCTCAGATCACGAGTTCGTGGTCGTGGACGGCAACATCCGCTTCGGATTGGACGCGGTCAAGGGCGTCGGCTATCAGGCAGTCGAGGCGATCAAGCGGGCGAGGGGTGATTACGGCCCACCCACCCGACCATTCCTCACCCTGTTCGACTTCTGCTCGCGCGTGGACAGCCGGTCGGTCAACAAGAAAGCGATCGAGGCACTGATCAAGTGCGGGGCGTTCGGGTCGACGAAGGCCACCCGTAAGGGGATGCTGATGATGCTCGAGCAGGCGCAGGGCGCGGGGCAGAAGGCCCAGCAGGACGCGCTGATCGGGCAAGGCTCGATCTTCGATCTTGGCGGCGAGGAGAGCGGGGACGCCGGCGCCGGCGTCTTCGTGACGCCGAGTCACGCGCCGATCCCGGCGACCGAGTTCGACCGCAACGAGTTGCTGGCGGCGGAGAAGGAGGCGATCGGCCTGTTCATCTCGGCGCACCCGCTCAAGGAGGTCGGTCCGGCGCTGCGTGCGCGCGTGGAATGTCCGCTGTCCGCGCTGGCCGGCCGACGCGACGGCGATTGGGTGACGGTCGGCGGGATGATCACCGAGACCAAGCGGATCCGGACCAAGAAAGGGGATCCGATGATGTTCGCCACGCTCGACGACCTCGAGGCGTCGGTCGAGCTGCTCGTGTTCGGCAACGCGCTGGCCGCCGCCGGCGAGGTGCTGGCGTCCGACTCGATCGTGCTCGTCCGCGGGCGCGTGGATCACAAGGACCGGGCGACGACGTGCGTCGTGGTCCAGCAGGTCGACCGCTTCGAGCCCTCCGCCGAGGAGGTGGCAGAGGCACGAGAGCAGGCGGCTCGGCTGCCCGCCGTGCCAAGGGCGCTCCGGCTCAGGCTCGATGCCACCGCACTGGCCGCTTCGGTGCTATCCGAGCTCAAGGAGGTGCTGGCCGGATCGCCTGGCGAGCGCGAAGTGGTGATCGAGCTGAGCACGTCGGTGGGGGAACGGCGGCTGAAGCTTGGCCCGGAGTACCGAGTCGCCGACAGCGCAAGCCTGCACGCCGAGCTGGCTGACCTGCTCGGGCACGCGATCCTGCCGGGTGGTGATGCCGACGGGATGGCGCAGAACGTGAGCGCCGAGGCCGAGCGGCGGCAAGCCAGCGTCGCCTAGGGCGAGCTGCTGGAGCGGAACACGTGATCGGCACCGACGTGTTCACGGTCGAGCCGTGGTGTGTGACCGAGCGCGAGCTGCATCTCGACATCCTGGGCCAGACCGAGTCGATCTTCGCCCTGTCCAACGGTCACATCGGCCTGCGTGCGAACCTGGATGAGGGCGAGCCGTCGGGCTCGCCCGGCACGTTCCTGAACAGCTTCTACGAGGTCCGCCCGCTTCCCTACGCCGAGTCGGCCTACGGCAACCCCGAGGCGGGGCAGACGATGATCAACGTCACGAACGGGAAGGTGTTCCGGCTGCTCGTCGACGACGAGCCGTTTGACGTCCGCTACGGGAAGCTGGTGCGCCACGTCCGCACGCTCGACCTGCGCGACGGCGTCCTGCGGCGTGAGGTCGAGTGGGTGTCCCCCGCTGGGCAGTGCGTGCATGTCCGCTCGACGCGCCTGGTGTCGTTCTCGCACCGCTCGGTCGCCGCCATCCTCTACGAGGTCGAGCCGGTGGGCACGCCGGCGCGGATCGGCGTCCAGTCCGAGCTGGTGGCCAACGAGCCGGTCCCGGTCGCCGAGGGAGACCCGCGCGCCGCCGCGGCGCTGAGGGCGCCGCTGGTCTCAGAGCACCACGGCCACCACGACCTCCGAGTCGGGCTGGTCCACCGGACCCGGCAGAGCGGGCTGCGGATGGCCGCCGGCATGGAGCACATCGTCGAAGGCCCGGAGGGGACGGTCACGACGACGGAGAGCGAAGCCGACCTGGGCCGGCTGACCGTCAGCACCGAACTGAAGCCGGGCGAAAAGCTGCGGATCGTCAAGTTCCTGGCCTACGGCTGGTCGAGCCAGCGCTCGCTGCCCTCGCTGCGCGACCAGGTCGAGCTCGCTCTCGCCTCCGCGCGGCGGACCGGCTGGGAAGGGCTGCTGCGCACGCAGCGCGAGTACCTCGATGACATGTGGGAGAGCGTCGCCTTCGAACTCGACGGAGACCCGGCCCTCGAGCAGGCCGTCCGCTTTGCCCTGTTCCACGTCGTGCAGGCGGCGGCTCGGGCCGAGCTGCGAGCGATCCCGGCCAAGGGGCTCACCGGCAGCGGCTACGACGGCCACACGTTCTGGGACACCGAGGCCTACACGCTCACCGTGCTGACGTTCGTGGCGCCCGACGCAGCCCGGGATGCGCTGTTGTGGCGCCACTCGACAATGAATCTCGCCGAGGCGCGCGGCCGGGAGCTGGGGCTGGCCGGCGCGGCGTTCCCGTGGCGGACCATTCGCGGCCATGAATGCTCGGGGTATTGGCCCGCGGGAACGGCCGCGTTCCACATCAATGCCGCCGTGGCGGACGCCGTCCGGCGGTACCTGAACGCCACCGGCGACGAGGAGTTCGAGCGCGGCCCGGGCCTCGAGATGCTCGTTGCCACGGCTCGGCTATGGCGCTCGCTGGGCCATCACGACGCTCACGGCGGCTTCCGGATCGATGGGGTGACCGGACCGGACGAGTACACCGCGCTGATCGACAACAACGTCTACACGAACCTGATGGCCGCCCGCAACATGCGCGTGGCCGCTGACGTGGCCGCTCGACATCCGCAGCGAGCGGCCGAGTTGGGTGTCGATGTGGAGGAGATCGCCGGCTGGCGTGACGCTGCCGCCGCCATCGTGATCCCCTCTGACCCCGACGTGGGGATCACGCCCCAATCCGAGGGATTCACGCGCCTGCGTCGGTGGAACTTCGGGGAAACCCCACCCGACCGCTATCCGCTGCTGCTGCACTACCACAACTACCTGCTTTATTCGAGCCAGGTGGTCAAGCAGGCAGACCTGGTGATGGCGCTCTACCTCTGCGGCGATCACTTCAGCGATGAGCAGAAGGCGCGCGACTTCAACTACTACGAGGGAATCACCGTGCGCGATTCCTCGCTCTCAGCCGCCATCCAGGCCGTCGTAGCGGCCGAGGTGGGCCATCTGGAGCTCGCCTGGGACTACCTCAGCGAGACCGCGTTCATCGATCTGCGCGATCTGGCCTTCAACACCCGGGACGGCGTCCACCTGGCCGCGCTGGCCGGCGCCTGGCACGCCGTGGCGGCGGGTTTCGGAGGCGCGCGCGACCTTGCCCCCACGCTGTCATTCGCGCCCCGACTGCCCTCGCGGATTACGCGACTCCAGTTCGGAGTTCGTTTCCGGGGACGGCGCATGCGGGTCGAGGTGCATGCCGATCACGCCATCTACGAGCTGCTCGAGGGCGAGCCGCTGGAGATCGTCCATCACGGCCAGGCGCTCACCGTCGCCCAGGGCGCACCGCAGGCCCAGCCGTTGCCGCCGCCGCCGTCATGGCCGGCGCCGACCCAGCCGCCCGGACGGGCCCCTGCCTTCGGACAGGCGGAGACGCCCAAGCTCCGCGAAGCGATGCACGGAAGCTGACGACCCGGTAGACCGCCGTCGCTCCTAGGCGGCGGGCCGCCGAAGCGCCGCTGCAAACGTGTGCATAATCCTTCTGCGATGGCGGCCAGGAAGTTGAGCATCGCTGGGCCGGCGACGTTGCGAGACGTGGCGCGCGTCGCCGGCGTGCACCCCGGGACGGTCTCGCGCGCGCTCAACCCGCAGACGCGTGGGCTGGTCAACGAGCGGACGGCGCGGCGGGTGCTCGAGGCCGCGGAGGAGCTCGGCTATCGGCCCAACCCGATCGCGCGGGGCCTGCGGACGAACCGCTCGCACACGATCGGGGTGCTCGTCCCCGACCTGATGAATCCACTGTTCGCGGCGGTGGTGCGCGGCATCGAGGATGGCCTGCGCGAGGCCGGCTACACCCCGCTGATCGCCAACACGGACAACGACGCCGCCCGCGAGCAGGTCGCCTACGAGGCGATGAGCGCGCGGCAGGTGGATGGCTTCATCGCTGCGACGGCGGTGCGCGACCACTGGCTGCTGGCCGATCAGGTGAGCTCCGGCGCGAAGGTGGTGCTGGTCAACCGGCGGGTCGACAGCGACGCGATCCCGGCCGTGACCGGCAACGATCACGAGGGGGTACGGCTGGCGGTGGAGCACCTGGCTGAGCTCGGGCACCGGCGCATCGCGCACCTGGCCGGCTCGCAGGCGCTGTACACGGGATGGTCCCGCTACCACGGCTTTGTCGACGCGATGCGAGCGCGCCGGCTCGAGGTCGATCCAGGCCTGATCGCGTTCAGCGACGCGTTCACCGAGCGCGAGGGGGCCCGGTGCTGCGGTGAGCTGCTCGATCGCCGGCGCGACTTCACGGCGATCGTGGCGGGCAATGACCTGATGGCGCTCGGCTGCTACGACGCGCTCGAGGAGCGCGCGCTGCGTTGCCCGGAGGACGTGTCGGTCGTCGGTTACAACGACATGCCGTTCGTGGATCGCTTTCGGCCGCCGCTGACGACCGTCCGGGTGCCGCACTACGAACTCGGCGCGACCGCGGCGGCCCTGATGCTGGAGCAACTCGGCGCGCTCGACGCACCGCCCCGCCAGCTGATGCTCGCGCCCGAGCTAGTGACCCGCGCCTCGACCGCGCCGGTAGCCGAGCCGCCCGCCGCCCGGACGTCGACCCGCATGGCCGGCAAGAGCCGCAGCGCGGGCGAGACCCGGACGTCGCCTCGGCAAAGCAGATCGCAACCCGGCGTCCCTTGACACCTCACAGGGACGTCGATAACGTCGCACACGATTGCAGCAAACGTTTGCAGTCCAAGCGGTCGAGCGGAGGAGAGGTCCAGATGAGGCGAAGGGCTTGGATGGTTGCGGCCGCAGTCTTGGCCGTCGGGTTGCTGGTCGGGTGCGGGAGCTCGGGCAGCAGCAGCTCGAGCGGCGGAGGGTCGGCCTCGAACGCCTCGAGCGACAAGTCGCCGGTGGTGATTGGCACGTCGCTGTCGCTATCGGGCGACTTCTCGGCCGACGGCCAGGCCTTTCAGCGGGGCTATCAGCTGTGGGCGGCCGACATAAACAAGTCGGGCGGGTTGCTCGGGCACGCCGTCAAGCTCGACATCGTTTCGGACGCGAGCAGCCCGGCCCAGGTCGTGACCAACTACCAGAAGCTGATCTCCTCCGACCACGCCAAGCTGGTGTTCGGTCCGTTCTCGACCCTCCTGACCGTGCCTGCTTCGAAGGTCGTGAACCGCTACGGCTACGCGTTCGTAGAGGGTGCCGGGGGGGCGCCGGCGGCGTTCGGCAACGGCCTGCACAACATCTTCGATGTCAGCCTTCCGGTCGTCGACAACCTTGTGCCGTTCGCCAAGTGGGTGGCGTCGCTGCCCGCTTCGGAGCGGCCGAAGACCGCCGCGTACGCGACCAGCGACGACCCGTTCACCCAGCCCCAGATTCCGCTCGCTCAGAGAATCATGAGCGCGGCCGGGATCAAGACCGTCTACAGCAAAGTGTTCCCGGCCGAGGTCACCGACTACGCGCCGATCGCCACCGCCGTGGCGAGCAGCAAGGCCGAGGCCGTCGTGCTCGGCTCGGTCGACGTGCCGACGGTGTCGGCGTTCGTGCACGCGTTCATCCAGCAGCACTACAACCCCAAGGTGTTCATCGCCACCGCCGGTCCGGACCAGGGCGCCGATTTCACGAAGGCGGTGGGAGGGGCCTCCAACGCCAACGGCGTCATGTATCCGAACGGCTGGTACCCCGGCTACGCGAACGCGCAGAGTCAGAAGATGGTCAATGAGTACGTGGCCAAGTACGGGGGGACGCCCGCTGACGTCAACGCGGATGTCGCCGAGGCGTATTCGGTTGGCCAGGCGGTTGCCCAGGCCGTCGCCGCCACCCACAGCCTGGACAACGCCAAGATCATCTCCTACCTGCACAGCGGGGCGGCCCTGAACAGCGTTCAGGGGCCGGTGAAGTTCAATGCGCTGGGTGAGAACGGGGAGGCCGCCGCCTTCGTGTTCCAGTGGCAGAAGGGCAACCAGGTGCAGGTGCTGCCGATCGGCGCGAGCGGATCCAAGCCGCCCTCCTACCCGAAGCCCAACTGGGGATCGTGAGCGCCAGCTCACTGGCCCAGGCGGTCGTAGACGGCATCCTCACGGGCGGCGTCTACGCGCTGATGGCGGGCGGTCTCACGCTGATCTTCGGCGTGATGGACATCATCAACATTGCCCAAGGGGCGCTGATCGTGCTCGGCGCGTACATGAGCTACGTGCTGTCGGTGCACCTCGGGATCGACCTGTTCGTCGGTCTCATCATCACCATCCCGACGTTCTTCGTGCTCGGCGTGGCGATCGAACGGGCATTTATGCGCCGGCTGCGCGAGCAGGATCGAACGGCCATGTCGATTCTCGTCACCTATGCGGTGGCGATCATCATCGAGGGACTCCTGAGCGTCATCTTCGGCGTCGACTACCTGCAGCTGCATGCGTCCTACGTCGACAGCACGTTCCACATCCTCGGCTTCTACCTGCCCTACATCTACGTGTTCGGCTTCCTGCTCGCGGTCGCGTTGCTCGGGGTCCTGTATTGGATCCTGTACCGCACCCACTTCGGCCGCGGCGTGCGCGGGTCGCTGCAGAACCGCGCCGCGGCGGAGCTGATCGGGGTGAACGTCAACCGGGTGCGGGCCGTGTCGGTGGGGATCGGCGTGGCGGTCACCGCGGCCGGTGGAATGGTGTTCGGCGCCACCAACGCGTTCAACCCGTCGAGCGGCTATGACCTGATCTCGCGCCTGCTCTCGATCGTGATCCTGGCCGGGCTCGGGAGCATCGGCGGCGCGCTCGTCGCGGCGCTGTTCATGGTCACGCTCGAGGACGTGGTGGCCGTAGTGTGGTCGCCGGTGTGGGCCACGCTCGTGTACTACGCAGCACTGATCGTCGTGCTCTCGTTCCGGCCGAACGGCCTGTTCGGGAAGGCGGCGGTGCGGGCACAATGACCACGCGGGTCGCAGTCGGGTGAGCCTGCGGCCGCCGGCACGCGCGGTGCTCGTCGCGATCGGCGTGGCGATCCTCGGCGTCTTCCCGCTGATCTTCTCGAGTCCCACGAGCACGTCGATCGGGGTCTTCACGCTGATCTTCATGGTGGCCGCGTGCGCCTGGAATATGTTCGCGGGCTCCTCGGGCTACATCGCGCTCGGCCACGCCGTGTACTTCGGCTGCGGTGCGTACACGCTCACGCTGCTGGCCAACCATCTCGGCTTCGCCGCCGGCTGGGGAGTGTTTGCGCTGGTGCCGGTGGCCGGCGTCGTCGCCGGGCTGATCGCCGTGCCCACCGGGCTGATCGCCCTGCGCGCGCGTCGCCACACGTTCGTGGTGATCACGATCGCGTTCATGTTCATCTTCCAGCTGGCGGCGTTCAACCTCGGCTTCACCGGTGGCTCCTCGGGGCTGCAGCCGCCGACGCCGCTGTGGTCGATCGATACCTACAACCTCAACTTCTACTACGTGACGGCGGTGGTTCTGCTGGCCACCTTCGTCCTCACCTGGCTGGTGCGCCGCTCGCGCTTCGGTTTGCAGCTGCTGTCGATCCGCGATGACGAGGAGCGCGCCCGCGGCCTCGGCGTGCGGGTGGCGCGGGTCAAGCTGAGCGCGTTCGTGCTGTCGGCCATCCCGGTGGGCATGGTGGGCGGGATCTACGCCTACTTCCTCGGGCAGATCTTCCCTCAGTTCGCGTTCGATCCCCTGTTCGACCTGTCGATCGCGCTGATGGCGTTCATCGGCGGCCTGGGGACACTGGTCGGCCCGCTCCTGGGTGCGCTGGTGCTCGAATCGCTGCAGCAGTACTTCACCGTCCAGTACGGGTCCAGCCAGGTGTACCTGATCATCTACGGGGTCCTCTTCCTGGTCGTCGTGCTCCTGCTTCCGCGGGGCGTGATTCCGAGCCTCGAGGAGCTGATCGCCCGGCACCGCGCCCGCTCGGGGCCGCCGGAGAACGGGGCTGAGGAGCCGGGCCGCACCACCGATGCGATCGGGGCGGCTGTCCGATGAGTCCGCTGATCGAGGCCGAAGGGGTGTGCAAGGCGTTCGGCGGCCTGCAGGCGCTGAGTGACTGCTCGCTCTCGGTGGCGGAAGGATCGGTCTGCGGGCTGATCGGGCCCAACGGGTCGGGCAAGACCACGCTGTTCAACGTGATGACCGGCTACGAGCGGGCCAGCCAGGGCGAGATCCGCCTCGGCGGCGAATCGATCACGCGGGCCACGCCGGAGCGGGTGTTCGCGCTCGGCATGGGCCGCACCTTCCAGATCACCCGGCTGTTCTTCCGGCTCACCGTGCTCGACAACATGCTGGTGGCCACGCAGCGCCACGAAGGCTGGCTGCGCTCGGCGCTGCGGCGGGCCGGCTCGGCCGCCGAGCGTGCCCGTGCGGTCGAGCTGCTCGAGTTCGTGGGTCTGGCCAGGCTGGCGGCGCGTCCGGCCGGCGAGCTGTCCTACGGGCAGCGCAAGCTCCTGGAGCTGGCCACGCTGCTGGTCGCCGACCCCGCCGTGTTGCTGCTGGACGAGCCGACGGCGGGCGTCAACCCGACGCTGATCAACCAGCTGACCGAGCGCATTCGCGAGCTGAATCGCGCCGGTAAGACGTTCCTCGTCGTCGAGCACAACATGGAGTTCGTGATGGGGTTGTGCCACCAGGTGACCGTGCTCCACCAGGGACGAACCTTGGTGACCGGCACGCCGGAGCAGGTCCGCGCCGACCCGGCTGTGCTCGATGCCTATCTCGGGGGAGCCGACGACGATGACCTCTAGGCCGGAGAACGGCGCAGCTGCGACCGGCGCGGCGCTGCTCACCGTCGACGGCGTGACCGCCGGCTACGGCGGCGGCGACATCCTCAAGGGAGTCTCGTTCACCGTGTCCCGCCACGAGATCATGTGTATCGTCGGGCCCAACGGGTCGGGCAAGTCGACGCTGCTGTCGACGATCGTCGGGATCCTGCGTCCGCGGCGCGGACAGATCGCGTTCCAGGGTGAGTCGCTGGTCGGGCTAGCGCCACGCCGGGTGCTGTCCAAGGGCATTGTCATGGTCCCGCAGGCCCACAGCCTGTTCGCAGATATGACCGTGCGGGAGAACGTCGAGATGGGCGCGTTCACGGTCAGCGACAACGGGGTGGTCCGCCGCCGGCGCGAGGAGATCGAGGAGATGTTCCCGCTCGTGCGCGAACGCTCGCGCGACAAGGCGGGAAGCTTGTCCGGCGGCCAGCAGCGCCTGGTTGAGCTCGCCCGGAGCCTGATGCTCGACCCCTCGCTGGTCGTGCTCGACGAGCCGTCCATCGGGCTCGATCCGCCCACCCGCCGGACCGTGTTCCGCATGATCCGGCAGATGAACCAGCAGGGGCGCACGATCCTCCTCGTCGAGCAGAACGCCCGCGCCGGGCTCAAGCTCTCAACGCGCGGGCTGGTCCTCGAAAACGGCAAGGTGCGCCTATCGGGCACCGGTCGCGAGATCCTCGAGCATCCCGAGATCGGCTCGCTCTACCTGGGCGGTGCGGTCTCGAGCACGCCCCCGCGATCGTGACGACGGGCGATCTGCGCGAGGACCTTGAGGAGGTGGGTTTCCGTGGCTGACGCGCGGGTGCGGGCCGCCACCCAGCACTGGGCCCCGCGCTTCGTCGCGATGGGCGTCGACTACAACCAGTTCTTCCGGACCACCGCGCGGATCGAGCGCTGGGAGGAGTGGCTCGACGCATGGTGCGCCGCGGCCGCCGAGCATCTCGAGCTGGCGCGCGCGGCCGAGGCGGCAGGGCGGGCGCGGAGCGCCGGCGAGGCCTACCTCCACGCGGCGCTCTGCCTGCACTTCGGCAAATTCGTGTGGGTCCTGGACGCGGCCGCCCACCGCGCCGCCACCCAGCGGTCGATCGAGGCTTTGTACTCCGCGCACCGGTACCTCGATCCGGCCGCCGAACGAATCGAGGCGGAGCTCGACGGCGGCCGCCTGGCCGCGAACCTCCGCCGGCCGCCGGGTACGAAGTGGCCGCCGCTCGTGCTCCTGATCCCGGGGCTCGACTCGACCAAAGAGGAGTTCTTCCACCACGAGAACGCGTTCCTGGTACGAGGCATGGCCACGCTCTCGATGGACGGCCCCGGCCAGGGGGAGAGCGGCTTCTCGCTGCCCATCCGGCCCGACTACGAGGTCGCGGTCGCGACCATGCTCGATGCCCTGGCCGGGCGCGAGGACCTCGACCTTCTGCGCGTCGGCGCGGTCGGCGTCAGCCTCGGCGGCTATTACGCACCGTGGGCCGCCGCATTCGAGCACCGACTCCGGGCGGTTGCCGGGATCAGCGGGCCGTACGATTTCGGCGAGCTGTGGGATCAGCTGCCCCCGCTGACGCGCGAGACGTTCATCGTCAAATCGGGGGCGCGCGACGACGAGCAGGGACGCGAGTTCGCCAGCGCGCTGAGCCTGCGCGGCGTCGCTCCGGAGATCCGGCAGCCCGCCCTGTTCGTAACCGGTGGGCAGGACCGGATCGTCCCCTGGCGGCAGACCGAGCGCGCGGCGCGTGAGGCGCCCGGGGGCGAGTTCGTGCTGTTCGAGCAGGGCTCGCACGTCTGCAGCAACATGCCCTACCGCTACCGCCCGTTGGTGGCCGACTGGATGGCTGAGCAGCTCGCGTGAGCGGCATGATCGGACGCCCGCTGCGCCGGCGCGAGGACGTGCCGCTCGTGCAGGGACACGGGCGCTACGTGGACGATCTGGGCCCATCCGGCCTTGCGCACGTGGCGTTCGTGCGCAGCCACCACGCGCGCGCCCGGATCGTTGGGATGCGCGTCCCGGCGGCCGCGCCCGGGCTGCTGCGGGTGCTCACCGCCGCCGACCTGGTGGGCCGCGCTCGTCCGCTGCCGGTGATAACGCCCGAGGGCACCGAGGTGGCCGACGTGCCCCACCCGATCCTGGCCGCGGACGAGGTCCGCTACGCGGGACAGCCGGTCGCCGCGGTGGTGGCAGGAAGCCGGGCTCAGGCGCTCGACGCCGCCGAACTGGTCGAGGTCGAGTACGAGGCGTACGCGGCGGTGGTTGACCCGACGGGCGCCCCGGAGACGCTGCTGCGCTGGGAGGGCACGGCCGGCGACGTCGACGCCGCGTTCGCCGCATCCGCGCACCGGGTCACGGCACGCCACCGTATCCCGCGGTTGGTGGCGGCGCCGATCGAGCCGCGTGGCGTGGTGGTCGCCTACGACGAGCGCGAGGACCTGCTCACCGTATGGGCCTCGGCGCAGGATCCCCACCGGCCGCTGGCCCAGCTCGCGTACGCCTTGGATCGGCCGAGCGAGACGATCAATGTCGTGGTCCCCGACGTTGGCGGGGCGTTCGGCAGCAAGGGTGTGATTCCCGTCGAGGCCGTGACCGTGGCGGTCGCCGCGATGGAACTCGGGTACCCGCTCAAGTGGGTCGAGGATCGCACGGAGAACTTCCTCGCTGCCTATCAGGGCCGCGGCGTCGAGGCTGAGGTCGAGCTGGGCCTGGACGGAGGGGGGCGCATCCTGGTCGTTCGGGCGCGGATCCTCGCCGACCTCGGGGCCTACCTGCTTCCGACGACGGCGATTCCGCCCCACACCACCGCGATGCTGATGACCGGCTGCTACGACGTGCCGACGGCGGCGGTGTCGGTGCGCGGCGCCCGGACGGACAAGGTTCCCACAGGGCCGTATCGCGGCGCCGGACGTCCGGAGGCGGCATACCTGCTCGAACGGACCGTCGACGTCGCCGCGCGCGAGGTGGGGATCGGCCCGGCCGAGCTGCGCCGGCGCAACCTGATCCGCTCCTTCCCGTATCGCAGCGCCCTCGGTTGGACGTATGACTCGGGCGACTACGAGCGCTGCCTCGATCGCGCGCTTGAGCTGGTGGGCGCCCCGCAGCCGGGGCGCCTCGTCGGCACCGGCGTCGCCATGTACGTCGAGCGCGCCGGCGGAAACTGGGAGAGCGCGCGGGTGAGGGTCAAGGCAAGCGGACGCGTGGTCGCCCGCAGCGGGTCCTCGCCCCACGGACAGGGCCACGAGACCACGTTCGCGCAGATCGTGGGCGACGGGTTGGGCATCTCGGCCGAGGACGTCGAAGTGCGCTTCGGCGATCTCCCGGGAGTGGGAACGTTCGCGAGCCGCTCCGTGGCCGTGGGCGGCTCGGCCCTGGTGCAGGCGACCGAGCGGCTCCTACACAAGGCTGCTCGCAGGGCCGCGGGGATGCTCGGCTGCTGCCCGCGGGAGCTGACGCGATCGGGGACGCGCTGGGCGGCTCCGGATGGCCGGGCGCTCACCCTGGCGCAGATCGCCGCCGCCGCCGGCGGCATCGAGGCGGAGGCGCGCTTTGAGTCCGATCTGGTGTTCGGATCCGGGGCATACGCGGCCGTGGTCGAGATTGATCCCGATACGGGCGCTCTGCACGTCAAGCGCCTGGCGGCGGTCGACGATGCCGGCACGATCATCAACCCGCTGCTCGCCGAGGGGCAGGTCGTCGGCGGTGTCGTGCAGGGGCTGGGGGCGGCCCTGATGGAAGAGGCGGTCTACGACGCCGACGGGCAGCTCCGTAACGCGTCGTTTGCCGAGTACAGCCTGCTGGGCACGGTCGAGCAGCCCGTGATCGTCACCGCGTTCGTGCAGACCCCCACGCCGAACAACCCACTGGGGGCGAAGGGAATCGGTGAGGGAGGAGCGGTCGGCACCCCGGCGGCGATCGCCAACGCGGTCGCCGACGCGCTCGGCGGCGCCGCCCCGGACCCGCCGTTCACGGCTGAGAAGCTTTGGCGCGCGCTACGGAGTCAGTCCGTTCAGTAGTTGCTTGGCCGCCGCATCGAACCTTGCCAGGTCGCCGTAGGGCCGGGCCACCAGCATCGCGCCCTCGAGCGTCGAGAGGATGCCTTGGGCAACGTCCTCGGCGCGCCCGCCGTAGGTCAATGTGCCAACTGCCTTGCCGTCCTGGAGGACGTTCGCGAGCCACTTCTGGTTTTCGTCGAAGAAGCGGATCACCTCCAACTGCATGGCGTCCGGCAGCGTCTGGTACTCGGCGGCGAGGATCCCGCACATGCACATCCGCTCATTGCGCAGCACGCCGGCGTACAGGTCGGCGTACGCCTCGAGTTTCGCGTGCGCGTTCGGCTCGTCCCGATCGATGTTGTCCAGCGCCTGGCTGAAGCGCTCGGCGTAGCGGGTGATCAGTGCCTGGCCGAGCTCGGCCTTGCCGGGATAGTGGTAGTGGAGGCTGGCCTTGGTGATTCCGAGCTCGGTGGCGATGTCCGCGTAGCTGAAATTGCTGAAGCCGCGCATCTGCACCAGGCGCTCGGCTATGTCGAGGGCCCGTTCTGCGGTTCCGGACTCTTTTCTATTGCGTACAGCCATCGCTCTCGAATTTTCTTCTTCGGGGGTCTTGACAGTCTACCTACTAGAAGGTAGGTTGCGCATCGCAGTATGGCTTACCTACTAGTAGGTAGGTATACAACCAACCACGGGCCGTTCCGGGGACCGGACCGGTCTTCGCATCCTCAAAGGAGGGGGCCATGGGCACCATCACCACCTTCGATCTCGACCGCTTCACGCGTGCGGCCGAGGAGCGCGACGCCGCTACCCAGCTGTCGATGTACGGGCCGGACGCGGTGGTCACGATCGTCGACAAGATCGCCCAGCCAGGTTCGCCGCGGGTGCTGCGCACCCGGGAGGAGATCAAGGATTGGCTGGAGGACATGTACGCGCGCGACATGACGCACAACGTCAGGCACACGGTCAGCGACGAGACGGGCGCCGCCTACACGGAGGCGTGTCGGTATCCGGACGGCACGAATGTGCTGTGCGCCACAGTCATCGCGCTGGAGGGTGGCGTGATCTCCGGCCAGACCGCAGTCCAGGTCTGGGACGAGGCGTGAGTCATGTCGGCCACCGTCGAGCCGGTTGATCAAGCGAAGCTGGATGAGTTCCTAGGCCGGTTTGTCGGAGACCTCGGGGCCGCGCTGAGCGCGGCCCTCGTGGTCATCGGCGATCGGCTCGGGCTGTACCGGGCGATGGCCGACGGTTCGAGGGCGTCGGCGGAGGAGGTGGCGGCACGGACGGGGACCGATCCGCGCTATGTCCGGGAGTGGCTGTCCAACCAGGCCGCCGGCGGCTATGTCAGCTATGAGGCGGAGGGTGACGTGTTCTTCCTCTCGCCCGAGCAGTCGCTGGCGCTGGCCCAGGAGGGCAGCCCCGCCTTCGTTCCCGGAGCGTTTCAACTCGCCACGGCGGCGATCAAGGACGAGGAGAAGATCGCGGGGGCGTTCGTGGGGGGTCACGGCGTCGGGTGGCACGAGCACCATCATGACCTGTTCAGCGGGACCGAGCGGTTCTTCCGCCCCGGCTACGCGGCCAACCTCGTCTCCTCCTGGATACCGGCGCTCGAGGGCGTGCAGGCGAAGCTGGAGGCGGGCGCGCGGGTCGCCGATGTCGGCTGCGGGCACGGCGCCTCGACGATCCTGATGGCCGAGGCTTATCCGCGCTCGGAGTTCGTCGGCTTCGACTATCACGGGCCGTCGATCGAGCGTGCGCGGGCGGCGGCGGCAGCGGCCGGCTTGAGCGATCGCGTCCGGTTCGAGGTGGCGACGGCCAAGGAGTACCCGGGCTCGGGCTATGAGCTGGTGTGCATGTTCGACTGCCTGCACGACATGGGTGACCCAGTCGGCGCCGCGGCCCATGTGCTGGGGACACTCGCTGCCGACGGGACCTGGCTGATCGTCGAGCCGTTTGCCGGCGATCGGCTCGAGGACAACCTGGGTCCGGTCGGGCGCGTGTACTACGCGGCCTCGACCCTGGTGTGCACGCCCGCCTCGCGCGACCAGGAAGTCGGGCTGGCGCTCGGCGCCCAGGCCGGCGAAGCGCGGCTGCGCGAGGTGGTAAGCACCGGCGGCTTCAGCCGCTTCCGCCGGGCCAGCGCGACGCCGTTCAACCTCGTCCTGGAGGCGCGCCCGTAGGCACCGCCATCGGACTTTGGCGCTGAGGCGGCATATGTGTCAGCTTCAGCGCCATCGGCCGGTCAGTCGACCGCGAACGCGGCTCCCCGATCGCCGCCGACGCGCCCGTCGCCCGGCGCCGCCTCCTGCCGGCCGTGGTCCAGGACGGTGTTCCGCTCCGACGTGACCTCGCGCTCAAGCGGCAGTGAGCCACCCACGGTGTAGTAGGGCTTGCCGGCGATCACCAGGTCCTCGGCGGGGAACCGGGTGATCACCTCGCAGCCGCCTGCGCTCACCACCAGCTGCTCCTCGATCCGCGCCGCTGACCAGCCGTCGCTGGCGGGCCAGAACGTCTCGAGGGCGAACACCATCCCTTCGCGGATCTCCTCGGGATGCTCGAGCGAGACCAGGCGGCTGAAGATCGGCTTCTCCCAGATCGAGAGGCCCACGCCGTGCCCGAACTGGAGCGCGAACGCCGCCTCTTCGTCAGAAAAGCCGAACTCCTGGGCGCGCGGCCACACGCTCGCCACCTCCGCCGTGGTGGCGCCGGGCCGGATCAGCGCGATCGCCGCGTCGAGGTAGTACCGGCAGCGCTTGTAGGCGTCGACGAGCGCCTTCGACGCGCCGGCGATGGCGAACGTGCGGTAGTAGCACGTGCGGTAACCCATGAAGCTGTGCAGGATGTCGAAGTAGGCGGGATCGCCGGGGCGCAGGGCCCGATCGGTGTACACGTGGGGATGCGGATTGCAGCGCTCGCCGGAGATCGCGTTGACGCCCTCCACGAACTCCGATCCCATGTCGTAGAGCACCTTGTTGACCAGGCCCACGCACTCGTTCTCCCGCATCCCCGGCTTCATGGCGCGGTAGAGCTCCTCGTAGGCGGCGTCGACCATCGCGCAGGCCTGGTTCAGCAGCGTGATCTCGTCTTGGGTCTTGATCACGCGCGCCTGCTGCATGAGTTGCTGGCCGTCGACCACTTCGATGCCGGCGGCCTGAAGAGCGAACAGGACGGGCGGCTCGATGGCGTCGATGCCAACCGGCTCGTCTGCGAGGCCGCGCGCCTCCAGCTCGGTCTGGATCTTCGCCGCCACATCCTCGGCCCGTCCCGACTCGGGAGACATCGCGCCTCGGAGCGTCGAGATACCGGCGCGCGAGCGGCCGTCGGCCAGCCACGGGTTGTAGAGCTGATGGTGGCGCGCCGCCGAGCCGAAGTCCCACATGATCGGCTCGTCGGCCTGCGCCAGCAGGCAGAAGCGATTCAGCTTGTCCTGCGCCCACGTGCCGATGTGCGTGGCCGTGACGTAGCGGATGTTGGTCATGTCGAAGCACAGCAGCGCCCCCATCGAGGAGCGCGCCAGTAGTTCCTTGATCCGCGCCAGGCGCTCCTCACGGAGGCGGTCGAAGCGAACCCGCTCCTCCCAGTCGACGGCCATCGTGCCGTAGGTGTGCAGTCCCATGCTCGAAGCTTACAAACGTTTGCAGGACCACCGACCCAGATGCGACCGCGAAAACCCGCGACTATCGCGGCAAAACGCAGATCGCATCGTTCGGAGCAGGCGGCGGTCGGCGATCGCGTGGAGCGGCGGTGGGCGTTGACCCGCTGGACGCCGCTTGACGGCACAAGGATCGGTCCGCTACCCTGCAAACGATTGCATGGAGACTCCGCGCGCCACCCGGGACAGCGACAACACCCAGGGGCGCGCTACGACAGCGGGCTAGGAGCTGAGCCTATGGTGCCGGATCGAACGCTGAACGAGAAGAGGCTGGGGTGGGTGGGGGCCGGTCGTATGGGCCATGCACTCGCGACGCGCCTGCTCGAGGCCGGCTGCGACGTCGCGGTCTACAACCGCACGCGGTCGAAGGCCGAACCGTTGGCCGAACGGGGCGCGACGATCGTCGACGCGCCGGCGGACCTGGCCGACCGGGACATCGTGTTCACGATCGTCGCCGGGTCGGCCGACTTCCAGCAGGTGGTAACCGGACCGCAGGGCCTGCTCTCGAGCGCGGCTACGGCCCCGGCCGTGATCGTCGACTCGACCACCGTGTCGGCCGAGGCATCGCTGCGGGTGCGGGCCGAGGCGGAGAAGCGCGGCACGGCGCTGTTGGCCGCGCCGGTCAGCGGCAACCCGAAGGTGGTCAAGGCGGGCCGGCTGACGATGGTCACCTCGGGCCCGGAGGCCGCGCACCAGGTGGCGCTGCCCTACCTGAACGTCCTGGCCGGCGGCGGCGTCACCTACGTCGGCGAGGGCGAGCGCGCGCGGCTCGTGAAGGTGTGCCACAACCTGATGCTCGGGATCGTCGCCCAGACGCTGGCGGAGATCCTGGTCCTGGGCGAGAAGGGAGGCGTCTCTCGCGCGGCCATGATGGAGTTCCTCAACAACAGCGTGCTCGGCTCGACCTTCACCCGCTACAAGACCCCGGCCTACGTCAACCTCGACCTCTCGCCCACGTTCACGCCCCAGCTCCTGTACAAGGACTTCGATCTCGGCCACGAGGCCGCGCGCGAGCTCGGCGTGCCGATGCCGGTGGCGGCGGCCGCCCAGCAGGTCGTGCAGGCGCTGATCGGCCACGGCTACACCGACGTGGACTTTGCCGCGCTGATCGAGCTCCAGGCCAAGGCGTCCGGCCTCGAGCTGGGGCCCGAGGCGGCACCGGTGTCGGATGGATTGGAGCGGGCCGCCTAGGCATGACGGTCGACCAGCAGATCGCCACCGAGGCGCCCGCGGCGTACCTCGAACGCTACGGGCTGATGCTGCTCATCCGCCTGTTCGAGAGCGAGATGCAGCGCCTGTTCCTGAAGGGCGAGGTGCACGGGACCACCCACCTGAGCGCCGGTCAGGAGGCGGTGCCGGTGGGGGTGTGCTCGGCGCTCGGGCCCGAGGACTATCTGGCCGGGACCTACCGCGGCCACGGGCACGCGTTGGCCAAGGGCACAGACCCGGACGCGCTGCTCGCCGAGATGCTCGGTCGTGTCACCGGCGTGTGTGGCGGTCGGGCCGGGTCGATGAACGTGATCGACGCCGAGCACGGATTGGTCGGCTGCTTCGGCATCGTCGGCGGCAGCATCGCCGCGGCCACCGGTGCCGCGCTCGCGGCCAAGCGCCAGGGTCGCGTGGCGGTGGCGATGTTCGGCGACGGCGCAACCAACCACGGCTACTTCCATGAATGCCTGAACTTCGCGCAGGTGCTCGCGCTTCCCGTCGTATTCGTGTGCGAGAACAACTTCTACGGCGAGTTCACCCCGATGCTCAAGGTGACCGCCGGCGGCGACATCGCCGGCCGGGCGGCCGGGTACGGGATTCCCGCGTCTGTGGCTGACGGCAACGACCTGTGGACGGTGCGCGAGGCCGCGGTCGAGGCGGTCGCGCGCGCCCGTTCGGGGGGCGGACCGACGTTGCTCGAGTGCCAGACCTACCGCCATCACGGCCACTCCAAGGCGGACCCGGCCAAGTACCGGCCGCCCGAGGAGGTCGAGCGGTGGCTGGCCCGCGACCCGCTGAACGTGGCCAAGGCCCGCCTCCTCGAGTTCGGCGTCGCCGAGCAGGAGCTCTCCGAGGTGGAGGAGACGACGAGGGCCCGGATGGAGCAGGCGGTGCAATCGGCGCTTGCCGCGCCTTATCCGGAGCCCACGGCCGAGAACGCCACGGAGTTCGCGCCGTGAGCGCCGGCTCCGAGCTCGAGTTCCGGGTGGCCCTCCGCGAGGCGATCGTCGAGGAGATGGAGCGCGATGATTCGGTCGTGTTCTTCGGCGAGGACATCGCCGCCGAGCAGGGCGGCGTGTTCGCCGTGACCCCGGGCATCCAGGAGCGCTTCGGGGCAGAGCGGGTGTTCGACACCCCGATCTCCGAACTGGCCATCACCGGCGCCGCGTTCGGGGCGGCGGTCACCGGCCTGCGCCCGATCATCGAGATCATGTTCGGCGACTTCATGGGCCTGGCCATGGACTCGCTGGTCAATCAGTCGGCCAAGTACTGGTACCTCTCGCGCGAGCAACGCAGCGCGCCGCTCGTGGTGCGCTCGGCGGTGGGTGGCGGCGGTCGCTTCGGCGCGATCCACTCGCAGACGCACGCCACCTGGTTCCAGGGCGTCCCAGGGCTGAAGATCGCGTTCCCGTCCTCGCCCGCCGAGGCGAAGGGGCTGCTCAAGGCGGCGATCCGCGACGACAACCCGGTCCTCTTCCTCGAGCACAAGCGGCTCTATTCGGTCAAGGGCAGGGCACCCGCGCCCGGCGAGGTGCTAGCCCTCGGACAGGCGCGCGTCGCCCGCGCCGGGAGCGATCTGACGATCGTGTCCGCCGGCAAGGGCGTGGCCGACGCGCTCGAGGCCGCCGTCCAACTTGCCCGCGACGACGGCATCGAGGCGGAGGTGATCGACCTGCGCACGCTGCGGCCGCTCGACATCGACACCGTGCTCGCCTCGGTGGCGCGGACCAATCGCATACTGGCCGTCGAGGAGGGGCCCGCCACCGGCGGGTGGGCTGCCGGTTTGCTCGGCCTCGTGGCCGAGCAGGGTCTCCAGGACCTCGACGACGCGTGGCTCCTGACCACGGACGAGCTCCCGATCCCCTATAGCCCGACGCTCGAAGACGCGTTCATCCCGGGGGCGGCGGCCATCGCGTCGGCCGTGCGCGAGCGTGCGGGCATCGCCGTGGCCCGGTGATACGGCATGCCTGAGGTCGTCATGCCGCGCCTTTCCGACTCGATGTCGGAGGGGACGATCGTGCGCTGGCTCAAGCGCGACGGCGACCGCGTCGCCCACGGCGAGCCGCTGGCCGAGGTCGAGACCGACAAGGCCACCGTGACGTTCGATGCGGACGCGGACGGCACGCTCCGGATCCTGGTCGGCGAGGGAGAGACCGTGGGCATCGGGCAGCTCATCGCGCGGATCGGGGCGGCGCCTGCGGACCCGGGCCCGGCGCCCGCGAGCGCTGAGAACGGTGCGCCCCGCGCGAAGGCCTCGCCGCTCGCCCGCCGGCTGGCGCGTGAGTCAGGGGTCGACCTGTCGCGGTTGACCGGTTCCGGTCCGGGCGGGCGGATCGTCAAGTCCGACGTGGCGGCCGCGAGCGAACCTTCGGCGCCGGCTCGGCCCCCCCGCGGGAACAAGGGGGCGGTCACCGTCCAGCAGCCCTCGCGCATCCAGGTCCAGATCGCCCAGCGCATGGCGGAATCCAAAGCGACGATCCCGGACTTTTCGCTGCACGCCGAGGTCGACATGGAGCAGGCGGTGGCGCTGCGCGAGCAACTGCGTAAGGCGGCTCGCGGCGGCGATGTCGTGCCTTCCTACAACGACATGGTGGTCAAGGCGTGCGGTCTGGCCCTGCGCGAGCATCCGCGGGCCAATGCGGCCTACCGCGACGGCGCGTTCGAGCTCTACGAGCGAGTCAACGTAGGGATCGCGGTGGCCGCCGATGACAGCCTGATCGTACCCACGCTCCTCGACGCAGATCGCAAGTCGCTGCTCGACATCGCGCGGGAGGCGCGCACGCTGGCCGAGCGCGCCCGGCAGCGCACGATCACGCCGGCCGAGCTGTCGGGCGCGACGTTCACGGTGTCCAACCTCGGGATGTACGGGGTGGTCAGCTTCGCCGCGATCATCAATCCGCCCCAGGCGGGGATCTTGGCCGTGGGCGAGGTGCGCGAGCTGCCGGTCGTGCGCGAGGGACTCCTCGTCCCGGGCGTGCGCATGAGTCTCGTTCTCACCTGCGATCACCGGATCCTGTATGGCGCGCCGGCGGCGGAGTTTCTCGCGCGGGTCCGCGCGCTGCTCGAGCAGCCGGTGTGCCTGCTACTCGGCTGAGCGGCGTCAATCCTCAGGCACCCACGGCCCGTGCCACCCGCCGTAGTGGGCGACCAGCTCATCCGCTTCGGCCGGACCCCAGGAGGCCTTGGCGTACGGTTGCACGGCCGGCGGGGAGTCGAGCAGCGGCTGGACGATCCTCCAGCTCTGCTCGACGTTGTCCTGGCGCGTGAAGTACGTACTGTCGCCGACCAGCGCGGCGTGCAGGAGCACCTCGTAGGGCGTGGCGCCCTCGCCGCCCTCCTGCGCGAACTCCATGTCGAGGTCGATCTCGTTCGCCCCCGGCTTGTCGGCGCGCTGGGCGTCGAGGATCATCCGGATCCCGGTCGAGGGGTCGATCTTGACCACGATCTGGTTAGGCTCGGGTCGCCGGTGGTCGGTGCCGAGGAACTGCAGCCGCGGCGGACGGCGGAAGAGGAGCCGCAGTTCGGTCTGCCTGACCGGCAGGTGCTTGCCGGTGCGCAGGAAGAAGGGCACGCCGGACCAGCGCCAGTTGTCGACCTCCAGGCGCAGCGCGACGTAGGTCTCGGTGTTCGAACCGGGGGCCACACCGTCGATGTCCCGGTAGCCGTCGTACTGTCCGCGCACGTAACGGGCGGCCCTGGCGTCCGGCATCGCCCTGAACACGGCGAGCTTGGCGTCCTTGAGCGTGTCGGGATCGCCGCCGGCCGGCGGCTCCATGGACGCGGTGGCAAGCAGCTGGAGCAGGTGGTTGACGACCACGTCGCGGAGCGCTCCGACCGGATCGTAGAAGTGCCCACGGTCCTCCACGCCAAAGCTCTCCGCCATCGTGATCTGCACGCACGCCAGGTGGTTGCGATTCCACACCGGCTCGAGCATGGTGTTCGCGAAGCGCAGGTAGAGGATCTCCTGCAGTCCCATCTTCCCCAGGAAGTGGTCGATCCGATACAGCTGTGACTCGTCGAGGTGGCGGTGGAGGTCGGCCGCGAGCGCTCTCGCCGACTGCAGGTCGTGACCGAACGGCTTCTCGACCACTACACGGCGCCCGTTCGACACCAGGCCGGCGCCTGCCAGTCCCGCGACCACGCGGGCGAACAGCGACGGCGGGATCTCGAGGTAGAACGTGGGGTTGGCTGAGTCATGCAGCGCGTCGGCCACGCGCGCATATGTCCGCTCGTCGCCGAAATCGCCGCTCACGTAGCGCAGACGGCCGGCGAAGGCGGCGAAGACGTCCTCGTCGATGTGCTCGCCGGACTGCTCGATCGACTCGCGCGCACGGTTGCGCAGTTGCTCCTCGCTCATGTCGTCGACCGCGACCCCGATTACGGGGACTCCGAGCAAGCCGCGCTGCTCGAGGCGGTAGAGCGAGCGGAACGTCATCTTGCGGGCCAGATCGCCCGTGATCCCGAAGACGACGAGCGCGTCCGCCTCACGATCGGTCATGCCCGCAAGCTATCGCGTACCCCGGTGATCCGGTCGGCCGGGCAGGTCGTTGCGCGCCGCGCTCTTGGGCGCGGCTAGCGCGACTTCTTGAGCCGCCGGCGCGCGGCCTTTCCGCGCGTGCGCAGCTTCTTGGCCAGCACGACGTCATCCTCGGCGGGCGCGCCGCCGTCGCGACCGGTCTCGAGCACGCAGGGCAGCTTCTCGAAGCGCGGTTCGGACAGGAACGCCGCGCAGCCCTTTTCGCCCAGCTCGCCTTCGCCCATGATCGCGTGACGGTCCCGGTTGGAACCAAGCGGGGCGGCCGAGTCGTTGACGTGGAGGGAGCGCAGGCGCTCCAGCCCGACCGTCCGGTCGAACTCGTCGAGCGTGTCGGCGAGCCCGTCCCGAGTCCGGACGTCGTAGCCCGATGCGAGGAGGTGACAGGAGTCGAGGCAGACGCCGAGTCGCTTCCCGCCACCCGCGGCTTCGAGCAACCCCGCGAGCTCCTCGAACGAGCGCCCCAGCGTGCCGCCGGCGCCGGCTGTGTCCTCGAGGTGCAAGTGGCAGCGCTCGGAATCGGCCAGCGCCTCCTTTATGACCTTGCCGGCGCGCCTGATCGCCTTCGGGACGTCGCCCTTCTTGGCCGAGCCCGGATGCAGCACCACTCCCACGGCGCCGATGCCGGCGCCGACGCGCAGCGACTGGATCAGCGAGGTCAACGTCTTCTCGCGCATGTCGCGATCCTCGGTCGCGCAGTTGAGGAGGTAGACCGCGTGGATGATCACGGCCTTGATCGGGCTGGCCTTCATAGCCTCGCGAAACTCCGTGAAGTCGTCATCGCCGTAGGCGGTCGGGCGCCACATGCGCGGCGACTGGTTGAAGATCTGGATCGCGTCGCAGCCGCGCTCGAGGCCGCGCTCCACGGCGCGCGACAGTCCGCCCGCGTTCGACACGTGCGCGCCGATTAGCATGCGATTCTGTAGGTCATGCGCGTTCGCTTCGCTCCCTCCCCGACCGGGGCACTCCACATCGGCGGTGCCCGGACGGCGCTCTACAACTGGCTGTTGGCCCGCGGCCAGGCATACGGCCCTGAGGGCAAGCCTGGGACGCTCGTGTTGCGCATCGAAGATACCGATCGCGAACGCTCCACCCCCGAGAACGTGGAGCAGATCCTCGACGCGCTCAAGTGGCTGAACCTCGATTGGGACGAGGGTCCGGTGTTCCAGTCGGAGCGTTCTCAGCGCCACCGCGAGGTGCTCGCGCAGGTGCTCGAGTCCGGGCACGCCTACCACTCCACCGCGACCGCCGAACACGTACAGGCCCACAAGGAGCGGCATGGGTTCGAGCGCGGGTTCCGGGGCCGAGAGGAGGAGTCCGGCGCAATTCGCCTGCGCGTCCCGGACGAGGGGGAGACGATCTTCGACGACGTGATCCGCGGGCAGATCCGCTTCGCCAACTCGAGCATCGACGACTTCGTGATCGCGCGAGCCGACGGGTCGGTCCTGTACGTGTTCGCGAACCTGGTCGATGATCTCGATGCGGGCATCACCGACGTGGTTCGCGGCGAGGACCACATCTCCAACACGCCCAAGCAGCTACTCGTGCTCGACGCGCTCGGGACCGCCGCGCCGCGATACGCGCACCTGCCGCTGCTGCACGGCCCGGACGGCCGTAAGCTGTCCAAGCGCCACGGTGCGGCCTCGGTGCAGGAGTTGCGTGCGGGCGGCTACCTGCCGGAGGCGGTTGACAACTACATCGCGCTGCTCGGTGCCGGCTTCGCCGCCGACGAGGAGTTCTTCGGACTGGAGGAGCTGGCTCGGCGGTTCCGGCTCGAGCGGGTGTCCAAGAACCCCGCGGTGTTCGACGAGCGCAAGCTGCGCCACCTGAACGGCCGCTGGATCCGCGAACTGAGCACCGACGAGCTCACGCGGCGTCTGGAGGAGTACACCGGACGCGCCGGCGTGCGCGATGCGGTGGCCATCTCCGGGGAGAAGATCCAGACCCTGGCCGACTTCTGGCCGCTGGTGGGCTTCCTGTTCGACGGCCCGGCCGACGATCCGAAGGCGTTCAAGAAGGTCATCTGCTCCGACGGCGGCGTGGAGTGCCTGAAGGCCGCGCGGGACGCGCTCGCCCGGGCCGAGCCGTTCACGGTCGAGAACGTCGAGTCGGCCCTGCGGGAGGTGGTGGAGAACCGAGCCACCAAGCCGGCCAAGGTGTTCCAGCCCGTGCGCGTGGCGATCGCCGGCACCACCGTGTCGCCGGGCATCTTTGAAAGCGTCGCGCTGCTCGGCCGAGACGAGACCCTTGCCCGGATCGACCGCGCGCTGGAACATGCGCGTTAGCGGCCGACTAAACGAACATCGTATGCCTGCCGATAACTGGTTGAGGCGGCCATGAGCTCCGTGGAACCGCCCACCCCCTCCGAAACAACGAGCACGTCCCTCGTGGCCAGCCTAGTCGCCGTTAACACCCCCACCGATCCATACGCTGCGCGCGAGCGCCATCACAACGAGGGCCACGGGCGCAGGCTGACCGCTGCCTTCGAGGCGCTGGAAGCCTTCCCGATGCTCGCCGAGTCGCGCAACCGCGTCCTGCGCCTGTTCGAAAACGGTGAGCCGTCTACCGCGGATGTGGTGTCGGCGGTCGAAGCCGACGTAGCCCTCGCCGTCACCGTGCTCAGGCTCGCCAACCGCGTCGACGGGCGGATGCGCGGTCGTGTCGAGAGCGCGGTCAAGGGCGTCGAAGTTCTCTCGCCCCGGACCGTCCATTCGATCGCCAGCAAGGCCAGGACGTTCGACTTCTTCGAGCGCACCGCGGTGTGGCAGGGCGTGCCCGAGCGCTTCCGCCTGCACGCGGTGGCCACGCAGCGGGCCGCCGACCGCCTCGCTCGGGAGCTCGGCTACGAAGTCCGCGACCGCTTGATGGTCAGCTCCCTGCTGCACGACATCGGCAAATTGGTCCTGGTCCACGCCTACCCCGGCTATCCCCGCCAGATCCACGCGGAAGCACGCACGCCGGAGGAGCGAATCCAGTCCGAGCGTCGCGAGCTGGGCGTCGACCACGCGCTGGTCGGCGGCGTGCTGGCGCGCCGCTGGGGTCTACCGAAGTCGGTGGCCAGCGTGATCGAGCGCCACCACGCCGAGGACGCCGACGGCGAAGCCGCCGTCGTGCGCCTAGCCGACATGCTCGCCCACTACACCCTGGGCGGGGCAGTGTCCCCCTCCGAGCTGCTCTCCGTCGCCCGCCACGTAGGCGTCGCCCCGAGCGAGCTGCGCACCGTCATGTACGACCTGCCGCTCCCCACCTCGGGCGGCCGCCGGCGCCAAATCGACCCGAGCCCGATGTCCACGCGTGAGGTCGAGGTCCTGCGCCGGCTGGCGCGTGGGATGGTGTACAAGCAGATCGCCTCCGAACTCGGTCTTTCGACCAGCACCGTCCGCACGCACCTGCACAACCTCTACGGCAAGCTCGGCGCGATGGATCGCGCCCAGGCGGTCCTGATCGCCACCGAGCGCGGCTGGATTTAGTAAAGGTCCGCCAGCGGACTGCAGGGGCGGGAAAACCCCCGGCAACGCCCCCTCCTTCCGTGCGATGATCGGCGGGAGCCATGATCTCGATCACCACGAAGTCGCCGTATGCCCTGAGCGCGCTGGTCGAGCTGCACCATCACGGCGACCGGGGGCCCGTGCCGATCGCCGAGCTGGGTCGCCGGCGCGACATTCCGGTCCAGTTCCTCGAGCAGCTGTTTGCCACGCTGCGGCGGGCAGGGGTCCTGCGCTCACAGCGCGGCGTCAAGGGCGGCTACTCGTTCGCCCGCCCGCCGGCTGACATCACGGTGCTCGAATTGGTGGAGCTTTTGGACGGGCCGGTGGGGAGCGGCGCCACCGGCGTGTTCGGCGAGGCGGCGGGAGCGGCGCGGTCGGTGCTGGCGCAGTCCACGATCGCCGACGTGGCCGAGGCGGAGTCGCGCGCCGCGGGCGCCGCGATGTACCACATCTGAAGCGGCCGTCGCTGTCCGCGGCCGCTACCGCGTGTTCGTGGTAGCGGACGAGCGCCACGCCGGGGCCGCAGCCGGGCGGTGCGCCTCCGCGTGCGCCGAGCACTTTCCGTAGGGTTCGCGCGCAATGGTGGAAATCCCGACCAACATTGCGGCTCACGTTGGAGGCACGCCGATGGTGGAGCTGACCCGGATGCTTCCCGACGGGCAAGCGCGGCTGTTCGCCAAGCTCGAGGCGTTCAACCCAGGCGGGAGCGTGAAGGACAGGATCGGCGTGTCGATGATCGAGGCGGCGGAGCGAGACGGGATCATCGAGCCGGGGCGGACGACAATCGTCGAGGCCACGAGCGGCAACACGGGCATCGCGCTGGCCTTCGTGTGCGCGGCCAAAGGCTATGACCTAGTGCTGACCATGCCCCAGGGCATGAGCCGCGAACGCGAGGGGCTGCTGCGCCTGTACGGCGCTCGGGTCGAGATCACCGAGTCGCTGGGCGGAATGAACGAGGCCGTCGACGCCGCCCGGGCGATGGCTACCAGCGGCGACGTGTTCCTGCCCGATCAGTTCTCCAATCCGGCCAACCCCGAGATCCACCGGCGAACCACCGCTCCCGAGATCTGGGACGCGCTGGAGGGCGGGGTGGATGCGTTCGTAGTCGGCGTGGGCACCGGGGGGACGATTACCGGCGCGGGCGAGGTGCTGAAGGCGCGCAACGCGCGCTGCCGGGTCATCGCGGTGGAGCCGAGGGCCTCGGCGGTTCTGTCCGGCGGGCGGCCGGGCCCGCACAAGATCCAGGGAATCGGAGCCGGGTTCATCCCGAGCGTCCTCAACCGCGACGTGATGGACGAGGTGATCGCAGTCGACGACGAGGCCGCGATTGAGACCGCGCGCGAGCTGGCGCAGAGAGAGGGGGTCCTGGCCGGCATCTCCGGCGGCGCCGCGGTGTGGGCGGCACTTGAGGTCGCGCGCCGGCCTGACTCACGCAACGCCAGGATCGTGACGATTCTGCCCGACTCCGGCGAGCGCTACGTCACGACCCCGTTCTTCGCCCCCTGACGCGGCTGACAGGCCGGCGAAGACAGGTAGCTAGGCTTTCTCCATGCTCGGCCTCGGGCTGATCGGGCGCATCGCCGTGGAGGTGCGGCGGGATGTCGCCGCGGCGCGCAGTCGTGATCCCGCGGCCCGGGATGTCGGGCCGCTCGAGATCGTCGTCACCTGGCCGGGCGTGCACGCGCTTCTTGCCCACCGCATCGCGCACGTCCTGCACGAGATCGGGGTGCCGTTTCTTCCCCGCATCATCGCCGCGGTATCCCGGGCCATCACCGGGATCGAGATCCACCCGGCGGCGAAGATCGGTCAGGGGTTCTTCATCGACCACGGCATGGGCGTCGTGATCGGCGAGACCGCCGAGCTGGGCGACGACGTCACCCTGTACCAGGGCGTGACGCTGGGCGGCACGGGGTTCGCCACCGGAAAGCGGCACCCCACCGTTCAGGACAACGTGACGATCGGATCGGGGGCCAAGCTGCTCGGTCCGATCACCGTCGGCCACGGCTCGAAGATCGGGGCAAACAGCGTCGTGATCCACGACGTACCGCCGAATTCGACCGTGGTGGGCAATCCCGGTCACCCGGTGCGTGTGGAGGGCCGTCGTCCGGAGGGGCCAGACGCCGATTGGGTGCACCTTCCGGACCCGATCGCCGATGCGATCAAGAGCCTGGCCAGCCGGATCTCGGCGCTCGAGCAGAGCGTCGTCGACGAGGCGACCGGCCACGGCAACGTGCGCCCTCTGCGTCCGCCGGCAGGCCGAGAGGACGAGATCCAGGATGCCCCCGACGGCACGACGCGCGTCAACCGCACCGTCGGTCCGAACCCGGCCGGCGGTTAGCCTCGGCGCGCTACAGCGTTCGGTCCGTCACCCGACCCGTCGGCGGCAGGGACTGCTGCGGCGCCTCGTGGTCCGGGATGTTCACGCGCGAGCGCACCAGGTACAGCGGGCGGCCCTTCACCTCGTCGTAGATCCGGCCCACGTACTCGCCGATGATGCCCAGCGCGATCAGCTGGATTCCTCCGAGCAGGAGCACCGCGATCGTGACCGAGCCGAACCCGGGGAGATAGGACCCGGCCAGTCGCAGGGCCACCACGACCGGGATCGTGATGAAGGCCAGCGTCGAGATCAGGAAGCCCAGCAGCGTCGCGAGCTGGAGCGGCCGGTGTGAGAACGAGGAGATCGCGTCCAGCGAGAACCTCAGCATCTTCGGGAGCGTGTACTTGGTCTCGCCCGCGTAGCGAGGGTCGCGCATGTACGGAACCGCCGCCTGCCGATAACCGACCCACACCGTCATGCCACGCAGGAACCGGTTGCGCTCGCGCATCGCCAGAAGCGCATCGAGTGCGTGACGATCGAGCATGCGGAAGTCGCCCGCGTTGTGCCGGAGTTCCACCTGCGCCAGCCGGTCGAACAGGGCGTAGAACCAGCGTGCGGTGGTGAGCTTGAAGCGCGACTCGCCCGCCCGCTGCTCGCGCACGGCATAGATCACGTCGCAGCCCGCGCGCCAGTGATCGAGCATCTGCGGGATGACCTCTGGCGGGTCCTGGAGGTCGGCGTCGAGCATCACGACGGCCTCGCCGCGGGCGTGGTCAAGGCCTGCGGTCAGCGCCGTCTGGTGCCCGAAGTTCCGCGAGAGCTGAACCACTCGGACGCGCGGATCGTGCATGGCCAGTTGCCCCAGCTCGCGGTCGGAGCCGTCGGTCGAACCATCGTCGACCAGCACGATCTCGAACCGGATGCCCTGTAGGGCCGAACACACTCGCGCGTAGAACTGCTCGATCGTCGCCACCTCGTTGTAGACCGGCGCGACAACGCTGAGCAGCTTCAGCGAGCGCCCGCGGTCGTCCGGGCCGGGGGGCTGGTTCACGCCTGGATGCTGGAGCGAGGTCACAGGCCGAGCACGGTATTGCCGTGAGGGATGTAGGCGAGCAGCTGGAAGCAGCCGATCATGCAGGTGAGCAGAATCGATACGCGCCAAAGACGGTTGTCCCGGCCGAGGGCGGCCAGCGGCATCAGCCACGCCACGTACCACGGCAGAAGCGATCCGGCGGTGACGAGCAGCGCCACCGTCGCCCAGCCGGCGCCGGCAATCCAGTCGAGCTCGCCGCGCCACACGCGCCAGCTCAAGCTGCCCAGCACAACAGCGAACAGCGCGCCGAGGATCAACGCCACCGGATGTCCGACCGTGCCCAGCCCCAGGCGGGTCCCGACGAAGCCAGGGAAGCTCTGCCAGTTGCCGTTGCCCTGCACCTTCTCGATCGTCGCCGGCAGATGCAGCGGGCCGGTTCCGAACACGGCAAACGCGAACACGATGAGAACGGCGCCGGCGACGCCCGCGCCGATCAGCAGGTCGCGGCGGCGCGAGCGGTACAGCGATCCGCGGGCCCCGGCCAGCGCAAACGGCAAGACCACCCCCGCGGTCAGCTTGACGGCGGCCGCCATCACGATCGACCCGCCGGCCAGCCGGTCGCGGCGCTGGAGGAGCAAGACGAGGCTGCCCAGGAGCGGCGCAAGCATCAGCAGGTCGTTGTGTCCGCCGCCGACGCCGTAGACCACGATCAGCGGGTTGAGGCCCACCAGCGCCGCGGCCCGGACCGGGTCGACGCCCCGCAGGCGGGCCGCGTTCCAGACGAGCGCGACGACCCCCAGGCTCGACATCGCCGCGATCGCCTTGTAGGCGAACACGTTGGCCGGGATCGTGAGCGGCGCCAGCACATAACTGAGCCCGGTGAACAGCGGCCCGTAGACGGTTGGCGTGGAGATCCACTTCGTGCCGATGTACTGGTAGAGCGGATCGCCCACTAACGCGTTCGGTCCGGCCAGGTACGGGTTCCAGCCGTTGATGGCCCCGATCCGCCCGTAGAACTGATAGCTGAACACGTCGGTGGAGAAGAGGGGCGGCGCCAACAGGATGAGCGCGTGCAGCGCCGCGATCACCCCCAGGACGAGCACCGGCGAGAGGCGGTGAGCGACTCCGACCGTGAGCAGGTAGGACACGAACATGGCCACCATCACGATGGTCAGGCCAGCACTGCCGAGATCGATCCCGGTGGAGCCGAACGAGCCCGCGAGCCCGACAAGCCCGACACCTGCCCGGACAGGCTGGGGCAGCAGGTCGTTCGTGCCCGCGGCCGAGATCGCCACCAGCAAGCCGGTCACCATCATCCCCGCCAGCCCGAGCAGCCCCAGCCGGGTCCGGGAGGTCGGGGTTCGCGCGTCCAGCGCGGGCGCTCGCAGCTCGAATGCGCCGCTTCGCGTGGCGCCAAGCGGCGGACTGTTCACGCTCATCGCATACAGCTTGCCCAACCAGCGGTCGGCAAGAGTTTGGTCATTGTTGCCATTACGTTAGGGACCTTGCGGACGCAATGTTCCTGGCGAAGCCTCTCGATCCTGTCCAATGCTCGTGTAGCGCGCCTCCCTCGACTCGGCGTGCGCGCTGCTGATCTATGCGTGTACCCGTCACGAGGCGATCCGATTGCCGGCGGCGTCGAGCGCCGCGTGAGCCACCGCCGCGGGGGCGCTCCTGCGCAGAAGCGGCACAGCCCACATCGCCTCGAGCGCGATCCGGGTCGACATCTTGCTCGTGCCGACCCTGCGGTCGCGAAACACGATGGGAACCTCGGTGACCCGGAATCCGGCCAACAGCGCGCGATAGGTGACCTCGATCTGGAATACATACCCCTCGGCACGGACGGTCTCGAGTGCGATGGTCTCCAGCACCCGCCGGTGGATGCACTTGAAGCCGCCGGTCAGGTCGTGGATCGGAACGCCGAGGATGGCGCGTGCGTAGAGGCCGCCGCCGCGACTGATCAGTCGGCGGACGATGCCCCAGTCCTCTACAGCCCCGCCGCGGACATAGCGTGAGCCGAGCACGAGATCGGCGCTCTGGGCGGCTTGCAGGAGCGGCTCGAGGTAGCGCGGGTCGTGCGAGAAGTCAGCGTCCATCTCGATCACGAGCTCGGCATCGCCGGCGAGTGCGCACGCGAATCCCGCCAGGTAGGCGTGGCCGAGGCCGGTCTTAGGGCCACGGTGGAGGACCTCCACCTCCTGGCTCTCGGCCGCGAGGCGGTCTGCGATGGCACCGGTCCCGTCCGGGGAATTGTCGTCCACGATCAGGATGTGGTGGGAATCGGGGACGAGCCGCTCGAGTTCGGCGGCGGTGGCGCGAACGATGCCTTCGACGTTCGCGGCCTCGTTGTAGGTGGGGATCACGACCCAGACCCGCTCATGCACGTCGGGGAGCCTACGACGTGCGGCCGGCTGGAGGATCGCCGGAGCCTGCCCTCCATGGGCAAGATCGTGCGCGTGAAGCACGCCGCGCCGAGACGCGGCATCATGGCCGCGGGGGACATTCATGAAGCGCAATGCCGAAATACGCAAGCCCCTGGGTCTGACCGGGATCCTCGAGCCCGCACGTCCGCTGCGGCGCCGGAGCATGGCCCCACGTCATCGCCGCCGCCGGGCAGCGGCGGTCCTGGCGTTGATCGCCCTTGGGGTACTGGGCGCGGTTCTGCTCATCGGGGGTGCCGGCAGGACCTCCGGCCGTCCGGCGGGTCTGCCGGTCCAGGGATTCCTCGGGCAGATCCGTGCGCTGGCTGGCTCCGGGGAGGGGTCATTGACGGCCCGCGAGGCTCGTGGCGAGAGCGCCGCGATCAACCGGACTTTGGCGTACACCCCATACGTTCGCGTGGCCGGCCGACAGCACCGCGAGATCGCGCTTACCTTCGACGACGGGCCCGGACCGTACACCCCGCAGGTCCTTTCGATCCTCGAACGCCACGACGTACCCGCGACCTTCTTCGAGGTCGGCGTGCTCGAGCGGTACTTCTACGCGTCGACCGCCGCGATCGTGGCCGCCGGGGACGCGATCGGCGATCACACCGAGCTGCACCTAGCGATGTCGAGGCTGTCACCGGCTGCACAACGAGCCCAGTTGCTCGAGGAAGCAGCCGCGATCGAGCGTCGCGGCGCGCGCTTCCCCCGGCTGTTCCGCCCGCCTTACGGTTTGTGGAACGCGGCAACGCTCGCGCTGCTGCGCCGGTATCACATGCTGATGGTCCTGTGGACGGTCGACACCAGTGACTACCGCCGGCCGGGCGTGCGCGCGATCGTCGGGTCCGCCCTGTCTGGCGCGCGTCCGGGCGCGATCATCCTGCTGCACGACGCGGGCGGCAATCGCGCGGAGACGGTTGCGGCGCTGCCGCAGATCATCGCAGGGCTCCGGCGCCGGCATTTCCGGCTCGTGACTGTGCCCAGGCTGCTGCTCGACAACCCGCCGCCGCGTGCACAGAAGATCGCCGCGGTGATCGGGAGCGGCGCTTAGGGCTCATCGCGTCGGCGGGGGGCCACGCACGGCTATCGGCGGACGTAGGCGGTGCGCCCGCGACGCTTGCCGGCGGACGTAGGCGGTAGGCCGCCGCGACGGCTACCGGCGGACGTAGGCGGTAGGCCGCCGCGACGGCTACCGGCGGACGTAGGCGGTAGCCCGCCCCGACGGCTACCGGCGGACGTAGGCCACGCGGTTCCAGCTCGGCTCGGGCGCGAGCTGAATCGGCTCGCCGCCGCGGTCGGGCTGGATGTAGACGAACGCCTGCGCGCCCGGATCGAACCGGATGTCGAGCTCGCCCTCCTTGACGCGCTGGTCGAGCCAGGCGCCGCGGAAGATCAGGCGGCGCAGCCAATGGACCAGCGAGCGCTCCGACGGGCCGACCAGGTCCGGCCAGCAATCGTTTACGTGCTCGCCGAGCGCTGAGGCGGGTTCGATCACCTCGCCGTTGACGACAAGGTTGATGAGGTCCTCGCCCTCGTCGTCGTCGACGGTCCCACCGATGAAGCCGAGCTTGCGGGCGGCCTGCTCGCAGCGCTCGCGGAAGTCCCGTTCGTTGAACGTGAACCGGAGCTCACCGTATTCCAGAACGAAGTCCTCGCCCGAGGTGTAGTTCCCGCGCTGGTACATGGGCGTCGGCATCATATGGTGGATTCCTCCGTGGCTGCAGGGCCTGAAAGGGACGTTGCAGGATCCGGCCGAGTGCCCACACACCTGCGCTCCGCAGCGCCGGTGGCGAATCCGCGCGGAGACTCTGATTGCATTCACCGACGTCGGGATCAGCGCGCGCAAATGGCACGACTAGACGCGAACAGCACGACGGGAATGACCTACGACGTCCTCGAAGGCGACGACCAATCCGTGATTGTCCGCGTGGGCGGCGAGCTCGACATGACGAACGTCGAGGCGCTCGGCGCTGCGGTCGCGCCGGCGCTTGCGCACAGGCCGGCTCGTCTCATCGTCGACGTGGGCGAGCTGCGCTTCGCCGACAGCTCCGCCATCGCCCTATGGGTGCAATGGGCGAATGCCGTGCCCGAGATCGAGCTTCGCGATGCTCGGCCGTTCCTACGCCGGGTCGTCGAAACGATGGGGCTAAGCGAGATGCTCAAGGTGACGCCATGAGGGACACGCGAACCTTCCCCCACGAGCCACAGTCGGTACCCGCCGCACGGCGATTCGCCGCCGGCGCGCTTCGCGGCGCGTCGGCCGAGACGCTGCAGGCCGTCGAGTTGATGGTCTCCGAGCTGGCCACGAACTGCATCCGCCACACGAACACCGGGTTTGACCTGACGATCGTTCGCGACGGTTCGGACATCCGCGTCGAGGCCACCGACGGGGCCGGGGGGACGCCCACCATGCGCTCGCCCAAGCCGACCGACGCGAGCGGTCGCGGGCTCAAGATCGTCGACATGCTGTCGGCCCGTTGGGGCGTGCAATCCCGCGCCAGCGCAGGCAAGACCGTCTGGTTCACGATCTTCGACGGGGGCGCGCCGGCGGGCGAGCCCGGCCGGGCCTGAGGACCCGCGCCGGCGCTTTCGACTCGGGCGAGCGGCTCAGCGCGGCGGTGCGGCCGTTGTCTCGAGCATCTCCCGAGCGAACGACAGCCGGATGCCGGTTGCAGTCGAGCTTCCTCGGGGTGCGAAGAGCAGCGGCGCTGTGGGGAGGGTGAATTTTGCGCGCTGCAGGCTCTGGCGGGCATGGAACCCTCGGCTGCCACGATCCTCGTCGTCGAGGACCACGGAACCACCCGCAGGTTCTTGGCCGACAACCTGGCGGCGGACGGATACGACGTGATCGAGGCAGAAGGTCTTCGCGAGGCACGCCACCTGCTCGAGCGGGCGTTTCCCGATCTCGCCATCGTCGACCTCGGGCTCGAGGACGGCGACGGCCTCGACCTGCTGAGCGAGGTGCGGGCGGCCGATCGCATCGCGGGCCGTCTCGACCCAGATCTCCCACTGCTCGTGCTGTCCGGGCGCGTGAGCGAGCTCGATCGCCTGCGCGGGTTCGACCGGGGCTGCGACGACTACATACTCAAGCCCTTCTCGTATCACGAGCTGGGTGCCCGGGTGCGCGCCCTGCTGCGCCGGACGCGCCACCGGCCGCCGACCGGGAGGATCCGCGTCGGCTCGCTGGAGCTCGATCCACTCAGCCGCCAGGTCTGGGTGCGCGGTCAGCCGGTTGCCCTGTCGAAGAAGGAGTACGCGCTGCTGCGGGCACTCGCCGGCGAGCCGACACGGGTGTTCACGCGCGAGGAGCTGCTGCGTGGCGTCTGGAACTTCCGGGCCATGGGGACGACGAGGACGCTTGACTCACATGCCTTCCGATTGCGTCAGAAGCTCAGCCGGGGCGGCGGCGACCGGTTCGTGATCAACGTGTGGGGCGTCGGCTATCGCCTGGTGGACGGGGGTCTCGAGCGGTGATGGCAGTGTCGCTGGGCGGCTGGCTGGCGGCGAGCGGCGCCGGGTTTGCCGCCGGCGCCGCGTGGCGCGTACTGGCCGGGCGTATGGAGACGGTCGCCCGAGCCTGCCATGAGCTGCGCGGGCCGCTGACCGCCGCGAGGCTGGGCCTCCAGCTCGGCGCGAGCACCGGCGAGCTGTCGCCGGCGCGCCTGCGGGCGATCGACCTCGAGCTGGGGAGGGCCGCCCTCGCGCTCGAGGATCTCGACACCGCGCGAACGCGGCGGATCAAGCCGTGGCGGCCGCCCGAGCCGGTCGACCTCGAGGCGCTGGTGTCGGACTCGGTGGAGGCGTGGCGCGCCACCGCGGCGGCGCGAGGAGTCGAGCTGCGAGCCTCCTGGTCGGGATCCCCCGCGCGTGTCTGGGGCGATCGGCTGCGGCTGGCGCAGGCGACCGGCAACCTGCTCGCCAACGCGATCGAGCACGGCGGAGGTCAGGTCGACGTGCGCGGCGGCGCCGCGCGGGGCCGTGCCCATATCGAGGTGATCGATGCCGGCGCCGGTCTGCCGGCGCCCGTGGCCGAGTTGGCGAGCCGCCCCCAGCACGGGCGCGGAACACGAGGGCGTGGTCTGGCGATCGCCAGCGCGATCGTCACAGGCCACGGCGGGCGGCTGGCGGCGGCTCCGTCCGAGCGCGGGGCGCGGCTCGTCCTGGAGTTGCCGGCGGTCGTCATGACCGCCGACGCCGACGAGGACGCCTAGGGATTTCGCAGGGCCGCGCTGGCCCCTCCGCTCCCGCGCGCCACCACTGCCCGGCTAAGCCTTACACACGCCCCGGACGGATTTGCTGGGAATTTGCAAGCCGTCGTTCATCGACGTCGGCTGCAACGTGTCATGCAGCGACGGCGGAGCGGCGGTTCATGCCCCATCGCCTTTGCCGGCGAGCGATGAAGGCCGATCGAGCCTCGGTGCCCGCGTCGTGGGAGGCTCGATGGGATATGAGTTGCATTGTGGGAGAAGGTGGGGTAGAGTGGGAAATGCGCATGGTCATGCATCGCGGAACCCGGGTGGCAGGGCTCCTCCCACCCAGCCACCCGGGTTCGGATCTGGGTCCGTCGATGAATAACTGCTTGTTGAATCGCCCGAATGACCTTCGCCTGGCCGGGCTTGCGCCCCGCTCGGCATCCCGCCTCGCTTTCATGGGCCGCGCCCGACTCATCCGGCCGTCCTCGGGGCTTGACGTAGCGCTGCTTCGCCGGTGCCCCTGCGTCCTCGCCACGCTCGCTCGTCGGACGCCTCAACCGCGCACTGGTTCATCTCCGAACCGTTTCGCCCTTCCGTATGAGAACCCTTGATCTTCCGCGGGACCTTCGAGCACGCGCTAGATGCCAAGCACCGCCTCACGGTGCCATCGAAGTTCCGCGCGGCGCTGGCCGGCGGCGTCGTCCTCGCGGCCTCGCCGGAGACGACCGCGGCGGCGCCGCGGTCGATCGCGGTGTGGACGCCCGACGCCTACGAGGCGTACACCGCGGCAGCGCTCGCCGGGTTGAGCCCGATCGCGCCGGAGGCTCGCGATCTGAAGCGCTTCTTCTTCAACTACTCGCATGACACCGAGCTCGATTCAGCCCACCGCGTGATGATCCCGCCGTCCCTCATGGAGTACGCCGGACTCGACCGCGAGGTCATCGTGGTCGGGTCGGGGGAGTGCCTCGAGGTGTTCGACCGTTCGCAGTACGCCGGTTACAGCGAAGACGTCCTGACCCGCGTCCCCGACATCGCAGCGAAGCTTGGCCACACTGCTTGACATGACGCGTACGCATATCCCGGTACTCGCCGGGGAGCTGATCGAACTGCTCGATCCGCAGCCCGGCGAGACGGCCGTGGACTGCACCTTCGGCGGCGGCGGTCACGCCCGGCTGATCGCGGATCGCCTGGGACCGGAGGGTACGCTGATCGGGATCGACCGCGATCCGCTCGCCGAAGAGCGCTTCAGCGAGATCGCAGCCGAGCTGCCCTGCCGGTCGCGCTTCATCCGGGCCGATTTCGTCAGCGCGCTGGGCCACCTTGAGGACGAGGGCGTCGAGACGGATCTCGTTTACCTCGACCTCGGCATGTCCTCGATGCAGGTCGACACGTGGGAGCGGGGCTTCTCGTACGCGTACGACGCACCCCTCGACATGCGCATGAGTCCCGAACAGGAGCTGACCGCGCGGCAGATCGTCAACCAGTGGGACGAGCGCCGGCTCGCGCGGCTCCTGCGCGAGTATGGCGAGGAGCGTTACGCGGGCCGCATCGCGCGCGCCATCATCCGCGCGCGCGACCGCGAGGAGCTCGACTGCACCCAACAGCTGGTGGAGGTGATCAAAGCCGCTGTGCCGGTCCCCGCGCAGTTCGCCGGCGGCCATCCCGCACGTAGGACCTTCCAGGCGCTGCGGATCGCGGTCAACGACGAGCTGTGCCAACTCGACGCCGCGCTACCGGCGGCCTGGAAGGTTCTGAGGCCTCAGGGACGCTTCGCCGCGATCGCGTTCCACTCGCTCGAGGACCGCCGGGTCAAGCGCTTTCTGCGCGAGCGTGCTCGTGGGTGCGTGTGCCCTCCCGAGCTGCCCGTGTGCGTGTGCGGCCATCGCCCGGAAGCCGAGTTGCTGACCCGCCGCGCGCTCGGCCCCTCGGCGGGCGAGATCGAGGCGAACCCGCGGTCGAAGTCGGCCCATCTCCGCGCCGCGCGCAAGCTCGAGGACGGCTCGGAGTGAGGCCGAGCGCGCCGCCGCGCCACGAACGGCGCCCGGCACGGCCGTCACGACGGCCGCGGCGGGTCTCGGGGCCGATGCGTGGAAAGGGGACCACCGGCGCGCCGCGTGTGGTGGCGGCTGCCCGATCCGCCGCGATCGCGCTCCCGCTGCATCCCCCGTTCAGATGGAAGCGCAGCCCCAAGCCGGCGGTCCGGCGGCGCCATTCGTCGAGGCCGGCGGCCGGCCGTGAACGGACGGCCCAGCCGCCGGTCGGCCTCGCTCGCCGCATCGCGTCCTTCGCCGCCGGCCTACCCGATCATTCTTGGCTTGACCGGCTGGTTCGCGGACGGGCGTGGATTCCGCTGCTCGGCGTCCTCCTGGCGGGGATCGTGGCCGCTCAGGTCGAGATTCTGAAGCTGGGAGCGAGCATGGGTCGGGCGCTCGAGCAGACCACGACGCTCAGCGCGCAGAACGAGCAGCTGCGCGGGAGCGTCGCTCAGCTAGCGGACGACCAGCGGATCGAACGGCTGGCCGGCGCGATGGGACTGGTGCTACCGCCGCCGGGAGCGGTCGGCTATCTCGCCGCCAGGCCCGGCGCTGACGTGAGCGCAGCCCTCGGCAACATCCACGCACCGGACGCCGCCGCCTTCGTCGCCATGACGCCGAGCAACGGCGCACTCGTGACAGGCCAGGGCGCCTCGACGCTGCCGCCGACTCCGGGCGCGCCGGCGCCACCGGCACCCGCAACGACGACGAACTCTGCCGCCCCGACCTTGGGCACGTCAAGCGCCTCGGCAACCACGACCGCAGCCACGACACCGACCACGACACCGACCGCGATACCGACCGCGACACCGACCGCGACACCGACCGCGACACCAACCACGTCGACCCCGTCGTCCACCGTCCCGGCCACGGGCGCGGCAGCGATGCAGGCGTCCGGGACGACTCAGCCGAGCGCCGGGGAGTAGCGCGCTTGGCCCTGATCGACAAGCGCATCGGAATCCTCTTCATCGCCTTCGTCGGCCTGCTCGGGATCGCGCTGGCGCGGGCGGCGTATCTCGGATCGGTGCGCGCCGGGGCGCTCGGGCGGGCCGCCGCCACGCAGCAGGTGAGCAACGTGATCGTCCCGGCTCCCCGGGGCGCAATCACCGACCGCACCGGCGCGGAGCTGGCGATCAGTCAATCGGCCGACGATGTGGTCGCCGACCCGTACCTGATCAAGAACGCGGTCTCGGCGTCGGCGGAACTCGCGCCGGCGCTGGGCGTGCCCCAGCTCACGGTACTGCGGTTGCTGACCAAGCCGCACACCGGCTTCGTCCCCCTCGCGCGGCAGGTGTCCTCCGCACGGGCAACCGCGATCGCGAACATGCACATCCCGGGAGTCAACCTGATCCCTCAGATGCGACGGGTCTACCCGCGCGGAGTCGAGGCCGCTCAGGTCGTTGGCCTGGTGCACGGTGACGGTGGCGGCGCCAGCGGCATCGAGTACCGCTACAACAACGCGCTGCACGGCACCAACGGACTTCGCCGGATCGTCAGCGACGCGATCGGCCAACCGATCTCGATCGACGACCTCCGTCCCACAGCGCCCGGCAAGACGGTCGCGCTGACGATCGACTCGAGTCTCCAGCAGGAAGTCGAACGCGTCCTGGCACAGGTGGGCAGCACCTACTCACCGAAGAGCGCCACCGCGATCGCCGTTGATCCGGACACGGGCGCGGTCCTGGCCCTGGCCAACTGGCGGTCGGCGGCGGCCGGCAACTCGAGCACGGCAGGCCCGGAGGACCTGGCGATTGGCCTCAACTACGAACCCGGCTCGACGTTCAAGGCGATCACCGTGGCCGGGGCGCTCCAAGACGGTCTGGTCACGCCCGAGACGAAGTTCGACATCCCGCCCGTCCTCCAGTTCGCCGACCGCCAGATCCACGACGCCGAGAACCACGGCTACGAGATGCTCAACGTGGCCGGCATCCTCAAGTTTTCGAGCAACATCGGGGCCGACCTGATCGGGATGAAGCTCGGGGCGAAGCGTTTCGACTACTGGGTGCACCGGTTCGGCTTCGGCCAGGCAGCCGGGATCGACCTCCCCGGCGAGCAGACTGGCATCGTCCAGCGCTGGTGGAACTACTCCGGCTCGTCGATGGGGAACCTGCCGTTCGGTCAGGGCGAATCGGTCACGCCGATGCAGATGATCGCGGCGTACTCGGCCATCGCCAACAACGGCATCCTCCGCGCCCCACACATCGTCCAGTCCGTCGGCGGGAAGTCGGCCTCGCTGCCACGCGGACGCCGGATCATCTCCCCGACCACCGCGACGCAACTCCGCGACATGCTCCGGGGCGTGTTCGCTGACGGCGGCACCGCGTCGGGGGCCGAGATCCCCGGTTACGACATGGCCGGCAAAACCGGAACGGCAAACATCGCGATCAACGGCCACTACTCGGACAGCGCCTACGTCGCGTCGTTCATCGGGATGGTCCCCACCGACCATCCCCGGCTGGTTGTGGCCGTCGTCGTCAACCAGCCAGAGGGATCGATCTTCGGCGGGTCGGTTGCCGCGCCGGCGTTCCAGCAGATCGTCGGTTGGGCGGTCCCTTACTTCGGGATTCGGCCCCGTTAGGACCCGCGCGGGTCCCTTAGTGCCTTTCAGCGGGTCCCGCGCGCGAGCGCGTCGGCCAGGCGCTCGCCGAGCGGGTTGCGGGCGCGCCTCCGAACTGGCGCCGCAGCAGCGCCAGCCGCTCGTCCCACTCGGCGCCGACCGCGGTCATCCAATCGACCGCGTCGGACAGCGGCGCGGGGGTGAACTGGTAGCGAACCTCCCGCCCGGAACGGGTGCGGTCAAGCAGGCCGGCGTTTGTCAGGGCGTTCAGGTGCTTGAGGACCGCCTGACGGGAGATCGGCAGCTGGGCGGCGAGCTCGGTGGCCGTGGTGGCGGGATGCTCGGCAATCACGGCCAGAAGCGTCCGGCGGGTCGGGTCTGAGAGCGCCCCGAACACCGCGCTGGCGCGGTCATCGGCACCCGCAGCACCTCCGCGGGCGGCACGCTCGCCGCTTCCTGACGAACTCACGCCGCGACAAGCGCCGGTCCGTAGGTCGCGCCCCCAGGCCCGGGCAGCGGCACTCCGACGAGGTCCAGCACCTCGAGCGGCCGGGTCTCGACGATGCGCAGGCGGGTGCTGTCCTCATGCGCCTCGATCCGCAGCTCGACTCGGCTCGCGGGCTCGTCGTCGACCGCCCACCAGAAGGTCAGCCGCTCGGGGGCCGAGACGTCCTCGACCCAGCCGCTCCTGACCTGCCCGCCCGACTCGAAGTGGGCGTCGCCGCCTGGCGCCGGGTCGAAGGTGACGTGGTCGGCGAGCCAGCCGTCGCTGGTAACGGCCTCCCACACCGCCTCGGGCGTGGCTGTAAGCCACAGCTCGCGCTCGATCCGCTCGATCATGGATGCCTCCTCATCGGTCGGTCCGCTTCGACTATTAGGCAACCAAAAGGTTGCGCGTCTGCTAGGCTGATTTCTGCAACCACTCGGTTGCACCTTAGCAGCCGACAGGAGGATTCGATGCCACTCGTTCCCATGGTCGTGGAGCAGACCGCTCGAGGCGAACGCTCCTTCGACATCTACTCGCGCCTGCTCAACGACCGTGTCGTGTTCCTGGGCGGACAGGTCGACGAGGAGACCGCCAACCTCATCGTCGCCCAACTCGTCCACCTCGAGTCCGACGACCCCGACAAGGACATCCATCTGTACATCAACTCTCCGGGTGGCTCCATCTACGCGGGCCTGGCCATCTACGACACGATGCAGTTCATCCGGCCCGACGTGCAGACCATCTGCTACGGCGTCGCGATGTCGATGGGTTCGCTGCTGCTCGCCGGCGGAGCGCCTGGCAAGCGTCTGGCGCTGCCGAACAGCCGGATCCTGATCCACCAGCCTTCGGGCGGATTCGAGGGGCAATCGAGCGACATCGAGATCCACGCCCGCGAGGTGCTGGCCCTCCGCGCCCGGATCGACGAGATCTACGCCAAGCACACCGGGCAGGAGCTCGAGCGGGTCCACGCGGACATGGAGCGCGACCGCTACTTCACAGGTGCCGAGGCGGTGGGTTATGGCCTGGTCGACCGGGTGATCGAGCGTCGTGACCTGCCCGCACGTGCCCGCGGCTTCGGCCACGGCTAAAAGCTGGGCCGCGTCCGCCTCGATCCCGCCCGCTTGCGCTGGGGATTGCCAGGCCATCGCGGGCATCGGATGGCCGGCCGTCAGGGCGGAGGTTGACGGGAGCGGCACTAGCAAGCCGACCGCGTGAGTACGCTCTACGCCGGATGAGGCTGGATCAGCTGCTCTGCGGCGTGCCCGCCGGCGCCGGCGAGGTGGAGATCACGGACCTCGCCTACGACAACCGCATGGTGCAGCCGGGCACGCTGTTCTTCTGCGTCCCGGGCTTCACCCGCGACGGCCACGACTTCGCGCCCGAGGCGATTGCGCACGGGGCGGCGGCGCTGGTCGTCGAGCGGCCGCTCAACCTGGGCGTCCCCGAGGTTCATGTGCCGAGCGTCCGCGTAGCCATGGCGCCGGCCGCAGCGGCTTTCTACGGCGACCCCACCGGGATTCTGCAAACCGTCGGGGTGACCGGGACCAACGGCAAGACAACCACGGCGTTCCTGGTCCACGCGCTGCTCGAGGCGGCCGGGCGCCAATCCGGGCTACTCGGCACGGTCAAGAGCATCGTCGGCGGCGCCGAACGAGCGGTGGAGCGCACGACACCCGAGGCGATCGACCTTCAGCGGACGTTCCGCGAGATGCTCGACGGCGGCGACATGGCGTGCTCCATGGAGGTGTCCTCGCACGCGCTGGAGCTGCATCGGGCCGACGCGATCCACTTCGCGGCGGCGATCTTCACCAACCTGACGCAGGACCATCTGGATTTCCACGGGACGATGGATGAGTACTTTCAGGCCAAGCGGCGGCTCTTCGTTGACGCCGCCCCCCGCCACGCGATCCTCAACGTCGATGACTCCTACGGCGCCCGGCTGGCCTCCGAGCTACCGCACGCGGCGACATTCGCAGTCGATCGGGACGCGACGTACCGGGCGAGAGACCTAACCACAGACCTGGCCGGATCACGATTCACGGTCGACAGTCCGGATGGCGAGGTCGAACTGCGCTCCCCGCTGCCCGGGCGGTTCAACGTCTACAACGTGCTGGGCGCGCTTGGCGCCGTACGCGCGCTGGGGGTGCCGCTCGACACGGCGCTCGCCGCGATCGAGACCGCCGGCCACGTGCCAGGACGATTTCATCCGGTGGATGCCGGCCAGGAGTTCGCGGTGCTGGTCGACTACGCCCACACGCCCGACTCGCTCGAGAACGTGCTGCGCGCGGCCCGCGGCCTGCTCGCCGACGCCTCGCCCGGCCAGAGCGGGCGCGTGCACGTCGTGTTCGGCTGCGGCGGCGACCGCGACCGGGGGAAGCGGCCGCTGATGGGCGAGATCGCCACTCGGCTGGCCGATCGAGTGATCGTCACCTCGGACAACCCGCGCTCGGAGGAGCCGGAGGCCATCATCAGCGAGATCCTGGCCGGGACGGGCCCCGGGGTGGAGCACGACGCCGATCGCCGCCGGGCGATCAACATCGCCATCGGCGGAGCCAGACCGGGCGATGTGGTGGTGATCGCGGGCAAGGGACACGAGCAGGGCCAGGAGTTCGCCGGCGGGCGGAAGATCCCGTTCGACGACGTGACAGTGGCCCGGGAGGCGATCGAAGGCCAGCCCGTGCCCCGGGAGGCGATCGAGGGCCAGCCCGTGCCCCGGGAGGCGATCGAGGGCCCGCCCGTGGCCCGCGAGGCGATCGAGGGCCCGCCCGCGGCCTGCGAGGCGATCGAGGGCCAGCCCGCCGGCCGGTAACCACTGGCCCAGCCAAGCTACCGCCCGACCAGCCAAGTACTCTCCCCGAGGCAAGCGCATGAGGACCTGGACACCCGAGCAAGTCGCACGGGCGGCCGGTGCCCGCCTCGTCTCCCCACCGCCCACGAGCACGGGTCCCGAGCGCGCGATCATCGATTCGCGCGAGGCCGGCCCCGGAACGCTGTTCGTCGGTCTGGTCGGCGAGCATGTGGATGGCGGCGCCTTCGCCCCGCAAGCCCTGGCCGCCGGCGCCTGGGGCGTTCTGACCAGGCCAGAGCATGCCGAGTCGGCCCGCTGCGCGGTGCCCGGAGCGCTCATCGCCGCGGAGGACCCGCTCGCGGCGATGCAGCGCCTGGCCACCGCGTGGCGGCGCGCACTGGTCGTCAAGGTGATCGGCGTGACCGGTTCCACCGGCAAGACCTCCACCAAGGACCTGCTGCTGGCGGTGCTCGCGCCGCATCGGCGAACGGTTGCCTCGCGTGCCAACTTCAACACCGAGATCGGCCTCCCGCTCGAGATCCTCGCCGCGCCGGCCGACACCGAGGTGCTGGTCCTGGAGATGGCGATGCGGGGCCCTGGCCAGATCGCCGAGCTGGCCGCGGTGGCCGAGCCGGATGTGGGGGTGATCGTGAGTATCGGCCCCGTGCACCTCGAGCTGTTGGGGTCAGTTGAGGCGATCGCCGCGGCCAAGGCCGAGCTGATCGCGGGGCTCAAACCGGGAGGCACGGCTGTCATCCCGGCGGACGAGCCGCTGCTCGAGCCGCACTGGCGCGCGGACCTCGAGACGGTCAGGTTCGGCGCCGGCGGAGATGTCCGGCTCGTGCGCTCGGACGACGCGCGCGTCGAGATCGACCTGGCCGGCCGCCCCGTCGTGCTCGAGGTGCCCTTCACGCAGGCCCACCTGCGCCGGAACCTACTCGCAGCGGCGGCCGCGGCCCGCGCCATCGGGGTGGTGCCGCAGGGGCGCGTCGCGCTCGAGCTCTCGCCCGGCCGAGGCCAGCGGAGAGCGCTGCCCGGCGGCGTGACCTTGATCGATGACTGCTACAACGCCAACCCGATGTCGATGCGCGCCGCCCTCGAGGACCTGGCGGAGACCGCGGCGCGGGCCCAACAGGCGCGTCCGGTGGCCGTGCTGGGAGACATGCTCGAGCTCGGCCCGCGCGAGCACGACTATCACCGCCAGCTCGGCGAGGATGCCGAGCGCGCCGGCGTGCAGGAACTGATCACGGTGGGGCCGCTCGCCGCGGCGATCGCGGAGCGGTTCGACGGCAAGGCGCACTCAGTCCTTGACGCCGCGGCTGCCGCCGAGCTGGTTCCAGAGCTGATCCGCCCGGGCGACGTGGTGCTCATCAAGGCCTCGCGCGGCGTCGGGCTCGAGCTCGTGTGCCGGGCGCTGAGCGCCCACGGGCCGGCGCCCGACGCGTCCACCACGCCCACCAGGGCAGGCGCGTGATGGGTTCCGTCTCCGGACGTGTGCTGATCGCCGGCACCGCCTCGCTGCTGCTCTGCCTGTTCCTGAGCCCCAAGTTCATCGAGTTCCTGCGCCGCCGCGAGTTCGGTCAGAACATCCGCGAGGAGGGGCCCGAGGGTCACAAGATCAAGGCGGGCACCCCGACCATGGGCGGGATCATCATCATGATCGCGTTCGCCGTCCCGTTCCTGATCCTGTCGACCCGCGACTGGCGCTCGGTCGGGGTCCTAGGGGCGACGGTGGCGTGCGCGCTGCTCGGCTTCGCGGACGATTACACGAAGATCGTCAAGCGGCGCTCGCTCGGCCTGAGAGCGCGGACCAAGCTGGTCGTGACGATCGCGATCTCGCTCGGGCTGTGGTGGGTCGCCACGCAGAAGGCCGGGATGAGCGAGACGATCAGTCTCTCGTTCGTCGACGTCAGTGTCGATCTCGGCCCGCTCTACCCGGTGCTGATCTACCTCGTGGTCGCCGGCACGACCAGCTCCGTGAACCTGACCGACGGGCTCGACGGGCTCGCCGCGGGGTGCGCCGCAATCGTCCTGCTGGCTTATATCGGGATCACGTTCATCACGCTCGGCGAATCGGACCTGGCGCTGCTGGCGGCGTGTCTGGTTGGCGCCTGCATCGGCTTTCTGTGGTTCAACAGCTTCCCGGCCAGCATCTTCATGGGTGACACCGGCTCGCTCGGGATCGGCGGCGCGATCGCGGGCCTGGCGATCATGACCAACACCGAGGTGCTGCTCATCCTGCTCGGCGGGATCTTCGTGATCGAGGCGCTGTCGGTGCTCATCCAGGTGTTCTCGTTTCAGATGTTCCGCAAGCGGGTGTTCCTGATGGCGCCGATCCACCACCACTTCGAGCTGCAGGCGTGGTCGGAGACCAAGATCATCCTGCGCTTCTGGATCGTCGCCGCCGCCTGCGCGGCGATCGCCTTCACGGTGTACCGCCTGAGCATTCGTGGGTAAACCCCGCCCGCCGCTCCCGCCGGGGCCGTACCTGGTGGTGGGATTGGCGCGCTCGGGCGTGGCGGCCGCGCTGGCGCTGCGTGCGCAGGGCGCCGAGGTGATCGGGGTCGACGCGGGTGAATCGCACCGCCCCCAGCTCGCGGAGGCGGCGGGAAGGCTTCGCGAGGCGGGCGTCGAAGTACGCCTAGATGCGTCAGGCGTCGATCTTGCCGCCCGCGCCAGGACGCTCATCAAGAGTCCCGGCGTACCCCAGGACGCGCCCGTGATGGGTGCGGCGCGGGCGCGTGGCAGCACGGTGCTCGGTGAGCTCGAACTCGCCTGGCGGCTCATCCCCAACCAGTTCGTGGCCGTGACCGGGACCAACGGAAAGACCACCACGACCGAGTGGATCGGCCATGTCCACCGCGAGGCGGGGCTGCCCGTGGCCGTGGCCGGGAACGTCGGGACGGCGGCCTCGTCTCTGGTCAGCGGCCTTGACGCCGACGCCACCGTCGTGTGCGAGGCGTCCTCGTTTCAGCTCGAGGACACGATCTCGTTCTCGCCAGAGGCCGCGCTCCTCCTGAACCTGACCCCCGATCACCTCGACCGTCACGGCACCTACGAGGACTACGTCGCCGCCAAGCTGCGCATCTTCGTCAACCAGGGCAACGACGACGTGGCGGTGGCGCCGGCCGACCTGCCCGTGGAGGATCTCGGCGGCTGCGCCCGGCGCGTCCTGTTCGGCGCCGGTCCCGGCCCCGAGTTGGCCGAGCGCGCCGGCCACCTGTGGTGGGACGAGCAGCCGCTCATCCGCGTCGAGGACATCGCGCTGCCCGGGGCGCACAACCGCGAGAACGCCATGGCCGCGGCAGCGGTGTGCCTGGCGCGTGGCATCGACGCGGAGGCGGTGGCCACGGGTCTGCGCACGTTCGGAGGCGTCCGCCATCGCCTCGAAAAGGTCGCCGTTCAGGACGGCGTGACCTGGGTCAACGACTCCAAGGCGACGAACGTGGCCAGCACGATCGTGGCACTCCGTTCGTTCTCAGGCGGTGTCCATCTGGTCGCCGGCGGCCGCGGAAAGCAGCAGGATTTCTCGCCGCTCGCCCCGTTGGTCGCCGGGCGCTGCGTAGCCGTGTATTTAATCGGCGAGGCGGCGGCCGACCTGGCGGCAGCCCTCGCGTCCAGCGGCGTGCCGCTGCACCGGGCCGGCGACCTGGAGCGCGCGGTGGTGCTCGCCCGCGGCGCTGCCGACGACGGCGACACCGTGCTCCTGTCGCCCGCCTGCGCGAGCTTTGACCAGTACGCCGATTTCGAGGCCCGCGGTGAGCATTTCCGGGCGCTCGTGGAGCGCGCCTGATGGCGCAGGCTGGGGCGGCGCGCTCGCCGGCCCGCGGCAGGGAGCCCGGCGCGATGGGGGCGAACGCCAGCGCGGCCCAGACGCGGCGGCGCTCCCGCCCAGCGGCGCGACGGGTTGCCCCGCCGCTCGAGCACCGCATCCTGATGACCGCCACGCTGTGCCTGCTGGCGTTTGGGGCGGTGATGGTCTACAGCGCGTCCTCGCCGCCCAGCGTTCTCTCTCGCGGCGGCAGCGGCACTGGGCAGTTCGTTCGGTATCTGGTCTTCGGCGCCGCCGGCCTGGCCACGATGCACGTCCTCGCGCGCCGGGGCCTCGAGATTTTCACGCCCCGGCTGGTCACTGCGCTGCTGCTCGGCTCGTTCGTGCTGCTCCTGCTCGTGCTGGTGCCCGGCTTCGGGGTGGCGGTCTACGGGGCGCGGCGCTGGTTCTCGGCCGGCCCGATTCAGTTCCAGCCGTCCGAGGTCATGAAGCTCGCGCTCGTCCTGTACGCGGCTCGCTACCTGGCCGACCACCCCAAGCGGATGCGGAGCTTCCGCCAGGCCGTGGCGCCGATCGCCGTGGTGGCCGGTCCCGCCTGTCTGCTGATCGTGGTCGAGCCCGATCTCGGCACGACCCTCGTCGTCGCCTTCACGATGGCCGCGCTGCTGATCGCCGCCGGCATGCCGCTGCGCTACGTGGCCGCGCTGGCTGGGATCGTCGCGCTGTGCGTGATCCTGCTGGCCACCGCCCAGCCCTACCAACGCGCGCGCCTGACCTCTTTCCTGCATCCGTGGGCCAGCGCCGCCAAGTCGGGACCCGGCTATCAGGCCGTGCAGGGGCAGATCGCGCTGGGCTCCGGAGGGCTCTTCGGGGTCGGGCTGGGCCGCTCGGTACAGAAGATCTTCTACCTGCCCGAGGCGCAGACGGATTTCATCCTCGCCGTGATCGGTGAGGAGCTCGGGGTCCTCGGCATCTTCGGGGTGGTCTGCCTGTACGGGATGGTCGCCTACGCCGGGCTGCGCACGGCGCGCCGCGCGGCCGACCGGTATGCCAAGCTCCTGGCCACCGGTCTGACCTCGCTGATTCTGTGCCAGGGGATTCTCAACATCTTCGTCGTGCTCGGACTCGCTCCGCTCACCGGCGTGCCCCTGCCCTTCATTTCCTACGCCCCGACGAACCTGTGCGTGCTGCTCGCCGGCGTCGGGCTGCTGCTGAACGTCGCCCGTCCCGGGACGCGGCTGAAAGCCGTCCGGAACCCCGGAGTTGACAGCGCCGCGGATCGTGATCGGCGCCGGCGGGACCGCCGGGCACGTCGTGCCCGCGCTGGCGGTGGCCGACGCGCTGCGGGCTGAGGGCAGCGAGGTCGTATTCGTCGGGGGCGACCGCGCCGAGCTCGAGCTCGTGCCGGCAGCCGGATACGAGCTGCGCACCCTGCGTGTGGTGCCGCTGCCGCGACGACGGCCCCGCCAGGCGGCTCAGGCCGGTCTGATTGCGGCCGCCGCCGTTCGGGACGCGCGACGGATCCTCAGACACGTGCGACCGAGCGCCGTCCTGGGCGGCGGGGGTTATGTCGCCGGGCCCGTAGGTCTGTCGGCCGCGCTCTCGCGCACGCCGCTCGTGCTGAGCGAGGCCGACAGCCACCTCGGTCTGACTAACCGGCTTCTGGCGCCGTTCGCGCGGCGCGTGTGCCTTTCCTTCCCGATCGATGGCAAGGACGGCTCGCGCTACGTGCTCACCGGCCGTCCGATTCCGCCCCCTGCCACCGACCGACAAGCGGCGCGGGCCCGGTTCGGGATCGGCCTGAGCGAATCCTGCGTGCTCGTGTTCGGCGGCTCCCAGGGGGCTCGCTCGATCAACCGAGCCGCCGTCGAGGCGTTTGCCGGCGCCCGGTTCCGCGTGCTCCACGCCGCCGGCGCGCGGGACCTGCACGACCTGCGGGCGCCGGGACCGCATTACGACCTGCGCGGCTACATCTCCCGCTTCGGCGAGGCCCTGCTGGCCTCAGACCTGGTCGTCGCGCGCGCGGGCGGCTCGATCTTCGAGATCGCCGCCCACGGCAGGCCGGCCGTGCTCGTGCCCTACCCCCACGCCACCGCAGACCACCAGACCAGCAACGCGAGCTTCATGGAGCGCGCTGGGGCGGCCGTGATCATCCCCGACCGCGAGCTCAGTCCGGCTCGGCTGGCCGGCGAGGTGGGGACCCTGCTCGCCGATCCCGTGCGGCTGACCGCGATGGCACGTGCTTCGGCCGCGCTGGCCCGGCCGCACGCCGCGCGCGATATAGCCCACGAGCTGCTGGCAGCGGGACGCGAGCGCTGAGGGCGCGAGGCCGGCGCGAGCGGCCACCTCCGGCGCAAAGGCAAAACAATTCCAGCCTGGCGCAGAGCGGATGTATCGTCGCGGTCGTGGAGTATCGATCCGAACCGCGTCGCCGGGCCTCCTGGGATCGCGTGAGCGCGCTGCAGGCATGCTTGGGCGTGGCCGCCCTTGCCCTGGCGTGTCTGACCGTGCTCATGCCGACCTGGATCGAGGCACTCACCGGATGGGATCCCGACCGCCGCGGCGGAGGCGCCGAATGGCTGATCGCCGGTGTCCTGGCCCTGTCTGCCGCGGCGGCGGCACTGGCGGCGCGGCGGCGTCTGCGTGCTGTCTCCGAGTCCTGATCGGCGGTGCTTCTAGCCGTGTCGGCCTCGGCAGCCGCCACTGACCCAGGTCGATACCACGACGCCTCGGCGATAAGACGGTATCTCGCGGCTACGGGGCGTGCCGTGGAGACTCGCGATCTGCTCAGGGCAGCCGTACACGAACGGTGGGCAGTCAAAACCGCCGCGGATCCGGACGCCCAAGCCCTGACAGAGCAGGTCCCGAGGGAAGGGACGATTGAAGTGCTGAGGGCTCTGCCGGTGCCGCCGTTGCTACCCCCGAATGGGCGGTCGGAAGGTGCGGAGAAGACCGTGTGGTCCGTGCAGGCGACGCTCACCGCGTACCGGGCGGAGGCTGATGGCGACTACCACATGGTGATCGCGGATGAAGCCGGCGGGACGATGATCGCCGAGATTCCCAAGCCCGGCGACATCACGGGGCGAAGCTATTTTGCCGACGGCATCGCCGGCGCCCGGCGCGCGTTCGACGAACATTTTCAGATCGGTGAGAACCCAGCTGGGCCGACGCCGCCGGGGGTCTCGGTATCGGCCTTTCACGAAGTGAGCGTGCCGGTGAGGTTGGTGGGGCTCGGGTTCTTCGACTTCGGGCACAACCAGCGCGGGGTCGCCCCGAATGCCATCGAGCTGCATCCCGTGGTGGACGTCGTGTTCATTCCGACATAAATACCCGCGAACGGCCTCGCTCAAGGTGCTCGCCCACGTCACGTCCACTCGAGCAATAGGATCGGCACGACCTTTACCACCATGAGCGTGCAGCCAATCAGTCCCGGTTCGATCGTCTCCCGAATCTGGTCGATCTACCTCGACCACTCCTGGGTGCTGATTGGAACCGCACTCGTGCTCTACGCGCTTCAGTTCGTGGTGTACCTGGTCCTCCCGAGCGCGACGGGCTTCGTCCTCGCCGTTCTGTTTTGGGCCCTGAGCGTCCTCTACCAGGGGATGGTGGTGAAGCTGGTTCAGGACGTACAGGACGGCCGCCGTGATCATTCCATCGGTGATTTGCTCCGCAGCGTCGAGCCGGTGTTCTGGCCCTTGGTGGCGGTGTCGATCCTGTTCGGGCTGGGCGTGGGGATCGGCTTCGTCCTCCTGATCATCCCGGGCTTGATCCTCATAACCATCTGGTCGGTGGTCGCTCCGGTGACCGTCCTCGAGCGTCCCGGGGTGTTCGAAGCGTTCGGGCGCAGCCGGGAGCTGGTGCGTGGCAACGGCTGGCACGTATTCGCAGTGATCTTGCTGGTGTTCCTTGCCGTCGTGGTGATCAGCGTCGCCGCCGGCCTACTCACCGCCTCGCTGGGTTCGCTGGGACGGGCACTCGTGCAGTGGGCGGTGAATGCCGCGCTGGCGCCCGTGACCGCGCTCAGCGCTGCGGTCCTGTATTTCGAGCTGCGTCGGCAGCGCGGCGAGGCCGCCGTGTCGTCGGATGTCGCCTGAGGCCGCGCCGTCGGGCACGGGGGTATAGCCTCGCGTCGGAAAGCGAGCGGGTTAAGCGAGGTGGACGGATGCTGTTCGGCCAGGAGCACGTCAGGCGCTATGTAGAGACGGACGGCGCTGAGGGACACGACTGGCAGGGCACGACGGTGCTGATCCTAACCACGACAGGTCGGCGGTCGGGTGAGCCGCGGAGCACGCCGCTGATCTACGGCAAACGGGGCGAGGACCATGTCGTGGTCGCGTCCAAGGGGGGCGCCGAGGAGCATCCCGCCTGGTATCTGAACCTGACCGAGCAGACGGAGGTGACCGTGCAGGTGCGCGGGGATCGCTTCAAAGCGCGCGCCCGGGCCGCGACCCCCGAGGAGAAGCCGGACCTGTGGCGGATGATGACCGAGCGCTGGCCGGCTTACGACGAGTACCAGCACAAGACCTCACGGGAGATCCCGGTGGTGGTGCTCGAACGCGAGGGGTGACCGATCCCGTGGTGGTGCCCGGACGCGAGCGGTGACCGGCCCCGGTGGCGGTCATCGCGCGCGGGAAGTGAGCCCGGGTCGCGCGGACTGGTCCTCCCGGAGGCTCCACTTCGTCGGCATCGGCGGCGCCGGGATGAGCGGCCTGGCGCTCATCGCCCACGAGCTGGGCGCCGCCGTCACCGGCTCGGATCGGGCCGAGTCCAGCTACAGCGCGCTGCTGCGCGAGCACGGGATCGAGCCGGCGATCGGGCACCGAGCCGAGAACGTGCCCGCCGGCGCCGAGGTGGTGTTCTCGACCGCGGTGCCCCCGGACAACCCCGAACGACGGACCGCGGGCGGCCGCGAGCTGCATCGTTCCGAGCTGCTGGCTCAGATCGCCGCGCTCCGTCGCTGCCTGGGTGTCACCGGCACTCACGGCAAGACGACCACGGCGGCGATGATCGTGCATGTCCTCCGGGCCAGCGGGCTCGATCCCGCCTACGTCGTGGGGGGTGAGCTGCGCGATACCGGCGCTAACGCGGGCTGGGGCGAGGGCGAGTGGATCGTGGTGGAGGCGGACGAGTCGGATCGCTCGCTTCTGCGCCTGGACCCCGAGATCGCGCTGCTGACCAACGCCGAACTCGATCACCACACCACCTACGCGTCGCGGCTCGACCTCGAGGCCACGCTGCGCGAGTTCATGGGACGCGCCAGCCTGGGGGCGGTGGTGTGGGATCGGCCGGAGCTGCGCGCGCTGTGCCCGCCCAACACGGTCGCCTACGACGCCCCCGACGCGGCGGTGTCGGTACACGGGTCGCAGTTTGGCTGGCGGGGGATCGAGGTGTCGCTGTCGGTGCCCGGTCGCCACAACGCGGTCAACGCCGCCGGGGCGCTGACCGCTTCGGCCCTGGCGGGTGCCGATCCGGCGCGGGCCGCCGCGGCTCTCGTCGACTTCCGAGGGGCCCGACGGCGGTTCGAGTTGCTGGGATCGACCGAACGCGCAGTCCCCATATATGACGACTACGCCCACCATCCCACCGAGGTAACCGCGACCATCGCCGCCGCCCGTACGTTGGCGCCGGCGCGGCTCATCGCCGTGTTCCAGCCGCACCTCTACTCGCGCACGCGCGCGCTGGCGGGCGAGTTCGGCCGCGCGCTGGCGGGGGCCGACGTGGCGGTGGTGCTCGCGGTCTACCCGGCGCGCGAGCGGGCTGAGGACTTCCCGGGCGTCGACGGGCACCTGGTCGCGGCGGCCACCGCCGATACCGCCGGCGGGCGGACGGTGGCCTGGCTGCCCTCGTTCGACGACGCCCGCTCCTTCCTCTCGAGAACTCTCAAAGCCGGGGATCTCTGCTTGCTGATGGGGGCGGGCGACATCGATGCGCTGGGACGCTCGTTAGTGGCGTGACCGGCAATGTTTGCCCGGCGGGGCAGAGGTTGACGCGAGCGGCACAAGTGGGCTGAGCCAGCCGGGGCGATATCTACTCTGCTCGGAATGCCTCAGCTACCCGAAGGCGTCGAGCGCGGCTATTTGCTGGCCCGGTTGACCACGATCCGCACGGGCGGCCCGGCCGAGCTGTTCGCCCGGCCCGGCACGCTCGAGGAGCTCGAGCGGCTGGTGCGGTGGGCTGCGGCGGAGGGACTGGAGGTAGGTGTCGTCGGATCTGGGTCGAACCTGCTGGTGGCGGACGTGGGCGTCCGCGGACTGGTCATCAAGCTGGACAAGGAGCTGAGCACGATCGGACTCGAGGGAACGAGGATTCGCTGCGGCGGCGGCGCGCGCCTGCCGGCGGTGTCGGCCCGGGCCGCTCAGGCCGGGCTGACCGGCATCGAGTTCGGGGTCAACATACCGGGGACAGTCGGGGGCGCCATCCGGATGAACGCCAACGCGTACGGGGGTGAGCTCGCCCAGGTGCTCGACTGGGTTGACGTGACCGGGCCGGCCGGTACGGAGCGCCGGAGCCCCAACCAACTGGGCTTCGCCTACCGACGCTCGGCCCTGGCGCCCGGCGAGGTGGTCGCGCGGGCCGCCTTCACCCTGCATGAGGCGGTCAGCGAACAAGTCAAGGCGACCCTCGCCGACATGCGCGCGCGGCGCAAGGCTGCGCAGCCCTCCGGCATCAAGACGTTCGGTTCGACGTTCAAGAACCCCGACGATGCCCGGGCCGAGAACCGCACGGCCGGCCAGTTGCTCGACGGCGCCGGGTGCCGCGGCCTGCGGATCGGCGGCGCCGGATTCTCGGCCAAGCACGCGAACTTCGTCGAGAACCACGGCGATGCCACCACCGCCGACGTCATCGCGTTGATGGCCGAGGGCCGCCGCCGGGTGCTCGAGCAGTTCGGCATCGCGCTCGAGCCTGAGGTGCAGGCCCTCGGGCCGGTCGAGCTGCCGCCCGACTGGAACCGGGGATGACCGTCAAGCGACGGCGGCGCGTCCGGCTGCGGGTGGCGGTGGCGATGACGGCCATCCTGGCCCTGCTCGCCGGCGGCTGGCTGTGGCTGCGCGAGTCGCCCCTGGTGGCGGTACGCGAGGTCACTATCACCGGCGTGTCCGGCCCCGACGCAGCCCGGATCCGTGCCGCGCTCACGCTCGCGGCGCGGAACATGACCACGCTCGACGTCCGCGTCGGGCAGCTTCGCATGGCGGTGGCGCCCTACCCGGTGGTCGAGGACGTGCGGGCCAGCACCCGGTTTCCCCATCGGATGCAGATCCAGGTTGTCGAGCATCTTCCCGTCGGCGCATTGGCTGCCGGCGGGCGGACGCTCGCGGCCAGCGGCGACGGAACGGTGTTGCACGACGTCGCGACCGGCGGCCTGGCGGTGATCCCGGTGCCGGTGCTGCCGGCCGGCGCGCAGGTCGTCGACCGTGGTGCGCTGCAGGCGCTCACGCTGCTCGCGGCCACGCCCCGGCGGCTGCTCTCGCGGATTGCCCAGGTCACGACCAGCCCCCCGCACGGGCTGGTCGTTCAGCTTCGCTCCGGCCCCGAGATCTACTTCGGCGACAGCTCTGACCTCGCGGCCAAATGGGGGGCGGCGGCCACGGTCCTGGCCGACCCGACCTCGGCGGGCGCGTCGTACATCGATGTGACCGATCCGGCCCGACCCGCGGCCGGCGTGAGCGAGCAGGCGGTGGCAGCGGCGGGGCTGGCGACGGGCGGATCGTCATCGACGGCGAGCGGTTCCGCGGGCACAACACCCTCCACGGGCGGAACACCCTCCGCGGGCACAACGCCCTCCACCGGGGGAGGCTAACCCTCAAGTAGAGGTTGAGGTGAAATTCTCAGCAACTCTCCGCCGTCAATCGAGGGTTGCGCGATCTGCAACGCGGCTTGCGACCAGGCCGTGTTCGTTGACTTCCCGCAACTCCAAGCCATAACGTGCGAAACTCCCGCTGGGAGCGACTGTTCACGAACGCTCAAGGCTAACTCAAGGGTCGGACGGTCACAAATGGAAAGCGGCAGTTATCTCGCAGTCATCAAAGTCGTCGGCGTCGGTGGCGGCGGCACCAACGCGGTTAACCGGATGGTCGACGCCGGCCTGCGGGGGGTCGAGTTCATCGCCTGCAACACCGATGCCCAGGCGCTCGCCATGTGCGACGCCGACATCAAGCTCAACATCGGCCACGAGCTGACCAAGGGGCTCGGCGCCGGCGCTAACCCGGAGATCGGTCAAGGCGCGGCGGCCGAGTCGCGCGACGAGATCAAAGAGGCTCTGAAGGGCGCCGACATGGTGTTCGTCACCGCCGGCGAAGGCGGGGGCACGGGCACCGGCGCCGCACCGGTGATTGCGGAGATCGCCAAGAACGAGATCGGCGCCCTCACCGTCGGCTGCGTGACGCGGCCGTTTGCCTTCGAGGGCACCCAACGCGCCCGGCAGGCCCAGGAGGGCATTCAGAAGCTGCGCGAGCACGTGGACACGTTGATCGTGATACCCAACGAGAAGCTGCTGGCGATCGTCGAGCGGCGGACCACGATCCTCGACGCCTTCCGCGAGGCCGACAACGTCCTGCGCCAGGGCGTCCAGGGCATCACTGACCTGATCACGATCCCCGGCCTGATCAACCTCGACTTCGCCGACGTGCGCACGATCATGCATGACGCCGGCACGGCATTGATGGGAATCGGGAGCGCCGGCGGCGAGAACCGGGCCGCGGAGGCCGCCAAGATGGCCATCTCCTCGCCGCTGCTCGAGGAGTCGGTCGAGGGCGCCACGGGGATCCTGCTCAACATCACCGGCGGCCACGATCTGGGGTTGTTCGAGGTCAATGAGGCGGCGGAGATCGTCCAGAGCGCCGCTGACCAGAACTCGAACATCATCTTCGGCGCGGTCATCGACGATGGCATGGCCGACGACGTGCGCGTCACGGTGATCGCCACCGGATTCGACCACCGCTACTCGCGGCCCAACACGGCGCGCGAAACCACACGCCGGGCCCGGCGCGACCGCGACGTGACGATGGACGAGGATCAGCGCTCCTCGCTGGAGATCCGCGACGACGAGATCGACATTCCGTCGTTCCTCAAGGATCGCTGAGCCTCGGCCACGTGGCCGTCGGCGGCCACTTGCGCCGCAACCCTGCGGATGTTGAGTTGTTGTAGGGCCGTCACCCCCCACGGCCGACAACCGATCCAGGTTCGAATGCTGCGCTGCGCGCGCGCTGGGCTGCTCGTGCTCGCCGCCGAGGTGCTCGTGCTCGCCGCCGAGGTGCTCGTGCTCGCCGCCGCGCTCGCCGGCCCGGCCGCCGCGCAGCCTTCGCCCTCGCCGCCGGCCGTCGTCGACGGTCCGAGCGGGGCGATCGTGAGCCTGAACGGGCTATCGGTGGCGCGGGACGGCACCGGCGGTGTGATCTATGTCAAGGCGGTGGGAGGCGTGCCGCGTGTGTTCGTCTCGGCGCTGGTCGGGGGACAGTTCCAGGCGCCCGTGCAGATCGACGCGGGGCTCGCGGCGGCCTCCTCCCAGCCGGTGATTGCAGCGGGCAACGGCGGCGTGCTGCTGATTGCGTTCACCAACGGCGGGACGCTCTACGTCGTCCAGCGCGCGAGCGCCACGGCTCGCTACGGCGCAGCGGCTCCGCTGGCCGCCGGCGCGGCGAACCCGTCGCTCGAGATGAGCAACTTCGGCAAGGCCTACCTTGCCTTTGCCGTCGCCGAGGGCAGCGGGCACGACGTACGGGCGGCCTACTGGGCGAATGGAAGCTGGGCGCTCGAGGCCGCGCCGCTCAACGCGCTCGCCGCGGCGGACGACGCCGGGACGGGCGCCGGCGCCCCCCAGGTGGCTACCGCAGGCGATGGGGTGGCCATCGTCGCGTGGGGCGAGGGCGGGCACGTCTACTCGCGCCGGGTGTGGGGCACCGCCCCGAGCGTGGTCGACGAGCAGGCCGACGTGCCGTCGATCTCGGGCTGCGGCGAGGTGTCGGCGGGCAGCCCGGCCGTGGCGGCCGGCGGCGACTCCTCCTACGCCGACGTGGCCTTCCAGGAGGTGCTCGCGTGCGGCGCCGCGCGTCAGGCGCGCGTGTTGATGAACCGGCTGCATGGCTCCCAGTACGACGGCGTCGCGGCAGCCGACGGGCTGTCGACGCCGGGCGCCGACGGCGCCGGCCACCCGAACGTGGCGATGGCTGAGTACGGGCAGGGCTTTGTCACCGCCGAGACGCAGAGCTCGAACAACGTTGTCGCGAGGGATCTCGGCAACAACGGCGCGGCCGGCGGCGTGTTCCAAGTCAACAGCCTGCCGGGAGCCTCGCCGCCGAACCCGGTTCCCGCCATCGCCGGCTTGTTCTCCGATCTGGTGGCGTGGCAGCAGGATCCCGGGAGCACCGGGCCGGCCGAGATCCGCGTCCGCTACGAGCCGCGGGCGGCGGCGCTCGGTGCAGAGCAAGTGGTTTCCGCTCCCGGTCAGGGTGCGACCGACGCGGCCCGCGGGCTGTTTGCCGCCGGGGACGTGAGCGGTGAGGCGGCGATCGCCTGGGTGCAGGCAACCGGCGCCTCGACGCAGATCGTCGTCGAGCGGCTCTATCAGCCGCCTGGCAACGCGGTGCCGCCGAATGCGCTGGCCTATGTCCGGACGGCGGAGCCGGTGCTGCGCTGGTCGGCCTCGGGCGCGCGGTGGGGCCCGATCACCTACACGGTGAGCGTGGACGGCGCGTCGGCGGGCCAGACCTCAGGTGCAGCCATCCAGGTCACGACGCCGCTGCGTGACGGGCCGCACATCTGGCGGGTGACCGCGAGCAATCCGGCCGGCTTGTCGAGTGTGTCGCGCACGGCGCGCGTATTCGTGGACACGGTGGCGCCGAGGCTCAGGGCGGCGCTGGCCGGTGCCAGGCGGGCTCGCGCGACCTTGACCGTGCGGCTGTCGTATCACGACGTCGCGCCCGCGTCGGGCGTGGCGAGCCTGACGGTCCGGTGGGGCGACCGCAGCGTCATGCGTTTGAAGCCCGGTACCCACCGGGCCACCCACGTGTATCGCCGGGCAGGCTCATACAGGATCACCATCGTCATCGCCGACAAGGCGGGCAACCAGACCACGATCGCGCAGCGCGTGAAGATCGCCAAGCCGGCGCCCGGCACGAAGGCCACGTCGGGCACGGGCGGATAGCGACCTTGAGACGGGCGCTCACCCTGGCGATCCTGCTCGCCCTCGGGTGCAGCGGCGCGGCGCAAGCCCAGGGTCTCGCCGACCCGCCCACCGCCGGCGCCTGGTATCGCGACGGGCAGAGCGGCCGCTATCTGCTCGGGGGAACGTGGCTTTACCGCGCCGACACGGCGAACGTCGGCCTCGCCCAGGGGTGGTGGCAGGACGTCGCCTCGACGGCCGGCTTCTCGCCGGTGAGCATTCCCAATGCCGACAACGCCGGCGACGAGTCGCAGGCCGGCATGAACGGCTACGCGGGCTGGTATCGCCGCGACTTCACGCTTCCCGCGGGGGCGTTCGCCACGTACGTGCCGAGGGCGGACCGGAAATGGATCATCCGCTTCGAGTCAGTCAACTACCGCGCCACCGTGTGGCTGAACGGCCATCCGCTGGGCAGCCACGCGGGAGCCTACGTGCCGTTCGAGTTCGATCTGCGCTATCTGCGCGCGGGCGTCAACCGCCTGATCGTGCGGGTCGACAACCGCCGCACCCCCGCCGACCTGCCGCCCGGGCCGGGCGGGCAGTGGTGGAACTACGGGGGGATCCTGCGCGAGGTGTACCTGCGCGCGGTGCAGAGCGCCGACCTCGCACAAGTGCAGATTCGGACCGACCACCCCTGCCCAAGGTGCGCGGCCACGATCCACGAGCAGGTCCGGGTCCGCAACGTCACGGGGACGCGGCAGAAGGTCCAGCTGGGGGGGTTGTATGGACGGATCCCGCTGAACTTCGGCGCGGCGACGCTCGCGCGCGGCGCGACATGGGTAGCGCGCGCCACGGTGCGCGTACCGCACCCCAGCCTGTGGGCGCCCGGACACCCGAAGCTGTACGCGGCGACGTTGACGCTGTCCGACTCCCGGGGCCGCCGGCTCGGCGGCTACTTCACCCGGAGCGGGATCCGCACGATCAAGGTGACCCCCGACGGGCGGCTCGAGCTGAACGGGCGGCTGCTGAGCCTGCGGGGGGTGAACCTGCACGAGCAGACCCTTCAGACCGGCGCGGCGATGACGCCCGCCCAGACGGCGCAGATGGTGAGCTGGGTGCAGCAGCTCGGCGCCACCGTGATCCGCGCGCACTACCCGGTGGGGCCCGAGATGGAGGAGATGGCGGATCGCGACGGGATCCTCATCTGGTCGGAGGTGCCCGTCTACCAGGTCCAGGCTCAGTACCTCGACCAGCCGAGTTGGCTGGCCCGAGCCCACGCCATGCTCCAGGAGAACATCCTGGCCAACGAGAACCACCCGTCGATCCTGGTCTGGAGCATCGGCAACGAGCTGCCCTCGCCGGTGCCGCCGGCCGAGGCGAGCTACATCGCCGGCGCGGCGGCGCTGGCGCGCAAGCTCGATCCGACCCGCCCGGTCGGGATGGCGGTGAGCAACTGGCCCGGCCTGGGCTGCCAGAACGCGTGGGACGTGCTCGACGTGATCGGCGACAACGAGTACTTCGGCTGGTTCGACGCCGGCGGTGGCGGCGACGACGACCGCGACGCGCTTGGTCCGTTCCTCGACACCGTCCGCGCCTGCTACCCGAGCAAGGCGATCATGGTGACCGAGTTCGGGTTCGACGGCAGCCGCGACGGCCCGGTCGAGGAGCGCGGCACCTACGCCTTCCAGGCCAACTCCGTGGCGTTCCACCTGAACGTGTTCGCCACCAAGCCGTGGCTGTCCGGCGCGATGTACTTCGCGCTCCAGAACTACGTCGCGTTCCCGCAGTACTCGGGGGGTGACCCGCGACCGGATCCGCCCTTCAACCAGAAGGGGCTGGTCGACTTCGCCGGCAACCCGAAGCCGGCGTTCGCGGCGGTGTCGCAGATCTACCACGCCACTCGCCAGATCGCGCCGTAGCGCGCGAACCGTGCAAAACGCCCGGAAGCTCGCTCACGTCCGGGGGTTTCGGGAGATGTGCATCCCGTGGATGCTCTTCGCCCGCCGGCCGGTGGTGGCCCGGCGCTTCCGGGCGAAATGCACGGGACGTCGCTGGGCCGGCCCTCGACCCCTGACTGGATGGGCTCTCCCGGCCCCATGGATGCCGCCGCAGGCGGCCCCACCGCAGCGTGTACTAGCCTCCACAGGCGGTGTCATCCACCACCGAGTTACGTCGCACTCCGCTCTACGACCGGCACGAGGCCGCGGGTGCGAAGCTTGTCCCGTTCGCCGGCTGGGAGATGCCGGTCCAGTACGCCGGGATCCGCGAGGAGCACATCGCGGTGCGCACGGGCGCCGGCGTGTTCGACGTCTCGCACATGGGCCAGGTACTGACGCGCGGGCCGGAGGCGCTGGTCTTTCTGCAGCGGATGCTGTCCAACGACGTGCGGCGCATCCCGGAGGGCGGGGCGCAGTACAGCGTGATGTGCCGTGAGGACGGCGGCGTGCTCGACGACCTGTTCACCTACCGGCTGGCCGAGTGCGAGTTCCTGACGGTGACCAATGCGGCCAATCACGACAAGGACCTCGCCTGGCTGCAGTCCCATGCCGGGGAGTTCGACGTCGACGTGCTCGACCGCGCCGCGGACTTCGCGATGCTGGCTCTGCAAGGCCCGGACGCCTGCGCCCTGCTGCAAGGGTTGACCGAGGGGTCGCTGCCGGCGCGCTTGCACGTGGTGCTGCGGGCGGTGGCCGGTGTGCCGATGCTCGTGTGCGGGACCGGCTACACCGGCGAGAGCGGCGTCGAGCTGCTGCTCGACCCCGAACACGCCCAGCACGTATGGGACGCGATCGTCGCCGCCGGTGCCGCTCCGGTCGGGCTCGGCGCTCGCGACACCCTGCGCCTCGAGGTGTGCTTTCACCTGTACGGCAACGATCTCAGCGACGAGCGAAACCCGATCGAGGCGGGACTCGGCTGGTGCTGCAGGGAGCAGACCGGCTTCATCGGCTCCGAGGCCGTGAGCAGCGCCCGCCGCGAGGGCACGAGCGAGAAGCTCGTCCCGTTTCTGATCGAGGGCCAAGGCATCGCGCGCCAGGGCAACGGCGTGATCGGTGGCGGCGAGGTCACCAGCGGCACGTTCTCGCCCTGCCTGCAGCGCGGCATCGGGATGGCATACGTTTCCAGCGCGCGAACCGAGCCGGGCGAGCACATCGAGATTGATGTGCGCGGCCGGATCCGGTCGGCGCGGATCGAGCGGAGGCCTCTCTACCAGCGAAAGGGAGCGTGACCATGGCGGACCCGAGCTATCCCGACGACCTCAAGTACCACTCCGAGCACGACTGGGCCCGGATCGAAGGAGACAGCGCCACCTTCGGGATCACCTGGTACGCCCAGGACGCCCTGGGAGAGGTCGTGTTCTTCGAGGCGCCCGAGGTAGGAGCGGAGGTCTCGAAGGACCAGGCGTACACCGAGGTCGAGTCGGTGAAGGCGGTCTCCGACGTGTTTGCGCCGCTCTCGGGTGAGATCACCGCGGTCAACGACGCGCTGGCCGACAAGCCCGAGACGATCAACGAGGATCCGTACGGCGAGGGATGGCTGGTCAAGGTGAAACTCTCCGAGCCCTCCGAGGTCGACTCGCTGATGGACTCGACCGAGTACCAGGCGAGCCTGGAGTAAGGAGGCCACCCGGCTCGTGACCCGCTACACCTCAGTCACCGACGCCGACCGCAGCGAGATGCTCGCCGCGATCGGGGTGAGCTCGATCGAAGAGCTGTTCGCCGACATCCCAGCCGGCCTCCGGCTGAACCGGCCGCTCTCGCTCGGCCAGGGGTTCTCCGAACAAGAGGTATTCGAGGAGTTCCGCGCCCTGGCGGCCCGCAACACATCGGCCGAGGACGAGGTCTCGTTCCTGGGTGCCGGCATGTACGACCACTACGTCCCGGCGCTGGTCGACTCGATCATCCTGCGCTCGGAATTCCTCACCCCGTACACGCCCTACCAACCCGAGATCTCCCAGGGCGGGCTGCAGGCGATGTTCGAGTACCAGACGGCGATCTCCGAGCTGACTGGGCTTCCGGTCTCGAACGCCTCCGTGTACGAGGGTCCGAGCGCGGTCGCCGCGGCCGGCTACGTCGCGAAGCACACCAACCGCCGGGAACGATTCGTGATCTCGCGGGGAGTGCATCCGCATTCGCGCGAGTGCCTGCGCACCATGGCCCATGCGTGGGACATGGAGGTCGTAGAGGCGCCGCTGCACCAGGGCGCCACCGAGCTGCCCGAACTGACCGACGACGTCAGCGCGGTGATCGTCCAGCAGCCGAACTTCCTCGGCGCGGTCGAGGACCTGGAGGCGATCGCACAGGGGGCGCACGGTGCCGGGGCGCTGGCCGTCGCCGCCTGCGACCCGCTGCCGCTGGCCCTGCTCAAGACGCCCGGCGAGTCAGGCATCGACGTGGCGGTGGGCGAGGGGCAGTCGCTCGGCAACCGCCTGGATTTCGGCGGTCCCTCGTTCGGGTTCTTCGCCGCCACCGAAGCACTGATGCGGCGGATGCCGGGACGCATCGCCGGCGAGACGAAGGACGTCGACGGCAAGCGCGGCTTCGTGCTCACCCTGCAGACGCGTGAGCAGCACATCCGGCGCGAGAAGGCCACCTCGAACATCTGCACCGCGCAGGCGCTGAACGCGCTGGCCGGGGTCATCTACCTGAGCTGGCTGGGTCGGCGCGGGATCGTCGAGCTGGTCGAACTGATGCTCCAGCGGACCGCGTACGCGCGGGAACGGCTCACCGCGCTCGACGGGGTCTTCGCCCTGCACGAGCGCCCGGTGGTGCGGGAGTTCGCGCTCGAGCTGGACGCGCCGGTGCACCGGGTCATCGCCCGCTGCCGCGAGCAGGGCGTCAACCCCGGCTACGCCCTCGGCCGCGACTACGCGGAGCACGAGAACGGGCTGCTGGTGGCGATCACCGAGCGCCGTACGCGCGCCGACATCGATCGGCTGGCGGACGCGCTGGGCGCCGCCGTGGCGGCGGAGAAACCCGCCGTCGGCGTGGCGCGATGATCCGCGAGGCCGACGACACCCTGACGATCTTCGAGCGTTCGAAGCCGGGCCGCCGAGCGTTCAGCCCTCCCGCGCTCGATGTGCCAGAGCGCCCGCTCGACGAGCTCCTGTCGCCCGAGCTCAGGCGCCCTGAGGCGCCGCGCCTGCCCGAGGTGTCCGAGCCGGAGATCGTCCGCCACTACAACCGGCTTTCCAAGCGCAACTTCGACCTCGACACCGGCTTCTATCCGCTCGGCTCGTGCACGATGAAGCACAACCCCAAGCTCCACGAGCGGATCGCGGCGCTCCCCGGTCACGCGCGGCTGCACCCGCTCCAAGCCCCGCACCAGGCCCAGGGGGCGCTCGAGCTTATGTGGCGCCTGCAGGAGGCGCTGGGGGAGATCGCCGGACTCCCGCACGTGTCGCTGCAGCCATCGGCCGGCTCGCAGGGAGAGCTCGCCGGCGTCCTGCTCACGCGCGCCTACCAGGAGGGCCGCGGCGAGCACCGCACGAAAGTGCTGACCCCGGACACGGCGCACGGCACCAACCCCGCGACGGTGACCATGGGCGGCTACGAGGTGGTCAAGGTTCGCAGCGATGCCCACGGCAACGTGGATCTCGACGACCTGCGCGCGAAGGCCGACGAGGGCGTGGCCTGCCTGATGCTCACCAACCCCTCGACGCTCGGTCTGTTCGAGACAGGGATCGAGGAGATCGAGCGGATCGTGCACGGGGTGGGGGCCACGCTCTACTACGACGGCGCGAACCTCAACGCGATCATGGGCATCTGCCGCCCGGGCGACATGGGCTTCGACATCGTGCACTTCAACCTGCACAAATCGTTCACCCAGCCGCACGGCGGCGGCGGCCCCGGCGCCGGCCCGATCGCGGTCTCCGAGCGGATCGAGCCCTACCTGCCGCGACCGCAGGTGGTCCGCCGCGGGCCGACCACCAACGGCGCCGAGCCGTTCTACGACCTCGATCACGACCGGCCCAAGTCGATCGGGCGCTTACGCGGGTTCCAGGGCAACTACGGGGTGTTCGTGCGCTCCTACGCCTACATCCGCTCGCTCGGGGCGCCCGGGTTGACGGAAGCGTCGGAAACCGCGGTCCTGAACGCCAACTACTTGCTCGCGCGCCTGCGCCGCGAGGGCGTGATGGAGTACCTGCCGGCCGCCTACGACCGGCTGTGCATGCATGAGTTCGTGCTCTCGGGCGAGCCGATGCGGCGAGAGCTGCACGTCAAGACGCTCGATCTGGCCAAGCGCCTGCTCGACCACGGGGTCCACCCGCCGACCGTGTACTTCCCGCTGATCGTGGAGGAGGCGCTGATGGTCGAGCCGACCGAGACCGAGACCAAGGAGACGCTCGATCGGTTCGCCGAGGCGGTGGCCGATATCCTCAAAGAGGCGCGCGACGATCCCGAGGTGGCGCGCCACGCGCCCTACACAACGCCGGCGCGGCGGCTGGACGAGGCCGGCGCGGCCCGGCGCCCGATCGTACGCCAGGCGATGTAGTCGTGGCCGGCCGCGTGGACGACCGCTGACCGTGCGTTTCGTGGTCTTAGGCGCTGGCGCGGTCGGCGGCGTGGTCGGCGCCAGCCTGCATCGCTCCGGTCAGGAGGTGGCGCTGATCGCTCGCGGGGAGCACTACCGGGTGATCCGCGAGCGGGGGTTGACGCTCGAGCGACCGGGCGAGAGCGTCACGCTCGAGATCCCAGTGGCGGACGCGCCGGCGGCGCTCGAATGGACCGGAGACGAGGTCGTGCTGCTGGCGGCCAAGAGTCAGGACACCGCGGAGGCCGTCGCGGCGCTGCGCTCGGCGGCCCCGGCCGGCACCGCGGTGGTGTGCCTGCAGAACGGGGTCGAGAACGAGCGGATCGCGCTGCGGCTCATGGCCGCTGTGTACGGGGCGGTGGTGATGGCGCCGACGGCTCACCTGGAGCCCGGGGTGGTCCAGGCGTACGGATCCCGCGCCATCGGCGTGATCGACCTGGGCCGGTACCCCTCCGGTCTCGATCCTCTGTGCGAGGAGGTGGCGAGCGCGCTGGAGGAGTCGGGCATCAGCTCACGCGCCCGGGCGGACATCGTGCGCTTCAAGTACGCCAAGCTGATCAACAACCTTCTGAACGCGATCGATGCGATCTGCGAGCATGGGCCCGCCTCGGAGGCGCTGACGCAGCGCGCCCAGGAGGAGGGCCGAGCGGTTCTCAGCGCAGCCGGGATCGAGTTCGTGGCCGAGGAGGTCAATGACGTCATCGGCCGCTGGCGGCGCCTGGACGTGCAGCCGATCGAGGGGCGGCCCCGCGCCGGCTCCTCTACCCGGCAGAGTTTCACCCGCGGCGCTCCGACGGTCGAGACGGACTACCTGAACGGCGAGATCGTTCTGCTGGGCCGGCTGCACGGCGTGCCCACGCCGATCAACGCTGCCTTGTGCGATCTCTCCGACCGGCACTTGCGCGAGCATCGGGCCCCGCAGACGCTGCCCGCCGAGGAGGTCCTGGCCCTCGCCCGAGCGGGACACTACGCGGATGGACGAGTTCGTCGCTGACGGCGCTGCCGAGATCGCCTCCCGCGCGCAGCGGGAGCTCGAGGCGCTGGTCGGTGTGTCCTCACCGTCGGGCGATGTCGACGGGGCCGAGGAGGCGCTGGCGGTGTGCGCCGCGCTTCTGCCCCCCGAGGCACAGATCGAGCGGGTCGAGTGCTCGACCCCCGGCAGCGCACCCGACCTGATCGCACGGATCGAGGGGCAGGGGTCGGTCAGGCTGTTGCTGCTCGGTCACGTCGACACGGTCATCGGCCACTCGTCGCACGCCTCGCTGCGCCATGACGGGGACCGGTTGTACGGTCCGGGCACCGTCGACATGAAGGGGGGAGTGGTGCTGTCGCTCGGCGTGGCGCGGGCGCTGGTCGGCTGGAAGGACACGTTCGCCGAGGTGTCGCTGCTGCTCGTGACCGATGAGGAGTGGCGCCGGCACGAGTTTCGCCATGTCCAGCGGTTCGCCGGCTACGACGCCTGCTTGTGCTTCGAGGGCGGTCAGCTCAGCCCGGAGGGGGAGGAGGGGGTCGTCGTCCGGCGCAAGGCGGCGGGGACCATGCGCGTCGCCGCGGCCGGCCGCGCGGCACACTCCGGGAGCGCGCCCGATCAGGGACGAAACGCACTGTTGGCGCTGGCGGCCACGGCGATCGAGGTGGCCAAGCGTCACGATCCGAGCGGGCCCGAGCGCCTGAGCGTGGTGCCGACCATCGTGCGGTCCGGCGACGCGTTCAACGTGGTGCCGGCGGAGGGCGAGTTGCTGTTCGACATGCGCGCCGACCGCAGCGAATCGTTCGAGACCGTCCGCGCAAGCATCCCTGCCGAGCTCGATGGCGTCGCACTGGAGGCCGAGATGCAGCGCGTCTGGCCCGGCATGGACTCAGGCGAGGCCACGCGCGGATTGCTCGAGGGCGCGACGGCGAGGCTGGGGCGATCGATCGTCGGGGTGTCTCGTGGCGGCGCCAGCGATGCCAGCCACTTCGCGCCCAGCATCGGGCTGACCGTGGACGGCCTCGGTCCGCGTGGCGGGGCCGCCCATAATCCCGACGAGTTCGTGCTGGCGCCCTCACTGCGCTCGCGCGCCGAGGTGGCGCTGGCGCTCGCGGCCGAAGTGCTGGCGGGTTCTTAGAGCGAACTTCAGATCGGCCGGTTCCCACCTGCGATCCTTACGCGCGTGAGCGTCAGCACGCCGTCTCCTACCCGCATCCCGACGGCCCGCCGGGGACAGACCCAGTTCGAGGGCCTGATCGTCCTGGGCGGGATCGTCGTGCTGATGTGGGCGCTCGAGGCGATCAACTCGCTCGACTCGAACCATCTCGCCAAAAGCGACGGCATCTACGCGCGCAACGTCGATCACGTGTGGGCGATCTTCACCGCCCCCTTCTTGCATTTCAGCTGGCAGCACCTGATGGCGAACACGATCCCGTTCGTGTTCATGGGGCTGATCATCGCGCTCCAGGGCGCCAGGCGGCTGCTGCTCGTGACCGTGATCGTGATCGTGGTCGGCGGGGTGGGAACGTGGCTGATCGCGCCCTCCGGCACAGACACCGCCGGTGCCAGCGGGGTCGTGTTCGGCTACGCCACCTATCTGTTCGCGCGCGGATTCTTCAATCGCAGCGCGCTCGAGCTCCTCACCGGGCTGATCGTCGGCGTGGTCTGGGGCGGAGCTCTCCTGTCGAGCATCGCGCCGCACGCCGGCGTCTCCTGGCAGGGACACGTGTGCGGGGCGATCGGCGGGGTTGTGGCCGCTTACGTGGTTCGCCGCGATCGCCCGCGCGAGGTGGGTCCAGGGGCCATTTCGCCGCTCGACCGCGCCCTCGCTTCCTGACCGCGCGGTCGACTGCCTGACCGCTAGCCTCCACCCGAATGCGGACCTTCTCGGGAATCCAGCCGACGGGTCGCAAGCACCTCGGCAACTACATCGGGGCGATCGTCCAGTGGGTCGCGCTTCAGGAGCGCGGCGAGGCGATCTACTGCCTGGTCGACCTGCACGCCATGAGCGTGCCGTACGAGCCCGCGGGTCTGCGCGAGGCCGTGTTCGACACCGCGGCCACGCTGCTGGCCGCCGGGCTGGACCCGGACCGCTGCATCTTCTTCCGCCAGGGCGACGTGCACGAGCACACCGAACTGACGTGGATGCTGTCGAGCGTCACCGCGTACGGCGACCTAACCCGCATGCACCAGTTCAAGGAGAAATCGGCCTCCCAACGCGAGCTGACCTCGGCGGCGCTGCTCTACTACCCGGTGCTGATGGCTGCTGACGTGCTCGTCTACCGGGCCAACGCCGTCCCGGTCGGGGACGACCAGCGCCAGCACATCGAGCTCATGCGCGACGTCGCCCAGCGCTTCAACGCGCGCTTCGGCGAGACGCTGGTGGTCCCCGAGGGGCACTATCCCGAGGTCGGGGCCCGGATCATGGACCTCCAGTTTCCCGAGCGCAAGATGTCCACCACGGGCGGCAGCCCCCAGGGAACGGTGTACATCCTGGACGACCCGAAAACCGTGACCAAGAAGTTCCGCTCGGCGGTCACCGATTCGGGAACCGATGTCGTCCGGGGGCCGGACAAGCTCGGGATCAGCAACCTGATCGAGATCCTGGCCGCGGTGCGGGGCACGACACCCGAGGAGGTGGAGGCATCGTTCAACGGCTCGGGTTACGGGACGTTCAAGCAGGCGGTGGCCGATGCCGTGGTCGAGTATCTGGCCCCGGTGCGGGAGCGCTATGAAGAGCTCCGCTCCGACGAGGCGGGGCTCGAGCGCATCCTGGCCGCCGGGGCCGAGAAGGCGCGGGCGATCGCCTCGGACACGATGGTCGACGTGCGCGAGGCGATGGGGGTCGGACCGGTCCGGGTCCGGCAGTAGCCCCCGACATGGGTCCCTGAGCTCGAAACTCGGATGTCGCTGCGGTCGGCGAGGCACGAGCGGGTGCGTGACGGCGCCATGGTTCGCCCGAAATCCCGGGTAACACGAGTTTGGATCGCAGGCTGTCCGCGACCACCAAGACGGAGGGCGTCGAGGCCCGGGCTACGCCCGACACCCCGGTGCTTGACTCGACCGATCACCTGCGGCTGTACCGTATTACCGAGCAGTATCCAGCCGGCACCCCGTCCAACGGGTGGAGCCTCACGGGTGTTACCTGTAACGACCTTCAGGTGCCGTTCGCGCAGGGATTGATCGTGGTCAGGCTGACCAGGAGCCAGCCCCATGTGCACTGTGTGTTCACCAACACGTTCACCCATAAGCCACCGCCCCCGCCGCCGCCCGGGCCGGACCCGCTCGAGAACGCCGACCTGTCCGTGACGAAGCACGCATCGCCGCGGGTCGCGAGCACCGGCGACGTAGTCACCTTCCACATCACCGTGACCAACCACGGGCCCGACCACGCGAGCCGCGTCGTGCTGCACGACCAGCTGTTCGGCTCGGCGGACCTGGTTGCGATACACACCGACACCGGCCGCTGCTCGCGCAACCTGCCGATCGTCTGCTCACTGGGCACGTTGGCCCCCGGCGCGAAGGCCCACGTCACGGTCCGCCTGCGGATCACCTCCCGCGCCTCGCACTTTGCCGACCGCGCCGTGGTCGGCACCGCGACCGACGACCCTCACCTGACCAACAACGTCGATTCGGCGACCGTCCGCCTCGTCCGAGCCCCAGCACCGAAGCCACCCCCACCGTCGGTCACCGGTTGACGAGCGGTCCGGTCCCGGCAGTAGCCTGCCGGGCATGCGGATCGCCGATCTGGAGCTGGATCTCGACGTCTTCGCCGGCCCCTTCGACCTGCTGCTGACGCTGATCCTGCGCGAGGAGGTCGACCTGCTCGAGGTCGATCTGGCCGAGGTCGTGATCGCCTACATCGACCATCTCGAGCAGCGTGGAGAACTCGAGCTCGAGGCCGCCACCGAGTTCCTGGTCCTGATCGCGGCCCTGCTCGAGCTCAAATCGCGGCTGCTGTTGCCGGGCGAGGAGATCGACGAGCTGATCGAGCTTGATCCGGGCGAGGCGGCCGAGGAGCTGCTGGCCCGGCTGCTCGACGCCCACCGCTACCGTGCCGCCGCCACCCAGTTGCGCGAGCGGCTCGCCGCCCAGGAGGGCCATCGCTTCCGCTCAGCGCCGCTGCCGCCGGCTCTGCGGCGCGCCTCGCTCACCGAGGCCGACGCCGCGTACGACCCGGCGGTCCTGGCGCGCGCGATCGGGAGCCTGCTCCGGGTACCCGAGCCGGTCGACGTCCGTCACATGGTCGGCTCGCGGGTCACCGTGGCCGAGCGCCTCGCGCACCTGCGGGCGCTGCTGCGCCGCGGCAGCTTCAGCTTCGACGAGGCGGTGGCACGGGCCGACCGGGTGACGGTCGCGGTGACGCTGTACGCGTTGCTCGAGCTCTACAAGCAGGGCGAGCTGAACTGGAGCCAGGACGAGCCGTTCGGCGAGATCACGATCGAGCCCGGCCGGCGCAACGGCGCGCTGAGCCCGGGTGCGACGAGCGAGAGGCTCACGGCGTGAACCTGGAGAGCACGCTCGAGGCCCTGCTCTTTCTCAGCTCCGAACCGCTCGGAGCCGAGGCGCTGGCCGACGCCACCGGCGCCGAGCTGCACGAGGTGGTCACGTCGCTCGAGCGTTTGCGCGAGCACTACGAGTTCGAGCGGCGCGGCCTGGTGCTGCGCGAGCTGGCCGGCGGCTGGGCTCTGTCCACGCACCCGGACGCCGAGCCCGCCGCCCGGCGCCTGCTGGCCCGCCCGCGCACGCCGGCGCTGACCCCGGCCCAGGCCGAGACCCTGGCCATCGTCGCCTATCTCCAGCCGGTGTCCCGGCCGGAAATCGCGCGCATCAGGGGAGTCAACGCCGAGTCGGCCGCGTCCACGCTGCTCGAACGAGGCCTGGTTGAGGAGGCCGGCCGCTCCCAGTTCGGCGCGGTGCTGTACCGCACCACCGAGCTGTTCCTGCGGCTGTTCGGGCTCAAGTCGCTGGACGAGCTGCCGGAGCTGGGCGAGTTCGATCCCTCCCCCGAGCTCGAGGCCGAGCTGCGCGAGCGGCTGCTCCAGGCCGGCGAGGCGCGCGCGGCGAGCTGACCGCCGTGGCATCCGAGGCTCGCGCTTCTATGATCGGCGATGTGGCGAGCGCGATCGATCTGTCCGACGTCCACCGGTTCTCACTCGACGAGTACCACCAGCTGATCGAATCCGGTGCTCTCGACGAGGACATGCGAGTGGAGCTGATCGACGAGCTGTTCGCGGCCGCCGGCGCCTGACGCACCCGGTGGCCGCTCTGTGGCGTAACTCGAGCAGCGCGTTTGCTCCGGATCTCCGGCCGCCCGCCGCCTCCGCGGCATTACGACAGGCTGCGGTTCGCGGTCGAATGTTGGATGTAACCGCTCTTGCATTCGGTTTGACATCGGGTTAACCGCGTCGTAACCTGCTCACCCGTTCGGGGTCCGGTAAACCCGGGACCTCGGGGCCGTCGCGGCGCCCCGACCGCGCCCCCAATCACCCTCGAGCTGGGCTGCGCCTGCAGGTGATGCTCGTGCTGGACGAGCCAGCGTCGATCAACACGTCGACCAAACGGATGTGTCAACGGGTACACGGACTAGGTTTTGGAGTCACACGATTATCGGAGGTAGCACAGTGCTAAAGCGCATGCAGCCGTCGCCGGCAATGGCGGTGGCGCTACTCGCGTTGTTTGTTTCCCTCGGCGGCGGGGCGTATGCCGCGGTCAACCTGCCAGCAAATAGCGTTGGCACCGCGCAGATCAGGAACCAGGCCGTGAGCATCCATAAGATTGCCTTCAACTCGGTCGGCACGCGCAGGATCATGAACGGTGCCGTCACGCAGCCGAAGCTCGCTCGCAACTCGGTGTGGCATGCCAACATCGGCAACGGCTCGGTGCAGAGCAACAACGTGAGCCCGCAGCTCTTGTCGGAGCTCAAGGGAGCGGAAGGACCACGTGGCCCGGCGGGTCCCGCTGGTCCGGCTGGTCCCGCTGGCCCGGCTGGTCCGCCAGGTGCCAACGCATCGAATTCTGCTGTGCCCGTGGTGAACGTTCCCCCCGTCACCCCCGGCGAGGCGGCGCAGGGTTATCCAAACAGCGGGCAGGCGGGCGATCAGGGCTTCTTCTTCACCGGTCGTGACGCCGCTGGGTCTGCGAGGCTGGAAGGCGGTCAACTCGTCTTGCACGGCGTCGGGGTCGACGCCGGGACCCCGCAAGGCAGCATCGGGATCGCGAAAGCGTTCTCGAACGTGCCGCTGGGCCACCTCAATGCGCTCAGCTACATCTGGCACGTCAATACGCTGAATGCCGCCCAAGTGCCCACGATCCACATCACGGTGAGTGGGTTGACGGCGAACTCGACCTTCGCGAGCGGGTTCGCAAACCTCGTTTACCAGCCCGCCAATAACGGCGTCGCGGCCACTACGCTCATCCGGGGCGATGTGTTCCAGTCGGACGGCTTCGCTACCGACGCTCGCTGGTGGTCGTCCACCGCGCCGCCGAGTTCCACCGGCTCCATAAGCAGTCCGCAGCCTCTGTCGTTCTTCGTGGGCAGGAACCCAAACGCGGTGATCCAACTGATCACTCTCGGCAATGGCGGTAGCTCTGGCGCGACCGGCAGCTTCGAGGCCGGCGCTGATGATCTGATCCTCGGGTTCACCGGGTCGCGGTTCACGAGGTACGACTTCGACGGTTAACCATCCCTAACATCTCAGGATGTCTCCCCTCGACACGCCCGCCGCTTGGACGATCGGGCCGAGGGACGAGCGCGCCGCGAGCTGACCGCACGCGGCGTCGATCTCGCGCCCGCGTGTCAGGCGGACGGTGGCGCTCAGGCCTCGGCGCTCGAGCTCGTCGCGGAAGGCCGCGATCGCCTTCGGGCTCGAACCGGCGAACCCCGAGCCGGTCGGGTTGTAGGGGATCAGGTTGACCTTGAACATGCGCGGGTCGAGGAGCTCGGCGAGTTGGACCGCCTGCGGATGGGCGTCGTTGACGCCCGCCAGCATCACGTACTCGACGAACACCTTGCGGCGCTTGCGCTCGTAGTGCGCCTGACACGCGGCGATCACCTCGGCAAGGGGATAGCGCTCATTGACCGGCATCAGCTCGGTGCGCAGCGCGTCATCAGCGGCGTGGAGTGACAGCGCCAGCCGGATCGGCATCTGCGAGGCGGCCAGCCGCTCGATCCCGGGGATCCATCCGATCGTGGAGATCGCCGTGCGACGGTGGGCGATCCCGACGTCGGGGAGCCTTTCGCATGCCGCGAGAACATGGTCGAGGTTCATCATGGGCTCGCCCATGCCCATGAACACGGCGTGGTCGACCGGGCCCAGTCGGCGAAAGTGAAGGGCCTGGTCGAGGATCTCGGCAGCGGTGAGGTTGCGGCCGAAACGCATCTGACCGGTGGCGCAGAACGTGCAGGTCAGGGGGCAGCCCGACTGCGAGGACAGGCAGACCGAACGGCGCCCGTCCCGGTAGACCATGAGCACGGCCTCCACCGGCCGGCCGTCGTGGGTGCGGAACAGCGCCTTGACCGTCCCGTCGGCGGCGTGCGCCTCGTGCTCCACGGTCAGGGTCGAGAACGGCACCGCCTCGCTCAGCGTGCGGCGCAGGGAGAGCGGCAGGTCAGACATGTCGGTGAAGGCGCCGGCGCCGCGCGCCGCCCACCGCCACACCTGGCCGGCCCGGTAGCGCGGCTCCCCGAGCTCGTCCAGCTTCGCCTGGAGCGTCTTCAGATCCACGCTGACTATGGTGGCAGCAAGATGCGGCTTGCTAAGTATCTGGCGAGCGCGGGCGTGGCCTCGCGCCGCGTGAGCGAGGAGATCATCCGTGCCGGCCGGGTCACGATCGGGGGTCAAATCGTCACGGATCCGGCTCGCGACGTCGGGCCGGCCGACGCGGTGGCGCTCGACGACGAGCCGGTCGCGGTGGTTCACGAGCGGGTCGTCTACGCGCTCAACAAGCCGGCCGGTGTCGTGTCGACGGCACGCGATCCGCAGGGCCGTCCCACGGTTGTCTCGATGGTGCCCCAGACCGAGCGGCTATACCCGGTCGGCCGCCTCGACATCGACACCACAGGCCTGATCCTGCTCACCAACCAGGGCGAGCTGGCGCACCGCCTCACCCATCCGCGTTTCGAGGTCGAGAAGACCTACCGGGCGGTCGTCGGCGGGCAGTCGGTGCGCGATTCAGAGCTCCGGGCGCTGTCCGAGGGGGTCGACCTCGAGGATGGGCGCACCGCGCCAGCCCGCGTGCAGAGGATCTCGGCCGACACGATCGAGATCACCATCCACGAGGGCCGCAAGCGCCAGGTCAAGCGCATGTGCGAGGCGGTGGGGCATCCGGTCAAGCGCCTGGAGCGGGTGGGTTTCGGGCCGTTGCCGCTCGGGGAGCTGCCGCGCGGGCGGTGGCGCAGGCTGACCGACGCGGAGGTGGACGCGCTGATGCGCGCCGCTAGCGCCGCTGGTTGAGCAGCTCGTCGTTGCGGAAGCCGGTCGTGTGCAGCACCCGCGCCACTGCGCCGGGCGTCAAGCGCACGGGCCGCGAGGCCTCGAGCCGCAGGATCGTGAACTGGAGCGCGTGGCGTCTTGAGACCGCGTGGAACCCCGCCAGCGGGTAGGCCGACTGCATCCGCGACGGCCACAGGTTGCAGGCTGAGCCCCACCAGCAGAACCCGGCACTGCGTGGCGCGGTGAACGACACCACGTCGAGCTCGCGGACCGGAATTGCGGTATGGCCGGACCAGAAGCGCAGTCCCGGCATGTACAGCGACAGAGGCAACAGGTCCCGGTAGTGCTGGACGAGGATCGCGCGGCCGCCGGCGGGCGCGTGGCGGCCGAGGACCGACGCGACCACGCGCCAGTCCGGCCGCTGCAGATCGCGGTCGACCGCGACGCCGACCGCCGTGGTCGCTCCGATGCCGCACAGCGCGGCCGCCGCGATCAAGCCAACCACGCGTGCCCGCGGCGCGGCGAGACCGCCGGCGATAAGCAGCGCCGCCGGCGTCCAGATCGCCAGCATGTTGCGCGTGAGCAGATCGTCGAAACCGGCGGCGACCAGGATCAGGCTGAGGACGAATCCGGCCAGCGCGAGGCCGCCGGCCACCAGCGCGCCCCGTCGCGTGACCGCGTCGGACCGGATGGCGAGCAGGACGAGGGCGAGGAGCAGAATCGCGATCGCCACCGGCTCGAGAACCGAGTGTGCCGGCCCGTCGAAACCGGCGGTGAACTGCGGGATGACCTGACCGAGCCGCCGCCAGAACGGCGCGTGCGCGATCCAGTTCGACCGGCCCGTACCGTGCTGGCTGACCGCGAGCGGGATCAATCCGAGGCCGCACAAGCCCACCACCGCGACGGCGATCTGCACCGGGCGCCGGCGGCGGTGCCCGGCCAGCAACCAGATCGCCTCGGGCGCCACGGCCAGCGCCGCGTAGTAGTGGGTGGCGAGCGCGAGCGCGCACGCGATCACCCATGCGGCGAGCGCGGCCGGCGTGGGCCGTGCCCGCGCGTGGGCGAAGGCGAGCAGCGAGAGCGCGCTCAGCAGGGCCAGCAACTGGTAGGAGCGAGCCTCCTGCGAGTACCAGATGAGCAGCGGGCTGCACGCGGCGAATGCGGCGGCGAACACGCCTGCGCGGCGCGAGACGAGCTTCGCGCCGGCGCCGTACACGACCGGGATCATCGCCACGCCGGCCAGCGCCGACAGCGAGCGCAAGGCGGTCTCGCCGTAGCCGAAGATGCGCGCCCAGACCCAGGCGACGCAGTAATAGAGCGGCGGCGTGGACTCGGTCTGGGGGATCAGCCCCAGCATCTTGCCCGGCGAGAAGTGCACGAGCAGGGCGGTGTTGCCCTCGTCGAACCAGAAGCCTTGATGACCGATCCGCCAGAAGCGCAGGAATGTGCCGACCAGGGTCAGGGCGAGCACCGCCAGCATCGCAGGGTCGGCGAGAAGCGCGCGGGCGCGCGCCGCCGGCGCGGGCTCCCCGGCGCGGCGCAGATCGGGTGCCGCCGTGCCGACGCTCACACGCGGGATGTTAAGGTGATTGGCGGCCAACGCCGGCGCTGTGCGCGGTTAACCAGATTTCAACCGGCGCCGCCACAGCCGGGTTGGCTCCACAGGGCAGTATTTCTGAGTGATGAGAAAGCAACCAGGCCACGTGGAGTCCTCCCCGGTGCTCGCCTCCGGGTCGGGCGGGCCGCCCGTGCTCGCCCCGGGCGCCGCCGGGGCCGCCCAGAGCGAGCCGGCCGTCACGCTTCCGCGGCTCGCTCCGCTGCGTGTGCCGAGCGCGCTGCGCTGGCCCGAGATCGAACTGGGGCCGAGGGCGGGCAAGATCGCGCTCGCGACCATCACCGTCTGCGCACTGGCGATCGTCCTGTTCGCCACGCACGGCCCGAACACCCTGGTCCCGCGGGCCAGCCAGATCTTCGCCTCGTGGGAGGCCGGACCGCTGTATCAGCTCCTGGGCCCGCTCAAGGTCAGCGCGGCCGCCACCAACTACGCGCTGAGCGTCCTGATCCTGGCGATGCTGGCCGCCTACCTGGTGGCGCTGGCCGCGCTGCGCACGTTGTCGATGCGGATGATCGCGGCGTGCATCGTCGTCGTGCAACTGACGCTTCTGCTCGGGCCGCCGTTCCAGCTCACCGACACATTCAACTACCTGGGCTACGCGCGCCTCGGCGGGCTGCACGGGCTGAACCCGTACACGCACGTGATCGGCCAGGAGATGCACGACCCGGTCTATCACTTCGCCACCTGGGCCAACTTGCACAGCCCCTACGGCGAGCTGTTCACCGCGCTCACCTATCCCCTGGCGCGTCTGCCGCTCCCGGTGGCGTACTGGATTGTGAAGGTGGCCACCGTCGCGCTCAGTCTCGGCTTCGTCGCGATCGTATGCGGCTGTGCCAGGCGGCTCGGACGCGACCCCCGATACGCCGCCGTGCTCGTGGCCCTCAACCCGATCTACCTGGTCTACGCGGTGGGCGGATTCCACAACGACTTCTTTATGCTCGTCCCCGCGATGGGCGCGATCGCGCTGCTGTTGGCCCGCCGCGACCGCGCCGCCGGCGCTGTGTTGATGATCGGCGTCGCCGTCAAGTTCACGGCGATTCTGCTGCTCCCGTTCCTACTCGTCGGGGCGCACACCGGCCGGCGCCGGCGCGAGGTCCTGACCGGAGCGGCGCTGGCGGCGATCCCGCTGGTGGCGATGAGCCTGCTCCTGTTCGGATTCTCGCTGCCAAACCTCTCCCAGCAGAGCACGCTGCTGACGCCGTTCAGCTTCACGAACCTGTTCGGATACTTCATCGGGGTCGGCGGCGGTACCTCAGGCGTGCTGCGCCTGGCCAGCGTTGCCCTGGTCGTGGCTGTCGTGCTGCTGGTGCGCCGGCGCGGCGACTGGATCGCGAACGCCGGCTGGGCGACGGTGGCGCTGATCGTCAGCCTGGCCTGGGTGATGCCGTGGTACGTGATCTGGGTCTTGCCGCTGGCGGCACTCGGGTCGAGCGTCCGGCTGCGGCGGAGCGCGCTGGTGCTGACCGTGTTCCTGGTGCTCGTGTTCCTGCCCTCATCGAAGAAGTTCTGGAATCTGATCGGCTTCAACCCGCTGAGCGGATCCGCCGGTCAAGCATCGGTGACGCTTCAGTCGAAGCTATCTCGGTACTGATGACGGATCCTCCGGCGCCGGCGCGCGCCACGCGGGCCGGCGCGGGCGGTCGAGGCCGGGAAGCACATGCGTGGCGATGTGGCGAGGCGAAGGCCTCTGGCACACTGCCGCTCCCATGCGGCTCTACGCGCTCCGCGGCGCCAACCACGTATCCGCCAACGAGGCAGCCGAGATCCTCGCCGCCACCGATGAGCTCATGCGCGAGCTGATGGAGCGCAACTCGCTGGCGCCCGAGGCGATGGTGAGCTGCATATTCACGCTGACCGATGATCTCGACGCGGAGTTCCCGGCCGTGGCCGCGCGCAACCTGGGCCTGAACCGGGTGCCGCTGCTCTGCGCGCGCGAGGTTCCGGTGCGCGGCTCGCTGCCGCGGGTGATCCGCGTGCTCGTGCATTACTACGCGCCCGAGGGCCATGAGCCGCGTCATGTGTACCTGGGCGAGGCGCGCGTGCTCAGGGCGGATCTGGACTCCGCGCAGTGACCGGATGGGCTCGCCCGGCGGTCGCGGCGACGGCCCGCCCGGCATCCTTGCCTCGCCTATCGGGCCGGCCGCGCCTCATCCGACGGACGCCGCCCTAGGCGGCCGATTACGCTAGGACCGACGATGCCGATCGAGTTCGCTGCGCGCACCCGCCGGATCCCCGTCTATCCGCTCGCCGGCGGGTATGACCTCGGCGCGGACGTCGCGATGCTGGCCTCCAACGAGTCGTGCTTTGCGCCGCTGCCGGTGGTCGCGGAGGCCGCCGTGGGCGCGCTGGGCGGGACCAATCGCTACCCGGACCCGTCTTACGCCCCGCTGCGCCGCGCGCTGGCCGACCGCTACGGAATCCCGCCGGGCCGGATCGCGCTCGGCAACGGCTCGTGCGATGTCCTGCTCGCGGCCGGCGAGGCGCTGCTCGAGCCCGGCGCCGAGCTCGTCTACGCCTGGCCCGCCTTCAGCGTGTATCCGCATCTGGCCGCCGCGTCGGGCGCGCGCGCCATCGAGGTCCCGCTCGATGCGGAGGACCGCCACGACCTGGACGCGATCGCCACCGAGGTGACGGTGGCGACGCGGCTCGTGCTGATCTGCAATCCCAACAACCCGACCTCCACCGCGGTCACGCTCGAAGAGGTCGAGGCGCTGCTGCGCCGGATGCCGGGCCACGTATGCGTGATCCTCGACGAGGCCTACTGCGAGTTCGCGCTCACGCTCGGCGACCCCTACGCCTCGCTCGAGCTGCTGCGCAAGTACCCCAACCTCGTCCTGCTGCGCACCTTCTCCAAGGTGTACGGCCTGGCCGCGCTGCGGGCCGGATACGCGCTGTGCGGCTCGGAGGACTTTCGCGTCGCCATCGACCAGGTCCGCCAGCCCTTCTATCTGAATGGCGCGGCGCAGGCGGCCGCGGTCGAGGCGCTGCGCCACCAGGACGAGGTCGAGCGGCGGGTGACCGAGACGATCGGGAACCGGCTGGAGATGGTCGACCGGGTGCGGGCGCTTGGGCTGTGGGTGGCGCAGTCGGACGCGAACTTCATCTGGCTGCTGCTGCCCGAGGGGGTCGAGGAGGCCGACGTGGTGTCCGGGCTGCGCGACCGGCGGGTTCTGGTTCGGGCGGGTTCGTCGCTCGGCCGGGAGGGGGCGCTCCGCGTAACCGTCGGCACGTCGGCCGAGAACGAGCGCTTCGCGGACGCGTTGGCAGCCGTCCTGGGTGGCTAAGGCCACACCCGACCGCCCACCTAGCGGTGAATTCAGATGCACCAGCAGCGTGTGCGAAATACCGCGATAGTGGCGGCAAATCGCGGTCTCGCTTCTCGCCGTGCGGACTTCCGCCAAGGCGGGGGAAAATCGCTCCGAGGTTGGCAAGCCCGACGCCGTCTGCTAGAACCCGCCCCGATGAGTGCCTGTAGCCGCACCTCGTTTGCCCCCCGCGGCTACGCGTACGCCTACGCCTGGCGATTTAGCTAGGCGCTCGGCTGCCCTTCGTCCCTGCGCAAGCGGGCCTGCGCCACCGGCAAGCCGAGCGCCGAAAAACCCCCCGGTCGGGTGAAACCCGTTCCGCCCGCTTTCGTATCGTTTCCAGGCACCAGAGAGGACAGCTGATGATGATCGTGATGAAACCGGAGGCGACCGAGGAGGAGATCCACGGCGTCATCGACCGGATCCACAGCGTCGGCGCGCGGGCCCACCCCAGTCGGGGTGAGGAGGTAACGGTGATCGGCGCGATCGGGGACCGCGAACACGTCACCCGGCTCGAGCTCGAGGGAGCTCCCGGGGTGGAGCGCGTGGTCCCGATCCTCAAGCCCTACAAGCTCTCCTCGACCCAGTTCAAGCACGGGGAGAAGACCGTGCTGGACATCGCCGGCCGCAAGATCGGCGGGCCAAGCTTCGCGCTGATTGCCGGACCATGCACGGTTGAGTCGCGTGAGCAGACGCTCGAGACGGCGCGCGCGGTGCGGGACGCCGGCGGCACGCTGTTCCGCGGCGGGGCCTACAAGCCGCGCACCTCGCCCTACGCCTTCCAGGGCCTCGGCCAGGAGGGCCTGCGGCTGCTTGCCGAGGCCAAGGCGGAGACGGGGCTGCCGATCGTCACCGAGCTGATGGACCAGCGCGACCTCGAGCCGATCCTCGAGGTGGCCGACGTGATCCAGATCGGCGCCCGCAACATGCAGAACTACACGCTGCTGGCCGAGGTCGGGCGCAGCGGGCGTCCGGTACTGCTCAAGCGCGGCTTCTCCTCGACGCTCGAGGAGCTCCTGATGGCCGCGGAGTACATCCTCAAGGAGGGCAACCCGCAGGTCATGCTGTGCGAGCGGGGCATCCGCACGTTCGAGACCGCCTACCGGTTCACGCTCGACCTGATGGCCGTCCCCGTCCTCAAGGAGCTCACGCACCTGCCGGTGATCGTCGATCCCAGCCACGCGGCAGGCCGGCGCGACCTCGTGATGCCGCTCTCGCTGGCCGCGGCCGCGGTGGGCGCCGACGGCCTGATCGTGGAGGTCCATCCCCATCCCGACCAGGCCATCTGCGACGGTCCCCAACAGTTGGTGGCCGACGAGTTCGCCGAGTACGTGGAGCGCGTGCAGGCCGCGGCGCAGGTGGCCGGGAAGGCGCTCGTCGCCGTCTAGGCGCGCTAACGGGTCCGTCGAACCCTTGAGGATCGCGCTCGTCGGCGTCGGGCTGATCGGCGGCTCGATCGGGCTCGCCGCGCGCGAGCGGCTCGGCGCCTCGGTGGCGGGTTACGACTCGGCGGAAGCGCTCGATACCGCCGCCAAGCGCGGCGCGATCGACCGCGCGTGTGCCGACATCGAAGCGGCTGTGCGGGACGCCGACGCGGCATTCGTCGCGGTTCCGGTGGGGGCGATCCGCAGCGCGGTGAGCGATGTGCTGGCGGCAGCGCCCGAGGGGTGCGTGGTCAGCGACGTCGGCTCGACCAAGCGCTCGATCGTCGCCGCGCTCGCCGACCCCCGGTTCGTCGGCGGCCACCCGCTGGCCGGCGCGGAGACCGCCGGGGTTCAGCACGCCCGGGCCGACCTGTTCGAGGGCGCCACCTGGTATCTCACCCCGACCCCGACGACCTCCGGCATCCTGTACGAGCGGCTTCACCGCTTCCTGCACAGCCTGGGCGCCCGGCCGGTGGCGATCGAGCCCGAGGTGCACGACGCCATCCTGGCCACCGTCTCACACCTCCCGCATGTGCTGGCCAACGTGCTGGTGGCCCAGGCGGCCTCCACGCTGGCCGCCGGCGGCGAGCGCCTGCCCGCCACCGGTCCGAGCTTTCGCGACGCCACGCGCGTGGCCGGCGCCAACAGCCGCATCTGGACCGACATCTACCTGTCCAACCGCGATGCTCTGGCGGCCGGCATCGATGACACGATCGAGCGGTTGCGCGCGGTCCGCGAGGGACTGGAGGCGGCCGACGCGCGCGGCATCACCGTCTGGAACGACGGCGCCGCGGCCGACCGCCGCCGGCTGCTCGAGGCCCAGCTGGCCGGCGGGCCGCTGTTCGAGCTGCGCGCGTCGGTCCCGAACCGACCGGGCGTGGTCGCGCAGCTCGCCCTCGAGCTCGGGCGGGCCGGTGTCAACATCACCGACATGGCGCTCTACCCGGCGCCCGACATGAGCGAGGGCGTGATCGCGCTGTGGGTCGCCGGCGAGGAGCAGGCGCGCCGCGCGGAAGGGCTCGTGGGAAAGCTGGGCTTTCCGGTGGCGCGGGCATGAACGCCCGCTTCGACCCATCGGGCCCCCTTCGCGGCACCACGAGCGTCCCGGCCGACAAGTCGATCTCTCACCGCGCCGCGCTCATCGGCGCGATGGCCTCCGAGCCGGTCCGCATCCGCAACTACCTCGACGCCGCCGACACCCGCTCGACGCTGGCCGCCGTCCAGCGGCTCGGCGCGAGCGTGGAGGACCGCGGCGCAGAGCTGGTCATCCGCGGGTGCGGGTTGCGGGGCGCGCTGGCGCCGGCGAAGGCGATCGATGTCGGGAATGCCGGCACGTTGATGCGGCTGCTCCCCGGGTGGCTGTCCTTCCAGCAGGGGCTGAGCTTCATGCTCGACGGCGACGACTCGATCCGCCGCCGCCCGATCGACCGGATCGCCGAGCCGCTACAGCGGATGGGCGCGCGGATCGAAGCGCGGGCGGGCCGATACCCGCCGTTCACGGTCCACGGAGCCGCCTTGCACGGGATCGACTACGAGCTGCCGGTGCCCAGCGCGCAAGTGAAGTCCTGCGTGCTGCTCGCCGGGCTGGTGACCGACCGGACCGCGGTGAGCGAGCCCGTGCCCAGCCGCGACCACACCGAGCGGATGCTCGCCGCCGCCGGCGCACCCGTGGAGCGCGCCGGCGACCAAACCGCCGGCTATCGCACCGCGGTCGCTAATGCCGACGAACTCGAGCTCGACGTCGTGGAGGTCCCCGGCGACATCTCCTCGGCGGCGTTCCTGATCGCCGCCGGCGTCCTCGTCGCCGACTCCCGGCTGCTCCTCGAGCAGGTCGGCGTCAACTGGACCCGCACCGGCTTCCTGCGGATCCTCGACCGGATGGGCGCGATCGTGCTCACCGACGCCGAGCCGCCGGGATCGTTCGCCGCAGCCGAGCCGGTGGCGGACATCCACGTGCGCAACGGCCCCATCGAGGCGACCGCGGTCGAGGCTGAGGAGGTGCCCCTGGCGATCGACGAGCTGCCGCTGGTGGCGCTGCTGGGCTGCTTTGCCGAGGGGGAGACGCTGGTCCGGGGCGCCGGGGAGCTGCGGGTCAAGGAGTCAGACCGGATCGCCACCGTGGTCGAGGGCCTGCGCGGCCTCGGGGCGCAGATCGAGGCCCTGCCCGATGGCTTCGTGGTCAAAGGCGCCGGCGGTCTGCGCGGCGGCAAGCTCGACGCCCACGGGGACCACCGGCTGGCGCTCCTGGGGGCGGTGGCGGGCCTGGCTTCCGAGACCGGTGTGGAGGTGGTGGGTATGGAGGCGGCCGAGGTGTCCTATCCGCGCTTCACCGACGACGTGGCGCAGCTGGTCTCGTGACGGTAGTGGCGATCGATGGCCCGGCCGGCGCCGGCAAGTCATCCGTGGCGCGTGCGGTGGCCGAACGCCTCGGCTTCACCTACCTGGACACGGGCGCCATGTATCGCAGCGTGGCTCTTGCGGCGCAGGAGCGCGCCGTCGAGCCGGCCACGATCGCTTCGGCATTGAGGATCGAGCAGCTGGGGGAGCGGGTCCTGGTCGACGGGCGGGACGTAACCGAGGCGATCCGCAAGTCGGAGGTTTCCGAGGCGGCGTCGCGGGCCGCCGCCGATCCCGCGGTGCGAAACGCGGTGGTCGCGCAGCAAAGGCGGCTGCTGGAAAGCGGCGACTGGGTGGCCGAGGGGCGCGACATCGGCAGCGTGGTCGCGCCCGAGGCCGACGTGAAGGTGTTCCTGACTGCCGACCCGGCCGAGCGCGCCCGCCGGCGCGCGGCCGAGTTCGGCCTCGACGAGGCCACGGTCCTGGCCGAGCAGACCATCCGCGACCAGCGCGACCAGACCCGCGAGCACTCTCCGCTTCAGCCCGCCCCGGACGCGATCACGCTCGACACGACGCACATGACGTTCGCGGAGGTCGTAGAGCGGATTGCCGGCGTCGTCGGCACCGGCTAGTCGACCGATGCGCCCCTTCGGCGGAGGCCGAGGCTAATAACCTCGGGTCCGCCATGAAGGTCGCAATCGTCGGATACCCGAACGTCGGAAAGTCTTCGCTGGTCAACCGGCTCACCGAGTCGCGCGAGGCGGTGGTTCACGAGCGCCCCGGCGTCACCCGTGACCGCAAGGAGCTCCAGACCGACTGGAACGGTCGACCGCTCACCCTGATCGACACCGGCGGCGTCGATCTCGAAGACCGCGCCGAGCTGGCGAGAGCTGTGCACGAGCAGGTGCGGGCCGCCCTGGCCGACGCGGACGCCGCCGTGCTCGTGGTGGACGCCAAGGCCGGTGCGCGGCCTGGTGATTACGAGCTCGGCGACCTGCTTAGGCGCGCCCCTATGCCGGTGCTGGTGGCGGCGAACAAGATCGACTCCGTGCGCGACATCCCGCTCGCCGCGGAGTTCCACTCCCTGGGCCTGGGCGATCCGATTGCCGTGTCGGCCGCGCAGGGACTCGGCACCGGGGACCTGCTCGACCGGATCGTGGAGCTCGTCCCGGACGCGCCCGAGCGCGACGCGGGTGAGGAAGATGCCGTCCGGCTCGCGATCATCGGACGGCCGAACGTCGGAAAGTCGTCTCTGGTGAATCGCTTCGCCGGAGCCGACCGGGTGATCGTCTCGCCGCTGGCCGGGACGACGCGGGACGCGATCGACTTGGGGATCGAGTTCGAGGAACGCCGGCTCATCCTGGTCGACACCGCCGGCCTGCGTCGCCAGGCGAAGGTGGGAGAGTCGATCGAGTACTACACGTCGCTGCGCTCGCGCCGGGCCGCCGAGCGAGCCGACGTGGCACTCGTGGTGTGCGACGCGATCGACGGCATCACCGCCCAGGACCTGCGAATCGCCGAGCTCGCCATGCGCAGCGGCTGCGCCACCGCGCTCGTGCTCAACAAGTGGGACCTGGCCGACGGGATCGACCTCGAGCACGAGCGCGCCCGGGCGCACCAGAAGCTCCGTCTGCGCCCGCGCGTGTTGACCGCGAGCGCCGAGACGGGGCGCCACGTGCAACGGCTGCTGGTCGAGGCGATCGCGCTCGCCGACCGGCGCGCCGGCCGGATCCCAACCCCGCAGCTCAATCGCTTCTTATCCGACGTGGTGGCGATCCGCCAGCCGCCCGCGGGCGGACCGAGCCGCGGCGGGCACCGGTTGCGCCTGCTGTTCATGACCCAGACGAGCGAACGACCGCCACGTTTCTCGATCCAGGTCAACTCCCGCGCTCGGGTCACGCGCGACTACGCCTACTTCATCGAGAACCGGCTGCGCGACCGCTTCCGGCTCGAGGGCGTGCCGGTGATCATCGATTTCGTCGAGCGCAGCGAACGGCGAGGCCGGGGCCGGGGTCCGCGCGCCGCGGCGTAAGGATCCGCGCGGAATTTAGTGGCGGAATTTGACGCCGTCAGTAATTTGGTGCGGGTCCTAAGCTCCCCCGAGCAGCAAGACCGACACGACCACGGAGCTGAGCCTCGATAGCCATGAACAAGCTTTCCGACAACGAGTTCCTGTTCACGTCGGAGTCGGTGACCGAGGGTCACCCGGACAAGGTGGCTGACCAGATCTCCGATGGTGTTCTGGACGCGGTCATGCGTGATGATCCGACCGGCCGCGTGGCTTGCGAGACGCTGGTGAACACGGGGCTGGTGGTGGTCTCGGGGGAGATCACGACTTCGACGTATGTGGATATCCAGGCGGTGGCGCGGGAGACGATCAAGCGGATCGGCTATACGGATGCCGAGTTCGGGTTCGACTATCACACGTGCGCGGTGATCAACGCGATCGACAAGCAGTCCCCGGACATCGCCCAAGGCGTTGACCTGGCCTGGGAGGCGCGCGTGGATCCCGGTGACGACGACGAGCTGGACCTGGCCGGGGCGGGGGATCAGGGGATGATGTTCGGCTACGCGTCGAATGAGACCGAGGAGCTGATGCCGCTGCCGATCTCGCTGGCGCACAAGTTGGCCAAGCGGCTGGCCGATGTGCGCCGGGCGGAGATCCTGCCCTACCTGCGCCCGGACGGCAAGACGCAGGTCACGGTGCGCTATGTGGACGGGCGGCCGGTCGAGGTGGAGAAGGTGCTGATCTCCACCCAGCACCGCGACGGCGCCGAGTCACTGCTCAAGGATGATCTCTGGGAGCACGTCGTCGAGAAGGTGGTGCCCCACGAGCTCTATGACGCGCGCAAGCTGCACAGGGCGTTGCTGGTCAATCCGACGGGGCGGTTTGTCATTGGGGGGCCGATGGGCGACTGTGGGTTGACGGGTCGCAAGATCATCGTGGACACCTATGGGGGGATGGCGCGGCATGGGGGTGGGGCGTTCTCGGGCAAGGATCCGTCCAAGGTGGATCGCTCGGCGGCGTATGCGGCGCGGTATGTGGCCAAGAACGTGGTGGCGGCGGGGCTGGCCGATCGGGCTGAGGTGCAGGTGGCGTATGCGATCGGGGTGGCGCATCCGGTGTCGGTGATGATCGAGACGTTTGGCACCGAGCGGGTGGGGCGGGCGCGGATTCTGGAGCTCATCAGGGAGCATTTCGATCTGCGTCCGGGGGCGTTCCGGCAGTATCTGCGGCTGCATCGGCCGATCTATCAGAAGACCGCGGCGTATGGTCATTTCGGCCGCGAGGATCACGACTTCACCTGGGAGCGCACCGACAAGGCGGCCGCGCTCCGCGCAGCCGCCGGGCTCGATCCCACGGCCGTGAACGTGTAGATCACGCACGTAGAAGGCCAGCACCGAGCGCTACGACGAATGGTCGCGGAAGAAGACCTGCTCTCCGGGCTCCAGATCCACCGGCCCCGGAGGCTACCCGGACGCTCAGCTGCCGATGATCAGAGCGAGCACCCCGAGCAGCGCGGCCAGCCCGGCCAATCGACCGGCGAGCGGAGCGGGCTCCACCTCGACCCGTCCCGACGGGCGCAGCAGCGCGAACCACACCACCACCGGGGCGCCGCCGATCGCGCAGGCGCAGGCCCAGGCCCGCTCGCCGGCCCGCGCGGCGGCGACGGTTCCGAGGGCGCGCGAGCACGCCTCCAGCGCGATCGCGAACGCCAGCACGGCCCGGCCAGCCCCGACCACGTAGACGACGTCGAGGTACACCTCCGCGATCAGGACGGCGGCCAACGCCAGGCCGACGACCAGTCCGGCGCCCTGCTCGGCGGCGGGCACGATCGACGTGCGCTCGACCTTGACCGGGGACCATCCGACAGCAGATCGGGCCCCGGTCTCGGGGTCAGTCGCGGCAGGCTGACGTTCCCGCGGGCGCTGGACGAGACGCTCGGTCGTCATCCTGGTCTGACTCTACCCTCCGGTGCCCCCATGCACGCCAATCCGGCCAACTCTGCACCGGTGATTGCCCGCGTCGAGCCGCTGACCCGCACCCGGGCGGTGCGGGGACCGTTCGACTACCGCCTGCGCCCGGATCAGGTGGACGTCGGAGTCGGGACCGTGCTGCGCGTCCCCTTCGGCCGCCAGACCACGCTCGGCGTCGTACTCGAGCTGGCCAGCGAGTCCGAGCTGGCGTTCGACCGCCTGGCCGAGCCTGACGCCATAGTGCCGCCGGGGGTCCCGCCCGACCTGGTGGCACTCGCGGCGTGGATCGCCGAGCAGTACTGCTCGACCCCGGCCCGCGCGCTGTCGCTCGTGCTGCCCCCGGACGCCGCGGGCGGGCGCCGGCCGCGGCTCGAGGCCACGCTCACCGAAGCGGGCGCGGCCGCCCTGCGCGGCGCGGAGCGCCTTACCGACCGCCAGCGCGAGGTCTTGACACAGCTGCAAAGCGACGGCCCGGCGCCGGCCGCCGCGCTGGGCACTGCCGCGCTCCGGCGTCTGCGAGAGCGCGGGCTGGTCGAGCTGAGCCCCCTTACGCGCGACACCCGCCCGGTCACGCTCGCAGTGGGCCGACGGTTCGAGGGCCTGCCGGCGCTGACCGCCGAGCAGCGCCGCGCGCTCGAGGCGATCCTGGACGCGCTGGATCCGGCCGCGCCCACGGCGGGCGGCCGCTTCCTGCTTCACGGGGTGACCGGATCGGGCAAGACCGAGGTGTATCTCCAGGCGGTGCAGGCAACGCTGGCCTTGGGCCGCGGCGCCATCGTCCTGGTGCCCGAAATCGCGCTCACCCCCCAGACCGTGGGCCGCTTCCAGGCGCGCTTCGGCGATGTCGTGGCGGTGCTGCACTCCGGCCTCGGCCGCCGGGAGCGTCGCGAGGAGTGGTTGCGCCTGCGCCGCGGCGAGGCGCGCGTCTGCGTCGGCCCGCGGTCGGCCGTGTTCGCCCCGCTCGCCGACATCGGCCTGATCGTGGTCGACGAGGAGCACGATCCGTCCTACAAGCACGAAGGGGACCCCCGCTACGACGCGCGCTCGGTCGCGCTGCGGCGCACGCGGCAGCACGGCGCCGTGCTGCTCGCCGGCAGCGCCACGCCGCGGCCCGAGAGCGTGGTCGCCCTGACCCAGCTTCACCTGCCGCATCGAATCGACGGCCGTCCGCTCCCGCCCGTGGAGGTGCTGGACATGCGCGGACTGCACCATCCGCTGCACCCGCGTACACGGATGGCGCTGGCCGACGTGCGCGCGGACGGTGGCAAGGCCATTGTCCTGCTCAACCGACGGGGGTGGTCGAACTTCCTCTCCTGCCGCGGCTGTGGGCTGGTCTGGATGTGCCCGAACTGCGAGGTCGCGCTGGTCCTGCACGGAGCCCAGGGCTTCCTGTCCTGCCATCACTGCGGGCACCGCCGGCGCGCTCCGACCCGGTGCGAGCACTGCGGATCGGTCGCCGTGGCGCGCCACGGATCCGGCACCGAAAGCGTCGAGCAGCAGCTGCGCGAGGCTTTCGGCCGCGAGCTCCCCGTCTTCCGCCTCGACGCCGACGCCGCCGCCGGGCGAGGCCGCCTGGCCGAGACCCTGGCGCGGTTCGAATCGTCCCCGACCGGGATCCTGCTCGGGACGCAGATGGTGGCCAAGGGGCACGACTTCGCCGACGTGGCGCTCGGCGTGGTGCTCGACGCCGACCAGACGCTCCGCTTCCCCGACTTCCGGGCTGAGGAGCGCACGTTTGCCCTCGTCACCCAGCTCGCCGGCCGGGTCGGCCGCGGCGAGGACGGGGGGAAGGTGGTCGTCCAGACGCTGGCGCCCGAGGCGCGCTCGATCATGCTGGCCGCCCGGCACGATGCCGACACGTTTCTCGCCCAGGAGCTGAGGCGACGGGAGGCGCTCGCCTACCCGCCCTACGGATCGCTGATCCGGGTCGTCTGTTCCTCGGCCGTTGCCGCCGAGGCGGATGCGGTGGCGGCGCGCCTGCACGCCCTGGTCGTCCGCTCGGGCGGGATCGTCCTCGGACCGGCCCCGCTGTTCCGTCTGCGCGGGCGCTCTCGCAGCCAGCTGGTCATCAAGTGCCGCGACCGCCTGGCCATGGTGCGGGCGGTGGGAGCCGCGGTCGACCAATGCGCTGCCGACGCGTCCCGCCGCAGCGTCAGCGTGAGCGTCGACCCCGACCCGCAGTAAGCTCATTTTGTGTCCCCAGACGGCGCCTACACCGAGACCGATCCGCGGCCCGAGGCAGGCCTCGAGCCCGAGCCCGAGGCCGGCATCGAGCTCGAGCCCGAGCCCGAGGCCGGCATCGAGCCCGAGCGCGAACAGCCCGAGCTCGATCCCGAGACCGCCGCACGCCGTGACGCGGCCCTCGCTCAGATCCGCACCTTCGGCGATCCGGCGCTCCGCACCCGGGCTCGGCCGATCGAGCGGTTCGACGACGCGCTGCGCCAGGAGGTCGCGCGCATGGCCGCCCTCATGGACGACGCGCTCGGGGTGGGCCTCGCCGCCACCCAAGTCGGCGTCGTGCACCGGCTGCTCGTCTACCGGGTCCAGCAGCAGGCTCCGGTGGCCGCACTGATCAATCCCGAGGTGCAGTGCACGGGCCGCGAGACCGAGTCGATGGAGGAGGGCTGCCTCAGCCTGCCCGGCGTGCTGGTCGAGGTCGACCGGCCGATTCACGTCCGTGTTGGGGCGTTCGACGAGTTCGGCGAGCCGATCGTGATCGAGGCCTCCGGGCTCGAGGCGCGGGTGATCCAGCACGAGATCGATCACCTCGACGGAGTGCTGATCCTCGATCGCACCTCGCGCGAGCAGCGCAAGGAGGCGATGCGCACCCTGCGCGAGGCTCAGCAGGCGGCCTAGTGCCGCTCCCGTCAACGTTCACCCCGTTTGTCGGCTGCAAACCTGCGGCTGGCTTTGTCCTCGGAGTCTCGTGTAGCGCTGCTACACGTCGACTCCTGCGTCCTCGCCAGCCTTGGTTTTCGCTCGCCAAACGGGGCAACCGTTTCCGGTCACGGCACTAGCCCGCCGCGTCGCCCGACCGCCGCACGTCGTTTGCGCACCGTCTATCTGGGCACCTCCGACTTCGCGGCCGCGGTGCTGCGCCGGCTGGCGCAGTCGCCGCATCGCCCCGCGCTCGTCGTCACCCGGCCCGACCGGCCCCGCGGGCGGGGCCGCAAGCTGGCCTCGCCGCCGGTCGGCGACGTCGCAGCCGAGCTCGGCCTCGAGCTCGACCAACCCGACTCCGTCAACGAGGGACCGGCGATCAGGCGGATCGCCGCCGCGCGGCCCGAGGTGGTCTGCGTGTGCGCGTTCGGAGCGTTGATCACCGAGCCGCTGTTGTCGCTCTACCCGATGCTGAACGTCCATCCGTCGCTGCTGCCGCGCTGGCGTGGAGCGGCGCCGATCGAGCGGGCGATCATGGGCGGCGACGAGCGCACCGGCGTGTCGATCATGCGCGTAGGGGAGGGGTTCGACGACGGGCCGGTGTGCGCGCAGGCAAGCGAGCCGATCACCGCCGATGACACCTACGGCAGTTTGGCCCCGCGCCTCGAGGAGCTCGGCGCGGCCCTCCTGGTGAGGACACTCGACGAGTCGCCGCCGTGTAGCGCGCAGGACGAGGCGCGCGCCACGTATGCCGCGAAGATCGGCCGCCGCGACCGCGAGCTCGATCCCGCCCGCCCGGCCGCCGAGCTCGAGCGGACGGTGCGGGCGCTCACCCCCCACATCGGAGCGCACGTGCTCCTCGGTGGCGGCGAGCGGCTCGGGGTGCGCGCCGCGCGCGTGCTGCCGCACGGCCCGCCGCCGGGCGAGGTCTCGCTCGAAGGGCCCCGTCCGGTCCTCGGGTGCGCCGAGGGCGCGCTCGAACTCGTGGAGGTGCAGCCGCCCGGCCGGCGGCCGATGACCGGCGAGGACTACCTCCGGGGCCGGCAGAGGTAGGTGAGGGGCTTGCCGGCGATGAAGACCCGCGGTCGAGTCTCGCCGGCGCGGGCGTGCGCGCTGCGCGTGGTGCGGCGCGCGTTCGAGGAGGGCGCCTACGCCGACCGGGCCTTCGCCGCCGAGGCCGCCGGACTCGAGGAGCGGGACCGCAGTCTGGCGATGGCGCTCAGCTACGGGACCGTGCAGCGGCGCGCCACGCTCGACCACGTCGCTGCGGCGCTGCTTGACCGCCCGCTGCGGCAGCTCGACGCCGCGGTGCTGGGCGTGCTCCGGCTGGGGCTGTTTGAGCTGTTGTACCTGCGGGGCTCCGCCCGGCACGCAACCGTGAACGAGGGCGTCGAGCTGGCAAAACGCGTTAGGCCGCATGCGGCCGGCCTGGTCAACGCGGTGCTCCGGCGGGGCGCGCGGGAGGGGCCGGAGATCCTGGCCCGGCTCGACGACTTCACGCCGGAAGCGGCGGCCCTCCTGCACTCCGTACCTGGCTGGCTAGCCAGCCAGTGGTGGACGGAGTTGGGCGGGGAAACGGCCCGGGAGCTCCTGCGCGTGGTCAACGAGCCTGCGGAGTCCGCGCTGCGGGTCAACTCGCTGGCGGCCGGGCCGGCGAACGTGGCCGCCGCGCTCCCGGTGCCCAGCCGGCCCGCCGCTGGCCTACCGGAGGGGCTGGTGCTCGATGGCCCGTTCGACGTGCAGGCCTCCGAGCTGTGGCGGGCCGGCGCGGTGCAGCCGCAGTCCCGGGCCTCGATGCTGGTCGCACCGATCCTCGCTCCCGGCGCGGGTCAGCGCGTGCTCGATCTGTGCGCCGCCCCCGGCGGCAAGACGACCCATCTGGCCGCGCTGATGGAGAACCGGGGCGAGATCGTCGCCGTCGAAAGGCATCCGGGGCGGGCCGCCGCACTCGAGCGCACGCTCGCGCGCCTGCGGACCTCTTGCGTACGGGTCGAGGTTGGGGACGCCGCGGCGCGGCGCGCCGACGGGCCGTTCGATTGCGCGCTGGTCGACCCGCCGTGCAGCGGGTTGGGCACGCTCCAGTCACGGCCGGATCTGCGCTGGCGGGCGCGCCCCGAGACGATCGGCCAGCTGGCCTCGCTCCAGGCCGCGATCCTCGCCGCCGGCGCCGATGCGCTCGCTCCAGGGGGCACGCTCGTGTACTCGGTGTGCACCATTTCGCGCGCCGAGGGGCCCGACGTCGTGGAGCGCTTCCTCGAGGGGCACCCTGACTTCAACGTTGAACCAGGGCTCCCGGACGGCCTGGAGATGCTCGGCGTCCGGTGGGGGCCTGGCATTCAGCTCCTGCCGCACCGCGACGGGACCGACGGGTTCTTCATCGCCCGCCTGCGCCGCCGGTGAGCGCCCGCGCCGCTCGTTAACCTTCCTCTTGTTGACCGACTCCGCGCCCAAGCTCGGACCCGAGTGCCCGGCCTGCGGTGAGCCGTGGCTTCGCCCGACGGCGGCACCCGGCCGCTACCGCTGTGTCTATTGCCTTCAGCGCTACGAGCTCGTGTCGGTCTGCCCCAACTGCGGGGAGCACTCGACGATCGTGCGAATGTCGAGCACGGCCATCGTGGCCTGCAACCACTGCCAGGGCAGCATGCTGCGGGCGGTCTGAGTTGGCGCTCCAGACCGACCATCCCGCGCAGACCACACTGCGCCTGCTGCGCGAGCGCCGGATCGCGCCATCGATCCTGTCCGCGGACTTCGCCCGCCTGGGAGATCAGGTCGAGGAGGTGCTGGCCGCCGGGGCGCGAGTCATCCACGTCGACGTGATGGACGGCCACTTCGTGCCCCCGATCACCTTCGGCGCCCTGATCGTCGACGCCCTCGCCGAACGGGTCCACGGCGCGGGCGCCATCCTCGACGTGCATCTGATGATCGATCGTCCCGAGCGCTACGTGGGTGAGATAGCCCGGGCCGGCGCCGACAGCATCACGATCCACATCGAGGCGACAGCGCACGTGCACTACACGCTGTCGGCCATCCACGAGGCCGGGTGCGCCGCCGGCGCCGCGCTCACGCCGGCCACGCCGGCGGCGAGCCTCGACGAGATCGGGCACGAACTGCTCGACCTGGCGCTGTGCATGAGCGTCAACCCGGGGTGGGGCGGCCAGGAGTTCATCCCCTCCTCGCTCGACAAGCTGGCCCGGATGCGCCGGGCGCTGCCCGATCACGTCGCGCTCGAGGTCGACGGCGGAGTGCACGAGCAGACGGCGCGATCGTGCGTCGAGGCCGGGGCGAACCTGCTGGTCACCGGTTCGGCCGTGTTCGGGTCCGCCGATCCGGCGGCCGCCTACACCGCGATCGCCGGCGCCGCCGGAATCGTCTGACTCTCCCGCGGGCTTTCCGAGCACCGAGCCCGACGCGACGCTAGGCTGCCGATGGTGCATTCTGCGAGTCTTCGCTGGACGCTCGCGCTGCTGATCGCCGTCTCGCTCTGCGCCGGCTGCGGATCGAGCGGGTCCTCCAAGATCAGCCCCGCGAGCTACGTGCATTCCGTTTGCTCGGCGATCTCGCCGCTGGAGCGGGACGTGGTGACCCGCTCGAGCGCGCTCAACAACGCTACGGCGACAAATGCCACGCAGGCCAAGAAGACGCTCCGGGGCTTTCTCACCGCGGTCGAGTCGGACTCCGACCATGCGCTGTCGCAGATCCGCGCCGCGGGCACGCCGGACATCTCGAACGGCAAGGCCGTGGCCGGCACGATCGTCAAGGCTTTCACGCAACTCAGGGATGCGATGCGGGCCGCGTCGGCCAAGGCGACCTCGCTGCCAACCGACTCCGCGTCCTCCTTCAAGACCGCCGCCCAGGCCCTGGGGGTCGGCGTGCGCGGGTCGCTCAACAACATCAACGCCAGCGGCCTGAGCGATGCGGATCTCGAGAAGGCGGCGGCCAAGGAGGCCGCCTGCCAGAACCTGAACAGCTGAGTCGTCGCTATCCGGCGGGCGGGGCGGCCGGGGCGGCGGCGCGAGCGGCCGCGGGATCCTGCCGGTAGATCGCCCACAGCAGCCCGGACAACACCAGGGCGGCGGTGAAGTAGGCGACCTCGACCCGGGTCACCTCGGAGTGGATCGTCGGCGCGGCCACGAACAGCACGAACAGCGCCGCCGCGAAGAGCCAGGCGACCGCGGCCGGGGCGTTGCGGCCGCGGGCCAGGGCGGCCTGGTTCAGGGTCCCGGCGACGAGATGAAGCCCCATTCCGACGCCCACGATGGCCAGGCCGAACCTTCCATAGTGAAAGCCCTTGTTCCCCAGCAGCGCGGTCATCACGAACGGGCCGATCGCGAGCAGCCCGATGGCCACGGCGCCGGCGAACGCCGCGATCACCCTCACCGTCATGCGAATCGCGTGGTGGAACTCCTCCGCGCTCTCCCGCGCCTCCAGCCCGGCCAGATGGGGCAGGATCGACGTCTGGACGGCCTGGAACAGCTGCAGCGGGGCCCGCACGATCAACAGGACGTTGAACACGAACCCGGTGATGCCGACCGTGAGCCCCGCCTTGCTCCCCGCCTTCGCGGCGACGATCAGGACGCCGGCGTTCATCAGCGTCTGCTCGGCCAGCATGATGCCGACGACCGACACCGCGAAGCCGGCCCCGCGCCTGAGGCTCAGGTCCGCGGCGGCCTCCTCGATCTCGGCGTGGGCCGGGCCTTCGCTCGCCGCGTCGGCCGCCACCACGCCGGAAGGTGCGGTGACCCGCAGGCGCGAGAAGGCGAACGGGATCACGCACAGCGACGCGAACGGTGCGACGGCCATGCCGAGGCCCACCGCGCCCTGGCCGGAGGCGAGGCCGACGGCGACGGCCAGCGCGAACAGGAAGCGAGAGGTCGACTCGAGGAAGACCAGCCCGCCGTACAAAGCGAAGCGCTGGTGCCCGGCCAGCCAGCCGCGCGCGAAGTAGCTGGCCGAGTAGGCCAGCACGCCGATGACCAGGATCCAGTACAGAGCGCTCGAGCCGTCGAACATGCCCTGCTCGATCTGGGGCCTCAGGGCCAACGCGACGATCAAGAACAGCGACGCGAACCCGAACTGGATCAGCGCCGGGATGCGCAGCGGATGACCGTGCAGCCCGCGCGCGCGGCGGTCGGCGATCATCCGGGAGAGGAGCTGCTCGATCGGCCGGTAGATCACCGACAGGATCACGAACATGATCGCCCAGCAGAGCGAGATGCGGCTGTAGGAGGCTGGATCGAGCACGTGGCTGGCTGTGGCCAGGTACAGGAACGTGAAGATGCCGGTGGAGGCGATACCGATCGTGAGCACCCGGGCGCCGGATGCATAGGAGCCGCCGGCCGCCGCGCGGGACGCGCGACCGTTCGCGTCCAGCGGGGCTGGCGGCGGGCTCGGCGCGGGCGGCGTGGCAGTGCTCTCTGGCGACCTCGCGCCCGCCATCAGGAGACCTTCACCAGCAGCATCGTCCAGGGAAACGGCGAGCGCGCCTCGATCACTTCGCCATGACGGGCCACCATGGCGACGAAGGCCCGCTTCGACCAGTGGTTGATGTGTCCGGGGGTGTTTCCGAAGTCGCGTAGATAGGCGCCGCGGGCCACGTTTAGCACGCGCCAGAGCGGCTCGCGCGGCACCGAGACGAGCAGGTGACGGGCCGCCACACGGGCCATGTCGGCCAGCGTCCGGTCCGGCTCGGGCACGTGCTCGAGCACCTCGATCGCGCCGACCAGGTCGAACGCGTCATCGGGAAACGGCAAATCGCCGCCGGCGATCGCCCGGAACTCCAGGTTCTCGCGTCGGCGCGTACGCCACTCGGCCTCGAGCTTCGGGTCGGCCAGGTCGACCCCCACCACCGGCTTCTCGCCCAGCCACTCGGCCCACTTGTAGGTGAGCACGCCCTCGCCGCAGCCCACGTCGAGCACCGACCTCGGCGCGGCTTGCCTGAACAGGCGCTCGAGCCTTCCCTCGAACCCGGACATCAGCCGGCGCACCACCGGATTGCTCGAGCCATACTTGTCGTAGGTGTTGCCGGTGGGCACAGCGACCGGGCGGCCGCGGGCACCGGGGCTGACCCCGGGGACGGGGCTCATACCTCGAGCGCCCTGCGGTCCGGGGCGGGCGGCGTTTCGCTCACGCTGGGCTCGCCCGGCTTGGGCGCCGCCGCTCCGGGCTCATAGTGCGACGGCTCGACGCCCAGCTGTAGCTCGATCCGGCGCACTCGCTCGAATGTGCGCTGCGACAGCGTGCGCTGCGCATCGAGCAGGTCGCCGATCACGCCCAGGGCGAGGAGGAGCATCGCGCCGAACAACAGCACCGCGCCGAGGATCAGCGACTGAACGTGTCCGGCCTTGCCGCCGTGGACGATGAACAGGGCGAGGAAGCGGATGAACAAGGCCAGCGCGGGGATTCCGAGGATCAGCGCGCCGGTCCAGAACAGCTTCAGCGGCTCGTACTGCGCCCATACGCGGAAGATCGTCAGCGCGTTCCGGCGCACGTAGGCGCCGATCGAGGGGAACAGCCGCGACTCGCGCGTCGTGGCGTTCGTGCGGATCGGCACGTGGTCAATGGCCACGAGCAGCTTGCCGGCCTGGATGATCGTCTCGAGGGTGTAGGTGAACTTCGAGACGACCTGCATCTGCAGCGCAGCCTCGCGGTTGTAGGCCCGGAAGCCCGAGGTGGTGTCGGGAATCTCGGTCGCCGACGCGTGGCGCACGACCCACGATCCGAGCCGCTGCAGCAGCTTCTTGCCGGCGGAGAACTCATCGATGGTCTTGACCCGCCGGTCGCCCACCACCATGTCGGCCTCACCCCGCCGGATCGGCCCAACCAGCTTGGGAATGTCGGCGGCCTCGTACTGGTTGTCCGCGTCCGTGTTGACGATCACGTCGGCGCCGAGCTTCAGGCCGGCGTCCAGTCCGGCCTGGAACGCGGCGGCCAGGCCCTTGTGGTTGGTCAGGCGGACGATGTGGTCGACTCCCTGCTCGCGCGCGACTTCGACCGTGCGGTCGCCCGAGCCGTCGTCGATGACCAGCCACTCGACGGCATCGAAGCCGGGCACCTCGCGGGGCAGGTCCCCCAGGGTGGCGGGGAGCTGCTGTTCCTCGTTGAAGCAGGGAATCTGGATGATCAGCTTCATGGGGCTGGAGCCGGGCTGTGGGTCTTGAAACGAGCGAGCCGGCAGATCGGAGCGCTTCGCCGCGCGGGGTTCACACACGGTAGCGGGAGATGTGGCGGCGACAGGCGCTGGGCAGATGTTTAACCAGGCCTCCTATCCTGCGATTCCCACGCCATGTCCCCGTCGTCCGACATCGATCGCCGCCACCTCGCTCGTGCGATCGAGCTGGCCGAGGGTGGGCGCGGCCGGGTGAGCCCGAACCCCATGGTGGGCGCGGTGATCGGTCGCGACGACGAGGTGCTGGGAGAAGGATTTCACCGGTCCCTGGGTGGGCCGCACGCAGAGGTCGAGGCGATCAGCGCCGCCCGCGACCGCGACCTGTCCGGCGCGACCCTGTACGTGTCGCTCGAGCCGTGCTGCCATCACGGCCGGACGCCGCCGTGTACCGACGCGATCAGGGTCGCCGGGATTGAGCGTGTGGTGGTCGCTTCAGAGGACCCGAGCGAGCACGCGTCGGGCCGCGGCCTGGGCATCCTGCGCGACGAAGGGATCGAGGTGGTGGTGGCCGACGGCGAGCTCGCCTGGCGTGCCCGCCTGCTCAACCAGCCGTTTCGCAAGCGCGCCCGCACCGGCCGGCCGTGGGTGTTGTTCAAATCGGCGATGACGCTGGACGGGAAGGTTGCCACGCGCGGCGGCGACTCGAAGTGGATCTCGTGCGAGGCGAGCCGCCGCCTGGCCCATCAGTGGCGGGCCCAGTGCGACGGCGTGGCGGTCGGGATCGGAACCGCGCTGGCCGATGACCCGCAGCTCACCGCGCGCATCGACGGCGTGGTCCGCCAGCCGCGGCGGATCGTGTTCGACTCGCTGGCGCGGCTGCCGCGCAGCTCGCAGTTGGTTCGCGACGCGCGCAAAGTTCCTTTGACGGTCGTCGTCTCCCGTGCCGCTCCCCGCGCGGCCACCGACGCCCTGGCCACCCACGGCGCCGACGTGATCGTCGCCACCGGCGAGAACGAGACTGCGCGCGTGCGCTCGGCGCTCGACCAGCTCGGCACTGACGGGGTCGGCTCGATCCTGCTCGAGGGCGGCCCCCACCTGGCCGGCGCGTTTCTCGACGCCGGCGAGGTCGACGAGATGCGGCTGTTCCTAGCGCCGATGGTGCTCGGAGGGAGAACCGCGCGCGACCCGCTCGAGGGCGAGGGCGTCGAGGCGATCGCCGACGCGGCCCGGGCGCTGAGCGTGAAATGCGCGCGCGTGGGCGACGATCTGCTCGTCTCGGCGCGGATGAGGGAGTGGTAGCCGGAGTGTTCACCGGACTGATTGAGGGGGTCGGACGGGTGGCCGCGATCGACCGGTCCGACGCCGGAGCGCGGATCACCGTCGAGACCGCGCTGGTGAGCGAATTGCGCGCCGGAGACTCGATCGCCGTCAACGGCGTGTGCCTGAGCGCAGCCGCGCTCGAGGACAGCTCGTTCGCCGCCGAAGCCATGAACGAGACCCTCTCGCGCACGTCGCTGGGCGATCTGGCGCCCGGCGCCTCGGTCAACCTCGAGTTGCCCCTGCGCGCAAGCGATCGGCTGGGCGGCCACGTGGTCCAGGGCCACGTGGACGGCATCGGGACGGTGGCCGCGGTGGCCTCGGACGGGTTCGCCCGGAGGATCCGGATCGAGGCCCCGCCCGGGGTTCTGCGTTACGTGATCGAGAAGGGATCGATCGCGGTCGACGGTGTTTCGCTGACCGTCACGGACGTGGACAGCCGATCGTTTACCGTCTCTCTCATACCCGAGACACTGCAACGGACGAATCTCGGGCACGCGGAGAGTGGCGACAGAGTGAACCTGGAGGTCGATGTGCTGGCGAAGTACGTGGAGAAGCTCATCCAAGCGGGCCCGGAGGGGGAGCAACCGTCTCAGAGCGCGGGGCTGGATACCCCGCGGGAGGCGAGTCCGCGGTGAGTGCGGGGGTGCAGACGCCTTTCGCCACGATCGACGAGGCGATCGAGGACATCCGGCAGGGGAAGATGGTCGTGGTCGTCGACGACGAGAACCGCGAGAACGAGGGCGATCTCACCATGGCCGCCCAGTTCGTCACCCCCGAGGCGATCAACTTCATGGCCAAGGAGGGGCGGGGGCTGGTCTGCCTGGCGCTCACCCCGGAGCGCTGCGATGAGCTGGGGCTGGACCTGATGGCGGCCAAGAACGAGTCCGCCTTCGAGACCGCGTTCACGATCTCGATCGAGGCGCGCTCGGGCGTCAGCACCGGCATCTCGGCCGCCGATCGCGCCCGGACCATTCAGGTCGCGATCGATCCCCAGACCAGCCCGCGCGAGCTCGTGCAACCGGGTCACGTGTTCCCTTTGAAGGCGAAGCCCGGCGGGGTTTTGGAGCGCGTCGGCCAGACCGAAGCGGCCGTGGATCTGGCACGCCTGGCCGGGCTGATCCCGGCCGGGGTGATCTGCGAGATCATGAACGACGACGGCACGATGGCCCGGGTAGGCGACCTCGCTCCGTATTGCGAGCGGCACGGGCTGAAGATGATCACCGTGGCGGATCTCGTGGCCTACCGGCGCCGGCACGAGAAGCTGGTCGAGCGGGTGGTGTCGACCCGCCTGCCCACCGGGTTCGGCGAGTTCGCGGCGGTCGGGTACCGCTCCCTGGTCGACAACAAGCATCACGTGGCGCTGGTCAAGGGCGACGTCGGGGGCCATGAAGACGTGCTCGTGCGGGTGCACTCCGAGTGCCTGACCGGGGACGTTTTCCACTCGTTGCGCTGCGACTGCGGCGAGCAGCTCGAGTCGGCGCTCTCGATGATCGAGCAGGAGGGCCTCGGGGTGCTGCTGTACCTGAGTCAGGAGGGCCGCGGGATCGGCCTGCTGAACAAGCTGCGCGCGTACAAGCTGCAAGAGGAGGGGCTCGACACCGTCGACGCCAACCTGCGGTTGGGCTTGCCCGCCGATCTTCGGGACTACGGGATCGGCGCCCAGATCCTGGTCGACCTGGGGCTGACCAGCATTCGGATCCTCACCAACAACCCCAAGAAGATCTCCGGCCTGGCCGGCTACGGCCTGTCGGTGACCGACCAGATCCCGATCCAGCACATCCCCAACGCTCACAACGAGGCTTACCTGCGGGCCAAGCGCGATCGCCTCGGCCACACCCTGCACCACCAGGGGCTGGCGCTGGACGAGGAGATGTTGCACGACGAGCACGAGCACGATCGCCGGCGGCGCGAGTCCCCCGGATGAGTGATCTTGCGCCGCCCGGACGCGCGGATCGCGTCGCGTTGTGCGTGGCGCGGTTCTACGCCGAGCTGGCCGAAAAGCTCGAGGCCGGCGCCCGGGCGGCGCTGGACGAGGCCGCCGTGGTCGAGCTGGACAGGTTCGAGGTGCCGGGCGCGTTCGAGCTGCCGCTGATCGCCGCATACGCCGCCCGCTCGGGCCGCTATGACGCGGTCGTGTGCCTGGGGGCCGTCATCCGCGGCGAGACCGACCACTACGAATACGTCTGCACCGAGGCTGCTCGCGGGATCCAGCAGGTGCAGCTGGACACCGGCGTGCCCTGCGGGTTCGGCGTACTGACCGTCGACACGATGGAGCAGGCGCGCGACCGGGTCGCCGGCGGCTCTAAGCGCGACACCGGTCGCAGCGCGGCGGAGGCGGTGCTCGCCTCGCTGGCCGTCAAGCACGCGCTGGCGCGTGATGAGGTTGGCCCTACGGCTAGGCGCCCTGCCCCGACGGCAGCCGGCTAGGCGCCCCGCCCCGACGACAGCCGGCTAGGCGCCCTGCCCCGACGGCAGCCCCGGCAGCGTCACGCCGGGCGGACCCAAGCCCGATCCGCCGGCAGCTCCCCCGGTGACGTGATGGGGGCCCCGCCCGTGGCTGTCTGCTCCCGGCGGGACCCGCGGTCCGGCGCTCGTTCCAAGACCGGGGACTCCCGGTCCGGCGCCCGTTCCCGGTCCGGCGCCCGTTCCCGGTCCGGCGGCACCCGGTCCGGCGGCTCCCGGTCCCGCGGCACCCGATCCGGAACCCGTTCCCGGTCCGGCGCCGGGGCCGCTGCTGCGCGCCTTCTCTCCGAGCGCCTGCAGGGCGAGCTGGAGCTGGAGCCTGACCACTTCGGTCTGGTTGGGGATCTGTAGGCGCTGGTAGAGCACGTTCACCGCGTCCGTTGGATCACCGGCCAGCCGCAGCGAGCGGCCGAGGTCGTACAGCGCGTAGGCGGAGGTAAGGCTGCCGGGCGACGCGGCCGCCACGGCCTTGCGCAGGACCGGAATGGCGGCGGCGTAGTTGCCGTCCACCATGAACTGGTGTCCTCGCGCCTCGAGCGTCTCGGCCACCGGCGCCGGCGTGGTGGCCGCGGCCGGCGTACCGGTAACGGTGGTCGGCGTACCGGTGACGGTGGTCGCCGGACGAGGCGCGGGCGCGGGCTTGGGCCGCGGCACGGGCGGCTTGTGGACGGAAGCCACGGAGATTGCTCGGTGCGTCCCGGTCGAGGCCTTGTTCGCGCTCGAGCCGTCGCCACCGCCACCGCCGAGTGTGCCCGCCACCGCGACGGCCACCGCCGCACCGGCGGCGAGGGCGGCGAGCGCCGGAACGCGCGCGGCACGGCGTCGCGGCCGGCGCCCGTTCATCGGCGGGTGCGCTGCGGTTCGCGGCGCCGGGGAACGCACGGCATGCGCGCCGGCCGGCGGCGGAGCAGCAGCGGCCCGATGAGGGCGCGTCACCGGCTCGGTCAGCGCCGCCTCCAGCGCCTGCGCGAAAGCTTGCGCGGTCGGCCAGCGCTGCTCGGGCCGTTTGGCCATGCCACGGGCCAGTACCTCGTCCACCGCGGGGGGCAGAGCTCGGTTGCGGGCGCTCGCCGTCGGCGGCTTGTCCTCCACGTGCTGGCGCGCCTGCGCCGCGAAATGCGAGGCGGTGAACGGCCGCTCGCCGACCAGCAGCTCGTACGCGACGACGGCCAGCGAGTAGCGGTCGCTGGCCTCGGTGGCCCGGCGGCCGAGCGCGCGCTCGGGGGCGAGATACGAGGCCGTCCCGAGCACCTGGCCGTTGGTCGTGATCGTGTCCTCGGTCCCGAGCCGGGCGATGCCGAAGTCCGCCACGTGCAGTACCCGCTCGCGGTCGAGCAGCAGATTGGCCGGCTTGATGTCGCGGTGCAGGACGCCGCGGCTGTGTGCATAGTCCAGCGCGGACGCCGCTTCGTGGATCCACTTGACCGCGTGGACGCGCCGCACCGAGTCGACCCGAAGCGCATCGGCCACGGTGCCACCGGCCAGGTACTCCATGACGATGAACGGGCGCGGGAAGCGTGCGGCGGGGGCGGTTTCGCCCACGTCGTAGATCATCACGACGTTTGGGTGGCCCGACAGCCGCGCCGCGGCGCGGGCCTCGCGCATGAACCGCTCGGCGGCACCGGCGTCGTCGGCGAAACGCTCGGCCAGCAGCTTGATCGCCACGCTGCGGCCGAGCGCGCGATCACGGGCGCACCACACCGAAGCCATGCCGCCGGTCGCGATGTGGCGGAGGGGCTCGTAGCGGTCGGGGAGTCCGTACTGCGACCGGACGCCCGCGTCCGCCTGGGAACGTTCACCCATCGAAAGGCCTCATTACCCGGCTCGAATGATACGAACCGCGGCCGACCCTGCAAAGCCCTGCAAGCGAAGCGTCTCTGAGTCCTGCAGGCCCCGAAGGCTATACTCGCCGGCCATGGCCAAGGTCTGTCGCGTGTGCGGGAAGGGTCCGGCGTTCGGCAACAGCCGCAGTCACTCGATGGTCGCCACGCGGCGGCGCTTCGACCCGAACCTGCAGCGGGTGCGGATCGATGACAACGGGACGCCGCGACGGGTGTACGTGTGCACGCGGTGCCTGAAGGCCGGCAAGGTCACCAAAGCGTTGTGACGGAACCGGCTCCGGCCGCGCTCGCCCCCCCCATCAGCGCACCCGGATCGGATGCCAGCCTGCTGCGGTTTCGCACCGTGCTTGACGCGGGGCTCGTGGCCCTCCAGGCGCGGCGCGAGGAGGTCAACGAGCTCAACGTGTTCCCGGTGGCGGACGGCGACACCGGCGACAACATGGTGCTCACGCTGCGTGCCGTGCTGGACGAGCTCGACCGGCTAGCCGTGGCGTCGGCTGACAACCCGGTCGGCCGCGACCAGATCGTGGCGTCGGTCGCCCGGGCCGCCCTGCTGGGCGCGCGCGGCACCTCTGGAGTGATCCTCTCACAGCTGATCCGCGGCGCCGCCGAGGAGCTGGCCAGCCGCCCCGGCGAGCTTGTCGATCCGGTCCTGATCAGCGCAGCGCTGGCCCGCGCGGTCGATCAGGCCTACGGATCCGTCCGCGAGCCGGTCGAGGGGACGATCCTGACCGTAGTGCGCGAGGTGGGGGTCCAGGTGGCATCCGACCTCGCCCGGGTGCGCGATGCCCGGTTGCCCTCCGACGCCACGCCCGAGCTGCAGAACGCGGTGATCGCCGCAGTCCTCGAGCGCGCCCTGCGTGCGGGCGAGAGCTCGGTGCGGCGCGGCCCGGACCTCCTGCCGGCCCTGAGAGCGGCCGGGGTAGTCGACGCCGGCGGCTACGCCCTCACGGTGGTCCTGGCCGGCATCCTCGGCGTCCTACGAGGCGGCGCGACGGCGCCGATCGAGCACCAGGTGACCGCCCGCGTCACCCGGCCCCAGCACTCCTCGACCACCTACCGCTACTGCGCGAGCTTCGCCGTGACCGGTACGGACCTCGAGCAGCGGCAGTTCGTGCCGGCGCTCGAGCAGCTTGGCGACTCCGTGCTGATCGTCGGCGACCGCAGCACCCTCAAGGTCCACGTCCACACCGACGATCCGGACGCCGCCACCGCCCTGTTCGCCTCGACGGGCACGGTTTCTCATCTGGACGTAGCCGACATGCGCGCGCAGGTCGAGCGGCGCGATGAGCGCCTGGCCGGCGACGCGCGGCCGGCGGTATCGGATGCCGTCGCGGTGGTCAGTGGCGCCGGGATGCGCTCGCTGTTCGAGAGCCTCGGGGTGCGCCCGCTCGACGGAGGGCCCGCGCTGGCCCCGCGCACGGCTGACCTGCTTGCCGCGATCCACGCCACCGGAGCCGAGCAGGTGGTCGTCCTGCCCAATAGCCCAGCCGCACTGACCGCGGCGCGCACCGCAGCCGAGCTGTCGGACAAGACCGTGCGCGTCGTCCCGTCGCTCTCACCCCAGGCCGGACTGGCCGCCGCGGTGACCCTGGATCCGACGCTCGACGCCCGGCAGAACGCCCTGTCCATGAGCAACGCGCTCGAGCACGTCCGCACCGGGGCTGTCGGCCCGGCGCTGCTCGATGACGCTCACGGACGTTTCCGCGCCGGCGACGCGGTCGGCTTCGTCGACGACGAGATCGTCGCGTGGGGCAAACCCCGGCAAGCGCTACGGGAGGTGCTCGAGCAGCTGGCGCACGATGCCGAGCTGATCACCTGCCTGCGGGGCGCCGGCGCGCCGTTGGACGACGGGACCGTCCAAGCGCTGGCCCACGGAGATGTCGAATTCGAGCTATCTGACGGAGGTCAACTGGGTCACTGGTGGCTGCTGGCCGCCGAGTAGCCGCGAACGGGATGGCCAGCGTTTCGTCCGCGCCGACGTTGATGATGCGGTCGGTTCGTCCGACGAATCTCTCCATGGCCGCCACCGGCTTCGCCACTACAGACCCTCTTGACGAGGTCGCGCTGCGGGGCGCTCCGATCCGTTATCCGCGCCCCTCGAGGCTGCGGGTCGTCCTCAAGCTCGACGGTCCCAAGGCGCAGCGGGCGGCCGAGACGCTCGGGTTGGGCACGGTCGGGGACCTGCTGGCGCACCTGCCCCGCGACCGTCGCGAGGCGCGCGCGGTAGCCGAGCTCGTGCCGGGCGACAGCGCCACCGTCGTGGTCCAGGTCAAGAGCATCGCTTCGCGCTCGGTGCGGCGCCGGGGGATGCGCCCGCTGGTCGAGGCGACGGTGGCAGACGAGACCGGTGCGATGAAGGCCACGTTCTTCAACCAGCCGTGGCTCGAGCAGCGCTACCCCGCCGGCACGCGGCTGGCCCTGCACGGCAAGTTCGAGGGGGGCCGGCGGTTCCGGGTCCAGGCCCACGCCCGCACGAACGAGGCGGTGGCGGGCGGGCCCGGCGCGGTGGCCCATTATCCGGCCACCGAAGGGCTGTCCTCGACGCAGATCCTGGCCCTGGTGCACGAGCACCGGGACGCCCTGGCCGATGTGATCGAGCCGCTGCCGTCCGCGGTCCGCTTCGCCGAGCGGCTTCCGGACCGACCGGCGGCGCTCACCGCAGCGCATTTCGCCGAGTCCGATGCGGCGTCCGAGTTCGCCCGGCGCCGGCTCGCGTTTGACGAATTGCTGCTCGCGCAACTGACGCTGCGACGGCGTCGGCTTCGCCGGCGCTCGATGAACGTCGCGCCGGTACTCGCCCGCGAGCCCGAGCTCACTGCGCGCTGGCTGTCCGCCATGCTGCCGTTCTCGTTGACGCGCGACCAGGAGCGGGCGCTCGAGGCGATCGACGCGGACCTGACCCGGCCGCAGCCCATGCAGCGTCTGCTGATGGGCGAGGTGGGGTCCGGCAAGACGGTTGTCGCGCTGTACGCGCTCCTGCGAGCGGTCGAGCATGGCTACCAGGGCGCTTTCATGGCGCCGACCGAGACCCTGGCCGAGCAGCATTTCTCCACGATCCAGTTGCTGATGCCGGGCTCGGTGGTTCCGCTCGGGTTGCTGACCGGCTCGACGCCCGGGCGGCGGCGGGCCGATCTGCTGGGCAAGTTGTCCAGCGGCGAGCTTCCGCTGCTCGTCGGCACGCACGCGCTGATTGAGGAGGACGTCCGATTCGCGCGCCTCGGCGTCGCCGTCGTCGACGAGCAGCATCGGTTCGGCGTGCGCCAGCGCGCCGCGCTCGACGCCAAGGCGGGTGAGGAATGGCCGCATGTGCTGCACATGACCGCCACGCCGATTCCGCGCACGTTGGCGCTGTCCAATTACGGCGATCTCGACTTCACGCTGCTGCGGGAGCTGCCTGCGGGGCGGCGGCCGATCCGGACGTTCGTATGCTCTTCTCAGGCCGAGCGGGCGCGCGCCTACGAGCGGATCCGAGAGGAGCTGCGGGCGAGGCGGCAGGCGTTCGTGGTGTGCCCTCTGGTCTCGGAATCCGAGGTCCTGCAGGCGCGCGCTGCCACTGCAGAGTTCGAGCGCTTGCGCGACGGGGAGCTCAAGGCTTTCCAGGTCGTGCTTCTGCACGGACAGATGTCGGCAGGCGCCAAGCAGGCGGCGATGGCTGCGTTCGCGGCCGGCGAGGCCGACGTGCTGGTGGCCACGTCGGTGATCGAGGTGGGCATCGACGTGCCCAACGCCACCGTGATGTTGGTCGAGGACGCCGATCGTTACGGGATCTCGCAGCTGCATCAGCTTCGGGGCCGGATCGGCCGGGGGTCGCACGACTCGATCTGCCTGTTATTCGGCTCCAAGGAATCTCCACGGTTGCGGGCCCTTGCCGCCTACGCCGACGGGTTCAAGCTGGCCGAGATCGACCTCGAGCTCCGCGGCGAGGGCGAGCTGGTGGGTACTCGCCAGCACGGTGAGGCACAGTTCCGGGTGGCCGAGCTGCCGCGCGACGCCGAGCTGCTCGAGCGGGCGCGGCGGTACGCGGAGGCGGTCGTGGCGCACGATCCCGAGCTGGCGGAACCCGACCATGCCTTGCTTGCCGACGCGCTGCTGCAGGCGTACGGCGCCGAGGCGCTGGCGCCCATCCGAGCGTGAGGGTGGTTGCCGGCCGCTTCGGGGGGCGCGTCCTCGCGGCTCCGCGCGGGCGCTCCACCCGTCCGACGTCAGACCGTGTGCGGGAAGCGCTGTTTTCGATCCTGGGGCCCGGCGCGGTCGAGGGCGCCCGGGTGCTCGACCTGTTTGCCGGCTCGGGCGCGCTGGCCATCGAGGCCCTCTCACGGGGGGCGTCTCATGCCGCCCTGGTTGACTCCTCGGGCGCCGCGGTGGCGGCCATCCGCCGCAACCTGAGCACGATCGGGGCCGAGGCCGAGGTGCGCCGGCAGGATGCTCTGGCCTACCTCAGGACCGCATTCCGCGACGCTCGTCAATACGATCTTGTCTTCCTCGATCCCCCATATCGCCACGCGAGCGCCCTTGGGCGAGAGCTGTCGACGGCGCTAGGACCGGTTCTCGCTCCGGCGGCGCGGGTAGTCGCCGAGAGCGACCGGCGGGCGCCGCTCGAGCTCGACCTGACCCTGCTCGACGAGCGTCGCTATGGCGACACCCTGATCCGAATCCATGGCCCCCGATAACCGCATCGCGATCTGTCCCCATGGCCCCCGATAACCGCGTCGCGATATGTCCCGGCACGTTCGACCCCGTGACGAACGGCCACCTCGACGTGATCGGCCGTGCCTCGGCCATGTACGACAAGGTGATCGTCGGCGTGGTGAACCTGCCCTGGCGCAAAGGCAACACCGTCTTCAGCACGGAGGAGCGGGTGGGCTTCGTGCGCGGCGCCACCCGCTCGTTCGGCAACGTCGAGGTCGAGCCGTTCAGCACGCTGCTGGTCGATTTCGCTCGTCAACGCGGGGCAATGGCGATCGTCAAGGGTCTGCGCGCGATCTCGGACTTCGAGTACGAGCTGGAGATGAACCAGCTGAACCGCAGGCAGGATCCCGAGATCGAGTCCGTTTACCTGATGGCGTCCGCCAAGTACAGTTTCCTGAGCTCGAGCGGCATCAAGGAACTGGCCACGTTCGGCGGGGAGATCGAGGATCTTGTTCCCGCAGAGGTCGTCCAGGCCTTGAAGGAACGGCTAGGCCGCTAACGAAACAGAGGTTCTGCGATGGATGTCTTGGTACTGATCGACAAGTTGGATGACTTGGTGCACAACGCCCGGGCCGTGCCGCTGACCGATCAGGTTCGAGTCGACAAGGAAGAGATCTACGACATCCTCGACCAGATGCGGGCGACGATCCCCGAGGAGATCAAGCAGGCTCGCTGGATCGTCAAGGAGCGTCAGGAGATGCTGGCCGAGGCCAAGCGCGAGGCTGAGCGGATCGTCAAGGAAGCCCGCGAGCGCGAGGAGCGGATGGTCTCCGAGGAGGAGATCACCAAGCAGGCCGAGCGCGCCGCGGAGGACATCATCGAGGACGCGCGGGCCCGCGAGCGCGAGATCCGACTCGGCGCCGAGGACTACGCCGACGAGATCCTCAACACGCTCGAGGTCAACCTGTCGAAGTTCATCGCCGCGGTTCGGCGCGGCCGCGAGCGCCTGGCGGGCAAGGAAGAGCCTGCCGAAGTGTCGTAGGCCCTGGTGTCCATCGAGGTTCTCGACACCGACATCACCAAGCTCGAAGTCGACGCGATCGCCAACGCGGCCAATACGCAGCTCAAGCACGGTGGCGGGGTGGCCGGCGCCATCTCCCGCGCCGGCGGCCCCGGAATCCAGGCCGAGAGCAACGAGAAGGCGCCGATCGGCCTGGGCGAGGCCATCGAGACGGCGGCCGGCGAGATGTCGTGCCACTGGGTGATCCACGCCGCCACCATGCACCTCGGCGGACCAACCTCGGCCGACATCATCCGGAACGCCACGGCCAGCACCCTGCGCAAGGCCGATGAGCTCGGCGCGAAGTCGCTGGCACTCGTCGCCTTCGGCACTGGTGTGGGCGGCTTTCCCATCGAAGAGGCGGCTCGGATTGAGGTTTCCGAGGTCACACAGCATCTGGAGGCCGGCCAGAGCAGTCTGGAACGGGTGGTGTTCGCGGTCCGCGGCGACGCGGCGCGCCAGGCCTTCCAGGCCGCGCTCGCGGGCTGAGCCACGAACTTTGGCGATGCACCTGACATATACGGGGTTACATCGCCAAAGTTCGAGCTGATGCGGGCTTTGGTGGTCCAGCACGGGAAGGACGAACCCGCCGGGCACGTGAGCGCCTGGCTGGGCGAGCGCGGACTCGCCGAGGACGTGTGGCGGATCGACCGCCACCGTGGGGAGCCAGACCCGAGCGCCTATGAGCTGGTCGTCTCGCTCGGCTCCGAGAGCGCGGCGTACGACGACTCGGTGCCGTGGCTGGCGCGCGAGATCCGGCTGCTGCGCGGCGCATTCGACGCCGACGTGCCGGTACTCGGGATCTGCTTCGGGTCCCAACTGCTGGCGCGGGCGCTGGGCGGTCACGCGATGCGTGCCGCCCGCCCGGAGATCGGATGGGTGCCGATCACGACCCGCGCTCCGGCGCTCGTGCCGGCGGGGCCGTGGCTGCAGTGGCACTACGACACTTTCACGGTCCCGCCCGGCGGTTCACTCCTGGCTGAGAGCGCCGCCGGGCCCCAGGCGTTCACGATCGGGCGGAGCCTCGGCGTGCAGTTCCATCCCGAGGCGACGCCGCAGATCGTCGGGTCGTGGGTGGCCGGCGCGGGCGACCGGCTGGCGCGAGACGGCGTCGATCCCGACCGGGTGCTCGCGGAGACGCTCGAGCGCGAGGGCGAGAACCGGGAGCGTGCCTGGTGGCTGTTCGATGCGTTCACCGAGCGCGTGGCGAGGATGGGGGCCGCGGCGTGACGCGCTCAGCGGATCTCGAAGCCTGGCGCTCAGCGGATCTCGAAGCCTGGCGCTCAGCGGATCTCGAAGTCTGCGCTCAGTGGATGTCGAAGCCTGGCGCTCAGCGGATCTCGAAGCCTGAGAGCCCCTCCGGCTCCTCGTCGTTGACCTCGACGGTCTCGACCTCGGCCTGACGGGGGCCGTTTTCCGCGAAGCGGACCAGCTGCTCCACGTCCTCGGGCTTTCCCTCGAAGACGGCCTCGACCGCGCCGTCGGAACGGTTGCACGCCCAGCCCGCCACGTCGTGCGACTGCGCGCGCCGGCGGAGCGAGTCGCGAAAGAACACGCCCTGGACTCGACCATGCACGGTGACGCGGCGCCGAATCCGATCCTCTCCCATGGCGGCGATTCTTGCATCCGAAACAATCGGGGTGCGGGCAAATCGTTCCGTCCGAGCTCCACGCAATGCTGGATGGGCTATGAACGCGATGTGGTTGGTCATCGGCTTGCTTGTCGGCGCAGGTGCAGTCCTCCTGGCGGTGCGGCCCCGGCTGCGCTCGCTGGCGCGCGAGACGGCACGTGCCGGCGAACTCGAGCGCGAGCTGATCCGGGCTCGGGCGGAGGTGGAGCACGAGCGCGCCATGGCGGCCGAGCGTCTCGCCGCGATCAACGACGCCCAGGAGCGGCTGTCGGCCTCGTTCAAGGCGCTGAGCGTCGAGGCGCTCCAGTCGAGCATGGCCCAGCTCTCGGAACTTGCCCGCGCGCAGCTCCGTGCGGTGCAGGCGGAGGCTAAGGGCGACCTGGACAAGCGCCAGCAAGCGGTCGAGCAGCTCGTCGCGCCGCTGCGCGACCAGCTCGGGCGCGTCGACGAGCAGCTCGTCACGCTCGACCGGGAGCGCCGCGAGTCGCGGGGACGCCTCGAGGCCCAGCTCAAGTCCCTGTCGGAGACTGGCGAGCGCCTGCGCACCGAGACGGGTGCGCTCGTCACCGCGCTGCGCAAGCCCAATGCCCGCGGACAATGGGGTCAGATGCAGCTTCGCAACGTGGTCGAACTGGCCGGCATGGTCCGCTACTGTGACTTCGCCGAGCAGACCGTGGTCGCGGGGGAGGAGGCGGCGCTGCGGCCCGACCTGGTGGTCAGCCTCCCGGGAGGCAAGCACGTCGTGGTCGACGCCAAGGCGCCGCTGCAGGGCGTGCTCGACGCCTACCAGGCTCGCGACGAGGAGGAGCGCCAGCGCCACCTGCGCGACCATGCCCGGCTGCTGCGCCGCCACGTCAAGGCGCTGGCCGACAAGGCCTACTGGGCGGGCCTCGACTCCGCCCCCGACATCGTGGTCATGTTCCTGCCCGGCGAGCACCTGTATGGCGCGGCGCTTGAGGCCGACCCCGCGCTGATCGAGGACGCCATGGCGCGGCGCGTGCTGATCGCGACACCGACCACGCTGCTGGCCATGCTCCGCGCCGTGGCCTACGGCTGGCAACAGGAGCGGGTGGCCGAGTCCGCCCAGGCGATCTCCGAGCTCGGGCGCGAGCTGCACGGTCGCCTGGCGAAGCTCTCCCGCCTGCTCTCGACGCTCGGCACGCGCCTCAACAGCACGGTCCGTGCCTACAACGAGGCGGTCGGCTCATACGAGGCGCGCGTGCTGCCGGCGGCGCGCCGGTTCGAGGATCACGGCTCGGTGGCGGGCGGACGCGAGCTGGGCCAGCTCGAACCGGTCACCGTCAGCGCCCGTAGCGTCCACGTTCCCGAGCTTGGCACCGGCACCGGCGACGCGCCGGAAGCGCCGCCGGCGCCCGAGCAGCTGACCATGCGCAGGCTGCGCGCCGCCGACTAGTGGGCCTCACCTCAACGTTCCACCCGTAATGCCGGCCCGGATGACCGCCAGGCTTTGTCCTCGGATCCTCGCGTGGCGCTGCTACGCATCGGATCCTGCGTCCTCGCCTGACCGCTCCCGGCCTCGGCCTTCCGGGCGAAACGTTTCGGTTCGCCCCACTGCCAGGGCGCTGCGGCAGCGGGCTGCGGTCCGAGGCGCCTCATCGAGCGGGTAAGGCGCGCTGCGGTAGGCGGCGGACCCGGCGTTAAGCTCGATACGTATGTCCCCTCTGCGCACAGACACCTTTGACCTCGGCGGCCTGCGCCTCACCGCCGGCGAAGGCCGGCGCCTCGATCTGCACGTGGCCATCGACCCGCTCGAACTGGCCGGGGAGACCTATCCCGTACGGCAAGAAACCGTGCCCATCCAACTGGACATCTCTCGCACTACCGGCGATGGGTACGCCCTGCGCCTGCGCTTCGAAGCTGCGTTGGCCGGCCCGTGCATGCGCTGCCTGGAGCCGGCCGCGCCCAGCTTCAGCGTCGACGCGCGTGAGGTCTCGCAACCCGGCGCCGCCGGCGCCGCGCGCGCGCGCGGCCGCGCCCAGACGCGGGACGAAAGCGACGAGCTCATCTCGCCGTACGTTCAGGACGGGGTGCTCGACCTGCACGGCTGGGCGCGCGATGCGCTGGCGCTGAGCGTGCCGGCGAATCTGCTGTGCCGGGAAGACTGCGCCGGCCTGTGCCCGCTGTGCGGAGTGAACCTCAACGACGCGGGCCCCGAACATCGCCACGAGCGCGACCCGGACCCGCGCTGGGCCGCACTATCGAAGCTTCGCTTCGAGTAGGCGCCCGGCAGTGAGCGGGTCGCCGCCGGTAGGGCGGATACACTGCCTCACATGGCCGTTCCCAAGCAGAAGCAGTCGCATGCGCGCACGACGCAGCGTCGTGCGCAGCACAAGATCGGCGCGCCCACCTACAACGCGTGCCCGCAGTGCCACAGCCCTCGCCTTCCCCATCGGGTGTGTCCGGTGTGCGGCAGCTACAAGGGCCGCGAAGTGATCGTTCCGGATCGGGACGAGCAGCTGAGCTAGGCCACCGGTGCTAACCGTCGCCGTGGATGCGGGCGGGGCGGATCTCGGCCCTCGCGAGGTCGCGGCTGGCGCTGCCCGCGCGGCCGCCGAGGGCATCCGGGTCCTCCTGTTCGGACCGGCCGAGGACATCGGCCCGGTGGGTGCCGGCGTCGAGGTCGTCGATGCCCCGGTCTCGATTGCCAAGCGGGCGGATGCGGCTCAGGCGGTGCGGGCCACGCCCGAGGCCTCGATCGTGCAGGCCACCCAGGCCGTGGCCGAGGGACGCGCGCAGGCGTTCGTGACCGGCGGATCGACCGGCTCGGCCCTGGCCGCCGCGCTGCTGCACCTGCGCCGCGATCGCGGCATCTATCGCCCCGCGCTCGCGCTGCCCCTGCCCACCCCCGGCGGCTCGCCCATCCTGCTGCTCGACGTCGGCGCGAACGTGAGCTGCCGCCCCGAGCACCTGGTCCAGTTCGCGCACATGGGCGCGGCGTTCGTCCAGGCGGTGATCGGGATCGACTCGCCGCGCGTGGCGCTGCTGTCCAATGGCGAGGAGCCCGGCAAGGGAACCCCCGAGCTGGTCAGCGTGCACGAGCAGCTCGCGGGGTCGCGGGGCGTCGGCCTCAACTTCGTCGGCAACGTCGAGGGCACGCAGATCGTCGAAGGCGTCGCCGACGTCGTTGTCATGGACGGCTTCACTGGCAACATCACGCTCAAGCTGATCGAGGGCGTATCGAGCCGGACGATGCGGCTGGTCGGTGAGATGGCGGGAACTTCGGCCCGAGGCAGGCTGGCCAACCGGCTGATCGCACCGACGATGCAGCAGCTCCGTTCGATGATCGATCCAGAGGGACCAGGCGGCGCGTACATGCTCGGCTTGAGGCAGCTCGGCGTGGTGGCGCACGGTCGCTTCAGCGCACACGGGTTCGCCCGCGCCATCGATGTCGCCGCCCGCGGCGTGCAGCACGATGTGATCGGTCGCACTCGCGCCGCGCTCGAGCAGGCCGGCGCGCTGCGGCCGCCCGCCGGGCGGTCCGGTCCGATCCCCGGCGGCGCGCAGACCTCGTCCGAACCGACGGCTACCGTTTCTGCCCAGTGACCCGCGAGCAGATCTTCCAGGTGATCCGCGGACACCTCGTCGACGAGCTCGAGGTCGACCCGGACACGATCTCGGAGGCGACCCGCTTCAGGGAAGACCTCGACGCTGACTCGCTCGACCTCTACACGCTCGTGCAGGAACTCGAGGACTCCTACGGAGTGCGCATCTCCGACGAGCGGGCGGCGCAGATCAGGACGGTCGGCCAGGCCGTCGAGTTCGTGCTGAGCGTGACCGGTGGCGACGCGCACGCGTCGGCCGCCGGCGAGCGCAGGCCACGATCTGACTGAGTGACCGCGAAGCGCCTTCCACGCCACGACGACCCGGCTGCGCTCCTGCGGCAGCTGCTGGACGAGCTGCCCGCGGAGCTCTCCACGCCCGTCTTCACCCACGCTTCGTGGACCAGTCGGCGCTCGAGCTCCTACGAGCGTCTCGCCTTCCTCGGCGACAGCGTGCTGGCCCTGGCCCTCACGTCCCATCTCTATCCACGGCTCGAGGCCGACCGGTTCGGCCCCGGGCGCCTGACCAAGATCCGCGCGCAGGCGGTCTCCGGGCGGTCCTGCCGCGTGGTCGCCGAGCGGCTCGGCGTGCCCGATCGGCTGGCCGCGGCGGCGCCCCCCGGCGTTTCCTCGACGGTTCCGGCGCTAGTCGCGACGGAACGCGTGCTCGCCTCGGTGATCGAGGCGGTGATCGGCGCCTGCTTCCTCGCCTTCGGCTACGAGCGCACCGCCGCGGCGGTCGTGGCGGCTTTCGCCCCCGAGATCGAGGACGCCCTCGAGCATCCCGTCGACTTCAAGTCCGCGCTCCAGGAGCGGCTGGCCCGCAAGGGAGCGCTTGTCAGCTACGACGTGGTCGACGAGCAGGGCCCGCCGCACGATCGGGTCTTCTCGGTCAGCGCGACGATCGGCGGGGCCGAGGTCGGCCGCGGCCGGGGCCGGAGCAAGAAGGACGCGGAGCAGGAGGCGGCCCAGGTTGCATTGGAGGCGCTGGAGTGACCATCCCACCCACCCGCCCCCAACCACCGTGTACCTGAAATCGATCATCCTCAAGGGCTTCAAGTCGTTCCCCGACCGGACCCGGCTCGAGTTCGGACCCGGAGTGAGCGTGATCGTCGGGCCGAACGGCTCGGGCAAGTCGAACATCACAGACGCCGTCCTGTGGGCGCTCGGGGAGCAGTCCCCTCTCGCAGTGCGCGGCCAGTCGATGCAGGACGTGATCTTCGGCGGGGCGCCCGGGCGCCAGGGAGCCCGCGGCGCCGAGGTCGAGCTGGTGCTCGACGACAGTGAGGGCACGCTGGGGCTCGGCGCGCCCGAGGTCTCGATCGTGCGACGGCTCGACCGCACCGGAGAGGGCGAGTACCGGCTCGCCGGGGCTCGCTGTCGGCTCGTTGACGTGATCGAGGTGCTCTCCGATACGGGCCTGGGTAAGGAGATGCACTCGGTCATCTCCCAGGGCCGGGTCGAGTCGATCGTGACCTCCAAGCCGCGGGACCGGCGCATGCTGATCGAGGAGGCTGCCGGCCTCGGCAAGCACCGCAAGCGCCGGCACCGGGCGCAGCTGAAGCTGGCCCGCACCCAGGACAACCTGGATCGGGCGCTCGACGTGGAACGGGAGGCGCGCTCGCGCCTGCGGCCGCTCAAGCGCCAGGCCGAGGCGGCGGACCTGCACGCTCGCCTGGAGCGCCAGACGCTGGAGGCGCGCTGGGAGCTCGTCCGCGACGACCTGCGCAACCACCAGCTCGAGCTGACGAGCGCGCAGGCGGCGGCCGCCGAGGCCCGCGCCAGACGCCAGGACCTCGAGCGTGCCCTCGCCGCCGTCGCGGCACGCCGCGAGGCGGCCGAGGAGGCGCTCGCCCGCCGCAGCGCCCACCGCGAGGAGCTCTCGAGACGCTGCTTCCTCGCTCAGGGCGCGGCCGAGCGTGTCGGCTACCGTGCCGACGCGGTACGCGCAGCCGCCGGCGACCTCGAGCAACGGCTGGGTCGAGCCGAGCAGCATCTGGTCCAGATCGAGCGCGCCGTCGAGGCGGAGCCGGCGGACCCGCGCCCCGAGGGAAGGATCGCTGATCTCGAACAGGCTCTGGCCCGGCTCGAGCGCGACCAGGAGGCCGAGCTGGCGCGCCAGCTGGCCGGGCTCGAGGAGCAGCTGGTCGCGGCCCGGACGGCCACGGCCGAGCAGGCGACCGCGGTCGAGACTTCTCGGGCGGCGCGGGAGCACGCACGTGCGGGCCTCGAACGGCGGCGCCGCGAGTTGCGCGAGGCAGAGCGCGGCGTGGAGGCGGCCCGGCGCGAGGCAGCTCGCATCGGCGGCGAGCTCGCTGCGTGCAACCAGTTCCTGCGCAGCCACGGGGCGGCGCCCGGCGGGGCGGCCGTGCTTGCCGACCAGCTCGAGGTCGACCCGGGATACGAGCACGCCGTCGCCGCGGCCCTCGACGGACGCCTGCGGGCCGCTGTCCTGGACGACCGAGCGCAGGCGGCGGCGCTGCTTGACCGCGTCGGCGCCGACGGCGGCCGCGCCCTGGTGAGAGACCCCGGCGACGCCGACGCTGCTCCGACCCAGCCGTCCCCGGCCACCGGAGCCGAGCTGCTCGTAGAGCATGTCCGCGGGCCGGCGCAGACGCTCGCCGTCGCGCGGCGCCTGTTGCGCGATACGTGGGTCGTCGAGGACTTGGAGGGGCTGCCGGAGCGCTTCACGGGGGTCGCGGTCACCCGAACCGGACGAGTGTGGTCGGCCGCGCCGCGCGAGCTTCGCCAGGCGGCTGCGCTGGGGGAGGAGCGGGTGCTGGCCGAGCGCAATCGGCGCGAGACGCTGGTCCGCGCGAGCGAGGCCGCCGCCGGCGCCGAGGTGGAGGCCAAGCAGGGGCTCGAGCGCGTGGCCGAGACGGTCTCCGAGGCCGAGGGCGAGGCGGCGCGCGCCGCCGACGCCCACCGGGCCGCGATCAACCAGCGCGACGAGGGGGCCGAACGCGAGCGGCGTCTTACCGCGATGATCGAGCGGCGGCGCGCGGCACCCGACGACGGACCGGATGCCGGTCGGCGCATGCAGATCGCCGCCGAGCTGACCGCGGCGCGCGCCGAACGCGACCGCGACACGCGCGAGCGGACCGAACGGCAGTCCAGGCTCGAGCGTCTGCGCGCCGCGATCGAGCGAGATCGGGCGCTGCGGCCGCTCGTCCAGCGGGTGCAGCGCGCGCTGGTGCAGGCGGGGAGCGCGCTCGCCGCGCGCCGGGAGGAGTTCGAGCAGGCGCTCCGAGCCGATCGCGAGGCGGGCGAACACGTGGCGGCCGAGCTCAAGGAATGCGCCCAGGAGGAGGCGGCGCTCCATGGGCGGCTGCACCAGGCCGGCGAGCGGCTGACCGAGAGCGAGGTCCGCCTGCAGCGCGTTCGCGACCGGGCCGAGGAGTGCTCGCACGAGCTCGAGGAGCTTGCGCGGCAGCTTGGGCTGGAGGCGGCGCCGGCGGACACCGCGCTCGCGGTGCAGGAGCGCGAGGCGCTGTGCAGCCGGCTCGAGCGTTTGGCCCGCCGGCGCGAGCAGCTCGGTCCGGTCAACCCGCTCGCCCAGGCCGAGTACGAGGAGGCGGTGGCGCACGTGGAGGAACTCGAGCGCCAGCGCGAGGACCTCGAGACCGCGCTGCGCGAGCTGAACAAGCTGATCGCCGACACCGACCGCCAGATCCGCGAGAGCTTCGAGCAGATGTTCGAAGCGGCCGCCCGCAACTTCGAGCAGGTCGCGGCGCGGCTGTTCCCCGGCGGCCGTGGGCGCCTGCGCCTGGTGACCGAGCGCGAAGGACCGGCGCGAGTGCTCGGCGGCACGCCGGGGCCGGCGGACGACAAATCCGATGCAGACGACGCCGAGGACAGCGAGCAGCGGGCGGACGCTGCCGAGGAGCCGGAGGAGGACCGGCTCGGGGTCGAGATCGAGATCACGCCCGCCGGCAAGGACATGAAACGGCTCTCGCTGCTTTCGGGCGGGGAGAAGTCGATGACCGCGCTGGCCTTCCTGTTCGCGGTGTTCCTCGCCCGGCCGTGTCCGTTCTACATCCTCGACGAAGTCGAAGCCGCCCTCGACGATCTCAACATCGACCGCTTCCTCGAGCTGGTGCGCACCTACTCGAATCAGGCCCAGTTCATCGTGGTCACCCACCAGAAGCGCACGATGGAGGCTGCCGACTCCCTCTACGGGGTGTCGATGGGCGCCGACGGGATCTCGAAGGTGATCTCGCGCCGGCTGCCGCCCGCCCAAGAGGCGGCGTAAACTCGCCGGCCGCATGGCGCGCGACTGGCGAGATCTGTTCATCGTCGACGGCGTGCCGGCCCGGGAGTCCGAGGCGGCGGCCGAGACCCAGGAGCGCCGGCGCGGCATGTTCCGGCGGCTGCGCGAGAACCTCCGCAAGACGCGCCAGGCGCTCACCACCGAGATCCAGGCCACGCTGTTCGAGGATCTCTCCGACGAGACCTGGGAGCGGCTCGAGGAGGCGCTGATCTACGCCGACGTCGGCGCCAGCACCACGGCGAAAGTTGTCGAGCAGCTCGAGCGCGAGGCGACCGAAGGCGGGATAACCGGGGGAGAGGCGCTGAGCAACCGTCTCACCGAGCTGCTCGCCGGGATCGCCAGGACGGGCGAGGACAAGATCGACCTGCGCCCCCACCCGACGGTGATCCTGGTCGCCGGCGTCAACGGCACCGGCAAGACGACGACCGTGGGCAAACTCGCCTGGCACCTGAGTCACGAGCTCGGCCGCTCGGTCGTGGTGGGGGCAGGGGATACGTTCCGCGCGGCCGGGGTCGAGCAACTCGAGCTGTGGGCGCAGCGCGCCGGCGTCGCGTTCGTCAAGGGGCCGCCCGACGCCGACCCGGGCGCGGTGGCCTACGACACGATCGCCGCGGCCCGCCGGGACAGCGTTGACGTGGCGATCATCGATACGGCGGGGCGCCTTCACACCCAGGATGACCTGATGGCCGAGCTGGCCAAGGTCAAGCGCGTGATCGCCAAGCAGATCCCCGAGGCGCCGCACGAGACGCTGCTGACCGTCGATGCCACGACCGGCCAGAACGGCTTGCGCCAGGCCCGCCTGTTCTCCGAAACGGTCGACGTGAGCGGGCTGGTGCTGACCAAGCTCGACGGCACGGCCAAGGGCGGCATCGCGCTGGCCATCGCCCGGGAGCTCGGCCTCCCCGTCAAGCTGATCGGAATCGGCGAGCAGCTCGAGGACCTGCGGCCGTTCGACCCGGACGAGTTCGCGCGCGCCCTCGTGACCGCCGAGTAGGGCCCTACGCGCAGTACGCTGAGAGCGGACATGTTCGATTCCCTCGCCGAGAAGCTCCAGGCCACGCTGGCCGACGTCCGCGGTCGCGGCACGTTGACCGAGGACGACATCAACGCCGCCATGCGCGAGATCCGTCTCGCCCTGCTCGAAGCCGATGTCAACTTCAAGGTCGTCAAGAGCTTCACGAACGCGGTCAAGGAGCAGGCGCTCGGGGCCGACATCATCGGCAAGCTCAACCCGGGCCAGCAGGTGGTCAAGATCGTCTCCGACCAGCTCACCGACCTGATGGGCGGCGCGGCGCACGAGCTCTCCTTTTCGCCCCGGCCGCCCACGGTGGTGATCATGGCCGGGCTCCAGGGCTCGGGCAAGACGACCGCCACGGCCAAGCTGGCGCGCTATCTCAAGCAGGAGTACGGCTCCTCGGTGGCCGTCGCGGCGTGCGACGTATACCGCCCCGCCGCGGTCGACCAGCTGATCAAGGTCGGCATGCAGGCTGGCGCGGAGGTGTACGAGCAGGGGACCGATCGCGACCCGGTCAAGATCGCAGCCTGGGCGCGCGACCGTGCGCAGTCCGAGGGCAAGGACGTGCTGATCATCGACACCAGTGGCCGCTTGCACGTCGATCAGGAGCTGATGGCCGAGCTGGCCAACATCAAGAAGGCGGTTAAGCCGCACGACGTGCTCCTCGTGGTCGACGCGATGACCGGACAGGACGCGGTGCACGTGGCCGAGCAGTTCGCCGACGTCGTGCAGTTCGACGGCGTGGTCATGACCAAGCTCGACGGCGATGCCCGCGGCGGCGCGGCGCTGTCGGTCAAGGAGATCACCGGCAAGCCGATCCTGTTCGCCTCCACGGGAGAGAAGCTCGACCAGTTCGAGCGCTTCCACCCCGACCGGATGGCGCAGCGCATCCTCGGCATGGGCGACGTGATGACCCTGATCGAGAAAGCGCAGGACACCTACGACGAGCAGCAGGCGGCCGAGCTCGAGCGCAAGCTGCGCAAGCAGGAGTTCGGGCTCGACGACTTCCTGGAGCAGATGCGCCAGGTCCGCCGCCTAGGCCCGCTCCAGTCGCTGATCGGGATGATCCCGGGCATGGGCAAGGAGCTCCGGGGGGTCAAGGTGGACGAGCGCGAGTTCGACCGGATTCAGGCCATCATCCTGTCGATGACCCCGCAGGAGCGACGTCATCCCGAGCTGATCAAAGGCTCGCGGCGGTTGCGCATCGCGAAGGGCTCCGGCACCAACGTCCAGGCAGTCAAGCAGCTGATCAAGCAGTTCGAGCAGATGCGCAAGGTGATGCGTCAGGTCGCACAGGGGCGGATGCCCGATCTGGGCGCGCTGATGCGTCAGGCCCGCTAACCTCGTCCTTCCTATGGCGGTACGGCTACGGTTAACTCGCATCGGCTCGCGCAAGAACCCGGTTTGGCGGGTGGTCGTCGCCGATCAGCGCGCCAAGCGCGACGGACGGGTAATCGAGATCGTCGGGCACTACAACGCCCAGACCGAACCCTCGACGATCGTGCTCGACGAGGAGCGCATCCGCGACTGGCTGGCGCGCGGCGCGCAGCCGACCGCCACCGTCTCGAAGCTGCTGCGCACCCAGGGCATCCACTAGACCTTGCGGCGATGAAGGAGCTGCTCGAGTACCTGGCGCGAGGTCTAGTCGAGCATCCCGAGCAGGTGCGCGTCAACGAGGTGCAGGAGGATGGCGCGACCGTGCTCGAGCTATCGGTGGCCGACGACGACTACGGCAACGTGATCGGCCGCGGCGGCCGGACGGCCGCCGCGCTGCGCACGGTGGTCAAGAGCGCGGCGGCCAGGAGCAAGCGCCGCGTGTTCGTCGACATCGTCGACGCCTAATGCAGTGGCTTCATGCGGGCCGCGTGGGGCGGCCGCACGGCCTCGACGGCAGCTTCCACGTGACGCGGCCGAACGTCCAGCTCCTCGACGGTGCCGAGATCGTGATGATCGACGACCGCGAGTTCGAGATCACGCGCCGGGCCGGCACTCCCCGGCGCCTCATCCTGCGCCTCCAGGACCACGAGAATCGCGCCGCGGCGGAGGCGCTGCGCGGAAAGGACATGCTCGTCGCCCGCTCGGAGGCCCCGGAGCTCGGTCCGGACGAGTGGTGGGCCGAGGAGTTGGTTGGATGCGCGGTGCACGATGGCGCCCGCGTGGTGGGCACGGTTCGCCGGCTGGTCGAGCTGCCCTCGTGCGAGATGCTCGAGGTCGAGCGCGCCGACGGTGGCGAGCTCCTGGTTCCGCTGGTTTCGGACGCCGTGCGGGAGGTCGATGTCGACGCGCGCGCGATCGACGTCGACCTGCGGTTCCTGGGCGAGGCGTGATGGAGATCGACGTGTTCACGCTGTTCCCCGAGGCGTTCGGCTGGTTCGAGCGCCAGCGGCACGTGGCCAATGCCCTGGCCCGGGGGCATCACCTCGAATACGTGAACTACCGCGACCATACCCCGCTCAGCGCGGGTCAGGTCGATGACACGCCATTCGGGGGCGGCGCGGGGATGGTGCTGCGCGTCGACGTCGTGGAGGCCGCGCTGCGGGCGCGCTATGGCGTTGATCCCGTGGATCTGTGCGCTGGTCGCCGGGTGATCGCTCTGGCGCCGGGCGGGGCACTGCTCGACGACGGGCTGGTCGAGCAGCTCGCGCGCGAGCCCGCCCTGATCCTGCTCTGCGGCCGCTACGAGGGGTTCGACCAGCGGATCATCGATCACTTCGCCAGCGATGAAGTCTCGATCGGACGGTACGTGCTGGCCGGCGGCGAGCTCGCCGCGATGGTGCTCTGCGACGCCGTGATGCGCAAGCTGCCGGGCTCGCTCGGCCATCCCGAGTCCGCGCTCGAGGAGTCTTTCAGCAACGCCCTGGGCGGCGCTCCCGAGTATCCCCACTACACCCGGCCGGCCGAGTATCGCGGCTGGCGGGTGCCGGAAGTCCTGCTCTCCGGCCATCACGCGCGGATCCGCGAGTGGCGCCTGGAGCAGAGCGCTGCGCGCGGTCCGCTACCATAGGCGCCGCCCGCACACGAGCGCGGATGCGCCGTGTGCTACGCCCCACCGCCGAGCACTGCCGGGTGTGGCAGGGGTCTGCACCGTCATGAGCACTGTGATCGACAGCCTGGAGCGTGCCCAGCTTCGCCGCGTACCGACGTTCGACGCCGGCGACCGCCTGCGCGTCCACTTCCAGGTGATCGAGGGAACGCGGCGCCGCACGCAGGTGTTCGAGGGCGTCGTGATCAAGCGCCAGGGGCACGGCGCCCGGGAGACCTTCACCGTCCGCAAGCAGTCGTTCGGCGTCGGTGTCGAGCGAACCTTCCCGCTCCACTCGCCGAAGATCGAGCGCATCGAGGTCGCCGCCCGCGGCGACGTCCGCCGGGCCAAGCTCTACTACCTGCGGGGCCGGGTGGGCAAGCGCGCTCGGGTCCGCGAGCGCCGCAGCGCCAGGCCCGAGGTCGCGGTCGAGCGAGAGCTGCTCCACGCGCCGGGCGCGGACGACGCCGCGGCGCCGCAGGACGCAGCTGCGCCCGAGGCCGTGGCGGCGGAGGACGGAGCTGCGCCCGAGGCCGTGGCGGCGGAGGACGGAGCTGCGCCCGAGGCCGTGGCGGCGGAGGACGCAGCTGCGCCCGAGGCCGGGGCGAAGGCGGCCACGGAGGCGCCCGCCGAAGAAGAGCGGGAGTGAGCACCGCGGGCAAGTCGCCGGCGAGCACGCTGATCGAGCTGGCCGGGATCATCTTGGCCGCCCTGGCAGTGGCACTCGGAGTGCAGGCGTTCCTGGTGAAGCCCTACCGCATCCCCAGCGGCTCGATGCTCCCCACCGTCCGGGTCAACCAGCGGGTGCTCGTCAACCGACTCGCCATGGACTTCTCCTCCCCGCACGTCGGCGACATCATCGTCTTTCACCCCCCGCAGGACTACGCCGAAGGCTGCGCGAACCCGAAGCAGGGCGAGGATCAGGCCGGTCAGGAGGCTGCTGCCGCGTGCGCCGCGACCTGGCGGCAGGCGTCCTCGCAGACCTTCATCAAGCGTGTGGTTGGACTGCCGGGAGACCGACTGTCGATTCGTAACGGTCATGTGTTCCGCAACGGCAAGCGCGAGGCCGATCCCTACATCGTGCAATGCGCCGGCGACTCGGCCTGCAACTTCCCGCAGACGATCACCGTGCCGGTTGGCGACTACTACATGATGGGCGACAACCGCCCCGACTCCGAGGACAGCCGTTTCTGGGGGCCGGTCCCGCGCGCGTGGATCATCGGCAAGGCGTTCTTGACCTACTGGCCGCCCGATCGAATCGGGTTCCTCTGATGGCCGCCGCGACCCGGCGGCCGCACCCAGCGCTGCGAGACCGCACATGAAAGGGCTGATCGAGCTGGTCATCACGGTCGCGATCGCGGTGGCGCTCGCGCTCCTGATCCAGGCCTTCATCGTCAAGCCGTACCGGATCCCGAGCCCCTCGATGGTGCCCACGCTCGAGATCGGCCAGCGGGTGCTCACCAACCGGTTGGCCGGCAACCCGAGCCTCGGCGACATCGTGGTCTTCCATCCGCCGCACGGTGCCGACCTCGGAGACGGCGTGTGCGCGAACCCCAACCAGGGCGGGGGGCACAGCCAGGCCTGCGCTACCCCCACCCCGCAGCAGTCGCAACAGACGTTCATAAAGCGCGTCGTCGGGCTGCCCGGCGACAAGATCCAGATCATCGACGGTCACGTGTACCGCAACGACGTGCGCGAGAAGGACGGCTACACCGTTCCGTGCAGCCCCGGCACTCCTTCGTGCAATTTCCGCACACCGATCAAGATTCCGCCCGGCGACTACTTCATGATGGGCGACAACCGCCCCGACTCGGAGGACAGCCGATACTGGGGCCCCGTCCCAGATAAGTCCATCATCGGTGTCGCTTTCTTCACCTACTGGCCGCCGGACCGGATCGGCTTCCTCTAGCCGTTCCAACGGAACGGCTTCGGCGACCCGGCGCAAGCCGGGCTCCCGCGCCGCGCGCAAGCTGTTCAGGTTCGACCGGGCGCTCGGCGTACGGTTCGTGGCCGGCGCCGACGAGGCCGGGCGCGGGTGCCTGGCCGGGCCGCTGGTGGCGGCTGGCGTCCTGTTCGACCTCGAGCGGATCGGGCCGGGCGAGGTTCGCGCGCTCGCCGCGCTCAACGACTCCAAGCAGCAGACCCCGGACGGCCGGGCCGAACTGTTCCCGATCATCCTGCGCGTCGCCACCAGGGTCGCGATCGTCTCCCGCTGCGCACCCGGCATCGACGCCCGCGGCCTGCACGTGACCAACCTGGCTGCCCTGCGCGACGCCCTCTCCAAGGTCGCGTGCCAGGGGTGTGTCTGCCTGAGCGACGGGTTCCCGGTGGCGGCGCTCGGGCACGATCAACGCGCGGTGGTCGAGGGCGACGCCAAGAGCGCGGCGATCGCCGCCGCCTCGGTCATCGCCAAGGAGACGCGCGACCGGTACATGCGCCGCGCCGATGCCGCGCATCCAGGCTGGGAGTTCGCCCAGCACGTGGGCTACTCCACGCCCGAGCACCGCGAGGCGATCGAGCGCCTGGGCGTCTCGCCGCTGCACCGACTCTCGTTTCAGTCGATGGCCTACCAGCAGCTCGTCCTGGAGCACGGAGCACTGCTCGACTAGAACGCGCCCTCGAGGTGCTCGAGTCCGACCAGCCGGCCCGATCGGTCAAGGGTCACGCCGATGGCGTCGAAGCGCAGGTTCTCGGCATAGGGGCGATCGGGCCGATCGAGCAGCCAGCGGCCGGCCATCTTGCGCACCCGAGAGCGTTTGCCCGAGCGGACCGCCTCGAGCGGAGCGGCGTCGGCACGGATCGCCCGCCGAGTCTTCACCTCGCAGAACGCCAGCGTCCGCCCGTCGAAGGCGACGATGTCGAGCTCGCCCCACCGGGTGCGGTAGTTGCGCTCCACGATCTGAAAGCCGCGCCGGACGAGGTGCTCGGCGGCGAGCTGCTCGCCGAGCCGGCCGAGCTGGGGACGGGGGTCGCCGGTCACGTCCGCGGACGCTACGCGCGACGGCGTGACAGGTGGTGCACGCGGCGTCTCAACTCTGCGCAACCGCGCATGGGCCAGCTAAGCAGAGTTGGAACGCGGCGTGACACACCTGTCACGCGCCGGCGCGTACGGTGGCGCGATGCTCGCGCGCATCGCCACGTTCGCCATCGACGGCATCGACCCCCGCCACGTGTGGGTCGAGGTCGACATCCGCAGCGGCCTTCCCGCGTTCACGATCGTCGGGCTCGGCGACGCCGCCGTGCGCGAGTCGCGCGACCGGGTCCGCTCCGCGATCATGAACTCGGGGTACGAGTTCCCGCAGACGCGGATCACGGCGAACCTCGCCCCGGCCTTTCTGCGCAAGGTCGGTCCCGGGTTCGACGCCGCGCTCGCGGTCGGCGTCCTCGCCGCCAGCGAACAGGTCCCGGCCGACGCCCTGAGCGCGTATGCCGTGTTCGGCGAGCTGTCGCTCGGGGGCGAGCTGCGCGACTCGCCAGGCGCGCTGGCGGTGGCCGAGGGGGCGCGGCGCGCCGGGCTGACGCGCCTGATCGTCCCGCGCGAGCGCGCCCGTGAGGCGGCGCTGGTCGAGGGGCTCGAGATCGCGGGCGTCTCGACCCTGAGGGAGGCGGCCGCGGTGCTGGAGGGGGAGCCGCTTCCCGCGCTTCCTGCGCACCTGCCCGGCGCGCCCGGGCTCGCCACGTCCGCCACGACGTTCGAATCCGACCTGGCTGACGTCCGAGGGCATGCCGCCCCGCTGCTGGCCCTCGAGATCGCCGCGGCCGGCGGCCATAACCTGCTGCTCGAAGGCCCGCCCGGGACGGGCAAGACGATGCTCGCGCGGAGGATCCCGTCGATCCTGCCCGAGATGACCCGGGCCGAGGCGATCGAGGTGACCCGTATCCACAGCGTCGCGGGCCTGCACGCCGCCGGGCTGATCCGGACGCGACCGTTCCGCGCCCCGCACCACACGATCTCGGCCGCCGGTCTCGTCGGCGGCGGAGCGACGCCGCGGCCGGGTGAAGCGACCCTCGCCCACCACGGGGTCTTATTCCTGGACGAGCTGGCCGAGTTCCAGCGCTCCAGCCTCGACGCGCTGCGCCAGCCGCTCGAGGACGGGCGGGTGACGATCGTGCGCGGCCAGCGCGCGCTCGTGTTCCCGACCCGCTTCATGCTCGTCGCCGCCACCAACCCCTGTCCGTGCGGGTTCGCCGGCGTGGGCGACCGGTGCCGGTGCGGCGAGAGCGATCTGCGCCGCCATCAGCGCCGGCTGAGCGGGCCTCTGCTCGACCGGATGGACCTCCTGGTTAACGTCGAGCGTCCGAGCGAGGAGGAGCTTCGAGCCTCGCCCGAGACGTCCTCGGCCCGCACGCGCGATCGCGTCGCCACCGCCCGCGCGCGCCAGCGGCGTCGGCTCGAGGGGACGGCGGCGAGCTGCAACGGCGACATGGATGCGCGGCTGCTCCGGCGATGCGTCCGGCTCGAGGAGCCCGCCGAGCGCGTCCTCGCCCAGGCCTACGTGGTCGGCGCGCTCAGCGCACGCGGGCGCCACCGGGTCGTGCGGGTGGCCCAGACGATCGCCGACCTCGAGCGCCGCGACCAAATCACTCAGGCGGACGTGCTGAGAGCGCTCAGCTTGCGCCAGCGCAGCGCCGCCGAGAGCGCGCTGGCGGCATGACGCCGCGAGCGTGTGATGCCTGCACGGCCCGGACGTGGCTGCTCGCCAGGATGGCCGGGCACATCGACCGGTTCCGGGGACGGCTCGAGGACGTGCTCGAGCTCGACGACGATGATTTGATCTCCGCGGCGGGCGGCCGAACGCGGGCCCGTCTGCGGGACGAGCTCGAGGCGCTCGACGTCGGGCGTGTCAGGACCCGGTCGCGCGCGGCCGGCCTCGAGACGATCTGCCGCTGCGACCCGGCTTACCCGCCGGCGCTGCTCGCCCTCCCCGCCCCGCCGGCGATGCTCCACGTGGCCGGGGACCTCGGACGGCTGCTCGAGCTGACCGCCGGAGAGCCGGTGGCCGTCGTGGGCTCGCGGCGCCCGTCGGACTACGGGCGGGACGCGGCCCGCTCGCTCGGGCGCAGCCTCACCGTCAGTGGGCTGAACGTCATCAGCGGCATGGCGCTGGGGATCGACTCGGCCGCTCATGCCGGTGCGCTCGAGGCGGGCGGGGCGACGGTGGCGGTGCTCCCGGGCTCCGCCGACCGGCCGTATCCCGCCGCCAAGCGCGCGCTTCACCGCCGGATCCTCGCCGGCGGGGCGGCCGTGTCGGAGCTTGGGCCTGGCACGAGCATCCGGCGCTGGATGTTCCTGGCCCGCAACCGGATCATCGCCGCGCTGGCGGCCATGACAGTGGTGGTCGAGGCGACGGAGTACTCCGGGGCTCTCGTCACCGCGCGGGTGGCGCGGGAGATCGGCCGGCCGGTGGGCGCGGTGCCGGGCCGGGTCACCTCGCCCCAGGCGGCGGGCGCCAACGGCCTGCTGGCCGCCGGCGCCTGCGTGGTGCGTGGGGCACAGGACGTGCTCGACCACCTGTTCGGCGCCGGCGTGCGCCTGGCTGGCGCCCCCCGCCGCCGGCAGCCGCCGGCCGAGCTGCGGACCCTGCTAGCGGCGATCGCCGAGGGTCACGAGACCGCGGCGGCGCTCGCCCGGGCCGGGTTCGGCCCCGATCAGGGTCTCGCCGCGCTGGCCGCGCTCGAGCTGGGCGGGTTCGTCCGCCGCGGCGCCGGCGGCCGTTACTCGGCCGCCGCGTAGCGGGGCGGGCGCAGCGCGCGCGGGACTACCCTGGTTAGCGTGTTCGGAACGCATCGCATACCGCGGGTCCTCTCCATCGCGGGCTCGGACTCGGGCGCCGGCGCCGGCATCCAGGCCGATCTCAAGGCGTTCGCGGCCTGCGGTGTGCACGGGATGACCGCGATCACCGCGATCACCGCGCAGAACACGGCCGGCGTAACCGCCGTGCATCCCGTTCCGCCCGACGTGATCGTCGCCCAGGTGCGCGCCGTCTCCAGCGACATAGGGATCGACGCCGTGAAGATCGGGATGCTGGGCGACCGGCCGACGATCGAGGCGGTGGCGCGGGCGCTGGAGGAGGTGAGCCAGCGCATCCCGGTCGTACTCGACCCGGTCATGGTCGCCGAGTCGGGCGCTCAGCTGCTCGACCCGGCCGCGCGCGCGACGCTCATCGATCTGCTGCTCCCGCGGGCCAGCGTGGTGACGCCGAACGTGCCCGAGGCCAGGTCGCTGGTGGCGGGCGGCGCGGAACTGGACGTCGAGGGGCTCGCTCGCGCGATCCACTCGATGGGGCCGGATGCCGTGGTCGTGACGGGTGGCCATCGCGTCGACATATGCGACGTTTTCTTCGACGGCCGGCGCGTGGCCCAGCTGCCGGGACCCCGCTACCCGGACGGTGCCGCACACGGGTCCGGATGCACCCACTCATCGGTTCTGGCCGCCCGGCTCGCCCATGGTGACGCGCCGCTTGAAGCCGCGCGCGCGGCGCAGGCGGCCGCTTCCCGCGCGGTGGCGCAGGGCCTGCGCGAGATCGGCGCCGGCCCCGGCCCGGTCGACATCCTGGGCATTGGCTCCAAAGCGGAGCAAGCCGGGCAGCGCGAGCGCCGGAGCGCCAGCGGAGCCCGGCGGCCGACCGGCGGGGTTCTGACATAATCTGGGCGTGCGGTTCCTGAGGATGAAGCCAGGCCATGGAGAGGTTCTGATCGCCGAAGGAGACGCCACGCGGGCCGACGACGAGCAGCGGCTGATCGAGGAGTTTCGCCGCCAGCTGGACGCGGGACTCTGGGCGGCAGTGCCGGTGGCGGACAAGGACGGCCGGCGCGAGTCGATGATGGTCCGCTCGTTTGAGGAGATCCCCTGGGACGCCGACCGCGTGATCTTCTTCCCGCGGGCAGCGGGCGGCAGGTAGGCCGCCGCCGCGGTGCTGCTCGCGCTCGCAGCGACCGCGCTCGTCGCCATCGCGCTGTTGTCGGACCTGATCGTCCCGCGGCTCGATGACCTCTGGGGCCGTTGGCTCGCCCGGCGGCAGCGGACGCCCAGCTGGTCGTATGACCCTGGACGCGAGCGGCGGGCCGAGCAGCGCGCGCGCACCCTGCTGCGCTCTTGCGTGAACGACGAGGAGTGGGCGATGTACCGCGACCTGGGCTTCCTGCGCGTGTGGGGCACGCTTGCGGACGGGCCCGACGACGCGGGCGGAACCGGCGGCGCGCCCTACGCCTACCTGATCTACCCCCACCGGCCGATCGTCGCCTACCTGGCCCAGACCCACCGCCTGCTGAACGAGTACTGCGTCACCTTCCCGGACGAGACGCGCCCCTACGGCTCGAGTCGTCTGCCCGACTCCGACGATGTGCTGGCCAAGTGGATGGCGCTGACCGGTGACGAGCGGCGGCTTATCTCGACCGCCAACATGCACCTGCCCGGCCGCCAGCTCGATCCGGCCCAGATCCGCCGCGACCTGTGGCGGCTGTCGCAGTGGGAGCGCAGCCGCATGCGCCAGCTGGCCGACGGCGGCGGGCAGGGTCCGCCGCCCGCGGGCGACCGCAAGAGCGCGGCCTAGGAACCAACTACGGCCAAGCAGGGAGCGCGGCGCTCCAGGCGCCACCTCCGACCGTCTAAGGTTCTCGCGCCATGGACCTCAAGCACCGAAGCCGCGCCCTGACCGAGGGGCCCGAGCGCGCCCCGGCCCGGGCCTACCTCAAGGGCATCGGCTACGACGACGACGCGCTCTCGAGGCCGATCATCGGCGTGGCCAACACCTGGATCGAGACGATGCCGTGCAACTTTCACCTCCGGGCGCTCGGGGCGAAGGTGAAGGAAGGGATCCGCGAGGCGGGCGGCACACCGATGGAGCTCAACACGATCGCGATCTCGGACGGGATCACGATGGGCACCGAGGGGATGAAGGCCTCGCTGGCCAGCCGGGAGGTGATCGCCGACTCGATCGAGCTGGTCGCGGCCGCCCACATGTTCGACGCGGTGATCGCGATCAGCGGCTGCGACAAGACCATCCCCGGCACCGTGATGGCGCTGTGCCGGCTCGACGTGCCGAGCGTGATGCTCTACGGCGGCTCGATCTATCCCGGCCACTACCGCGGCCAGCGGGTGACCATCCAGGAGGTGTTCGAGGCCGTCGGCGCCCACGCAGCGGGCAAGATCAGCGACGACGATCTCGCTGAACTGGAGAATGCGGCCTCACCCGGCGCCGGCGCGTGCGGCGGGCAGTTCACCGCCAACACGATGGCGATGGCGTTCGAGGTGCTCGGCATCTCGCCGGCCGGGTTCTCGATGGTGCCCGCCACCGACCCGCACAAGCAAGACGTGGCCAAACAAGCCGGCCGTCTGGTCATGGACGTCCTCGGGCGCGGCCAGATCCCCAGCGACATCATCACCCGCGAGAGCCTGGAGAACGCGATCGCCGCGATCGCCTGCAGCGGCGGCTCGACCAACGGCGTGTTGCACCTCCTCGCGGTAGCCAAGGAGATCGGGATCGAGCTCTCGATCGACGACTTCGACCGGATCAGCGAGCGGACGCCGCTCCTGTGCGACCTCAAGCCGAGCGGCCGGTACGTCGCCCCCGACCTATACGCGGCCGGCGGCGTCCCACTTGTCCTGAAGCGACTCAAGCAGGCCGGACTCCTCCACGCGGACGCGCAGACCGTGACCGGCAAGACGGTCGGAGAGCACGCCGACGAGGCGACGGAAACCGAGGGCCAGCAGGTGGTTCGTCCGCTGGAGGACCCGCTCAAGAACACCGGCGGACTGGTCATCCTGCACGGCAACCTCGCCCCCGAGGGCTGCGTGGTGAAGGTGGCCGGCTACGAGCGCCGCCGCCACACCGGGCCGGCCCGCGTATTCGAGTCCGAGGAGGAGGCGATGGCCGCGGTGCGCAGGCAGGGCATCGGGCCGGGCGACGTGGTGGTCATCCGCAACGAGGGGCCGGCCGGCGGTCCCGGGATGCGGGAGATGCTCGCGGTCACCGCGGCGCTCGTTGGCGAGGGACTCGGCGAGGACGTCGCGCTGCTGACCGACGGGCGCTTCTCGGGCGCCACGCGCGGGCTGATGGCCGGCCACGTCGCCCCCGAGTCGGTGAAGGGCGGGCCGATCGGGATCGTCCGTGACGGGGACGAGATCACCCTGGACGTCGACGCCCGCCGCCTCGACGTCGCGCTCTCCGACGAGGAGATCGCCGCGCGGGCAAGCGACTACCGACCGCCCGTGCGTCCAGCGCCGGCGGCGGCGCTGGCCAAGTACGCGCGCCTGGTATCGAGCGCGTCGCTCGGGGCCGTTACTCGTTAGCTCAGGCGACGCATTGCCCGGCGGACACCTGCGCCAGCTCGGCGGCCCCGCGGGCTTCAGCGGGAGCGGGGTAGACCCTGAAGGTGCGTCTTCGCACGGTTTGCGGGCTGAAATCGACCATGAATCTCCCCGGCTCCGCCCGGTGGCGGCGGGCCGCCGAATACCCGGTCGGTACGATTCCGCACGAGAAGGGGTGATCACACCTGGCCCGAGTTTCCTATCTACGCCCTGAGCGCGGCACGGCGCGGCCGTTTCGCCATCCACCGCCGCCGCCGCCGCGCCGGGCGCGCCGGCGCTGGCCGTTCGCGGCTCTGGGCGTCATCGTCCTCGCCTTTCTCGCGTTCGCCGGCGGCGCCGTCGCGCTGAAGTCCTCGAAGCCCAAGCTCACGACCGACCCGACCGCGCTGGCCAAGGTCGACCTCCCCCTGGGCGGCGCCGCCATCGATAGCGTAAGTGCGGTCACGGGCGCTCACGACACCCCGGTGCCGGTGTACGTGGCCGGCCATCGGATCTGGCCGAGCAAGAAGATTCGCGCCGATGAGCCCGTCTCGATCGACGTGGTGCTGAAGCGGCCGGGATGGAACGCCTGGCTGACCGGGAAGCCCCAGCACCTCCATCTGTCGCTGATGACGCCCAGCGCGCATCTGCTCCAGCACTGGCTGACCGTGCCCTCCGGGCAGCCGCTGATCCTCAAGTTCGCCGCGCCGGTGGCCACGGTATCGTCCGGCTCGGCCCCGGTCGGCCTGCACCGCCGGGTCCTCGGGACTCCCCAGTCGGTTCTCACCCTCCCGCGGGCCAGCGCGGCGGGGTCGGTATGGGTGGCGGCGGCGCCGCGCTCATGGGAGATCGCGGCGCCCGCGCTGGTGAGCTGGTTCCCGGCCGGCTCCGCGACCACCGCCGTCGCCAACCCCGCACCCGGCTCGACGATCCGCTCGAACACCCCGATCACCCTGAGGTTCTCCAAGCCGGTCGGCCAGGCCCTCGGCCGCGGGATGCCGCCGGTCTTGCCGATGACCAAGGGGATCTGGCATCAGGTCGACAGCCACACGATCGTGTTCCAGCCCGAGGATTACGGCTACGGCCTCGGCGCGCACGTGACGATCGGCTTGCCCGGCAGCGTGCACCTCGTCGCCGGCAAGGCCACCTGGACGGTGCCGCGGGGCTCCACGCTGCGCCTGCAGCAGCTGCTCGCCCAGCTCGGCTACCTGCCGGTGCGGTTCCACGACTCGGTCGCGCGGACGCCGGCCGCGGAGGAAGACGCGGCGGTTCACCCACCGGCAGGCTCGTTCACCTGGCGCTGGCACGACATTCCCGCGGCGCTGCGTAACCTGTGGGCGCCCGGCGTTTCCGGCGAGATGACCAAGGGCGCGGTGATGGCGTTCGAGGACGATCACGGCATCACCCCCGACGGCGACGCCGGACCGACGGTCTGGCGCGCGCTGCTGGAGGCGGCCGTCGCGGAGCGCGGCTCGACGTTCGGTTACACGTTCGTGCAGGTGAGCGAGGGCAGCCCCGAGAGCCAGGCGACGTGGCACAACGGCAAGACCGCCGTCTCCGGACCGGTCAACACCGGCATCCCGCAGGCGCCGACGGCGAAGGGCGTGTTCGCCGTGTTCGAGCACGCGCCGTCGGTGACCATGAGCGGCACCAACCCCGACGGAAGCCACTACAACGATCCGGGCGTGCCGTGGGTGAGCTACTTCAACGGAGGCGATGCCCTGCACGGCTTCCTCCGCGGCTCATACGGCTCGGCCCAGAGCCTGGGCTGCGTGGAGATGCCGTACGCCGAGGCCCACGACGTCTATCAGTACACGCCGATCGGCACGCTGGTCTACGTCACCTGACCGGCGCGGACCACGGCAGGCCCGACGCCACAGGCGGCGAATACGGTGGCGCGATGCCCGCGGCCGCCCGCACCTCCCCCTGGGACGCCGCGCTGGCCGCCTTCGACCATGACCTCACCCGCCGCGCGGTGGCTGAGAAGACCCGCACCGCCTACGCGGGCGACGCGCGCGACTTCGCCGGCTGGGCACAGGAGCGCGGAGCCGACCCCGCCGCGGTCGACGTCCGCACGCTGCGCCGCTACGCCGCGAGCCTCGCCGAACGCGGGATCGCGCCGGCCACCATCGCCCGTCGCCTGGCCGCGCTCCGGGGCCTGTTCCGAACCCAAATGGAGCTCGGCGCCCGCCAGGACAATCCGGCCGAGCTGCTCAGCTCGCCCAAGCGCCCTCAGCGCCTGCCCCGCGTGCTGAAGGCGAGCGAGGTTGCCGCGCTGCTCGACTCCATCCCCGCCGCAACGCCGCTCGAACTGCGCGACCGGGCGCTGTTCGAGCTGGCCTACGCATCCGGCCTGCGCGCGGAGGAGCTCGTCACCGTCGATGTGGATTCGCTCGACTTCGACGCCGAGACCGTCCGCGTCGAAGGCAAGGGCGGCAAGACCCGCTTGGTCCCAGTCGGCGAGCACGCGCTCGCGGCGCTCGAGCGCTACCTGGCCCGCGCCCGGCCGCTTCTGCGAGGCGCCGAGGGCGAGCGCGCCCTATTCGTCTCGAAGTCGGGGCGGCGACTGTCCACCTCGGACGTCAGGCGGCGGCTGGCCGGCTGGGCGAGGCGCGCCGTGGCGCGTTCGCCGGCGCTGGCCGAGGCCCATCCGCACGCGCTGCGGCACTCGTTCGCGACCCACTTGCTTGACGGTGGGGCCGATCTGCGGGCGATCCAGGAGCTCCTCGGCCATGCAACGATTTCCACCACTCAGGTTTACACTCGCGTCGAGTCGACCCGCCTGAGGTCCACGTACTCGCGAGCCCATCCGCGCGCATGAAGCGGCCCAAATAACGTCCGGGGCAAAGTGGAAACCAACGTCAAAGCGATCGAGTTGCAAGATCTGTGGAGGCGGTTCAAGGCGGCTGGCGACGAGCGCGCCCGGGAGCGGCTGGTCGTCGCCTACTCGCCGCTGGTCAAGTACGTCGCCGGCCGGATGAGCTCCGGCCTGCCCGCCCACGTCGAGGAATCCGACCTCATCTCCTACGGGCTGGGCGGCCTCATCTCGGCCATCGAGCGCTTCGACCTCAGCCGGGAGATCAAGTTCGAGACCTACGCGATCACCCGCATCCGCGGCGCCATCATCGACGAGCTGCGCACGCTCGACTGGGTGCCCCGCTCGGTCCGCGCCCGGGCCCGCGAGATCGAGCGGGCCAACGTGAAGCTCGAGGCGCGCTTCCAGCGCGCCCCCACCGACGAGGAGATGGCCCAGGAGCTGGAGGTCAGCGTCGAGAACTTCCAGGACGCCCTGCTCCAGATCTCCAACTCGACGATCGTCGCGCTCGACGAGCTGTGGAGCGTGTCGGACTCGAGCGGCGATGCGATCTCGCTGCTCGACACCCTGCCCGATCGCCGGGCTCCCGATCCGGAGCAGCTCATGGACCAGTCCGAGCTGCGCGACCGGATCGCCGACGCGATCTCCGCCCTGCCGGAGCGCGAGAAGCTGGTCGTGGCCCTCTACTACTACGAGAACCTCACCCTCCGCGAGATCGGCGAGGTCCTCGGGGTCACGGAGTCGCGCGTCTCGCAGCTGCACACCAAGGCGGTGCTGCGGCTGCGCTCGAAGCTGGCCGGCGAGCTGGATTAGCAGGCTTGGCCCTCGAGCTCGCTGTGAGCGAGGCTGAGACGCCGGGCCCTCGGCACTCGCGTTCGATCCGTTCGCGGCTGCGAGCACCGCGGGCACGCGGTGTCGACGGACTGGCGATCAGCCGAAGCGACGGCCCGGTATCGTCGCTTCACTGATTCACGAAGGAGAGGAGCACGGCATGCACAAGCCCGCGGACCGCGTCCGCAACGTGGCGCTCGTCGGCCACCGGGGTAGTGGGAAGACCTCGCTGCACGAGGCGCTGCTGTTCCAGGCGGGGACGATCAACCGCATGGGCTCGGTCGTCGACGGCACCACCGTGTCGGACGCGGACCCCGACGAGAAGGCGCGCCAGATGTCGATCACGGCGGCGATGTCGACCTTCGAGTGGCAGGAGCGCAAGGTCAACCTGATCGACACGCCGGGCGACCCGAGCTTCATCGCCGACGCCCTGGGCGCGCTGCGGGTGTGCGAGTCCGCGATCTTCGTGATCAACGGCGTCATGGGGGTCGAGGTCCACGCCACGCGGCTGTGGCAGCGCGCCGCCGAGCTCGACCTGGCCCGGCTGATCTTCGTCAACATGCTCGACCGCGAGCGGGCCGACTTCTTCCGCACGCTCGACTCGCTCAAGTCTGCCTTCGGCGCGCACGTGGTGGCCACCGAGATCCCGATCGGCGCGGAGCACGAGATCTCCGGGGTGATCGACCTCGTGGACATGAAGGCCTACGAGTACGCCGCCGCCACCCGGGAGAACAGCAAGGAGATCCCGATTCCCGACGAGCTGGCCGATCAGGCGCAGGAGTACCGCGAGAAGCTGATGGACGAGGTCGCCGAGAACTCGGACGCGCTCATGGAGCGCTACCTGGAGGGGGAGGACATCTCCCACGCGGAGATCGTGGACGCGCTCAAGGACGGGACCAACCACGGCGACATCTTCCCCGTCACCTGCGGCGTGGCGACCCGGAACCTCGGCACCAACCGGCTGCTCGACGCGATCGTCGAAGACCTCCCCTCGCCGGTCAAGCACGGCGGCTTGGACGTGGGCGAGGTGACGCTCGAGCCGGTCGAGGACAAGGAAACGTTCGCCTACGTGTTCAAGACCCGGGCTGACCCCTTCGCCGGCCGGATCAACATGTTCCGCGTCTATCAGGGGACCGTCAAGCAGGACTCGCAAGTGCTGAACACCCGCACCCACACCAAGGAGCGGATCGGGACGCTGCTCACCTTCGAGGGCTCGGGCACCGGCCACCCGACCGAGTTCGGGCCCGGCGACATCGGCGCGGTGGCCAAGCTCAAGGAGACCAAGGCCGGCGACTGGCTGGCCGCGCGCGACGAGCCGATCAACATGCCGTCGATCAAGCTGCCCGCGCCGGTGATGGCCTTCGCCGTCGAGCCCAAGAGCAAGGGCGACGAGGAGAAGGTGTTCACCGCGCTGCGCCGTCTCCAGGAGGAGGACCCGACGATCGACCTCCATCGCGATGAGCAGACCGGCGAGCAGATCGTGGCCGGGCTCTCGCAGGTCCACGTCGAGGTGATCGTCGAGCGGTTGAAGTCCCGCTTCGGGGCCGAGGTCAACCTCAACCCGCCGCACGTGCCCTACCAGGAGACGATCCGCAAGCCCTCGAAGGCCCACGGGCGCCACAAGAAGCAGACGGGCGGCCGCGGGCAGTTCGGCGACTGCCACATCGAGCTCGAGCCGCTCCCGACGGGGGAGGGGTTCGAGTTCGTCAACGCGATCAAGGGCGGGGTGATCCCGACCGGATTCATCCCCGCGGTCGAGAAGGGCGTGCTCGAGGCCATGCAGGAGGGCGTGGTGGCCGGCTATCCGGTCAAGGACGTGCGCGTGCGCCTGTACGACGGCTCATATCACAGCGTCGACTCCTCGGAGATGGCCTTCAAGGTCGCCGGCTCACTCGCCATGAAGCAGGCCATGGAGCAGGCCGCGCCGGTGCTGCTCGAGCCGATCATGCTGATCACGGTCAGCGCCCCCGAGGACGCGGTGGGTGACGTGATCGGTGATCTGAACTCGCGCCGGGGCCGGCCGCTCGGGATGGAGCCGGTCGGGGCCGGGATGACCGAGGTCAAGGCCGAGGTGCCGATGGCCGAGGTGCTCTCCTACGCCCCGGATCTGCGCTCGATCACCGGCGGCCAGGGCGAGTTCACCATGGAGTTCCTCCGCTACGAGGAAGTCCCCGGCCACCTGGCCGGCAAGGTGGTCGAGGAAGCAAAGGCCGAGAAGGAGGCCGTTAGGGCTTGAGGACCGGACGGCGCCCGGGATGCCCTCGCGCGAAGCGCACGGGCGTCCCGGGTGGCGCCGGTCCGATCCGGTACAGTCGCACGGCGTGGCCACCAGGGACATACGTCCGTCGACCGCGATCGTCATCTGCGACGTGTGCGGAAGGACGCTGCTGCGCGGCGAGCACCCCGAGATTTACATCGACGGCGGCGCGCGGCGGTCGGTGTGCGACCTGTGCAAGCCGCGGGCGCTGCACGAGGGCTGGCTCCGAGAGGGGACGGTGCCGACCTATGACGCCAGCCAGGACGCCTCGCGGCGGCGCAGCGGGTTTCTGAGCCGCCTACGGCTGCGGCGCGAACGTGAACGCCCGCCCGCGGACCCCGTGCCCGACACGCCGGTCGGCGAGGCCGAGCCCGAGCCGCCCCCGCCGCCGCGGGGGCCGCGCCGGCGCGAGCGCGAGCCCGCCGCGCGCGAGCGCGAGCCCGCCACGCGTGAGCCGCGGCACGTTCGCGCGGTGCCGATGGGAGCCGAGCAGAGAATCGCCGCGGCCATCGAGGTGTTCAACAACTCCGAGCACCGCCGGACGGTGGCCGGGGTGGGCCGGTCGCTCGGCGCCCCGACCGTTTCGATACACCCGAATGATGATCATCGAAGCGTGGTGGAGATCGTGGCCTCGTGGGAGCTCTGCTGGTACCGCTACGAGGTGGACCTCTCCGACGAGGAGCCGGTCGTGCGCCTCGCCGCCCAGGGGTACGAGCTGGACGAGCTCAGCCCGCGCGAGCGCCGGCCGAACGCCTCCTACGACCAGCACGGCGCGCTCGGTCGGCCTAGACAGAGGACGCTGGAATCGCTCTAGACACACGTTCGATGGTCGAGGCGCCCGACCGCGTCTAGCATCCCCGCGGATGATCTATTGCGTCGTCCCGAAAGCGCTCTCCGACGAGCTCTTCCCCAAGCTTGAGCGCTACTACGCCGACGATCCCAACGTCGAGGTGATCGTCGACCGCCGCAAGACCTCGCGGCGGCGCCGCGCCTCATCCGGCGGCGGAAATCGCTCCGTGCGTGACCGCCGCCGCCCGCGGGTCCCGGGCGAGCTGCCCGAGCTCGCCACCGAGTAGCGCGCTTTTGCAGCTGGTCCTTCACGTCGACGGTGGCGCGCGCGGCAACCCGGGGCCGGCGGCGATCGGCGTGGTGATCTCCGATCCGAGCGGACACGTGCTGGACGAGCTCGCCGAGGCGATCGGCGTGGCCACGAACAACGTCGCCGAGTACCGGGCGCTCCTGCGCGGACTCGAGCGCGCGCGGGCGCTCGGCGCCAGCGAGGTCGAGGTCGTGAACGACTCGGAGCTGGTGGCTCGCCAGCTGACCGGCGCCTACAAGGTCAAGCATCCCGCGATGAAGCCGCTCCACGCCGCGGCGATGGCCGCGTTGCGCGGCTTCGACCGCTGGCGGGTTCGGAGCGTTCCCCGCGCGCAGAACGCCCGGGCGGACGAGCTGGTCAACCAGGCGCTGGACGCGCAGGGCTGACCCTCCGCCCGCGGCACGCAGGTTTTTCCTGCGGCGTGCGCGGGGTACGCTACGGCGGTGAGCAGCGTGGCGCCAGTGGATCCGGCGAGACGGCTCCTCGAGCACCGCACCGGCCATCCCGTCATCAGCCTCTACCTGGATCTCGATCCCGAGCGCTTCGCCACAGCGCCGGCGCGCGCGGCCCAGGTTCGCTCGCTGATCGACCAGGCCGCGCGCGAGCTCGACGCCGCCGACGGCCTCGGCCACGACGACCTGATCACGCTCAGAGCCGACCTGCGGCGAATCGATGACTACCTGAACTCACGCGAGCCGCCGTTCCAAGGCGCCGGCGCGCTGGGCGTGTTCTGCTCGGGCCAGGACGACCTGTTCGAGGTGATCCAGCTGCCCCGGCCGACGCCCGGACGGGTGGTGATCGGCCGCTCGGCGTACGTCGAGCCGCTCGTCGAGGCGCTTCAGCAGCGCCGCTGGCTGGTCGCGCTGGTGAACCGTCGAGTGGGCCGCGTGCTCGGCGGTCCGGTCGATCGCCTCGAAGAGCACGCGAACTTCGACGAGTATGTCCACGGCCAGCACGATCAGGGAGGCTGGTCGCAGGCCAGGTACGAGCGGAGCGTGGAGAAGGACACCGACGACCACCTCCGCCGGGTGGCCCACGGCGTAAACCAGCGCTGGCGCGGCGAGCGCTTCGACCGTGCCGCGCTGGGCGGCCCAGTGGAGATCGTGCCCCGCTTGGAGACCCACCTGGCCGCGGAGGTGAAGGCCAACCTGGCGCCCGGCCGGATCGAGGTCGATCTGTCGAGCGCGAACGACGACGAGATCCGGCGCGCGCTGGCCAAGCTGGTGGTCGAGGACGAGAAGCGGCGCGAGCGCGAGACGCTCGACCGGCTGGCCGCCGGCGTCGGAAGCGGCGGGCGGGCGGTGGGGGGCCCGGAGGACACGCTCGCGGCCCTCAACGAGCGGCGCGTCCAGACCCTGCTGCTCGAGCCCGGGTTTGACCAGCGCGGCGCGCGCTGCCGGACCTGCGGCCTGTTGATGCTCGAGTCCGGCGGCCGCTGCCCGGCCGACGGCGGCCCGATCGAGGAACTCGACCATCTGCGCGAGGCCGCGATCGAAGCCGCCCTGGGCCAGGGAGCCGAGATCATGATCGTCCGGCATTACCCGGACCTTGGGCCCTTGCAGGGCGTCGGCGCACTCCTGCGGTTCTAGTACCGCTACCCTCTCGACCGTGAACGATTCCCTCAGCGAGCTGAGCGTCCGGCTCGAGGAGGCGGCGCAGCAGCTCCGTGCTCCGGACATCGAGGTGGACGAAGTCCTCCCGTTGATCGAGGAATGTGCTCGTCTGGCCGCGGAGGCCAGCTCTCAAGTCGATCAGCGGACGCGGGCGGCCCTCGAGCCGCTGCCGGACCTGCCCGGTCAGCTGCCCCTGCCGACGTCATAGTGCTGCCCGCGGCGAGCGCGCAGGACCGGTCGGCCTTGGGTCCGGCTCCGGCATATCCCGAGCATCTTCGGGCCGCGGTCGAGACCCGCCTGGAGTCGCTGCGCTTCGGGACCGCTGCCGAGGCAGCCGGACTTGAGCAGGCGATGCGCTATTCGCTGCTGGCCGGGGGCAAGCGCATCCGGCCCGTGCTGGCGCTGGCCACGGCATCGGCGATCGGCCGCGATCGCGAGTGGGTACTCCCCCTGGCCATGGCGATCGAGCTGATCCACACCTACTCGCTGATCCACGACGACCTGCCGGCGATGGACGACGACGACCTGCGGCGCGGCCGGCCCACCTGCCATCGGGCATTCGGCGAGGACGTGGCGATCCTGGCCGGCGACGGGCTCTACGCCGAAGCGTTCGTGTTATTGCTGACCCGCCAGCAGGCAGAACCGGCGCGGCTGTTGGCGGCTGCCGGCGCGCTCGCTCGGGCCACCGGGGCGCAGGGCATGGTGGCAGGCCAGTACATCGACGTGGCCGAGACTGCCGAGTCCGGCCCTACCGGACTGCGCCGGCTGCACGAGCTCAAGACCGGCCGACTGATCGCCGCCAGCGTGGAGTGCGTGCTGCTGCTGGCCGGGCTCGAGGACACTGAGAGAATTAACAGCTTCACGCGGTTCGCCTGGGAGCTCGGGGTACTTTTTCAGATCGTGGACGACATCCTCGACGTCACAGGGTCCCCGGAGACGCTCGGCAAGCAGCAGGGATCGGACGTGCGCCTCGGCAAGCGCACATACGTGACAGAGTTCGGTCTGGACGGCGCGCGCGAGCTAGCCGCTGAGTCGCACACGCGCGCCCGTACCGCGCTCGCGCAGGCAGCGGGGCGGGCGGGGTCTAATACCACCGCCGACCTCGAGCAGATCACCGATTTCATCGCTACCCGATCCTTCTGATGACCCTTCTCGAGCGAATCGACAAGCCGCAGGACCTGCACGAGCTCAGCGAGGAGGAGCTCCAGCTCGTCGCCCAGGAGGTGCGCGAGCACATCATCGACACGGTGGGTGAGATCGGCGGGCACTTCGGGGCGAACCTCGGCGCCTGTGAGATCGCGGTTGCCCTGCACTCCGTGCTCGACTCTCCGCGCGACAAGATTCTCTGGGACGTCGGCCACCAGGCCTACCCGCACAAGGTCCTCACCGGCCGGCGCGATCGGCTCGATACGATCCGCAAGTACCGCGGCCTCGCGCCGTTCTGCTCGATCGCGGAGTCCGAGCACGACATCATGGGCGCCGGGCACGCCTCGACCGCCATCGGCTACGCCGTCGGGATCAAGGAGGCGATGCGGCGCGGCCAGGGCGAGGACGGTCACGTGGTGGCCGTGGTGGGCGACGGCGCGATGACCGGCGGGGTGGCGTTCGAGGCGGTCCACCAGGCCGGCGGCGAGGGCACGCCGATCGTGGTCTTGCTCAACGACAACGGGATGTCGATCGCGCCGAACGTCGGCGCGCTCTCGCGCCACTTCAACCGCATCCGCCTGAATCCGAAGCTGTGGCGCGCTCGGGAGGGCTTCGAGGAGGGCCTGACCAAGTTGCCGGCCGGCATCGGGCCCGCGTTCGAGCGCTTCGGCCCGAACGTCAAGGAGTCGATCAAGGCGTTCTGGGCGCCGGGATTGTGGTGGGAGGAGCTCGATTTCGCCTACATCGGGGTGATCGACGGCCACGACGTGCGGGCGGTGAGACGGGCGCTGCGCGAAGCGCTGACCGCTCAGCGCCCGGTCGTCATCCACTGCGCCACGGTCAAGGGCAAGGGGTTCGCGCCGGCCGAGGAGGGCGGGCTCGAGGGCATGGAGAAATGGCATGCGGCCAAGCCCAAGTCGATCTCGGGCGGCGTGCCGGCGGCCGCGGTCGCGAAGCCCCCGGGGGCCAAGCCCGCCCCGCCGCAGTACACGTCGGTGTTCGGGAACGCGCTGGTCGAGGAATGCCGGCGCGACGAGCGCGTGATCGGGATCACCGCGGCAATGAACTCGGGAACCGGGCTGAACATCCTCCAGCGCGAGCTTCCGGATCGCTACTTCGATGTGGGAATCGCCGAGCAGCAGGCGGTGCTGTTCGCCGCCGGCCTCGCCCTGCAGGGCTGCAAGCCAGTGGCCGCGATCTACTCGACCTTCTTGCAGCGGGCCTACGACCAGATCGTCCACGACGTGTGCCTGCAGAAGCTGAACGTGGTGTTTGCCATGGACCGGGCCGGGCTGGTCGGCGATGACGGCCCGACGCATCACGGGGCGTTCGACATCGCGTACCTGCGCTGCCTGCCCAACATCGTGCTGATGGCTCCGCGCGACGAGGCGATGCTCGTCCACATGCTGCGGAGCGCCCTGATCTACGACGAGGGGCCCGTCGCCCTGCGCTATCCGCGCGGCGAGGCGCTCGGCGTACCGCTGCCGGAGCACCCGGAGCCGATCGAGGTCGGCAGCGGCGAGATCCTGCGCGAGGGCGAGCGCGTGGCGTTGCTCGGCTACGGCACCGGCGTCGGGAAGGCGCTCGAGGCCGCCGATATCCTGGCCGAGCACGGGCTCTCGGTCACCGTTGCGGACGCCCGGTTCGCCAAGCCGATCGACATAGGCTTGGCCGCCCAGCTGGCCGCCGAGCACGAGTTGCTCGTCACCCTCGAGGAGGGCGTGCTGGCCGGCGGCTTCGGATCGGCCGTGTGGGAGTCGCTGTCCGATGCCGGGCTGGCGCCGCGCATCCTCCGGGTAGGGCTGCCGGATCGCTACGTGACCCATGGAGCGCCGAAGCTCCTGCACGAGGAGGTCGGGTTCACGGGCGCGCGGATCGCCGAGCGGATCGAGTCCGCCGTGGCCGAGCACCTCGGCGTCCGGACCGGCTAGCGCGCCGGCCACGGTTCCCGCGGAGCGATCCCCTACCGTTCCGCGCTGATGGCGCGGGTTCGGATCGACACGCTGCTCTCGGAGCGAGGCATGTTCGCATCGCGCTCAGCTGCGGCGGCGTCGGTGCTGGCCGGTGACGTGCTCCTCCTGCCCGAGCGCCGGCGCGCCGAAAAACCGGGCCAGCTGGTGGCCGACGACGTCGACCTCGAGGTGATCGCGCGGGCGCCGTTCGTCTCGCGCGGGGGAATCAAGCTGCGCAACGCGTTATCGGCTTTCCGGCTCGAGGTCGCGGGACGGCGGGCCCTGGATGTCGGCGCCTCGACGGGCGGGTTCACCGACTGCCTGCTCCAGGGCGGCGCCTCGCACGTCGTCGCGGTGGACGTCGCCTACGGCGAGCTCGACTGGAAGCTGCGCTCGGATCCTCGCGTGAGCGCAATCGAGCGATGTAACGCGCGGTCGCTGCGGCCCGAGCAGCTTCCCTACGCGCCCGATCTGATCGTCATCGACGTGTCGTTCATCTCACTGGCCAAGGTTCTGCCGGCGATCGTGGCCTGCGCCGCGGATCGCTTCGACTGCCTGGCGCTGGTCAAGCCGCAGTTCGAGGTGGGGCGCGGGCAGGTTGGCAAAGGGGGGGTGGTGCGGGACGCGATGCAGCGGCGGCGCGTCCTGGTGGAGGTGGGGGAGGCCGGGCAGGCGCATGGCGCGGCCGTGCTCGGCTATGCGAGCTCGGGCCTGCCGGGACCCAAGGGCAACCGCGAGACCTTCGTGTGGTTGGCCGAGGGGCCGCGGGGCGGGGAGGGCGTCCTCGACCTGGAGCGTGCCGTCGGCGAGGTCGAGCCTTGAATGCGGTCCGGGCGGCCACGGTGCTGACCCATCGCCGGCCGTCGGAGACGCGCCCGGCGATCGAGGCGCTGCTCGCGATCGCGCGGGAGGTGGGCGCGGTCCTGTACGTGGATCCCGACGAGACGCGCAAGCACCGGCTCGAGCACGGGCCAGGCCTCGAGGTCGACGTAGAGGGCCGAATCGACGCCGACATCTGCTTTGCCCTCGGAGGCGACGGGACGATCCTGACCGCGCTGCGGCGCTACGCGGGGACCGGCGTGCCGGTGTTCGCGGTGAACTTCGGCGAGATCGGCTTCCTCGCCACGGTCGACCGGGAGGATGCGAGGTTGGGCTTCGAGCGCGCGTTCGCGGGCGAGTTCGAGGTGCTCTCCCTCCCCGGGATCGCGCTGTGCGGAACGGTCGGCGACTGGTTGGCCATCAACGACGTGTCGATGCACCGCCAGCCCGGCAACCGCGTGGCCGACCTCGCCTACGCCGTGGGGCGGGACGAGATCGGCCGGGTGCGCTGCGACGGCCTGGCCGTCGCCACTCCAGCCGGGTCGACCGGCTACAACCTGGCCAACGGGGGTCCGGTCATGGCCTGGGGGGTGGCGGGTTTCGTGGTGTCGTTCATCGCGCCGCACTCGCTCACCGCGCGCGCCCTCGTCGTCGCGCCGACCGATGTACTGAGCGTGCACAACCGCTCGCAGGAAGAGTCGGTCGACGTGACCGTGGACGGCCGCCCGGTCTGCACGCTGCTGCCCGGCGAGCAGATCGAGGCGCGGTTCGTCGACGCGCAGGGCGGTCTGGCGCAGGTCGCCGGCGCGAACTTCTACCACCGCCTGCGGGAGAAGTTCGGGCGGCTTTCCTCTATGCACTAACAGGACGGCGATTGACGAGGAGGTGAGCATCCACGTCAACCGCCCTGGACGGCCTACGGGACCATGAACGACAGCGGGCCCGACTGGAGCAGCACCAGCACCGCCATCAGCAACACGAGGAAGATGCTCCAGCCGATCACGTTTCTGAAGATGTCGCCCTCCCTGCCCGCAAGGCCGACCGCAGCGGCGCCGATGGCCAGGTTCTGGGGCGAGACCATCTTGGCCAGCACGCCGCCCGCGCTGTTGGCCGCCGCCATCAGCGTCGGCGACAGGCTCGCCTTGTGCGCCGCAGTCACCTGCAGCGCGCCGAACAGCGAGTTGGTCGAGGTGTCAGACCCGGTGACCGCGGTGCCGAACCAACCGATCAGCGGCGAGAGGAACGCGAAGAATCCACCCGCGCCGGCGGCCCAGGTCCCCAGCGTGATCGTCTCGCCCGACAGGTTCATCACGTAGGCGAGCGCGAGCACAGCACAGACCGTGAGGATCGCCCACTTGAGCTGGTTCAGCGTACGACCATAGATCCCGACTGCCACCGCGGGCCGCACCCGCAGCACGATTGCCGTCAACACGCCCGAGACGAACAGCCACGTGCCCGCGGCCGTCAGCCATGTCAGCTTGAACGTCTCGCTCTTGGGTGCTTCTCCCTTGCCGTTCACCACGTGCAACCCCGGCCACGAGAAGGCGCTGGTGGCCTTGTCGAGCTGGGTCGAGATGCCGTGGATGCTCGTGATGCCGAGCGCGGCGATGATGATCACGTACGGCGCGAAGGCAAGGATCATGTCGCGGCGTGGCACCGGCTGGCCTTCGTCGGCCAGCCTGCGCCGTTCGAGAACCGCGTCGGCGACCGCTCCACCGGCGATCGCGGGACGGCTCGGCCGACCGGGGCCAACCGCCGGCGCGCCGGGCGCCCGCGGCGACCAGACCTGCAGCAGGGCCACCGCCGCGGCGGCCGACCCGAGTGAAGCGATGATGTCGGTCAGCCCGATCGACACGTAGTTGGAGACCGCGAACTGCAGTAACGCGAACACCACGCCCACGGTCAGCGCCGCAGGCCACGTCTCGCGCAGGCCGCGGCGGCCATCGACCATGAACGCGAGCACGAACGGCACGATCAAGGCCAAGAACGGAGTCTGGCGTCCGACCATCTGGCCGAGGTCGTGCGTCGGGAGGCCCGAGACCTGTCCGAGCGTGACGATCGGGATCGCGATTGCCCCGAAGGCGACCGGAGCGGTGTTGGCCACGAGGGCAACCGATACGGCTCGCAGGGGCTTTAGGCCGATGCCCAGCAGCATCACGCTGCAGATCGCCACAGGCGTGCCGAACCCCGCCAGCGCCTCGAGCAGCGCTCCGAAGCAGAAGGCGATCACGATGGCCTGGACGCGGGTGTCGTCCGACACGTCGCGGAACGCTCGGCGCAGCACCGCGAAATGACCGGTGGCATCGGTCATGTTGAAGATCCACAGGGCGTTGATGACGATCCACATGATCGGCCAGAGCCCGAACACAGCCCCCTCGAGCGCGGCGTCGGCGGCCTGCCCGACCGGCATCGAATAGACGATCAGCGCGATCAGGATCGACACCCCGAGGGCGATCAGCGACGCCCATTGGGCCTTCATCCTGAACCCGCCCAGGAGTATGAACAGCACCGCCAACGGCAGGACGGCGAAGATGGCCGTGAGTCCCAGCGAATGGGAAACCGGGTCGAGCACCTGCTTGTACACGGCTGACCTCCCTCTCTGGCTCCCGGGGTAGTTTCCCGGCAGTCGCGTTCGGAAGCCTTCTTACCCCCGACCGATGTCCCTCATGCAATCGGTTGCAGTGCGAGCTGCAGGACCTCCGCGGTGTGGAGGGCGCGGCGGCCGGTGCCGGCCGCGATCTGCGTGCGGCAGGAGAACCCGTCCGCGACGAGGAGGGCGTCGCGCTCGGCGGCCCGCACGGCGGGCAGCAGCACGCGCTCGCCGATCCGCATCGAGACCTCGTAGCGCTCGCCCGCCTCGTAGCCGAACGATCCGGCCAGCCCGCAGCAGCCGGCGTTCAGGAGGGTTGCCTCGAGCCCCGCGCGGCCCAGCAGGTCCTGCTCGCCGGCCAGCCCGGTGAGTGCGTTGTGGTGGCAGTGGCCGTGGACCATGGCCTTGCCCTGCATGAGCGGCGGGTCCCAGCCGGGGGCGTGGCGGGCGAGCAGCTCGTCGAGCATCACGGTTTGGGAGGCCAGGCGGCGGGCGTGCTCGTCATGGGGCAGCAGCTTGCGTAGCTCGTCGCGGAATACCGAGGCGCAGCTTGGCTCGAGCACGAGCACCGGCGCGCCGGCCTCGATCGGCTCCGCCAGCGCCTCGAGGGTGTCGCGCAGCGTGCGTTTGGCCAGCTCGAGCATCCCGAAGTCGTAGAGCGGTCGCCCGCAGCAAACCCGCCCCTGCGGTAGCTCGACCGCGAACCCGGCCGCCTCGAGGACCGCGACGGCCGCCCTGCCGATGTGCGGCTCGAACAGGTCTGTGAACGTGTCGGGCCAGAGGACTACCCGCTGTCGGTCCTCGCCCGGCGGCTGCGCGCGTTGGCCGAACCATTCGCGGAAGCTCTGTGTGGCGAACCGTGGCAGGTCGCGCTCCTCGGCAATCCCGATCAGGCGCTTGGCCGGACCGGCGAGGGCTTGCGACTGACTGAGCGCATTGGCGAGCCGGGGCGTCCGCGCCGCGACCCGTCCCCACCACGGGAGCAGGCCCAGCACGTAGTGGCTGAGCGGGCGCCGGCGCCGCGCGTAGTAGTGGGCCAGGAACTCGGCCTTGTAGGTGGGAATGTCGACCTGCACGGGGCAGTCGCCGGTGCATCCCTTGCACGACAGGCACAGGTCGAGTGACTCCTTGACCGCCTCGTCGCGCCATCCCTCGGAGACCGGGTCGCCCTTGAGCATCTCGAACAGCAGGCGGGCGCGGCCGCGGGTGGAGTGGCGCTCCTCGCGCGTGGCGTGGAAGCTCGGGCACATGGTCAGGCTGCCGAGGTTGCGGCACTTGGCCATCCCGAAGCAGCGCTCGACGGCGGTGGCGAACGACCCCCCGTCATCGGGGAAGGCGAAGTGGGTCTTCAGCTCCGGCGGGCGGTAGTCGGGACCGAGCCGGAGGCCCTCGTCGAGCTTGACGTCGCCGATCAGCCGGTTGGGGTTCATCTTGCCGTCCGGGTCCCAGATCCGCTTGAACTCGCCGAACGCGGACATCAGCTCCGGTCCGAACATCCTGGGGAGCAGCTCGGCGCGGCCGTGGCCCTCGCCGTACTCGCCGGCCAGCGAGCCGCCGTAGGAGACGACCAGGTCCGCGCACGTCTCCATGAACGAGCGGAACGTCTTGACGCCGGCGGCGGTCTTCAGGTCGAAGTCCATGCGGGTGTGCACGCAGCCCTGGCCGAAGTGGCCGTAGTAGACGCAGCGGTAGCCGTGGTCATCGAGGACCTTCTGAAAGTCGCGCAGATATGCCCCCAGCTTGTCCGGGTGCACGGCGGCGTCCTCCCAGTTGCCCTCGGCGTCCATGTAGCCCGGAGCCCGGCTGTCGCCGACGGCTGACTCACGCACCTTCCACGCGCTGACCTGCTCGGCCTTGTCGAGGATCAGCTTGGCCTCGAGCTGCGGCCCGTCGGCTACCGCTTTGAGCGCCTGCTCGGCCAGCGCCGTGGCCTCGTCGGGGTCGTCATGGCCGAACTCGGCGTACAGCCAGGCCCGCCCGTCGGGCAGCAGCGCGCGCTCGGCAGCCAGCCGGTGCTTGGCGATCATGTTGCGGATCAGCTGGTCGTCGTAGCCCTCGAGGCCGATGGGGTCGGTTTGCAGCAAGGCCGGGACGTGGTCGGCGGCCACGAACACGTCGGGGTAGCCGAGCACCACCGTGCGCCGGTGCTGGGGGCTCGGGACCAGCCGGACCGTGGCTTCGAGCACGTTCACGCACGTGCCCTCGGATCCCACGAGCGCGCGAGCGACGTGAAAGCCATTCTCGGGCAGGAGCTGGTCGAGGTTGTAGCCGGAGACCCGGCGGGGGATGTCGGGGAACTCGTCGCGGACGCGCTCGGCCACGCGGTCCCTGAGCTCTCCCAGCTGCCGGTAGATCTCACCTTTGCGGCCGCCGCCGGCGATGATCGCCTTGAGCTCCTCGTCGGGCGTTGGACGGACGGTCATGCGCGTGCCGTCGTAGAGGAGAACGTCGAGCTCGAGCACGTTGTCGGAGGTCTTGCCGGCCATCAGCGAGTGGGTGCCGCACGAGTTGTTGCCGAGCATCCCGCCGAACGTGCAGTACTCGTGGGTGGCGGGGTCGGGCCCGTAGGTCAGGTGGTGGCGCTCGGCCGCGTCCCTCAGCTGGTCGCAGATGACGCCCGGCTGGACCCTGGCCCGGCGAGCGTCGGTGTCGAGCTCCAGGATCTGGTTGTAGTACTTGGAGTAGTCGAACACCACGGCGATGTTGGTCGTCTGGCCGCTCGGCGCGGTGCCACAGCCGCGGGGGAGGACCGGGGCGCCGTGCTGGCGGCAGATGTCGATGGCCGCGATCACATCATCGGGCCCGCGCGGGATGACCACGCCGATCGGCACCGCCCGGTAGATCGAGAAGTCGTTGGCGTACATCGCCCGCGTGCCGGCATCGAAGCGGACCTCGCCGGACACGGCGCCGGCCAGGGCCCGCTTCAGGCCCGAGACGTCGACATCGGCCGGGCCGGTGGTGATCCGGCGACCATCGCCGGTCTGCCTGAGCGCTCGCTCGAGCCGGGTCGCGCTGCTGGGCATCGCTCTCCTCCTTGCCTCTCCTCTCCGGGTTGCCAGGCTTACCGTACCCACTGGCGGGCGGGATCTGTCGGAGACGCCTGGTACACCGCAGCCATGCTGCATGAGCTGCGCATCGAGAACCTGCTGCTGATCGACCGGGCTGAGCTGCGCCTCGCGCCCGGGCTCAACGTGGTCACGGGCGAGACCGGCGCCGGCAAGACGCTGCTTGCGCAGTCCCTCGACCTCCTTCTGGGGGGGCGCGCCGGGAGCGGGGTGGTGCGCGGAGGCGCGGCCGAGGCCTACGTGGAGGGGGTGTTCTCGATCCCGCCCGAGCTGGCCGAGATGGAACTGCTGCCCGCGGACGCCGAGGAGATCGTGCTGGCGCGCCGGGTGTGGCCGGACGGCCGAACTCGCGCCTACGTGTGCGGCCGGTCCGCCACCGTCGCCGATCTGCGCGAGCTCGGCAGCGCGCTGCTCGCCTTCTACGGCCAGCACGAGCACCGCCGGCTGATGCTCTCGGCGGTCCAGCTCGACGTGCTCGATGCCTATTGCGGCCCCCGGCAGGGGGAGCTGCGGGCGCGGGTGGCGGAGGCGTACGCCCACGCCTCCTCGCTCGAGGAGCGGGTCTCGGAGCTGCGCGAGGTGGCCGCCGGGCGAGAGCGCGAGCTCGACCTGCTCGCGTTCGAGCTCGAGGAGATCGAGCGGCTGTCGCCGAGCGAGGACGAGGCGCGCGAGCTGGCCGATGAGCGCGAGCGGCTCCGTCACCTGGAGACGCTGCGGGGCGCGGCGTTTGCCGGCGCCGAGGCGATCTCGGGTGAGGGGGGTGGCGCCGCCGCCGAGCTGCTGGCGGCCGGCGCGGCGCAGCTGCAGGCCGCCGCGGCGATCGACCCGCGGCTCCGCGAGCTGTGCGAACGAATGCTCTCGCTCGGCTACGAGGCCCAGGACTTGGCGACGGCGCTGCGGGCTTACGCGGAGGGCCTGGAGGGATCGCCCGGGGGCCTCGAGGAGGTCGAGGAGCGTCTCGCGCTGTTTGCTCGCCTTGAGCGCAAGCACGGCGGCTCGATCGCCGCTGTGCTTGCTCACGCCGAGCGGTGCCGCGCGCGCCGCGACGAGCTCGAGCGGGCCGATCTCTGGCTGGGCGAGGCCGAGGAGGAGCTCGCTCGGGCGCGCGCGGAGCTGACCGCCGTGGCCGGTGAGCTCTCGGAGCGGCGCCGGGAGGCCGCGCCTGCGCTGGCCCGCGCGGTGCGCGAGCGACTGGCGGCGCTGGCCATGACCGACGCCGAGTTCTCCGTGGCGGTCGGCCGGCGGGCCGACGGCTGCGGGCCCCGGGGCGCGGACACGGTCGAGCTGGTGATCGCGCCGAACCCGGGGATGCCGGCCGGACCGTTGCGCGAGATCGCCTCCGGCGGCGAGCTCTCCCGGGTGATGCTGGCGATCCTAAGCGCGGCGCACGGGCACGCCGCCATCCCAGCTTCCCCCGCCACCGCCGCCACCGCCACCGCCACCGCCACCGCCACCGCCACCGCCGCCGCCACCGACCCCGCCGCCACCGACCCCGCCGCCACCGCGAGCGGGCCGCTCCTCGTGTTCGACGAAATCGACGCCGGCATCGGCGGGCACACCGCCCGCGCGGTCGGCGAGCACCTGCGGACGCTGGCCGCCGGGCGCCAGATCCTCTGCATCACCCACCTGCCGCAGGTGGCGGCGCTCGCCGCGCGCCACTTCACGATCGCCAAGGACACACGCGCGGTGCCGGCGCGGACGACCGTCCAGGCGCTCGACGGCGACGCCGTGGTCGGCGAGCTGGTGCGGATGCTGGGCGCCGCGGAGGGCGACCGCGCCGCCAGCCGTCACGCCCGCCAGCTGCTGCGCGCCGCCTGATTCCGCGATTTGCCGCCACTATCGCGGTATTTCGCATCCGCTCCCGTCCGCACCTTAGTGCAACGCCCTGCCTAGTTCGCTTGTTCGTAGAACCTCCGGCGTCCGACCCCGCCGCTAACTTCAGAGCGTCAACTACACTCGGAGAGCGGACCCTATGGCTTCGGGCGATACGCGCTTTATCTTCATCACGGGCGGGGTGGTGTCCTCGCTCGGCAAGGGAATCGCCGCCGCCTCCATCGGGCGGCTGCTGGTGGCGCGAGGGCTCGACGTCCAGCTCCAGAAGTTCGACCCGTACATCAACGTCGACCCGGGGACGATGTCGCCCTACCAGCACGGCGAGGTGTTCGTCACCGAGGACGGCGCCGAGACCGACCTCGACCTCGGCCACTACGAGCGGTTCACCGACGCCAACACCAGCCGCGCCTCGAACGTCACCGCCGGCGGCATCTACAACACGGTCATCCGCCGAGAGCGCCGCGGTGACTATCTGGGCGCCACCGTCCAGGTCGTGCCCCACATCACCGACGAGATCAAGCAGCGGATCAAGCTGATGGCGGAGGCGACCGACGTCGACTTCGTGATCACCGAGATCGGCGGGACGGTCGGCGACATCGAATCGCTGCCGTTCCTCGAGGCGATCCGCCAGTTCCCGGTCGACGTGGGGCGCCGGCGCTGCATGTTCCTCCACCTCACGCTGGTGCCCTACATCGGGCACGCCGGCGAGCTCAAGACCAAGCCCACCCAGCACTCGGTCAACGAGCTGCGGCGCATCGGTATCGCTCCGGACATGGTCATCTGCCGCTCGGAGTCGATGCTGGGAGACGAGATCCGGCGCAAGATCGCGCTGTTCGCCAGCCTGCCCGTGCAGGCCGTGGTGTCGGCCTACGACGTGGATGACATCTACAAGGTCCCGCTGGTCTTCCGCACCGAGGGCGTCGATGACTACATCCTGAGCGAGCACTTCGGGATCGAGGCGCCCGAGCCGGACCTGAGCGGCTGGGAGGCGATCACCCGCCGTTCCGCGGTCGCCGCGCGGACCGCGCGGATCGCGCTGGTGGGCAAATACGTGCGGCTCGAGGACGCCTACCTGTCGGTCGTCGAGGCGCTCCGCCACGCCGGGACGCACCACGACGCCAAGGTCGAGATCGAGTGGATTGACTCCGAGGGGGTGAGCGATCCCGCCGTCGCCGCCCGGCTCGAGCAGGCCGACGGGATCCTGATCCCCGGCGGGTTCGGCGGCCGGGGGATCGAGGGCAAGATCCGCGCCGCGCAGATCGCGCGCGAGCGGCGAATCCCGTACCTGGGGATCTGCCTGGGCATGCAGCTGGCGGTGTGCGAGTTCGCCCGCCACGTGGCGGGGATGGACGGCGCCAACTCGACCGAGTTCGACCTTGAGACTCCCTTCCCGGTCATCGATCTGCTGCCCGAGCAGAAGGAGATCGCCGATATGGGCGGCACTATGCGGCTGGGCGCCGACCCGGTGAAGCTCCACGACGACACCCGCATCCGCGCGCTATACGCTGAACCCGTCGTGTACGAGCGCCACCGCCACCGCTATGAGGTGAACAACCACCTGCGCCGCCGTCTCCAGGCGGCCGGGCTGATTTGCTCCGGCACGAGCCCCGACGAGCGGCTGGTCGAGGCGATCGAGCTGCGCGCCGAGCAGCATCCGTTCTTCGTCGCCTCGCAGTACCACCCGGAGTTCAAATCGCGGCCCGAGCGGCCCGCGCCGCTGTTCCGCGAGTTCGTGGGTGCCGCGCTGGCGCACGCCGGCGCGCCCGCGCTGCTCGCCGCGACCGGCGCGGCACCCGCGCCGGCCGGCGCCTCGTGAGGCGCGCCAGCGACGCCGAGCGGGAGCGGCTGCACGATACGTTCGCCGCGCTGTGCCGAATCGGGAGCCCGTCGGGCCACGAGCGCGCCTGCGCCGACTGGGTGGCGAACGAGCTCCGGGGCATGGGCCTCGAGGTCGAGGAGGACGAGGCGGGCCCGCGGGTCGGGTCAGGCGCCGGCAACCTGCTGGCCCGGATCGAGGGCGCCGGCCCCGACAGCATCCTGCTCTGCGCCCATCTCGACACCGTGCCGTTGACCGCTCCTGTCGAGCCGGTGCGGCTCGACGGCGGCTGGGAGAACGCCAACGACGGCATCCTCGGGGCGGACAACAAGTCGGCCGTGGCGGTGATCGTGGAGCTGGCCCGGCGGCTCACCGGCGCCGGCGCGGGAGCGCCGCCGGTCGGCCTCGAGCTGCTGTTCACCGTCTGCGAGGAGGTCTCGCTCCTGGGGGCCTTGGCATTCGACGTGAGCCGTCTGCGCAGCCGGTTCGGCTACGTGTTCGATCACGCCACCCCGATCGGCGAGATCGTGATCGCCGCCCCCACGCTGCACCGGATCGTGGCCGAGTTCCGCGGACGCGCCGCCCACGCGGGCGTTCGCCCAGAGCACGGCCGCAGCGCGATCGCCGCCGCCGCGCGCGCCATCTCCGCGATGCAGCTGGGACGGCTCGACCCGGAGACCACGGCCAACGTGGGCACGATTCACGGCGGCACCGCGATCAACGTGGTGCCCGAGCGCTGCCGCGTCGAAGCAGAGGTGCGAAGCGTCGACCGGGAGCGCGTCGAGGCGCTCGCCACCGAGATGATCGATCACCTCCAGGACGCAGCCGATGCGGCCGAATGCGACCTCGACGTGACCCTGGAGCGGATGATCGAGGGTTACCGGACGCGCCCACGGGCGATCCAGGTGACCGTCGCCGAGCAGGCGCTGCGGGCGTGTGGCTACGAGCCGCGGCACATCCTGACCGGCGGTGCCTCGGACGCCAACGCCCTCCACGCCGCCGGGCTTCCCTGCACGAACCTGGCCGACGGCACCGAGCACAACCACGAGCCCACCGAGCGGATCAGCACCGATGCGCTCGAAGGACTGCTGGAGGTGGCGATCGCGCTCGTCGAGGAAGCCGCCAGGGCGCTGGCCGGAGAGACGCTTCCGTGAGCGGCGAGAGGGTCGACCGAGTCGGTGCCGAAGTGAGCTTCGAGGGCGCGATCATCCGCGCCGGGAGCGAGCGCTTCCGTCACCCCGACGGCACCGAGCTCACCCGGGACAAGGTCTGGCACCCGGGTGCGGTGGGGATCGTCGCGCTCGATGACGAGCACGTCTGGCTGACCCGCCAGCCGCGCGAGGTGATCGGCGACCCCGCCTCGCTGGAGATCCCCGCCGGCAAGCTGGACGTCGAGGGCGAGCCGCCGCTCGAGACGGCCAAGCGTGAGCTGGGCGAGGAGATCGGAAAGCGCGCCGAGCACTGGTCGCAGCTGCTCGCGTTCTACACCAGCCCCGGGTTCAGCGACGAGCGCGTATGGCTTTATCTGGCCACGGGGCTATCCGACGCTCCCGACGGCGCCGCGGCCGACGAGGACGAGCGGATCGAGATCGTGCCGTGGCCGCTCGCCCGGCTCGATCAGGCGATCGAGCAGTGCGAGGATTCGAAGTCGCTGATCGCGCTGCTCTGGCTGACGACGCGGCGGCGAGCATGAGCATCCGCGGCGAGGCCAGCCGCGGCTTCGGGCAGGGAGCGGCTGCCTACGAGCGCGGCCGGCCCGGCTATCCACCCGAGGCCGTTCAGTGGCTTGTCGCCGAGCTTCGGCTCGAGCCGGGACGAACGGTGCTCGACGTGGGCGCCGGCACCGGCAAGCTGACGCGCGAGCTCGTCTCGAGGGGCGCCAGCGTGGTGGCGGTCGAACCGGTGCCGGCGATGCGCGCGGTTCTCGAGCAGGCTGTGCCGGCGGCCCGAGCATTGGACGGGACGGCCGAGGCCCTCCCGGCTGCTAACGAGTCGGTCGACGCGATTGTCGTCGCCTCGGCCTTCCACTGGTTCGACGGCCCCGCGGCGGTGGCGGAGTTCCACCGGATCCTGCGGCCCGGTGGGCGGCTCGCCTTGGTGTGGAACCGCCGCCGGCGCGAACAGCCGCTGCACGCCGCCATCAGCGCGATCATCGAGCCCTACCGGGGCGACGCACCGAGCGCCTACCGCGGCGAGTGGCGCGCGCCGGTCCTGGCAGGCGGTTTGTTCGGCACGGTAGCCGAGCGGGAGGTGCCGTTCGAGCAGCTCGTCGACGCCGACGGGCTGGTCGATCGTGTCGGCTCGATTAGCTTCATCGCCGCGCTACCCGATGCGGAGCGCGAGCAGGTCCTCGCCCGCATTCGCGCGCTGGCGGCCGACCGCGAGCCGCCGCTACGTCTCGGCTACATCAACGAGGCGTACGTCTACGAGCGGGACTAGCCGGAAGGCGGGAGGAGGGCCGATCCGGGCCGCGAATACCCGGCCATGGCCACGGCCCACACCGTGCAACCCGCTCGACACATCGCCGAGCTGACCTTCGACTTCCTGGGTCATCTCGAGCTCGAACGCGGCCTCTCGCGCAACACGCTCGAGGCGTACCGCTCCGACCTGCAGCAGTTCGCCGATTTCCTCGAGCCCCGCGAGCTCGATCCGCTCGAGGCCAAGACCGTCGACCTGATGGATTTCGTCTCGGAGCTGGCGGCGGGCGGTACGGACCGGCCGGCTGCCGCGCCCGCCACGCTGCAGCGCAAGATCGCCTGCCTGCGCTCGTTCTACCGCCATCTGCGCCGCGAGCAGATCATCGAGCACGATCCCGCCGCCGAGCTGCGCGGCCCACGCTCCAGCGCCCGGCTCCCCAAGGTCCTGGGCCGCGACGAGGTGAGGAGGCTGCTCGAGCAGCCGCGCGGAACCAGCCCCGCGGCCCTCCGGGACCGCGCGCTGCTCGAGACCATGTATGCCTGCGGGCTGCGGGCGTCGGAGGCGATCGGGCTCGAGCTCTCCGAGCTCGACCTCGAGGCCGGCATCCTGCGCGCCCGGGGCAAGGGGTCCAAGGAGCGGATCGTCCCCGTCGGCGGCAAGGCGGTCGAAGCCTTGGGCGCGTACCTCGAGCGTAGCCGCCCCCGGCTCGTCGGCATCCGCCCGGAGCGCCGCGTGTTCGTGAACTTGCGGGGCGGCGGGCTCTCGCGCCAGGGCCTCTACAAGATCGTGCGCCGCCATGCCGCGAGCGCTGGGCTCGAGCACAGGATGAGCCCTCACACGCTGCGCCACACCTTCGCCACCCATCTGCTCGCCGGCGGCTGTGATCTGCGCTCCCTGCAGGAGATGCTCGGCCACGCCGACATCGGCACGACGCAGATCTACACCCACCTCTCGACCGAGCGCCTGCGCGACGTCTATTTCGAGGCCCACCCCCGGGCGCAGATCTCGCGACGGTCGTAGTTAGAGTGCCCGGGGTGGGGATCGCCACCCTGGATCAAGGGCGCCGACGCGAGGTCGAGCTCGGGCACCTTCGCGGCCGCTGGACGTTCGCCGGCGAAGCCGCCGGATGCGTGGACGTGGGCGTCCGGCGGATCGAGCTGCCGGCCGGCGGATGGTCCACGCCCGCGCATGAGCACGGGCGCGACGAGGAGATCTTCTTCGTGCTGAGCGGCCGCGGCCTATCATGGCAGGACGGCCAGGTGGCCGAGATCCGCGCCGGCGATTGCATCGTCTACCTCCGCGGCGCGGGTGCCCACACCGTGCACGCACTCGAGCCGACCGTCGTGCTCGCCTTCGGCGAGCGCAACGAGGATGAGAGTGTGGGCTTTCCGCGGCTCGGAATGTCCTACGTCGGCAGCCGGATGGTCGAGTCCCTGCCCGGGTCGATCGGGGACGCGCCGATGCAGTTCGTCCGCGAGGCCGAGCTGGGCCCCCCGCCGCTCCCGGACACGCCGGCGCCGCGGCCACCCACGATCGTCAACGTAGATGACGTCGAGGCAGTCAGCGTCGAGCGGCCCCGCGTGGCGCGCAGGCGCCGGAACCTCGGGCGGGCCGCCGGTTCGATCGCCACGGGCCTCCAGCACGTGGTGGTCATGCCCGGCAAGGAGTCCGCGCCGCCCCATTGCCACTCGCTCGAGGAGGAGATCTTCGTGATCCTGGACGGAGACGGGGTCGTTGCGCTCGGCGAAGAGGAGACAGAGGTCCGGCCCGGTCACGTCATCTCGCGCCCGGCCGGGACGGGGGTCCCGCACGTGTTCCGGGCCGGCGCCGGGGGCGTCACGTACCTCGCCTACGGCATGCGCAACCCCGCCGATGTCTGCTACTACCCGCGCTCGGGCAAGCTCGCGTTCCGCGGCGTCGGCGTGATCGCCCGGCTCGAGCGGCTCGACTACTGGGACGGGGAGGATTGACCCGAGCTGACCGGCGCCGGGCGTGCCAGCCGCCCGGCGCTCCGGGGCTCCAGACGGCATGCCCGAACTGCCCGAAGTCGAGACGATCCGCCGCCAGCTCGCGCCGCACGTGGACGGGCGGACGATCGTCGAGGCGCAGATCCTCGACCCGCGCTGGACGCGCCCGACGGCGCCGGCCGTGGTCGAGGCCGAGCTGCGCGGCACGCACGTCGAGCGGGTAAGCCGCGCCGGTAAGTACCTGGTGTGGTCGCTGTCGGGCGAGCGATACCTGCTCATGCACCTGCGCATGACCGGGACGCTCCTGTTCGATCCGGTCGCCCCGCCGCCCCACACGCGGGCGCTGTTCGGCCTCGACGACGGACACCGCCTCGTCTACGTCGATCCCCGCCGCTTCGGCACCGGCCATCTGCTGCACGGCCAGGCGGCACGCGACGAGTATCTGGCCGCGCGGATCGGGATCGAGCCGCTCACGCCCGAGTTCACCGCCCAGCACCTGCGCTCGCTGGGGCGGGGGCGCACCGCGCCCGTGAAGGCATTCGTCCTTGACCAGCGGCGGATCGCCGGCGTCGGCAACATCTACGCCGACGAGGCGCTGTTCCGCGCCGGTATTCATCCGCTGCGGCCGACCGGCCGTCTCAGCGCCGGCGACTGGGCGCGCCTGCGGGAGGGGATCGAGCAGGCGCTGAGCGCGGGCATCGAGGCGAAGGGCGCCTCGATTGACGACTTCCGCCACCTCGACGGCGCCCGCGGCTCGTTCCAGGACCTGTTCCTCGTACACCGCCGGGCCGGTCAGCCCTGCCCGCGGTGCGGTCGGACGATCCGCAAGATCGTGGTCTCCGGGCGCGGGACCTACGTATGCGAACGCTGCCAGCCGCGGCCGCGCCAGCGCTCCGCCGGGTTGTCGGCTGTGCGCGGCTCCGGCGTCCCGGTCCCGGAGCCCGTCCACCTCGCGCCGCATGAGCGACCAGAGGGAAGTTAAGGACCCTAAGCGGCCAGCAACTCCCGCAGGCGCCCGGCGCGATCGGCGGCGAGGAGCTCGGTGAAGCCGCCGAGCGTCTGCCCGCCGATGATGATCTGAGGGAAGGTGTACATGCCTGTGCGCTCCTGGAGCTCGGCACGGCCGTCCGGGTCCCGTGCCAGATTGATCTCCTCGTAGGCGATGCCGCGCTTGGCCAGCAGGGCCTTCGCGCTCGTGCAGAACGGACAAGCCTCGGTGGTGTACAGAGTGATCGGCGACATAGTTACTTCAGAAAATATAGCGGGGGGATCGTGGCGGGCTCGCTGAAGACCGAGGCCATCGTGCTGCGCTCGATCCGCTACGGCGAGGCCGACCGGGTTCTCCACCTATATACCCCGGGCTACGGCCGCGTAGCCGCAATCGCCAAAGGGGCGCGGCGCGCGCGCAGCCGGTTCGGGGCGCGGCTCGAGCCGTTCTTCCACATCCGCGTGATCCTTCACGAAGGCCGCGGCGACCTGCACACGGTCACCGGCGTCGACACGGTGGCGGCACACCCCGGCCTACGCGACCATGCGGCGACCCTGGACGCCGCCGCGCGCGCCTGCGACGCGGTGGCGCGACTGTTCGAGACCCCGGACCCCCATCCTGAGGTGTTTCGCCTGCTCGCCAACGAGTTGGCGCTCCTCGATCTCGATCCGGCGCACGCGCGACCGGCCACCGGGCTGGCCTTTCGCCTGAAGCTCCTCCTCATCGCGGGCATCGTTCCCCAGCTTGGCTCGTGCGCCGGGTGTGGCGAGTCGGAGCACCTGCAAGGGTTTTCCGCCGCCGCCGGCGGGGTCGTGTGCAGCTCGTGTGAGGCGGCCGCCTTTCCGCTCGGCCAGGAGTCGCACAGCTTCCTGGTCGGTGCGCTCGGGCGCCCGCTTGCGCAGGCGCCCGATGCGTCCGAGCTGGCGCTGGCCCAGGCGGAGCGCGCGATCACCGAGACGGCCGAGCATCACGCCCACGTGCGACTCCGCCCGCTGGTGCGCCGGCGCTGACCGGCTCGGCCAGGCCCGGCCGAGCCGGCGCTGACCGGGTCGGCCAGGCCCGGCCGGGTTTGGCGCGAGCGCCATCCGCACGCTGCCACCGCGCGCGGCGAAGGAGACTCAGCGACCGGCCGTCGACAGTACGAACCGGGCCGGGATCATGGCGCTGCGGATGACCTCGGGCCGGTTCTTGTGGGCCCGCTCGTACTCAGCTACGGCTTGTGCGCGTTGCAGGTCGCCCTCGTTCAGAACCGCCTCGACCTCAGTCACCGACAGCTGGTCATACCCGGGCCACGGCTCCTCGGCGTGGTGGTGCTGGCGTTCGACCTGTCTCGAGCTGGCCGCCGGGCGCGCCTGTCGGGTCGTGTTCCTGGCGGGCGTTCGTGCCTTCGGCCCCGTCCTGTCGGCCGACTGCGTCTTGTTGGCACGCGAGGTCTTGTTGGCACGCGCCGTCGCGTTCGCCCGCGAGGAGTGATTGGCCCGACGCGTTACCCCACGCGCGCGACCTGCTGCGCCCGTCTGGCTGATGTCATCAGATGCGGGCGGCTCGATTTCCGCCTGCGCGACTGCATCGGTCAGCTTGGGGATCTCCCGCAGGATGCGCCCCAGCATCCGCTCCTCGTCGCCGCGGATCGACTTCGCGAGCCTCGCCGTCTGGGCGTCTCCTACGTGCGCCGCCAGCCGCTCCAGGGCGGTATAGGTGGCGATCTCGAGCGCCTCGCTCGCGCACGCATCCTTGGCGTCCTTGAGCACCTTCTCCGCGCCGCTGGCCCCGCGCCAAAGGTCAAATGGCGCCTTGCTCAAGGCAACCATCTGACCGATCACCGTCTCGCTGAAGCCAACAAACGCCTGGAACGGGTTGCCTGCGTGCCCGAGCTCTCCAAGACGCGCTCGCAGGCGGCGCGCGTGCTCGCGCGTCTCGCCCAGATGCTTCTCCAACCCCTCGCGATAAGACCCCTGCGGACTGATCGCGATCTGGGACTGCAGAACGCTCACCAAGCTGACCTCGCTCGCGTGCGCCTCGTTCAGGTACTGCACAACCTTCTGCTCTGACTGGGTCATCCAACTGCCTCCATCGTCAACTCGAGAGAAAACCGCCCGCTTCCTAGCCTCACCCCCCGACGCGAGCATTCCAATATCTCGACTACCCAACCAACCGCCACCCGAAGCCATCAAAACAATTGGGCGCGGGAATGGACGCCGGCAGGCCTGTGACGGCTTTGTGTGGGCTCGTCTCGCCCGTCGCCGGCCGCTGTCAGAATCGATGACGATGAGCGGTCAAGTCCTCAGCTCGCGCGGCGAGCATCCCGCCGGCCCAGTCGCGGCGGCGTTCGAGCAGCGGATCCGCGCCCGCGAGGAGCGTGATCTCGCGCCGAACGCGACGCGCTCCTATCCCGCCGACCGGCGCCGCGAAGAGCCGGACTGCGGGCTGCGCACGCCGTTCCAGCGCGACCGTGACCGAATCGTGCACTGCAAGGCGTTCCGGCGGCTCAAGCACAAGACCCAGGTGTTCGTCGCGCCTGCCGGCGACCACTATCGGACCCGGCTGACCCACACGCTCGAAGTCACGCAGATCTCGCGCACGGTCGCGCGGGCGCTCAGCCTGAACGAGGACCTGGTCGAGGCGATCGGCCTCGGGCACGACCTCGGCCATCCGCCCTTCGGCCACGTCGGGGAGGACGCGCTGGACGGGTGCCTGGCCGCGCGGTTCGGGGTGTCGTTCATGCACCACGAGCATTCGCTGCGGGTGGTCGACACGCTCGAGCGCGATGGCCTCGGCCTCAACCTGACGGCGCCCGTGCGGGACGGGATCGTGGCCCACTCCGGCCGGGCACGCCCGCCGGCCACGCTCGAGGGCAAGATCGTCCGCCTGATGGATCGGGTGGCCTACATCAACCACGACATCGACGACGCCGTACGCGCGGGGCTGCTCTCGCCCGGCGCTCTCCCGGCCAGGCCGATCGAGATCCTGGGGGAGTCGGGTCCGACGCGCATCGACATGCTCGTGCACGATCTCGTGGAGCATTCAGAGGCGGCCGGCGACATCGTCCAGGGCGAGATCGTGGGCGGCGCGATGGCCGAGCTGCGCGAGTTCATGTTCGAGCGCGTCTACCTCGGGCCGGAGGCCACGCGCGAGCACGCCAAGATCCGCCAGGTGATCAGATCGCTGTTCGACCACTACTGCGCCTATCCGGAGGAGATCCCCGATTCGATCCCGCCGGGGGAACTTTCGCGCCGCGTCACCGACTACCTGGCCGGGATGACCGACCGGTTCTGCATCCGCACGTTCGAGGCGCTGAGCGTGCCGGTGGCGTTCGCGCCGTGACCAGGTACACGGCCGACTCCCGCGACCGCGTCCGTGACGCGGTCGACATGGTGGCTGTCGTCTCGGAGCGCACCGAGCTGCGCCGCTCCGGCGCTGGCGAATATGTCGGCCGCTGCCCGTTCCACGACGAGCGAACGCCGTCGTTCGGAGTGAACACCGATGCGAAGGTCTACTACTGCTTTGGCTGCCAGGCGTCTGGCGACCTATTCACCTTCGTGATGGAGACCGAGGGTCTCGACTTCGTCCGTGCCCTGGAGACGTTGGCCGACCGCTTCGGAGTACAGCTCGAGACCGTGGAGGACGACCCCGGAGCGGCCTCCCGGCGGCAGCGAACGGAGCGGCTGCGTGCTCTGTTAGAGCGCGCCGCAGGCTATTACGCTCGGTACCTGTGGGAGGCTCGTGAGGCGCAGCCGGCGCGCGCGTATCTGCTTGGCCGCGGGCTGCGCGAGGAGACGTTGCGCAACTTCCGCGTGGGTTACGCCCCGAGCGCGTGGGACCGCATGCTCACCGCCTCGCGGCGCGCCGGCTTCAGCGACCAGGAGCTGCTCGCGGTCGGTCTGGCCCAGCGCTCCAAGACGAATCCGGGCCGGATCTACGACCGCTTCCGCGAGCGGATCATGTTCCCGTGCGCCGACGCACGGGGGCGGGTGCTGGGATTCGGCGCGCGGGCGATGCGCGAGAACCAGCAGCCGAAGTACCTGAACACAGCGGAAGGCGAGATCTACCAGAAGCGCAGCGTGCTGTTCGGTATCGACCGGGCCCGCGCGACCGCGGCGCGGGAGCGTCGGATGATCCTCGTGGAGGGTTACACCGACGTGCTCGCGCTCCATCAGGCTGGGCTCGTGAACGCGGTCGGGATCATGGGGACGGCGCTGACCGAGAAGCAAGTGGGGGAGCTGAGACGTGTGGCGAAGGTCTTGGTGTTGTGCCTGGATGCCGACCGAGCCGGGCAGGAGGCCATGCTCCGCGCGGCGGAGCTGACTAGAGACCAGCAGGTCGGGCTCCAGGTCGTCCCGCTCCCGGATGGGACGGATCCGGCGGAACTCATCGAGCGCGCAGGCGCGGATGCGCTACGCGAGCGGCTAGCCATGTCGGAGCCGTTCGTCGAGTTCGAGCTCAAGCGGATCCGTGGCCGCGCCGACATCGGGTCAGCCGAGGGGAGGGAACGCGCGGCACGCGAGACGGCAGCCGTGCTGGCGCGGTTGCCGGACGGCGTCGAGCGCAACGAACGGCGTAGACAGGAGGCGGACTGGCTAGGCATTCCGCCCGAAGCCCTGGCCTCGCTGGAGGAGAGCGTCGAGGCCACGCCGGCGAACCAGGGCGCCGGCACGTCCCAATCGAGCGCGGCCACCACCAGTCAGCTCGATCAGGACGTCCGCGCCGAGCAGACTTTCCTGGCGATGTGCATCGCGGCGCCGGAGGCGGGTGAGCAGACGCTTTCCCAAATCGATCCCGATGAGCTGTTGACGAGCAGCGTGCTTCGCCGCGCGGCACGGCATCTGGCGGGACGCGCTGGCACACCCCTCGGCGACATACCGCGCGACGACGAGGACCTCGCCCGGGTCATCGCCGCCTTGGTGGCTCGCGCGGGCCGGCTCCATTCGGTGGCTCCCGAGCACGTCGAACACGCCCGCCTCGTACTGGAGAAGTCGCGGATCGAGCGCGCGATCCGCCGCGCGCGCGCGGACGGAGCGAGCGGAATCGGCCAGCTCGCGACGAACCGGGAGATGGTGCTCGAAAGAATCCGGCAGGTCGTCTCACGGCTCGAGCGGGCGCTTTGATGCCCGAACGAGGCCGGCCGAGGCGGGGGCGGCCCCGTCAGCGGATCGTTCGGTCGATCTCCGCCCGCACAGCAGCGAGCACCGCCTGCCGCAGCCGCGCCACCGACACGCCGTGCGCCCGCGCGATCCGTCGCAGCGTCTGCCCGGAAGCCAGCCGGGCGCGGAGCTGGCGCTGCGAGATCCCGAGATAGCCCGCCAGGGCGCTGAGCTCGAAGGCCCGGAGCGGTCCGCTGCGAGGCAGCGCCAGCGTCCGGCCCGCGGCCTGTCGCCCGCGGGCGGCGCGCGCCGGCGTGATCAGGTCACTCGGCGGATGCAGGGGCAGGATCTGCGGCGCGATCGGCGTCTGACCGAAGTCGAAGTCCTTGGTCAAGTCACCCAGCTGCCCGGCGTTCTCGCGCACGTCGGGGCGCGGATCGGGCCGGCCGTCGGTCTGCGGGTCTAGGCGTTGGCCTCCGAGGAAGTCGTCCTCGATGAACTTCACGTAGGCGTCGAAGCTGAGCGTCTGGTGGTCGATGAAGCCCGCGCGGGCGTACGGGCTGATGAGGAGGCCGGGCACCCGCAGGCCATAGCCCTGCTCATCCACTCGCGGAGGCGCGACGTGGTCGTAGAAGCCGCCCCAGTCGTCCCAGGTCAGGAAGATCGCTGTGCTGCTCCAGTCGGGACTCCGCATGATCGCGTTGATCAGCCCCGTGACGTAGCTCTGCCCCGTGGTGATCAGACCAGGGGGATGCTCGGAGACGGCGCCGTTGGGGGTGACCCACGACACGGCGGGCAGCGTGCCGGCCTTGGCGTCGGCATAGAAACTCGAGATCGACTTGATGTTCGGAAGCTGGTTGTCCTGCTGGACGGTAGTGAAGTACGGCAGGGGATTCCAGATGCCGGGCGTCTTCGCGCTCTGGCCGGGCAGTGCACAGGCGATGGCCGCGTTGTTCTCGCAGTCGGGCTCGGTTCCCTTGAACACGTAGTAGCCCCAGCTGACGCCGAATTTGTGCAGGAGATAGGTGAGGTCAGTCCAGGCGTAGTTCGGGGCAGTGGGCAGGGGGTTCCCGAGCCGGCGCGCGAAGTCGGGCGGGTAGCCCGGGTTCTCCGGCGCGCTCCGGCAGCTCTCGGGATCGTTTTTGAGCGAGCAGTAGGCCGACCACTCAGACACCAGGTACAGGTGTGAGGGCAGGCTCCAGGACGCGTCGGACTGGAACATGTGGTCCTGCAGGACGAAGTCGCGGGCGTAGGACCAGTAATTGGGGATGTCCGAGTCGTCGTGGTAGCCCATCACGTCGGGCGTGCCGCCGGCGTTCCCGCAGGCCGGGTTGAACGTCTGCGCACAGCCGGTCATCCCCCTCTCCTGCTCGGCCACGAACCCGTTCATCTGTCCGCCGTTGATGTCTGCTTGCGCGGCGGCGAAGCTGTGAGGCCCGCCGAGGCTGCGGTCCTGGCGGTCGTGGAAAGGACGCACGCAGCCGCGGCTGCCGGGGTCAGGGACGCACGGCACCGTCCCCGGATGGCCCGCCAGCCCGGGAATCCCGTCAGCGCCCGGATAGGCGCCGAAGTAGGAGTCGAACGACCGGTTCTCCTGCATGATGATCACCACGTGGCGGATCTTGTGGATGCCCGCGAACCCCGGCGTCGGGGTGATCGTCGTGGTGCTGGTGGCGCTCGAGGTGGTGGTCGAGCCTTGTTCGGTGGTTGTGCTCTGGCTCGTCCTCGAGCCCCCCTTGCCGGGGGTCTCGGAGCTCCCACCGCACGCCGACAGCAGCACGGCCGCTGCGAGCAGCAGCGCGAGCAGAACGCGCAGGTACGAGCCGGCGCGAGCCACCCGGTTGCACCGCCGGCCGGTCACGCCTAGAGCCTCATGCCACGAGTCGCGAGTCGATCAGCCACCCGGGGCGATGCTATGCGCCCGCACGGCGCCGTGCATCATGGCGGCGTGAAGCCATCGCCCTATAGATTGCCGGCGCTTGGCCGATCGTTGCCCTGAGCGAAGATCGGGTTGGGGATCGGTTAGGCGAGGCCCGTTGGCGATCGGGTTAGGCGAGGCCGGTGCGGGCATCGTGGTTCTCGCTAGAGTTCGCGCTCCCCATCCGGGACAGATCCGGGGTAGCTCAACCGGCAGAGCGTTCGGCTGTTAACCGAAATGTTGTGGGTTCGAGTCCCACCCCCGGAGCTGCGATGCGATCTGGACTGACGATCGCCGAGCTCGAGGACTGGGAGCTTCACGGCGCGATCTGGCGTGCGCTCGAGGTGACCGACCGGCGGGCCGTGGTCGAACTCTGCAGCTGCACGGGAGAGCCGATGGATGTCGCCGAGAGCGACTCCCCGGAGCTGATCGAGTTCGTCCGCGAGCGACGCGAGGATTGACGCGCGAGCTCCTCGACCAGGTCCGCCGCGCCTGAGGCGCCGTCGTTGGCCTTAGCCCATGCCGCCAGCTCGCGAGCCCGGGCCCCCAATGAATCCTCGGCGAGGGCCCGGCGCACCGCCAAGCGCAGCGTGCTCGGCCGCAAGGCGCGCCACGGCAGCCTCACCCCGGCGCCCGACCAGTCCGCGCGAGCGGCGTTCTCCGCCATGTCACCGCAATGCGGCACCGCGACGACCGGACAGCCGCAGGCCAGCGCACGCGCCATCGTCCCGTGGCCGGCGTGACATATCACCGCAGCGCACTCCGGCATCGCCTTGGAGTAGGAGACCCATTCCACGAGCCGCGTGTTCGCCGGCACCTCGACCGGCCCCGCCATCGGCCGTCGGTTGAACGTGGCCAGCACGCGGATCGGCTCGCTGCCCAGGCCGTCGAGCGCCGCCCGGAGCAGCCGATGCTCGGGGTCCTGGGCGGTCGACGGCGCCACCAGGACCAGCGGCCCCTCGCCGGCTGGCGGCTCGACCGGGCCGAACGGCGGCTCCCACATCAGCGGCCCGACCACCTGCACGCCGACCGGCCAGCGCCGCGAGTACTCGAGCTGGGGGAACGTTCCGACCAGGCAAAGCTCCCGGCTCAGTCCGCCGTGCAATCGCTCGACGGGCGCCAGCCCGAGCTTCATCCGGGTCTCGTTGAGCTGGGCCCGCCCCTGGCGCAACCCGCCCTCCGTCATCCGCGCCAGCGCGCTCCACAGCGCGCGGCCCACCCGAGTGCGGGGCAGCCGCGCCCCGAGCGCATACACCGGAAAGCCCGGCGCGCCCATCGGAAATACGTGCGGGACCAGCGTCGCGACGGGCAGGCGCTCGAGCTCACCCGCCATCGCCGGGGCGAGCGTGAGGATGTCGTGGACGACCGCGTCCGGCCGAAACTCGCCGACCGCCGCGCGGGTCTGTTCGGTGGCGAGCGCGACCGCCTGGTACATCTCGAACGGATCCTCGGGGCCCGGGAACAGCGGGTACTCCGGGGCCGGGACGAAGCGCATCCCCGCCTGCACCACATGCGGACGCCACCGGGACCATGTCTCGAAGGTCACCTCGTGGCCGCGCCCGGCCAGCCGTGCTCCCAGCGCCAGCATCGGGAATGCGTGGCCGGGCTCCCCGAACGCGCCCAGGAAGAAGCGCAGCCGACGAGTCGAGGCAGTCAAGCCGCCAGCTCGGCCACCGCCCGCAGCTGCTCCACCCGCTCCTCCTTGGTGAACGCCATCGGGCCGATCGTCAACGTCCCCACCCCGGCCTCGCGGAAAGCGGCCACGCGCTCGCGCACATGGTCCTTCGGTCCGGACAGGGTGATCAGGTCGATCAACTCGTTCGGGAGCGCGGCCGCCGCCTCCTCCTTCTTGCCGTCCAGATACAGATCCTGGACCTGCCGCGCGGCGTCTTCGAACCCGTACCGCTGGACCAGCGCGTTATAGAAGTTCTGCTTACGCGAGCCCATCCCGCCGACGTATAGGGCGAGCACGGGGCGCATGCGATCGCGTGCGGCCTGCCGATCGTCGGAGATATACGTGTTGACGGTCGGCGCAATGTCGAAGTCTTCGAGCGAGCGCCCGGCGCGGCCGGCCCCCTCCTCGAGCAGCGCCCGCACCTCGGACACGTGCTCGGGGGAGAAGAAGATGGGCAGCCAGCCGTCGGCGATCTCGCCGGCCAGCGCGGTGTTCTTGGGCCCGATCGCCGCCAGGTAGATGGGGATCCGCTCCTGGACCGGGGAGATCATCAGCCTGAGCGGCTTGCCCGGACCGTCGGGAAGCGGCAGCTCGATCGTCTCACCATGGAATTCGACCTTTTCCCGCGCCAGCGCCATTCGGAGCACCGCGACGTACTCGCGGGTGCGCTGCAACTGGCGGGCGAAACGCTGACCGTGCCAGCCCTCGGCCACCTGGGGGCCCGACGTCCCGAGCCCGAGCAGCACGCGCCCGCCCGAGAGCAGGTCGAGCGTGGCGGCGGTCATCGCGGTCATGGCCGGCGAGCGCGCCGGGATCTGGAAGATCGCCGACCCGAGCCTGATCTTGCTCGTGTTCCCGGCCAGCCAGGCCAGCACCGTGGCGGTGTCCGAGCCGTACGCCTCGGCCGCCCACACCGAGTCATAGCCCAGCCGCTCGGCCTCCTGGACGACCTCCAGGTGTTCGGCCGTCGACATGCCGGGGATCAGGTAGCCAATGTTCAGGCCGAGCTTCACGGAAGCCTGAACCCTATGCGAACGCCACAGCCCGCGATACTCAGCGGGTGAGCGAACGGCCGATCGAGAGCCCCGACGAGAGCCCCGACGAGAGCCCCGACGAGAGCCCCGACGAACGGCGAACGGCGCCCGTCGAGCTTCTGTGGGATCTGGTGTTCGTGTTCGCGATCACCCAGGTGACCACGTTGCTCTGGCGCGATCTGACCTGGGCCGGTTTCGGACGCGCGATGCTCGTGCTCGCGCTCGTGTGGTGGGCGTGGTCGGCCTACGTGTGGGCAGCCAACGCGCAGGATCCGGGCTCGCCGACCCTGCGGGGTTGCCTGCTCCTCTCGTCGATCTCGATCTTCGTCGCCGGCCTGTCCGTGCCCCACGTCTTCGGCAGCGAGGCCACGCTGTTCGCGGTGTCCTACGCGATCGTCCGCTTCCTGCACTTGGGCCTGTATGCCGACGCGTCGCGAAAGGGCAACGCGGCGTGGTCGGCGATCGCCGGCTTCGCCCTCACGGTCACGCTCGGGATGGCGCTGCTGATCGCGGGCTCGTTCGCCGACGGAGCGCTCCGGATCATCCTCTGGGTGCTGGCCGCGGCGATCGACTACGCGGGCCCGGCCTGGCTGACCCGCGAGCGCCTGCGCGGCCTGCAGCGGGTCGCGGTGGCGCACTTCGCCGAGCGCTACAGCCTGTTCGTGATCATCTGCCTGGGCGAGTCGATCGTGGCCATCGGCGTCGGGGCGCTCGGCCCGAGCGCCGAACGGTCCCTGAGCGGCGAGCTGGTCGTCGCGGTGGCGCTCGGCCTGCTGATCACCGTCGCCATGTGGTGGACCTACTTCGAGGGATTCGCCCAGACGGCAGCCGAGCGGCTGCGCGACCACGACGACCCGGTGCTGGCCGCCGCCGACGCCTACAGCTACCTGCACCTGGTGATCGTCGCCGGCATCATCACGTTCGCGGTCGGGATAAAGGTGCTCACCCGCGACTCGGTCTCCGCTCCCCTGACCGGTCCGGCTCGGCTTGCGCTGTGCGGCGGCGTCGCGCTCTACCTGCTCGGGAGCGCGGCCTTCGCGCTGCGCATGATCGGCCGCCTCGAGTATGAGAAGGTGGGCGTGGCCGTCGCGCTGCTGGCGCTCTACGCGATCACCGGCGCGATCGCCGCCTGGGCGGTCGCGGCCGCCGTCGCCGCGCTCGTGGTCGCCTTGTGCGTCGTAGAGGCGGAGGCCGTCCGCCGGGTTATGAGCCGCCGGGCGGGGGAAGCATCAACCACCGCGAGCGAGAGGATGATCGGATGACCACACACGCGAAGCTCGAGCTGAACGGTCCCGTGGAGGCCGGCTTTGAGGAGGTCCTCACGCCCGACGCGCTCGAGTTCGTGGCCGAGCTCGAGCACCGGTTCGGCCCTCGCCGCCGCGAGCTGCTGGAGGCGCGGGCGCGACGCCGCGCGCGACTCCTGGCCGGCGAGTTGCTCGACTTCCTGCCCGACACGCGGGACGTCCGCGAGGGCGACTGGACGGTGGCGCCGGTTCCGCCCGACATGCAGCAGCGCTGGGTCGAGATCACCGGCCCCACCGACCGCAAGATGACGATCAACGCCCTCAACTCGGGGGCCGACGGCTTCATGGCCGACTTCGAGGACGCCAACGCGCCGACCTGGCACAACATGGTGGACGGCCAGCGCAACCTGCGCGACGCGATCGACGGCACGATCACCTACCGCGACTCCGAGGGCAGGTTCTACGAGCTCGGCGAGAACCCGGCGACGCTCCTGGTCAGGCCGCGCGGCTGGCACCTCCCCGAGCGCCACCTGCTGGTCGAATCCGGGGCCGTGACGGGCGCGCTGTTCGACTTCGGCCTGTACGTCTTTCACTGCGCGCGCCGGCTGCTGCACAGGGGCAGCGCGCCGTACTTCTACCTGCCGAAGATGGAGTCGTACCTGGAGGCGCGGCTGTGGAACGACGTGTTCGGCTTCGCCCAGGACTGCCTGGGAATCCCGCGCGGCACGATCAAGGCCACCGTGCTGATCGAGACGCTGCCGGCGGCCTTCGAGATGGACGAGATCCTCTACGAGCTGCGTGAGCATTCCGCCGGGCTCAACGCCGGCCGCTGGGACTACATCTTCTCGGCCATCAAGTGCTTCCCCAGCCGACGCGAGATGGTCCTGCCCGATCGGGGCGACGTGACCATGACCGTGCCGTTCATGCGCGCCTACACCGAGCTGCTAGCCGCCACCTGCCACCGGCGCGGCGCCCATGCGATGGGCGGCATGGCCGCGCTCATCCCCAGCCGCAAGGGGGACCAGGAGGCCAACGAAAAGGCGCTCGAGGGCGTGCGCAAGGACAAGGAGCGCGAGGTCTCACAGGGCTATGACGGCACCTGGGTGGCGCACCCGGACCTGGTGCCGGTGGCGCGCGAGGTGTTCGAGAGGGGCCTCGAGGGCAAGCCCAACCAGCTCGAGCGTCGGCGCGACGACGTCCAGGTGAGTGCCGCCGACCTCCTCGACCTGCCGTCGACCCCGGGCGCGATCACCGAGAAGGGGCTGCGCACCGACGTCAGTGTGGGCTTTCAGTACGTCTCGTTCTGGCTGACCGGGCGCGGCGCCGCGGCGATCAACTCGCTGATGGAGGACGCCGCCACGGCCGAGATCTCCCGCTCGCAGATCTGGCAGTGGGTTCACCACGGGGTGCAGCTCCAGGAGGGCCCGACCGTCACGCGCGAGCTCGTGCGCCAGGTGCTCGACGAGGAGACGACCAAGATCCGCGAGGGGGTGGGCGATCGGGTGTGGCAGGCCGGCCGCCCCGGCGAGACGCGGGAGATCTTCGAGCGGGTGGCGCTGTCGGAGGAGCTGATCGAGTTCCTCACCCTTCCGGCCTACGAGTATCTGGATTAGCCGGGCCGCTTACGCGCTGACCCGGGCGCCCGGATCGTGGTCCACCCCGATTCCCAGGCAGATCGCATGGCCCTGCCAGGACTCGAACCTGGGCGCGACGGATTATGAGTCCGCTGCTCTACCGACTGAGCTACAGGGCCGGGACCGGCCGCGAGACGCGCGGTCGGGCGCGACGCTAGCACCCATGACGGTCCCGGCGGGGCCCGTCCGCGGAGCGGTTCGGTAGGCTCCAGGACGCGATGTTCACAGTCGCCGGCATCCTCGGCCAGCACCCCAGTTCGACCGGGCAGACGATCGCCCTGTTGCTCACGTTCCTGGGCATCGGCGTGATCGCCAACGTGATCATCATCTACGCCGTCGCCCAGGTGCTGGGCGAGCGCAGGCAGAACCAGGAACGCGGTCAGCGCGACGTTTAGCGCGGCGTCTGCCGCATGGCGTTCTCGAGCATTGTGAAGGACGCCGCCGCATGGCGTCGAATGAGACGGCTGCCGATGAAGGAACCGTCTGCCCCCACCGCGACAGCTCCGCTCACGGGCCATCAGGCCCTGTCCGCGTACATTCGCGCGCGGTTCGACGAGTTCTCTCGCTCGCAGAAGGACGTCGCGCAGTACATCGTCGATCACCTCGACGAAGCGGCGTTCCAGACGGCCGAGGAGCTCGCTCGGCGCGCCAGCACGTCGTCGAGCACGGTCGTGCGCTTCTCGCAGGCGCTCGGCTTTGAGGGCTTTCCCGAGCTCCAGCAGGCCGCCCGCGACGAGTACCGGCGCCGACCGTCGGGTGTGGCCTCCACCCCGAGCGCGGTGGCGCCGCTGTTCTCGCTCGACCACACGGAGTTCGAGGCGGCGCTGGCCGCCGATCACGTGAACGTTGAGGACACGGCGCACAAGCTTTCGCGCGGCGAGGTCGAGGCGGCGATCGACGCGATCGTGTCCGCCAACAAGGTGCTGATCGCCGGCACGGACCAGATGGCCTTCTTCGCCAGCTATCTGCGCCACCTGCTGATGTTGCTCGACCTGCGCGCCGAGATCGTGGCCAGCCCCTCGCAGGAGGCGCTTGGGCGTCTGAGCCGGATCGACGATCAGACGCTCGTGATCGGGCTCTCGGCGGGGCGCCCCCATCCGCTGATCACCCGCACCATGAAGCTCGCGCGGCACCGCAAGGCACCGACGCTCGCGATCACCGACGCGACGCTGTCGGAGGTGGCCCGGCTGGCCCGGATCCGCCTGTATTACTCGTCCAACACGCCGGCCTTCGTGCGTTCCCACACGGCGCTCCTGGCGCTCATCCAGGCGCTTGCCTACGGCGTGTATTCGCGGGACGCACAGCAGTACGACGTCCGGATCAAGGCCTTTCGCCTGAAGTAGCGGACGCGGTCGTGCCGTTGGTGCACCATGAGCTGTGCTTCGGGTGCGGACGGACGAACCTGTTCGGACTGCTGCTCGAGGTCGAGCAGACGGGTCCGCGTGAGGTGGCCGGGCGCTGCTTTCTCAAGCAGGACCACCAGGGACCGGATCGGGGGGGCGCGCACCCCGGAGTGGTCGGCGCGGCACTGGCCGAGGCGATGGCGCTGGCCTGCGGACCCGAGGCGCAGATCGTCTCGTACGAAGTCACGATCGGCGAGACGGCCTCAGTGGGCGCGTTCCTCGAGGTCCAGGCGCGAGTGGAGCGGCGCGACGGTCCGCGCGCGTACGCCGCGGCAACGGCCACGGCCGATCAGCGCATGGTGGCGCAGGCGAGGGGTAGCTTCCTGTTGTGAAGCCGGAAACGCCCCAGGAGACCCCACCATGCCCGCAAGCCTTACCCGTCAGATCCTGAAGGAGCACCTCGCCGACGGAGAGCTGGGGCCTGGCCAGCCGATCTCGATCCGCATGGATCAGGCCCTGCTCCAGGACGCCACGGGAACGATGGCGCTGATGCAGTTCGAGGAGCTGGGCGAGCCGCGGATCAAGGTCGAGCGAGCCGTGCAGTACGTCGATCACAACGTGGTCCAGCTCGACTACAAGAACCCCGACGATCATCGCATGCTCCAGGCGCTGGCGCGCAAGTACGGGCTGCACTTCTCGCGCCCGGGCAACGGGATCAGCCACTACATCCACATGGAGCGCTTCGGCAAACCAGGCCAGACGATGCTCGGCGCCGACTCGCACACGACACAGGCCGGCTGCCTGGGGATGGTGGCGATCGGCGCCGGCGGCCTCGACGTGGCGGTGGTGCTTGGGGGCCACCCGTACGAGATCTCGTGCCCGGAGGTGATCGAGGTGTGGCTTGATGGCAAGCTCGCCCGCCCCTGGGTCCAGGCCAAGGACATCATCCTCGAGCTGCTCAGGCGGCTCAGTGCGAGCGGCGGCAAGAACAAGGTGTTCGAGTTCACCGGGCCGGGGACGGCGGACCTGAGCATCCCCGAGCGAGCCACGATCGCCAACATGATCGCCGACCTGGGCGGCACGGCCGGCGTGTTCCCGCCGGACGACAACACGCGCGACTGGCTCGAGCGCCAGGGCCGGGCGGAGGACTTCGTCGAGGTGGGACCCGAGGACGGCGCCGAGTACGACGACCGGGTCGAGATCGACCTGGACGAGCTGGGGCCACTCGTGGCCAAGCCGCACAACCCCGACAATGTGGTGCCGGTCGAGGAGGTCGCGGGTACCGAGATCGCCCAGGTGTGCATCGGCTCCTCGGTCAACTCGGGCTACAACGACCTGGCGCTCCCGGGTGCGATCCTGGCCGATCGCGACGGCCAGATCGTCCACCCGTCGATCGCCGCCACGGCCACGCCGGGGTCGCGTCAGATCCTCGCCGCGATCGCCGAATCGGGCGTCTACCGCCAGCTCTCGGACGGCGGGGTACGGATGCTCGAGCCGGTATGCGGCCCGTGCGTGGGCATGGGGCAGGCGCCGCCGTCTGACTCGAACTCGCTGCGAACGTTCAATCGCAACTTCCCTGGCCGCTCGGGCACGCCTGAGGACTCGGTGTTCCTGTGCTCGCCCGCGGTGGCCGCGGTCTCGCTGCTGACGGGGAAGATCGAGGACCCGCGCGAGTACGGCGAGCCGCCCGAGCTGCTGCCGATGCCCGAGCTTCGGCCCTACGTCGACGACGTCCACATCTTCGCGCCGGCCGAGCCCGACGAGGCCGAGAGGATCGAGATTCCGCGGGGACCGAACATCAAGCGCCCGCCCGAGCATCAGCCGCTGGGCGCCTCGCTCGAGGCGTGCGTGGCCACCGTCCAGACCGACGACATCTCGACCGGGGACCTGGCGCCCGACGGTGTCGAGGTGATGGCGTACCGCTCGAACGTCCCGGCGCTCGCCGAGTTCACGTTGCGCCACCGCGATCCGGAGTTTCGCAAGCGGCTGAAGGAGTGGGGGAGCGGGTTCATCGTGGCCGGCGACAACTACGGCCAGGGTTCATCACGCGAGCACGCCGCGCTCGCGCCCCTGCACCTCGGGGTCAAGGCGGTGATCGCCAAGTCGTTCGCCCGCATCCACCGCCGCAACCTGATCGCCCAGGGCATCGTTGCCCTGACCTTCTCCGACGAGTCCGACTACGACAGGGCCGAGGTGGGACAGAAGTGGTCGCTGCCCAAGCTCCGCGAAGAGCTCGAGAACGGCTCGGACACGATCACAGCCAGGATCGAGGACACCGGCGATGAGCTCACCCTGAGCCACGACTTCTCTGAGCACGAGCGCGAGATCCTGCTTGCCGGCGGCCTCCTCGCGTACCTGCGCGAGCAGGAACCGGCGGATGGTGCCGGCGAGGCGAAGGCCGGAGGTGGGCGCGCCGAGCAGGAGCAGGCTGGCGAGCGCGCGGATCCCGAGGACGGCGGGGACGGCGATTCCGGCGTGATCCGCGACACCGCGCAGGGAGTCGGCGGTCACCACGAATGACGGGTGCGTTTGAGGAAACCGCGAACAACTCGCGGAAACCTCAGCCACGTCATGGGCGTGGCGCCACAAGGAGCGCTTGGGTGGCGCGTCCGACGCGCCCGCGGTGGTCGTACAAGACGCTCTCGGCCAGGCCGATCCCGTCGGGGGAGATTCGCGTCTCCGCTTCGAGGCAGATCCATTCGCCGACCGGCTCGCGCTCGACGTAGAGGGTCAGGTCGGGGTTGATGTACAGGTATTCGTACCAGGACAGGGTCGCGCTGATGCCGTTGCCGAAGTCGCCGGCGGCGGCCAGCCGCTGGAGCGCCGTCGGCGTCTCGCCGGCCACGATCGGGCGGCGGAGCCGGAACCAAGCCGTCGATGGACCGCCGCCCCAATGGCCGGCCACGAACACGACCTCGACGGCGTCGAGGGCGAACATCGGGCGGTGCGGCACACGAATCTCCGCCGGTCGGCCCTGCTCCGGGCCCGGAGGCGGCGACACTTCCTCGCCGCCGGCGCCGGCGGCGGCCGTCTGAACGCGGAGCGCTCGCGCTCGCACCACCTCGACGCCGGCGGCGAGAACCGAGGCCTCGAGCAGCTGCACCCGGCGGCCAGGGCGCACGACGTCGGCGCGCACCTCGAGCGGCCCGACCGGTACCGGGCGAAGGAACTCGTACGTCACCCGCGCCAGGGCGAGGCCGTCGGGGCCCGGTAGGCGCTCGAACGCCCGTATCAGCAAGGCGGCCGGCGCGCCGCCGTGCAGCGCCCGCGGATCCCACGGTCCGCGGCCGAACTCGGTCGCGACAAATCGGCCATCTGACCGCTCGAAGACTGGCATTACGGACATCGCCGGGAAACCTACAGCGCGGCTAAACTCATGCTCGGATGGACGAGAACTTCCAGACCCGGCGCGACGAGGCGACGTTCACCGTCAAGGCCGGCCTGGCCGAGATGCTCAAGGGCGGCGTGATCATGGACGTCGTCACCCATGAGCAGGCCAAGATCGCCGAGGACGCGGGCGCCGCGGCGGTGATGGCGCTCGAGCGAGTACCAGCCGACATCCGCCGCGACGGCGGGGTGGCGCGCATGTCTGACCCGGCCATGATCCAGGGCATCCAGGAGGCGGTGACGATCCCGGTCATGGCCAAGGCCCGGATCGGCCATTTCGTCGAGGCGCAGGTGCTCGAGGCGCTCGAGGTCGACTACATCGACGAGTCCGAGGTGCTGACGCCGGCCGATGAGGCCAACCACATCGACAAATGGGCCTTCTCCGTTCCGTTCGTGTGCGGCGCCACCAACCTCGGGGAAGCCCTGAGAAGGATCGGCGAGGGCGCGGCGATGATCCGCTCCAAGGGCGAGGCCGGGACGGGCGACATCGTCGAGGCGGTCCGCCATCTGCGGTTGATCCGCTCGGAGATCCGGCGGCTGTCCACGCTCGCCGACGCTGAGCTGGCCACCGCCGCCAAGGAGCTGCAGGCGCCGCTGCACCTGGTGCGCCAGATCGCGGCCGACGGCCGGCTGCCCGTAGTCCTGTTCTGCGCCGGCGGGATCGCCACGCCGGCCGACGCGGCGCTTGTCATGCAGCTGGGCGCCGAGGGCGTGTTCGTCGGCTCGGGCATCTTCAAGTCCGAGGATCCGGAGCGCCGAGCGCGCTCGATCGTCGATGCGACCACGCACTATCAGGATCCCGCCCGTGTCGCGGCCGCCTCCACCGGGCTCGGTCGGCCGATGATGAGCCTCGAGACGTCCAAGCTCGAGGCCGAGCAGCTGCTCGCCCCGCGCGGCTGGTAGGCGTGGCGACCACATCCGGCGAAGGGCTCGGCGCGAAGGTGGTTGGCGTCCTCGCGCTTCAAGGCGGGTTCGAGGCCCACGCCAAGATGGTCCGAAGGCTCGGCGCGGGGGCCCGCGAGGTTCGCGTGCCGGCAGACCTGGAGGGACTCGACGCTCTGATCATCCCCGGCGGGGAGTCGACCGTGATGACGCTGGGGATCGAGCGCGAGGGTATGGCCGAGCCGCTGCGCGCCCTCATCCGAGCCGGCACGCCGGTCCTTGGCACGTGCGCCGGGATGATCATGCTCGACCGCGAGCACCTCGGCCTCCTCGACGTCAGTACGCGCCGCAACGCCTTCGGTCGTCAGATCCGGTCATTCGAGGCCGACGTCGATCTGGTGGGCGTCGGGGGCGGCCCGATGCATGCCGTGTTCATCCGGGCGCCGTGGGTGGCGGAGCACGGGGCGGGCGTCGAGATCCTCGGTCGGGTGGAGGACCATCCGGTAGCCGTCCGCCAGGGCAACATGCTCGCGGTGTCGTTCCATCCCGAGCTGGCCGCCGATCCGCGGCTGCACGAGTTGCTGCTGCAGCTGAACGGATCGGCCGAGCGCGCACCGCGGGCCGGATAGCGCCCCGCGTCGGCCGGCTCGGGCCGGGCGGCCGAGTAGGCCCGAAACCAGCCCGTGGCGCCGCTACACCACCAGCCCGTGGCGCATGGTGTTCTCGGTCACCACGTGCGGCTCGACGAATTGGCGCAGGTAGTCGGGACCGCCGGCCTTGCTGCCCGTGCCCGACAGGCGATTGCCGCCGAACGGCTGGCGTCCCACCATCGCGCCCGTGATGCCGCGGTTAACGTACAGATTGCCGACCGGAGTGCGTTGCCGGACGTAGCGGACGGTGGCGGGATCACGGGCGAACAGGCCGCCGGTCAGGGCGTAGGGAAGGCCGTCGACGATGTCACAGGCATCCTCCACGTCCTTGACCCGGTCTATGGCGAGCAGCGGCCCGAAGATCTCCTCGTTCACGACCGGCGACTCGCGCGGCAAGTCGACGGCAACGGTCGGCGGGCAGAACCAGCCGCGGTCGGGAACGGGCTCCACCCGAGCGACGATCCGGCCCTGCTCACGCGCCAACGCGGCGTAGCCGTCGACTCGCTCTTGGGCGGAGCGCTCGATCACGGGCGGCACATCGCTGGACAGGTCGTCGGCTTGTCCCACCACCAGCACGCGCGCGGCACCTGCGACCCGTTCGATCAGCTGGTCGGCGATCGCCTCGTGGACGAGCACGCGGGCTGCGGCGGAGCATTTCTGGCCGGCGTAGACGAACGCGGAGGAGACGATTGCCGGCACCGCGTCGTCGAGGTCGGCGTCGGAGTCGACGATCACGCAGTTCTTGCCGCCCAGTTCGGAGACCACGCGCTTGATGTGGTTCTGCCCGGGCGCGACAGTTCCCGCTGCACGCGTGATCTCGAGGCCGACCGGGAGCGAGCCGGTAAAAGCGATGGTGTGGACGCTCGCATGCGCCACGAGCGCCGCGCCCACGTCGCCCTCGCCGGGCAGCAGCGAGATGGCCGAGGCGGGCACGCCGCCCGCACGCAGCGCCTGCACCAGCACGTGCGCGCAGCCCGGCGACTGCTCGGCGGGCTTCAGGACCACCGCGTTGCCGGTCACGAGCGCAGCCGAGGTCATGCCGCAGGGGATGGCCAGCGGGAAGTTCCAGGGCGAGATGACCGCCGCCACGCCACGTGGGGCGTAGTACATGTCGTTGCGCTCGCCCGGGACCTGAAGCAGATCCGGGCCGGCATCGAGTTCGATCGCGCCGCGCGCGTAGTACTCGAGGAAGTCGATCGCCTCGCACACGTCGGCATCTGCCTCGGCCCACGGCTTGGCGCACTCGCGGACCTCGAGCGCGGCGAGCTCGAGGCGGCGCTCGCGCAGCCACGCGGCCGCGCGGATCAGCGCCGCCGCTCGCTCGGCGGCGGGAAAAGCACGCCAGGCCCCGAAGCCGCGCTCGGCCTCCTGCACCGCGGCCGTCACGTCATCCTCGGTGCCTCGGGTCGCCACCGCGACCACGCGCTCGGGCGCCCCGGGATCGGTCGAGAGCAGCTCGGCGCCGGTTCGCTCAGCGTCCCCGATCATCACCGGCGCCCGCAAAGGCAGCTTGGGCCCGAGCGCATCCATCGCGTCCTCGAGCTGGGCGCGGACCGGGGCCCGGCGTAACTCGAGTACCGGCTCATTGGCGAAGGGAGTGAGCGTGGACACGGCCAGCGACGTTAACAGGCGCTACTACTCCTACGGTGCCGCCAGGAGCACGTCGAGCGAAGTCCCGCGCGCCTGCTCGTGCAGGAACGATTCGTTGCTGGTGTTTTCGAGCAGCCGCCGGACGAGGTAGGCCATTCCCGCGACCAGGTCGCCGACCGGGCAGTAGGTCCGCACGCGGAAGCCGCGGGAGGCCAGCGCGTCCTGGAGCTGGTCGCCGAGGCCGCGCAGGACCTGAAGCTCGAGATCACGGTCCTCGCCGCCGATCGTTCGGTTGTAGGCGATCGCGTGGGAGACGGAGCGCAGGTTGTGCGAGGCCACGGCGACGCGCACCGCCGGCCGGGCATCGAGCAGCCGACGCGTCAGCGCCTCGAAGTTGCGGTCACAATCGGCTTTGACCTCGAACACCGGCGCCGGCCACCCGTGCTGAGTGGCCTGGACCAGCTCGTGATCCCAGTACGCGCCCTTGACCAGTCGGACGGTCAGCGGCGGCGTCCGGCCCGATGCGGCGGCCCAGGCGAGAATCCGCTCGAGCTGCTCGGGTGAGTCGCGCAAGTAGGCCTGGAGCACCGTCCCGGCGGACGGGCCGCGCGCGAACTCCTCTTCTGAGAGCACGTCGAGCACAAGGTCGAAGATCGCCTCGCGCGAGTCGAGGGACTCCATGTCGATGTGTATGTGCGCTCCGACCGCGTCGGCGTGACGCAGCAGCGGGCGCAGCCGCTCGGCGGCGTCGCGTCGCCCCAGCTCCGGCGCGTCGGGGCGCAGCAGCGGGGTGAGGGCCGAGATCTTGACCGACACGTTGGTCCGCGGGATCGGGCCGATGCTGTCGCGTTCGAGCACGTCGCGACTCGGCCAGCCCGCCTCGGCGCGCGCCAGCTCCCTCAGCGCCTCGTCGCAGCGCCCCGCGTAGCGATCGGCCTCCGGCTGGGTCACGGTGGCCTCACCCAGCAGGTCGACCGAGCTGGCCACGCCGTGATGCCACAGGTCGCGCAGCACCCCGAGCGCCGAGGCCGGCGTCTCGCCGATGATGAACCGGTGGGCCATGTGCCGCACGCCGGCTGCCGCGGCGGCGCCGATCGCGCGGCGGGCCGCCTTGACGTCGGCGATGCGCATCGCCGCGGCCAGCGGCGGCGGCGCCTCGGGCACCTCCCGCAGGAACTCGCGGAGGTGGCGGGCGAGATCGTCGAGCGACCGGCAGGCCGGCGTGACATCGACGAACCTGAACAGCGCGGCTTTCAGCTCCTGGTCGGCGGAGGCGAAGTCCATCGCGCGGGCATCGAGGCTGCGCAGCGGATGCCGCGCGCTTGAGGGGAAGGCCGAGGCCAAGTCGGCGCCGATCTGGCGGATCGAGCGCTCGAGTTCGTCGCGGTTCGGATGCGGATGCGCGGCGGTCATCGCGCGGCCATCTCTACAGGATGTTTACCGCGCGTGCCACGACCAGTCCGACCGTGACCAGCGACGCGATCGACTGGAAGCTCATCAGCCATTTGGCGGCGGGCGTCAGCGGCATCGTGTCGGTCGGGCTGAACGCGGTGGCGTTGGTAAGCGACACGTACAGGTAGTCGATCAAATGTGGCATCCAGCCCGGGGGCGCCCATCGCGGATCGGTCATCTGCGGAAACAGGAAATCCGGCGTGTCCCGCTCCCCCTGGGCCCGAGCCACCGGCCCGCCCCGATCGACCTCCCAGTACCACAGTCCGAACAGCAGCACGTTCGTGCACCACAGCACGATCCCGGACAGGATCAGCGCGTGTCCATTCTCCTTGCCGCCGCGCAGCAGCTGGTCGGAGAGCATCACGAGAGAGATGAAGTTGGCGGCGCTGACAAGGCCGATCATGCCGATCGCCACGTGGCGCCGGAAGCGGGAGTGGCGCACGTGGGGATGCGGCGATACGACCATCAGCCCGATCAGGAGGACACCTTCCAGCGCTGGAAACAGCCAGTTCGGTCCGATCGTAACCTCGGTGGACAGCGAGAGCTGCAGGGCGATCGCACAGGCCACGACGAGCTGCGGCTCCCAGAACGGCAGCCAGCGCTCGACCGTGCCCACGAAGCCACGACGGGGAGGACGCTGCGTCTGTCGGATCTCCTCGCTACGGTCCATGCTCGCGTCCGGGATAGTGGCACGCACCGGCAAGGGGAAGGAGCCGTGCTAATGATGCGCGAACAAATCCAGGTGAGACGAGCGCTGATCGTGCCGCTCGTGCTGCTGCTGACGGCATGCGGCAGCTCGGGCGGTGGAGCGGCGCCCCGATCGACCGCTCGCGCCACGACCACCACGACCGCCCCGAGCGCCACGAGCACCACGGCCGCCGGGGCGCCTCCCACCACGGCGGCTCCCACGACCGCGGACGCCACGAGCACGACCAGCACGACCACCACGACGGCGGCGACCGCCACGACGACGGCGACCGCGACGACGACGGCGGCGACGTCGGGCACGCCGCCGTGCCGCACGGCCCGCCTCGCGCTCTCGTTCGTGGGTCAGCAGGGTGGGATGGGGCACGGGGAGATCGGTTTCGCGCTGCGCAACACGAGCGCCACCGGCTGCCGGACCTACGGATATCCCGGCGTGCTGTTCCTTGACCAGAAGGGCCGCGCGCTACCGACGATCCCCCACCACACCACGCAGGACTTCTTCGGGAGCGGCCCAGCGGTGCCGCTCGTCCTCGCGCCGGGTGCGAGCGCGAGCTTCCGCCTGGACGTGGGCCACGGTGTCGCGACCTCGGCCGGCTGCGCAACCGCCTACGCCCTGCAGGTGATCCCGCCCGACGACACCGCCACGCTGCGCACGCCCATCCCGGGCGGCGCGTACGAGTGCCGAGACGCGAACGTCTCGCCCCTAAGAGCTGGACAGTCTGCGTATCCGTAGGCCTCAGGTGGCTTCGAACACCGCGGCGCCGTCGAGCACCCGCTCGGCCGCCTGACCCGTCTCCACCAGCAGGTCCAGGTGTCCGAGTACCTCCGAGAGCGTCAGATAGGCCTGGGTCACCGCCACGTTTCCCCACATCTGCAGGGCGATCTCGTACGCGCTGAGCGGACGACCGTCGAGGATCTGAAGGACGCGCGCCGCGCGCCGGCGGTGCATGCGCAGGCGCTCGTCGATGAGCTCGGCGTGGTCGAGGATCGCGTCCCCGTGGCCGGGCAGGATCAGGCGGGCGGGCAGCTCGCGCGTGGCACGCAGCGAATCCATGTACTGCAGCAGCGCCCGCGGCCGGGGATGCTGGGGACCCGACAGGGGGCGCGATACCAACGGGTTGGACGAGATCCGCGCGAGCAGGTGGTCGCCCGCGATCAGCATGGCCCGCTCCTCGTCCCAGAAGATCGTGTCCGACGGGCTGTGCCCGGGGCGCCGGAAGATCCTGAACGTCCGGTCGCGCAGCCGAAGCGTCTCGCCCTCGCCGAGCGGCCGCGTGACCCGGCCGCTCGACCCGAACGCCCTGAACGCCGCGGCCAGCGAACCGAGCGCCGTGGCCAGGTCGTCCGGCACACCGTGCCGGCGCATGACCGCCTGGGCGAAGTCGTCATCGGCGGTGGCGCTGCGCGAGAAATCGGCTAAATAGGGCGCGAGCAGGTCGAGCGCGGCGACCTCGGCTCCGGACCGACGCGCCAGGATCTCGAGCAGCCCGAGATGGTCCATGTGCTGGTGGGTGAGCACGATCAGCTCGAGGTCCTCGATCCGCCGGTCGTGCGCGGCCAGCGCGCGCTCGAGATCGTCCAGCGTCTTGCCTGAGTTCGGGCCCGTGTCGATCAGGGTGAGCGGGTCGTCTTCGATCAGGTAGCAGTTGACCCGCCCGACCAGGAACGGGGTCGGGAGCGCGATCCGATGGATGCCCGCTCGCTCGGCCAGGGCCAGCGCGTCCTCCGCGCTGGTGGCCGGCCGGTCCGGCGCGGTCACGAACGGATCACGGCCAGTACCTCGTCGCGCCGGCGCTCCATGTCCTCGTTGGAGCGCAACGACTCGAGGGTGAGGCGCAGCAGGGGCTCGGTGTTCGACGGGCGGACGTTGAAGTGCCAGTCGTCGTACTCGACCGAGAGGCCATCCAGGCGATACTGCTCCCCGTCCTGGTAGCGCTCGGCGAGCTCCTCCATCTTGGCCTCTCCGTCAGAGACCTCCGAATTGATCTCGCCCGAGATGAAGTAACGCGACCGGTAGGGCTCGAGCAGCTCGGACATGTGCTTGCCTCGGGTCGACAGCAGCTCGAGGATGAGCAGGGCGGGAATCGTCCCTGAATCCGCGCAATAGAAGTCGTGGAAGTAGTAGTGGCCGGAGACCTCGCCGCCGAACGCCGCGTGCTCCTCGCGCATCCGGGTCTTGAAGAAGGCGTGTCCGACGCGGTTCATCAGCGCCTTCCCGCCGGCTTTCTCGGCCACGTCCTTGACCGCCCAGCTGGCCCGCACGTCGTAGAGGATCGTCGCCCCGGGGTTCTTCTCGAGCATCGACTCGGCCAGCAGCCCAGTCAGGAAGTCGCCGTCGACGAATGTGCCCTCCTCGTCGATGAAGAAGCAGCGGTCGGCGTCGCCATCCCACGCGATGCCCAGATCGGCCTTTTGGCGGACCACCTCGCGCATGATGAACTCGCGGTTCTCGGGCAGCAGGGGGTTGGGCTCGTGGTCGGGGAAGCGGCCGTCGGGCTCGAAATAGGTCTCGACGAGGTCGAGCCCCAGGCGGCGAAGCAGCGGTCCCACCATCGGGCCGGCCATCCCGTTTCCCCCGTCGACGACCACCCGCATCGGCTTGACCGCCTCGGGGTCGATGAACTTCAGCGCGGCCTCCTGGAACTCCTCGTAGATGGGCACGTGCTCGACCGAGCCGCCGCCCGGAGGATCGGCCAGGCCGGATTCGATCTTGGCGCGGACATCGCCGATCCCGGCGTCGCCGGACAGGGCGATCGCACCGCGCTTCACCAGCTTCGCGCCGGTGTAGCGCGGCGGGTTGTGCGACGCAGTGCACATCAGCCCGCCGTCCAACTCGCGCGATCCGACCAGGTAGTAGAGCATCTCGGTGCCGACCTCGCCGGCGTCGAGCACAGTTGCCCCCTCCTCGCACATGCCCCGGCTGTACGCCTCGGAGAGCTCGGGGGCGGTCAGGCGCATGTCTCGCCCGAGGCCGAGGCGCAGCTGGTCGGCCGGCCTCTCCTCGAGGTCGGCGATCACTTGAGCGAAGGCGCGGCCGATCTGCTCGGCCAGGACCACGTCGATATCCGAGCCGTAGAGCCCGCGGATGTCGTAGGCCTTGAAGATGTCCGGGTTGGCGACGCTCATCGCGGCGGATCCTACCCCGGCAACGGTCTGTGAATATGCGCCGCTCGTGAAGCCCATCGTCGTGATCCTCTGCGGCGGGCGCGGCACGCGCCTGCAGGAGCACTCAGCGGAGGTCCCCAAGCCGCTGATCGAGCTCGGCGGCCGCCCGATCGTCTGGCACGTGATCAGCATGTATCTTGCCCATGGGTTCCGGCGCTTCCTGCTGCTCACCGGCTACCGTGCCGAGCAGCTCGAGGCGTTCGCGGCCGGCCAGCGCTGGCCGGACGACGCCCGGATCGAATGCCTGGCCACAGGAGAGGACACTCCCACCGGCGGGCGCCTGTTCCAGGCCGCGCCGCGGCTCGACGAGGAGCGCTTCTGCCTGGCCTACGCGGACGGGCTGGCCGATATCGACCTGGACGCGTTGCTCGCGCACCATCGCGAGCATGGCCGGCGGGCCACGATGGCCGTCGTCCAGCCGCAGCTCCCGTTCGGCGTAGCGCGGCTCGACGGCGACGGCTCGGTCTCCGGCTTTACCGAGAAGCCGCGCAGCGAGCTGTGGGTGAATGCCGGGTTCTTCTGCTTCCAGCGCGACGCTCTCGATGTGCTCGAACCCGGCAGCGTGCTCGAGCGCGAGCCGCTCGAGCGCCTGGCCGCGGCCGGCCAGCTGCGGGCCTTCCGCCACCAGGGCTTCTGGGAGTGCATGGATACCTACAAGGACTGGATCACGCTCAACGAGCTATGGGAGGGCGGTCGCGCGCCGTGGAAGGTGTGGCCTGGCCGCGATCCAGCCGGATGAGGCTTCAATGGCCCCACGGACGCTGCGCGCCAGCGCAGCCCTAAACTCAAAACAGATGTCCGGTCACTCCAAATGGCATTCGATCAAGCACAAGAAAGCCGTCGTCGACGCGCGGCGCGGGCAGCAGTTCACCAAGCTCGCGCGTGCGATCACTGTCGCGGCTCGCGAGGGCGGCGGCGATGTCGACGGCAACCCGGGGCTGGCTCTGGCCGTCCAGAAGGCCCGCGAGGCGTCGATGCCCAAGGACAACATCGAGCGCGCGATCGCCAAGGGCACCGGCGAGGGGGCCGACATGGACCAGATCCAGACCGTGCTCTACGAGGGCTACGGTCCGGGCGGGGTGGCGCTGCTGATCGAGGCGCTGACCGATAACCGCAACCGGACCGGAGCGGACGTCCGGCACCTGCTGGGCAAGCACGGCGGCAACCTCGGGGAGCCTGGGTCGGTCTCCTACTTGTTCGACAAGCGGGGCGTGATCGTGGTCGATGCCAACCGCTACGGCGAGGATGACCTGATGCCGGCGATCGACGCCGGCGCGGAGGACATCTCGCTGGACGAGGACGTGTACGAGGTGATCACCGAGCCGGGGGACCTTGCGGCGGCGCGGGACGCGCTGGCGCAGGCCGGGGTCGAGATCGAGAGTGCCGACCTCGCGCAGCGTCCCCGAGCGCGCGTGCCCGTGGGGGAATCCGACGCGGCCAAGCTGATGAGGCTGATCGATGCGCTCGAGGAGTCTGACGATGTGGGGGCGGTCCACGCCAACTTCGACGTCGACAGCGCCGTGCTCGAGCGCGTCGCTCAATAAGACCGCTCTTCGCTAGGGCCGCTACCCTGCTGCGCTCGATGCGAACGCGTAATTTCCTCATGCCGATCATCGCCCTGGTGGCGGCCGGACTCGCGGGCTGCGGAGGCTCCTCCAAGGCGCCGGGCGTTGAGACCGTGCCCTCGGGCGGAGCCACCGCGACCGCGGTGGCGACCACGCCCAAACCCCCGCCGGCGATCGCCAACAAGCCGGTGGTGAACGTCCCGAATGGCCCGGCGCCGAAGCAGCTGGTGACGAAGGACCTCGTCGTGGGAACCGGCAAGACCGTCAAGGCCGGCCAGACGGTCACGGTCAACTATGTAGGCGTTCTGTACAAGACCGGCAAGGAGTTCGACTCCTCTTGGAAGAACGGGCAGCCAGCCACGTTCCCGCTGACCGCCGGCGGCGTTATCCAGGGGTGGGTCGAAGGCATCCCTGGCATGAAGGTAGGCGGCCGACGCGAGCTGATCATCCCGGCCAACCTGGCCTACGGGACGCGGGGGAACCCGCCCACGATCCCACCTAACTCGCCGCTCGTGTTCGTCGTCGACTTGCTTTCGATTTCTTCTACTTAACCGTCTCGCCGGCTTGCGGCTGTTTGACGGGTTGGCTGTCGGCTTCGGGGGCGTCGCGCGGTTCGATGAGTCGACGGGCCCGGTACAGCGGGACGGACTCGGACATGCCCTTGAGCCGGTGCTTGCGCGCGAACGACCAGTCGAACTGGTCGGGGGCGTCGTCATGGATCTCCTGCGTGCAGAGCACGCTGCCCGGGCGAGCGACGCCCGTCACGCGGCTGGCCAGGTTGACCGCGTGGCCGTAGAAGTCGCCGGCGCGCTGCAAGGCGGTCCCGCAGGCCACGCCCGCGCGCAGGCTCGGGAGGTCGGCAGCCTCGACCGCCTCGATTAGCGACAGCGCCACCTTTACCAGCGGGGCGGCCTCGGGGCTGACGAACATCGCGGCGTCCCCGATCGTCTTGACCAGGCGCACGGGCGGCTCGGTCAAGTCAGTGGCCAGCTCGGCCAGCTTGCTGGCCAGGCTGCCGAGCTCGTGCGGGTCGATCTCCGCCCCGAGCCGGGTGAACCCGACCATGTCGACGAAGCAGACCGTGACCTCCTGGGCGCGGCCGGCCTCGCCGGCCTCGCGCTCGGCGCGGCTCAGCATCCCGCGCCGGACGCTCTCGGCCAGGTGATGCTTGTAGGCGGCGCACAGGACAGGGTCGATGGCCGGAATCAGCTGCTCGGCCACCGAGGCGAACCGCTGCGCGACCTCATCCTCGCTGTCCCCGGGCTCGAGGAACGCATCGACGAACGCGGCGGCGGTGGTGGCGGCCAGCCGGGCCATACCCTCGCCGAGCACCCGCGTGATCTCGGCGATCGCCTCCTCGGCCAGCCCGACGTCGAGAAACAGCCGGGTGGACTGCGCCGCCTTGATCTCCTCCTCGCCGAACACCGGGTCGTCGGGCGAGGCCTCCGGCAGGCCGAGGAGCCGCCGGATACGGAGCATCTGGGCCGCTGCGAGACCGGTCCGCTTTTCGAGCTCGCGAGCGGTATAGCGGCCGCCGAGAACGCGCTCCACGAGCAACAGGGCGAGCCGGTCCTCCTGTACCGCCTGTTCCAGTTCCTCGAGCGTGAAGCCCACGCCGGCGAGGCGGTCGAGCAGGCGCTCGCGCCCGGCGCGGTCCTCCCCCTCGAGCCCGTCGAGCAATCCGGCCGCTTCGTAGTCCACGGGGGGGATCGTTGCGCAAATCGCAAGGTCTCGTGCCAGGTCACATCGCGTCGTGTCTCCGGTCCGGATGATCGGCTAGCATCGAGCGCCCTCGCGGGTCCCGTCCCGGCCGTCGCGTATCGATGTCGCTGGTAGGCCCGCTCAGTCTGGGAGGGCGGGGATCCCATTCAAAATCCCACGTTCACATGCTTTCGATCCTGATGCCCGTCTACAACGAGCGCGAGCGCGTCGAGCAGGCCATCGCCGAGGTGCTCGATACGCAGCTGCCCACCGAGTTCGAGCTGATCGTGGTCGACGACGGCTCCACCGACGGGACGCGCGCGATCCTCCGCGGCTTGATCGATTCCCACCCGCCCGGCCGGGTGCGCCTGTTCGAGCATCCCGAGAACCGAGGCAAGGGCGCCGCGGTCCAGACCGGCCTGGCCAAGGCGCAGGGCGACTACGCGGCGATCTTCGACGCCGACCTCGAGTACGACCCGACCGATCTCGGGCTGCTCATGCCGCCGCTGCTGGATGGGCGGACCAACGCCTGCTTCGGAGTGCGAGCGTTCGACGGCTACACCAGCCACTCGTTCCTGTTCGTGCTGGGGAACAAGGGCGTGACGTTCGCCTGCAACGTCCTGTTCAACGTGTACCTGCACGACATCATGACGTGCCACAAGATGATCCGGACCGATGTGTTCCGCAGCCTGCCGCTGCGCTCGGCCGGCTTCGCGATCGAGCCGGAGATCACGGCGCGCCTCGTGCAGCGCGGCGAGCGGATCTTCGAGGTGCCCGTGCACTACCGGGCGCGCGCCACCAACGAGGGCAAGAAGCTGACTGCGGCGGATGGGTTCCGGGTGCTCGGCACGCTGCTGCGCTGCCGCTTCTCGGATCCGATCCGACGGTGAGCGTCACTCAGACACCCGCCTCCACCTCTGGGTCGCCGCCGGCGGAGGCCCCGCGGGCCGAACGCCCGGGCTGGAGGTCTTGGGGGCAGCAGTATCCGTTTCTCTCTTCCACGGCCGTTTGCGTCGTGCTGGCGGTTCTTTCGGTCGCCGTGCTGCCCACCGTGCCGAGCTATGACCCGTGGGCGTGGATCTCGTGGGGCCGCGAGGTCGTCGATCCTCATCTGAGCTTCGCGATCAGCGGCGGTCCATCCTGGAAACCGCTGCCGGTGTTCCCGTTCACCACCGTCTACGCGCTGTTCGGCAGCGCGGCAGCACCGACGTTGTGGGTGATCACCGCCCGCGCCGGCGGCCTGCTCGGCCTGCCGGCTGCCTACCGGCTTGCCGCCCGGCTGATCCGGGCGCCCCGGTGGGCGGCGGTGGCCGCGGGGCTCGTGGCGGCGGGGGGCGTTGTGCTGACGCAGGAATGGTTCTACGAGATGTTCCGGGGCACGAGCGAGCCGATGCTGATCGGGTGCACACTGTGGGCGATCGACCGGCACCTCGAGCGGCGGTACGGATGGGCCTTCGTGCTCGCGGTGGCAACGGGCTTGATCCGTCCCGAGGCGTGGCCTTTCCTCATCGTCTACGCGGCCTGGCTGTGGTTCGGTCACCCGCGCCTGCGGGCGTTGCTGGCGGTGGGGTTGTTGTCGATCCCGTTCTTCTGGTTCGTCCCGCCCTGGGTGGGTTCCGGCCAACCGTTCCTGGCCGCCCAACATGCGGCGGAGTACAACGGCGCGCTCGGCAAGTATCCGCTGTTCACCGTGCTGGGCCGCGGCCTCGACGTGCAGACCATCCCGTTGCTCGTGTTCGCTGCCGTGGCGGTGGCGCTGGCGTGGCGCGACCGTCTTGTGCTGGCACTCGCTGCCGGAGTGTTCGTCTGGTGGGTGGTCGTGGTCGGGATGACCCTCGACGGCTATCCCGGGTTGGAGCGGTTCTATCTCCCGGCCGCGGGAGTGACCTGCGTGCTGGCCGGCGTTGGGATCGCGCGGCTGGCCGAGCTGGCCTCGAGGGCGGTGGCCGATCGCGCCGGCGCCGGCGCGGCGCCCGAGTCCGGCGCCGGCGCGGCGTCCGACCGCTCCGCCGCGGGCGCGGCCCCCGATCACGCCCCCGCCGGCGCGGCCCCCGATCGCTCGCTCCCCGGCGCGGCCCCCGATCGCTCGCTCCCCGGCGCGGCCCCCGATCGCTCGCTCCCCGGCGCGCCCCGGGTCGGGGTCGGGATTGCCGTCGTCGTGGCGCTGCTGGCGCTGACGATCCCGTTCGCCGCCGGGCGTGTGAATGAGGCCCGCCGGCAGAACTCGGTGGCATCGGCCGCCGTGAAGCGGCTTGACGAGCTTTCGGCCGCGGTCGCCGCGGTGGGCGGCCATCGCCGGGTGTTCCCATGCAAGTCGAGCTTCGCGTCGGTGAACCACGGCGTTCAGACCGCGCTGGCCTGGAAGCTCCACGTGACCCTCGGCCGAGTGGGGACTTCGATGCGCCACCAGGGCGTGATGTTCGTCGGGCCGCACGACACGATCGACGGGATCGCGGCGCCGGTCTCGCGGCGGCTCACGCAGTCGCAGCTGATCGCGCAGGTGGGCGCATGGAAGGTCTATCGCGTGACCGCGCCTGGCGCGGATCAGCGCTGCGTGGGTGGTTAGGCGTGCGCCCGCGCGCACCAGGGCCGGGGGGTTAGCGGCCCGCCCACGCGGGCTACCGCTGGGCGTGTGCACTTTGCCGCCATATGCGCGGCTAATTCATCACACCACCAGGTCCACGCCGGCGAGCCGGCGCCGGATCCCGGCAGGCGTCCGAGCGGCCGCGCAGAATGGTGATCCCATGATCGTTCTGGGCATCGACCCCGGCACTGCGAGCACCGGCTTTGGCGTGATTGAAAGCGCCGGCTTGCGGCTACGCGCCCACACCGCCGGCGTGATCGAGACACATCCCGGGGTTGCCCTCGAGCGCCGGCTGGCCGAGATCCACGCGTGCGTGGGGAATCTGCTCGACGAGTACCGGCCGGCCGCGGTGGCGATCGAGGAACTGTATTTCGGGGCCAACGCCCGGACAGCGTTCGCGGTCGGCCAGGCCCGGGGTGTGGTGCTGCTGGCGGCCGGCCAGCGCGGCGTGCCCTCCCGCTCGTACACGCCGCAGCAGGTCAAGGACGCCGTGTGCGGCCACGGGCGCGCCGGCAAGGAGCAGGTCGGCCGGATGGTGGCGCGACTGCTCGGCCTGGCCGGGCCACCGACGCCCGACCACGCCGCGGACGCGCTGGCGGTGGCGATCTGCGATCTGAACCGGGCTCCGATGGCGCGCGCGGTAGCTGGAGCGGGGGCGTCCGCGGGACTGCGGTCGGAGGCCGGAACGCGGTCGGAGGCCGAAACGCGCTCGGAGGCCGGAACGCGGTCGGGGGCGGGGAGGCGGTCGGAGGCGGGGACGCGGTCGAAGACGGGAACGCGGCCGGAGGCCGTGACGGGGGTAGGCGCGTGATCGCCTTGGTCTCCGGCACCGTGGCCGTCCGGCGCGGCGACCACGTCGTGGTCGACTGCGGCGGCGTCGGCTACCGGCTGGCCGTGTCGGCCGAGACGCTCCGGCACGTCCCCGGGGTCGGGAAGGAGGTGCTCCTGCACACCCATCTGGTGGTGCGCGACGACGCGCTCCAGCTCTACGGATTCGCCACCGAAGAGGAGCGCGAGCTCTTCCTCATGCTGATCTCGGTGCAGTCGGTGGGCCCGAAGGTGGCGCTGGCGGTGCTTTCGGGCGGGCCCCCGCGCGAGCTCCTCAAGGCGGTGGCGGCGGGCGACACGGGGCGTCTGCAGGCGGCGCCCGGAGTCGGGAAACGGACTGCGGAGCGGATCATCGTCGAGCTGCGAGAGAAGGTCGGCGCCACGGTGCCGACGCCGGTGACGGTGGGCGGCGCCGCCGGCGACGATCCGCGCGCGCTCGCCCGGGACGGGCTCCTCGGGCTCGGCTACAGCCCGGTCGAGGTCGACGAGCTGCTCGACGCGGCAGAAGGTGAACGGCCCGAGGATCTGATCGCGTACGCGCTCAGGACGGCCCGCCGATGAGCCCGGTGCGGGAAATCAACGACGACCGCCCGCGGCGGATCCAGGATCCGGAGGCGCTGCCGGAGGAGGATCTCGATCGTTCGCTGCGCCCCCGCCGGCTCGAGGACTTCGTCGGGCAGGAGGCGATCAAGGACCAGCTGGCGGTGTCGATCGCGGCGGCGGCCAGTCGCGGCGACGCGCTCGACCACGTTCTGCTCGCCGGGCCGCCCGGTCTGGGCAAGACCTCGCTGGCGCAGATCGTCGCCGCTGAGCTCGAGGTGCCGTTCGTGCAGACGGCGGGGCCCGCGCTCGAGCGCAAAGGCGACGTGGCCGCATTCCTCACCGCGCTCGAGCCGCGGGCGGTGTTCTTCGTGGACGAGATCCACCGCCTGCCGCGCGCGCTCGAGGAGACGTTCTATCCGGCCATGGAGGACGCCATCCTGCCCATCACGGTCGGGCAGGGGGCGGGCGCGCGCGTGATGACGATCCCGCTGCCGCCGTTCACGCTGATCGGCGCCACGACTCGCGCCGGTCTGATCACGACGCCCCTGCGGGACCGCTTCGGGATCCAGCATCGCCTCGAGCACTACGGCCTCGAGGACCTGGCGACGATCGTGCGCCGCTCGGCCCGGCTGCTCGACGTAGCGATCGAAGACGCCGGCGCCGTGGCCATCGCCGAGCGCAGCCGCGGCACGCCGCGCGTGGCCAACCGCTTGCTCAAGCGGGTCCGGGATTACGCCGAGGTGCGGGGAACCGGCGTGGTCACGGGGAAGGTGGGAATCGAGGCGCTCGACCTGCTCCAGGTCGACCACGCGGGGCTCGACCGGCTCGATCGCGAGATCCTGCGGGCCATCTGCGAGAAGTTCGGCGGCGGTCCGGTCGGACTCTCCACGCTCGCCGTGGCCGTGGGCGAGGAGCAGGACACGATCGAGGACGTGTACGAGCCGTACCTGCTCCAGCGTGGCCTGATCGTGCGCACCCCGCGGGGACGGGCGGCCACGCGGCACGCTTTCGCGCACCTCGGGCTGGAGCCGCCGGGCCCCCTGTCGCTCCTTTAGGACCCGCGCGGGTCCTAAGTGTTGATGAAGACCTGGGCGGTCGTGGCGCCGGCGGCGGCTATCCTCAGGGCGCCGACTCGAGTACGGACGCTCGCGTCGTGAATCGCCTGTCGACGGCCGGAATCCTTCCGAATCGCGCATGAGTCACGAGCACTACTTCATCTGCCCCCACTGCGGCAACCGCTCGCTGGGCATCGACCGGAACGCCGGCTTCCGCCGCGAGGCCCGAGGCTGCGATAAGTGTGGCTTCGCCTACCTGTTCGAGCTCCTGGACGACTACTACCCGGCTCCCAATGCGGCCTTCTTCGCCTGCGACGCGGACGGGCGTATCATCGACTGCGGCCGGGGCTCTTTCGAGTTGACCGGGTTGAAGACCGAGCAGGTGATCGGCCGCCCGGTGAACGAGGTCTTGGGGTTGCGCTTCGACGACGGAACCGATCACGTGAACACCGCCCTCGAGTGGGAGGTTCGGGTCAAGGCCAAGCCGGTCGAGGTCAACGCCGAGCGCGATCTGCCCGCCCGCGCGGTAGCCGACATCTTTCCCGCCTACGACGACGAGGATGGCGGCGTTCTGGTCGTGCTCACGCCCACTAACCATCGGTGAGAGCCGTTCCAACGAACGCCACACCCCGCTCCCGGACCTCTAGCATCCAGCAGGACCGATGACTGATCGCCAGCGCAACGGCTTCATCCTGCTCCTGGTCGGGGGGCTGCTCATCGCCTCGCTGATCGTGATCGTCGGCATCCCCGGCGCGACCAAGGCCAGGAAGACCGTCCTGGGCCTCGACCTCAAGGGCGGTGTCCAGCTCGTGTACCAGGGCCAGCCGAGCGCCCAGACGCCCGTGGTCACCTCGGACGCCCTCCAGCGCGCGGTCGACATCATGCGCAGCCGCGTCGACCAACTCGGTGTGGCGGAGCCGCAGATCCAGACCACCGGCAAGGACCTCATCACGGTCGGCCTGCCCAACGTGACCGATACCGCCCGGGCTGAGCGGCAGGTCGGGACGACGGCGCAGCTCGCCTTCTACGACTGGGAGGCCAACGCGCTGACCCCCAACGGCAAGACCGTCGCGAGCCAGCTCGAGGCCCAGGATCCGACCGCGCTGACGATCAGCCAGGGGGCCGGCGGAAACAGCGCGCCGGGCGAGCCCGGCTCGGGGAGCATGGGCCTCTACCAGGCCGTGCAGCTCGCCGCCAAGCAGCAGCCCTGGTCCAGCACGGCTAACTCGCGCACCGGGCCGCAGTACTGGATGTTCGGAACGCCGGGCAGCGCGGCGTGCGCGGCCGCGGCCCGCGCGCAAGCCACCACGCCCGTCGCGGGCCAGCACTGCCTGCTCTCGGGGCCGGACGAGAACCTGACCGATCTGCACTCGGGCCTGCCGGCGGGTGTCAGCGCGTCCGAGGGGCAGATGCTCACGGTGCCGCGGGGCTGGGTCGTGCTCCAGGCGATCCCGGCGAGCTTCGCGCATCCGGTTCCGATCGGCGCCCCGGATGCGCAGTTCTTCGTGCTCAAGGACAACATCGCGCTACGCGGCAACGACATCACGAACCCGCAGCAAAGTACGGACTCGAACTCCGGCGCGCCGAACGTCACATTCGGGTTCAGCTCCAAGGGCAAGAGCGCCTTCCAGAGCGTCACCGGGCAGATCGCCCAACGCGGAAGCCTGGTCAGTGGCCTCGGTCAGTCCGACTACCAGCACTTCGCGGTGGCGCTCGACAACCAGCTGATCACCGTCCCGTACATCGACTACAAGCAGTATCCGGACGGGATCAACGGTGACAACGGCGCGGACATCAGCGGCAGCTTCACGATCAGCTCCGCGCAGGACCTGGCCAACGAGCTTCGCCTCGGCGCGCTGCCGATCAACCTCAAGCTGATCTCCGAATCGCAGGTCTCGGCGACGCTCGGCAAGCAGGCGCTGCACTCCGGCCTGACCGCGGGTCTGGTCGGACTGCTCGTCGTGGCGCTGTTCCTGGTCGCCTACTACCGGGTGCTCGGGCTCATCGCAGTCGCCGGCCTGCTCGTCTACGCCATCTACTTCTACGCGCTGATCAAGCTGATCCCGATCACCCTGACCCTGCCGGGAATCGCTGGTTTGATTCTCACCATCGGCGTGGCCGCCGACGCCAACGTGGTGATCTTCGAACGGGTCAAGGAGGAGATCCGCGGCGGGCGCTCCATCCGCCAGGGAATCGTCACGGGCTACAAGAAGGGCCTGACCGCGATCATCGATGCGAACGTGGTCACGATCATGACCGCGTTCATCCTATTCGTGCTGGCCACTTCCGACGTCCAGGGCTTCGCCTTCACGCTCGGGATCGGCACCTTCGTCTCGCTGTTCACGGCGGTTATGGCCACCCAGGCGATCCTCACCACGATGGGCAACTCGCGTGCGATCCACTCGCCGTCAGCTCTCGGTGCGGGGGGCAAGAAGCGCGTGTGGCGCTTCGACTTCATGGGCGCCTCGAGGTGGTTCTTCTCGATGTCGGGCGTCATCCTGCTGATCGGGGCGTTGGCCATCGGCGGCAAGGGTCTGAACCTCGGGATCGACTTCACGTCGGGGTCGCGAATCACCACCAGCCTCGAGCAGCCTGCCACAGAGGCTCAGGTGAGCTCGCTGGTGGCCTCCTCGGGCGCGGCCAACCCCCAGGTGCAGAAGGTGACCAACCGCTCGCTCGGCTCCAACGTGTTCCAGATCTCCTCCAAGGAGCTTCAGCCGGGCCAGATCCAGACGGTCAAGCGCGACCTGCAAAACCGCTTCGGCCTTCACAACGGCACGTTCCAGGCGACCTCCGTCGGCCCGACGTTCGGCAAGACCGTGGCCAACAGCGCGGTGGTCGCGATTATCGCGTCACTGCTGGTGATCTGCGCCTACGTGGCCCTGCGATTCGAGTGGAAGTTCGCCATCCCGGTGCTGATCGCGCTCGCGCACGACCTCCTGATCACGAGCGGCGTCTACGCGCTGACCGGGCGCCAGGTGACCACCGCGACGGTGGCGGCGCTGCTGACGATCCTCGGCTACTCGATGTACGACACGATCATCGTGTTCGACCGGGTGCGAGAAAACATTCCGCGCATGCCGCGCGCGGCGTTCTCGCAGATCGTCAACCGTTCGATGTCCGAGGTGCTCACCCGATCGATCGCCACTACGGCGTGCACGCTGATGCCGATCGTCGCGCTGCTCCTGTTCGGCGGCGTGGCCGGGTCGACCGAACTGACCGACTTCGCATTCGCGCTGCTCATCGGGGTGGCCTCCGGTGCATACTCCTCGATCTTCATCGCTTCGCCGGTGCTCACGCACTGGAAGGAGCGCGAGCCTCAGTACCGCCATCGCCGCGAGCGGATCGAGGCCGATCTCGGCTACGTGCCGGCCTATGCGGCGACCGGCGCCGACATCGAGCCGGCTCCCAAGCGCCATCGCCGGATTGGCCGCCTGACCACGCCGGAGGCGGAGACCGTCTCGGCGGCCGAGTTCGAAGAGATGAAGCGATCCGTCGACGTCGAGGAGGAACAGCCGGCGCGCCGCACCTCGACGCTGACCAAGCGCCTCGCCCACACCGAGGCGGCGGAGGCTCCGGCCCCGCCGCCGCGCGCGCGGCAGTCGCGCACCAAGCCGGCCTCGTCGCCTCGACCGGCGTCCCCGGGAGCGCGGCCTGCTCCGCAGCCGCGCGACGGGAGTGACGGCGCCGGCAACGGCGCGCCGCGGCCCGATGCCGCCACATCGCGCGACGATGACGTCACGCCCGCGCCCGACATCCCCGAGAACGAGGGCGTGGCGCCCACGCAGAAGCGGTCGGCCAAGTCAAGGTCCCGCAACCGCCGGCACGGGAGGCGTCGCTAAATCATGGGAATGCTCGCCTGGGTGATGATGGGGCTCGCGATCTGGCACTTCACGATCTGGCTGCCCGATCGGTTCTGGGGCGGCATCGTCGGCGCGCTGATCGGGGCGCTGACCGCAGCGGTCCTGTTCGCCTGGATCATCAACGGCTTCTCGGTCCCGGGGCGCCACGCCACCGACGTGCTCACCGCGCTCGACGCAATCCCTGGGGCGCTCATCGGCCTGGCCGTCGTCTGGTTCGCGGGCGTCCGGAGCGAGCGCGCGTCCGGCCAGGGCGAGCCCGGGCTCGCCTGACTCGGTCTCGGCTTTCGAACCTGGGCCGGCCCGGGTTCGCGTCGGATTTCGCGCCCGGCGCAAAAACTCTGTTCCAATCTGTGCTCGGCGGGGCCTGAGACCGCCCAATCCGGCCGTTTCCGTCAGGGGCGGCACATACGCTGCCTGCCATGCCCGAGGCAGCCCTTCTGCGCACAGAGCCGGACGACCGCCCACATGCGGGTGCCCCGCTGCACGCCGTTCCCGGGCTGCCGCCCGCCGCGCCGCGGCTCGAGGTCCCGCCCTACGACCTGGCCGCCGCGGTTAGGCTCGAGCGCGAGCTCGGCGTCAGCCACGTCCTGGCCCAGGTCCTGGTGCGCCGGGGGATCCGCGACGCGGCGGCCGCGCGGGCGTTCCTCGATCCGCAGGAGGCGCACGAGGCGAGCGCGTTCGCGGGCATCGAGCGTGTCCTCGCCCTGATCGACGCGCACATCGAGCGCGGCAGCCGCATCGTGGTGCACGGCGACTACGACGTGGATGGGGTCTGCGCCACCGCGATCATGGTGCGCGCCCTGCGGGAGCGGGGCGCGGATGTCGGCTGGTACCTCCCGGACCGGCTGGCCGACGGATACGGCCTGTCGCGCGAGACCGTCTGCCGGCTGTCGGGCACCGGCGCCGGCCTGCTGGTCACCGTCGACTGCGCGATCACCGCGGTGGATGAGGTCGCGACGGCACGCGCGTCGGGCCTCGACGTCGTCGTCTGCGACCACCACGCTCCTCGGGCCGACGGGCGGCTGCCCGAATGCGAGATCGTCCACCCCGGGGTGTGCGGGTACCCGTGCCCCGACCTGTGCGGAACCGGGGTCGCCTACAAACTCGCCCAGGCGCTTGGAGCATCGACGGCGCAGCAGGACCTCGAGCTGGTGGCGCTGGCCACGGTGGCGGACCTGATGCCGCTCGTCGGGGAGAATCGCCGGCTCGTGCGCGCGGGGCTGCTCGCGCTGTCGCGGACGGCCAGGCCGGGTCTGCGCGCGCTGATGAGCGCCGCGAACGTCGACCCGAGCGCGCTCGATACCGGCGTCCTCGGCTTCCGCCTGGCCCCGCGGATCAACGCCTGCGGTAGGTTGCGCCGGGCGGACGCCGGGCTCGAGCTGCTGCTCACCGAGGATGACCGCCGCGCCGCGCAGATCGCCTCGGAGCTCGAGCGAGTCAACGCGGAGCGGCGCGCGGTCGAGCAGCGGATCGTGTGGGAGGCCGAAGCCCAGGTGGCCGAGCAGGGCGAGCGGCGCACCTACGTCCTGGCCGGCGAGGGCTGGCATCCCGGCGTGGTGGGAATCGTGGCCTCGCGGGTGGTCGAACGCCACCACCGCCCGACGGTCGTGGTCGGGCTCGACGGAGACATCGGGTCGGGGTCGGCCCGGAGCATCCCGGGCTTCGACCTGCTGGGCGCGCTGCACGCCGGCGCCGAGCACCTCGAACGCTACGGCGGCCACCGCGCGGCGGCCGGAATGACGATCCGGCGCGAGCGGCTGGAGGCGTTTCGGGAAGCGCTGGAAGGCCACGCCCAGGAGGTGCTCGCCGCCGAGCTGCTGGTGGCGCGCGAGCGCGTCGATGCAATCGCCTCGGGCTGCGAGCTCGGGCTCACGCTGGCCGAGGAGCTCGAGCGACTCGAGCCGTGCGGGGTTGGCAATCCACGAGCCCGGCTGCTGGTGCCCGGCGCGCGGCTGCGCGATCTGCGCCCGATGGGGGAGGGACGCCATCTGCGCTTCTCGGTTGGCTCCGCCGGAATCAGCGCCCGGGGGGTCGCGTTCGGCTGCGACGGGCGACTGGGGGTGGAGGCCGACGAGCCGGTGGACGCCACCTTCCGACTGGAGCGCAACTTCTGGAGGGGCGCGGTCGAGCCGCGCCTGGTGCTCGGGCATGCGCGAGCATGCGCCCCGCCGGAGATCGAGGTCCTGGGGGAGCCGGCCGACTATCTCGCCGCGGTGCTCCGCGAGCTCGAGCGTGAGGCGTTTCCGGACTCACTCGTCGTGCCGAGGACGCGCGCGGTACTGGACCGCCGCGGCCACAGCCCTTTGGCCGTGCTCGCCGATGCGCGGTCAGCCGGTGGCCGGGTGCTCGCCGTGTGCGCCGACACGGCACGCCGGCGGGCGGGGCTCGAGGCCAGGGCCGGCGGGTTTGGGCTGATCTCCTACCACGCGCTCGGGTGCGAGCCGGCGCTCGCGGAACCGTTCGCGCATCTGGTCGCGCTCGACCCGCCCTTCTGCCCGGCGGCCGGCGCCGTCCTCGACACCGGCCGGGGCTATACCCATTTGGCCTGGGGTGAGCCTGAGCTACGCTTTGCGCAGCAGATGCACGAGTTGGAGTACGGTCTTCGTGCTTCGCTCGCCGCCCTCTACCGCAGCCTGAGGCTGCGGGGAAGGGTGACCGGCGAGGAGCTCGAGCACCTGCTCCGCGGGGACGGTCCCCACGGTCGCCCGGCACGCCTGGCGGCCCGGCTGATCAAGGTCCTCGGGGAGCTCGCGCTCGTCAGCCTCGACCCGGATCTGCCGGCCCTGGCGATCGCGGGCGCCCAGCCGACGGCGCTTGAGCGCTCCGCGGCGTACCGGGCCTATGCACAGCGGTACGAGGACGGAAAACGATTCCTGAGCAGCGCAAATCATCTCCCAGGAGGCTGACCCGGGGCCGGCCGACGGACGGATCGGGACTCCCGACGCGTGACGGAGCGCAGGGATCGGCGGTGTTCGTCTCGCGGCCGCCGGTGGACCGGCTGGAGCATCCCGAGGCCCACGGGCAGGTCGAGCGCTCGGAGCTGACCCCGGCCGAGCGGCGGCTGCTATCAGACCTGTTCGCGATCGTCGAGGAGCACGCACACGAGGCCGCCGCGTCGATCGATCGTGGGCGCGTCGAAGAGGCGTTCGTGTATGCCTGCGTGCATCACGCCGACCAGCGCCGGCGCTCGGGCGAGTACTTCATCGTGCATCCGGTCGGCGTGGCCAAGATCTGCGCCGGGATGCGGCTCGACACCGAGACCCTGTGCGCCGCGCTGCTGCACGACACCGTCGAGGACACCTCGGTGTCGCTCGAGGAGGTGCGCGAGACCTTTGGCGACGAGATCGCCGGCCTGGTCGACGGCGTGACCAAGCTCACCGGGCTGACCTTCCAGTCGCGCGACGAGGTGCAGGCCGAGAACTACCGCAAGATGATCGTCGCGATGGCCACGGACATCCGGGTCATCCTGATCAAGCTGGCCGATCGGCTGCACAACATGCGCACGATCTCGGCGCTGAGCAAGCAGAAGCAGATTGAGAAGGCGCGTGAGACGCTCGACATCTACGCGCCGATCGCGCACCGCCTCGGCATCCACGCGATCAAGTGGGAGCTCGAGGATCTGGCCTTCCAGACGCTGCACCCGCGCAAGTACAACGAGATCAAGGGGCTGGTGGCCCAGCAGCGCGCCGAGCGCGAGCGCTACGTCAACCAGGCCGCCATGTACCTGGGTAAGGAGCTCGAGGAGATCGGCATCCAGGCCGAGATCTCGGGCCGGGCCAAGCACTTCTACTCGATCTACGCCAAGATGACCAAGAAGGGGCGCGAGTTCAACGAGATCTACGACTTGACCGCGATGCGGGTGATCGTCGGCTCGGTGAAGGACTGCTACGGCGGCGTGGGCGTGATCCACTCGCTGTGGAAGCCGCTGCCCGGCCGCTTCAAGGACTTCGTGGCCATGCCCAAGTTCAACATGTACTCGTCACTGCACACCACGGTGATCGGTCCCGAGGGCAGGCCGCTCGAGATCCAGATCCGCACGCGCGAGATGCACGATCTGGCCGAGTACGGGATCGCCGCGCACTGGATGTACAAGGAGACGGGACCCCGCGAGAGCGGCGGACCGCCGGGATCCGATGGGAAGCTCAAGTGGCTGCGGTCCTTGCTGGACTGGCAGCAGGAGGAGGCCGATCCTCGCGAGTTCATGGAGACCCTCAAGGTCGACCTGTTCGAGGACGAGGTGTTCGTGTTCACCCCCAAGGGCGAGGTGAAGTCGCTCGCCGCGGGCGCCACGCCGCTCGACTTCGCCTACGAGATCCACACCGATGTGGGCCACCGCTGCGTGGGGGCGAAGGTCAACGGCAAGATCGTCCCGCTCTCCTACCAGCTGCGCTCGGGCGACATCGTCGAGGTTCTCACCTCCAAGCGCGAGCGCGGGCCGTCGCGGGACTGGCTGGCGCTGGTGAAGACGACGCGGGCGCGCAACAAGATCAAGGCATGGTTCAAGGCCGAGTCGCGCAAGGACTCAGAGCACGCCGGCCGCGAGCTGCTCCAGGACCACCTCAAGAAGCAGGGGTTGCCGGCGCAGAAGATCGTCGGCTCCTCGCTGCTGGCCGATGTCATCCGCGAGATGGGGTTCCGCAAGGCCGACGACTTCTACATCGCGCTGGGCGGCGCCAAGATCTCCGCCAAGGTCGTCGTCAACAAGATCATGCAGCGCCTCAAGCAGGGCGAGGCGGCCGAGTCCGAGCCGACCGCGGCCGACGACCTGCTGAAGACACACCGGCGGCGCTCGCGCGCGACGACCTCCTCCTCGCGTTACGGGATATCCGTCGAGGGGATCGACGAGGTCATGCTGCGGCTGGCCAAGTGCTGCCGTCCGGTCCCGGGCGATCCGATCGTTGGCTACATCTCGCTCGGCCGGGGGATCACCATCCACCGCGAGGACTGCCCGAACGTCGCCGTGCTGCGCAAGGATCCGGACCGTTTCACCCCGGTCTCATGGGACGGCGATGCCGAGACGTCCTTCCGGGTCGAGATCGAGGTCGACGGCTGGGATCGCCATCGCCTCCTCGAGGACATGTCCCGGACCTTCGCCGAGGCCGGGATCAACATCCTCGAGGCGCGCTGCATCGTCAACCACCCGATGGTCAAGAACCGCTTCGTGGTCGAGGTCGGAGACACCCGTTCGCTCGACCAGGCGATCAACCGGCTGCGCAACATCGACGCGGTGTTCGACGCCTACCGGGTGACGCCCGCCGCGGCGTAGCGTCTCATGGGTGTCGTCCACCGGCGATCTCCCGGCGCGGGCTGGGAAGGCGTCAAGCCGCAGGCCTACGACGACCCGTCGCTCGCGGGTGTGCGCAAACATGAGCTGATCGGTGAGGCCGAGGGCGCCCGGCAATACCGGATGCGGTACTTCGAGGTGCCGCCCGGCGGCCGGACCGCCCGGGAGCGACACGTCCACGACCACGGCGTGATGATCGTCTCCGGCCGCGCGCGGGTGACCTTGGGCGAGGAGACCCATGACGTGGGGGAGGGGGACGTGGTCTACGTCGCGGGCGACGAGCTGCACTGCTTCGAAACGCTGGGGGACGTCCCGCTCGCCTTCGTCTGCGTGGTGGGCCCGCGGAGCTGACCGATCAGAGCGCGGGGCCGTCACGGCGCGGCGGTGAGATCCGCACCGTGCGCGGCCGCGCGCCGCGGATCTTCGAGATCAGCACCGCCTCGCCCGTACGCAGCGTTTTGATCTCATTCGGGTGGACGATCGGCTGCTCGACCCGGCGTCGCGTGCCCCGGCCGGTCTCGTAGGCGCCGAGCAGCCCTCCTGCGAGCTGGCGGGTCTCCTCCCACACCTTCTCGGTGCCGGCCATCAGCGCGACGGTTTGCGCCGAGTCCGGCACCTCCTGGCGGTGCACGATCTTGACGGCGGTCACGCCGACCACCTGGTCCTTCAGGCCTCGGGCGGCGCGCTCGAGGTCGGCCAGCTCCTGGGTAGCGACCAGAACGCACAGACCGGACTCGCGGCCCCGCTCCAACAGCGCGATCACGTGGTCGGCGCCGAGGGCGGAGAACTCGTCGATCCCGATCACCGCCGGCTCCACGCCCGGACGCTCGACGAGCTCGCCCGAGGCGGACACCAGGTCCTGCACCACCAGCGTCCCGATCTGGGCGGCGAGCTTCCCGTACCGGCTCGAGTTGAGGCTGAACACGACCACCTGCCGACCCGTAAGCGCCTCACGCAGATCGATCGCCGCCGCGCGCGGGTCCGCCGGCGGATTCAGAAACGCCCCGGTGTGTGACTCGGTGACGACGGCGAGCCGCGTCTGAAGACCGCGGATCGCGCTCAGCTGATCGGGTGTCAGCCCGGCCCGGTAGTCCTGGATCCGCGCGCGCAGCGGCGCCTCGACATGGCGAAGCGTGCTCGTGAGCCGGGCCGGATCCATCAGCGCGACCACCTCCTCGAGGGTGGGCGGCCGCTCCGGGTGCGCGCCGGCCAGCACCTGGAGGACGATCTGGACGTAGCGCTCCGCCGCGCGCATGTAGTGGGGCTCGGTGAACCGTTCGGTGCCGATCAGCTTGTCCTTGAGCTCGGTGGCGTTCCCGTGGGCGAGCGGGTTCCAGTGAGCGCCGCCGTCGAGCGTCCAGGCCTGGAACGGGCGGCCGGCGCCGGCGGCCGCTTCGGCCAGCGTCCGCGTGAAGGCCGGCGACCCCTTCAGGTCGATCGCCACCACCGGACGCCCGCGCCGGATCTGCTCGGTCAAGATCGTGAGCAGCGTGGTGGTCTTGCCGGCGCCGCTGGCGCCGAGGATCAACCCGTGCGCCGAGAGCTCGTCGTCGCCGAGCGTGACCGGCCGGCCGCGCCCGTCGGACCCGAGGACGATCGCGCCGCGATGGGTGGCGGACGCCCGACGGCGACCGGTTGCCAGCCGCGCGGCCCGGACCGCCGACGCGGCCAGCATCGCGACGATGAGGGCGGCCGCGGGCGCGGCCGGCAGGAGGATCAGCGCCACGAGGGCGGCCGGGAGCCACAGGTGGTGCCAGGGCCGCGCGCTCACAGCGCCGCCTCCGTGGCGGGCCCGGGGTGGGCGGGTCCGGGGTGGGCGGGTCCGGAGTGGGCGGGTCCGGAGTGGGCGGGTCCAGGGTGGGCGGCTCCGAAGTCGCCGGGTCCGAAGTGGCCGGGGCCTCGGGCGGCGTCGCCGGCGCGGCGACTCTGCGTAGTCCTGCCGGCAGCGAATCCACGTGCCGCGGCGGGGTCTCTCGCCTCCAGGCGCACGCGCTGGAGGTGAACGAGCGACGAGATGCCCAGCCGCCGGGCCGTGTCCTGCACCGTGCGCGCCACCGATGCGCCTCGCACCAGGTAGACGACGCCGTCGATTCGGGGGTCAGCGCCGTATCCGGTCAGGATCGTCGCCAGCCGGGCGGGACCCTTGGATGAGAGCTCGAGCTCCAGCGCGATCCGCCGGCCCTCGGCGGTCCTCAGCAGCAGGTCGGGGTAGTGCAGGCGCTCCTGTCCCCGCGGGCCGACCCCGCCGAGCCTGACGCCGAATGGCTCGACGCCCGGTTCACGTGCGCCGTCGTGTGAGCGAAGCCGGCGCTCGCCGAGGACCTCGCGCAGAGGACCGAAGGTGGCGGCCCGGGCGGCCAGCCACAACCAGGCCGTGCCCACGTCGTGTTCGTAGGTGCGCAGGTCGATGCGGGGCACCGGCAAGCTGCTCCGGACCACGTCGAGCCCGTCCTTGTCGATCAGGTACATCGGTGGTTTCCCGCGGAACAGGGGCTCGCGCCTGACATATCCGCCATCGACCAGCTTGCTCAGGCGCGCCTTGGCCGTCTCGGGCTGGACGCCCAGGAGCTTGGCCGCGTGGTCGGGCAGGGCCAGCCGATGCTCGGCGAGAAAGCCCAGCAGCTCGAGATCCTGGTCGGTCAGCCTGATCTTGCGCGTCGCGCGGCGGTCCACCTCCCCAGGAGCCTGCAAGTGGAGGATTTCGCCCCCCCAACGTAGCGGTCAGAGCCCGGGGTGCGCCGGCGCGCCAGGACGACCGGGAAGCGAAGCACCACTCACGAGACGACGGCGATCCCGTTCGGCGTCACGCCGAACGCGGCCTCGTCGGCCTCGCCGATGTAGTCGCCGTCCACCTGGAGCGGCAGCGGCCGCTCGTCGAGCGAGCGCACGTGCAAGCCGCCCGCGCCCGAGAACGGGTGCACGTGGTGGTGGCGGGCCACCCTGAGGTGACGCGACAGCGCGCGGGCGATGATCGTCGGGACGTCGACCGGCCGCGCGCGGTCGAGCACGACGCCGGCCAGATCGCCGCTCTGCAGCGTGGCGCCCTCGCCCATGTCGATCGGGCGGTTTCCGAAGTAGGTGTACGGGGCGGCGTTCTGGACGATGACGGTCACGCCGGCAATGCTCTCGGTTCCGATCTGCGCTTCGAGCCGGGGCGGATGCAACAGGTAGCGTCGCGTGAACGTCCGCAGGCTCATCCACGTGTAGTACCACTCGCCGAAGCGCGCCTTCAGGTGAGGGTGGGCGTCGACCTGCTCGACCACGCTGGCGTCCAGTCCCGCGCCGGCCGAGAACACGAACATCCGCCCGTTGACCGAGCCGACGTCCACGCGCCGCGGCCGCCAGTCGTCGGCCAGGATGAGCAGATGCTCGGTCGCGTCGACCACATCGGTCGGGATCCCCAGCATCCGGCAGTACACGTTCGCTCTACCCCCCGGCAGGCAGCACAGCGGCGTAGACGAGCCGACGAGCCCGTTGGCGGCCTCGTTCACCGTGCCGTCACCTCCGAACGCGACGACTACGTCATAGCCTTCGCGCGCCGCCTCCCGGGAGAGCTCGGTGGCGTGGCCCCGCGCGTTGGTGTCGATCGCGTCCACCTCGTAGCGGCCGCGCAACGCATAGACCACCAGGTTTTTCAACCGGTCGGACACCGTGCTGGCAAACGGGTTGACGATGATCATCATCCGCCGGCTCGGCGCGCTTCGCGCCAGTGCCAGCGTCGCCTCGAGGCGCTCGAGCGGATCAGTGGAGGTGGCGGCCGTCATGTCGAAGGTCAGATGGTGGCCTTGAATCGGGTCGAGGCGTCGATCCCGGGGCCGATCGGTTCAAGCTCGCTCGAAGTCTGACGATCCCCTGGCTATACTGCTCGGCAACATAGCTGTACGCATCAAGAGGGGTGGAGGGATATGGCCCTGTGAAGCCCCGGCAACCTCCCGCAAGGGAACGGTGCCAATTCCATCAGGCTCCAACGACAAGCCTGGGAGATGTGGAAAGGGCGGTTTCCTGGACCTCCGACCACTGACCCCGGCGGAGGTTTTTTCATATGCCGCCAGAGTCTCTTCGCTGCAAGGAATGCAAGACAACCTACCCGCTGGAGGCGCGGTACGTCTGCGAACGCTGCTTCGGCCCGCTCGAGGTGGCCTATCCGTCTCGCCTGGGGCGCGATCCCGCCGAGCTGCGGCGCCGGATCCAGGCCGGGCCGCATTCGCTGTGGCGCTACAGCGATTTCCTGCCCGTCACGGCCCCTCCGCGCGGGGTTCTGCCGGCCGGCTGGACCCCTCTGCTGCGCGCCGACCGGCTGGCCGAGGAGCTCGGCCTGGGCGAGGTCTGGATCAAGAACGACGCCGCGAACCCCACCCACTCCTTCAAGGACCGCGTCGTCTCGGTGGCGCTGGCTCGCGCCCGCGAGCTCGGCTTCCAGACGGTGGCGTGCGCGTCGACGGGCAACCTCGCCAACGCAGTGGCCGCCCACGCGGCCGCCGCCGGCCTTGAGTCCTACGTGTTCGTCCCCTACGACCTCGAGGAGCAGAAGATCCTCGCCACCGGCGTGTACGGCACCAACCTGGTCGCCGTGCGCGGCAACTACGACGACGTCAACCGTCTGTGCACCGAGCTTGCCGGCGAGCACGACTGGGCCTTCGTGAACATCAACATGCGGCCGTACTACTCGGAGGGCTCGAAGACGCTCGCGTTCGAGACCGCCGAGCAGCTCGGGTTCGAGCTGCCCGACCGAGTGGTCTGCCCGATCGCCTCGGGTTCGCTGTTCACCAAGATCGCGCGCGGGTTCGAGGAGTGGCTGGAGATCGGGCTGCTCCAGGGAGAGCTGCCGACCTTCCACGGCGCCCAGGCAACGGGCTGCTCACCCGTCGCTACCGCGTTCGAGGCCGGGCAAGATTTCTGCCGGCCGGTCAAGCCGGACACGATCGCCAAGTCGCTGGCCATCGGCAACCCGGCCGACGGCCCCTACGCACTCGACTTGGCGCGCCGCACGGAGGGCACGATCGAGTCGGTCACCGACGACCAGATCCGCCAGGGGATCAAGCTGCTCGCCCACACCACGGGTATCTTCACCGAGACCGCCGGCGGCGTCACCGTGGCCGTCCTGGCCAAGCTCGCCGCCCGTGGCGAGATCGATCCGGCCGAGCGCGTGGTGGCCTACATCACCGGCGAGGGGCTCAAGACGCTCGACTGCGCGCGCGGAACGTTCGAGGCGTGGCAGATCGAGCCCACGCTCGAGTCCTTCCAGCAGGCATCCGAACGCGTCGCCGCGGTGGCGTGATAAGACTGCTCGCATGGCAGTCATGGTCAAGATCCCGACTCAGCTTCGCTCCGCCACCGAGGGAGACGCGACGGCGAGCGTCGACGGCTCTACGGTGGGCGAGGTGCTCGACGCTCTCTACGACCGCTACGGCGAACTGCGCAACCGGATCGCCGAGGACGGCGGCCTGCGCCGGTTCGTCAACGTCTACGTCGGCAGCGAGGACATCCGCTTCCTGGACGGGCTCGACACCCCCGTGTCCGACGGCGACGAGGTGACGATCCTCCCAGCAGTCGCCGGCGGCTGAGCGCGGCCGGCCGCAGTAGCCCAAGGGCTTCTGAACCGGTTCACCTCGCGTTTTTCGCCCGGAGGGTCGGGTAGGCAACAGGCAGGACCTCAACGAGAAGAAAGGAGCCGGAGAAGCTATGGCTGACGAGCTCAAGGGCAAGAAGGTGGCATTCCTGTTCACCGAAGGGGCCGAGCAGGTCGAGGTGACCGAGCCGCTGGAGGCGGTCAAGAAGGCTGGCGCGGAGGTCGACATCGTCTCGCTCGAGAAGGGCGAGGTCGAGATGTGGAACCACTTTGACAAGGGCGACAAGATCACCGCGGACAAGGCGGCGGCGGATGCGAACGCGTCGGACTACGACGCGCTGGTGCTGCCGGGCGGCGTGGCCAACCCAGATCAGCTGCGCGGCGACCAGGACGCGGTGAAGTTCGTCCGCGACTTCTTCGAGCAGGACAAGCCGGTCGGCGTCATCTGCCACGGTCCGTGGATGCTGGTCGAGACCGGCGTGGCCAAGGGGCGCAAGGTCACATCGTGGCCGAGCCTGCAGACCGACCTGCGCAACGCCGGTGCCGAATGGGTCGACGAGGAAGTCGTCGTCGACAACGGCCTGGTCACGAGCCGCAAGCCGGACGATCTGCCGGCTTTCTGTGCCAAGATCGTCGAGGAGTTCGCCGAGGGCAAGCACCAGCAGCGAGTCGCGGCATAGCGGCTTCGTGCGTGTCCCGCCCGGGGTGACGTGCGCCGAAGAACCGTGATGTCCGGCCAAGGTTGCCGGGCGCGAGTCACCCGGGTGGGCCACGCAGCTCCGCAGCCGCGGCGAGGCTGGCGCGTAGCAAGACCTCGTCGAACAGCGGCGGCCGCCGCCGTCAGCGTCTCAACACGACATCCCGCGTCCTGATTACAGGCACCACAGCCGGGGGAGAGGCGAGCTGCGTGAAGATCGGCTACTTCCTGTCAAGCGAGGAATGGGGTCCGCGGGACCTGGTGAGGCTGGCCGCCAAGGCCGAGCAGGCTGGGTTCGAGGGGCTCTGGATCTCCGACCACTATCACCCCTGGAGCGACGAGCAGGGCCACAGCCCGTTCGTCTGGTCAGTGATCGGCGCGATCGCCGAGGCGACCGAGCAGAAGGTCACAACCGCCGTGACTTGCCCGACGGTGAGGATCCATCCCGCGATCATCGCCCAGGCCGCGGCCACTGCGTCGCTCCTGCTGGACGGCCGGTTCTGCCTGGGCGTGGGCAGCGGCGAGGCGCTCAACGAGCACATTCTCGGCGACCGCTGGCCGGAAGCCGACGAGCGCCTCGAGATGCTCGAAGAGGCGGTGCACGTCATCAGGACGCTGTGGCAAGGCGGCGTCCAGAACCTCAAGGGACAGCACTACCGCGTGGAGCGCTGTCGCGTCTACGACCTCCCGGACACCCCGCCGCCGATCTACGTCTCCGGCTTTGGACCCAAGGCGATCGACCTCGCGGCCAGGATCGGCGACGGCTACGCGACAGTCGGCCCGGACGCCGAGTCGGTGGAGCGCTTTCGCTCCCAGGCCAAGCAGGGAGCGCTCGTTCAGGGCGGGATCAAGGTGTGCTGGGGCAGCGACGAGGCGAAGGCGCGCAAGACCGCCTACCGGTTGTGGCCGAACGACGCATTGCCCGGTGAGCTGGCCCAGATCCTGCCCACCCCGCAGCACTTCGAGCAGGCCAGCCAGCTGGTGACCGAGGAGATGATCGCCGAGCAGACTCCGTGCGGCCCCGACATCGACCGCCACGTGCAGATCCTCACCCAATACGCCGAGGCCGGGTTCGACGAGGTGTACGTGCAGCAGATCGGGCCCGAGCAGGACGCTTTCTTCGAGGCCTACCGAGAGCACGTGCTGCCGCGCTTCGCGTAGGGTCGGCCGCGGGGCAGGACTTTCCCGCCCGCGCCAGAACCAACGCGGGATGGCTAAACCGCCGCGCCCAAAGCTCCTCCTGCGCCGCGCCGCGGCCTGGGTGGCGGCCGGCGTGGGCGCCGGAGCGCTCTATCTGCTGCTGATCGACACCACCTCGCTGCCCGAGTTGATCGTGCTCGCGGGGGCGGCGGGGATCGCCGCCACCGGGTTCGAGCTGGCGCGCGAGCAAGAGACGGCAGGCAGGTTGAGCGCTCGCCTGCGGTGGCTCACCAGCCTCTACCGGGCGCTCGTCAAGGCGCCCTCGGACATCGTGATCGTCTCGAGGCTGGCCCTGCGCCAGCTGGTCAAGCCAGAGCAGGTCAACGGGACCTTCCGGGCCGTGAGGTTCCGGTGCGGCCCCGAGCACGACATCGAGACCGGCCGTCGGGCGCTGGCCGAGGCATTCGGATCGTTTGCGCCGAACACGATCATCGTCGGTGTAGACGTCGAGCGCGAGCTGATCCTCGGCCACCAGCTCCAGCGCACGGGCGGAGCCGAGGCGATCGACATTCTCGGCCTCGGATCGGAGTGAGCGAGACGGCGCCGTGAACGAGTGGGAGATCGCCGCCGCCGTCCTGGCCTTCGCCCTGATCCCGTGCGCGGTCCTCGCGCTCCTGGCTCCACCGCCCCACGGCCTGGCCGCCCTGCAGGTGGCGTCGGTGTTGCTCGCCACGATCCTCGTGCTGTTGAGCGAGGGCTTTCACCGCCAACCGTTCGTGGACCTCGCGGTGGTGTTCGCGCCGATGTCGCTGGTCGGGTCGCTGCTGTTCGCTCGGCTGATGGAGCGAGATCTGTGAGCTGGCGCGCGGTCGTCGCGGTCATCCTGCTCACCGCGGGTGGGCTGCTCGAGTTGATCGCGGTGCTCGGCGTCTGCGTGATGCGCGACGCCTACGACCGCCTGCACTACGTCGGGCTGGGCAGTTTCGGCGCGCTGCTCATCGGGCTTGCGGTCCTGATCCGGGAATCGTTCTCGCTGATCGGCGACAAGGCGCTGCTGGTCGGGGTGATCCTGGTCCTGACCGGCCCGGTCCTGGTCCAGACGAGCGTTCGCAGCCTGCTGATCCGCGAGTTGGGCGACTGGCGGACCAAGGCGCGGGAGCGGAGCGAGCAATGACGGTGCTCCAGATCGCGGCGCTGGCCGCGGTGGCGATCGGGGGTGGCGCGGTAGTGGCCGCGAGCGATCCGCTGAGGCAGACGCTCGTGCTGGGCGTGTACGGCATGGCGCTTACCACCGTGTTCTTCGTGTTCCAGGCGCCCGACGTGGCGCTGTCCGAGATCGTCGTCTCGACCGTCGGGCTGCCTGTGATGATCCTGCTCGCGCTGCGCAAGGTGAGCCAGAACGAGCGAGAACGCGAGCAGGAGGAGACCGAGCAATGAGGCGCAGCGCCCGGCTCGTGCTGTTCGCGCTCGCCGCGGCTGGTTTCGGCGTCGTCCTCGTCGTGGGGCTGGCCGGCCTGCCGGCGTTCGGCGACTACAGGGGCGTCTACGGCAACGTCATCAACGGCATCGGCGTCACCGAGCGCCACGCCACCAACCTGGTCACCGCGCTCAATTTCGACATCCGCGGGTTCGACACGCTCGGCGAGGAGTTCATCCTGTTCACCTCGGTCCTCGGCGTGGTGCTGATCCTGCGCCAAATGCGCGGCGAGGAGGACCGCCCGAGCCAGCAGGAGGCGGATGAGCACAGCTTCGCCGGCGCCAGCGAAGCGCTGCGGGCTCTCAGCCTGGTGCTGATCCCCGTGCTCCTGGCTATCGGCGTGTACATCGTCGTGCACGGGGCACTCACCCCGGGCGGCGGGTTCCAGGGCGGCGTGGTCCTGGCCGCGGGGCCCCTCGCGGTGTTCCTGGCCGGCCGCTACCTGCGGATGCAGACCGTGGCGCCCACGATCGTCGAGGAGTTGGGGGACGCGATCGGTGCTGCCGGCTACACGATGATCGGGCTCGGCGGTTTGGTGTTCGTTGGCGTGTTCTTCAAGAACTTCCTGCCGCTCGGGATCCCCGGACACCTCCTGTCCGGCGGCCAGATTCCGTTGGCCAGCGTGGCGGTGGGGCTCGAGGTGAGCGGCGCCTTCCTCGTCGCGTTCAGCGAGTTCCTCGACCAGGCACTCGTGATTCGCTCCAACCCGGACGGCGGTAGCTCATGAACTTCCTGCCTTTCGCCATCGCCACGTGGCTGTTCCTGGTCGGTCTGTACGGAATCGTCTCGGCCAAGAATCTGATCCGCGCGGTCCTGTCGCTGACCGTGGTGCAATCGGCCACGTACCTGGTGCTGCTGGGGATCGGCTACAGCAAGGGCGGGAAGGCTCCGATCTTCGCCGACATCCCACAGACCTCCAAGGCGGTCGATCCGGTCGTCCAGGTGCTGGTGCTGACGGATATCGTGATCGGGGCGACGGTCACCGCGATGCTGCTTGCGCTGGCCGTGCAGGCGCACAAGCGGTTCGGCAGCCTCGACCCGCAGGACCTGCGGGCCCTCACGGACTAGAGCGCCAACGGGAGAGCGGCCGGCGGACGATGCACATCACCGCGCTTCCGGTCGTCGTCCCGATGCTCGCCGCGGCCCTGCTGGTCGCCGTCAGGCATTGGACGCCGAGGCTGGTCAACGACGTGGCCGCGGGCGGGGTGGCCTTCGCGGTGGCGACCCTGAGCGCGATCCTGCTCGTCCGCGCGGTCGATCACCCATTCGCCTATTGGATTGGCGGGTGGCGGCCCAGCCACATGGTGGCGATCGGGATCTCGTTTTCGATCGATCCGATCGGCGCCGGCATGGCCACGTTCGCCGCGCTGCTCGTAACGGCCGCCCTGGCTTACTCGTGGCGCTACTTCGACGGCGCGGATGGCCTGTTCCACGCGCTCATGTTGATGTTCCTGGCCGCGATGGTGGCGTTCTGCTTGACCGGCGACCTGTTCAACATGGTGGTGTTCTTCGAGCTGATCGGCGCGGCGGGATACGCGCTCACCGCGTATCAGATCGAGGAGAGGGGCCCGATCCAGGGCGCGATCAACTTCGCGATCACCAACAGCGTGGCGGCTTACGCGATCTTCATCGGAGTCGGGCTGCTCTACGCCCGCACCGGCGCGCTCAACATGTCCCAGATTGGCGCCGCGCTCGACGGCCATCGGCCCGACGCGCTGGTCATCGTCGCGATGGTGCTGCTGTTCGTCGGGTTGCTGACCAAGGCGGCGGCGGTGCCGGTGCATTTCTGGTCGGCGGACGCCCACGCGGTGGCTCCGACGCCTGTGTGCGTCCTGTTCTCGGGGGTGATGGCCGAGCTCGGCATCTACGCGGTCGCGCGGCTGTACTGGACGATCTTCGCCGGCACGCTCGGTCCCCACGCCGAGGAGCTGCGTGCGATCCTGATCGCGCTCGGGACGGTGACCGCGGTGTGGGGCGGAGTCATGTGCTACGCGCAGCGCCACCTCAAGCGGCTGCTTGCCTTCTCCACGATCAGCCACGTCGGGGTGATGGCCTGCGGCGTCGGATTGCTCACCGCGCACGGCCTGGCCGGCACCGCGACCTATATCGTCGGCCAGGGCTTCACCAAGGGGGCGCTGTTCATGCTGGTCGGCGTGCTGCTGCACCGGTTCGGAACGGTGGACGAATTCGACCTCCACGGCCAGGGTCGGGGGCTGAGGCTCGCCGGTGTGCTGTTCGGCATCGGTGGGCTGGTGCTGAGCGCCATGCCCGGGGTGACGCTGTTCTTCGGCAAGTCGCTCCTCGACGCAGCCGCGCTCGAGCGCAGCTACCCGTGGCTGCCCACCGTGTTCATGATTTCATCGATTCTCACCGGCGGGGCGGTGCTGCGGATCACGGGGCGGGTGTTCCTGGGGCTCGGTGCGTCCGAGCGCGAGGAGGACGTGGAGCTGCGCCGGCCGGCCGAGGAGGAGGCGGACGAGGAGCAGACCTCCCGCGGCTGGACCCCGCCGCTGATGCTGATCGTGCCGGCGTTGATGCTGCTCGCGGCAATCGTGATTGGCCTGATCCCCGGCGCCGTACCGGGGATCGAGACCGCCGCCTCGCACTTCCACGACCACGCCGCATATGCCCGCTGGGTGCTGAATGACGCGCCGCCGCGCTTCTCGGCGGTTTCGCACACCCACGTGGAGACGTTCGACTACCTGTACGCCGCGGGCGGCACGCTCGGGGCACTCGCGCTGGCGGCGCTGACCCTGTTCGGCGCCAACCTTCACCGCCGGGTGCCGCGCCCCCTCATAGCTCCGCCCCGGGCCGCGCTTACGGCGCTGCGCCGGCTGCACAGCGGCCACATCGGCGACTACATCGCGTGGTGGACGGCCGCAGCCGCGCTGCTCGGCGGCGCCTCGCTGATCCTGCTTACATGACCGCCGCGCCGATCATCCGCCGCGCCCTGGTTCCGGCCCTCCTCGCGGCGGCGCTGGCCAGCTGCGGGCCGACGCCGCCGCAGCCTCCCTTGCACCAGACGAAGAAACTTGGCGCGTCCACCGGCGACATCTCGACGGAGTGCGGTCTGGCCTACACGATCACCGCGTTCCCCGGCCCGCATCACTCGGAGCTGCTCAAGCTCGAGGCGTCCGCCACCCGCAGCGCGCACTCGCTCGCCTCGGTGTACGCGCGCAACCCCGCCTGGAACTATCAGGGTGAGACGGTCGGCCAGATCGTCGTTGATGCCGTGGCGATGCTACGCGCGTGCGGCCTGAGCCACGCCGCGAACGCACTGGAGCGCGCCACCGCTCGTCATCGAAGCTGATGCGGTTCGCAGACCGCGCGGCGGGCGCTCCGAGCGCCCACCGTGGCGACGATGCGATCGGCTCTCCCCACCACCGGATCGATCATCGAGGGCAGACTGTGCTCGACGCTCCCCCGCAGGTGCCACTCGTCGCCCTGGCCGGTGACGAAGCCGCCCTCGGCCAGACGAGCCAGCGCATGGGACACCGAGGGGCGTTCGGCGGCGATCAGCTGGCCGAGCAGCTGATGGGTCAGCGGGATGGGGAGGCGGACGCCGCCGGGCTCGACCTTTCCCCACCGACCCGCCAGGTGCCAGAGCAGCAGGGCGAGGCGGACTTCGAGGCGCGGCTGGGCGGCGATCGCCCGCTGGACGTCCAGGTTGATCGCGCGCCGGCCGGCGCGCCGGAGGAGCGCCTGCCCGATCTGCGGCCAGAAGCGCACGCGCTTGACGAACGCGGTATCGAGCAGCGCGAGGTGCATAGGCAGAAGCGCGCGCCAGGTGACCTCGCACGCGAGCAGGTGCTCCGTATCGCCCCACAGCGGCTGAAGCAGGTCGCCGGCGCCGACCAGCTCGGTGGCGACGCGATCACCCACGCGCGAGCTCAGCGCGAGCACGCCGTCGATGACCAGCACGCCCGGTCCGTCTCGCACGTGATCGAGCCAGTCGGCCAGTGACACCGGCCCGGGGTCGGCCTCGAAGGTCAAAGCCGTGGCCGCCGCCCTGGCCAGCCGGCGCGATTCGACGTCTAGCTCATCGGCCAGGTCGCCGTCCAGATCGAGCAGACAGCGAAACGAGACGGAGTGCCCCGGCAACCCGTTCGATTCCCGGGCCGATCGAGCCTCGCCAAAGCTCACCTCCCGCACCCTATCTACAAAGAGCGGCGTAATTCAGCTTACGGTCAGCTGAATTACCACCATTCGGCGCGGCGCTCCGACCGCTGATATACCGCGATCCGGGCCGGAGCGAGAGAGGAGACAGACCAGGTGTGCTTGGCGATCCCCGGCCAGGTGATCGAGATAGTCGACGCGGCGAATTACATCGCCCGGGTCGAGGTGGCAGGAGTTCGGCGCAACGTCAACGTCGGCCTGCTCGTGGGCGATGACGATGGCGTCGGCCCCGGCGACTGGGTCCTGATCCACGTCGGGTTCGCCATCTCCCGCGTGGACGAGGATGAGGCGCGGGCAACGCGAGAGCTGCTCGAGGGGATGGGCCGGGAGTACGAACAGGAGCTGGAAGAGCTGAAGGCGAGCGTGATCGAGTGAGCGTGTGCGACGGCGGCCACTGTGTTACGTGTGCCGACGAGGCCGTCTCGATGACCGTGCTGCGCGTGGACGCGACCCGGGGGCTCGCGCTCTGCATCGACCGCAGCGGGGCCCGGTCCAGCGTGGAGATCGCCCTGGTGGAGCCGGTCGCGGACGGCGACGAGCTGCTCGTCCACGCCGGGACGGCGATCGCCGCGGCGGCAAAGGTGCAGCGGCCATGAAGTTCGTCGACGAGTTCCGCGACGCCGAGCTCGGCCGTGTCGTCGCCGGGGAGATTCTGGCCGCCGTCGAGCCAGGCCGCCACTACAAGTTCATGGAGGTCTGCGGGGGCCACACGCACTCGATCTACAAGTACGGGATCGACGACCTGCTGCCGGCCAACGTCGAGCTCGTGCACGGGCCGGGCTGCCCGGTGTGCGTGATCCCCATGGGCCGCGTCGACGACGGCATCGCGCTGGCCCACCAGGATGGCGTCATCTTCACCTGCTTCGGCGACATGCTGCGCGTGCCGGGGGCGGACGGCAGCCTGCTCGACGCCAAGGCGGCGGGCGCGGACGTCCGGATGGTGTACTCGCCGCTCGACGCGCTGCGGATCGCCAAGCAGAACCCCGACCGCCAAGTCGTCTTCTTCGCAATCGGGTTTGAGACCACGGCGCCGTCCACGGCGTTGACGCTCAAACGGGCCCGCGCGGAACGAGTCACGAACTTCTCCTGCATGTGCAGTCATGTGACGATCGTGCCGCCCCTGCGAGCGCTGCTCGAGTCGCCCGATCTGCGCCTCGACGGGTTCATCGGGCCCGGGCACGTCTCGACGATCGTGGGCGCCCGTCCCTTCGAGTTCATCCCGGCCGACTACGGCAAGCCGGTGGTGATCGCCGGCTTCGAGCCGCTCGACATCCTGCAGGCGATCTCGATGATCCTGCGCCAGCTCGAGACGGGCCGCTGCGAGGTCGAGAACCAGTACACGCGGGTCGTGCCTTACGAGGGCAACCTGCGCGCACTCAGCGTCATGGCCGAGGTGTTCGAGCTTCGCCCGCACTTCGAGTGGCGCGGACTCGGGTTCATCTCGCACAGCGGACTAAAGCTGTCCGAGGCGTACGCCGACCTCGACGCCGAGCAGCGGTTTGCCGTGCCGGGACTCCGCGTGGCCGACCCGAAGGCGTGCCAGTGCGGCGAGGTGCTCAAGGGCGTGATCAAGCCGTGGGAGTGCAAGGTCTTCGGCACCGCGTGCACGCCCGAGCGGCCGATCGGCACCTGCATGGTGTCCTCGGAGGGCGCCTGCGCCGCGTACTACAACTTCGGGAGGTTCGCCCGGGAAAGGGAGGTCGTGTGATGGCGCAGCCCGCCGCGATCTCCGAGCGCGAGCAGAAGATCCTCGGGATCATCGAGACCGCGCGCGGCAAGCGCTCCAAGTTCCGCGACCAGCACATCAACATGGCCCACGGCGCGGGCGGCAAGGCCACCCAGAGCCTGATCGAAGGAATGTTCCTGCCGGCGCTGGGCGGCGACGCGCTCGCGGAAATGGGCGATGCCGCGACGCTCGAGATGGCCGGGATCGGGCTGGCCTTCACCACCGATTCCTATGTCGTCAAGCCGCTGCGCTTCCCGGGCGGGTCGATCGGGGAGCTGGCCGTCAACGGGACGGTCAACGACCTGGCCGTGTCCGGCGCCCGCGCGCTCGCGCTCAGCCTGGCGCTGATCCTCGAGGAGGGGCTCGAAGCCGATGTGCTGCGCCACGAGGTCGAGGCGATCGCCGCCGCGGCAGCCGAGGCCGACGTCGAGATCGTGGCCGGCGACACCAAGGTGGTCGAGCGCGGGCACGCGGACGGGATGTACATCTGCACCGCCGGCGTGGGCCGGCTCGACCCGAGGGCGAAGCTGTCGCCCGCCTCGCTGACCCCCGGCGATCACGTCCTGTTATCAGGCGCGGTCGGCGAGCACGGCACGGCGATCATGCTGGCCCGCAACGAGTTCGACCTCGACGCCCAGATCGAGTCGGACACGTGCTCGCTGTGGCCGGCGGTCGACGCGCTGCTCGGCAGCGCCGGGGCGCACCTGCACTGCCTGCGCGATGCCACGCGCGGGGGCGTGGCCTCGGTGCTCAACGAGCTCGCCCGCGCCTCCTCGGTCTCGATGCTCGTGCGAGAGGCCGCGGTGCCCGTCGACGCGGCCGTGGCCGGCGCGGCCGAGATCCTGGGCATCGACCCGATGTACGTGGCCAACGAGGGCAGGCTCGTAGCTTTCGTCTCCGCGCAGCGCGCTGAGGAGGCGCTCGCGGCGCTGAGCTCCGTGCCCGGTTGCGAAGACGCGGCCGACATCGGCGAAGTGCACAGCGAGCCGCCGGGCATGGTGCTGGTCCAGACCGGGTTCGGCGGCCGGCGTGTGATGGACCAGTTGGTCGGCGACCCCCTGCCGAGGATCTGCTGAGGCGTGGAGTGCACGAGCTTTCGATAGCCGAGTCAATCGTGGCGGTCGCCTCCCGGCACGCCCGAGGGCGGAGGGTCTACCGGGTGGAGCTCAAGGTCGGCCACCTGCGGCAGGTGGTGCCGAGTGCGCTCGAGTTCGCCTTCGAGCTGCTCACGGACGGCACCGCACTCGAGGGGGCCGAGCTGGTGATCGAGGACGTCCCGGCTCGCGGACACTGCCGCGCCTGCGGGGCCGAGACGACGATGCGGGAGTTCCCCCTGCGCTGCGCCGCCTGCGGCGGAGTTGACCTGGCGCTCGTGGCCGGCGAGGAGCTCGAGGTCGACGCGCTCGAGCTGGAGGAGAGGGCTGAAATGACGATCGGAGGGATGGCACATGGCGGTTGAGCAGCAGCAGGCTTCGGGCGTGGAGGAGGTCCACATCCTGTGGATCTCGGAGGGGATGAGCTGTGACGGCGACTCCGTCTCGATCACCGCGGCCGGTCAGCCCGCGATCGAGGACGTCGTGCTCGGCGCGATCCCCGGTCTGCCCAAGGTCCACCTGCACAACAAGGTGCTCTCTCCGACCCTCGGCGGCGAGGAGTTCCTGGCGCCGTTCCGGTCCGCCGCGCGCGGAGAACTCGACGCTCCGTTCGTGCTCGTGATCGAGGGCTCGATCCCCAACGAGCAGATCAACGGCGAGGGCTACTGGACCTCGTTCGGCAACGACGAGGCGACCGGCGAGCCGCTCACCCTGAACTGGTGGCTCGACCAGCTGGCCCCGAAGGCCTGGGGCGTGGTGGCGGTCGGCACGTGCGCCACCTACGGCGGCATCCACGCCATGGCCGGCAACCCCACCGGCTGCATGGGCCTGGCCGACTACCTGGGCTGGGACTTCCGCTCGGCGGGCGGGCTGCCGATCGTCAACGTGCCCGGATGTCCGGTGCAGCCCGAGAACTTCATGGAGACCCTGGTCTGGCTCCTCTATCAGGCGGCGGGTCTCGCGCCGACCATCCCGCTCGACGAGGCGCTCCGCCCCCAGTGGATCTTCGGCAAGACCGTGCACGAGGGCTGCGACCGCGCGGGCTACTACGAGCAGGGCGACTTCGCCAAGGACTACAACTCGCCCAAGTGCCAGGTCAAGATCGGGTGCTGGGGCCCGGTGGTCAACTGCAACGTCCCCAAGCGCGGCTGGATGGCCGGCATCGGCGGGTGTCCCAACGTGGGCGGGATCTGCATCGGGTGCACGATGCCGGGCTTCCCGGACAAGTTCATGCCGTTCATGGACGCGCCTCCGGGCGGAGGGCTGTCCTCGGCCCTGACCGGGACCTACGGGCCGATGATTCGCAAGCTGCGCGGGATCACCAACAAGACGATGAACAAGGAGCCCAAGTGGCGCCACAACAAGCCGGAGCTCACCACCGGTTACGACCCCCGCTGGCGCGCGTAGCGCAGGGCGCTTGAGAGACCTTAGACAGAGCAGCGAAGGGAGAACGAGATGGCGGTACGGGAGAGCGTGAGGCCGGAGGCGGGTCGGCTCGTGGATATGTCCTGGGATCCGATCACCAGGATCGTCGGCAACCTCGGCATCTACACCAAGATCGACTTCGACAACCGCGAGGTTGTCTCTTGCAAGAGCACCTCCTCGCTGTTCCGCGGCTACAGCGTGTTCATGAAGGGCAAGGACCCGCGGGATGCGCACTTCATCACCAGCCGCATCTGCGGCATCTGCGGCGACAACCACGCGGTCTGCTCCTGCTACGCCCAGCAGATGGCCTACGGCGTCAAGCCGCCGCCGCTCGGCGAGTGGATCGTCAACCTCGGCGAGGCGGCCGAGTACATCTTCGACCACATCATCTTCCAGGACAACCTGGTGTTCGTCGACTTCTGCGAGCAGATGGTGCGCGAGACGAACCCGAGCCTCCTGGCCCGCGCGGAGAAGACCGAGGCACGCCACTCAGACCTGCACGGCTGCCGGACGATCGCCGACATCATGCGCTCCTACAACCCGTTCACCGGCGAGACGTACAAGGAAGCGTTGCTCATGAGCCGGATCGGGCGGGAGATGATCTGCCTGATGGAGGGACGCCACGTGCACCCCTCGACGGTCTATCCCGGCGGGGTCGGCACGGTGGCCACGCCGACGTTGTTCACCGACTACCTGAGCCGGCTGCTGCGCTGCCTGGACTTCATCAAGAAGGCCGTGGCGATGAACGACGACGTATTCGATTTCTTCTACGAGGCCCTGCCCGGCTACGAAGAAGTGGGACGGCGCCGAATCCTCCTGGGCTGCTGGGGGGCGTGGAACAACCCCGACCACGTCGACTACGACTACCGGAACATGGATAACTGGGGCAACGAGATGTTCGTCACGCCGGGCGTGGTGGTCGACGGCGAACTGGTGACGACGAACCTGGTCGACATCAACCTGGGCATCCGGATCCTGCTCGGCTCCTCCTACTACGAGGATTGGGTGAACGAGGAGACGTTCGTCCCACAGGATCCGCTCGGCAACCCGGTCGACAAACGCCATCCCTGGAACCAGACCACGATCCCCAGGCCGCAGAAGCGCGATCTCGAAGGCGGCAACTACTCGTGGGTGATGAGCCCACGGTGGTACGACAAGCGGACCGAGCAGCACCTGGCGCTCGACACGGGCGGTGGCGCGCTGGCGCGGCTGTGGGTGACGGCCCTGGCGAACAAGGTGAAGACCCCGTATGTGCAGGCCACCGGGCAAAGCGTGCTGATCAATCTGCCCAAGACGCCGAACACGGCCGAGCAGACGCTCGAATGGAAGATCCCCCAGTGGTCCAACGCGATCGAGCGCGACCGCGCCCGGATCTACTTCGTGGCCTACTCGGCGGCGATGGCGCTCTACTTCCTCGACCGGGCGATGACCGAGCTCCGCGCCGGTCGCACCAAGGTGTTCGAGGACTTCGACGTCCCCGACGAGGCGATCGGGTGTGGTTTCCACGAGGCCGTGCGCGGCGTCCTCTCGCACCACCTGGTGATCCGGGACGGCAAGATCGCCAACTACCACCCCTACCCGCCCACGCCGTGGAACGGGAGCCCGACCGACTCGTTCGGGACGCCCGGTCCCTACGAGGACGCGGTCATGGGGCAGCCGATCTTCGAGGAGAACGACCAGGACAGCTTCCGCGGGATCGACATCATGCGGGCGGTCCGGTCGTTCGACCCGTGCCTGCCGTGCGGTGTGCACATGTACCTGGGCAAGGGCAAGACGCTGCGGACGGTGCACTCGCCGATGTTCGGCGAGCACAGCCAGGGCTGAGATCCGTGGTCGGCGCGGAGCCCCGCCAGCTCGTGGCGGACGTGGAGAGGCTTCTCGAGGACCTCGAGGGGCTGCCCGATCCGTTCGCCCGCCAGACCGCAGCCGCGGTCGTGCAGGGCCTGCTCGAGCTCTACGGGGCAGGGCTCGCGCGGATCGCCGAGGAGATCGCCGCTCGCGATCGAGAAGGCGAGATTGCCGGGGCACTGGCCGACGACGAGCTGGTCGCGCACCTGCTCCTGATCCACGGGCTGCATCCCAGGCCGCTCGAGGATCGCGTGCGGGAAGCGCTCGATTCGGTCAGGCCGTACCTTGAGTCGCACGGCGGCAGCGTGGAGCTCCTGGGGATCGACGGGACGGCAGTGCGCCTGCGGCTACAGGGGAGCTGCAGCGGGTGCCCGTCCTCGAGCGTCACGCTCAAGCTCGCGATCGAGAGCGCGATCGGCAAGAGCGCGCCGGAGATCGAGGAGGTGATCGCCGAGGAGCCGGAACGGGACGCGACGCCGCTCATTCAGATCGAGCTCGCCGCGCCCGCGCCGGCGCCCGCTATCGAGGGTTCGTGGGAGATGGCGGGCGGGCTGCCCGAGCTGGCCTCGCGGGGCGTCCTGGTCAAGGAAATCGGCGGGACGCCGCTGCTCTTCCTCAAGATCGGCGGGCGAGCCTACGCATATGTGCCGAGCTGCCCAGCCTGCGCGCATTCGCTTCACGACGCGGCGCTCCGGGAGACGGAGCTGACCTGCGCCGGTTGCGGGCAGCGCTACGACGCACTGCGCGCGGGACGGGGCATCGACCGGCCCCAGCTCCACCTCGAGCCGGTGCCGCTGCTCGAGGGAGACGACGGACTGGTGAGAGTTGCCGTCCCGGTCGCCGTCTAGTCCTGGAGCCACGGGCCTGGCCTCACCGCGCCTGCGGGCGTTGGCCGCGCGCCGGATCGAGGCGGTGGCCGAGCCGCAGGAGCATTGCGACCTGTGCGGGGCACCCGTACCGGAGGCTCATCGCCACCTGGTCGACCTCGAATCGCAGCGGATGCTCTGCGCCTGCCAGCCCTGCTCGTTGCTGTTCGATCGGCGCGGCGCCGGCGGCGGGCACCTGCGCCTGGTGCCCGATCGGCGCCTGCGGCTCGACCGCTTTGCGCTGACCAGCTCGGCGTGGGAGCAGCTGAGGATCCCGGTCGACATCGCGTTCTTCTTTCGCAGCTCGCGGGCAGGCCGCGTCATGGCGTTCTATCCCGGGCCCATGGGCGCCACCGAGTCGCTGCTCGAGCTATCGAACTGGGAGGAGCTGGAGCGATCCAACCCGGTGCTCAGGACGATGCAGCCCGATGTCGAGGCGCTGCTCGTCGACCGCGCCCGCGGAGCGAACCGCCAGTGGCTGGTCCCGGTCGACGACTGCTACCGGCTGGTCGCCCTGATCAGGACGCTCTGGCGAGGCTTCAGCGGCGGCAAGGAGGTGTGGCTCAGAATCGGGCGCTTCTTCGACGAGCTCGACCGCGAGGCGCGGCCCCAGCCGCCGGACACGGACAGAGAGGAGACGAAGTGCCACGCATCAAGCTCGGCAAGCCGCAGGTGAGCCCGGACCTGCCGGCGCACACGCCCGGAATCAATAAGGGAAATGCCAAGGGCAACTACGCGAAGATGGCCGGGCACAAGCCCGACGGGACATCGACGGCCGTGCGCTCGACGGGCGTCAACCCGTCGGCCCAGGACCCGATCGATCCCAGCATGCCGAACCTGTCGCCGGGTTAGGACGCGTGTCCACGACTTGGCAGACGCCTGCCGTGCCCTCGGCCCTCGGCCCAGAGCTGCGCTTCGCCGTGCGCTCAGCGCAGCCGCTCGAGTATGCGGCCGTCCCCACGTTGAAGTTCGCGCTGTTCATTGAGGCGCCGGGCGGCGAGGCCGTCCGCTCGGTGCTGCTCGACGTCCAGATCCAGATCGCGGCGCGCCGTCGCGGCTACCCGGCCGCGGCCCAGGCAGGGCTACTCGATCTGTTCGGCACGCCCGATCGATGGTCGACCACGCTGCGCACGCTGCCGTGGCTTCGGACCACGCTGGTCGTGCCGCCATTCACGGGCGATGCGACGGTCGATCTGACCGTGCCCTGCACCTACGACCTCGAGGTCAGCTCGGCACGCTACCTTGCCGCGCTCGAGGACGGCGAGATCCCGCTCGAGTTCATGCTCAGCGGATCCGTCTTCTACGCCCCGCCCGACGGTCGCCTGCAGATGGCCCGGATCCCCTGGGACCACGAGGTCGCCTACCGCCTGCCGGTCGCGGTATGGCGGGCGACGATGGACGCCCATTTCCCGGGCAGCGCGTGGCTGCGCCTCGACCGCGAGAGCTACGAGCGACTCTGCGCCTACAAGGCCCGCCATGCGTTCGAGACCTGGGAGGCGACGATCGACTCGCTCCTCGGGCCCCGGAGCGAGCCGTGAATACGGACCCGGTCAAGGCGATCGCCGATGCCGTTCTCTACGAGGGCTACATCCTCTGGCCGTACCGGCGCTCGGCGCTCAAGAACCAGCGGCGGTTCACGTTCGGCGGCGTGTATCCGCCGGCGCACGCGGCGGTTCACCCTGACGATCGTTGCGCGATGCAGGCCGAGGTGCTCCTGCGTGGTGAAGCGGTGCTCGAAGTCATGGTCCGCTTCCTCCAGGTCGTGCGGCGCACGGTCATGGGTCCCGACGGCGAGCCGGTGGACGAGCGCATGGTCGACGGCGAGCTCCTGCAGTCCTGGGAGGAGGCGATCGAGCGGGAGATCGCCGCGCCCGGCCCGATCGAAATCGCCGCCGGAGCACAGCGCGACGGCTTCGAGCTCCGCAGCTGGGAGCGGCTGGACGGCGAGATCGAAGTGGTAATGGGGTCGACCCTGCGGCCCGGAGTGCGGCGCGTGACCGTCACCGTACGCAACCGCACCGCCTTCGAGCCTGGCGGTTCCCGCCAGAGCGCTCTGAAGCGCACCCTGTGCTCCACGCACATCCTTCTGAAAGCCGCGCCTCCGGGCGCGTTCATCTCGCTTACCGACCCGCCGGCCGGGCTGGCGGACGAGGCGGCGGCCTGCCGCAACGTCGGCTGCTGGCCCGTCCTGGTCGGTGACCCGGGCGACGCGGGCACGATGCTCGCCTCGCCGATCATCCTCGAGGACCATCCCCGGATCGCGCCCGAGAGCCCGGGCGACATGTTCGACGGGGGCGAGATCGACCAGCTGCTCGTGCTGAACATCATGGCGCTGACCGACTCCGAACAGGCCGAGATGGCGGCGTCCGATCCGCGCGCTGCTGAGATCCTGGAGCGCGTCCAGCGGCTGACCCCCGAACAGCTCATGACCCTTCACGGGAGGACGGCGCTGCGATGAGCGGCTACTGGGAGGAGCTCGAGCGCCCGGGACCCGACGCGGTCGCGGTCTCGGGCGCCGAGGTGCGGGCCGGCAGCCGGGTGCGGCTCGCGCCGCGCGCCGGCGGGGATGTATTCGACCTGGCGCTGGCGGGGCGGACCGCGGTGGTCGAGTCGGTCGAGCAGGACCTGGAGGGGAGGGTGACGCTGGCCGTGGTCGTGGAGGACGACCCGGGCCGCGACCTCGGCATGGCCCGTCAGCCCGGTCATCGCTTTTTCTTCTCGCCCGACGAGATCGAGATGCTGAGCGGCGAATCGGAGGCGGACGGCGACGCGTCGCCGGCACCCGGGCGCCCGCACCCGCGCATCCTGCTCGCCGGCATCGGCAATGTGTTCCTCGGCGACGACGGCTTCGGCGTGGCGCTGGTCGACCGGCTCGCCCGGCGTGCACTACCGCCCGGGGTGGAGGCGGTGGACTTCGGCGTTCGCGGCATGGATCTCGCCCTGGCCATGCAGGACGGCTACGACGCGGTCGTGCTGCTCGACGCTACCCCTCGCGGCGAGCCGCCCGGCACGCTGTACGTGATCGATGTCGCTCCCGAGGAGGGGGAGGCGGGCGTCGACGCGCACGGCATGGACCCGGTCAAGGTCCTCGGGCTCGTTCGCGCCTTCGGGAGCGTCCCGCCCCGCACGTTCGTGGTCGGATGCGAGCCGCAGACCCGAGTGCGTTCCGACGGCGAGGAGCTTCTCGTCGCGCTCTCGGAGCCGGTCCGGGCGGCGCTCGATTCGGCCGTGAAGCTGGTCGAGTCGCTGCTCCGGGAGATCCATCAACAGGAGGTTCATCGGACATGACCTACATCCGCATTCCGCTTCCCTTCGTGATCGCGGTGCTGGTCGCGGCCATCGCCTTGGCGATCGGCGCCCAGCTGCCCGAGATCCGGCGCTACCTGAAGGTCGAGGCGATGTAAGGGGCCGCGCGCATGCACCGGACCAAGGTCAGGGTCGTCGAGCACGCGCTCGACGCCAACAACACGATCGCCCGCGCCAACCGGGACGACTTCGATCGTCATCAAATCGCCGTCGTCAACCTGATGAGCGCGCCCGGCGCGGGCAAGACCTCGCTGCTCGAACGGGCGCTGGCCGAGCCGCTCGACGGCATCCGCGCCGGCGTGCTCGAGGGTGACGTCCAAGGCTCCTATGACTCCGACCGGCTGGCCGCGCTGCACGTGCCGGTGGCGCAGCTGAACACCGATCCCGGCTTCGGCGGCGAGTGCCATCTGGATGCGAACATGGTCCGCACCGCGCTGCCGGCGCTGCCCTTGCCCGACATCGACCTGCTCGTGATCGAGAACGTCGGGAACCTCGTCTGCCCGGCCGAGTTTCGGGTGGGCGAGGACGCGCGAGCCATGGTCTGCTCGGTGACCGAGGGCGAGGACAAGCCGATGAAGTACCCGCTCATGTTCCGCTCGTGCGAGCTGGTGCTGATCAACAAGATCGACCTGCTGGCCCATCTCGACTTCGACCTCGACCGCTTCCTCCACTACCTCGATCAGGTCAACCCGGGAGTGGACCGGCTGCTCGTGAGCGCCCGCACGGGAGAGGGCGTGGCGGCGTGGCGCGCATGGCTGCAGGGAGTGGCACAGCGTACCCGGGAGGCCGCGCTGCTGTGAACCGAGCGGGGCTGGCCGATCGCACCGAGGCGCGGCTGCGCGCGCAGCTGGACGCGCGCACCGAGGCCAACCGGCGGTTCTTCGCGCCGCGGGCCGAACGCCTGGCCCGCCTGTGCCATCGCATGGCCGAGCGCTTTGCGCGCGGCGGGCGCCTGATCGCCCTGGCGAGCATGCCGGCAGCCCGCTCCGATGCCCGCCACGTCGCGGTCGAATTCGTGCACCCGGTGATCGTGGGCAAGCGTGCGCTTCCAGCGATCGCGCTGACCGGCGACGCGGGCGAGCTGGCGGCCCAGGTTGGGCTGCTCGCGTGTCCCGACGACATCGCGATCGCGTTCGGCACCGAGGAGGACGTCGGCGCGGCCGCCCGGGCGCTGCGGATCGCCCGGGCGCGCGGCTGTCTGACCGTGGCGTTCTCGGCCGCCGACGCGGAGTGGGAGCTCGAGCCACCGGTGGCAGACCGGCACGTCCGCCAAGAGCTGATCGAGACGCTCTATCACGTGCTGTGGGAGCTCGTGCACGTGTTCTTCGAGCACCGGGGCCTGCTTGAGGGGCGCGATCGGCGGGCCACCCACGACGCCGGCGCTTCGAGCTTCCTCTATCCGTTCCTGGCCGAACGCGAGGACGACCTCGAGCGAGTGATCGGCGACGTGGCCTGCTCAGCACAGCTGAAGAGCGAGGAGATCGGCGCGCTGCGCGCGCAGACCCTGACCGACAACGCGGCCGCGCTGAGCGCCGCCGCCGACACGCTGCGGGAGAGCCTGGCCGCAGGCGGGACGCTGCTGGCGCTCGGCAACGGCGGTTCGGCCACCGACGCGATGGATGTCGTCGCGGACTTCCGTCATCCGGCCCCCGGCGCGCGGGCGTGGCCGGCGATCGATCTGACCGAGGACCCGGCCATCCTCACCGCGATCGCCAATGACATCGGCACCGAAGCGATCTTCGCCCGGCAGGTCATCGCCTACGGGCGCCCCGGGGACGTGCTCCTCGCGCTCTCGACGTCCGGCAACTCGGCCAACGTGATCGCCGCCCTCGCCCAGGCCCGCCGCCAGAACTTGAAGACGATCGCCATGGTCGGCTACGACGGCGGCCGGATCGACGCGGAAGGACTGGCCGACCACGTCATCGTCAGCCGCTCCGAGCACATCCCGCGCATCCAGGAGGCCCAGGCCAGCGCCTATCACGTGCTGTGGGTCCTGACCGAGGAGCCTGCCGGGTGAACACGGCAGTCGCCGCCCGCCGCCGGCGCACGCGCGTGCGCGTCGAAGGCACCGTGCAGGGGGTCGGTTTTCGTCCCTACGCCTACCGCCTGGCGGCCGATCTTCGCCTCGTCGGTTACGTGCTCAACGACGAGCACGGCGTCCTGCTCGAGGTGGAGGGGAGCGACGCGGATGTGGCCCGGTTCCTGGACCGCTTGACACGCGAGGCGCCGCCGCTCGCCGTGCTCGAACGCATCCTGTGCGAGGAACGCGACCCGCTCGGCGCGGGCAGCTTCGAGATCCGCGAAAGCGCGCACGCCGGCGCCGCCGACGTGCCGGTCAGCCCCGACGCGTCGACCTGCGTCGACTGTCTGCGCGAGCTGTTCGACCCTGCCGATCGCCGCTTTCGCTACCCGTTCATCAACTGCACCAACTGCGGGCCGCGCTTCACGATCGTGCGCTCGGTGCCCTACGACCGGCCGCTGACCACCATGGCCGGCTTCGTGATGTGCGCGCGCTGTCAGGCGGAATACGACGACCCGGGCGATCGCCGCTTCCACGCCCAGCCCAACGCCTGTCCCGCCTGCGGCCCGTCGCTGTCCCTGCTCGACGGCGCCGGGCAGCCCCTGCCTCTCGGCGGCGCCTGCGATGCCGTCGAGGCCACGGCCGAGCTGCTCCGCCGCGGCCGGATCGTCGCCGTGAAGGGCATCGGCGGATATCACCTGGCGTGCCTGGCCGGCGATCACGCCGCAGTGGCCGCGCTGCGGGCCCGCAAGCACCGCGAGGACAAGCCGTTCGCGCTGATGGCGGCGGACCTCCCCGCGGCGGCGCGGCTGATCGAGATCGGTCCCGCCGAGCGGCGCCTGCTCACCGCGCCGGCCCGGCCGATCGTGTTGGCGCCACGCCGGCGCGACGCGCCCGTGGCTCCGGCGGTCGCTCCGCGCGCGGGCGAACTCGGGGTGATGCTGCCCTACTCGCCAGTTCACCACCTGCTCGTAGCCGACGTGGATCGCCCGCTCGTGATGACCAGCGGCAACGTCTCCGACGAACCGATTGCCTACCGGGACGCGGACGCCGTCGTCCGGCTGGCCGGCATCGCGGATGCGTTCCTGGTCCACGACCGCCCGATTGAGACGCGCACCGACGACTCGGTGGTGCGCGTGCGCGACTCTCGCCCCGCGCTTCACCGCCGCTCGCGCGGCTACGTGCCGGCGAGCATCCCGCTCCCGGGCACCGGCACGCCGGTGCCGCTGCTGGCCTGCGGCGCCGAGCTCAAGAACACCTTCTGCGTGGCCAAGGGCGCGCGCGCCTGGGTCTCGCATCACATCGGCGATCTCGAGAACTACGAGACGCTGCGCTCGTTCACCGCCGGCATCGAACACTTCCAGCAGCTGTTCGACGTGACGCCCCGAGTGGTGGCCTACGACCTGCACCCCGAGTACCTCGCGACCAAGTACGCGCTCGAGCGCGCCGAGGTTGCCCTCGTCGGCGTGCAGCATCACCACGCGCACCTGGCCGCCTGCCTGGCCGAGCACGGGGAGAGCGCCCCGGCGGTGGGTGCGATCTTCGACGGAACCGGGTACGGCACCGACGGCACGATCTGGGGCGGGGAGATCCTGTACGGCTCGGTGCGCGACTTCACCCGCGTCGGCCACCTACTGCCCGTCCGGCTCCCCGGCGGCGCCCAGGCGGTGCGCGAGCCATGGCGCATGGCCTGCGCCTGGCTGGTGGCCACCGGGATCGAGCCGTCGGCGGCTTGGCGCCCGATCGCCCGGCTCGCGCGGACCGGCCTGGCCTCGCCGTGGACGACCAGCGTCGGGCGGCTGTTCGATGCGGTGGCGGCGCTGTGCGGCGTGCGGAGCCACGTGAACTACGAGGGACAGGCGGCGATCGAACTCGAAGCGGCCTGCGATCCCCGCGAGCGCGGCTGGTATCCGATGCCGGTGCAGGACGGCGGCGAGCGCTTGACCATCGACGCTCGCGAGACCATCCGTGCCGTGGCCGCCGACGTCGAGCGCGGCACACCGGCCGGCGCGGTGGCGAGCCGCTTTCACCGCGGCCTGGCCCGCGCGACAGCGGCGGCATGCGCGCGGGCCGCCGCGGCGAACCGTTGCCGCGTGGTCGTGCTCTCCGGTGGCGTGTTCGCCAACCGGCGGCTGCTGGAGTGGACCACGAGCGAGCTGAATGCGGAGGCGCTGCGGGTCCTCGTGCCCGAGCGCCTACCCGTTGGCGACGGGGGCATCTCGTACGGTCAGGCGGCGGTGGCGGCTTCACGGATCAGCGCCGGGGAGCTCAGCCCATGTTGAGGCGCCTGCGCGCCGCACTCGACCCGGGCCAGCGACGCTCGCTCGCCTTCATGGCCGTGGTCGTGCTCGCGCTCCATGTGGCCGGGTTCGTCCTGCTGATCGCGGCGCTCGCAGCGCATGACGCCGCGGTCGGACGGCCGGGCGCGATCGCGATCGGGACGGGGCTCACGGCGTACGTGCTGGGGCTCCGCCACGCGTTCGACGCCGACCACATCGCCGCGATCGACAACACGACGCGCGCGCTGATGGCCGAGGGCAAGCGCCCGATGAGCGTGGGCTTCTGGTTCTCCCTCGGTCACTCAACGATCGTCTTCTTGCTCGCCTTCCTATTCGCGGCCGGCGTGCGCGCGCTCGGCGGCGAGGTCCGCGCCGGGGACTCGACCCTCCACAACGTCGGCGACTGGATCGGGTCAGGCGTATCCGGCACCTTCCTGTACTTGATCGCCGGGCTGAACCTCGTCGTGCTGTGGGGCATCGCCAAGGTATTCCTCGAGATGCGCGCCGGCTGCTACGACGAACAGGAGCTCGAGGAGCAGCTGCGTCGGCGCGGGCTCATGAACCGGTTCTTCGGCCGCCTGGGCGGCGCGATCACCGCCCCATGGCAGATGTACCCGCTCGGGCTGCTGTTCGGCCTCGGCTTCGACACGGCCACCGAGGTGGCGCTGCTGTTCCTGGCCGCCGGGGCCGCCGGGGCCGGCTTGCCCGTCTATGCGATCCTGTGCCTGCCGCTCCTGTTCGCTGCCGGTATGTCGTTGCTCGACACGATCGACGGATCGTTCATGAACTTCGCCTACGGCTGGGCCTTCTCCAAGCCGGTCCGCAAGGTCTTCTACAACCTCGCGATCACCGGGCTGTCGGTGGCGATCGCGCTGGTCATCGGGACGATCGAGTTGTCCGGTCTGCTCGCCCGCAAGCTCGGCGCGCAGGGCTCGTTCTGGTCCTGGTGGGAGAACATCGACATTGGCACCCTGGGGCTGATCATCGCCGGGCTGTTTGCGGTGGCCTGGGTGGTGGCGCTGGTGATCTGGCGGCTCGGCCGGATCGAGGAACGCTGGGAAGTGAGGGCTTCTCAGCGCAGCGGCGTCTGATCGAGCCTTTCACACAGCTCGACCACCGACTCGAACACCGCCTTGGCACCGGCAGCCTCGAGCTCGTCCACGCCAAACCCGCCCGTGCGCACCGCGACCGTGGGCACCCCTGCCTTGCCCGCCGCTTCGACGTCCCACGTGGTGTCGCCGACCATCACCGCGTCATCGGGCGAGCCCCCTGCTCGCTCGAGCGCCGCGCCGACCAGGTCCGGCGCCGGTTTGGTCGACTCCACGTCGGCCGACGTGGTCCACCCGTCGGCCAGCTCGCGGGCGTCCAGCAGGTCGAGGTAGTGCTCGACCTCGTCGGCCTTGGCCGAGCTCGCCAGCACCACCGTGTGCCCGCGCGCCTTCAGCTGCTCGATCAGCTCGCGCGAACCGGCCATCGCCTGGACCTCCTCGATCAGCTGGAAGTACAGAACCTTCTCGGCGGCGCGGATGTCGTCGCCCTTGTCCTCCTCGGTGCGCTCGTCGGTCAGGGCACCCACGAGCTGGTCTCCGCCCATGCCGATGTGGCGATGAATGCGCCAGATCGGCAGCACGATCTCATGCTGGCGAAAGGCGCGGTACCAGGCGATCGCGTGGTGATAGTTGGTGTCGACGAGCGTCCCGTCGATGTCGAGGATGGCCACGGTCATCGGCCCGCTCCTTCTACCCGCAACGGACGTCCTCATCACGCAACGGCAGCGTTCCGGCGACCAGACGCGCGATCGCGGCAGGCGAGGTGAGGCGGGCCGGCGACGGGTCGGCGGCGAGGTGGCCGGCGATCCGGTCGAGGTCGAGCCTGGCCAGCCCGGCCGAGCCGATCACGATCGTGTTGCCGCCTCGGCCGCCGAGCGCCCATGTACGGGGATACGCCTCGGCCAGCGCCGCGGCGACCGCGCGCACATCGCGGGCCGAGCGGTCGTCGAGGACATTGATCAGGGCCAGCGGCGCCACCCGTGCGACATCGGCCAGAGCCTGCATCGTGATCAAGCGCCGGGGTACGGTGGCAGCGACGAAGGCGTCGATGACGATCGCGTCCCAACTGGCGGCTTGCTGGCGCGCCACGAACCCGCGTCCCTCGGCCAGGCGCACCCGCAGGCCGGGCGCCCGCCGCAGTCCGAGATGCTCGCGGGCGAGCGCCAGCACATCGGGATCGACCTCACAGACCTCCTGGCGTCCGTCCGGGTCCTCCGCGGCCAGCGCGCGGGCCAGCGCACAGGCTCCGCCGCCCACGTGGAGAACCCGTCTAGTCCGGGCAGCGCGCAGGACGATCCGCATCCACCGCATGTAGTCGAACTCAAGATGGGACGGATCGGCCAGGTCGACGTAGGAGGCATCCATGTCACCCTGACGTAGAAGCCGCCCCGACGGGCGGCGTGGATCGCGCTCGGCGATCAGCTCGCCGCGGCGGGCGATGGTGATGGGGACGGCGCGGCTGCGATGCACAGGCAAAGGCTGACACGCGTCCGCCGCGTCCCAGCCTACGCTGCTACGCGCGCTCTGATGATCTCGGTCGAAAGCAAACCCAAGCTAAGCCTCGCCGCCGCCCGCCGGATCGCGCTGGCTGCACAGGAATTCGGCCGCCCCCGCCCGACCCGGCCGCCCGACAGCGGCCAGATCCTCCGCCTGGTGCGGCGCCTCGGGGCGCTCCAGCTCGACTCGGTCAACGTCTTCATGCGCGCGCACTACATGCCGGTCTTCTCCCGGCTCGGCCCGTACGACCGCGCGCGGCTTGATCGCATCGCCGGCCACGGCGAGGGCCCGATCGATCGCCGGCTGGTCGAGTACTGGGCCCACGAGGCTTCGCTGATCCCGGTCGAGCTGCATCCGCTGCTGCGCTGGCGGATGGCCGACGTCGACCGGGAGGCGTGGGGCTCGATCTCCAGAGTGGCGCGCCAGCAACCCGAGCTCGTAGCCGAGACCCTCCAGCTCGTGGTCGACCAAGGCCCGATCCGCGCGCGGGACACCGGCGCGGTGCGGCCCGCGCCGCGGCCCGGTCACATGTGGAACTGGCACGAGGGCAAGGTCGCACTCGAGCATCTGTTCTTCACCGGGCGTCTCGGCGCGGCGCGGCGGGTCAATTTCGAGCGTCTGTACGACACGATCGAGCGCGTCCTCCCGCGTGAGGTCCTCGATCGACCGACCCCGGGTCCGGCCGATGCGCAGCGTGAGCTGATCCGGATCGCCGCGCGGGCCCATGGGGTGGCCACCGAGCCCGATCTCGGCGACTACTTCCGGCTGCCGCGCGCGTCGTCCAAAGCGCGCGTGGCGGAGCTGGTCGCCGCCGGGGAGCTGATCGAAGCCGAGGTCGAAGGCTGGAGCGCGCCCGCCTACGTGTGGCCTGACGCTCGTCGGCCCCGCCGGATCCATGCCCGGGCGCTGCTCTCGCCCTTCGACTCGCTGATTTGGTTCCGCCAGCGGACCGAGCGGCTGTTCGGCTTCCGCTACCGGATCGAGATCTACACGCCGGCCGCCAAGCGCGTGCACGGGTACTACGTGCTGCCGTTCCTGCTCGGCGAGGAGCTGGTGGCAAGGGTCGACCTGAAGTCCGACCGCACCCGCGGGGCACTGCTCGTCCGGGGCGCGTTCGCCGAGGCCGGCGTCGACCGCGGGCACGTGGCCCGCGAGCTCGCCGACGAGCTGGGACTCGTGGCGAGCTGGCTGGGCCTGGAAGACGTGCTGGTCGCCAGGCGGGGAGACCTCGCCTCCGAGCTGGCCGCGGGCATCGGCTGAAGTGCTCAGACCGCGCGCCTGAAGGCGTGCTCCGGGGCGATCCGGGGCAGCCTTGTCCCGAGATGTCCGAGTCGCGGATCACCCCCGGCGTCATCTACAAGGCCGTGCTGCTCGCATTCGCCCTGGTGATCGCGGCCATGATCTTTCACGCGCTGGCCAGCCTGATCCTGGGCGTCCTGGTCGTGATCATCATCGCCACGCCGCTCGCCGCCTTCGCGGATCTGCTCGAGCGCTACCGCTGTCCGCGTGCGCTCGGCGCCACGCTCGGGCTCCTGCTCGGGCTCGGCGCGATCGCCGCTCTGGTCGCGCTGATCGTGCCGGTGTTCACCCGTGAGGTGAACAATTTCGCGCACTCCCTGCCGGCGATCAGCGACTCGCTCACCCGGCGGCTCGGCCGCCTGACCGGTTCCTCCCCGGCGCACATCACAAGCCAGGTCCAGCATTTCGTGAACAGCTACACGCACAACCCGTCCAAGCTGTTCGGGCCGGTGGCTGCGATCGGGGCGAGCGTCGCCGCCGGACTGGCGGCAATCATCGTGGTCCTGCTCACCTCGCTCTACACGGCGATCCATCCCGAGCCGCTCGTGAGCGGGCTGATCCGGCTGTTCCCCATCCGCCGGCGCCCTCACGTCCACCACATCACCATGCGGCTGCGGACCGCCTACCTGGCGTGGCTGCGGGGGCTATTCGTGGGCATGGTGGTGCTCGGCAGCCTCACCTACCTCGGCCTGCTGCTGGTCGGGCTCAATTTCGCCGCGTTCTTCGCCGTGTTCACGGCCGCGGCGATGATCGTGCCCTACTTCGGCGCGCTGGCCAGCTCGATTCCGCCCATCCTTTACGCGCTCACGATCTCGCCCCAGAAGGCGATCCTGGTCGCGATCATCTACATCCTCGCCCACCAGCTCGAGAGCAACATCATCCAGCCGCTGGTGGTCGCGCGCACGGTCAAGCTGCATCCTGCGGTGGTGGCGATCGGGGTGGTGGCGGTCAACCAGCTGTTCGGGTTCATCGGGCTGCTGGTCGCGGTGCCGATCATCGCCACGGCGACCATCCTGGCCGACGAGCTGTGGGTCAAGCCGCTCGAGCATCGCGACGACGGCGCGCCCCTGGAGCAGATCCGGCGCGCCACCGCGGAGGGACTGACCGTCCGCGGCCGGCGCTAAGGCCCCGCGCGGGTCCTAGGCGTCTGAGTGCTGATCGGTGTCGCCGAGCGCCGAGTCGTCGTCCGCCGGCGCGCCCGGCAGCTGGTCGGCGGCCGGGCTCTCGGCGCCTCCTTCGGCGCCAGGCTCCTCGGGACGGTTCTCGGGCGGTTCCTGCGTTTGCTCGCGTTCGCTGCGCTCGTTCATGAGAACCCGGTTACCCGCCGGCTCGGGCGCCAATCCCGCACGTGTGCGTGAGCCGCCCGCGGGGTAACTCGCGAGCATGGCCGAAACTGACCCGGAAGGACTGGCGGACCACCTCGAGGACGAGGCCGACGACCTAGAGCACCGTAGCCAGGAGCTCGGGCAGCAGACCGAGGACGTCTCCCAGGAGTGGGAGAGCAAGCGCGCCGATCCCAACGTCCCCGGCGCGCCACCGCCGACCGAGGACGAGGATGGTGCGCCGCCCACGGGCGCCCCATCCGGCAAAGGCGACGCCGAGGACTGAGCCGCGACGAGCAGGGCTGAGCCTAGCCCTTGAGCTTCGAGAGCAGGCCCTTGAGCCCGGTTTGCTCGGGCTCGCGAGGGATCGCCGTCTGCGCCCGCTCGGCGGTCTCGTTCTGGCGCTCGGTTATCCACTCGCCGCTCGGCGTCCGGCGGATCGCGCCAACGCGCGTCCCGGAGAGGTCGTGTAGCCCGCCGCCGTCGTCGACGGTCAGGCGCTGCTCGCCGCCGAGCGCCTCGGTGACGATCTCCTGGACCCGGCTGGTGTCGAAGTGCTCGAGCTTCTGGTCGTTCAAGGTGGCGGCGATCGCTGCCAGCGCTCGCCCGATTTCAACCTCGCTTGCCATGTTTAGGCGGTTACCCGACGGGCTATCGGGTTACGCAACCCTGTCCGCGCGGTAACCGGCGTCCGGCCATCTGTTTTTGCTCACGGCCCCCGGGGTAAGGATGGCGCTGCCGATGAACAAGCGCCGTCTGATCGCGCCGTTCTTGCGCCAGCTCGGCGGCGACCCGTACGGCCTCGGCCGCGCGGCCCAGTCGGTGCACTCGCAGGAGCTGGTCGCTCGGACGCGGACGGCCGACAAGGTGGTCCAATCGATCTGCCCTTACTGCGCCGTCGGCTGCGGCCAGAAGGTCTACGTCAAGGACGAGAAGGTCATCCAGATCGAGGGCGACCCGGCTTCCCCGATCTCTCGCGGCCGGCTGTGCCCGAAGGGGGCAGCCTCCGAGAAGCTGGTCAACTCGCCGATGCGCGAGACGCGCGTCAAGTACCGGCGGCCGGGCGCCACCGACTGGGAATACATCAGCCTCCAGCAGGCGACCGACATGATCGCTGATCGGGTCATCAAGGCTCGCGCGGAGACCTGGGAGGAGGAGACCGAGGGCGGCGAGCCGCTCAAGCGCACGCTCGGGATCCATTTCCTCGGCGGCGCCACGCTTGACAGCGAGGAGAACTACCTGATCAAGAAGTTCTTCACCGCGGCCGGCGCGGTCTCGATCGAGAACCAGGCCCGCATATGACATAGCTCGACCGTCCCCGGTCTGGGGACCTCGTTCGGGCGCGGCGGCGCCACCACCTTCCAGCAGGATCTCCAGAACTCGGACTGCATCCTGATCATGGGCTCGAACATGGCCGAGCAGCACCCGGTCGGCTTTCAGTGGGTGGTCGAGGCCAAGGAGCGTGGGGCGAAGGTGATCCACGTCGACCCGCGCTTCACCCGCACCAGCGCGATGGCCGACCGCCACGTGCCGATCCGCCCGGGCACCGACATCGCGTTCCTCGGCGGGATCGTCAACTACATCTTCGAGCACGCCGCCTGGTTCAGGGAGTACGTCGAGCACTACACGAACGGTCCGGTGATCATCAACCGCGAGCTCCAGGACACCGAGGACGCATCGGGATACTTCTCGGGCTGGAATCCCGCCCACAGCGCGTACGCGATCAACACCTGGAGCTACGACAAGGCCGGCGGCGAGGCCACCGCCGGCAAGTCCGAGCAGCAGGCCGACGTCTCGGGCGAGCAGGCACACGGCGCGCACGGCATGAAGCTCAAGGGGGGCCAGCCTCCCGAGCTCGACCCGACCATGCAGGACAAGTGCTGCGTGCTGCAGTTGGTCAAGCGGCACTTCGCGCGCTACACCCCGGACGTGGTGGCGGAGATCTGCGGCTGCTCAGCGCAGGACTTCCTCGCGGTGGCCGCTGCGCTGTGCGAGAACTCCGGCCGCGAGCGCACCTCCTCGATCGTCTACTCGGTCGGCTGGACCCAGCACACCGTCGGGGTCCAGAACATCCGCGCCGCCTCGATCATCCAGCTCCTGCTCGGCAACATCGGCCGCCCCGGCGGCGGCATCCTGGCCCTGCGCGGCCACGCCAACATCCAGGGCTCCACGGACATCCCGACCCTCTACAACATCCTGCCGGGCTACATCCCGATGCCCCACCCGCAGTCGCACCCCAGCCTCGACAAGTTCGTCGAGCTCAACGGCCCCGACACCGGCGCGTGGGGCAACCTGAGGCCGTACATCGTGTCGTTGCTCAAGGCCTGGTGGGGCGACGCAGCGAGCGAGGACAACGACTTCTGCTTCGACTACCTGCCGCGCATCAACGGCGACCACTCCCACTACGCGATGATGCTGGGGGCGCTCGACGGCGGGGTCAGCGGCATGTTCTGCGTGGGCCAGAACCCGACGGTCGGCTCGGCCAATTCGAAGCTGATGCGCCTTGCCCTGGCCAAGCTCGACTGGCTGGTCGTGCGTGACTTTCAGCCCGTCGAGTCCGCCGTGTTCTGGAAGGACTCGCCCGAGCACGAGTCCGGGGAGGTCCGGGCTGAGGACATCCAGACCGAGGTGTTCTTCCTGCCGGCCGCGGCGCATACCGAGAAAGACGGCAACTTCACCAACACGCAGCGGCTGCTCCAGTGGCATCACAAGGCGTGTGAGCCGCCTGGCGAATGCCGCTCTGAGCTGCACTGGATCTACCACCTGGGCAAGACGATCCGCGAGAAGCTGGCCGGGTCGGAGGATCCGAGGGACCGGCCGATCCTCGACCTGATGTGGGACTACCCCGTCCAGGGCCCGCACGCGGAGCCCGACGCCGAGCACGTGCTGATGGAGATCTCCGGCCGCAAGCCTGACGGCACGTTCCTGTCCAGCTACGATGAGCTCGAGGAGGATGGCTCGACCACGTGCGGGTCCTGGATCCACTGCGGGATCTACAAGGACGGCGTCAACCAGTCGGCGCGCAAGAAGCCCCACACCGAGCAGAACTGGGTGGCCCACGAGTGGGGCTGGGCGTGGCCGAAGGACACCCGCATTATCTACAACCGGGCGTCGGCCGACCCCGAGGGGAATCCCTGGTCAGAGCGCAAACGCTATGTCTGGTGGGACGCCGAGGAGGGCCAGTGGACAGGCGTCGGCGACTCGCCGGACTTCCCGCCGGACAAAGCGCCCGATTACCGGCCGTCGAGCGACGCCAAGAAGATGGAGGCGATCGCCGGCGATAAGCCGTTCATCCTGCATCCCGACGGCCGGGGCTGGATCTACTCGCCCACCGGGCTCGTCGACGGTCCCCTGCCCGTGCATTACGAGCCCCAGGAGACGCCGTTCCGCAACGCGCTCTACGCGCAGCAGCAGAACCCGACGCGTCAGGTCTTCCACCGGCCCGAGAACCCCTACCACCCGGTGAACGGGGAGCCCGGCTCGGACGTGTTCCCCTATGTGCTCTCAACCTATCGCCTCACCGAGCACCACACCGCGGGCGGCATGTCGCGCATCGTGCCCTATCTGGCCGAGCTCCAGCCGGAGTTCTTCTGCGAGGTCTCGCCCCAGCTTGCGCAGGAGCGCGGGCTCGAGCACGGGGGGTGGGCGACGATCGTGACCGCGCGCCAAGCTGTGGAAGCGCGAGTGATGGTGACCGAGCGAATTAAGCCGCTCGAGGTGGAAGGCCAAACCATGCACCTGGTCGGCACGCCCTACCACTGGGGCGGGGTGGGGATCGTCACCGGCGACTCGGCCAACGAATTACTGCCGATCGTCCTCGACAACAACGTCCACATCAACGAGTACAAGGTCGCGACCTGCGACATCCGGCCGGGCCGCCGTCCGCGCGGCCGGGCCAGGCTCGAGCTCGTTGCGCAGTACCGCGAGCGCGCGGGGGTGAAGGATTGAGCGCCGTGGGTGCCGGGATCAACGGCGGACCCCAGCTGGAGACGGTGGCCTGGCCGGGCAGCTACGGCGAGCACGCCAAGCCGCGCATGGGCTTCTTCACCGACACCTCGGTGTGCATCGGGTGCAAGGCGTGCGAGGTCGCCTGCAAGGAGTGGAATCAGATCCCGATGTCGATGCAGGGCTTCACGGGCAAGTCCTACGACAACACGATCGACCTGGGCGCCGACACCTGGCGTCACGTCGCCTTCATCGAGCAGAAGGCGCCGGCTCGCGTGGTCGACAAGTTGGCCGCTGATGTCAACGACGGCGCGTCGCTGGTGGAATCGGCCGCCCGCGCGCAGGCCCTGGACGGCGGTGTCCAGACCTACCAGGAGGCCGACGGATTCCGCTGGCTGATGGCCTCGGATGTGTGCAAGCACTGCACGCACGCCGCCTGCCTCGACGTGTGCCCTACAGGCGCGCTGTTCCGCACCGAGTACGGCACGGTGGTCGTCCAGGAGGACGTCTGCAACGGGTGCGGCTATTGCGTGCCGGCCTGCCCCTTCGGCGTCCTCGACCAGCGCGAAGGAGATGGGCGGGTGTGGAAGTGCACCCTTTGCTACGACCGCCTGAAGGACGACAGGGAGCCGGCCTGCGCCCAGGCATGCCCGACCAACTCGATCCAGTTCGGCGAGCTGTCCGAGCTGCACGAGCGCGCCGAGCACCGCCTCGCGCAGCTGCAGAACGCCGGGCAGGACAAGGCCCAGCTGTACCTGGCCGACGCCGACGACGGGATCGGCGGCGCCGGCGCGTTTTTCCTGCTGCTCGACGAGCCCGAGGTGTACGGGCTGCCGCCCGACCCGGTTGACACCCGGCGCGAGCTGGGCGAGATCTGGGCGGCGGCCGGGGCAGCCGCCGTCGCGCTCGGCATGGGGCTCACGGCCGCGGTGTTCGGGGGGCGCAAGTGAGCTCGGAGATCCGCTCCTACCACGGCCAGCCCGTGATCAAAGAGCCGATCTGGAGCTGGGAGATCCCCTTCTACTTCTTCACGGGCGGGGTTGCGGGCGCGTCGGCCGGGCTGGCCTGTCTATCCGAGCTTCGCGGCAACGAGGTGCTGGCCCGGCGCGCGTGGACGGTGGCGTTCGGCGGGATCGTCGCGAGTCCGGCGTTCCTGATCTCCGATCTCGGTCGGCCAATGCGGTTCCTCAACATGCTGCGGATGTTCAAGGTGACTTCACCGATGAGCGTGGGCTCGTGGATCTTGAGCGTGAGCGGCGCCAGCACGACGCTGGCGGCGGTGAACGCCTGGACCGGGTGGTTTCCTCGCTCGGCCAGGCTTGCGCGGCCGGCGGCCGCGCTGTTCGGGCTGCCGCTCTCCACCTACACCGCCGCGCTCGTCGCCAACACGGCAGTACCGGTTTGGCACGAGGCGCGCCGGATCCTCCCGTTCGTGTTCGGCTCGGGCGCCGCCCTGAGCGCGGGCGCGGCCGCGGTGATCGCCACCCCGCCCGAGCACGCCGCGCCCGCTCGCAGGCTCGCCCTGGCCAGCGCCGCGTTGGAGCTGGGGCTCAATGAGGCCATGCGCCACCAGCTCGGCGAACATGGCGAGCCGTACAAGCACGGCATCCCGTCGAAGTTCCGCCTGCTCAGCGGGGCGGCGATCGTGACCGGCGCGGCCCTGCTGGCGCGTCGCGGAGCCGGTTCGCGGGCGGCGGCCGTGAGCGCCGGGACGCTGATGGCCACCGGCGCGCTCGCGGCGCGCTGGACGGTGTTCAAGGCGGGCTTCCAGTCGGCCTCCGATCCGGAGTACGTGGTTGGGCCGCAGCGCCGGTTGATCGAGCGGGGCGAGCGCCGTGGCGCATCGCGCCGTGTTTCGCAGGTCCGGGAGGTCCAGCTCGACAAAGGCTCGCCGGCCACAGCTCCGATCCCGCTGTCCGCTTCCTGACGGGTCGACATTGCGACGCCGCTAAGCCGGCGCCTGGGTGCTTACGAGCCAGGGCCGGGGGTAGATCCTGGGTCCGTGAGCGGCCTGGCGCTGGTCTCCACCCGACACGAATACGACCACCTGTTCTCGATTTACGTCCCGATCGCGATCGGGGTGTTCGTGGTCATCGCGCTCACCGTCCTCGTCGCGGTCCTCATCTACCGGCGCCGGCCCCCCGAGCGCGCGGCGCGCTGGCACGAGAACAACCCGATCGAGGGAACGTATGCGCTGTTGCTGGCCTGCGTCGCCGCCTTCCTCCTGTACCTGACCTTCACCGCCGAGCACAGGGTCGACACGGTCTCTCTCGGAGAGCGTCCGGCGGTGGTGATCGACGTGACCGGGTCCAAGTGGGAGTGGACGTTCACCTATCGGTCCTACGGCTTCAGCGTGCGCAGCGGTACCGTCGGGCGTCAGCCGCTGGTGGTGCCGGCGGGCGCGCCGGTTCGCTTCGACCTCACCTCGACCGACGTAATCCACTCGTTCTGGATCCCGGCGCTGCGCTACAAGCACGACGCGATCCCCGGCTCGGTCCAGGTCATCACCCTCACCTTCGGCCGGGGGGTGTTCGCCGGGCAGTGCGCCGAGTTCTGCGGGCTCCGTCATTCCGACATGATCTTCGTCGCGCACGCGGTCAGCCCGGCGGCATTCACCAAGTGGGCGCGTAGCCGGGGCAGAGGGCCGACGCCGTGAGCGTGGCGACGGGGCGCACCGCGCGGGTGCCGTTGATCCGCGGCTGGCTCGGAACGCTGACGAGCACCGACCACAAACGGATGGGGCTGACCCTCGGCGTGTGCTCGCTGTTCTTCTTCCTGCTCGGCGGGGTGTTCGCGCTGCTGATGCGTACCCAACTGGCCCAGTCGAATATGCACGTCGTCTCGGACAACTCTTACAACGAGCTGTTCACGATGCACGGTTCGACGATGATCTACCTGTTCGTCACCCCGATGGCGATCGCGATGGCGCTGTATCTCGTGCCGCTGCAGATCGGCGCAACGCGGGTGTCGGCGCCCAGGCTGTGCCTGGCCGGGCTGTGGACATGGATCTGCGGCGGCCTGGTCATGCAGCAGGGCTGGTTCGCCTCGGGCGGCGCCGGCCGGGCCGGCTGGTCCTCCTACGCGCCGCAGTCCAACGGCATCAACACCCCGGGGGTGGGGATGGATCTGTGGGTGATCGGGGTGATCCTGGCCGCGGCGGGCATGCTGGTGATGGGCGGCTGCGTGGTGGCCACGATCGCGCGTCGGCGGGCGCCGGGAATGTCGGTGCTGCGGATGCCGGTCTTCACTTGGACGGCGCTGGTCAGCGTGCTGATGGTCGTCGGGTCGTTCCCCATGCTCGTGCTGGTGATGATCCTGCTCTACATCGACCGACACGGCGGGCACATCTTCGCCGGCTTCGAGGGCGCGATCGACTACCAGGACCTATTCTGGTTCTTCGGCCACCCAGTCGTCTACGTGATGTTCTTCCCGTACCTGGGCGCCGCGGCCGAGGCAATCGCTGTCTGCGCCCACAAGCGCTGGTTCGGCTACCTGGCGTTCGTCGCCTCGATGATGATGTTCGCCGCACTGTCGATGGCGGTGTGGTCACACCACATGTATGTCACCGGCGGGGTGACCAACCAGTACTTCGCGTTCACCTCAACGCTGCTGCTGGTGCCGGCCGGAATCGAGTACTTCGACATGGTGGGCACGCTGATCGGCGGCGCGATCGTGCTGCGCACGTCGATGCTGTTCGGGATGACCTTCTTCATCCAGTTCCTGATCGGGGGCCTGAGCGGAATCTTCGTCGCCTCGCCGGTGCTCGACTACCACGCCTACGGCACCTATATCGTGGTCGCGCATTTCCACTACACGCTGTTCGCCGGCAGCATCTTCGGGTTTTTCGCCGGCGTCTATCACTGGTTTCCGAAGGTCACCGGGGCGCTGCTGCGCGAGGGACTCGGGAAGCTCCAACTAGCGCTGATGGCGGTTGGCACCAACCTGACTTTCTTCCCGATGTTCTTTCTCGGCAACGATGGCATGCCGCGCCGGGTGTCGCGTTATCCGACACACCCCGGCTGGGGCACCCTGAACATGCTCGAGACGATTGGCGCGGGCATCATCGCGCTCGGCGTCCTGGTCTTCCTGATCAACGTCTGGACGTCGTTGCGGCGGCGCGTGCCCGCCGGGAACGACCCGTGGCTCGGGCACACGCTCGAGTGGGCGACCACCTCGCCGCCGCCGCCGCTGAACTTCGAGGCGCCGCTGCCGCCGATCCGCACCTACGCGCCGCTCCTCGACCTGCGCGAGGAGGCGATCGACCGTGCGCGCGAGCGCGCGGAGGTGACGGCGGGCGGATGAGGGGCGGCGCGATCCCGATCCTGGCCTGGGGCACGATCCTGCTCGTGCTGTGCATCGGCAACTGGGTGTGGAACGACAAGGCGGTTGGGTCAGGCGCCGCCAGCGCGGCCGTGTTGATCATCTACGGCTTCGGCGTGGCGGTCTGGTTGCTGCGCCGCGAGGCGATCCGGCGCGGGCCGCCTGAGCCGCGCGCCGAGCCGGAGAACGTGCCGCAGATGAGCGTGGCGTCGGTCATGCTCGGCCTGTCCGCCGGGTGCGCCCTGTTCGGCCTGGCTTGGTCCAAGTTCCTCCTGTACTTCGGGATCGCGGTATTCGTGCTCTCGCTCGGGCGGCTGGTCGTCGAGCTGCGGGCCGAGCGCGCCACACGCGAGCGGTTTCTCGGCGAGGGGGAGCAGCGGTGAGCGCTCCTTCGCTGCCCTCGCTGCTCGTCTCGCACTGGACGATGAGCGCGACGGTGCTGGTGCCGACGTTCACGCTCGCTGCGCTCTACCTCGTGGGGGCCCGACGCCTGGCGGGCCGCTGGCCGCTTCATCGAACCGCCTCGTTCCTGGTCGGCATCGCATGCGTGCTCGTCGCGCTGCAGTCGGGGATTGACGGCTACGACGATCAGCTGCTGTCCGTTCACATGATCCAGCACATGCTGCTGCTCGTCGCGGCGCCGCCGCTGTTCCTGCTGGGGCGGCCGGTGATCCTGGCGCTGCGGTCGCTTCCGCCGCGCAGGCGGCCCTCGCTCGTCGGCGCGCTCGACCGGACGCGCGGCGCCACCGCTCCACTCCCGGCGCTCGCGGCGTTTGCCGCGGTGATCCTGCTCACCCATCTCCCGTGGTTCTACGACGCGACGCTCCGGCACCCGGCCCTGCACGACGCCGAGCACGCGCTGTACATCGCGGCCGGCCTCGTCATGTGGTCGCCGCTCCTCGACGGCGACCCGGTTCCCCGCCACCGGTTGAACGGGCTCGGCAAGCTCATCTACCTGATCGTGGCGATGATGCCAATGGCACTCGTCGGCGCGTACCTGAACCGCCACGCCACGCTGGTCTATCCGCCGTACGGTTCGCCGGCGCGGGCGCTGGGCGTCTCCGCGCTCGACGACCAGGCCCAGGCCGGCGCGATCATGTGGGTGATCGGCGGCGTGGTCATGACCGCGGTGGGGCTGTGGAGCGCGCTGGCGGCGATGGTGGCCGAGGAGCAGCGGTTGCGGGCGCGCGAGGCCCGGGAGGTGCCGCTCGCCACGTCCGAGCCGGGACTCCGACCGTGAAGCGCCCCCTCCGGCGCTGGCTGACGCGCCGCTCGCGGATCCCGCCGGTGCTGCGCCTGGCCGCCGCCGTCGTGCTCGGCGCGCTCGCCATCGTCGGCCTCGCCGCCCCGAGCTCGCCCGGTCAGCCCGCGCTCGGCGGCGGGCCATCGAACGTGCCCCATCCACCCACCAAGTCGCCGGAGCCGCCCGGCCCGGGCGATCCGACCAAGTCATTCCCGGACTCGCCCGGCCTCAGAGCGCTCGGCTACACGCTGTATCAGGGCAGCTGCGCCTCCTGCCATGGCATTGCTTTGCAGGGCACTCAGGGCGTGGCGCCGTCGTTGCGGGGCGTCGGGCCCGCACCGGTGGACTTCTACGTGTCGACCGGCCGCATGCCGCTCGACCAGCCGCGTGCTCAGCCGATGCGCAACCCGCCGCTGTTCAACCGGACCCAGATCGACGCGCTGATCGCCTTCATCAGCTCCTTCGGCGGGCCGGCGGCGCCGACCGCCGACCCGGCGAAGGGTGACCTGGCGCTGGGCTTTCACGACTTCACGCTGGACTGCGCCGGCTGCCACCAGATCGTCGCCCGCGGTGGAATCACGGTCAACGCGCAGGTTCCCGATCTGGAGCAGGCCAATCCCCAGGAGATCGCCGAGGCCGTGCGGATGGGGCCCTACCTGATGCCGCACTTCGATGCCAAGCAGATCGACCAGCACGGGCTCGACTCGATCGTCCGCTACGTGCTGTGGACCCGCCGTCCCCTGAACGCCGGCGGATGGGGGATCTACAACATCGGGCCGATCCCGGAGGGGATCGTCGCCTGGTTCATCGGCCTGGCCGCGCTGGTGATCGTGGCCCGCCTGATCGGCGAGCGGATGGACGAACGGACATGACCCTGACACCAGATGAGAGGTTGAGCGATGAGCCCTGACGATCAGAGTCCCGTCACGCGAGGGGCGAAGTTCGTCGGCGTCCTGGTCGCGCTCCGCGCGGCGGCCCGCGCGATTCGCCGGCGCGCGCCGGAACCGCCCCCGCCGGCTCGGGAATCAGCCCTCGACCCGAGCGAGCGTACGGTGCCCTCCAACCGCCGCGCGGAGACGCTCGTAGCCGTACTGCTCCTGCTCGCCGCAGTGTTCGCCTTCGCCTTCACCGTGCTCTACATCGTGCTCTCGGGCAATACGCAGCTGCTCGGCGTGGCATTGGGCGGCGCGCTCTGCCTGCTCGCGGCGGCGGCGATCATCGCCGGCAAGTTCGTGGTGCCGCAGGAGACCCACGTGGAGGAGCGCGATCCGCTGCTCGACGAGGAGCAGACCGAAGAGGTCGTGACGATGATCGAGGAGGGGGGGAGGGCATATCGCGCCGGGCGCTTCTGGCCGGCGCCGGTGGCGTGGCCGGCGCGGCGCTGGTGACCGCCGCGGCAACCCCGCTGGCCTCGCTCGGGCCGACCCTGAACCCGCTCCACAACACCCCGTGGGCGCGCGGGATCCGCCTGGTCGACGACCAGGGGCGGCCCTACCGCGCGAACGACATCCAGCTGGGTACCTTCTACACGGCGCTGCCCGAGCACGGCGATCCCGAGTCGTTCGGCGCCGGGGTGCTCGTGGTCCGGCTCCCGGCAAGCTACATCCACCTGCCGGCCGCGCGGCGAGACTGGGCGCCGGAGGGCATCCTCGCCTACTCGAAGATCTGCCCCCATGCCGGCTGCGCGATCTCGCTCTATCGCTATCCGACGTACGCGCCGACGAGCCAGTCGCCGGCTTTCACCTGCCCGTGCCACTACTCGACCTTCCTCCCGGGCGAGGGGGGCCGTCTGGTGTTCGGCCCCGCCGGGCGCGCGCTGCCCCAGCTGCCCCTGATGATCGGGGGCGACGGGTACCTTCGCGCGGCCGCCGGGTTCCACGAAGACATCGGCCCGTCCTGGTGGGGAGTTCACCGGAACCAGTCGTGAATCTGATCGAGCGCTACGCCCATCGCCGCTTCCTGCGCGCCAGCCGGGCCGCCGAGCAACGCGTCGGCCTCGCCGCCGGCATCAAGTGGACGCTCCGCTACGTGTTCCCCGACCACTGGTCGTTCCTACTCGGCGAGATCGCGCTCTACTCGTTCGTCGTCCTCGTTGGGACCGGCATCTTCCTGACGCTCTACTACATCCCGAGCGATTCGCTCGTCATCTACCACGGCTCCTACGCGCCGCTCTACGGCGAGCAGATGTCGGACGCCTACCGCTCGGTGCTGAACCTGAGCATCGACGTGCCGGCCGGGTTGCTCTTCCGTCAAGTGCACCACTGGGCGGCGAACGTGTTCGTCGCTTCGATCGTCCTGCACCTGATGCGGATCTTCTTCACCGGCGCCTACCGCAAGCCGCGCGACCTCAACTACTTCATCGGGCTGACCATGCTGATGCTGGCCATCCTCGAGGGCTTCGCCGGCTATTCGCTGGTCGACGATCTGCTCTCGGGCATGGGACTGGCGATCGCCTACGCGGTGGCGATGGCGATCCCGTTCGTCGGCGCCCAGATGGCCAGCCTGGTGTGGGGCGGTCCGTTCCCGGGCAACAGCACGTTCTGGCCGCGCCTGGAGATCGCGCACGTGCTGCTGATCCCGGCGGCGCTCGCCGTGCTGGTCACGCTGCACCTGACCATCATCATGCGCCAGCACCACTCGCAGTTCCCGGGCCCGGGACGGCGCGAGCGCAACGTCGTCGGAACGCCGATGTGGCCCGCCTACGCGCTGCGCTCGATCGGGCTGATGCTCTCCGTCGCCGGCGTGCTGTTCCTGCTTGGCGGCCTGGTTCAGATCAACCCGATCTGGCAGTGGGGCCCATTCCACCCGTATCTATCCGAGAACGGGGCGCAGCCCGACTGGTACATCGGCTGGCTGATCGGGGCGCTGCGCCTGATGCCCAACTGGGAGCTGGTGATCGCCGGCCGCACGGTCATCCCCAACCCGTTCTGGGGCGGCGCCGCGTTCCCGCTGTTCGTGTTCGCGACGCTGTTCGCCTGGCCGGCGATCGAGCGAAAGATCACCGGCGACATCAAGCGCCACGACCTGCTCGAACGGCCGCGCGACCGGCCGATCAGGACCGCGGTGGGCGCGGGATTCCTCTGCTGGGTGGTGATCATCTTCGCCGTCGGCTCGACGGACCGGATCTTCTACCGGATGGGCATCACCTACACGACGCAGATCCATGTGTGGCGGGTGGGGATCTGGGTGCTGCCCATCCTCGTCTTCTTCATCACGCGGAGTGCCTGCCGCTCGCTTCAGCGCAGCGGAGCGCATCCGCTGCGCGCCTGGCAGGGCAACGTGGTGCGGCGCTCCGCCGACGGCCGGCTCGAGGTTCTGTCCGATAGTCCAGACCGGGTGGTGCCTCCCATTAGCGAACCGCCGGTCGGGACCGTCCCGGGCCGGGAGTTCGAGTCATAGTCGCCAGCAGGACGTAGCCACTTACCCGCGATATACGCGGTTAATCGGCCAACACTTACTCCTCGTCCCCGGACCCCGGTTCGGCCATCTTGCGGTGCATCTCGGCCTTGACGCTGTCGGGCATCAGCCGGCTCCCGCGGCCCTGGGCCTTCGTGGACAGCGAGTGCGAGACGACGCGCTCCTTGCCTGACATCAGCGCCTCGAACCCGTCGCGCGCCACGTCGGCCGGATCGTCCTTGGCGTCGCTCGCGCCGATTTTCGTGTCCAACATGTCGGCGCGCTCGAAGAACTCGGTGTCGGTCGGACCGGGCATCAACGAGGTCACCGTCACGCCGGTGTCCTTCAGTTCGTTGCGCAGGGCCAGCGCGAAGGACTGCACGAACGACTTCGAGGCGTTGTACACGGCCTGGTAGCTGCCCGGCATGGTCGAGGCGATCGACGAGGTGAAGAGGATCTTGCCCTCGCCGCGGCGGACCATGTCCGCCGCCACCCGCTTGGCCAGGTGCACGGTGGAGCGCACGTTCAGGTCGACGAGCTTCAGTTCCTGATCCAGATCGGTTTGGGTGGCGAAGTCGCCGCCCATGCCGATCCCGGCGTTCAGGGCCACCGCCTCCATCTGATCGCCGTGCCGGCGGATCTGTTCATACAGCTGCTCGACGCCACCGGGCGTCGCCAGATCGACCTGCACCGCCTCAACCGTGGCGCCGTTCTGCAGCTCGGTGGCTGCCCGGTTGATGGCGTCGTCTTCGGCGGCGATGATCAGGTCGTAGCCATGTTCGGCGAACTGGCGCGCCAGTTCGAATCCGATACCGCTCGAGGCGCCGGTGACCACCGCGAGCGGGCGTGTCTCCATGGATGCCATGTCGATCTCCCAGGTGTCTTGGTTGTTCGTGTCGGATTCGCCGCTACCCGGGTATGGCGTGCGAAATCCGCTCCGGACCCGCCAGCCCAGCAGGCGGCCCACGACGATTGATCAGGTGCTGGCGCGCGCCCGGCTGGCGACTGCGCCGCTCGGTGCCCCGAGGCGAAGCGAAGCGGGAATACCGACCACTACGCACAGGATGCAGGCAAGGAGCATGGCGCCGTGCACGGTCGCTGCGTCGGTCCCGCCGGCCAGCAGCAAGCCGGCGATGCCGGCGCCGGTGCCGGCGCCGAGCAGCCGCCCCACCGACAGGATCGCCGACGTGCGCCCGTGGGAGGCGAGGGGGGTGGCGTTGAGTGCGGCCCGCGAGGTCGGCACGAACAGCATCCCGAGCCCCAGCCCCACCGGGATGAGGGGGACGATCGTGACCACGCTGGCCAGCGGCAGGCCCGGGATGGCGAGCACGGCCAGTCCGCCCGCGGCCAGCACGAAGCCGAGCACAGCGGGCAGCCGCTCGCCATGCTCGTCGACCAACCGGCCGGCCAGCGGCGCGGCCACTCCGACCAGAAGCGCGACGATCACCAGCGCTCCCGCGGCGCCCAATGCCGAGTAGCCGGCCTCGCGCTGGAGGTATTGCTCGGCCAAGTAAAAGCAGCCGATCATCACCGCGAAAGTGAGCGCCGCGACCAGTGTGGCGGCGATCACCACGCGATTGACCCGAGACTCGCGCAGGCCGGCGTCTGGAGCGTGGAGCACCCGCGGCATCTGCCGCGCGACCGCCAGCCCAGCGATCAGTGCCAGCGGCACGAGCGCCCACCAATCCGCGCGCCACCCTAGCCAGACGGTCAACAGGCCGCCGAGCAGTGGTCCGACCAAGTTAGACATGCCGGCGCTGGCACCCCAGATCCCGAGCGCGCTGCCCCGTCGCTCGGGGGGAAACCCGCTCACCGCGCCGGCCAGGGCGGCCGGGCTGACCAGACCTGCGCCAGCGCCCTGCACGACCCGGGTGGCGACGAGCGCGCCGATGCTCGTGGCCAGCGCGCCGAGACCGGCTCCCAGCGCGAATACGGCAAGCCCGACCAGCGCCAACCGGCGGGCGCCGAAGCGATCAACGAGCTCGCCCCCGGGGAGCAGCACCAGCGCGTAGGCTCCGAAGTACGCGCTCAGCACCACCGCGGTCGACGCGCTCGAGACCCTCAGCCCGTGGGCCACCGACGGCAGCGCCACCGTGATCAGCGTCCCATCTAGCTGCAGCAGCGCCGCCGCCCCCGTACAGGCCGCCAGCCGCAGCCACGCAGCCCGCGAGACCACCGGCCCTCGCTGGGCCTGAGCCCGATCCGCTAGAGGACGACGACGGCGCGACACGCGGATCTGACAATAGCGGCGCCGCGCCCGCCCGCCCTCGCCCTGTGGGCAGCTACGACGTCTTGCGCTCGAGGTTCGCGACCTCCTCGGCCTTCCGCTCCGCCTTCTCCTGGTCGCGCGCGAGTTCGTCCTTGGCCTCGCCTTTGCGTTCTTCCTGGCGACCCTCGCGGTGCAGCGACTTGTCACCGGTGATGTCGCCGGCCGCCTGCTTGGCCTTGCCGGTGACCTTGTCCGTGAGACCCATGCTCGAGCTCCTCTCGTTGCCGGTTGCGTAATAGGTCGCTACCCGGAAGCGAGACCTCGACACATGCGTAGCTTCGCTACTGCTGAGCCCGGCGCGCGTCGACCAGGTCTTCCGGCGTGGCCGGTGCCGACGTACCCTGCGGCGGCGTGTGCCGGAGGGGCGCCGGCTGGGTGTTCGAAGGCTGCTTGTCGCCGTCGCTCTCGTCCTGGCTTCGGCGGCCGAGGATGCCTGCGCCGCCGGCGACGGCAAGCATGACCAGCCCCAGCGGCACGAAGATGAGCGTGAAAATCCCGCCCGAGGCCACTCCGCCGATGAGCCCAACCAGGACCAGGAACCCCGCGATCATGTAAAACCACATACATATCCGCTCTACCCGGCTCGTCCGCCGGCAAACGCGCCGACCGCGAGCGCGGGTACTAGGCGCGTTCGGGGTATCCAGCCTTCGTGAGCGCCCCGGACCACTATCCGCCGATCGCCGACTATGCGCTGATCGGCGATTGCCACACCGCGGCCCTCGTGTCGCGGGAGGCCTCGATCGAGTGGTGCTGCCTGCCCCGCTTCGACTCGGGCAGCGCGTTCGGCCGCCTGCTCGACCGCCGGCAGGGTGGGCACTGCTCGATCACGCCGAGGGAGCCTGGGCCATGGGAGTACGTCCGCGCCTATGTCGACGACACCCTCGTCCTCGAGACCACGGTCCAGGGCCCGGCCGGCGAGGCGAAGCTGCTCGACTGCTTCACGGTGCGCCCGAACGCCCTCGGCACCGAGCCGCGGCGGATCCTGCGCGTGATCGAGGGCGTGCGCGGCGCGGTCGAGTTCGAAGTGCGGGTGGCGCCGCGCTTCGACTACGGCCAGGTGCGACCCTGGATCCGCCGGCACGGGCATCGTCTGCACAGCGCGATCGGCGGCAACGACGCGCTGCTCGTCTGGTGCGAGCAGGCGCTCGACGAGAATCCCCAGCACGAATTGGTGGGACGTTTCGCGGTCGGTCCGGGCGACCGGGCGCGCCTCGTGCTCACCTACTGTCCGCCGGACCAGATCGACGCGGGACCCCCACGCGAGCCCGACGCGCGAGAGCTCGACCAGCTGCTCGAGCAGACCGTCCGCTGGTGGCGCGAGTGGGCATCGTCTCTGCGCCTGGGCACGCGCGACGAGGCCGCCGCGCGGCGTTCCGGAGTCGTGCTCAAAGCGCTCACCTACGCGCCGACCGGAGCAATCGCGGCCGCGCCCACGACATCGTTGCCCGAGGCGGTCGGCGGGCCGCGCAACTGGGACTATCGCTATGCCTGGGTGCGCGATTCGAGCTTCAGCTCGCGGGCGTTCGCCGAGCTCGGAGCGGTGGATGAGGCCGACGCCTTCCGGGCCTTCATCATGCGCTCGGCGGCCGGGCACGCCGAGGACCTCCAGGTCGTCTACGGCGTCGGCGGGGAGCGCCGGCTACAGGGGGACGTGGTCGCAAACCTCGAGGGCTACCGGAGATCGAGCCCGGTCCGGGTGGGAAACGACGCCGCCGAGCAGAGCCAGCTCGACGCCTACGGAGAGCTCGTGAACCTGACCTGGCGCTGGCATGGCCGTGGTCACTCGCCGAGCGACGACGACTGGCGGTTTCTCACCTCGCTGATCGATCACGCGGCCGAGCAGTGGTCGGCGCCCGACTGCGGGATCTGGGAGTGGCCGGGAGACCCCGAGCACTTCGTGCACTCCAAGGTGCTCTGTTGGTCGGCGCTCGACCGTGGGATCCGCCTGGCCGACGAGTGCATGCGCCGCGCGCCCACCCGCCGCTGGAAGAAGGCCCGCGACGAGCTGCGTAAGACGATCGAGAACCACGGCTACGACAGCAAGCGGGGTGTGTACGTGCAGGCCTTCGACCGCACCGAGATGGACGCCGCGCTCTTGCTTCTGCCGACGGTTGAGTACGTGGACTGGGACGACGAGCGGATGCTGCGAACCGTGGCGGCGGTGCGCGAGGAGCTCGACGCCGGCGAGGGCCTGCTGTACCGCTATCGGCGCGATGACGGCGTCGAGGGCCAGGAGGGAGCGTTCCTGTGCTGCTCGTTCTGGTTGGCCGAATGCCTGGCCGAGGCGGGCGATCTGAGCGAGGCGAGGGGGGTGTTCGACCAGGCAGTGGCGCGCAGCAACGACCTCGGGCTGTTCTCCGAGGAGATCGATCCGAACACCGGTGAGCTCCTGGGCAACTTTCCCCAGGGATTGACCCATCTGGCGCACATCGACGCGGCAGTCGCCCTCTCGAAGGCCCAGGATCGTCTGTAGGCCTGCGGACAGCGCTCCGTTAGCCCGCGCTCGCGGGCGGGTAGCGGCTAGGACTGAGACGGGCAGACGAGGAAAGGAACAGAAAGCGGCATGAGCGACACGGTCGGCGATTATCTCCTGGAGCGCCTCTCGCTCTGGGGCATCAAGCGCATCTACGGCTATCCCGGCGACGGGATCAACGGGATTCTCGGCGCGTTCGCGCGCTCGAGCAACGGACAGCGGCCAGAGTTCATTCAGGTTCGTCACGAAGAGATGGCCGCGTTCATGGCCTGCGCCCACGCCAAGTTCACCGGCGAGCTGGGCGTCTGCCTGGCCACCTCCGGCCCCGGCGCGGTTCACCTGCTGAACGGGCTATACGACGCCAAGCTCGACCATCAGCCGGTGGTGGCGATCGTCGGGCAGCAGGCGCGGGCCGGCCTGGGCGGGAACTATCAGCAGGAGATCGACCTCCAGACGCTGTTCAAGGACGTCGCCCACGAGTACGTCGAGATGGCGATGGTGCCGGCCCAGATCCGACACCTGGTCGACCGGGCCTGCCGAATCGCGTTGGCCGAACGCACCGTCACCGCGCTGATCATCCCGAACGACCTCCAGGAGGCCGACGCCGTAACCCAGCCGCCGCACAAGCACGGAACCGTCCACTCGGGCCCCGGCTACCAGCGGCCGAGGGTGCTGCCCGTCGACGAGGATCTGGACCGCGCGGCCGCCGTGCTGAATGCCGGCAGCAAGGTCGCGATGCTGGTCGGCCAGGGCGCGCTCCATGCCTCGGAGGAGGTCGAGGCCGTGGCCGAGCTGCTGGGCGCCGGCGTGGCCAAGGCGCTGCTCGGCAAGGCCGCGCTGCCCGACGACCTGCCTTACGTGACCGGCTCGATCGGACTGCTCGGGACCAAGCCGAGCTGGACGCTCATGCAGGAGTGCGACACGCTGTTGATGGTCGGCTCGAGCTTCCCCTACTCGGAGTTCCTGCCCGAGGAGGGCAACGCCCGCGGCGTCCAGATCGATATCGACGGTCGGATGCTCGGCATCCGCTACCCGATGGAGGTAAATCTGGTCGGCGACAGCGCCGAAACGCTGCGCGCGCTGATGCCACGCCTGGAGCGAAAGCAGGACCGCTCGTGGCGGGAGACGATCGAGAGCGAGATCGCCGAGTGGTGGAACCTGATCGAGCACCGGGCCCAGTTGCCGGCCAATCCGATCAACCCGCAGCTGGTCTTCCACGAGCTCTCCAAACGCCTCCCGGACGGCGCGATCCTCTCGTCCGACTCCGGCTCGGCGGCCAACTGGTACGCACGCGACATCAAGCTGCGCAGGGGCATGATGGCATCGGTCTCAGGCACGCTCGCGACGATGGGGCCGGGGGTCCCGTATGCCATCGCGGCCAAGTTCGATCATCCGCAGCGTCCGGTGCTGGCGCTGGTCGGGGACGGGGCGATGCAGATGAACGGCATCAACGAGCTGATCACGATCGCCAAGTACCGCCACCAGTGGCCCGATCAGCGGCTGATCGTGCTCGTGCTCAACAACCGCGACCTCAACCAGGTGACCTGGGAGCAGCGCGCGATGGAGGGCAACCCGAAGTTCGAGGGCTCCCAGGACCTGCCGGACTTCCCGTACGCGAGCTACGCGGAGCTGCTCGGGCTGAAGGGCATCCGGGTCGACTCACCCGACCAGGTCGGCTTGGCCTGGGATGAGGCGCTGAATGCCGACCGCCCCGTCGTCTACGAGGCGATCACCGATCCGGAGGTCCCGCCGCTGCCGCCCCACATCACGCTCGAGCAGGCCAAGGCGCTGAGCTCGGCGTTGCTGTCCGGGGACCCGAACGCGGGACGGATCGTCAAGCAGTCGTTCTCGCAGAAGGTCCAGGAGTTCCTGCCCGGCCGATGAGCACGACCGTCCGTGCCGAGGTCCCGGTCGAGGAGCTCGAGGTCGGTGCCTACACGGTGCCGACCGACCAGCCCGAGGCCGACGGGACGCTGGCCTGGGACTCGACCACGATCGTCGTCGTGCACGCGCACGGCGGCGGGCAGGTGGGGCTCGGATACACCTATGCCGACGTCTCGACGGCCAAGCTGGTCGAGTCCAAGCTGGCGGGAATCGTGGGCGGTCGCGACACCATGGCCCCACAGGCGGCCTGGGAGAAGATGGTCGAGCAGACCCGCAACCTGGGCCGCCCGGGCATCACGTCGATGGCGATCGCGGCGGTCGACCTCGCGCTCTGGGACCTCAAGGCCCGGGCGCTCGGGCTGCCGCTGTGCAAGCTGCTCGGAATGGCCCACGACCGAGTGGCCGTGTACGGCTCGGGCGGGTTCACCCCCTACTCGGACCAGCGGCTGGCCGAGCAGTTGGGCGGCTGGGTCGAGCAGGGAATACCCAGGGTCAAGATGAAGGTCGGCTCGGAGCCGGACCGCGATCCCGAGCGGGTCAAGGTGGCCCGCGACGCGATCGGACCTAATGCCCGGCTGTTCGTGGACGCCAACGGCGCCTACTCGCGCAAGCAGGCCCTCGACCTGGCCGGGCGGTTCGCGGACGACGCGCGGGTGAGCTGGTTTGAGGAACCGGTGTCCTCGGAGGACCTCGAGGGGCTGCGGCTCCTGCGCGATCGGGCTCCGGCCGGGATGGAGATCGCGGCGGGGGAGTACGGCGACGACGCGCCATATTTCCGCCGCATGCTCGAGGCCGAAGCGGTCGACGTCCTCCAGGCCGACGTCACCCGGTGCGGCGGGATCACCGAGCTGCTGCGGGTGGGCGCCCTGTGCCGGGCCCACAACCTGCCGCTCTCGCTGCACTGCGGGCCGGCGATCCATCTGCATCCGGCCTGCGCACTGGAGCAGTTCGTCCATCTCGAGTATTTCCACGATCACGTCCGGATCGAGCACATGCTGTTCGACGGTCCGGTCGAGCCACAGGACGGGTACCTGCTGCCCGACCTGGATCGGCCGGGTAACGGGCTCGAGCTCAAGCGAGGCGAGGCGGAGCGGTATGCGGCCTCGTAGCGCGGGCCTGATCCGGCGCACGACGCCGCCCGAGCGCGCCGTGACGCGCTGGTGGCGCAATGTCCGCAGCGGACGGATGCAGCGCACATTGGCGGCGGCGACGGCGTTCAGCGCCCTGCCGCTCGGGATCGAGATCTACTTCGAGCACTTCCGCGGCTCGTTCGGCGACAAGTGGATGTGGACGCCGGTGGCGCTGTCGCCGGCGCTGACGGTGGCCGGGGTCGCGGGCGTTCGCTCCGAGCGGGCCGCACAGACCTGGCTGCCGGCACTCTCGGCCCTGTACTGCCTGGATGGGCTGATCGGCGTGGTCACCCACGTGCGGGGGGTGGCGCGCAAGCCGGGCGGGTTCGGCGAGCCGCTGTTCAACATCGTCATGGGGCCGCCGCTGCTGGCGCCTGGCTCGCTGGCGCTGGTCGGGGGCATGGGCCTGGCCGCCGCGCTGTTCGGGCGCGAACGCTGATGCCTGCGAGAGACTTCCGAGCGGCCGAGCATCTACCCAACCTCCGGCCGGACCGCCAGCCGGCCTCCCCCGAGGAGCTGCCCCGACAGCGAAACGGCGTCACCCCCCAGATGCACGGCCGCTATCCCGACTACAACGTCCTCGATGAGGCCGAGCACTGGGACGAGGCCACCCGTCGGCTGGTGTTCGAGCGCGTCGAGAACACCCCGCCGATCCGCTTCTTCAACGACGGCGAGGCGAGGACGCTGGGCATCTTCTGCGATCTGGTCATGGCCCAGGACCGCGAGCCGAAGATCGCGGTGCTGAACATGGTCGACGCCAAGCTGTTCGAGGGGCAGCTCGACGGCTTCCGCTACGCGGACATGCCCGACGATCGCGAGACATGGCGGCGGCTCGCGCAGGGCCTGAACGCGGCGGCCCGCCAGCACGGCGCCGGCGACTTCGCCGGCGCCGCGCCCGACGTGCAGATGCGCGTGGTCGACGCGCTGGCCAAGGGCGAGCTCCGCGGCGAGGTGTGGGACGAGATGCCGCCCACCAAGACCTGGAAGGTGGTCTCCCGGGCGATCCTCAGCGCGTTCTATTCGCACCCGTGGGCGTGGAACGAGATCGGCTTCGGGGGGCCGGCGTACCCGCGCGGCTATGCCCGGCTTGGGGTGGGTCAGCGCGAGAGCTGGGAGGGCGCCCCAGCGTTCGAGACAGATCCGGTGAAGGACACCGAACAGCGTGGGGTGCAGGGCACGTGAGCCGCCGGCACGAGCTCCGCACGCTCCTGCGCGGTGCGCTGCGCCCGCCGGATAACGACTCGGCCTTCCTGCTCGACGTGCACCGCCGGGCGGTGCCGCAAGAGCGCATGGCGCGCCACGACGACTCCTATCCGGTCGACCTGGTGATCGTGGGCGCCGGCGCCGGCGGCGCCACGCTGGCCCAGCGGCTGGCCCGGCGCGGATGGAAGGTGGTCGTGCTCGAGTCGGGGCCGTTCTGGGACCCCGACGAGGACTGGGTCTCCGACGAGGCCGGTTCGCACCGGCTCTACTGGACCGACGAGAGGGTCACCGGTGGAAGCGATCCCGTCGAGCTGGGCAAGAACAACTCCGGCCACGGCGTCGGCGGCTCGATGGTCCATTACGCCGGATACTGCCCGCGCTTTCACCCCTCGGACTTCGAGGTACGCAGCCGCGACGGCGTGGGGGAGGACTGGCCGATCCGCTACTGGGACCTCAAGGCGCATTACGAGCGCCTCGAGCTCGAACTGCCGGTGGCGGGCGACTACTGGCCGTGGGGCGATCCGCACCGCTACCCGCATACCCCCCACCCGATCGCGGGCGGCGCCGACGCGGCCCGCGGCGGCGCCAAGAAGCTCGGCATCGAGATGCGGGTCGGCCCGGTCGGCATCACCAACGGCTCGTTCGGCAACCGTCCCCACTGCATCTATCGCGGCTACTGCCTCCAGGGATGCAAGGTGAACGCCAAGGCTTCCCCGCTCGTGACCCACATCCCCGACGCGATCGAGCACGGGGCGGAGATCCGGGCGCATTGCATGGTCACGGAAGTGGTCCTCGACGATTCGAGCGGGCGGGTCACCGGGGTGCGCTACATCCACGACGGCGCCGAGCGCTTCCAGCGGGCCGATGCGGTGGCGGTGGCGGGCTATTCGATCGAGAGTCCGCGCCTGCTGCTCAACTCGACCAGCCGCCGGTTCCCGCACGGGCTGGCCAACAACAACGACCAGGTCGGACGCTGCGTGATGGTGCAGGGCGCGCCCCACGTGGCCGCGCGTTTCCCCGACGAGATGCGGATGTACAAGGCGCCGCCGCCGGAGATCTGCTCCGAGCAGTTCTACGAGACCGATGAGCGGCGCGGCTTCGCGCGCGGGTTCGCGATTCAGACCGTTGGCCCGCTGCCCATCGAGCACGCCCAGCATGTCCTCGGGCATGGGCACTGGGGGCAGGCGCTACGCGAGTACATGCGTGACTACAACCACTGGTACACGCTCGGGATCCTCTCGGAGCTGCTGCCCCTGCCCGAGAACCGCGTGACCATCGCCCACGGTGTCACCGACCAGAACGGCATCCCGGTCGCGCGCATGGACTATTCGCAGTGCGAGAACGACCGCAAGAACATCGCCTACGGCAAGCAGACCCTGCACGACATCTTCGAAGCGGCCGGCGCCCAGGATTTGCTCGTGACCGACCGCTACGCGCACCTCGTCGGCGGCTGCCGGATGGGTTCGGACCCCGAGCGCAGCGTGGTCGACTCCGACCATCGCGCGTGGGAGGTCCCGAACCTGTTCATCGCCGACGGCAGTGTCATGCCCACGCAGGGGTCGGCCAACCCGGCGCTGACGATCATGGCCCTTTCCTCGCGCCTGGCCGAGCGGCTGGCGCTCAAGCGCACCGGCGAGTCATCAGCACAGCGGCGGCACCTCCCGCAAGGGCGATCGCGGCCAGCCCTGACGGGAGCCGATGCCGGCTGAGCCAGGCCTGCGGGCTGTGGCGGTGCGCCTGGTCGTCGAACCCGCCGTGCGCCCCCTCGTCGTGATCGTGGTCGACTGGTTCGAACAGGTTGGCCGCCGCGGTCCCGTCGAACGGCTGATCGGTCTGCTGGCCGTCGACCGCCGTCTTCGCGAGATAGCGCTCGGCCAGACCCGGGGCAAGTTTGTTGCCGATGATCGAGTACACGGTGGAGATGCCGACGTACAGCTCGCGCCGGCGGTGATGTGCCGCCCAGTACACCGCGCGGGCGGCCACTTCCGGCTGGTAGACGGGGGGCACCGGCATCGGATGGCGGGGCATCTTGCTCAGGCAGTGGTCGAATTGGGGCGTGTTCATCCCCGGCAATTGGACCATCGTCACGTAGACCCCCGAGCCGCGGTAGCGAAGCTCGCAGCGCAGCGACTCGTAGAAGCCCTTCATCGCGTGCTTGGCGCCGCAGTAGGGTGCCTGGAGCGGGATGCCGCGGTAGGCCAAGGCCGACCCGACCTGGACGATCGTGCCGCGGTCGCGGGGAAGCATCCGCTCAAGCGCCACCTTGGTTCCCCACACGGCACCCAGGTAGGTGACGCGCGTCGCGCGCTCGAATTCGTGCGGCTCGATGTCGTCGATGAACGCGAACACGGTGGTCATCGCGTTGTTGATCCACACGTCGATCGGCCCCAGCCGCTCCTCGATCGCCGACGCGGCAGCCTGCAGCTGATCGAACTCGGCCACGTCCGCGGCGTGGGCGTAAGGCGTTCCGCCGAGCTCGGAGATCTCCTGCGCGGCGGCGTCGAGCCCGGCGCGGCCCCGTGCGATCAGTCCCACCGCCGCGCCGTGCTTGGCGAACTCACGGGCGATCGCGCGGCCCACCCCGCCCGAGGCGCCGGTGATGGCAACTACCTCGCGCTCAGCCACTTCGCAACTTGCTTCAGGTCGTCCACGAACTGACCCATCGCCTGTTCGCGGTCCTCGTCCTCGGCCCGCAGGATGGCGGATGGGTGGGTGGTCACCGTGACCAACTCGGCCAGGTCGGACTCGATGGGCCGCCCCCGGTCGCGGCCGATCCGGACGTGCGAGCCGAGCAGCTGCTGTCCCGCGGTGGCGCCGAGGCAGACCAGCGCATCGGGCTTGACCACGGCCAGCTCCGCCTCCAGCCACGGGAAACAGGCGGCCACCTGCCAGCGGTCCGGCTTCTGGTGGATCCGCCGTTTGCCACGGAGCTTGTACCGGAAATGCTTGACCGCGTTGGTGATGTAGACCTCGTCGCGGGCGATCCCGGCCTGCTCGAGGCCCTGGTCGAGGACGCGGCCGGCGGGGCCGACGAACGGATGACCTTCGAGGTCCTCTCGGTCGCCGGGCTGCTCGCCGACCAGCATCAGGCCGGCGTGCCGGGCGCCCTCGCCCATCACCGCCTGCGTGGCGCCCTCCCACAGGTCGCAGGCGCGGCAGTCGTGCACGGCCTCGTGCAGGCTCTTGTACGACGGATTCGGCGGCACCGGGGCGGCCGGACGGTTCAGGCGCTTGGCGGCTTCTTCGGCGAGGGATGGCATCCGATTCAGGGCATACCCGACCCGTGAGGCCCGTACGCATCGGCTGTTCGGGATGGATGTACGACTCGTGGCGCGGCCGTCTGTACCCAGACAAGCTGGCCAAGCGCCGCTGGCTGGAGGAGTACGCGCACTCGTTCGACACGGTCGAGGTCAACTCGACCTTCTACCGCCTGGCTCGGCGCGAGGCGGTTGCCGGGTGGGTGTCCCAGACGCCGCCGGAGTTCCTGTTCGCGGTCAAGGCCAGCCGCTACCTCACGCACATCAAGCGGCTGAGCGAGATCCGCGACGGGATCGCTCGCTTCTACGAGCCGCTCGAGCCCATGATCGAGGCCGGACGGCTAGGTCCGGTCCTATGGCAACTGCCCGAGAACTTCCACCGCGACGACTCCCGTCTTGAGGGCTGGCTGGAGTTGCTCCCGGCTGGGCGCCACACGATCGAGTTCCGCCACGCCAGCTGGTTCGTGCCCGACGTGCTCGACGCGCTGCGAGCCCGAGGTGTGGCACTCACCATCGGCGACCATCCTTCGCGGCCCTTCCAGTCATACGAGGCGACCGCCGACTGGCGGTTCGTCCGCTTTCACTATGGCGCGCGCGGCCGCGCCGGCAACTACTCCGCCAGCGAGATCGGCGAGTGGGCGCAGCGGATCGCGCGCTGGCGCGCGAGCGAGGAGGTCTACGTCTACTACAACAACGACTGGAACAGCTACGCCCCGGCCAACGCCAAGCTGCTGCTGCGGCGCCTGGGCGAGCGCCCCTACACCACCGCGCGGTCGACCGGGCGGCCGAAGCGCTCGGCGATCTCCCGGTCGTCCAGGTCCTCGCGGTAGCGCTGATCGCCGGCCCCGTGCGCGAACAGCACGATTCGATCGGCGTCGAACGTCTTGAGTGCGTCCTCGATCGCGGTGTAGGGATCCGCCTCGCCGGTGTCGCCGGTGGCCGAGACGCCCTCCTGGCCCAGACGCTCGAGGCTTTGCCGGCGCACCTCCTCGGCCCGACCTATCGCGTCGTCGGCGTCGGACATCCAGAACTTGATCGCGCTCTCGGCCAGCGCCGGCGCGACGACCATCACCTCGGCGTCCTTCGGGTCCGTGTCCGGTCCGAGCGCGGTGCGCAGCTGTTCGGCGGTGATCGGCTCGCTGGTCAGCACGAGCACCTTCATGACAACCGGTATACCCCTGCCGCCGCGGGCGATAACGACGGAGGTCGGCGGGCCGGCGCGGCTTTGAGCTACTCGCCGCCGCCGCGCCTGGAGCTACTCGCCGCCGCCGAGTCTCCAGCTACTCGCCGCCGCCGAGAACCCGAACCCGGCTGCGCGCGTCGCCGCCATCGCCGGGTCCGGACCGCACGCCCTCCGGCGCGATCCCGAGCTCCTCGACCAGCGTGAGGAACGCCTTGGCGTAGGGCGAGCCGCTTGCCCGCGCGCGCAGCGCCGGCCAGTCAATCTGCTCCCGCAGGGCACGGGTGATGGACAGCAGCCGCGAGTAGTCGAGTGCGTGCTCGTCGAGGGCGTAGAGCATCGTCACGAGCGCATCCTCTAACCCCATCACCGGCGTGCTGAGCGCCATCACCGCCATCGTGTCCGCCCGTTCGAACACCTCGTCGGTGAGCTCCAGCCCGGAGGGAAGGAAGATCACGTCGATCATGACCTCGCCGCACCAGGCCTTGTAGAGCCATTCCTCGGGTGGGCGCTCGACCCGCATGCCGGCGCCGGCGAGCGCCTCGAGCGCCGCTTCAGCGTGGTCGGGCTTGACCATGAGATCGAGGTCATTGTCAGGCTCTGGGCCACCTCGAGCCCAGGCCGCCATGCTCCCGCCGAGCATGAACTGCACGTCGGCCTCGCGCAGCGCAGCGACCGCGACCTTCATCGTGTCGATCAGGGCGTTGAACGCGTCTCGGTGGCGCACGGTCCTATGGAAATACCCGCAACCGGGTAGTTGGACGCCGATATGCAAGAGCGCCCGGAGCCCTCAGGGACGCACTGCCTGCGCATCGCGGCGGCCGGCGATATCCATTGCTCCGAGGCGCGCCGCGAGGAGACACACCGTTCGGTGGCGGCGCTCAACGGCGTCGCCGATTTGGTGTTGCTAGCCGGCGATCTGACCACCCACGGCGAGCCCGAACAGGGCGCGGTCCTGGCTGACGCGTGCGCCGCGCTCGACGTACCGGTGTTCGCGGTGCTCGGCAACCACGACTGGCACGTCAACCGCCGCGACGAACTGGTCGCCGTGCTCGAATCGGGCGGGATCCACGTGCTCGATCGCGCCTGGCACGTATGCGAGGCGGGCGGCCTCGACATCGGGATCGTCGGCCTCAAGGGCTTCGTGGGCGGCTTTCCCGGTTCGCACCTGCCCGACTTCGGTGAGCCGTTGCTCCGCGAGGTCTACCGCGAGACCACGCTCGACGTGCAGGCTCTCGACCGCGGGCTCCGCGAGGTCGCGCTGTGCCCGGCCCGGATCGTGCTGCTGCACTACGCGCCGACCGAGGAGACGATCGTCGGCGAGCCGCCAGGCATCTGGGGCTATCTGGGTACGGACCGCCTCGCGCCGCCGATCGCCGAGCACGAGCCCGATCTGGTGCTCCACGGGCACGCCCATGCCGGTACGTTCCAGGGCACGATCGGCAAGGTCCCGGTCTACAACGTCTCGATACCGGTGATCGCCCGCGACTTCTGGCTGTTCGAGCTGGATATCCGCTCGCCGGCGCACGCCCCGATCCACTGACGCGTTTGACCCTATGTCTGCGCGGCAAGCCTGCAGTTGACCATGTCGAACGAGCCAACTCAATCCAGCAAGCCGCCCACCGGGTTTCCCGAGCCCCCGGGCGAGGACCCCGAAGATCGCACGCGCGACCGGGATCCGCATCACGTCCTGAACAATCCGGCCACCGATCCGGATCCGACGGAGTGGCCGGATCCGTACGACAAGCGGCCCGACCCACGCGACCCATCCGATCCGGACGACGAGCCGTTCGGCGAGGAGCCTCATCCCGCGACGGGCAGTCTGAGCACGAGCGAACCCCATCCCGCCCAGGATCCCGAGGCGGAGCCCTGGGAAGGACCCAAGCGCGACAAAGTCGACGAGTGACTCGGGAGCGCGCTCGCCCGGATCGTTAGCACCGATCGGGGCCGGGTAGCCGCACGCCATGACCAACTTCGGCTACACAATGATGTGCGAGCAGTCGCGTCCCGACCAACTGGTGCGGGATGTCCAGAGGGCCGAGCAGGCCGGGTTCGACTTCTCGGTGATCAGCGATCACTACCAGCCGTGGCTCTCCTCGCAGGGTCACTCCGGCTACGCCTGGTCGATCCTTGGCGCCGCCGCTGAGGCCACCGAGCGGATCGGGTTGATGACATACGTGACCTGCCCCATCCTCCGCTACCACCCCGCGGTCGTGGCACAGAAGGCCGCCACCGTGCAGATCCTGTCCGGCAACCGCTTCCGGCTCGGTCTCGGCGCGGGCGAGAATCTCAACGAGCACGTCGTGGGTGAGCGATGGCCGTCGGTCGGGGTGCGCCACGAGATGCTCCGCGAGGCGGTCGACATCATCGCCGCGCTGTTCGACAACAACCCGGACGGGACCGTCAACTACCGCGGCGAGTACTTCCAGGTTGAGTCGGCCAAGCTCTGGGACCTGCCCGACCGGCGGGTGCCGATCGGGGTCGCGGTGTCCGGCCCGGATTCGTGTGATCTGGCCGGGAAGAAGGCCGACCTGATGATCGCGGTCGAGCCCAAGGCGGAGCTCGGCCAGATGTTCGATCGGGCCGGCGGCGCCGGCAAGTCACGGGTGGGGCAGGTGGCGATCGCCTACGACCGCGACCGTGACGCGGCGGTCAAGCGCGCCCATGAGCAGTTCCGCTGGTTCGGCCTGGGCTGGAAGGTCAACGCGGATCTGCCCAACCCCGACTCGTTCGAGAGCGCCACGCAGTTCGTAACGCCCGAGCAGGTGGCCGAGGCACTCTCGTGCGGCGCCGACGTCGACGAGCACGTCGAGGCGATCAAGGCGTTCATCGACGCGGGCTTCGACGAAGTCGCGCTGGTGCAGATCGGCGCCGATCAGCAGGAGCGGTTCACGGCGTGGGCCGAGCAGGAGCTTCTGCCGGCCCTTCGTTCGCTCTAGCGGGCGCCTCCACCACGCAGCGTCCCGTGTCGCCGTCGTGGCGCAACGCCCGGCACGGCCGGAGATCGACTTCGCTCCTCCACGGTTCGAGGGTTATGGCTTGACGTAGCGGTCAAGGAACGATCAGGCGCGGTGGTAGCGTTCGAGTAGGCCTTGAGAATGCTTCATCGCAGGCCGCGACCGTCACCCAGCGAACGATTTCGGTCAGCCGTCGCTGGCTCGGTGCACCCCCTGCACTCGACCTTCCTCCTGCCTCGTGATGTGGTCGTGCTCGTGCTGGTGGCGGCCGCCGGGGTGTGGGCGATGGCCCGCGGCGTGCACTACTACGGCCTCACCCCCACGGGGCTTGCCGATGACCTGGACCAGCCGCCGTGGCTGCTGTTGCTGGTGGGTGCTTGGCTCTGGTATCGGAGCCGCCGGCGGTGATCCTGCCCCAGATTCAGATCGCCCGCGCCCACTGGATTCTCGGGGCCCTGTTTCTGGCCATCATCCTCGACGAATACCTGCCACTGGTCGGGAGCGGCGGACGACCGATGCGGTCACGCTCGCTGGTGGTCCCCTGCGCGCTGATCGTCGGTGCCGTCGGCGTCTGGGCCACGGTGGTGTTCGCCGACGTCGTGCATGACATGCTCGTTCACTTCCTGTGGGGCGACATCTTGTTCGCCGCGGGCGCGCTCGAACTGGGCCGGCGTCGCGGCGTGTATGAGCGCCCGTGGCTCGACGGCGTGCTGCCCATCGCGTTCCTCAGCTGTGGGGTGTTGTTCCTCGTGCATGTGGCGGTCGATCCATCCGGCCAGGGCGCGCGCTGGCACATCCTGATGGGCATCCTGCTGATCGCGGGCGGAGCCCTCGAGCTCGTCCGCGTTCTGCGCCGCCGCTCGCCGGCGATACCGCCGGCGATACCGCCGGCGCTGCTGCCACTGAGCTGTTTCGCGCTGGCGCTGATCGCGATCCCGGTGACGGCCGCCTCATGACCAGGCACGTCCGGCCACGCCCCATATTGCGGATGCTCCAGATCGCCGGACTGGCGTTGATCTGCGTCCTGGCCGTCCCGTCATCGGCCGGGGCGCACGCCGTTCTCGCGACGTCCACCCCGACCTGGGGGGCGGTCGTGGCCGCGACGCCTCGCGCGGCCACGCTGAGCTATTCCGAAGAAGTGGTCCCGCGCTTTGCGCGCGTCGCCGTCATCACCCAGCGGGGCGAGAACGTGGCCCTGACGCCGCGAGTGTCCGGGAACGTCGTCAGCGTCCCGCTGCGCGCCGGCCCGGCGGGGAGCTACACCGTCCGCTGGCAGATGGTGGCCAGCGACGACGGCCACGTGACCCAGGGCGCCTACAGCTTTGGCGTGAGCGCGAAGCCGCTTCCGCCGGCGCCGGCGAGCGGGTTGGTCGTTCCGGTCGCCCCCGAGCTGCTCGCGTGGGTTCAGTTCCTCGGTGTGGTGCTGGCTGGCGGCACGCTGACCTTCCGCGCGTTGGTGTCGGCGCCGGCGGCGCGGATGCTCCGCGACCGGAGCGAGTGCGAGGCGTCGGTGGCGGTGGGGCTCGCGGTGGTGGGGGCGGTACTCGCGCTCCACGCTGGGCTGTTCGGCTTCCTCGTCGGCGCCTACCCGATCGTGGGCGGAGGACTGCCCAATCTCGTCAACACGCAGATCATTCCGATCCGGGTCGCCACCCATCTGGGCCAGGCGTGGACGCTGACGACCTTCGCCTGGCTCGGCGTGCTGGCGCTGCTGGTCGCCGCGTGGGTGACGCCGCGCCGGCGCGAGCCGCTGCTCGCAAGCGCAGGTTTGCTGTCGCTCGGCATCGCGTTCGGCATCAGCTGGGCCAGCCACCCAGCCGCGCGCGGCACGCTCCCGCTCGTGGCGGACTACCTCCACTTGCTGGCCGGCGCACTGTGGGTAGGCGGGATGGTTGCGCTGGCGATCCTGGCCGGCGTGGGGCGTAGGGCACCCGACCCGGACCGCGAGGCGCTCCTACGCGAGTGCTTGCTGCGCTTCTCCAGGCTGGCGGTTCCGGCCGTCGTCGTCCTGGCGCTGGCCGGCGCCTACGTCGCGCTGCGCGAGCTTCCGGGCCCCGCCGCGCTGCTGTCGACCGGCTTCGGGATCATGCTGCTGGTCAAGACCACCGTGTTCACGGGCGCGCTTGGCCTCGGCGGGTACCATCGCCGCGCGGTCGTGCCGCGCCTCGCGGCCGGAGATCCGGTCGCGAGCCTGCGCGGCACGCTGACGATGGAGCTGAGCCTGCTCCTGGTCGCTCTCGTGCTCGCCGCGATCCTCAGCCAGGTCGCGCCGCCCAGGTGACGGCGCGCGTCGATAACCCGAGGCTAGGGTTGGGCGTGGGCGGATGAGCCGGCAGTCTGCGTCAGACGTGAGCGAGCGGGCGGCGCTCGGCGTAGGCGCGGAACTCGCGCTCGAAACGCTCCCAGTCCAGATCGCCTTGAGGCCCGCCATCGGGGGCTGGCCCTGGAGGGTCATCAGGGCCGCGGCCGCCGCCGTTACCGCCGTCGTCGTCGCTCCACGGCGACGGGGGCAGCATACGGAGGTAGGTCGCCACCGCCAGGGGAAGCACCGCAAGGCCGCCCACCAGCTGGGCGAGCACGTACAGGCGACCTCCCGCCAGCGCAGCCGCGGCCGTGACCATGCCCAGGCCGACGAGAGCCAGCCGCACCGCAAACGGACGTTCGCGCCGCTCGTGTCGCCAAGTATCCAGAAGGGGTCGTCTCATCAACAAACCATGTTATTTGGTAGACCCCTTGGGAATTTCATTCTGTGAAGCTGATCACAGAGACTTCACAACTCGGGTCGGCCTGACTGGCGAATGATCCGACGGAGGTGGAATTTCCACCGCGTGCGCGCGAACATCCTGTTATCCGATCTAGGAGGAAGCCATGGAGGCTCACAACCCGCGGCGCATCCTTGTCGTTGCCCACCGCACGGCAAGCACGCCGCTGTTGCTCAACGAGGTCCGACGCAGGGCGAGCGAGGGTTTCTCCTTCGATCTCCTCGTGCCCGACCTCCAGGAGGGAGAGGATCCGGAGGCCACGCTCCAACTGGCGCTCCCGTTGCTCGAGGAGGCCGCCGGCGGGCGCGTGGAGGCGACGACGGAAAGCAGCACGGATCCTTGGGCAGCGCTGTGCCGCGCCGTGGAGACGGGCAAGTACGAGGAAGTGATCATCTCGACGTTGCCGCTGGGCGTGTCGCGCTGGATTGAGCGCGACCTTCCGAGCCGCGCCCGGAAGCTGAACGTGCCGGTGACGGTGGTCACCGCGGCAAGCAGGAGAGGCCAGTACGTCGCGCCGCCGGCCATCAGGTGAACGACCGGGTGTGCTAGCGAACATGCGACGCCGCGATCCTGACCCGCTCCGCGATCTGCAGCACTGCGGTGGCGAGGCGGTCGGGATCGTGGCGGGCCTCTGCGACGATGCGGTCGGGGAGGAGGCGCGCGGCATGCAGACGTACCCCGAGTCGCTCGACCCGCTCTGAGTCGAGCCCGACCGGTTCGGCGCCCTCGGCGCGGTAGCGGGCGAGCACGCTCGGGGGGAGGTTCTCAGCGTGCACGAGCACGTCGGTGACCACCGGCCCCACGTGCTCGGCGATCGCTCGCAGATGGTCTGAGAGCGTCAACCCGTCCGTTTCGCCAGGCTGGGTCATGACATTCGCGCCGTAGATCACCGGACCACGGAACTCCGCCAGGGCCTCCGGTACCCTCGCACCGAGCATCGACGCGATCGTGCTCGTAAATAGGCTTCCGGGGCTCAGGACGACGAGATCAGCCCGCTCGATGGCTCGGATTACGGCGGCCGGCGCTTCGGCGCCGGGAGGTTCGATCGTGACGCGCTGGATCGCCCGCCCGGGCGCACGCGGAGTGGACTCGCCGCGGGTAATCGACCCGTCGGCGTGGTGCAGGATCAAACTCAGGCTCTCGGTGGCGGCGGGCTGGACGCTGCCCTTGATCTGCAGGAACCGCCCGGCCTGCTCCACCCCTTGCGCGAAGCCGCCGGACATCTCGGCGAGCGCGGCGATGATGAGGTTGCCGACCGAGTGGTCGCGCAGCTCGACTCCGCCCTCGAAGCGGTATTCGAACATTTCCGCAAGTCCGCGCCGCTGCGCCAGCGCGACCAGGCAACGGCGGACATCGCCGGGCGGCGCGATCCCGAGCTCCTGGCGCAGCCGTCCGCTGGATCCGCCGTCGTCCGCGACCGTGACGACCCCACAGACGCGATCGCCGCTGGTTCTCCGGAGTCCCTGCAGGAGGCCCGGCAGCCCCGTCCCGCCGCCAAACGCCACGACGCGCGGGCGAACTCCCGTGGTCTTCTTATCCGATCCGGGTTGCGGCATGATCGCTGATTGTGTACCAACCGCGCCGGGCGCCGCGGTCAGGGGTTTGGCGGTCCGCCACGTCGGCTGCGGCCTGCCCAGGTCACCGAAGCCTCCCGATCCCGACCCAACGCCTCACACTTCTCCCGGTTCCGACCCAACGCCTCACACTTCTCCCGGTTCCGGCCCAACGCCTCACACTTCTCCCGGTTCCGACCCAACGCCTCACACTTCTCCCGATTCCGACCCAACGCCGCACACGGGAGGGTTCCGCGCCGGGGCGAGAGAGGCTCTCTCGCGCGAGCCGGGCCGTGGCCGAGAACTGCCGGGACGAAGACGGGAGAGGCCGGGACGAAGACGGGAGAGGGGGTTTCGTTCCCTCTTCGGAGGGAACAATCGTGCCACGAATGTTGAATGCCGGCTCGGCCGGGGGCCTCCATGCCACCCGCCCCTGTCCACGACGGAGGGAGATTCAGCGATGACTGACGAAGGTGTATCGCTTGGGCTGGCACCCGAGCCGGTGGAGGAGTGGGGGTCAGTCGAGCGGTTCGAGCCTGGGCACTCGAACGTGGTCGTCACAGCCCTGTCGTGCGTCGCCGCGCTTGGCGGATTTCTGTTCGGGTACGACTCGTCGGTGATCAACGGCGCGGTGGCGGCGATCGGCACGCATTTCGCCATCGGCGCTGGTGCTCTTGGTTTCGCGGTGGCCTCGGCGCTGCTCGGGGCGGCGGCCGGCGCGATGGCTGCGGGGCGGGTGGCGGACCGGCTGGGGCGCCTGTGGGCCATGCGGGTCGCGGCCGTGCTGTTCTTCATCAGCGCGCTGGGCACCGGTCTGGCACCCAGCCTGACGGTGCTGATCATATTCCGGATAATCGGCGGTGTCGGCGTCGGGGCGGCCTCCGTGATTGCGCCGGCGTACATCGCCGAGATCGCGCCCGCCCGGATCCGGGGCCGGCTCGGGTCGCTCCAGCAGCTGGCAATTGTGCTCGGGATCTTCGCCGCCCTGCTGGTCGACTACATCATCGGGACCGGCCTGGCGAGCAGCCCCAGTGCCAATCTGGCGGGCATGCAGGCGTGGCGGTGGATGTTCCTGGCGATGGTCGTCCCGGCCGTGATCTACGGCATCGGCGCGATGTTCATCCCCGAGTCGCCCCGATACCTGGTGGTCAAGGACCGGCTCACGGAGGCGGGCGAAGTGATGCGTCGGGTGCTGGGCAACGTGGACATTGCCCGCAAGGTGCGAGACATCCAGGAGACGATCGCGCGCGAGGTCAAGCCGACGTTAAGCGATCTGCGCGGCCCCGCGCTGGGGCTGCTGCCAATCGTGTGGGTCGGGATCGCCCTGTCGGTATTCCAGCAGTTCGTCGGGATCAACGTGATCTTCTACTACTCGAGCGTGCTCTGGCACGCAGTCGGCTTCAGCACAAGCGACTCGCTGCTCATCTCCGTGATCACGAGCGTCGTCAACATCGTCAGCACACTGATCGCGATCTCGCTCATCGATCGCTCCGGACGCAGGCCGCTGTTGATCATCGGCTCGATCGGGATGACGGTGACCCTGGGCGTGATGGCCGTGATCTTCGGCACCGCGCCGGTCAAGCACGGCTCGCCGAGCCTGACCGGCGCCGCCGGGCCTATCGCGCTGATCGCGGCGAACCTGTTCGTGGTCTTCTTCGCGGTGTCCTGGGGCCCGGTGGTGTGGGTGATGCTGGGCGAGAAGTTCCCTAACCGGATCAGGGCCGCGGCGCTGTCCGTGGCCGCAGCCGCCCAGTGGGTGGCCAACTGGGTGATCTCGACGAGCTTCCCGTCCCTGAAGAACGCGGGACTCGGGCTCGCGTACGGGATCTACGCGTTCTGCGCGTTGTTGTCGCTGGTGTTCGTGCTGCGCTTCATCACTGAGACCAAGGGCGTCGAGCTCGAGGAGATGACCGAAGACATTCGTGGGGCGGCCACTTCGCCCTAGGTTGGGTTGCGAGCAGCCGGAGTAGGCACGCATGAGCATCCACAGCTCCACGATCGAGTACCTGCCGAGTGCCCTCGGCGATGATCTGGCTCAGCGGCTCGCCGGCTTGCGGCCAGCGGTGTTTCTCGACTACGACGGGACGCTGACTCCGATCGTCGACCGCCCGCAGGACGCGACCATCTCCCCGCGGATGCGCGACGTGGTCTCGAGCCTGGCGAGCCGCTGCCCGGTGTGCGTGGTCAGCGGGCGCGACCGACCCGTCGTGCAGGAGCTGATGGGTATTCACAACCTCGTGGTGGCCGGAAGCCATGGATTCGACATCTGGTCACCCGAGCGCGGCACGATCGAGCACGAAGCCGCTAGCGGCTTCGAGGATCTGCTCGCGGGCGTCACGTCACGGTTGCAGGAGGAGCTAGGACCGATCGAGGGCGCGGTCGTCGAGCCGAAGCGCGCGTCCGTCGCCGCGCACTACCGTCTGGTAGCCCCTGCCCAGCGGCCCGTGGTCCAACAGGTCGTGGAGCGTCTTCTGGCCGAGCACCCTGAGGATCTGAAGGTCACCCCTGGCAAGATGGTGTACGAGCTTCAGCCCAGGCTCGACTGGGACAAGGGCCGCGCCGTCCTGCACCTGATCGCCACGCTGGGCCTTGACACCGAGGACGACCTGCCGATCTACGTCGGGGACGACATCACCGACGAGCACGCGTTCGAAGCTCTCTCCGGGCGCGGCATCGGCATCTTCGTAGGTGACCCCCAAGACCCTGAGGTTGCCAACCGCACCACCGCGGCCGATTTCCGATTGGGCTCGATCGAGGAGGTCGAGCAGTTCCTCGACTCGCTCGCTCGATAACGCCATGACGTTGAAAGAGACCTCCGCGCCTGAATTCACTCTCACCTACGATGAGTTCGACCCCGAGCAGGAGGGACTCCGAGAGGCTCTGAGCTCGGCGGGCAACGGTTACTTCTGCACCCGCGGCGCGTGCGAGTGGGAGGACGCCGACGATGTGCATTACCCGGGCACCTATGCGGGCGGGTTCTACAACCGCGAGACCACGATTCTGGGCGGCCGCCCGATTCTCAACGAAGACCTCGTGAACCTGCCGAACTGGCTGGTCCTCAAGCTTCGCATCGAGGAGGAGGAGGCGATAAGGCTGACCAACGTCGAGCTGCTCTCCTACCGCCATGAGCTGGACATCCACAGCGCCACCCTCCTCCGCGAGCTGCGCTTCCGCGACCGCGCCGGCCGGGAGACGACGCTTTTCAGCCGCCGGTTCGTGGGGATGGCGCACCATCACCAAGCCGCGATCGAGTGGACGCTCACGCCGGAGAACTGGTCCGGGCGGGTGGAGGTGATCTCCGCGCTCGACGGGCGGGTGACCAACGGCAACGTGGCCCGCTACAGCCAGCTGGAGGGCCGCCACCTCGATCCTGTCTCTCCTCGGACGTTCGGACCCGAGATCATCGCGGTGAAGGTGCGCACTCGACAATCGACGATCTACGTCGCGGAGGCGGCACGCACCAGGGTGTTCGACGGTGAGGAGGCGATCGCGGCCGAGCGCAGCCTGTACCAGGTGGAGGACTACATCCAGCAGGTCCTGGCGTTCGATGTGCAGGAGGGCAAACCGGTTCGGGTCGAGAAGTTGGTCTCCTTCTACACCTCGCGTGACCGGGCGATCAACGAGCCGCTCGGAAACGCCGGCAAGTCGGTAGGGCGATATTCGGACTTCGCCGAAGCGTTCGCGCGCCACGCCTCCGCCTGGGACGAGCTGTGGCGCCGGTGCGATGTGAAGCTACCGCGCGAGCCGCGCGTGCAACTGCTGCTGCGGCTGCACATCTCCCACGTGCTTCAGGTCTGTTCGCCCCACACGGCTGGCCGCGACGTCGGCGTTCCGGCCCGCGGCCTCAATGGCGAGGCGTACCGCGGGCACGTGTTCTGGGATGAACTGTTCGTCTACCCGTTCTTGAACTTCCGGCTGCCGGAGATCACACGGCAACTGATCACGTACCGGTACCGCCGGCTGGGCGAGGCTCGAGCAGCGGCACTCGAAGCCGGTTACCGCGGAGCGATGTTCCCGTGGCAGAGCGGCAGCGACGGCAGAGAGGAGACCCAGGTCGTCCATCTAAACCCGCTGTCCGGCCGCTGGGAGCCCGACCTCAGCCACAACCAGCGCCACGTCAACGCCGCGATCTTCTACAACGTCTGGCACTACTACCAGGCCACGGAGGATCTCGAGTTCCTGCGGGAGCACGGTGCCGAGATGATGCTCGAGATCGCGCGCTTCTGGGCTTCGATCGCGCACTACAACTCCGAGCGCGACCGCTACGAGATCCACGGCGTGATGGGTCCTGACGAATTCCACGAGAAGTATCCGAACGCCGAGCGGGGCGGCGTGAACAACAACGCCTACACGAACGTCATGGTGGCGTGGATCTGCGAGACCGTGCTCAAGGTCTTCGACCTCCTACCCGACAGTCGCGCCCAGGCGCTGCGCGATCGCCTCGAGCTCGCCGACGAGGAGGTCCGCACCTGGGAGCAGATGAGTCGCAAGATGTTCGTGCCGTTCCATGACGACGGCATCATCAGCCAGTTCGAGGGGTACGAGAATCTCGAGGAGCTCGACTGGGAGGGTTACCGCGAGAGGTACGGAAACATCCAGCGCCTCGACCGGATCCTCAGGGCCGAGGGCGACGATCCCGACCGCTACAAGCTGGCCAAGCAGGCGGACACGGTTCTGTTGTTCTTCTTGTTCTCCGAAGACGAGCTGCGTGAACTGTTCGAGCGACTGGGCTATCAGTACACGCCCGAGACCGCGCGCAAGACCATCGACTACTACGACGAGCGGACCTCACACGGCTCCACGCTGAGCTTCATCGCCCACGCCGGCGTGCTCGCGTCGATCGACCCGGAGAGCTCATGGGAGCGGTTCCTCGTCGCGCTCGAGAGCGACGTCGGAGACGTGCAGGGCGGCACGACCAAGGAGGGAATCCATATGGGGGTCATGTCGGGGACGCTTGACCTGATCCAGCGAGGCTATGCGGGCAGCTCCATCCGCGACGGCGTCCTGTACTTCGAGCCACGACTGCGCGACCGCCTCGACGGGCTCGACTTCTCGATGCAGTATCGGGGCATGCCGCTTCGCGTGACGCTCGCGGGCGAGGAGCTCACGGTGTGCGCCGACGCCGAAGGGTTGAGCCGGCCAGTCCGGGTCGGGGTCGGAGACCAGGTGATCGAGCTGTGCCCAGGCGATCGACACGCGTTCGCCTTGCCGGAGAGCGGCATCCCGCACCACAACAAACAACCGGAGGGACAGCGATGAGGGCGCAGGACGGCTTCCACGGGGCCATCTTCGACATCGACGGGGTGATGGTCGACTCACCGCACGAACGAGCGTGGCGGGAGGCCTTGGCGGAGCTGATGGAGTCAGACTGGAGCGATATCCGTGAGCAGACAACCTGGAGCCCGGACGCGTTCACGCCGCAGGTCTACCAGCAGGTCATGTCGGGCAAGCCGCGCATGGCGGGGGCGCTGGCGGCGCTGCAGTATTTCAACGTGCCCGATGCCGAGAATCGCGCGGAGAGGTACGGCGAGCGCAAGCAGGCGATGGTGATCGAGCTCATCGAGGCGGGCGAATTTCACGCCTATCCCGACGCCCTGCGGTTCATCATGGCGGTTCGCGACCTCGGCGTGCCGGTGGCCGCGGCCTCCTCGTCCAAGAACGCAGACCTATTCCTCGCGCAGATCCGGCTCGATACCTTCGCTCAGCACGAGGGCCTGCACTACGACTTCCTTCGTCCCGGCCTCAGCCTGCTGGAATTCTTCGACGCCGACCTTTCCGGCCGCGACTTCGCCCAAGGTAAGCCGCATCCCGAGATCTTCCTGACCGGAGCTCAGGAGCTCGGCGTTCCGCCCGCCGAATGCTTTGTCGTCGAGGACGCCGTGTCGGGAATCCAGGCGGCAAAGGCCGGCGACATGGCCGCACTGGGGATCGCCCGCGCCGAAGACGCGGACGCGCTGTCGGCCGCCCACGCGGATCTGGTCGTCACGTCGTTGGACGATGTCGACGTGCACCGGCTGGCGGAAGGCACGCTGTCGCGAAGGAGCGGATCATGAGCAGTTCAGCGGCTCACCCGGCGCACGTAGGAACCGGGACCGCGACCTCCTCGCAGATGACGCTCACGATCGGCGTCGACATCGGGGGGACCAAGGTCGCGGCCGGCGTGGTCGACCAACGCGGCGAGATCATCGCCGTCACCCGGCGCGACACGCCCGCAGATGACCCGGCGCGAACTGCCGACGTCATAGCCGACGCGGTTCGTGAGCTGATCCGCTCGCACGAGGTCTCGGGAATCGGGTTGGGCGCCGCCGGGTTCGTGGATGCCACGCGCTCGACTGTGATGTTCGCTCCTAACCTGGCCTGGCGCGACGAGCCGCTACGCGCCGCGATGGAGCAACGCCTGGGATTGCCCGCGGTAGTGGAGAACGACGCGAACGCGGCCGCCTGGGCCGAGGCCCGCTTCGGCGCGGGCCGTGGGGAGGACAACGTAGTGGTCGTCACGGTCGGCACCGGGATTGGCGGCGGCATCGTGGTCGGCGGCCACCTGCTTCGCGGGCGCCACGGCGTCGCGGCGGAGATCGGACACTTCAACATCGTCCCCGACGGCCGCCGTTGCGGATGCGGACTGCAGGGGTGCTGGGAGCAGTATGCCAGCGGGCGAGCGCTCGTCCAGGAGGCCTACGAGCAGGCAATCGCCTCGCCCGCCCTGGCCAGCGAGCTCCTACGGCTGGCCGGCGGACGGGCCGAGGGAATCACCGGGCCGATGGTGACTGTGGCCGCGCAGGCGGGAGACGTGGCGGCATTGCAGTGCTTTGACGAAGTCGGGCGATGGCTGGGGCGCGGTATCGCTCAGCTGGCGGCGATCCTGGACCCGGGCGTGTTCGTCATCGGCGGCGGCGTCTCGACAGCCGGCGAGTTGCTTCGTGAGCCAACTGTGCGGGCTTTCCGAAAGCACCTGACCGCGCGAGGGCACCGCCCCACGGCCGACGTGCGCATGGCCGAGCTCGGGCCGGAGGCTGGCATCGTGGGCGCCGCGGACCTCGCGCGCTGGAACTAAGGGTCCGTTCGCCGCTCCCTGCGCTCGTCGGGATCTGCACTTGCCTCCGGGTCGATTGGGCCGGGATAATCGACCCCGCGGGCGCTGATGCCGCGGAGTCGCGGACGACATTCGAGGAACGAAGGAGGAAGGCATGACCGACGCTCGGCTCATCGCGACCCAGGGCGCATCCGGCCAAGACGGGAGCGACGGCAAGGTATTCCGCACCGAGCTGAACCCGGTTGACTTCCTGCGCAGGGCCGCCTACGTGTATCCCGAGAAGGTTGCCGTGGTGGATGGCGACCGCCGCTATTCGTACCGTCGCCTGGCCGAGCGCTCGTGGTGTCTGGCGAATGGGCTGAGGTCGGCCGGGCTGCGCAAGGGAGATCGCGTGGCCACCCTGCTATTCAACTCGGGCCCGATGCTCGAGGCCCATTTTGGCGTGCCGGCAGCGGGTGGAGTCCTGGTGGCGATCAACTCCCGGCTGGCGAGCCCGGAGGTTGGCTACATCCTGGAGCACAGCGGTGCGCGGTTTCTTCTGGTGGATGCCGCGCTCGAGCCGCTCATAGCCCCGCTGACGCTATCCGGGGTCACGGTCATCCGCTGTGCCAGCACGAGCGACTCGGGGGATGAGTACGAACGCTTTCTCGCCGACGCCTCCTGCGTAGCCCCCGAGAGCTGGCTCGAGGATGAGGGGGAGACGATCTCCATCAATTACACCTCCGGCACCACGGGGCAGCCGAAGGGGGTGCAGTACACATATCGCGGCGCCTATCTGAACGCGCTGAGCGAGGTGATCGTGGCCGGAATGAGTCCCGACTCGGTATATCTGTGGACCCTGCCGATGTTTCACTGCAACGGCTGGTGCTTCCCGTGGGCGGTAACCGCGGTGGGGGCACGACACGTGGCGCTGCGCGCGGTCGACGCCGATCTCGTCTGGCAGCTGATCGACCAGGAGGGAGTGACACATTACAGCGGTGCGCCGACGGTTCAGCTGATGATCATCAACCATTCCAAGGCGCACCGGCTCGAGCAGCCAGTGACGGCGATGGTTGCCGCGGCGCCACCCTCGCCGACGCTGCTCGCCCGGATGAGCGAGTTGAACTTCCGCATCGTGCACGTCTACGGCCTCACCGAGACCTACGGCCCGATTACGGTGAGTCCCGCTCAGGAGGAGTGGCAGCGGTTGCCCATCGGACAGCGGGCGACGCTGCTCGCGCGCCAGGGCCAGGCGTATCCCTCGGCCGACCTGGTCCGGGTCGTCGACGAGGACATGCACGACATCCCGCGGGACGCCGAAACCATGGGGGAGGTGATCATGCGAGGCAACAACGTGATGAGTGGCTACTTCGCGGATGAGGCGGCCACAGAGAAAGCGTTTCGCGGCGGCTGGTTTCACTCCGGTGATCTAGCGGTATGGCACCCTGACGGCAACATCGAGCTGCGCGATCGTGGCAAGGACATCATCATCTCAGGCGGCGAGAACATCTCGAGCATCGAGGTCGAGCAGACGATCTGCGCGCATCCAGCGGTGCTCGAGTGCGCGGTGATCGGTATTCCCCACGCGCGTTGGGGGGAGCGACCGAAGGCGTTCGTCACGCTCAACCGCGGGGCTTGCGCGAGCGTCGAGGGGGTCATCGCGTTCTGCCGCGAGCGGCTCGCTCACTACAAGTGCCCGGACGAAATCGAGTTCGGCCCGCTGCCGAAGACCTCCACCGGCAAGGTCCAAAAATTCGTCTTGCGAGAGCGAGAGTGGGCAGGACGATCGACGCGAGTCGGCACGACGTAGCGGAGCCACATACGTGTCGCGCAGTCGCCCGAGACCGCTCGGGTGATCCGCCCAAGACCTACCAAGCCGAATCTCGGCCTCGAAGTCGGAGCTCGCTGAGCTCGCCGGCCGGATGGATGCCCGGGAGCTGTATCCGGTAGGATCGCGGCGGGACAAGCGCACAGCATCGGTCGGCTTACCGAGAGGGGAAGGTGCGGTGGTGCTCGGACATGGCTTGATGACCGGATGGCGGGTGTTCGCGTTGGCCGGGATGATCGTGTTGGCGCTCTGCTCGCCGGCCCGTGCGGACCGAGGCTTCGCGCCGCGGTTCAGCACGAACGCCAGCGGCGACATAGCGATCGTTGGCAATACGCTCGAAACTTGTCAGAGCGCGGCGGCTAACTGTCTGAGCGCGCGGGACGGCGCCGGCAGCGTGCTCAACAACAACAACTTCGTGATGGAGCGGGTGGACGTCGACGGTACGATGCTCGACTCCTCCTCGGCTCGGCTCACCCTGCCCGCGGGCGCGCGGGTGCTGTTCGCGGGTCTGTACTACGGCGCCCGGACAACCGCCGGCACGCGAGGCAGGGCCGCTCCGAACGCCGCCCCCGCCGCGCTGCGCACGGTCGACCTGAAGCTGCCGGGCGCTTCCGGGTTCGAACGACTGACCGGCGAGCTCGACGAGAGCACCGAGGTCAAGGGCGCCTACGGCGTGTTCGTAGACGTCACCGGTCAGGTAAGGCAGGGCGGATCCGGCAGCTATACGGTGGCGAACGTGCAGTCGGCCACCGGCGAGGATCGCTACGCCGGCTGGGCGCTGGTGGTGGCCTACGAGTCGTCTGGTGATCCGCCGCGCAACCTCACCGTGTTCGACGGGCTGCAGTCGGTCACCCAGGGCAAGCCTGCACTGACCATTCCGGTCAGCGGTTTTCAGACGCCGCTCAGCGGCCCGGTGCGCACAAGGCTGGGGTTCGTCGCCTATGAGGGTGATCTCGGGCTGAGCGGGGACAGCGCCTCGCTTGATGGCAGGACGCTGACCGATGCGGCCAACCCGGCGAACAACTTCTTCAACAGCACGATCTCGGCCGACGGGCGCAATCGGACCGAGAAAAATCCCGACTACGTCAACCAGCTGGGCTTCGACGCGAACGTGATTGGGATCAACGGGATCCTCGCCAACGGAGCGACAAGCGCGAATATCGCGCTGAAGACGAGCAGCGATCAGTACCTGCCGCACGTGGTCACTTTCGCCACCGAGCTGTATGCGCCCGTGATCCGCGCGACCAAAACCGTCGCGAACCTGACCCACCCCGGCGCGCCGGCGCAATCGGGCGACAAGCTCCGATACACGGTGACCTACGTCAACGATGGGCTCGAGGCGGCACGCAACTTCGTGGCCGAGGACGCGCTACCGGCGGGGACGACATACCTGCCCGGCTCGCTGCGGATCACGGGCGGACCCACCCCCACCGACATCCAGGGAGACGATCTCGGAGAATACGACGCCACCGCGCGGGCGGTGCGGTTCTTCCTGGGCGCGGGAGCGGCGCCCGGAGCCGGCGGCACCCTGGCGGCCGCCGGCCAGCCCGGGTCCACGGCGCAGATCAGCCTCGACGTGCGCGTGGACGAGAACGTGACCGAGGAGCACGACATCACTGATGTCGCCAGCGGTAGGTTCGTGGCACCGACACTGAACCAGCAGCTGAGTGCGCTCTCCTCGCCGGCGACGATCAAGGTCGTGCCGAACCCGTCGCCTCCGCCGGAAGCCGACCTCGCCACCATGCAGAGCGAGACCGTGGCGCCCAGCCCGAGCGGCGGGGACGTCGTCGACGACCACATCCTGATCATCGACCACGGCCCGGCCGACGCCACCGATGTCGTCCTGCACGACACGGTGCCGGCCGGGACGGTCATCGATTCGGTCACCTCAGACCAGGGTTCATGCTCGATCAGCGGCAACCAGATCACCTGCGTCGTGCCGCACATGGACGCCGGCGGGACGGTGGACGTCAACGTGATCACCCACGAGACGACCGCCGATGCGGCCGCCCAGTCACCGAGCGAAGCGACAGCGACCGCGGCACAGTTCGACCCGAGGCCGGCCAACAACGCCGAGGATGCGTCGGCGCCGCCGCCCTCGTCGGGCGCCGCGGCCGCCGTCCTCGCCGTCGACACTCGCGAAACCTCAGCGACCGTGCCGCTCGGCGGGGTCGAGACCGAGGTGATCACGATCACCAACCACGGCCCCGGCACGGCCACCGGCGTGGACATCACCGACGCGCTGGGCGCCGCCGCCGAGGTCGTTGCGGTCAATCCGGGCTCGGCCTCATGCACGTCGAGGACACCGCTGGTGTGCACGATCGCCGCGCTGCCCGACGGGGCGAGCCAGACGATCGACCTCGAGGTGCGACCGCTGCGGCCGGGCCGCCTGATCGACGCGGTGTCGGTCAGCGACGATCAACCCAACTCCCAGCTCGCCCACGACTTCGCCGCGACCGCGGCCAACGTCAAGCCGCGCCGCACCGCCGCCCGCCTGCGGATCGTCCCGGTTCGCCCGGTGGCCAACGCCGGGCAGGTGGTCGAGTTCGTCGTGATCGCCGGCGTGACCAAGCCGGTCCCGGGGGTGGCGCCCCAGGTCTGCGTCACCCTCCCGCCCGGGCTCCGACTGACCGTGGCGCCGGGCGCCACGACAATGCACTCGCGCCTGTGCTGGCGGCTGACCGATCTGATCAGCGGCCGGACCCAGAGCTTCCGCTTCAGGGCCAGAGTGGGATCGGCGCCGCGCTCCGGCGCTACCTTCTCGATCGCTGGGCGGCTCGCCGGAGCCAACTTCACTGCCACCCGCGCGTCCACGTCCGTCCAGGTGCCACCCCACGTGGTCGCCTGCCCGTCAAGCGTCAGACCGGATCCGCTCGGACGGATCGCCTGCTGACAGCAAACACCGCTACGACGGTCCGCCCGCCGGCCTCGTCACAGGGGCGGATGCTCACAGTGCTCGCCGACATCGGCGGAGCCATTATCTTGCGGGGAGCCGTCAGCCCGGCGCCCCAGCCGGTTCATCGCCGGCGGCGCGTGAACGCAGACGTCGAGAGCGAGGAAAAGTGACCATGGCCAGATTGCAGGACAAGGTCGCCCTCATCACCGGGGGCGAGAGTGGAATCGGACTCGCGACGGCCCGTCTGTTCGTGTCCGAGGGGGCGCGCGTGCACCTCGTCGGGATCGACGAGGCCAAGCTGCGCGCGGCCGTCGATGAGCTCGGGCAGGACAACGCGTTCTCGGCAGCTGCCGACGTCACCGACGAGCACGCGGTGGCGCGCGCGGTTGCGGCCGGCGTGGATCGTTACGGACGATTCGACGTCGTTGTCAGCAACGCCGGCATCAGCGGCGAGGTCGCTCCGATCGTCGATTACCCATCCGACGTGTTCTCGCGCACCCTCGCCGTGCACGTCCTCGGTGCCTTTCACGTCCTCAAGCACACGATCCCGCACGTCGCCGACGGTGGGAGCGTGATCATCACCTCGAGCGTGGTGGGCCTGATCGGTCCGCCCGGGGTATCAGCCTATGTCGCCGCCAAGCACGCCCAAGTCGGTCTGATGCGGACTGCCGCCAAGGAGCTCGCGCCGCGTCGCATCAGGGTGAACACGATCCACCCCGGCCCGACGTCGACCCCGTTCCAGGACGACATCGAGATGCGCTCGACGCACCTGGCACGGGACGAAGCCGCCAAGGCCTTCGACGCGATGATCCCTCTCGGCCGTCATACGACCACGGAGGAGATCGCCCACGGCATGCTCTATCTGGCCGCCGACGAGAGCGCGATGGTCACATCCCACAGGCTGTCGATCGATGGCGGCATGAGCGGCTGATCGCATCCGCCCGAACGCATTGGCCGCTCCCTTTTGTTGCGCCATCGGCGCGGAACTTCAATACAGCAGGCTGTAGCGGAATGGCCGAGCTTGTGAGACCGCGACGGCGCTGATCGGTCCGACTCAGCGCGGGGTTGGCAGGTGCTCGGCCGTTATGCGCCCGCGGAGCGGGAGTGTTCACTCACTGAGACTGAGGACCACAACCGGAATCACCCGGTCTGTCTTCTGCTGGTACTCCGCGAACTGCGGTGAGCGCTCTGCCTGGGCGCTGAACAGCCGGTCTCGCTCCTCGCCGCTGACCTCGCGCGCCGTAACCGCGACGGTGTCCCCACCGACCTCGATCGTCGTCTCCGGATGGGCCTTGAGGTTGTGATACCAGCCCGGGTTGGTCGGCGCTCCCGCCTTGGAAGCGAAGATCACGTACCGGCCCTTGTCTTCGAGGTAGACGACCGGATTGACGCGCTCGACCCCTGATTTGGCGCCGCGGTGGTGGAGCAGCAGCAGTGTCGAGGTCCCGCCCCAGCTCGGCACCTGGCCACCGTTGGCGCGGAACTCATCGATGATCCGCTGGTTGTAGTCGCCCATGGAGGACATCGCGCCGCAACCTACCAGGTGCGGGCGGTTCGAGGCACTGGCCGACCCCGGTAGCCGATTGCTGCTGCCTCGCGGGAGGCGAGCTGTTCGGCTAGACGCGCCATGGCACGCGGGTTGCCGCGCGTGAGGATTGCGCGGACGAGTGGAGCAGCGACGCGATCGCCGAGCGGCGCCTGCTGCCAGGCGTACTCGAAGGTGATCCGGGTGCCTCCGCTCGGCAGTGGCTCGAGCCGATAGGTCTCGGTGGCGATCCGCCGGCCGCCGGCGCTTACGTTTCGCTCGACGAACGTGTTCGGAGGCTCGGCCGCGATGACTTCGATCTCGGCCGTGGCGGTAGAGGCGGCTATGGAGGCGTTCATCGACGTGTACACAACCTGGCTTGACGCGCCGCGGATGGTCGTTCCGCTGGTCCCGAGTCTCGAGTCAGCGACGGCCCGCTTGGAAGCACGCAGACCGCGCCGAGACTCGGGCGGAGCATCACGACACGCGATATGTTGCAACGCAATCGCGCGCCGGCGCGGCGGCGAGACGATGAAGCGATCGTAAAACACCGGGCCCGGAGACGCATGCCTCTGGCCGCCAGGAGGAGGGCGACCGCACTGCGACGAGACACTGATTTTTCGGGAAGCGCCTGGAAGTATTCGGGGACAGCCTTCCCGACGCCCTCGCATCCGATTTCCAGCAAGGACGTCCTGCTCTTCACGCGCCACTGCTGCCTCGCCTCGGCGACGGCCACTTCGGCCGCTGCGTCCGACGTCGTGCGCTCCATCGGCCGAGCGGACCGGCGACGCGGCACCATCATGCTTCGCCCCGTCGGACTGCTGTTTCTTCGTCGAGGGTGACACTTCTTCGACGTCGCCGGCGGCGTACGCTTTCAAAGGATTGCTCATCCGCACCTGAATCGGTTTCGCCGGACTCCCGAGACTAATGCTTACTCGGCCCGCCTAACGTCGCCTCTCTAGGCGTCAGCCGAAGGGCTGACTTACCTTGTCGGCGAGGCGAACACCGGATGTGTCGTATGCGCTGACCTCAACTTCGAAAGGCCCAGGGCCTATGGGGATTGGGATCCAGAAGTCGGGAAAGGCGCTGTCGCCTCCGGCTTCTCCGATGAGGGTCTCGATGGGTCGATTTTGGAGCCACTGCTCTGGCAGCTCACTGAGAGTACCTGGGCCATGATGTACAGACCAAATTGTCCAGCGAACAGCGACAAGAGGGAGGAGCGCTCCCGTTGATACGAACAGAGACAACGGTTTGGCCGACTCCGGTGACCGACGTAGCTGTTCACGTAGGGCGGCGCGCGGGATCCGAGGGTCGCGGATGGCTATGCGACGTGCACGGGCGCGACGCCCGCTTTCCATGGAGGCTGTCGCATAAACCGTTCCGTCCGGCACGGTTAACAGAATTCCGGTATGGCTCAGAACTTCATTGAAAGCCGCCGGGATCAGGGTTATTTGTTGCCGCCGGACGTGCGCGAGTGGTTGCCGGCTGATCATTTGGCGTGGTTCGTGATCGGCGCTGTGGAGCTGATGGACTTGACGGCCATCTATGGCGGGTATTCGGGTTGACGGTCATGGCGCTGCGGCGTATGAGCCGTCGTTGATGGTGGCGCTGTTGCTGTATGCGTATGCGACGCAGCAGCGGTCCTCGCGGGCGATTGAGTGTCATTGTCGCCAGGACGTGGCGTATCGGGTGATCACGGGTAATGTGGTGCCCGATCACGCGACGATCGCGCGGTTTGTCGCTCGTCACGAGGGGGCGCTGGCGGAGTTGTTCGGTGAGGTGTTGAAGCTGTGCGATCAGGCGGGGCTGGTCAAGCCGGGGGTGGTCGCGATCGATGGGACGCGGTTGGCGGGTAGCGCGAGCCAGAGCCGCAATCGTGGGTTTGAGCGGATCGCGCGGGAGATCTTGGCCGAGGCGAGAGCGGTCGATGAGGCGGAGGACGAGCAGCATGGCGAGGCGCGGGGTGATGAGCTGCCCGAGCAGTTGCGCACGGCGGAGGGGCGGCGTGAGTTCTTTCGCCAGGCCAAGCAGCGGCTCAGCGATCAGACCGCCGAGCGCGAGGAGCTTTCGGGCGAGCCTGGCGGCTGCGCTGGGCGTGAGGCCGGTGGGGCGCAGGATGACGCGCGGGATGACGATGCGCCGCGGGATGACCAGCCGCAGAGCGACGAGCCGCAGGCGGCGAAGCCGAACGGGAGCGGACGGCAGTATGTGTTTGACGCCGAGCGGATTGTTGCTCGTGTCCAGGGCCGCGAGGGCTGGCTGCGGGAGGCTCGTCGGCAACTGGAGGCCGAGCGCTGGCAGGAGCCGGAGGCTGTGCCCCGCTCGCGAGGTGAGCGGCTGGTGATGGCGGCTGAGCGGCTGGATGCTGAGCTGGAGGCCGAGCGTCTGGGCAACGAGGCCTACGAGCGATACCGGGCGCGCGGGCGGATGAAGGATGGCCGGCGGTTCGGTGGACCGCCGAAGCCGTATGTGCCACCCGAGGTGCCTGAGGGGAAGGTGAATATCACCGATCCCGATAGTCACTGTATGAAGACCCGTGATGGGTACGTGCAGGGATACAACGCGCAGGCCGTAGTCACCGAAGCGCAGATCGTGATCGCGGCGGAGATCACGACCAGCACGGTCGACTGGTCGCAACTGGATCCGATGATCAGCGCCACGATCGACGAGCTCGAGCACGCCGGAGTGGACGACCAGCCGCAAGTCGCGCTGGCCGACACTCAGTACTGGAACGAGGAGCACATCGACGAGGTGGTCGCCAACAAGCACGTCCAGGTGTTGATCCCGCCTGAGTCACGAACTCGCGATCAGCCCCGGCCCGGGTGGACGGGTGGCCGCTATGACTGGATGCGAGCGGTGCTCGACGGCGAGGTCGGCCAACAGCTGTATCGAAACCGCTCAGCGATGATCGAGCCGGTATTCGGTAACACCAAGCACAACAGAAGTGTCATACGGTTCCTCCGCACAGGCAGGTCCGCGGTGCGTACCGAGTGGCGGCTACTAATGGCAACCCACAACCTGGCAAAGCTCCACCGCCACCGCCAGGCGACCGTGGGGGCCTGAAACGGCCCCCGCGGCCCCGGGCCCGGGGATCCCGCGGGATCCACCCCAGGCCCCCGGCGACGTCACCGCCGACCAGCGGTCAGGCCGCCCGGGGATTCATGCGACAGCCTCCATGTGCGGGAGCAGCGCGCTCTCGCGTGGCCTGACCATGTTCGAGCCGCCGGGTCAGCCGGCGACGCGTGTGCGGCGCTCTGGTTCGTGGCTGACGCTACCAAGGGATGCTGGACGATAGAGCCGAGAATCAGTTGGCGCAGAGCACGTGCGCCTGGAGCCATCGGTTGTGGAACTTTCCGCCTGGGTCGTACCGCTGGACGAGGGCCGAGAAGTCGGCGAGGCGGTCGTAGCTGGTGGCGAGGGCGCCTGCTGGGGCGAGGAACAGCTTGCCCCAGTGCGGCCGGGCGCCGAGCGGCATGAGGACGGCCTCGATCTCAGCCAACGCTCGCTCGACCGCGGGTTGATCGGGCGCCCAGGTGAAGTGGATGGCAATAGTGTCGCGCCGGTACTGAGGGCTAAGCCACAGTGCGTCGGCGGCGATCGTGCGCAATTCGCTCACCTGGACCAGCTCTCGCATACTCGCGGGCATGCCACGCAGCGCGGCAATGGCTTCGATGGCTCGCTCCCGAGGGAGGTGGTACTCCGACTGGATCTCCTGGCCGCTGCTCGGGGTGAAGCCCATCCGGAAGTGCGGCAGGCGATCCAGCCAAGGCCCTGGGCGGCCGAGCTGCGGGGTGCAGTTGACTGGGTCGAGGCCGTTGATCGGGTGACGGTCCGCCGGCGCCCGAGCCGCCCCGAACAGCTTTTCGGGAGCGGCGGGGTCCGCTGCCCGTCGTTTTAGCCACACCTGGTCCGTTTGCCCGGCCCAGCGCAGGAACACGCTGACGCTGTAGGCGGCGGAGAAGATGGCGTCGAAGTGCTCGAACAGCGCCTCCCAGGCGAGGCCCTCGTACACGTGCTGGCTGATTTCGTACGCGGGCTGCACTTCGAGGGCGACCCGCGTCACCACGCCCAGCGCACCGAGCGCGACCACAGCACCATCGAAGTCGGGCTCGCCCCGGCGCAGCCGGACGATCTCGCCGTCAGCGCGAACCAGCTCGAGCGCCGCGACCGCGGTCGCCAAGTTCCCGTTGGCGACGCCCGAGCCATGCGTGGCCGTGGCCACTGCGCCCGCAACCGAGATGTGCGGAAGCGAGGCGAGATTCGCCAGCGCCAACCCTTCGGCCGCGAGCCGCTCGGCCAGCTCCCCGTAGCGCAGGTGTGACGGCAGGGAGACCGTCTGAGCGTCGCGGTCGATCGTCACCTCGCCCGGCAAGTCGTCTAGGCTCACGAGCTCGTCGCCGTCGCTGATTGCGCTAAATGAGTGACGGGAGCCAACAACGCGCAACCGCCTGCACGAGACGACGAGCCGCTGCAGCTCGGTTAGCGTGCTCGGGCGATGCAGCACCCGCGCTCGGTAGCGGTAGTTGCCACCCCAATTGCGCAGCTCCACCGCGCCCAGCATACCCGTGCTCCCCCGGCAAGGCGCCCGCGGAACCGTCGGCGGTCGCGTGGGGCGTGGGTCCAGAGAGCCAACGCCGCCACGGCACCAACGTCTGCGCCATCCGCCTGTCACTCGGGCTAAGTTCTCGCACGGCGTTGCGCTCAGGTGAGCGGTCCTCCGACCACCCGCGGCGAAACTCCAGCCGCCAAGCATGGAAAGCGACACTCCAGCTCGCGGTTGGAGTGTGCAGCGCACAGGGCCGTGGTCACCGACTCCGGCGCCCGCGGTGGCCGGCTCTGCATAGGTACAGGCTGTGCATCGGTGGCTCGCCGCCACTGCTGAGATTCGTCCGATCCACAAGCCCGCTCGGCGTCGTCGACGACTTCTGCTTGCACTTGCTTCGCCGCTTGCTGGTCGCAGCATCCTGCGGGTCGAGCAAGCAGGCGGCGGGCCGGCGACGACTGCCCGATTCGGCAACCCCGGGAGCGGAAGTACGGTGCTCGTGGCTGGAACGGCGACCTAACCGGCAGTGTCGCTCAGGCTTAGCGGCCCGCTCCTCGCGGCGGCCCTGAGCGCAGCCACGGCGCTGCTCGTATTAGCCCCCAAGCGACAGAGTCGTTTGCCTGGGCGGGCGGTGCGGGCGCCAGGCCGCCCGAACCGCTTGTCTATTCGGGCTCAGGTGATCCTGATCGATCTGCGGTGTGTGACCCACCGGCCGTCTTGGGGGCTGCGGAGCGTCAGCGTGTAGCTGCCCCGTCGAAGCGTCCGGCGGTCCTGGAGCAAGAGCTGCCAGCGTCCCGTGTCCATGGCGACGCCCACTCCGCTGGCGTACACAATCTGCGCTCGCGAGAGGCTGGCTGCGATGGCATGGCTACCGATCGTGAACGTCACCACGCCGGAGATGATCCGGGTCGAGCACACCAGCTCTGCGTGGCGGCCGCGGGCCGCGGCGGTGTCGGCGCTGCCAGTGACGGCGGGTGCGGTCGCGGTGGTGCGGCACACAACGAGCCGAATTCTGCCGGCCGGACCTCGCGGACCACGGGGGCCCGCCGGTCCTTGAGGCCCGGTGGCCCCAGCCGCACCGGTCGGCCCGGTCGGCCCGGTCGGCCCGGTCGGCCCGGTCGGCCCGGTCGGCCCGGTCGGCCCGGTCGGCCCTGCGGGACCCTGCGGGAGCGAACCGCCGGTGCCAGCAAGCGGCACACTCGCCGGGCTGTTGAGGTCGTCGCTGGCGATCACTAGGTTCGCGCTGCGAGCCCCCTGAGCCTGGGGCGCGAAGCTGACGGTGACTTGGCAGCTCGAACCCGAGGGGATCTGGCCGCCGCAGGTCGAGGAGGCGATGAAGAAGTCGCCCGGGTCGGCGCCCGCGAATGACAGGCCGCTGACCGCCAGCGAGCCCAGACCGTTGTTGGTGATCGTTACTGTCTGCGGCGCGCTGACGGTGCTCTGCGGCTGGGTGGCGAACGTCAGGCTCGACGGGCTGACCTGTGCCAGCGCCGTCAACGGCGTGATCGTCACCGATGATGTTGAAGTCGATGCCGTTCCGAAAGTGGCGCCAGGGGGGCCAAAGCTCGAGCCGCCCCCGGCGCCGCCCGAGCCGCATCCCGCGTTGTTCTCTGCACCACCGCCGCCGCCACCCCCGAAGTAGCCGCCGCCACCACCACCACCACCGGAACCGAACGCGCCGGCCGCTCCGCCGCCCGCTCCCCCCTCGCCGAGCAGCCCGGACGAGCCCCCGGTAGCGGTCGCACACGCTCCACTACCTGCAGCGCCGCCCCCTCCAGGACCGCCGGTGGTGCCCCCAGCACCGGCGCCTCCGCCCGTTGAACCGGAGCCGCTGCCGCCGCCCGCGCCCGCCGCGCCGCCGTTGCCGCTCCCCCTGAGCGCCGCGCCGCCGCCACCACCGCCTCCCGCGGCGATCAGCAGCCTCGAGCCAAGCGTCGGCGCTTGCAGCGGATCACAGGGGGTGCCGCAGGAGATCGTGCGCACATCCGAGGCGCCACCGCCACCGCCACCGCCTTCAAATCCCCCCGCGGTGGCGCCCCCGTTAAATCCACCCCCGCCACCGGCGCCAGAGCTGCCGCCATTCCCAGCGCGCCCCACCTCTATGTACAGCACCTCGCCCGGGAAGACAGACAACCCACCCGACGCCATCCCGCCCAGACCACCGGTCCCAGCCCCCAGGCCGACCCCGGTCCCTCCGGGAGCCCCAACCGCCACCACCTGCACGCTGCTCACCCCCGCCGGCACCGTGTAGCACTGCTCAGCACCCGTCGACAGGAACGTCAGCGACCCCGTCTGACAGGCAGCGGCCGCCGCAGGCGAGAACACAAACGCCGACAACCCCAAGGCAGCACCCACTGCGACCACCAACCGACCCCCGCCCCCGCGCACACACGCCAACGGCGCTCGCGCCCCGACCACTGCTTCGAAGAACATGCACACCCCGATCAAGAGACGAAGGAAGCCTGGCCCGCGGCAGCCTAAACCCAGACTAGCCACCGCGCAACCACGGACGTGATCCGCCAGACCGCGAAACCATCACCCACGACCAGCGCACATTTGAGTTGATCGATTCCAGCACCCTTGACTGCGCCCGACATGACGACGCAGCCCGCCGAGCAGCCGCACCTCTTCCGTCTCGAATCGCGAGCCACTCGCCAAGCAGATCCCGCCCGGCGACAGACTTCTGGTTCGAGCCGAGGGTCGATCGAAGCAGCAGCGGCGGCGACATGATCGCGTGGGCGACCGAGCGGAAGTCTGGCGGACGCGCGGGTGACGCTTGGCTAGGTGTACAGCTGGGGTTCGTCGAGGTTGTACTCCCACCCAGGGCGCCACGCGAACTCGGCCTCGACCAGCTCCTCGAGGTTCGCGCCATCGAGCAGATGGTCTAATGCCCATCGGGTTGCGACATGGCCGATCACGAGAACCCGGTCACCGCTCCAGCGAGTCGGGAGATCGGCCAAGAACCGGCCGACGCGGTCAACCGCCTGTCCCCAGCTCTCACCGCCAGGGTATGGGTTCCCCAGACGTCGGCGACGCTCGGCGTGCACGCGAGTCGCGGGTGCGCCGTTGAGCGAGCCATAGTCGCACTCCCGCAGTCGCCAGTCCATCAGTACAGGGAGTTGGGAGCCGGCGAACGCAACCTCGACCGTCTCGATAGCTCGGCGGAGGTCGGACGTGAATACGGCCGCCAGACCGTCGCCCGCGCGTCGCTCACCCAGCTCGCGCGCCAGCTCGCGTCCACGCGCGGACAGCCGCCCGGGCAGCCAACTGCTCGCCAGCCCCAGCTCGTTGTCCTCGCTCCAGGAGTGGTCTCAAAGACGAGTTGCACCGGCATCCCAGCGATTCTCGCGCGCGGCTCTCCTAATCGCCGCTGACTGCTCCTTTTGGTCTCCCTCCGTTCGGAGCGGCAGCCGGTGACCGATTGCCCCGCCGGCGACGATGCAGGAGCGATGAGCCTGGGCGCTGACCCTACAGACGCTGACCGCAACGTCCAAAACCGGCGATCAGAGGGTGTGGAGAACTAACCGGGAGGAGCAGCCTCGCGGTCGCCATCAGCGGGCTTGTCTGCCTCTGCGTGGTCAGCCGTGCCGGCGTCGTCGGCATGGAGCGTGAGGTGCGGAGCGCCCGACTGCAACTCCGCCTTGAGGCGGGCGAACTCGTCGTCGACGGCGCTCTTCGGGCCGAGCTGGTCGAGCTGGCGATCGACGTCGTCCTGTCCGGGGCCGCGCGCGGCCAGATCCTCGAAGGACCTGCCCTTGACGACTCCCTGCGCCTTCATGACTTCCCTCTCTGAGCGGGACCGCTCGATCTTCGCCCTCAGCTGCTTCTCGGACTCGATCAGCTTCCCCTGCTCTGACTCGAGCTGTCCGATCTGTTGGCCAAGCGAGCCGGCCTCCTGAACGGCCAGCTGCTTGCGCTCCAGCGCTGCGCGAGCAAGATCCTCACCTCCCGCGGACATCGCCTCGCGTGCCTGAGCGTCGAACTCGGCGAGCCGTTCCCCGAGCTGCTGCTGCCGAAGCTGCATCCGCTTCTTGACGGTGACGATCTCGGCAATCCTCTTCTTGACGTTCTGGAGGTTCTCGATCTGGCGCTCATACGCAGCTCCGTCTTCGCCCAACGCGGCCTCTCCCCGCGCGATCAGCGACACGAGTCCCTGGCGTCGCTCGTCCAATTCGCGGCCTCGCTCGTCCAACTCGCGGAGCTCGCGCCTCGCGTCGGCGACCGCCGCCTCGAGCTCGGGACGGATCGCTTCGAGGACCTCGCTCAGCTTCGAGGCTGAACCTTCGCTCATCGAGGGAAGGCGTGGAGCTGAGAGATCACCTCGCAAAAGCTACACGGCGACTAGAACGACCGGCTGTGCAGCCTGGGCCGTGGCCGAGGTCGGACTTCTCGTTCGGGTCTGCGGCATCCGGACGCAGAAGCCGTTCGTTCGCGGCTGCGCGGCGACGAACGGGAAGCGTCTGCAATAGAAATCAAGGCGTGCCCGCAGCGCGTAGGCCGAAACCTCGGCGGCTGAGGACCTACGGGTGCTCGCCTTGACCTTGACGACAGAGTCGTGGAGGCGGGCGGCAAGCTTGGCTACTCCGTCGTCAACCGTGGCAGACGGCCGCTGCTGGCCGGCGTCGGTTATGGCTTCGAGAAACGGACTGCGTTCGGGTGGCGTCCCCAACACGTCGACCTGTGGTTCGCCGCTGTCGGCTTGCCGCTGTCGCCCGGTGAGCGTACGCGCGAGATGTCTGCTGACCTGCCAGGGAACTTTCGGCCGGGCCGTTACCGGCTTACAAGCACGGTCACGCTCCTGCACCCAGACCGATCGCCCGTGCGAGGCCATGGCCAGTGGCCGATAAAGTCAGGATCTCGCGGACGTTCGAGGTCGCGCCGACCTCGGTGTAGACCGCGCGTGGCATCGCGGTGCCGCGCCCACAAACATCCGCGATCGCGGTACGTTGAAACAGACGGTCGTGGCCAACCTGGCGGTAAAGATGGCTCCGGTCCCGAGAGGGACAAGGCCACTAAGTAGACCCGGGCCATCACCACGACGTCGACCTCGGTTGTCCGGTTAGCTGCGGTCTGCCGCTTCTCCTTCGACGAAAAAGGGGAAGGCCGATGTGGCCGGGAGTCGGCCTCGGAGGCTTCCGCTCCCGACGACGGAATCGAGCAGTCGTCGCCGAGTCTGTCCTCCGCTTGCTCGACCCGCAGGATGCTGCGACCAGCAAGCGGCGAAGCAAGTGCAAGCAGAAGTCGTCGACGACGCCGAGCGGGCTTGTGGATCGGACGAATCTCAGCAGTGCGGGCGAGCCACCGATGCACAGCCTGTACCTATGCAGAGCGGGCCACCCCGGGCGCCGGAGTCGGTGACCACGGCCCGGTGCGCCGCGCACTCCAACCGCGAGCTGAAGTGTCGCTTTCCATGCACCGGAGCACCGCCCGGTCCAGCAGACGCGGACCTAAGGTCATCGGGCTTTCCGAGACGCGACGCGCCTCCCGATCGTCACTGGCTATCCCGACGACGGTACGGGAGTTCGCGCCGCCTGGGCAGCAGCGTCGACCCTGCGTTCGCTCGGACGCCCGATAAATCTTGCGAGCCTGGCGCGGTTAACCTCTCTGGCAGGGTTATAGGCTTCGATCGTACGCGGGTGGGCTGGTCGAGTTGCCTCGTTGACGCGGCTAGGGCGCCGGTCTCACCGTACCGCGGGCGCTGGTTGGATCGGTGAACGGCGGGCTAGCGCGCTCGATCGTCTCCCAGCTCATGGCGCGGGCCCGCTCCCGTTCGTCCGCCGCGCGGCCTCCGCGCAGGCCGAGCAGACGCTTCGCGAACAGCAGGTAGACGACCACCGCCAGGTTGATGATGAAGCCGATCACCTTCAGTGCGGTTCCCTTGTGGATGATCTCGTAGATCTCGAGCGGGAGCAGGAGCGTGGTGGCTAGGAAGGTGAGGTACTCCGCCCACCGTTTGGTCAACAACAGCCCGACCGCTTCGACACCTTCCAGCAACTCGTAGCCCAGAAGTGCGACACCGAGTTCGCGGAGGGTCCCCGAGCGCAGCGAGAATAGTTTGTCGAATTCGCCGAGGATGCCGACATGTCCGCTGGTCTGGACTGGACCACCCGCGACGCCACCCTGAAGATCGGCGAGTATCCGGTAGAACCGTGTCCTCACGCTCGCCTCGTTGCCGGCGATGGCCAGCACGCCGATCCCGAGCGCGACGAGGATCACGAAGTGAAGCACGCGATCGAGCGCGATCAGGCGCAATACCACCTTGTCGCGTAGCGCCTTGCCTCGCAACGGGAGCTCGATCGCAGCGCGATCGGGGAGATGCGAGCGGCCTGGCGCAGGCGGAGCCGGCAGCGCCACCCATGAGTCGCACCGCAGACACCTATGCCACCGCACCCCGCCTTCGTCGCGGGCTAGCAGCGCCTCCTGCGGACACCAGCAGTCCGAAACGAGTCCGAGCCAACCGCCTAGACAGCCGCTTCGATCGAGGAGCAGTCGCGGCCGATTCCGCGGAATCGTCCGCTGGTTCGCTGCTGCGTTTCGATCGGAGCAACAGCGAACGCACCACCCTCAAACCCGAGAGCGGCGTGTTGAGCGGCCTCAGCGAATCGCCTGGCGATGATCGCGCGCAAGGGGTAGGGTGAGTATGTCTTTGTAGGTCTGACAGCGATCATGGGGGGTCTGGCAATGGAATTGAGACGGGCAGGGGCAAAGGGTCTGTCGATCGTGGTCGCTCTAATGGGGCTGGCTGTCCTGCCTGCTGGCGCGGGCGCGTACTCGAAGCACTGCGCGCATGTCCGCGGATACAACGACGGGACGGTCACGGTCCGTGCGATGACGTGCCATCGCGCTGCCAAGATTCTCTGGCAGGCTCGCGGCGGTCGTCGCAACGTTTCTGGGTTTCGCTGCACGATCAAAGGGACTGGCCAAGGCGGCGGGTTCCCCGTTTGGATCACGTGCAAGCGCGGGCGTTCAGCCGCCCGCGGCAGCGTTTTTGACGGACGCGCCTGATATCGACCCCGACCGTCAGATTAGGGAGCATGGAGTCGGGTCGCGGTAGATCGACGATCCGCTGATGCTGGCTTCCGCTACTCGATCTAAGCGGCACTGAGGGAATCCGGCACTGAGGGAATCGCGGGCTCGAACTCGGATCCGAGAGGAGCCCGTCGTGGTCACAACTCAGAGCCGCTGCCACTTCCGCAGGTTTGCCAGTTGCTCCTTCTCGCGTGCCCTGCGCCTCTTGCGCCCCGCCTTCTGCGCCTCCCCGTTGCGGCGGGCGATCTCCTTCTTGACCTCGGCGATAGCCGCCTCCGACGTCGATCGCCCAGGCCCTGGGCTGTTTGGCTCGATCATAGGAGCGACTCCCTCCACTGCTCCCTAAAGGATCGACCACGGGAGAATGCGAGAGCACGACATTCGGCGGTGGGCGTCGGACCGCGCCAGCCCCGCGGGTTAGCGGGGCTGGGGTCCACGGTGGCGCTATGCGTCCTGGTAGATCTCGATGCGGGGTTCGCCCTCGACGCCTCCGTTGCGCATCGCGTCACGAAGCTCGTCGCGGCCCAAGAACGTCTCAGCTTCGGCGGGCGTGGCAAAGCCGTGAATCACAAGCACGTTGCTGGGGTCATCGTCGCCTCGGTAGACACTCTCGTGAGTCACGCCGCCCGCTTTCTGGACGTCGGCGAATCCTTCGTAGACCTCGTGCCAAGCGTCGTAGTCCTTGACCCGGTGCTGCATTACAGCTGTTACTGCCATGGGTTCTCCTTCATTGGGATTGGAGCCCGAGCCAATGGCTTGGCATGCTGATCACCCGGTACCGGGTGATCGGGAGGTCACGAGCCGGAGTCCACGATGCGGACCAATGGCTGCGCCAAACGGTCCGCCATCAAGGACGCGGAATTCCCCGGGCGCGCAACTCGAAAGCAAAGCGAACCTTTCGCGTGCGGTAGCGACTGCTAACCGCCTCTCTAGTTAGCCAGCGACATCGCCCCGGCACCTTCCTCCGAGCGCCGTTACAACGCGTTGAACGAATCGCCGATCGTGAACTCCTGATTGCCTGCGTTCCAATCCGTGTTGTATCGGATGCAGTCCCACTGCTGCAGCGGAGCCTGCTGCCGCGGCGGGTTGCTGGACGGGTTGGCGGCGTCCAAGCACCGGCCGGTGGCGCGGTTGATCAGGACCGGGAAGCTGAGGTTATCGGTCGAGCACACATCCCCGCTGCACTGTGGCGGGTCGCCGACCCAACCGATGCGCCATTCAGCCGGAGAGTAGCCCGCGTTGCAGTAGGGGTACTGGATGACCGGCGTGCCGTTGCTGTAGTAGCCCGAGCGCCAGTCGAGCATCAGGCATTGCCCGGAGTGCTCCGCCCGGATGCGGAAATATCCGCCTCCGCTGTCCAGCAGATCAAACTTCTGCGACAAACTCGAGTTGGTTGGCCACAAGAACACGCCAGTAAACGGATTCGGCGATGCCCACATCACATCAGCGTGCAAGCCGCTCCGGATATTGGTGATCCTCACGCCATCCGTGTCGGCCTGAGCCGCGGCCGCGGTCAGCGACAGCGCGGTCAGGCAACCCGCGACCGTGCTCGCCGCGACGCGCAATCCACGGCGCCACCGCTTGAACGAGACAGGGTCATCGGCCTCGCGGCCTCGCAAGAACGAATACTTGACCATCTCAGATCCTCCTGACGATTGTTGCGACGCGTGCCCCGCGGCGCGTCAACACCTACATGAGGCGGTTGGGTGGGCCGGAAATACAAGCGGTGGGGAGCGCGGAGCAAGAACGGCCAGACCTTCACGGGGTTCTTGCCCGCAATGAGCACCGAGGCGTTCAAGGAGCGACGTCGCCGATGGATACGAGAGTGCCGCTTTCCATGCAGCACGGCACTTTGGAGGGGCGACCTGCGACTTATCGTCTGGCCGCGCCAGACCGCTGAGACGCAGCACCGCCGACGCCCTGGCCACGCGCTTGGTCGTTCGGGAAGTCGGCAGCGCCCGGGCATCCTGATCGGGAGCGGCAGGCCCCGTCGGGTTGCGCTCCCGCCGGCCTTCTGGTCTGGGGCCGGCGAGCGCGCGTGCCTACGGTACGCGCGCTATCTGACTACGAGCTGGATTCGCCGAGCCGGAAGCGGGCGGACCCCACGCGCTGCCACAAGACCGTTCCGCGCACCCCACGGGTCTTGCTCGCCGGGGGCCGGTCAGCGTCGAAGGCCGAGATACGGGTACCGTTTTGGCACCGACCCTACGTACATTGTCTGACGCCGAACCAACAGTGATCGCTCCCGAAGGCGAGCTCGATACCGCCCGCGTCGGCGACTTTCGTGCCGCGCTGTCGGACGCGGCGCGTGAGGGCGCTGCCGCCGTTGTCGTCGACCTCAGCGACGTGAGCTTCATCGACTCGAGCGGGCTCGGCGCGCTCGTCGAGCTTCACAACCGCCTCCGACGCCGCGGACGGCGGCTCGCGGTGGTCGCCCCGGGAGGTTCGGCGCCCGCTGTGCTCTTGGATCTCGCCGGCCTACGGGAGCGCCTGCCGATATCCGAAACCCGCGGAGCCGCCCTCGACAAGTAGAGGAGCAGCGCTAACTAAGCGCGGAAACGCGCATCTGGGTTCCGTGGGCGCCACCGAACGTCACCGTCGGATCGGATCCGGCGATTGAGATCTCGGCGACCGCGCCGCGGCGTGCGCCGACGAAGTTGAGCAGGCTCAACTCGTGGCCTGCTCCTTGTCCACGCGGCGGATCATGTCGGACGGCTTCTATGTCGTCGAGGCCGTCCAGCCGGTCGGGATCAAGGGTCAAATCGATGGTGATGGGACCACATCGGCCGCCGGTCCCGGTCGCTCGCACCACGCTGCGAGCACACGCCCAGCGTAACGTTGCTCAGGTGTCGCGAAGATGGTGCCGGATCACGTCAAGCGCGCGGGCCAGCACAGGACGGCTGTCATCACGTCTCCATGCCGCCGCGAGCTCGACCTGGGTGCTGTCCCCGGAGAGTGGGCGGTAGATCGCGCCCCGAACCGTCATGTGGCGTACTGAGGCGGGAACGAGGGAGACGCCGAGTCCCGCTGCGACGAAGCTCACTAGTGTCGCGGTCTCGGCGACTTCATGGGCGGCGCGCGGCTTGAAACCTTGAGCTTCGCATGCGTCCTCCACCGCGTCGTGCAGGACCGATCGGACGTGCGAGGGGTAGGTCACGAACGGCTCGTCTTTGAGCTCCTCGAGGGGGACCCCGTCTGAGTCAGCGAGTGGATGTGATTTCGGGAGGACGGCGATGAGGGGTTCGGATCGGAGCACCTCGAGCTTGAGTTCGCGTTCGCGGACCGGAGGGCGGAGGAGGCCGAGGTCGAGCGTGCCGTCGATGAGTCGGTTGACCTGGGCGGGGGTCAGGAGCTCGCCTCGGAGTTCGAGCACTACGCCGGGCAGCTCCTGGCGTAGGGCGGCGGCGATCGACGGAAGCATCTCGTAGGTCGAGGAGCCGGTGAATCCGAGGGCGAGGCGTCCATACTCGCCGCGCGCCGCACGGCGTGCGTCCTCGACCGCCGCGTCGGCCGCGGCCAGGATCTGGCGGCCTCGGTCCAGGAGTATTTCGCCGGCGGGTGAGAGCTCGACGCTGCGGGTGGTCCGGTACAGCAGCGTCTCTCCCAGCTCAGTTTCGAGGCGGCGGATCTGTTGCGAGAGGGGTGGCTGGGCGATGTGCAGCCGCTCGGCGGCACGGCCGAAGTGTCGCTCCTCGGCGACGGCAACGAAGTAGCGTAGACGCCGCAGCTCCACGATTACCCCCTTGGACGATTCATATCGAGGACGTATTCAATCAACACCTGATTTGTGTTGCCGAACAGATCGACCTTTCGTAGGGTGCAACGAACGGCCGCGTTCTGCGCGGCGGGCTAGGAGGGGAAACCCCAAGACGATGCAAGTCGGCAGTCATCCGGCGACGCTCGCGGCGCTCGACGCGTTGGCCGGCGCGGTGCAGATCACCGCAGTGGAGGCGATCCCTTTCGCGTTGCCATACCGCCGTGCGCCTGCGTTTGCCTCGGGGAGCGTGGCTAGCGCGGACAACGTGCTCGTTCGCGTGTACACCGATGCCGGCTTGGTCGGTCAGGCCGAGGCGCAGCCGCGCCCGTACACCTACGGCGAGACGCAGAGCTCAATCGTCGAAGCCGTGGGCGGGCCGCTGAGTGAGGCGTTGACGGGTGTCGATCCGCTGAGGACCGAACTCGTGGCGCACCGCTGCGCCGGCGTTGCTGGGAACGGCGCCGCCCGGGGTGCCGTCGACCTCGCTGTCTGGGATCTCGTCGGGCAGATGCTGGGATGCCCGTGCCACAGGCTGCTTGGGGGGTTCGCCGACCATGTCGCCGCGGCGCACATGCTCTCGTTCGACGAGCCGTCGGCGATGGCAACCGAGGCGGTGGCGGTGAATGAGCAGTTCGGGGTCAAGACTTTCAAGGTCAAGGTGGGGCGCGCGCCGGATCTCGACGTTGCCGCGGTGCGCGCGATCCGTGACGCCCTTCCGGATGCCGATCTGTACGTCGATGCGAACCGGGGCTGGAGCTACGAGGACGCGGTGCGCGCCGGAGATTCACTGGCCGCGCTCGGGGTGCGGGCGATTGAGGAGCCGATCGCCGTCGAAGACCGGGCCGGCCGACGGCGCCTCGCGGACCGCTGGGTCGTGCCGTTGGTCGGCGATGAGAGCTGCATCAGCCTCGCGCATGTCGACCGCGCACTCGAGGAAGGCGCGGTGCGGATGGTGAGCGTGAAGACCGCGCGGACCGGATTCGCGGAATCCCGCCGGATACTCGATCTTTGCCTCGCTCGCAACGTACCGGTAGTCGTCGGCAGTCAATACGAGGGGGCGATCGGCGCCAAGGCGACGATCTCGTTCGCCGCCGCGTTCGCCGCCACGGCGGGCGAGCCGGCCGAGGTCGCGAACTTCCTCGACCTGTCCGATGATCTCGTGGTCGCGCCCCCGGAGATCCGCGACGGCCGCGCCGCCGTCCCGACGGCGCCGGGTCTCGGCGTCGAGATCGACGCGGAGCGTCTCCAGCGGTACCGGCTGGACCGCTGATGCTGTTCATGGCCGAGATGGACGTCCGCCTGCCGCCCGACATGCCGCCGGACCAAGCCGACGACCTCATGACACGCGAGCGCGAGTACTCACAAGCAATCCAGCGCGACGGGCGCTGGCCGCATCTGTGGCGGGTGGCCGGCCGCTGGGCGAACGTGAGCGTGCTCGACGTCGGCTCGGTCGACGAGCTGCACGAGCTCCTGTCCGGCCTTCCGCTGTTCCCCTACCTGGACATCCGCGTCACAGCGCTGGCGCGCCACCCAAATGCAATCAACGGAGGAGAGAGCGATGCCTGATCGCGCCAACCAACTCATCACCGACATCCTGCGCCGCATCCACGAGGCGATCGTCGAGAACGACGTCACCTACGAGGATTACGAAACCGCCAAACAGTGGTTCATCGACGTCGGTGAGGCCGGCGAATGGCCGCTATTCGGCGACGTCTACATCGAGCACGTCGTCGAAGAGCAGGCCTTCGGCAACCGCGACGGCTCCCAGGGCACGATCCTCGGCCCGTTCCACCTGCCCGACGCCCCGCTGCTGGACGCCCCGTTCGAGCTCCCGCACCGTCCCGACGAGACCGGCCGTCGAACCCGCGTGTCGGGCCACGTGACGGACGCCGACGGCAAGCCGCTCGCCGGTGCCAACCTCGACATCTGGCAGGCCGATGCCGACGGACGCTACTCGGGCTTCATGCCGGGTCCGCCGGAGGGCAACCTCCGCGGCCAGATCCGCGCCGGCGCCGACGGCGGCTACGAGTTCACGACCGTGATCCCCGGCCCGTACACGATCCCGCTCGACGGGCCGACGGGCAAAATGACCGCCGCGGCCGGCTGGAGCCCGTGGCGTCCCGCGCACATTCACCTGATCGTCTCAGCCGAAGGCTATGAGCCGCTGGTCACCCAGCTGTTCATCGACACCAGCGACTACCTAGACAACGACGTCGCGAGCGCGGTCAAACCCGAGCTGATCGTGCACCCCGAGCCCGCCGACGACGGCGGCTACACGATCAGCTACAACTTCGCGCTGGCTCCCGCCCGCGCGCCGGCGATCGCGTAAAGCCATGTCCGGGCTCAAGGTCGCGGTAGTCGGCGGCGGCATTGGGGGGCTGGTTCTCGCGCTCGCGCTGCGCGAGCGCGGGATGAGCTCCGAGATCTACGAGCAGGCGGACGAGCTGCGCGAGGTCGGCGCCGCGGTCGCGCTGTCGGGCAACGGGACACGCGAGTTGCGGCGTCTCAGGGTCGGCGAGCAGGTCGAGGCCGTCTCGGTAATCCCCTCGGCGCTCGTCATCCGCCGCTGGGACACCGGCGAGATCATCGCCGACCATCCGATCGGACGCGACGGGACATACGAGGCGAGGTTCGGAGCCCCGTTCTACGGAGTGCATCGAGTTGCGTTCCTGCGGGCACTCGCCGAACGACTTGGAGGCGAGGGGCTGAACCTCGCCCGGCGGTGCGTGGGTGTCGAGGAGCGGCGTGCCGGCATCGAGCTGCATTTCGCGGGTGGCGAAAGCGCTGACGCGGACGTGGTCGTCGGCGCGGACGGCGTTCACTCGGTGATCCGGCCACACGTGGTGGGCGAGGTTCGAGGCAGGTTCTCCGGAACGGTCGGCTACCGCGGGCTCGTGGCCGTCGAGCAGATGCCCTCGCTCCCCGACCCGACCCCGCTCCAGTTTTGGGCCGGGCCGGCCCGTCATCTACTGCATTACGCGATCGACGGCGGCCGGACGGTCAACTTCCTCGCCGTCGTTCGCGTCCCGGAATGGACCAACGCGACGTGGATGGAGGAGTGCGCGGTTAGCGACGCCGTCGATGCGTTCGCGGGCTGGCACCCCGCGGTGACCGAGATGGTCGGCGCGATCGACGTCGGCGCGCGCTGGGCGCTGCACGACCTCGCACCACTGACGCGCTGGCACACCGAGCGCGTCGTCCTGATCGGCGACGCGGCGCACGCCATGGTGCCCCATCAAGGGCAGGGCGCCAACCAGACGATCGAGGACGCGATCGTCCTCGCCGACGAGCTAGCCGAGGTGCAGCGGGCCGACGGTCTCGCGTCTGCGCTGCGCCACTACACCGAGCGCCGCCGCAGGCGGACCGCGGCGGTGCAGTGGCTCTCGCGCCGCACAGCCGACCTGATGCATCTCCCCGACGGTCCGGAGATCGCTCGTCGCGACGCCGCGTTCGCGGATCTCTACACCGACCTGGCCTGGATCCATTCCCACGACGCGCACGCTGATCGCCCCAGACGCCGGCCGACGGTCGGTGCCACCCACGGGCGCGCCTAGCCCTGCGCGGTTCATCGAAAGAGGAGCAGCTTCACATCCCGACTGCCACCGCGGCGGTGCTGTCCGCCAACCATGCGCCGTTCGTCCTCGAGAGGTTGCGCCGGGACCGCCCTGCTCGCCGCGCATTGCAGGCACTCAGCCGGACTGGCGTGAAGTACCGTCGCGTGAGCAGAGCAGGGCGGACTGAGTTCCCGCAAACCCCCGGCTAAGCAGTCGCCGGCGTCGGGGCGGTGACCGCTGGTGCTGCTCGATCAATGCGACAGCGGTTGGTTCAGGCCATGAGTGAGAGATAACCGGGCGAATGCTCGCGGCTAAGCGTGTGCGACTACCTCGCTTACCTCGTTGCCCTCGACGGGGGTTCCGGAAGGAACCATTGACGGCACTAGATCTGACGCCGCCCGCGCGTTCTCCTCTGAGTCAAAGACAACGATCGATCGGCCTACCCCGTCGCCGCGGGTCCAGTACCCGGCCACGAAGCCGGGAAGCTCTTTGACCCGCGGCACGACCTGCTCCCGCAGGATCGTGGGGTCCGGGTTATCCGAGAGCTTCACGTTCACGAGCAACGCATGCATCGTCGCCTCCCTTGTTGTAGTAGATCAGCCGACCCTATCCGAAAGTTATGCTTCGAGTTGTGGCCTTTTCGTGCGGGCCGCGCCAGCGAGCGCCATCGCCCGCATTGGCAACGTGAGTCGCCTCGGGCGATAGCTCCCTTTCGCCACACGCGAGCCTGGTCGGAGCGCCGCCGGCGGGCGGCGCGCATGTCTTCCCTGCAGTCCGCGCATTGCGGGGCGATGGCTGTTGTGCCCCAGATGCCACAGCCGTCGCGAAAGCGGGTGTCCGAGGACTGCCCACTCGAACTTGGCGGTGCTCGACGATCCAGCTTGCGCAGCAGAGGTTTGAGCTGGCGCTGCTCCGCCTGTCCGCAGGGCGAGAGGATGACCCCCGCCGATCTGCTTATTGCAGTGCGTCCTCGAGTTCGTAGATCATGGTTTGGACCTTGTCAGGCGGCGCGAGGGTAGCGACATCGTCGGCGCACGCTCGCCCCTCAGGGGTCTGGAATGCATGCTGGAGGTCGGTCATGTCGTCCCAGTCGAGCTCCGCGATCAGGTAGTACGCCTTGCGGTCGCGAGTCGGCACCGGGTTCCGACTAACCGTGTACCGGCGAAGCCGGGATAGCTGCTTCGCGAGCGGGATGTGGACCTCGCGGTAGTGGCGATCAAATGCGTCCGGATCATCCGGCTTGTCGTAGACCGCCAGGAATCTGACCATCGCTACACACCTCAAGTTGTCGGAATTCGCTTGCGAGACAGGATCGGACCGTAGTGACGGAGCGTCCTGATCGGGCGATCGCCCCGCGAGCCCGGCCGGCCGACAGGCGTCGTCAGCTTCGGGCTCGAAGGCGCGTGCGGCCGGGCCATTTAGCCCTCGCGGACGCGCTCGTAGGTTAGGTGGGCGAGGCCGTTCCCGATGGTCTTCGTGTCAATCAGGCGCAGGGGTCGCTTGTCGCTGGTCTCGCCGAACAGGCGCTCGCCCGCGCCGAGCGCGACCGGGAAGACGGTGAGCCGCAGCTCGTCGACCAGGTCGTGCTCCATCAGCGTGTGGACGAGCGGGCGGCTGGCGTACACGACGATCTCCCCCTCTGTCTGCTGCTTCAGCTTCGAGACCTCGCTGATTACCTCGCCCCTCAGGACGGTCGCATTGGTCCATTTGGGCTCTTCGAGGGTCGAGGACACGACGTACTTCGGCAGGCTGTTCAACCTGTCCACCCACTCGCCGCTCTGGGATGGCGACCGTGTGCCGAAGTACTCGTCGCTGCGGCGACCCAACAGCAGCGCCTCGGCGCCTTGTGCCTCGGCGAGCTCAACCTCAGCCCACGCCTCCCAGTCCCGACCCATGAACTGCACAAACCAGCCGCCGTGCCTGAACCCTTGCTCGCCGCTCGGGTCCTCGACGACGCCGTCAAGCGAAACGTTCTCGCTGACCACAATCTTTCCCATCTTGAATCTCCTTGCTTGGACTTGTGGTTGTTGCGGGTGTTGAGACGTTCGCGGCGAGGGAAATTAACCGGCGAATTTCGGGGCGCGCCGACGTCATTACAGTGATGCGGGTGAAAGGAACAGTCAGTGCGAGGATGCGAGCGTGACCAGCCAGGCCCTCGCGCGTGCGCGCGCTGGCGAGGAGGATGCGTTCCGCGAGCTGACCGACCCGTACCGGCGTGAGCTCCAGATCCACATCTACCGCATCGTCGGGTCGGTCCACGACGCGGAGGACCTGCTCCAAGATACCCTCCTCGCCGCCTGGCGTGGCCTTGAGGGGTTCGAAGGCCGCGCGTCGGTCCCTGCCTGGCTGTACCAGATCGCGACCAACCGCGCCCTCGATGCGCTCCGAGCAACGAGACGCCGCCCTGAGGAGTCGCAGCGGATGACCGAGAGGCCCGAGCCCACCCGCTACGGCGAGGCGATCTGGCTGGAACCCTTCCCCGACGTCCTGCTCGAGGGGATCCCGGACCAGGCTCCCGGGCCGGAGGCGCGCTACGAGACCAAAGAGGCGATCGAGCTGGGCTTCATCGTCGGCCTTCAGCATCTGTCCCCGCCCCAGCGCGCCGTGCTGGTGCTCCGCGACGTACTCGGCTACCGCGCGGAGGAGGTCGCCGAAATGCTCGACACGACCGCACAATCGGTCAACAGCCGGCTGCGCCGCGCCCGCGCGGCATTCGAATCGCGGCTGCCGGCCGCCGGACGAGAACGGGCGCCGCTCCCCGACTCCAAACGCGAGCGCGACACCGTCGGCCGCTTCGCCGACGCGATCCAAAGCGGCGACATCGAGGGCGTGGTCGCCCTACTGACCGACGAGGCGTGGCTGACGATGCCGCCCGAGCCCTACGAATACCAGGGTCCCGCCAGGATCGGCTCGCTCCTACGCGACCGCACGATCACGCGAGGCGCGCCGCTACTGGTACCGACCCGCGCCAACACCCAACCAGCCTTCGGCGCCTACTTCCGACCTCCCCAGACCGAGATCGCCCGACTGTACGGAATGCTTGTCCTGACCCTCGAGGGCCAGCAGATCTCCGCCATCACCTGGTTTGGCGGCAACAGCGCCTTCCCGCACTTCGGACTGCCGCGGATACTCCGATAGGAAAAGCATTCGCCCGGACTCTCAGCAACAGACAGTCGGCCTCCCTCCAATGCCTGCGCCAGCACGAATGCAGGTCTCGACGCTAGCGTCGGGTCGCACCTGCTCGTCGCCAATGGGAGGTCTCGGCACGAGCCGACGGCGGTGGCTCCTGAGCGGAATCTAACCGTGCCCATCGAGGCGCCACACCTAGCGCACCACCATCCCCTCCTCGCCAAGGCGCTCGCCAGCTCTGACCAGCCGCCATGGCGAAAGCCCTCATCCGCGAGCGCGTCCGCAGATGCTGCCTCCCGGGTAAGGCCTGCCCCGCCATGCCGATTGCGACGCTCCCATGCGAGAGCGCGAGCTTGGGGCGATCCCGGGCGAGCGATCAGGTCCTCGGGGCCGGCAACCGGCGTCGGGCAAACTACGGGCTGTGAGCTCCCACGAGATCACCCAGCTGATCCACGAATTCGGCCTCATCGCCGTGTTCCTGGCAGCAGGCCTACAGGCGATGGGCTTTCCGGTTCCCGGTGGCACGGCGCTGGTGATCGCAGGGATCGACGCATCGGCAAAGAATGGCCTCCCCTTGGTAGGGGTTATCGCTGCGGGCGCGCTAGGCGCACTTTTTGGTGGAACCGCCGGCTTTGCCGTCGGTCGTTGGCGGGGTGAGCCTGTGCTCTTCCGTGTCGGGCGGCTGCTCCGTCAGGAGCCGGAGCGCATCCAGGAGCTTCGTGGCAAGTTCCAGAGGCACCCCATCGCGCCCCTGTTTATCGCCCGCTTCATCACCGGCTTACGAAATGCTGCCGGGCTCGTTGCGGGCGCGAGTGGCGTGCCCTTCGGCCGCTTCCTGGCGGTCAGCGCGGTCGCAGCTCTCGCGTGGTCGGCGTTGATCACGCTGGAGTATTACTTCGCCGGCCACGCGATCCTCGGAGCGCCGACGTGGTTGCAGATCGTGCTGATCATCGTCGGCGTGGTGGCCACGATTGCTTCGTTTCGCTTCCTGCGACCGGGGATTGGCGTTCGAGGACGGCGTCCTGCCGACGCTGCGGAAGTCTCGGATTAGCAGCCTTGCGTCCGGGGTTTAGGGAGCCTTCGCCGCTGACCGCACCGGAGTCCGACGGTCCGCCGCGCCGCTAATGGGCGCGGACCCACCATGATCCTACGTCGGCGATGCACTCTCGGGAGGCCGGAGACCAGGAGGACGGAAGCGATCACGCCGCGTCGGGGCGGCTTCGATTTTCCGTCGACCGATGAGTCGCGGGGCCGGCGACGATCTAAGTCACCATGACTGATACGACTCCCCTCATCACCGGCGTGGACTTCGTCTGCATCCCGGCGCAGGACTTCGATGCGATGACCGCCTTCTACGGCGAGACACTCGGCCTGCCGTTCGTCAAGCGCTACGGGAGCTGGCCAGGCGCCGAGTACCAGGCCGGCAACCTCACGCTGGCCATCATGCGCACCGAGGACTTCGGCGGCACGTTCTCGCCCAACGCGATGCCGATCGCCCTGCAGGTCAGTGACGTGGCCGTCGCGCGGGAGCGACTCGAGGCCAAGGGCGTGCGCTTCGTCAGCAACACGTTCGACTCCGGCGTCTGCTGGCAGGCGATCTGCCTGGACCCTGACGGCAACCCGCTGTCGCTGCACCACCGCTACGCGCCGAAGGGCGAGCGCCCCTCCGCGCCGTAACGGTTCAGCACGCGGCCGGCACGCGTGTGGTCGGCTCGTCCAGTGGCGGTCTTCTGCTTCGCCAGCAAGGAGGAGTCCGGGTCCGGCGCTCTCAGCGAAGCCCACGAAAGCCACTCGCTACTCTGCGACGTGGCCCCCGGCTGTCAGAGAGTTTTCAAGCGCCGGATGCACAATGCGGCCGGAGGCCTGTTCACCGCCGAACAGAGGGGCTCACGCTCGATGCGAACGCTTGCAAGAACTTGCTATGTCCACAGACGCTTGGTCCTGCTTGGCTGGATCGTCGCGATCGTTGGCGTGACCGCGCTTCACGGCGCGGTCGGGAGCTCCTATTCGGACAACTTCAAGCTTCCGCATACGCAGAGCTTCGACGCGATTCGATTGCTGCAGCGCAACGCCCCGGAGGCGTCCGGTGACACCGACCAACTGGTGGTCGGCGCCCGCCAGGGCAAGGTCACCGACCCCGCGATCCGTGCCAAGGCGGAGGCGCTGTTCGCGCAGGTCGCCGAGCTGCCGCGCGTGTCGTCGGTCGCCTCCCCATACGCACCGACGGGCAAGGCGCAGATCTCGCCCAACGGCGATGTTGCGTTCGCCAACGTGACGTTCGACGCGCAGTCAAACAAGATCTCCAACACCGAGGCGAAGGCGTTCGTCGAGAAGATCACCTCCGCCGCCAACGACTCCGTCCAGTTCCAGGTCGGCGGCCAGGTGGCGCAGAGCGCGAGCCAGGGCAACGACTCGAGCGGCCTGCTGTTCGGGTTCGTGGCTGCGGCCGCGGTCCTGTTCGTCGTGTTCGGCTCGCTGCTGGCTACGCTGTTGCCGCTGCTGACCGCCGGCGTGTCGCTCGGCGTCGGGATCGGCGTCGTCGCCCTGCTCTCGCACGTGATCGACATGGCGTCGTTCTCAAACGAGCTGGCGTTGCTGATCGGCCTGGGCGTCGGCGTCGACTACGCGCTGTTCATCGTCACTCGCTACAAGCAGGGCATCCTGCGCGGCCTCAGCGGCGAGGAGGCGGTGACCGAGTCGCTGGACACGTCCGGACGCGCCGTGCTGTTCGCCGGGATGATCGTGTGCATCGCGATGCTCGGCATGTTCGCGCTGGGCGTCAGCTTCCTGTACGGCGTGGCCGTGGCGGCCGCGATCGCGGTGTCGTTCACCGTGGTCTCGGCGCTGACGCTGTTGCCGGCGCTGCTGGGCTTCTTCGGGCGCTTCGTGTTGCGCCGCCGCGAGCGGCGCGCCCTGCGCGACGGGCGGCTGCGGACCTCCGACGAGTCTGCCGCGTGGGCGCGCTGGACGGGCTGGATGCAGAAGCGTCCCGCGGTGTTCGCGATGGTGGCGACCGGACTGCTGCTGATCCTCGCGATCCCGTTCCTCTCGATGCGGCTGGGCTCCTCGGACGCCGGCAGCGATCCGGCCAACACGACCACGCGCAAGGCCTACGACCTGCTCGCCAAGGGATTCGGCCCGGGCTACAACGGGCCGCTCCAGCTCGTGGCCGAGGTCGATTCGCCAGAGCAGAAGGCGGCGTTCCTGCGCGTCCAGCAGGCGGTGGCCAAAACTCCCGGGATCGTGGGCGCGTCGCAGCCGCATTTCATCCCCGGCGCCGGCGGAAAGCCCGGCGTGGCAATCGCCGACCTGTACCCCAAGGGCTCCCCGCAGGACAACTCGACGGCCGACCTGCTCCACAAGGTCCGAGATCAGGTGGTTCCGGCCGCTGAGCGCGGCACCGGCATCACGGTGCTCACCGGCGGCCAGACCGCGATCTTCGATGACTTCAGCCACGTGCTGGCCGGCAAGCTGCCGCTGTTCATCGGCATCGTCGTGCTACTCAGCTTCCTGCTGCTGATGACCGTGTTCCGCAGCATCGCGATCCCGCTCACCGCTGCGCTCATGAACCTGCTCTCGGCCGGCGCGGCGTTCGGCGTGATCACCGCGATCTTTCAGAACGGATGGGGAGCATCGGTGATCGGCATCGACAAGACGGGACCGATCGAGGCTTTCCTGCCCGTGCTGATGTTCCCCATCCTGTTCGGACTGTCGATGGACTACGAGGTGTTCCTCGTCAGCCGGATCTACGAGGAGTGGCACCGGCGGCGCGACAACCGCGAGGCGGTCGCACACGGCCTCGCCGCAACCGGCCGCACGATCACGGCGGCGGCGGCGATCATGGTGCTTGTGTTCGGGGCGTTCGTGCTCGGCGGCGAGCGCATCATCAAGCTGTTCGGCGTGGGGCTGGGCGGGGCGGTGCTGCTGGACGCCGCAATCGTGCGCTCGGTGCTGGTGCCGGCTGTGATGCTAATGCTCGGCGATCTCAACTGGAAGCTTCCGGCGTTTCTCGACCGCATCCTCCCGCGGGTGAACATCGAGGGCAGCGTGCAGCGCAGGCCGGCACGCGACGAGCACCGGCCCGAGCCGGTTCCGGAGCCGGCGGCCGGCTAGCCGCTGAGGCGAGCCCCACGATCCTCCCGCGCCCCGACGGCCGCGTGCGTACGGACGGCTCGCACCGCCCGCTCCAATGCTTTGCTACGCGGCACCGACTGTGCGCTAACGAGGGCCCCCCCGCGTCGTCGCTAACGGAGTCGTCGGCCCGCAGGCCTTGTTCATGGCGAAAGGCGTCGTCCCCAGATGCGCGGTCTTCGCCGATGGCGAGGCAGCAGCCGGGCGTGTAGAACCGGCGAAATGCCTATGTACGCCGGGCTGTGCGGGATGGGCGCGCCGGTCGCCGCCGGCGGATCCGATGCGGCTGCTGCGCTCTGGAAGCGATGGCGCGCCACGCCGGTGCGATGATCTTGTGATGAGTGGACGAGATGACGAGAGCTTTGAGAAGAGGGTTCGCGCGATCGCGACTGAACTGAGCCGGTCAGTCGAGCGTGCGGTAAAGAGCATCGATCTGGACGAGATTGCGCGGCAGGTCGAGATGGGTGGTGAGCGCTTCCGGGAACTCGCCGACTTGACGGGGCGGTGGATCAGCGACCGGCTCAGCGATCCCGGAGCTCACCACGCGGCACAGGCGCGGGAGTTGGAACCTGAAACGGCGGCGAGGACGGTGCCCGTCGCTGGTCCGCATCCGCTTGATGTTCCCAGCGACGAGCAGGGGCGTGCGCTCAGCGCCCTTGACTCGGGTCGCTGGGGGGTTGAGCCGGGGACCGACGTACTGGTCGCCGGGGGCGATGAGGCGAGTCCGATCGATCCGGGTGGGCTGGTCGGCGAGTTGCGCGCTCGTGACTGGATCGCCGCCAACGGCGAGGTCACGTTGGTCGGACGCGAAGCGCTGAAGCGCTGGTTAGAAGGCTCGACCGGGACGGAAAACGCACGTTGATGAACCTGACGGTCGCCTCCTCGATCCGACCGTCGCCCACCGGGGGATCGGCGCCTCAGCGAGCGTCCGCGGCGGCGCCGCTATCCCGGACGATTGGGGGCCGGCGGGCTTCTACTCCTGAACGACCTGCATATTCGACAGCGCGGGACACGGCGCAGCGCAGCGAGTCGAGCTCATCAGTCGTCAGGGGGCAACGCGCGGCTCGCCGAGTCGCACTGGTGGAAGTTCGTGGCTCGCCGATAGCGGGGCTCACGAGAGCGCGCGCGGAACGGGCGCGCTACATATGCTGGCGGCCGGCGTCTACCGGCTGACACGGGAGGAAGCTCATATCACGGTCCGCGGGCGAGTCGGGCCGGTGGAGCGGTGCTCACCCTTCTGTCGCCTCATCTGCGTTCGAGGGTTGTGTGTCATCGGGGCTCAGTCCGGCGGCGCAGTTTCGTTAGGGGCTGTCAGGCAGCCAGACGATTAATGGCGCCTGCCGGAGCGAAGGGTTGATGACGGTTCAGCATGGACCAGATCGCCTCGGTGAGCTGGCGGGCGAGGTCGATCTGGGTGCGCTACGTGAGCGGTCCGACCTCGAGCCGCACCCACTCGTCCGGGAAGCCGTGCGAGTAGGACCAGCCGGTTGCGTCGGGGCGGGATGACCGTCACGGGGATCCCGAGCTCCTGAATCGTCTTGGGCAGGTTGTGGCGGTGCCAGTGGGGGTGGTGCTCGCGAGGGGTGCAGAGCAGGATCTCGTCGCACGCGCCCGCGCGAACGATCTCACCGATGGTGGCCGCTGCGTCCGGGCCGGGGTCGACCATGTCGACCGGCCTCGCTCCGGCGGCGCGCTGGACGAGGTCCTTCGCGACCTCCGGCGACCAGTCCGGCGCGTCGGGATGGCGCTCCGGCGGCACGATCAGCGTGACGGCGCAGCCCTCGTGCGCGCGGCGCTTCACCTCCTCGAGCAACTGGGGTGTCGACTCAGTGCGGTTGGCGACGACCAGCAGGCGTCGCGGGGCGGCTTCGGTCATGAGGCGATCGAAACACCGCTCCGGGCCTGCCGCATCATCCCTATCGGATGATGGCCCCCCCAGGAACACCCCGCGGCCTTGCGTGACGCCACGAACTCGAGCGCTGGCGCCGCGACCGCCCGACACTCGCTACGGCGCGCGAGAAGCGAGAGGCGCCACGAGTCACTGTGGCGAGCGCCACGAGTCACTGTGGCGACGGACGCCTGCCGCTACCGCGGCTCAAGCCGCCTTCGCTCAAGCTGGCCACAGTGCGCCCGCCGCGCGACACCCGACCCTCACCGCGCAACATCGGCAAGACGCGCGAGCAGCTCCAATCCTGCACTTCCGTCGGGACCGCGATTGGCTGCACTCGTAGTCAAGTTGCAGTTCCCTCAAGCCGGTCCCGCGTTTCGTCGCCGTCCGCGGGAGGAGGGACAATGGGCATATGTGCCCGTTGACAGGACGGCCGCACCGCCTCTTCTGGATGCGCTCTGCGTGGTGGTGCCACGACTGCCGTCAGAAGATCGAGTCGTGCTGCGACGGCGGCGGCTGCCCCAGCGTGTGCGCGCGCCTAGGGCGATGACCAATGCACTCCCGGCCGAGATCCCTACTGGCCGCGACGCGCCGAACACTGCGGTGGCCGTCGTTCGCGCAACCAGCTGCCCGTCGCGCAGCGGCCGCTTCGGTTCCACCTCGGCGCGTTCACCTCTGGTGAGCGCACCCAGACGCTCGCCTAAGGTCCGCCCGGGCTCTGCTCCGGCGGAGGGGTGAGCGTTAACCGAGTCAACCGAACTCGACCCCCTGGGCCAGCGGGAGGTCGTCCGAGTAGTTGATGGTGTTGGTGGCCCGGCGCATGTAGGCGCGCCAGGCGTCGGAGCCTGACTCGCGGCCGCCTCCCGTGGACTTCTCGCCGCCGAACGCGCCACCGATCTCGGCACCCGAGGTGCCGATGTTGACGTTGGCGATCCCGCAGTCGGATCCGTCGGGGGCGAGGAAGCGCTCGGCCTCTCGTTGATCGCGGGTGAAGATGCTGGACGAGAGCCCCTGGGGGACCCCGTTGTGCACCGCGATCGCGTCGTCGAACTCCCGATAGGTCATCGCGTAGAGGATTGGCGCGAACGTCTCCCGACGCACCAGCTCGGTCTGGGCCGGCATGCGGACGATCGCGGGCTCGACGTAATAGGCGTTCGGACAGCCCGCAGCGGCCCGCCGGCCCCCGCCGACGATGACCTCGCCTCCGTCGGCCCGCGCCGCTTCGAGCGCTTCGCTCATCTCCCGGTACGCGCCCTCGTTGATGAGCGGACCGACGAGGGTTCCGGAGGCCCGCGGGTCGCCGATCGGGAGCCTGCTGAACACATCACGCAGCCCGGCGAGGAGGTCGTCGGCGACGTCGTCGTGGACGATCACCCGACGCAAAGTCGTGCAGCGCTGGCCGGCGGTTCCCGCTGCGGCGAAGACGATCGCCCGCCTGGCGAGCTCAAGATCCGCAGAGGGTGCGACGACGGCGGCATTGTTGCCGCCGAGCTCGAGCAGCGATCGGCCCAGGCGAGCTGCCACCCGTGGCGCGATCTCTGCCCCCATCCGCTCCGATCCCGTCGCGCTTACGAGGGCTACATCGCGGCTTTCCACCAGCGCTTGGGCATCGCGACCGTCAGCGACCGCCAGCCGATGAACTGCGGCCGGCGCACCGCACTCCAAGGCGGCGCGATCCAGCAACGCCGAGCACGCCATCGCCGTGAGCGGGGTCATCGTCGACGGTTTCCACACGATCGTGTCACCGCAGACCAAAGCCACCACGCTGTTCCAGGACCACACCGCTGCCGGAAAGTTGAACGCGGTGATGAGCCCGACCACCCCCAGCGGGTGCCACGTCTCCATCAACCGGTGGTTGGGCCGCTCGGAGGGCATCGTGCGCCCCTCGAGCTGGCGCGACAGCCCGACCGCGAAGTCGCAGATATCGATGGTCTCCTGCACCTCGCCGAGGGCTTCGGAGGGGATCTTCCCGGCTTCGATCGTCACCAGCTCCGCGACGTCCGCCTTGTGGTCGGTCAGCAGCGCGCCCAGGCGCTTGACGAGGGCGCCCCGGACCGGCGCTGGCGTGACACTCCACTCACGGAAGGCAGTCTTGGCCGCGGCGATCGCCGCCTCCACCTCTGGCTGCCCTGCGGCGGGTACATCGAACAACGGGTCACCGGTGATGGGCGAGCGCGCGCTGACAGATGCCCCAGCCGTCGGGGACAACATTTCGATGCCGCAGTTCTCGAGGCTCCGCCGGGCTCGGGAACGCAATGCGTCAGTCGATGAGACAGACAGCTCTTGCTGGGAGGCGGTGGTGGTCATTGACGGCTCCGTGCGTTGCGGGGAAACTGGGAATCGGTTACACAACGTTGTACTCCGGACGAAGCGCGGCCGTAGCGAAGCGCTCGACGCTCAAGGGCGAGATGTCGGCGAAGGTCGCGCGGCCGAGGGCGAGGTCGCGCAGGATCTCGCCGACGGCGGGGCTCTGGAGGAACCCGTGACCGGAGAACCCACAAGCGTAGAGGAACCGCGAGACGCCCCGGGCCTCGCCGATGATCGCGTTGTGGTCGGGCGTCATCTCGTAGAGCCCGGCCCACCCGCCGCGGATCCCGGCGTCGGCGATACGAGGCGCCCGCCGCCGGATGACCTCCGTCAGCCCGGGGATCCAGTCCTCGGTGGTCTCGACGCTGAAGCCCGGCTTCTCGTGGCGATCGGACATCCCCAACAGGAGGCCCGGACGCTCACGGTGAAAGTAGAAGCTCGACTCGAAGTCGATCGTCATAGGGAGGTGGTCCGGGAGTCCGTCGATCGCATCGGTGAAGAGAATCTGGCGGCGCAATGGTGTGACCGGCAGATCCACGCCGACCATGGCGCCGCAGCCGCGCGACCAGGCTCCAGCGGCGCAGATCACGGTGCCCGTCCGGATCACCCCGTGGTTAGTCACGACCCTGTTGATCTCGTTCCCGGTGGTCTCGATGTCGAGCACCTCGCAGCTCACGCGGATGTGCGCGCCGTGGGCGCGGGCGGCGAACGCGTAGCCCTGTACGACACTCTCGGGGGTTGCGTGGCCGTCACGGGGTGAGAATGCGCCGGCGAGCATGTCGTCTCCCGCGAGGAGAGGGCACATTGCGCGTGTTTGGTCGGCCGTAAGCATTCGGGAATCAAGCCCGTACTCGTTCTGGAGCGCCACACTGCGCTCGAACTCCTCGACATCTGACTCGCGGTTGAGGACGAACAGGTATCCGACCTGTTTGAGGTCTATCTCCCACCCAGGCCGCCGCCCGAAGTCGCGGAACGCCTCGAGGCTGCGCCGGGCAATGTCGACGTTCAGCGGGTCAGAGAATTGGGTGCGCACGCCACCGGCGGCGCGGGATGTGGAGCCGCTGCCGAGTTGTGCCCGTTCGACGAGCACGACTTTAACGCCGGCCTCGGCCAGATGGAACGCCGCGCTGGTGCCGATGACCCCGCCGCCCACGATGACGGCGGCGGCGGAGCCCGGAAGCGACGAATCCGACCGAGGCATCGACAGGGATCGGGACTCGGGCTAGCCGCCTGGGTTGCCGCCGCTGGCACTCCGCATCGCGGGGAGCCGGGGCTCGGTACCGTAGAGAAAGCTCCACACGTCCGCTCGCCTAGCTACGTATAGGTACACCTCTTCACACGCGCCGGCTGACAGGATCGGAAGGTCGGCCATTTCTATGTCGTAGCCATGGCGGGACAAGATCTCGCCGACGAGCTCTGCACACTGTCGTGACGTTAGGGCGTACGCGGCTTCGGCCGCATGTGCGACGCCCCTCAGGACTCCGATCGCGACTCCGACATCGGCGAGCATCTGGCAGAACGGCCGCGAGTCGACTGCGAGCGACAGACCATCAGAACCTATAGCGCCCGACCACGCCTGGTCGATCACCACCGATCACTGTCCGAGTTCGCGCGAGCGCCCAGCGGCCGCCGCCACCGCGTCGAGGAACGCCGCTCGTACGCCGTGGTGTTCAAGTTCGCGCACGCCGGCGGCGGTGGTCCCGCCAGGAGAAGTCACGGAGGCACGAAGGGCGGCAGGCGTGCTCCCGCCAGCGGATAACAGGCGCGCGGAGCCAAGCAGCGTCTGGAACGTGAGCGTCTCAGCGACCTCGCGGGGGAGCCCCTCGAGAACACCGGCCTCAACCATCGCCTCGGCGACGAGGAAGACATACGCAGGACCAGATCCGGACAGACCCGTCACCGCGTCTAACCCAAGCTCCGGCAGTCGCACGACGACGCCTACCGCGCCGAGTATCTCCTCCGCCCAGGACATGTCCTCCTCGCCTGCCGTCGAGCCGGCGCTGATCGCTGCTGCGCCCGCACCGATCAGGGCCGGGGCGTTGGGCATCGCGCGCACTACCGCCAGTGGTCGTCCCGCCGCTGCCTCGATCGACGCCGCCGTCACGCCTGCGGCCACTGACAGGACGCGGCGCACGCCCACGCCAGCTACGGCGCGCGCCGCCGCGGGCACCTCGCCGGGCTTGACCGCCAGTACCGCGCCCATACAAGGAACGACGTCCTCAGCAATACTCACCTCCGGGTACGCAGCGCCTAGCTGCTGACGGCGCGATGCTGATACCTCGGCGACCGCAAGTTCCTTTTCTGGACGTCCGGCCGCCAGCAGACCAGCCAGCAGCGCTTCACCCATGCGCCCCCCACCCACGATAAGAAGGTGGCATTCCACAGCCGAGGACACGCTCAAAGGGTACGCACGATCCGAATTCGGCGCACCGACCGATCCGGGCTGCATAAGTCTCGAAAGACAGCCTGGATTGGCGCATCACGAACGGGAGGGGAGTGGAACCGACCGATCTTCCACCCAACGTTCGGTAAGAGCTGACCGAGCGAGCAACGCCTTGAGGGTTATGCGAACATACGTTCCCACGGATGCGCGAGTACCGGTTCAGAATTACCGAGCATGATCCCGATCGCCCGTGGATGGTCCTCGCGAGCGAGCACCGCACGATCAAATTGCCGGATGGCTTGGACTTCTTCGCCTGGGCGCACAAGCAGTGGCCCGCGCCACGCTGGTCGGTCGAGTTGGACCCCTGGCAACTCGCCCCGGCTTGGCCGCGATGATCTCGCGTTGCGGGTGCTTGATGTGATCGCCGGCAAAAGTCGCCGCACGTCCGGGGCCTGCGGGAGGCGGGCGGGCCCTAGCGTGACGTGCGCCCGTTCGACGCGGCCAGCCGGCGTCGTGCCTTCTGCACCGACGGAAGCGCCGCCTTCGCTTTCGCGAGCGGACGCGCTCGCACGTCGACGCTTGCCGGCTTGGCCGCGATCGTGATCTCCTCGCCGGTCGCCGGATTGCGTCCGGGGCGTTTCTTGGTCGCTGCCTTGACGCGCACCGTCAGCTGAACGAGCCCGCCGAGACGAACCTTCTGGGCATTGCCCAGCTCCTCGAGAACGATCTCGTCGAGGGCGTCGAGTGCCCGCTTCGCGTCCGCCTTGCTCATTTCGGCGCGGTCTGCGACCGCGGCGATCAACTGGGACTGGGTCAGCGCCACGGCTGCTCCTCCTCAAATCGTGTTGCGTGACAACGACATTGAACCTACTGCCCCAGACGGAGTGCTGTCTGGTGGCTGCACAGCCTGGAGTCGTCGTCTGACCGGCGCGATTGTCACGGCGGCATGAGGGCGAGGTGTCCGTAGGTGGTTAGCATCGGGGCAGGATGTTCAACCGGCGCACGAAGATCATCGCCACCCTCGGGCCGGCGACGGACACCCCCGGGGTCCTCGATGCTCTCGTCGCGGCGGGTGTGGATTGCGCGCGGCTGAATTGCTCGCACGGCACGCATGAGGATCTGCGCCGCCGCGCGGAGGAGGTGCGAGCCGCCGCCGCGCGCGCTGGGCGGCCGATCGGGCTTTTGTTTGATCTGCAGGGGCCGAAGCTGCGGCTATCGGGGGTGGTGGTGCCGCGCAGCGTGCAGGCCGGCGAGGTCGTGACGTTCACATGCACCGATGACGATGTGGGGGCAGGACGTGTTCCGGTGAATTTTCCGGACTTCCCGCGACTCGTCACCGAGCGCTCGGAGATTGTCGTGGGTGACGGTGTGCCGCGTCTGGTCGTCGAGTCGGTGGGGCCCGGGGAGGTCGTCGCCAGGTCGCTGTCGGCGGGTGAGCTCCTTCCCCGCAAGGGAATCAACGTCACGTACGCGCGGCCGGAGCTGCCGGCGATCACCGAGAAGGACTTGGGGGATCTCGCGGTGGCGGCGGACGCCGGCGCGGATTTCGTTGCCCTGTCGTTTGTCCGCTCGGCGGCTGACATGGAGCAGCTACGGGCTCGCTTGGACGAGCGGGGCTGGCGGGGACGAACCATCGCCAAGATCGAGAAGATCGAGGGTTACGAGCACCTCGATGAGATCATCGGTGCTGCCGATGGGGTAATGGTCGCGCGAGGCGATTTCGGCGTCGAGGCCGGTGTCGCGCGTGTGCCGCTGATGCAGAAGGACACGATCTATCGTGCGACCCAGGCTGGCAAGTTGGTCATCACGGCCACCCAGATGCTCGAATCGATGATCCAGGCGCCGGAGCCCACGCGGGCCGAGGCCACTGATGTCGCGAATGCCGTGATCGATGGGAGCTCGGCGGTGATGCTCTCCGCGGAGACGAGCGTTGGCCATTACCCCGTGGAGGCGGTCAGAGCGATGTCACAACTGGCCGAGGCGGCCGAGGAGTCGCCCGAGATTCACGGCCGTGCCCGTGGCGGAGTGCGCGACACGCCCGCTGCGTCCGTGATGCATGCCGCGGTGGAGCTAGCCGAGGAACTCGAGGCCGCGGCGCTCCTCGTCCCGACGTCCGGCGGAGGCTCGCCGCGGGCGTGCGCCAAGTACCGGCGCCGTCAACCGATCATCGCGCTTCCGCAGACCGAGAAAGTCGCCAATCAGCTGACGCTCGAGTGGGGGGTGTACCCACAGACGATGGACGTCAGCGGGTCGGTCGATGATCTCATCGAGCGGGCACTGCAAACCACGAAGGAGTTCGCCGGCTTTGCCAGCGGCACGCGCGTGGTGATCACCGCTGGGCAGCGAACCGGCACCACGGGCGCGACGAACCTGATCATGGTCCGCGACATTCCATAGGCTTCGGCGTTCACGCTGCGAGCCTTGCCCCCGCGGGCGGATCGTTCAGACCGGTGCGCCGAAACCGGATGACCTCCGCCACGCCGGCCGTCCTCACGGCGAGGCCGGCTGATGCTTTGGGGCCAGCGGCTTGCGCTCCCGTCGCGGGTATCCCAGGCGCCGTCGTCCGGGAATGGTGCTAACAGCTCACGCCAAAATAGCGGGCGCCCGAACGCGACGTTGCCACGCGCCCGCTCAGCTCACACTCCGTCCGTGTACGCACCCGCCGTCCGTTGCAGCAACTCTCGAACGACGGCGTCGATGCCGGCGATCTCGTAGGTGCCACGCTGGGCCGCGGCTCCGCCACCTCGGTTCAGAAGCTCAGGTAGTGCCGCGAGCTCCTGAACACAGCCGAGTTCGCGAGCGCGATCGCGGATCCGTGCCAAGGCGTCCGCCAGGAGGTCTGAAACAGCGCGCCTGCTTCCGTGGGCGTCGGGGATGTCCGCGCGAATGCCGAATCGGGCCGCGCGGAACATGGCCTCCTCGAGCACCTCGGGAGCGGGACCATCGATGGCCTCGGCTTCGGCGGCATTGCGCGCCAGACAATGGACCAGCGCAACCAGGGCAGCCGTATCGGTGAGGGATGCTTGCGCGTCGAGCGCCCGGATCTCCACAGTCCCCAGTCGCGGATGAGGGCGTAGCTTCCACCAGAACCACGTGTAGTCCGGCACGTCTGCCGCGCGCGTCAGCACTCGGGTCAGTTCGCAGAAGTCCGCGAAGTCGCGCAGTGCTCGTGGCGCACCCGAGCGCGGCCAGCCCCGGAGGCTCAGCTCCCGCGCCGACGCTAGACCGGTGTCTCGGCCATGTCGAAATGGCGAGTTTGCCGCGAGAGCCTGCAGGAGGGGAAGATCGCGTCGCAGCGCGTTGAACGCCTTGATGGCACTCTCAGCATCGGGCATCCCCACGTGGATGTGAAGACCGCCGACCGGGGTGACCACGGCGTCGCCGAGCAGGAAGCGAATCCGTTCATAGCGTTCCTTGTCGGTGATCAGGGCGTCGCCCTCGTCGGCGGAAGGATGTGTGCCGGATCCGAGCAGTCCCGCTCCGGTCCCGATGACCGCTCGACGCAGCTCGCCGAGCTCTCGGACCGCCTCGCAGACGGTTCGGTGGACGTTCGTGATCAGCTCGACCTGACAGGCATGCAGCTCCCGCTCGACCTTTCCCGACACCTCCCCGAGGCGCTCGAGCACCGCCTCAGAGCTGTTGATCTGGCGCCCGGTGATCGGGTCGACCAGGAAGAGCTCCTCTTCGACCCCGACGGAGAACGGCTCTTGCGACCCAAAGCTGTGATCACGTTCTATCTCTGGGGCCACGACGCTGAAGTATGGCTGGGTCCCGCCGCCTCGACTCGCCCACGAGCTCCAGCGGGCCCACGTTCTTCGTCAACACGCTGTGGCCCGGGCTGCGGGTACTTCCGCGCGTTGGCGCAGTGGTTATGGCCCGCTCATCTGCCCGGCGCCGGTGGGCCGGAGCAAGCGATGATCGAGCCGTGAACCGACCGGGGGTTACCGCGAGCGGCGCGGCGTGCGCCCGACTGTCCGCCGGCCCGGACCGAGCAGGTAAAGCGCGGCCAAGATCGTCACGACGATCGACACGAGATACGGCAGGCCCAGCGTCGTCGCAAGGATCCAGACCAGCGCCACGATGAGGATGGTGATGAGAACCTCTGGCATGCACACAAGTTCGTCCCCCGCCTGGCGATCCCTTCCGACTTGGGCATCAAGCGCGTTGGTGTCCACGGGTAACCACTGACCGCGGCGGTGGCCATGCGGATCCATGACCCGAGGCGGCGCTAGAACGCCCATCGCCGGCGGATGCAATCCCCGGTCAGGGACACCTGGCGTCCGCGGGGATGAGGTCTGGCATCGGTGTGAAGGACCTCGTTGGGCCGACGGCTCCGGTTTAGCCGACCTTCGGGTCCGGCACCCGACGAGTCTCGGGATGGCCTCGAGGAGCTCAGCGGCGCACCGGACGATCATCCGCTGGACGCACTTCCCCGCGCGACTCGGCGCCTCTCCTTCGGTGGACGTGAGGTGGAACGCCTCCGGGGTCGCGGACTGCGCAGACGTTTCTGCCACCGCCCGTCGGCGCTCGGCAGATTGAGAGGCACCCCTCCGTTCCGGGTCAGTCCTGTACCGGTGATTGTCTGCCACGGGTGTACATCGAGCAGATCGCTCTCATCGTCGAGGAATACGACGAGGCGATTAGCTTCTTCGTTGGCGTGCTCGGCTTCCAGCTCGTCGAGGACTCGCCGGCTCTGAGCAGCCGCGATGGACGTCCGAAGCGGTGGGTGGTGGTCCGGCCGCCTGGCGCCACCACCGGGCTGCTGCTGGCGAAAGCGAACGGGGAGCGAGAAGTGCGAGGCGTGGGCGATCAGTTCGCGGGGCGCGTGGGGCTATTCCTGCGCGTCGAGGACTTCCAGGGCGCGTATGAGCGCATGCGCGAGGCGGGTGTCGAGTTCGTCGGGGCGCCGAGGGAGGAGCCGTACGGGTGCGTGGCCGTCTTTCTCGACGTCGCCGGCAACCGGTGGGACCTGCTGGGACCGGGGTCGGCCGCGCCCTGATCGGCGGGCGGTGTATGCGTCGGTGGCGAAGCACAGACACCTCGTCGGCGCTGGACCGAGGGAGGCCGGGCCGATGGCCTCGGCGGGGGCCATGCCGTCTTCGGGTGAGGAGAGTGCCGTGCCCGACAGATGTCCAACGGGTGGATCGAGGACAAGAGCGGGCCGCCCCGGGGCGGGTTGGCGGCAGCGAGCGAGGCTGGCTCAGCGCACGAGCGCGACCAGGGCACCGATGGCGGCCAGCGCCAGTGAGAGACAGAGAACGCCCTGGTCGAGTGGGGGGCGCAGCCGCCTTGCGGGTACAGGGTCAAGCGGATTGCGCATGTCGCGACCGTGCGGCCGCGAGGCAGTGGCTTTGAGGGCTGCAGCGCGTGCCGCACGCGCCGGCGAGCCGCTCGGGCCCTCGTAATGCGAGGTTGGGTCCTGTCGGTCTTATCGCGGCGTTCGGCGAGGGCGCCTGCCGCCGCGTGTGGTGTCTGCTTGCGTGCGTGCTTTGGCGAACAGCGCGGCGACGTGGGGCTCCATGTAGTAGTCGGTGCCGCCGTCTGTGCGGCCTTCGGTGGCGATCGGGAGTGCACGGCCCAGATGGCGGCTGTAGCGGCCCGGCCACGCGAGGATGCCGGCGACTCCATGCGCGCCCTTGTCGAGCTTGAGGCGTCTCGCGATGTTCTCGCCGCCAAAGCGTTCTCCGGGAGCGTCGATCAGCAGGTCAAAGAGCTCGCGGGCCGGGGGCGCGAGCCTGCCGTAGAGCCAGGCGGCCTGGTCGGCGTCGTCTGCCGACCAGGCACGAGCCTCAGCGTGATGGCGCATCCCGCGGGAGCCGCGGTGTCCGCGGCCCGTGTGCGGGGGTGGGGTCCCAGGCTCGGCCGCCAGGAAGGCCGCGAACCACGAGTAGAACTCCGGCACGCGGTCCTCCGGGACGGCGACTGTGACCTGCTTGTCGGCCATCAGACCTCGGTGGTCCCGGCGGGTCCCTCGGTTGCCTCGGCGCTTTCGCTCGGTCCGCGGCGCTCGGCGCAGTGGCGCCCATGCAGGTGGCCCTGCGCCCGACGGTGGTGGCCGCGGCGCCCGCGGCCGGCGCGTCCAGCGAGGAAGCGGGCGAAGAATGCGTGGAACTCCGCGATGCGATCCTCCGGGACGTCGACCGTGACCTGTTGGTAGGTGGTAGTGGTGGGGGTTGAGCTTGATTCCATCTTTACTCCTGTGTTTGCTTACACCCAAGAGCATAGCAGGAGTAAATGCTTAAGTAAAGCCCGCTGCTGATCGGGCCTCATGGGGCTCCGGCTAACGCGTTCACCGTGGTGGTCGACGTCCGCGGCGGGAGCGCCGACGGCGGGTTGTCGATCCAGCCGCTTGGCCCTCGCGTCACGGGTCCTCGCAGAGTAGGGCTGATCGTGGCTTCCCTCGGAATCTTCGCGATCTGAGGCGTTTCTGGTTCTCCCGCCGACGGCCAATTCCTGTCCGACGCGCACCGGTGACGAGGAGGCGACCGCGATCGGGACGCCGCCTTCCCGCCGGCGCCGCCGTCGTTAGCCTTGTTCGGCTATGCGAAGCGTGCTGGCGAGGCTGAACCCGGAGGAGCAGACCGGCCGCGTGGCTGGGGGTGACCGCATATATCGACCAAGGACCGACCTGGCGCCGGTGGCCGAACGATGAGGAGGCGGAGATGAGCGCTGCAAGAGATAGTCGGGTGGGATTGCTTGGGACCGGCCTGATGGGAACGGCGATGGCGCATCGCCTGCTGAACGAGGGTGCTGCGCTGATCGCTTGGGACCGTGAGCCCGATCATGTCAAGCCCCTCGCGGAGGGCGGCGCCGAGGTTGCCGGCACTGCCAGGGAGGTGGTGAGCAGCGCTCAGGCGGTGATCACGATGCTGCCGACGGCCGAGGTCGTCCTCGCAGTCGTCGAGCCGTTACTCGAAGAGTGGCCCAAGGACACGATCTGGCTGCAGATGAGCAGTGTCGGGGCGACTGAGGCAGACCGAATCGTGGAGGTCGCCACCGCCCATGGTGTCACCCTCTTCGATGCGCCGGTCTCGGGAAGCACCCACCCTGCGGAGGAAGGCCGGCTGACGATCCTCGCGTCGGGCCCAGACTCGGCTCGCGACCAGGTCGAGCCGGTCCTCGCCGCGCTCGGCTCGAGGGTCCAGTGGGTGGGGGAGGCAGGGATGGGCTCGCGCCTGAAGCTGGCGGCCAACCATTGGATGATCGCGATGGTGGCCGCGCTCGCCGAGACGATGCACCTGTGCCGACTGATGGGGCTTGAGGAGCAACAGTTCATCACCCTGCTCGATGGCGGGCCGCTGGGCTCCTCCTACGGTCTCGAGAAGCTCGGCGAGATGCAGCGCCACGACTACCCGGCAGGCTTTCCGGTGCGCCTGGCGCTCAAAGATCTCAAGCTCGTCAGAGAGGTTGCGAGCAGCTCGGGCGCGGAGCTGCCCCTGCTCGACGCCGTCCTTGCGCGGATCAGCGATGCAGAGCAGAGCCATGCCGGCGACGATCTCGCCGCGGTGTACGAGTTGGAGCTTCCGAGCCGCGCCCACCGCTGAGTCGTCCATTTGCTCGAGGCGGGTCACCGGGAAAACCCGCGACCCACCCAGCCCCTGGGCTCTGATTGCAAGGGCCGAGAATGCCACCGGTACCGCTCGCCTTTGGTCCGAGCTGCCCGATTACCTCGCCACGCGTTGAACCGTCAGCATCGGCGCGATGAGGATCGGCGTTCACCCTGCGGGGTGCCTCATCTTCGAGATCGTGCTCGCTGCCCGCGGCGTCGGCGCTGAGGTCGATGAAGAATGCGAGGACCGAAGTCGATCGCCTCCAGAGCCCGCGTTTGGCCGATCGTGCCGCGCAACGGGGCAACGTCCGCGGGCGTCGCGAACGGCAGCACCTCCGGGTCCAGGCGGCGGCGCGTGCGAGCGGCATCCAACCTCAGCCGATCGGCGATACCACCATGGCGGGCAGCTACCCATAAGCCCGCCCGATAAACCGAACCACCCGAGCGACCATTCGGTGGACTCCCGCTGCGGGTCGTGGCCGGCGACTCTAGCGCGCCCGGCAGGATTCGAACCTGCGACCTTTCGCTCCGGAGGCGAACGCTCTATCCCCTGAGCTACGGGCGCGGGGGGAGACTGGGAATCTAGCGTGCGCATCGCCGTCATTTCGGATACCCACCTGCCGCGGGGCACGCGGCGGCTCCCCGGGGCCTGCGTGGAGCGCCTGCGAGCGGCCGATCTGATCCTCCACGCCGGGGACCTGAGCACGCTGGCCGTGCTGGGCGAGCTGGAGGCGTACGGCCAGGTAATCGCCGTGCACGGGAACGTGGACGACGCGCAGGTGCGGGCGGCGCTGCCGGCGAGGACGCAAGTCGAAGCCGGGGGGGCGACGATCGCGCTGGTGCACGACGCCGGCCCGTCCGAGGGGCGTCTGGCGCGGCTGCGGCGGTGGTTTCCCGACGCCGACGCGGTCGTGTTCGGGCACTCGCACATCCCACTGCACGAGCGCGCGCCGGACGGGTTTCAGATCTTCAACCCGGGCAGCCCGACCGAGCGCCGCCGCGCCCCGCACCACACGATGGCCGTGGCGCGGGCGCAGCGGGGCCGGTTGACGTTCGAGCTCATCGTCGTCGGCTGACAGACTGGGCCAGATGGACCTCTCGGTTTTCTTCGCCGGCACGGCCGGCTCGGTCCCGACGGCGCGGCGCGGGCTACCCGCCGTGCTGGTCCGGCGCGGCGGGGACCGCATCCTGTTCGACTGCGGCGAGGGCACCCAGCGCCAGCTCGTGCAGTCGGTCGGCCTGACCGAGCTGACCGAGGTGTTCCTGACCCACTTCCACGCCGACCACTGGCTGGGTCTCCCCGGGCTGCTGAAGACCTTCGACCTGCGGGGCCGGGAGCGGCCGCTGGCCATTCACGGCCCCCCCGGCCTGCGCGAGCTGGTCACGCTGGCGATGCGGCTCGCGGGGCGGGTGCGGTTCGAGCTCGAGCTGGTCGAGCTCGCGCCGGGGGACGTGCTCGCGCGCGACGCCTACAAGATTGCGCCGGTGCCGGTGGCGCACCGCGTCTCGAACGCGCTCGGCTACGTCCTCTACGAGCACCCCCGCCCCGGCCAGTTCGATCCCGATGCCGCGACGGCCCTCGGGATACGGGCAGGACCAGAGTTCGGGCGCCTCCAACGCGGCGAGACCGTCGGCGGGGTCCGACCGGAGCAGGTGCTCGGTCCACCCCGAGCGGGGCGCAAGGTCGTGATCTCGGGCGACACCTCGCCCTGCGAGACGCTGCGCATCGCCAGCCACGAGGCGGATCTTCTCCTGCATGAGGCGACGTTCGCCGAGGAGGAGCGCGACCGGGCCGCGGAGACCGGCCACTCCACCGCGGGCCAGGCCGCCACCCTGGCCCGGGAGGCCGGCGTGAGCATGCTGGCGCTGACGCACTTCTCGACTCGCTATCCGGTGGGCCTGCTGCGCGACGAGGCGCGCGCGATCTTCTCGCGGACCGTGCTCCCCCGCGACTTCGACTCGATCGACATCCCGTTCCCCGAGCGGGGAGAGCCCGAGCTGCTCACGTGGGACGAGCAGCAGGGCGAGGAAGCCGAGGACACCGACGCGGTGGCTGACCCGGCCCGATGAGCATCGGGACGATCGAGCGGATCGAAACGGCCCGCATGGTGCTCGAGCGCCTGCGCCCCGAGCACGGCCCCGAGCAAGTGGCGCTGCTGCTCGACCCGCGCGTCTCGGCCACGCTGTGGGTGGCATCCGAGCCGCTCACCGAGCGAGACGTTGTCGAAGGTTTGAAGGCCAAAGTTGATCACTGGGAGCGTCACGGGTTCGGCATGTGGCTGCTGCGAGAGCGCGAGACGGGGGAGATGGTCGGCCGGGGCGGCCTTCAGTACACCTACACCGCCGGGCTGCACGACGTGGAGGCGGGCTGGGCGATCGTCCCCGAGCGCTGGCGGCAGGGCCTCGCCACCGAGCTGGCCCGCGCCTGCGTCGAGGTCGCCTTCGAGCAGCTCGATCTGCTCGAGATCGTCGCTTTCACACTCCCGGACAACATCGCCTCGCGACGGGTTATGGAGAAGGCTGGCTTCGAATACGAACGGGACATCGTCCACGGCGGCCTGCCGCACGTCCTGTACCGCCATCGGGGCGGGGGAAGGAACTTGGACTAGGCCGGCCCAGCCCCGCCTCGCGCTGATCGCGGCGCCGATCCGCCGCACCCGCTGTTAGGCTGAATCACGTCGGTTCCTTTAACCCGGTCCGGTGAGGCCAGGAAGGAGCACGTAGAGAGATGGCCACGGTCGTGCTCGACCGCGACGATATGCGCCGCACCCTGGTGCGGATCGCTCACGAGATAGTCGAGAAAAATCCGGACGGGGCGATCGCGCTTGTCGGGATCCATCGCCGCGGGGCCGTGCTGGCGCGCCGGCTACAGGCGCTGACCAGCGAACTGCTGGAGCCGGCCGTGCCGTTGGGCGACCTCGACATCTCCTTCTACCGCGACGACCTCACGATCCGCCCGAGCGCGCCGGTCGTGCACGCCACCCATCTGGTGTTCGGAGTCGACGGCCGCACGATCGTGATCGTCGACGATGTCCTGTACACGGGCCGCACCGTACGCGCGGCGATCGACGCCGTGTTCGACTACGGTCGGCCGGCGCGGGTCCAGCTGGCCGTGCTGGTCGACCGGGGACACCGCGAGCTTCCGATCCGCCCTGACTACGTGGGCAAGAACATCCCCACCTCCCAGGACCAGCGAGTCAATGTGTGCGTGGAGGAGATCGACGACGTCGACGAGGTCACGATCGGGCCGGCGGGCACGCCGGCCAGGGTGGCGGCATGACCGGGATCGGACGTCACCTGCTTTCGATCGACGACCTCGATCGCGGCTCGATCGAGCGGATTCTCGACCGAGCCGAGTCGTTCGACGAGGTATCCGGGCGCGAGATCAAGAAGGTCCCCGCGCTGCGCGGCCGGACGATCGTCAACCTGTTCTACGAGTCGAGTACGCGGACCAGCTCCTCGTTCGAATTGGCGGCCAAGCGGCTGAGCGCCGATGTGGTGTCGGTCCGCTCGCAGGGCTCGAGCGTCGACAAGGGTGAGTCGCTCAAGGACACCGTGCAGACGTTGTCGGCGTATGACCCGGCGGCGATCGTCATCCGCTCACCGCACGCCGGCGCCGCGGGGCTCGTGGCCGGGTGGACCCCCGCCGCGGTCATCAACGCCGGCGACGGCAAGCACGAACATCCAACCCAGGCGCTGCTCGACGTGTTCACCCTGCGCCGGCGGATCGGCTCGCTCGACGGCGCACGCATCTGGATCGTGGGCGACGTGCTCCACTCTCGGGTGGCGCGCTCGAACATCCTCGCGTTTACGCGGATGGGCGCGACCGTCACCGTCTGCGGCCCGCCGACTCTGCTGCCGCGTCACATAGAGGCGCTCGGTTGCCAGGCCACCACCAGTCTGGAGCGCCTGCCCGAGGCCGACGTCGTGTACGTGCTGCGGATGCAGCAGGAGCGGATGCGCGATTCATTCGTGCCCTCGCTGCGCGAGTACGCCGCGCGCTACCAGATCACGCCGGCGCGGCTGAGGCCTGGCCAACTGCTGATGCACCCCGGACCGGTCAACCGCGGTGTCGAGCTCTCCGGCGAAGCGATCGACTCGGCGCAGGCGCTGATCGGCGCCCAAGTCAGGGCGGGGGTGGCGGTCCGGATGGCGGTGCTCTACGAGCTCCTGGTGGGAGCCCCGACCCTGGCGGCCGTGGCGTGATGGCTCCGGGCACCGACCGCCTGTTCCAGCGGCCCGGCCGGCCGGCCGAGCTCCTGATCTCGGGCGCGCACGTCCTCGACCCGCGCGCCGATCTCGACGCGCCGCACGATGTCCTGCTCCGCGCCGGCCGGATCGCCGAGCTCGGCTCGCCCGGATCGCTCTCCGCCGTCGAGAACAGCGAGAGCATCGACGCCACCGGCAAGCACCTGCTCCCCGGGTTCGTCGACCCGCACGTGCACCTGCGCACGCCCGGACAGGAGCACAAGGAGGACCTCGACACCGGCACGGCGGCCGCCGCGGCGGGCGGCTTTTGCGCGGTGATCGCAATGCCGAACACCGATCCGGTCCTCGACGACGCGGCGGTTCTACGGTCGCTGGCCGACGCGGCCACCCGGCAGGCCCGGATTCCCGTCGGCTTCCTGGCCGCGATCACCAAGAACCTCAAGGGCCAGGAGCTGACCGAGATGGCGGAGCTGCGCGATGCCGGCGCGCTCGGCTTCACCGACGACGGCAAGCCCGTGGTGTCGGGCGGCACCCTCCGCAAGGCGCTCCAGTACCAGCGGCTGTGCGGCGGGGTGATCGCGCTGCACGAGGAGGACCCCGATCTGTCCCGCGACGGGGCGATGCACGAGGGCGCCGTCTCGGCGCGCCTGGGCATCGCCGGGATCCCGTCCCTGTCTGAGTCCACCATGGTGGCGCGCGACGCGGCGCTGGCGCTCTACGAGGATGCTCGGGTGCACCTCCAGCACCTCTCGTGCCTCGAATCGGTCGAGGCTCTGCAGCACGCCAAGCTGGCCGGAGCCCGAGTCAGCGCGGAGGTCTGCCCCCACCACCTCACGCTGACCGACGAGGAGGTGCGGACGCTCGACAGCCGCTTCAAGATGAACCCGCCGCTGCGGACTGAGAGTGACCGCGGCGCGCTGGTGGAGGCACTGAGGACCGGGCTGATCGACTGCGTGGCCACCGATCACGCGCCGCACGCCGCCCACGAGAAGGAGGTCCCGTTCGAGGAGGCCCCCATGGGCACCACCGGACTCGAGACCGCCTTCGCCGCGCTTTACACCGAGCTGGTGCTGTCCGGCGAGCTGGACCTGGCGACGGTGGTCGAGCGCATGACGGAAGGTGCCGCGCTATACGGGCTGCCGGTGCCCACGATCGCGACCGGCCAGCCGGCCAACCTCTGCCTGGTCGACCTCCAGGCACGCTTCGAGGTGGGCGCCGACGGCTACACCAGCCGCTCGGCCAACTGCTGCTTCCATGGCCGGACGCTGCAGGGCAAGGTCCTGCTGACGGTGGCCGCGGGGACGATGGCGTTCAGAACCCGGATGCTCGCCGAGGCGCTGGCGATTCGGTGAGCGTCCCCACCGCGTACGTGCTGCTCGAAGACGGCGCCCGCTTCGATGGGCTGGCCTGCGGCGCCGCGGGGCTCGCGGTCGGCGAGATCGTCTTCACCACCTCGATGTCGGGCTACCAGGAGGCGATGACCGACCCCAGCTACGCCGGCCAGTTGCTCACCTTCACCTATCCCCAGATCGGCAACTACGGCGTGTCGGGGCAGGCCATGGAGTCAGACCGCGTTCACGCGCGCGCCGCGATCATGCGGGCGGCGGCCGACCGCGACGACGCTCCCGCCGCCGAGCACGGTTGGCTGACCTGGCTTACGCGCAACGGGATCCCGGCCATCACCGACGCGGACACGCGGGCGCTGGTGCGCCACATCCGCGACCGGGGCGCGATGCGCGGCGGGATCTTCCCAGCCGCCGTGGCCGAAGCGGACGCCCGGGTGCTGATCGAACGGGAGCCCGGCATGGCCGGGCGCGACCTGGTCCGCGACGTGACGCCCGAGCAGCGACTCGTGCTCGGCGAGGACAGCGACGGGGTGGGCGGGGTCCGCATCGCGATGATCGACACCGGGGTCAAGCGCTCGATCGTGCGCAACCTGCTCGAGCGGGGCGCCACGGTCGAGCTTCATCCCTACACGGCCGGCCCCGATGAGCTGCTGCAGAACGACCCGGACGCGATCTTCCTGGCCAACGGCCCCGGCGACCCGGGCGCCCTCGACCACATCGTCGGCACCGTCCGCCGGCTGATCGGCCAGCGCCCCGTGTACGGGATCTGCCTGGGCCACCAGTTGCTCTGCCGCGCCGTCGGCCTCGAGACCTACAAGCTGCCGTTCGGCCACCACGGCGCCAACCACCCGGTCAAGGACCTGACGACCGGACAGGTCGAGATCACCAGCCAGAACCATGGGTTCGCGGTGCTCGGACCGGACGGCTCGAAGACGATCGACCGCGACCAAGCGGTCCGCTGGGAGACCGACTTCGGCGTCGCTGAGCTGACCCACATCAACCTGTACGACCGCACGGTCGAGGGGCTGGCGCTCCGAGACGTCCAGGGGGCAACCGTCCAGTACCACCCCGAGGCGGGCCCCGGCCCCAACGATGCCCTGCACCTGTTCGACCGCTTCGTTCAGGAGATCCGGGATGCCGCGTAGAGACGACCTGCACAAGATCCTCCTGATCGGGTCGGGGCCGATCGTGATCGGGCAAGCGGCCGAGTTCGACTACTCGGGCACGCAGGCCTGCCGGGTCCTGATGGACGAGGGCTACGAGGTGGTCCTGGTCAACTCCAACCCGGCGACGATCATGACCGACCCCGAGGTGGCCACCACCACCTACGTGGAGCCGTTGCTGGCCGGACCTGTGCGGCAGGTGATCGAGCGCGAGCGTCCCGACGCGCTGCTCCCCACCCTGGGAGGTCAGACCGCGCTCAACCTGGCCAAGACGCTGCACGAGGACGGCACGCTCGAGCGCCACGGCGTCGAGTTGATCGGCGCCGACTACGACGCGATCGAGCGGGCCGAGGACCGCGAGCGATTCCGCGAGACGATGACCGCTGCCGGGCTGCGCGTGCCGCGCAGCGCGATCGCCCACACACTCGGGGAAGCCCGCGCCGCCGTGGCGCAGATGGGTCTTCCGTTCATCGTCCGGCCCGCGTTCACGCTCGGCGGCAAGGGCGGCGGCGTGGTCCGCACCGAGGACGACCTCGCCCGCATGGTCGGGCGCGGCCTGAAGGCCTCGCCGATCTCGCAGGTGCTCCTCGAGGAGTCGGTGCTCGGCTGGGGCGAGTTCGAACTCGAGGTGATGCGCGACCGGGCCGACAACGTGGTGATCGTCTGCTCGATCGAGAACCTCGATCCAATGGGCGTGCACACCGGCGATAGCGTGTGCGTGGCGCCGCAGCAGACGCTGACCGACAAGCAGTACCAACGCCTGCGCGACCAGGCCATCGGGGCGATCCGCGCCGTCGGGGTCGAGACCGGCGGCTCGAACGTCCAATTCGCGGTCAACCGCGCCACCGACGAGATCGTGGTGATCGAGATGAACCCGCGCGTGTCGCGCTCGAGCGCGCTGGCCAGCAAGGCGACCGGCTTCCCGATCGCCAAGATCGCCGCGCGGCTGGCCGTCGGTTACACGCTTCAGGAGATCCCCAACGACATCACGCGGGCCACCCCGGCCAGCTTCGAACCGGCGATCGACTACTGCGTCGTGAAATGGCCACGGTTCGCCTTCGAGAAGTTCCCCGGCGCCGAGGCGGGGCTGACCACGCACATGAAGTCGGTGGGGGAGGCGATGGCGATCGGGCGGACGTTCAAGCAGGCATTCGCCAAGGCCCTCAGATCCCGCGAGCTCGACTCAACGCCGCGGTCGCCAACCGGGGAGGACGCGCTGCTGACCGCGCTCGGATTTCCCGGCGCGGAGCGCTTCGACCACGTGCTCGAAGCGCTGCGCCGCGGCGTGGGAATCGACGAGATCCAGCGCCGAACGGACATTGACTGGTGGTTCCTGCGCGAGCTGTCCGAGCTGGTGGCCGGGACCGGCGGGATCCAATCGAGGCCCGAGGGTGAGCGCACCTACAAGTCGGTCGACACGTGCGCGGCCGAGTTCGCCGCGCGCACCCCGTACTACTACTCGTCCTGGGAGCGGGTGGGCGGGGGAGGGGTGGGTGGGACCCAAATCGGCGAGGTCGACCGGGGCGAGCGCCCGAGCGTGGTGATCCTCGGCTCGGGCCCGAACCGGATCGGGCAGGGGATCGAGTTCGACTATTGCTGCGTGCACGCGGCCGAGACGGTGCGTGAGCAGGGCCGCGACGCGGTGATGATCAACTGCAACCCCGAGACGGTCTCGACCGACTACGACACCTCCGACCGCCTGTACTTCGAGCCGCTGACCCTCGACGACGTGCTCGCCGTGTGCGAGGTCGAGAGGCCTGAAGGTGTCGTCGTGCAGTTCGGCGGCCAGACCCCGCTGAAGCTCGCCGCCGGCCTCAGCGAGGCCGGTGTGACGATCCTCGGCACGAGCGTCGAAGCGATCGATCTGGCCGAGGACCGCTCGCGCTTCGGCGCGTTGCTCGACACGCTGGGGTACAAAGCCCCCCCGTACGCCACCGCGACGTCACCCGCGGATGCCCTGCACAAAGCCGAGCAGGTCGGGTTCCCGCTACTCGTCCGCCCGAGCTACGTCCTGGGCGGACGCGCCATGGAGATCGTCTACAGCGTCGACGGCCTCGCCGATTACCTGGACCGGGTCAGGGTGGGTGAGACCGAATCCAGGAGCACGATCTATCTGGACCGCTTCCTGGAGGACTCGATCGAGGTCGACGTCGACGCGCTGTGCGACGGCGAGGACGTATGGATCGCGGGCATCATGCAGCACGTCGAAGAAGCCGGCATCCACTCCGGCGACTCGGCCTGCGCCTTGCCCCCGCACACGCTCGGCGAGGAGATGCTCACGCAGATCCGGGCGCAGACCGAGGGGATCGCCCAGGCGCTCGGGGTGGTCGGCCTGCTCAACGTGCAGTTCGCCATCCGCGACGACGTGCTGCACGTGATCGAGGCCAATCCGCGTGCCTCGCGTACGGTGCCGTTTGTCTCCAAGGCGATCGGGCTGCCGGTGGCCAAGCTCGCCTGCCGGGTCCTGCTCGGCGAACCCCTGGCCGCCCTGCACCTGCCGGCGGACACCAGCAACGGGCACGTATGCGTCAAGGAGGTCGTGCTCCCGTTCGACCGCTTCGCCGGCGCGGACTCGCTGCTCGGTCCCGAGATGCGCTCGACCGGCGAGGTGATGGGGATCGCCCGGGACTTCCCGACCGCGTTCGCCAAGGCCCAGGCGGCAGCCGGCGCCCAGTTGCCCAACCACGGCCGGGCCTTCATCACTGTGGCCGACGGGGACAAGCCGGCCGCCACCGGCGTGGCGACCATCCTCCACGATCTCGGCTTCGAGATCGTCGCCACCCGAGGGACGGCCCGGGCGATCCGCCGGATGGGCATCCCGGTCGAGACGATCAACAAGATCGGGGAGGGCTCGCCGCACGTGGTCGAGTGGATCGATCGTGGCGAGGTCGACCTGGTGGTCAACACACCGGTGGGCACGGGCGCCCGCGCCGACGGCTGGGAGATCCGTTCGGCCGCCATCGCCCGCGGGATCCCCTGCATCACCACCATGGCCGGCGGGATGGCCGCCGCCCGAGCGATCGCCGCCGCGCGCCGTGGCGAGCCGGAGGTGCTGTCGCTGCAGGAGATCCATCGCAGAAGAACACCTGCACCAGCCGGAACCCGTGAGGGGGACCAGGCCCGGGTGTCGGCCGGGGGATTGACGCGGTCGTGAGCGGATCCCGGCCTGCCCCCTTCGGCCGCCGCGCGGCGACCGTCACCGCACGCGAGCAGCACGGCGCCTACGTCGTCCTGCGCTGCCAGGACCCGAACGGCAGGCCGCCGAAGCCCGGCCAGTTCTACATGCTTTCCAGCGCCGAGCGCTGGGGCGGGGGGGAGGGGGAGCGGCCATTCCTGCCGCGCGCGTTCAGCGTCCTGCGCGTTCGCGGGCGCGAACTGCACTTCCTCCTCGAGGACGTCGGCCCGGGCACCAGGCGCCTGTCCGAGCTCGGGCCGGGCGATGAGCTGCTCCTGGTCGGGCCGCTCGGGACCGGGTTCGCTGCCCCTCGCGACGGCCGCGAGCCGCTCCTGGTTGGCGGCGGGGTAGGCATCGCGCCGCTGGCCATCTGGCAGGACCAGCTCGGCCGAGCCGCGCCGGCGCTGCTCGGCTTCCGCGACCGCGCCCACGCGGACGCCGCCGTGCTCCTGCACGACCCGACGATCGCCACCGATGACGGCAGCGTGGGCTACCCCGGCCTGGTCACCGACCTCCTCGAGGAGGAGCTCGATGCGCGGACCGAGCAGCTCGAGATCTACGCGTGCGGACCGCCCGCCATGTTGGAGGCGGTCAGGGCGATCTGCGCGGAGCGCGCGGTGCCGGGACAGCTCGCGCTGGAATCCGGCATGGCCTGCGGGTTTGGCGCCTGCTTCGGCTGCGTCGTCCCGACCGTCCATGGCTACATCAGGCTCTGCCTGGAGGGCCCCGTGCTCGACGCGCATGTGCTCCCGACGGCCGCGATCGTCGGAGCGGGCCACTGAGCGTCGAGTTCTGCGGGGTCGAGCTGGCCCACCCGATCATCAACGCGTCGGGGACGTTCGACGCGATCGCCGCCCGGCGCGCATTCGGGGATGAGCTGATCGAGCGCTTCCCATTCGCAGCGTTCGTCTCCAAGACCGTGACGCTCGAGCCGCGCCAGGGCAACCCGCCGCCCCGGCTGTGGGAGGTCGCCGGCGGCCTGATCAACTCGATCGGCCTCCCCAACAAGGGCCTGGCCGGCTACCTGGAGCACGACCTGCCGGAGCTCGCGGGTCTCGGAGTGCCGCTGATCGTCAACGTGATGGGCTTCAGCCGTGATGAGGTGGCGCAGCTCGTCCGCGCCTTCTCCGAGCGCGAGGAGGTGAGCGCCCTGGAGCTCAACGTGTCCTGTCCCAACGTGGAGACCGGGCTGATGATGGGCGCGGATCCAGGCGAGATCGCCGCCCTCCTGGACCGGGTCAGGCCGCTCACCGACAAGCCGCTCATCGTCAAGCTCACGCCCAACGCCACCGACGTCCCGGCCGTGGCGCTCGCCGCTTTTCGCGCCGGCGCCGATGCCGTCTCGCTAATCAACACGGTGCGCGGAATGGCGCTCGACCCGAAATCGGGGCTGCCCTGGCTCGGCGGGACGACCGGCGGGGTGTCGGGTCCGGCGATCCGAGCGATCGCGCTGGCCCTCGTCCACGCGGTCGCCGAGACCGTCCCGATCCCGATCGTGGCCATGGGCGGCGTGCAGCGCGGCACGGACGCGCACGATCTGATGCGCGCAGGCGCAAGTCTGGTGGCGGTGGGAACCGAGAGCTTCCGTGACCCGGCCGCCGGCCTCAGGATTGCCAGCGAGCTAGTCGGTCTTACCTCAGGCGGTCCGTCCGTGATGCCGGCCCGTCTCGGTTCGATCCACCTCGGAACTTCCCGCAAATAGCGCCGTCCAGGAGGCACATCGGGAGGCCCTCGCGGCTCGGCGAGCGCCATCGTGAACATTTTGCAACCGGTTGCAAAACCCCCTGCAAACTCAGGGTATTACCGAAACCATCCTCGACAATGCTCTAGCTCAGCTTGAGGTCGAGTCGAATTGCGGCGATTTGGCTTGATCGGCCTGCCTCAAGATGTATAGTCGCCGCCCATGCCGGTCAGCGAATCGCCCACGAAGGCCACCGCTGCACCGGAGCGCTCTCTCGTGCAACGCATGGAGGCGCTCCAACGCGCCAACGACATCCGGACTCGGCGGGCACAACTCAAGCGCGATCTCAAGGCCGGCCGCCAGCCGATCGACAGGCTCCTGCTCGAGCCTCCAGATTACCTCGCCACGGCCAAGGTGTTCGATCTGTTGCTCGCGGTCCCCAAGTACGGGCGGGTGAAGGTGAACAAGATCCTGGGCCAGTGCAAGATCTCACCGAGCAAGACGGTCGGCGGTCTGTCCGAGCGCCAGCGCCGCGAGCTGGTCGCGCTCATGCGGCGGCGCTGAACTCCAGCGTCGCGGCGAGCTCACCGCGCGACGGTGGACGGCAAGACCACGCCCAAGGTGTTCGTGATCACCGGCCCCTCGGGCGTCGGCAAGGGCACCCTGATCCGCGGCCTCCTGGAGCGGGTGGCGGGCCTTGAGCTCGCGGTGTCGGCCACCACGCGCCCGCCGCGGCCGGGTGAGCGGGACGGCGTCGACTACCACTTCATGACCCCCGCGGAGTTCGAAGCGCACGTCGCGGCCGGCGACTTCGTCGAGCACGCGACCTACGCCGGTCACCGGTACGGCACGCCCCGATCCGAGCTTGAACGGCGCCTCGCGGCCGGCCAGGGGGTGGTGCTCGAGATCGATGTCCAGGGCGCCCGGCAGGTCCGCTCCGCGAGGCCCGACTGTGTGGCGGTGTTCATCGCGCCGCCCGCGCGCGAGGTCCTGCGGGCCCGGCTCCTCGGCCGTGGGACGGACAGCTCCGAGCAGGTCGACGCGCGTCTGCGGACCGCCGAGCGAGAGCTCGAGGCCCAGCCGGAGTTCGCTCACGTGGTGGTCAACGACCGCCTCGAGCAGGCGACCGAGGAGCTGATCGGGATCGTCCGCGCGGCAATCGATCCCTGAACGGCAGCCGGGCCGCAGCGGTCCTGCCGCCCAGCCGGGGTCCCCCCGCTAACCTGTTGCCAACACTCCCTGCAAAGGACGGCACAAGCTTTGATCTCACCCCGCATCGACAAGCTCCTCGAGCACGTCGACTCCGACTACGCCAGCGTGATCGTGGCGGCCAAGCGCGCTCGCCAGATCAACTCCTACTACCACAACCTGGGCGAGGGCACGTTCGACGAGTTTCCTCCCCCGATGGTCGAGACGCGGTCGAAGAACTACCTGACGATCGCCCTCGAAGAGGTCGCCCAGGGCAAGCTCAAGTACCACTATCGGTAGGTCCTGACCGTGGCCCGATTGCTCCTTGGCGTGAGCGGCGGGATCGCGGCATACAAGGCGCTCGAGGCGGTGCGGCTCGCGGTCAAGCGAGGCCACGCGGTCCGGGTCATCCAGACTCCGGCGAGCGAGCGCTTCGTCGCCCGCGCGTCGTTCGAGGCGATCACCGGCGCGCCGGTGCTGAGCGGCGAGTTCGAGCCCGACCCGGCGCGCGGCGCCTATCCGGGCGAGCCCGCTCCGGAGCGGGCGCCCATCAGCCACCTCGCGCTGGTCGAGCGCGCCGACGTGTTCCTCATCGCGCCGGCCACCGCGAACACGCTGGCCAAGCTCGCGCACGGCCAGGCCGACAACCTGCTCACGGCCGCCGCGCTCGCGGCCGACTGCCCCGTGGCGGTGGCGCCGGCGATGAACACCCGCATGTACGCGCACCCGGCCACGGCGGCCAACCTCCAGCTGCTCCGCGCGCGCGGGGTGAACGTGGTGCCCCCAGGCGAAGGCGATCTGGGGTCCTACGGCGAGCACGGGATCGGAAGGCTGGCAGAACCGGAGCAGCTGCTCGAGGCCTGCGAGTCGATGCTCACGCCGCAGTCGCTGGGCGGCGTGCGCGTCTTGGTCACCGCCGGGGGGACCCGGGAGCCCATCGACAGCGTTCGCTTCCTCGGCAATCGCTCGTCGGGCAGGATGGGCTTCGCGCTCGCGCGTGAAGCCGTCCGGCGCGGCGCCGAGGTGATGGCGATCACGGCAAACGTCACGCTCGCCCCCCCGCCGAACGTGGGGCTGAGGCGGGTGCACACGGCGGCCGAGCTGGCCGGCGCGTGCCGGCGGGAGCTCGCTTACTCCGACGTGCTGCTGATGAGCGCCGCGGTGGCCGATTTCCGGCCGCTCGGCCCGGTGGACGGCAAGCTGAAGAAGGACGAGGGAGTTCCCAAGCTCGAGCTCGAGCCAACCGAGGACGTGCTCAGTGAGGTCGCGCAGCTGCGGCGCGCGGACCAGATCATCGTCGGTTTCGCCGCCGAGCACGGCACGGACGCAATGGCGCTTGGCCGGGGCAAACTTCAGCGCAAGCGGCTCGATGCCATCGTGGTCAACGACATCTCCCGCGCGGGGATCGGCTTCGAGTCCGAGGACAACGAAGTCACGATTCTGGCGGCGGACGGAACGGAGCGGCACGTGCCGCAATCCCGGAAGGAACAAGTCGCGCGAGCCGTCCTCGATGAGGTGGAGCGCCTGCGCGAAGCCAGGGTAGGGTCGGATGGAGCCCGAGCAGACACCCGTAGCCCCGCAAGAATCTGAGGCCTACGCCACGCTGGCGCGGCGGATCGCCGGCAACATCGCCGGCGCGGTACAGGTCCGGCCCGAGACGCTCACCCATTTGATGGTGGCACTGCTGGGCGAGGGCCACGTGCTGATCGAGGACTATCCCGGCGTCGGCAAGACCGCGCTGGCCCGGGCGCTGGCGCGCTCGGTCGACTGTCAATTCGCGCGCGTGCAGTGCACTTCGGACCTGCTCCCGGCCGACGTGGTCGGCACGAACGTCTACGACCAGCGCGAACAGCGCTTCGAGTTCCGTCCGGGGCCGGTGTTCGCCAACGTGGTGCTGGTGGACGAGATCAACCGCGCCTCGCCCAAGACCCAGTCGGGCCTGCTCGAGTGCATGCAGGAGCGCCGGGTGACGGTGGACGTCCACACCCATGAGTTGGCTCGCCCGTTCCTCGTTCTGGCCACGCAGAACCCGATCGAGTATGAGGGCACCTATCCGCTGCCCGAGGCGCAGGTCGACCGGTTCATGGTGAGGATCTCGCTGGGCTATCCGTCGCGCGGCGCCGAGGCGGGGATGCTCGCCGACCACGAGGCCGGCGATCGCGTCCTCACGCTTGCGCCGGTGGCCACCGCCGCCGAGATCCTCGCCGCCCAGGACGCGGCCAAGCGGGTACGGGCGTCAGAGCCGTTACGCGATTACATCGTGCGGCTGCTGTGGCGCACGCGCGAGGACCCGCGGGTCGATTTGGGCGCGAGCCCGCGCGCCGGCCTGCTGCTCCTGCGCGCGGCCAAGGCCTACGCAATGATGCAGGGCCGCGACCATGCCCTCCCCGATGACGTACAGGCACTGGCTGAAACGGTGCTCTCGCACCGGCTGCTGCTGGCGCCGGAGTCGCCGAGGCGAGCGGCCGCGGACGTGGTCACCGACGCCGTCGCCTCGGTGAGAGCGCTGTGAGCCGGCAGGGCCCGGGGGAGGAGGCAGGCCCGCGGTGAGGCGCGCGGCGGCCGCCGGGATCGCCGGAGTCGGGCTGATCCTGATTGCGCTGCTGTTCGACGCCGCGCCGCTGTTCGTCCCCGGGATCGCGCTCATCGTGCTGGCCGTGGCCGCTCCGGCCTGGGTCCAGGTGGCCGCCGCCGCTGCCCACATCGAGCGGCACCTCGACTCCGAGCGAGTGGTCGAAGACGAGCCGATCGAGGCGACGATCGAGGTCAGCCGCGGGCCGTGGGGCCTGCCCGGCGCCGCGGTGATCGACCAGCTGGCCGGCAAGCCGGTGCCGATCTACGCACCGTTGTCGCTCATCTCGGGCGGGCGCACCGCCAGCGTGCGGATCGTGGCTTCCTTTCCCCGGCGCGGCATCAGGCACATCGATCCGCCGACGCTGATCGTCGCCGATGCGCTCGAGTTCGCGCGCGTCGTCCGGACCAGTCCGTCGCGCGCTCAGGAGCTGCTCGTACTGCCGCGCACTCAGCGAGTCAAATGGGTTCCCGGCGCCGGGGAGAAGTGGCGCCGGGCGACGGGAGCCGTCGCGATCGAGCCGCTCGGCGCCACCGAGGTCGACGGTCTTCGCCCCTACCGTCACGGCACGCCGGCGTCGCGCATCCACTGGCCGGCCCTGGCGCGCGGGGCCGGCCTGCTCGAGCGCCGGCTGCGCGCCGACACCGACAGCCGCCCCCTGGTCGTGGTCGATGCCCGGGGCTCCGGCCCGCCGGAGCATCTCGACGCGGCCGTCCGCGCCGCCGCCTCGCTCGTACTGGAGCTTGGGGGTCGGGTCGGCTGTGGCCTGCTCCTTCCCGGGGAGCACCGCCCGCTCGAGGTTGAGCCTGATCTCGCCGCCTGGCCGGTGGCGCACGCCAGGCTGGCTCTGGTCGAGGGCGGCCCCGAGACGAGGGCGCCCGGCCTAGCCCAGGGAGCGCGCCACGCACAGGTCGTGTACGTGGCGGCCACGTCGATGGCGCGGCTGCCGGCGGGTCTGGTCGGGGCTGGCGTGCGGGCCGCGGTGCTGGTGATGCCCAAGGAGCTCGTGCCCGAACCCCTGCACGAAGCCACCTTCGAGGTGGCCGGCTGCGTCGGGTTCGCAGTCGGGGCAGGGCGGCGGCCGAGGGAGCGGGCGGCGTGAGCCGAGGTAAGCGAGGCGATTACTGGGGGCCGGATGCCGGCAGACGGCAGAGAGAGTGGCGAGTCGATGGAGGCCAGTGGTGAGCTCTCAGACGCAGGTCGCGGTGCTGGCACCGCTCGGCCGCGACTCTTACCACGCCCGCCAGTCCGCGGGCGCCCGTGACCGGCCCCTCATCAGGCTCGCGGCCTTCACCGCACTCGGCCTCTTCGGGGTGCTTCGCTGGGCGACGCTGATGCAACCCGCGCCGCCCTGGCGGCTGTTGGGGTTGCTGGCGCTGGCCGTCGGCCTGGCCGGCGTGGGCCCGCTGCTCCTGGAACGCGAACGGGCGGTGGCGGCGCGCGGGGGCCGAGCCGAGTCGGCCAGTTCGGTGGGGGCGCCACTCGCCGCCGTGGCCTTCCTCGCGATCTTCCCGCTCGTGGGCGTGCCGCTGGGCTGGACGCTGCATCTGCGCGTGGCGGTCATCGCCGACGGGATCGGACAGGGACTTTCGGCCCTGCCGGGCATCCTGGTGCCCTACGGCGGCATCAACCAGTGGGTTCAGGTGGTGATTCTGCTCGGGGCCGCGATCCTGCTGCTCGACGCCGGCATGCTGCTCGCGTTTGCGCCGCCGGCGCTCGGCGACATCCGGCGGGCCGGCGCTGCGCTGCCGCTGATCGCGCTCGTGGTCGTGCCGGGCACGCTGGTGCATCCCCATCTGGCTTACCTGCAGGGCCTCGTTCTGTTCGCCCTGCTGGCCTTCTTCATGTGGGGCGAACGGGTGCCGGCCGATCGCCGCGGCAGCGTCGTGTTGGCTTGTGCACTCACCGGCGCGCTCGGAATGGCCTTGGCGCCGGCCATCGATCAGCACTCGCCTTGGATCGACCCCACGTCGTTCGCGCGCGGCTTCACCCCCGCCCACGTCGAGCGCTTCGACTGGAGCCAGCGGTACGGCCCGCTGATCTGGCCGCGCACAGGCAACGACGTGCTCGAGATCTCGGCCTCCCCCAAGCCGTGGAGCGGCGAGTACTGGAAGGCCGAGAACCTCGACAGTTTCGACGGGCGCGGCTGGACGGCGGGCGCCCCCAGCACGGGCGGACAGCCGCTGCTCAGCCCGGCGACGGTGGCGCGCTGGACGCAGAGCCTGACGGTGACCATCCGCGCGATGCAGACGACCCAGGTGATCGCGGCGGGTACTGCGCAGGCGCCCACGCACATCGCGGCCGCCTTCCCCGGGTCCAGCGCCGGCACCTGGGTCAGCCAGACGCTGCTGCGTCCGGGCGACAGCTACAAGGTCCAGGTCTACGCGCCGCACCCAAGCCCTACCCGGCTCGCCCAGGCCGGCAAGAGCTATCCGCTCGAGATTCGGCGGGCCGACCTGGCCCTGTCGCTGCCGCAGATGCGATCCGCCCTCGGCGTTCCCGATCAGACCGTCCTGTTCCCCGCGTTCGGGTCCCGCCGGACCGCGCCGCAGGACCAGACCGATCCCGCCCGCGTCAGCGGGATGGCCGCGGTCGTCAACTCCCCCTATGAACAGGTGTATGCGCTTGCGCAACGCATGGTCCGCACGAGCCGGACGCCGTACGCGTACGTACAGCGAGTCCTGGGTTTCCTGGATTCGGGCCTGTTCAACTACGACGAGTATCCGCCCCCGACGGCCTATCCGCTCCAGACCTTCCTGTTCGGGAACCATCTCGGCTACTGCCAGCAGTTCGCCGGCGCGATGGCTCTGCTCCTGAGGATGGGCGGGGTTCCGGCCCGGGTCGCCACCGGGTTCACGACCGGCACCTACGACAACGCCAGCGAGCACTGGCTGGTCAGCGACGTCGACGCGCACGCCTGGGTCGAGGCGTGGTTCCCGCAGTACGGCTGGATTTCGTTCGACCCCACCCCCGCGCAGGCGCCGGCCCGGGGTGGGCGCGCCGCGATCAGCTCGAACAACCTGCTGGGTGGAAGCGGCGGGCTGGGCAGCCTGGGCGGGCGGCAGGCGGGCGCGACCGGGGCGACCGGGCCGGCCGGCACGCGCTCTCATTCCGGCGGCTCGGTCGCGCCGTTCCTGCTCAGCGCGCTCGGTCTGCTGGTGGCGCTGCTCGTTCTCACGCTGGTGGCGTGGCGTCGCAGCGGGCCACTCGATGCCGATGGCCTGCTCGCCGAACTCGAGCGCGCCCTCGCCCGCAGCGGCCGCCCCATCTCTGACGGGGTGACGCTGGCCGGACTCGAGCAACGCTTCCGGACCTCGCCCGCGGCGGCGAGCTACGTGCGTACGCTGCGGATGTCCCGGTTCGCCGGCGAGCACGCCCTGCCCACGCTGGGCCAGCGGCGCGCCCTGCGCGCGCGGCTGCGGGCCGGGCTCGGTGTGGGCGGCACGCTACGCGCACTGTGGGCGCTGCCCCCACGGCCGCAGCGCCCGAGTCGGCCGCGCCCACGCCACACCGCCTGACGGTCCCGGCCGCCCTCTAAACTCACAGTCGATGGACGACGTATACGAACTGTTCGTTCGGGGCACCGAGTTGCTCGAGGCGGGGCACAACCACCAGGCGACGATCCCGCTGACCCGCGCGCGCGACCTCGCCCCGGACAAGACCTCGATCCGCGAGGCGCTCGGCCGCGCGCTGTTCGGGGCGCAGCGCTACGAGCAGGCCGCGGCGGAGTTCCAGGCGGTGATCGAGCGCGCGCCGACCAACGACTTCGCGCTCTTCTGCCTCGGCCGCTCGCTGCAAATGCTCGGCCGACACGCCGAGGCCCGTCAGCCACTGGCGCAGGCCGCGGGCATGCAGCCGGGCCGGCGCGACTACCGCATCTACCGCGACCGCGCCAGGGCCCGGGCCGCGCAGACGTCCGCCGGCTCGTAGCACGATCCTGACCGGACGGGCCCTCCCGGCCCCACGGATGCCGCCGAAGGCGGCCCATGCTTTTTCAAGCCAACTGGCGGGTACGCCCCGGCACCTGGCGCCAACTGATCCGGCGGCCCCGAAGGCGGGTCTGGACATCCGTCGTGCCTCCCTCGCGTGAAGCACGTCCCGCTCCCGACCCTCGAACCACTGAGCCCGGGGAGGCACCGACGGATGCCCAGTGCCCGCCTACCGGTGCTACTCTGAAACATGAAGTTGAGCGCCGGGTGCTCCCGGTGGTTGTACCCGAAGTGGGCGCCAGCCCGCTTTTTTTATGAGTTTTGCGTCGGAGGAGACGAAGTGGTTCCCAGCAGCACAGACCTCCAGGTTGAGATCGAGCGTCGGCTCGCCGAAAGCGAGCCGGAGGTCGAGGTGCTGCTCGCCGAGGTCGTCCCCGCCGGCACGATCAGGCTGTTCATCGATCACCCCGAGGGGGTGACCCTCGCGCTGTGCGAGCGCGTCTCCGGGCTCCTGAACGACTACCGCGACCGCTACTCGCTCGAGGTCTCCTCGCCCGGCCAGGACCGTCCGCTGACCAAGCCGCAGCACTACACGCGGTTCCTCGGCCGGCACGCCCGCGTGCGCCTGCGAGAGGCGCGAGACGGACACAAGAGCGTGATCGGTGAGCTGGTCGGCGCATCGGACAGGGACGTCACGATCGCCGCTCAGGAGGGCGTGGTCACGATCCCCTACGAGCAAATCGCCCGCTCCAACCTCGTACCTGGAGACTGAAGCATGTCGAGAGAGATCGTTGAGGCCGTTCGCGGTCTCGCCGCCGAAAAGAACATCTCCTCCGAGAAATTGATGGAGGCGCTGGAAGACGCGCTCCTTTCCGCCTACAAGAAGACGCCCGACGCGGCCCGCTACGCGAAGGTCGAGATGGACCGCGACAGCGGCGACTTCAAGGTCTGGGAGCTGAAGATCCCGCCCGAGCTCGAGGAACAGCTCCTGGTGGAGGCGACGCCGGACCAGCTGCCCGCGGTCGATCCCGAGACGGGCGAGATGCGCGAGCCGCCCGAGCCGGAGATCGACCTCGAGAAGCTCAAGGAGTACGAGGACCAGATCGAGACCGAGGACGTCACCCCGCACGACTTCGGGCGGATCGCCGCGCAGACGGCCAAGCAGGTGATTTTGCAGCGGATCCGCGAGGCCGAGCGCGACATGATGTTCGAGGAGTACCGCGACCGGGTGGGCGAGCTGATCACCGGCATCGTTCAGCAGTCCGATTCGCGCTACACGCTGGTGCAGCTGCGCGAGCGGGTCGAGGCGCTGCTCCCCAAGTCTGAGCAGGTCGAGGGCGAGCGCTATGACCACTCGCAGCGGATCAAGGCCGTGATCAAGGACGTCTCGAACTCGACCAAGGGACCGAGCATCATCGTCTCGCGTCGGGATCCCGAGCTGATCAAGCAGCTGTTCGAGCTCGAGGTACCTGAGATCGCCGACGGCCTGGTCGAGATCACCAACGTGGCCCGCGAGCCCGGCTACCGCTCGAAGATCGCGGTCGTCTCGCACGTCGACGGGGTCGACCCGGTCGGGGCGTGCGTTGGGCCGCGGGGCTCGCGCGTGCGCATGGTCGTCTCCGAGCTGCGGGGCGAGAAGATCGACATCATCCCTTACAACGACGAGCCGGCCCGGTTCGTGGCCAAGGCACTGTCTCCGGCGCGCGTGCGCGAGGTGCTGGTGGATGACGCCGGCAAGCAGGCCACGGTGATCGTCCCCGACGATCAGCTCTCGCTGGCCATCGGCCGCGAGGGTCAGAACGCGCGCCTGGCCGCCCGGCTCACCGGCTGGCGGATCGACATCCGCTCAGAGACCGAGTTCGCCGCCGAGGAGGCGCAGCATGGCTACGAGGAGGAGGAGACGCAGGGTCGCTGCCACGCGATCCTCTCCAACGGCCGACGCTGCCCGAACGCGGCGCTTCCGGGCTCGCGCTACTGCGGGATCGAGGCTCACCAGGCGCTCGAGGGCAAGGACACCAATCAGGTGGAAGCTGCCACCAAGCGCGGCAATTAGGCGCCTACACTGGAACATGTAGATGAATAAGCGTGTGCACGAGATCGCCAAGGAACGTGGCCTCGCCGCCAAGGAGGTGCTGGCGCGCCTGCAGGAGGCCGGGCTGAAGGTCAAGGCGGTCTCGTCCTCGGTCGACGAGGCGGTGGCCAGGCGGGTCCTGGGCGACGGCGACGGCGTAGGCCGCGCGGAGGCCCAGGCTCCGGAGCGCGAGCATCGTGCGGCGCCCGCCGGCACGAGCCCGTCGACCGCGAGCGCCGGACAGCCGCCCACCGATGGCGGCGAAAGCGCTCAGGCCGCACCGTCAGCACCCCGAGACGGCGCTCCGCCCGCCGAGGCGGAGGCGCCGCCGCGCGCCGCTGCGCGGAGCGAGTCCACGGAGACCGCCCACAAGCGCCCCACCCGCGACTCGCTCCAGGGCGAGCGCGCGCCGGGAAATGCCGGCGGGAGGCGCCGCGTCGTCATCGACTCACAAGCTTCGCGCCGCACCGCGACCGGCGGCGGGCCTCCGCAGTCCAATCAGCCCCCGCGCCGCCAGCGCCGCGGTCGGCGCCGACGCGGCGTCTACGACGAAGAGGCCGAGTCGCGCCCGTCGATGCAGACGGCGCTGGCCGAGCCCGATGCGACCCGGATCCCGAGCGGCTCGACCGTGAAGGACGTCGCGGAGTACCTGGACGTCCCGGTGCCCGAGGTGATGAAGAAGCTGATGGCGCTCGGCGAGATGAAGACTCTGACCCAGACGTTGTCCGACGACGCCGTCCAGGTGCTCGCAGCCGAGCTCGGCAAAGACATCGAGGTGGTCCACTCCGAAGACGAGACGATCGCCGAGCCGCTGTTCAACGACGCCGAGGAGGAGCTGGTCGAGCGCCCGCCGGTGGTCACCATCATGGGCCACGTCGACCACGGCAAGACCTCGCTGCTCGACGCGATCCGCCAGACCCAGGTGGCGGCGGGTGAGGCCGGCGGCATCACGCAGCACATCGGCGCCTACCAGGTCCAGCAGGACGGCAAGATGATCACGTTCCTGGACACGCCCGGTCACGAGGCGTTCACCGCCATGCGCGCGCGCGGCGCCAAGGTGACCGACATCGCTGTCATCGTGGTCGCGGCCGACGACGGGGTGAAGCCCCAGACCCAGGAGGCGGTCGACCACGCCAATCAGGCCGGCGTGCCGATGCTGGTCGCTGTGAACAAGATCGACAAGGAGGGCGCGCAGCCGGATCGTGTGCGCGCCGAGATGGCCCAGCTCGGACTGCAGCCCGTCGAGTGGGGCGGCGACACCGAGTTCGTGAACGTATCGGCAAAGACCCAGGAAGGGCTCGAGGACCTGCTCGACACGATCCTGGTCATGGCCGAGGTCGAGGAGCTGCGCGCCAATCCCGACGCGCCGGCGTCCGGAAACGTGATCGAGTCAAAGCTCGATCCAGGGCGCGGCCCGGTGGTCACCATCCTCATCCAGCGCGGCACGCTCGAGGTGGGCGACGCGCTGGTGGCCGGGGCGCACTGGGGCCGGGTCCGGGCGATGAGCGACTTCATGGGTCATCGCGTCGGTCAGGCCCTGCCCGGGGAGCCGATCGAGGTGCTCGGCTTCGATGGGGTGCCGGAGGCCGGCGAGCACGTGCGCGTGGTCGAGAACGAGCGACGGGCACGCCAGCTGGCCACCGAGCGCGCCACCCGCCTGAAGGCGGAGGCGCTGGCGCGGCGCTCGGGCAAGAAGGTTTCGCTCGAGGACATCTTCAAGAGTGGCGTCCAGGAGCTGAACCTCGTCCTGAAGTCCGACGTGGCGGGATCACTCGAGGCGATCGAAGACGAGATCGCCAAGCTCCCGCAGGACGAGGTGTCGGTCAACGTGATCCGCGGCGCGGTGGGCGGCGTGACCGAGTCCGATGTGATGCTCGCGGCCGCATCCGACGCGATCATTCTGTCCTTCAACGTGAGGCCGGTGGGCGACGCCCGCGCCGTGGCCGACCGCGAGGGCGTCGAGATCCGGCACTACTCGGTCATCTATCGCGCCATCGAGGAGCTACGGGACGCCATGCAGGGCATGCTCGCGCCCGAGGAGGTCGAGGAGACGCTCGGGACGGTCGAGGTGCGTCAGATCTTCCGGGCTTCACGCGTCGGGACGATCGCGGGCTGCCACGTCACCGACGGACGGATCACGCGCGGGTCGAAAGTCCGCCTGGTGCGCGACGGCACGGTCATCTACGACGGTGAGATCCAGAGCCTGCGCCGGTTCAACGAGGACGTGCGCGAGGTGGCGACCGGCTACGACTGCGGCGTCGTGCTCAGAGACTTCGCCGACATCAAGGAAGGCGATGTGCTCGAGACGTACACCACTCGCCAGGTCGAACGCGAGCTGGTCTAGTGAGTCTCGCGGCTTCGATCCACTAGCCCCACGGGTGGCCGTCGATGCCGGACAGCGGCTTCGTCGCAGTGCTGGTGATCGATCTGCATTTTCCCGACGCCGGCAGTCTCAAGAGCAAGCGCAAGGAGCTCTCGTCGATCAAGGCCCAGCTGCACGGCCGGCTGGGCGCGGCTGTGGCCGAGGTCGACCATCAAGACCTCTGGCAGCGGGCGCGACTGACGGCCGCGCTGACCGGCGGCTCGCTGGCCGTCCTGGTCGCGGCGGCGGACAACGTCGAACGCTGGCTCGAGGCGCGCTGGCCGGACCACGTCTCGGTGCGGCGGATCGTCACCTCCGTCGAGGAGCTCTCGGAATGATTGTGAACGTTCTCGGCACACGATTGCAGGGGAGCGGATAGGATGGGCGACGGCCGGATGCGTCGCGTCGATGAGGCTGTACGGGCCGTTCTCAGTGACGCGATCGCGAAGGATCTGCAGGATCCCCGCGTTGGCTTCGTGACTGTGACCGCCGTCAAGACCAGCCCTGACCTACGCCACGCGCGCGTCTACGTGAGCGTCCTCGGGGATGAGGAGGTGCGCGCGGAGACGCTCCAGGGTCTGCGCTCGGCGCACGGTTTCCTTCAGGGCCACGTGGCCGCCGAACTGTCGCTCAAGCACACGCCGATGCTCACCTTCCAGTACGACGAGTCGATCGATCGCGGCATGCGCATCTCGCGCCTGATCGATCGGGGGCCGGGCGGGGATGGGTGAGAATGGCGCGGCAGCGAGCCGCGATGAGGTGCTCGAGGAGCTGCGCTCCGCCGACAAGCTGATCGTCGTCACGCACGAGAATGTCGACGGCGACGCCGTGGGATCGCTGATCGCGATGCAGGAGGTCCTCTACTCCCTGGGCCGCGACAGCCTGATGTTCATCGACTCGATCGAGTTCCCGCTGCCGCAGGAGTATGGCTTCTTCGCGTTCTCGGGACTGGTGCAGTCACCACCCGCGGACCTCGAAGAGCGCACGATCGTATTCCTCGACTGCGGCAACCTCGAGCGCAATCCGGCCGAGGCGTTCCGGCGTCCCGGCGCGCGCATCGTCAACATCGACCACCACCACGACAACACTCGGTTCGGCACCGTCAACTACGTGCTCCCCGAGGCGTCGTGCACCGCGGAGATTGTCTGGGACCTGATGCACGGGCTGGGGGTAGTGCCGACGCTGAACATCGCCGAGGCGCTCTACGTCGGGCTGATCACCGACACGGGCCGCTTCATGTATGAGAACACGCGACCGCGAGCGCACTTGATGGCGGCCGACCTGATCGAGGCCGGAGTCGACGTGCACGAGATCTACCGCCGCGTGTACGAGGGGGTGCCTTACGGCAAGCTCGCGCTCTTGGCCCGCGGGCTGGCGAAGATCGCTCGCTACGACGGCGGGCGGCTGACGGTCACCGAGCTCGACGCCCACGACTTCGCCGAATCGGGGGCCGAGGAGAGCTATTCCGAGGGTGTCATCGACCACCTGCGCGCACTCGAGGGCACCGCGGTGGCGGCGCTGATCCGGGACCGGATCTCCGACAGCGACGGCGACCGCGGGCGGAAGGTCTCGCTGCGGGCCAGCGACGATCGCGTCGATGTTTCGGCGATCGCCCGCGCGCAGGGCGGTGGCGGCCATCGCCAGGCGGCGGGCTTCTCCACTTCGATGAACTGGGACGAGGTGGTCGCCTTCCTGCGCGAGGAGGTGGCGCAGCAGCTCGCCCCCGCGTCGGCGTGAGCGTCCCGGACGGCGTCGTCCTGTACGACAAGCCGGCCGGCGTCACCTCGCACGACGTGGTCGCCTCGATGCGGCGGACGCTGCGCAGCCGCTCCTCGCCGCCGGGCCGCCGGTCGAAGGTCGGGCACGCGGGCACACTCGACCCGTTCGCCACCGGGTTGCTGCTCATCCTGGTCGGGCGGGCCACGCGCATCCAGCGTTTCCTGATGGCGCTGCCCAAGCGCTATGACGCCGTCGCCCGGTTCGGCGCGGTGTCCAGCACGGGCGACCCGGAGGGGGAGATCGCGGCTACCGGTGTGGTCCCTCGCGGCGATCTGGCACTGCCGACGGGCGCCGTCCGCCAGCGCCCGCCGGCGTATTCCGCCGTCAAGGTGGGCGGCCGACGCGCCTATGCATTGGCTCGAGCCGGGGAGCCAGTCGAGCTCGCCGAGCGGGTGGTCGAGGTCTACCGCTTCGAGGAGCGCTGGCGCGACGGCGATCGGCGCGCCTTCGAGATCGAGTGCTCCTCGGGGACATACGTGCGTAGCCTGATCGCGGCGCTGGGCGACGCGTACTGCGAAGAGCTCCGGCGGACCGCGATCGGGCCGTTCCCGGTGACCGACGCAGATCCGGGGCGGATCGTCGCGCTCGAAGATGCGTTGAGGTTCATCCCGGAGGTGCGGCTCGATCCCGAGTTGGCCCGGCGCGCCGCGCACGGGGCGGCGGTGGTGGCCGATGCGGGGGGCGCCGACGTCGTGAGGCTGACCGATAGCCAGGGTCTGATCGCGCTCGCCGAGCCGAGGCCGGGCGGTAAGCTCGCCCCGGTCGTGGGGCTGCGAGGCGCATCAGACGAGCGCCCGGGGGATGCCCGGGGGGCATGAGCCCCGGGTGAGGCCGATGCAGGTCACGATGCTCTCCGAGGTCCGGGGGCGACCGCGGCGAGTGGCGGTCGGCGAATTCGACGGCGTGCACCTGGGCCATCGCGAGGTGATCCGCGGCAGCGACACCGCGCTCACGTTCGAGCCCCACCCGCTGCGGGTGGTTCGGCCGGAGGCGGCGCCCAAGCTCCTGACCTGCCTCGAGACAAAGGCCGAACTGATCGCCGCGCTGGGTGTCGAGGAGCTCGTGGTGATCCCGTTCGACGAAGGCTTCGCTCACCAGACGCCTGAGGAGTTCGTCGATCACATCCTGGTCGAGCAGCTTCACGCGACCCGTGTGTCCGTGGGGGAAAATTTCCGCTTCGGTCACCGGGCCGCCGGCGATCCCGAGATGCTCGCCGTGGACGGCCGCTTCGAGACGCGGGTCGTCCCTCTGGTCGAGGTCGACGGGGAGATCGTTTCCTCGAGCCACATCCGGGGCCTGCTCCTCGCCGGCGAAGTGGAGACCGCGACGCGCTTCCTGGGGTCCCCATTCCAGCTGCGCGGCACCGTGGTCAAGGGCGATCGCCGCGGGCGCGCACTCGGGTTCCCGACGGCGAACATCGTCCCTGACGAGGCGCTCGTGTGCCCCGGCCACGGGATCTACGCCGCCCGCACCTCCGAGGCGTGTGCCGCGGTGAGCATCGGCGTGCGGCCGACGTTCGGGACCGGAAGAGCGCTGCTCGTCGAGGCGTATCTGTTGGATTGGGAGGGGGACCTGTACGACAGTGAGCTCCGCATCCACTTTCTGGCGCGCCTGCGGGGCGAGCGGCGCTTCGACTCGCCCGAGGCTCTGATCGAGCAGATGCGCCACGATGTGGAGCGGACGCGCGAGCTGTGCCGGCAGGCTGCCTGCTAGCCTCGGGGCCGATGGCGATCACCCAGGATCGTAAACGCGAGCTCACCGCCAGGTTCGGCGACACCTCCACCGACACCGGCAAAACTGAGGTTCAGGTGGCGCTGCTGACCGAGCGCATCAACGACCTCACCCGGCATCTGCGCGAGCACCGCAAGGACCACCACTCGCGCCGCGGGCTGTTGATGCTCGTGGGACGCCGCCGCCGTCTGCTCAACTACCTCCAGCACAACGATCTCGAGCGCTACCGCGCGCTGCTGCGCGAGCTCGGGCTCCGCCGGTGAACCCGGAGGGATCGTCCGGGCTGATCGCGCCCGTCCCGGAGTTCACGCTCCAGCGCGAGGACGGCGGCGAGTTCACCCGAGCCGATCTCAAAGACAAGACGACCATTCTGGTCTTCTATCCGTTCGCGTTCAGCCCGGTGTGCACGGATCAGCTCGGCCTCTACGAGGACGTGCTGAGCGATTACCTCGAGCAGCGCGGGGCGACGATGTATGGCGTCTCATGCGACGCGCGCTGGTCGCAGACGGCGTTCCGCGAAAAGCTCCGCGTGAGGATCCCGCAGCTGTCCGATTTCGAGCCCAAGGGCGCCGCCTGCCGCGCCTTCGGCGTTTACCACCCCGGCGGCTTCCCCCAGCGGGCGCTGGTGATTGTCGGCCCCGACGCAGCCGTCGCCTGGACCTACCAGGCCCCGGCTCCGACCGATCTTCCCGGCGCCAACCTCGTCTTCGACGGGCTGGACGCGGTCGCCGCGCGCGCTTGATCGATCTGCGCGCCCTCAGCTCGGCGCCGCTTCCCGGACTGTCGGACGAGGATCACGTGTGCGGCCCGGCCGGCGCCGCGGTGGTGCTCGTGTACGCCGACTTCGAGTGCCCCTATTGCGCCGCGGCCGCGAGCCAACTGTCGGGTGCTCGGTTGCGCGTGGCCTTCCGGCACTTTCCCATCCGCTCGAGTCACCCTCGCGCCTGGGCGGCGGCGGCCGCGGCGGAGGCCGCCGCGGTGCAAGGCCGCTTCTGGGAGATGCACGATCTCCTGTTCGCCGATCAGGGACGGCTCGACGATCCCCATCTCTGGGACCGGGCACGGACGCTCGGTCTCGACCTGGAGCAGTTCGACACTGATCGGCGCAGCGACGCTTTACAGCGGCGGATCCGCCGGGACTTCGAGGCCGGGGTGCGGGGCGGAATCGTGACGACGCCGACGCTCATAGTCGCCGGCGCGGTCCATGCCGGTCGCATCGACGCCCAAACGCTCGAAGCGCTCGGCGCCCGGTCACGCTGAGCTCCCGTGTAGGCGCCGGCCGGGCGCGGCGAGGGCCTAGCGTGCGGGCCACGGCTGCCGACGGTGTCCGTAGCTGCTTCCCGCTCAACGCAAGGCCAATGTCGGGCGAACGTAGAGCTGTGGAGGACGCGGATTAAATCTGCATAAAGGGTGATGTCCTTATTCGGACGTCACAATTTCTTGCAAACGCTTGCATTGATCTCGCCCAGGCGGTAGAACACGCGCCGTGCGAGGGAGGATCGTGGGGATCCTGGTGGCCGCGGCGGTCGTGGTCGTCGCGGTGTTCTTCTACATCGCTGAATTCCTCACGCAGGCGCCCCCGGTGCTGGCGGCCAGCAGCCAGAACGGCATTACCAGCCTCACCCTCCAGGCCGTCCCGTCCTACGGGCACGCCCCTGACCCGGACTGGGTCAGCTACCTCGGACGCGACTCGAGCGGCCACTGGCACCACACCACGGTCTACCAACTCCCTGCGCACACGCTAGTGCACGTGACGATCTACCAGTTCGACAGCGCCAGCGGCCTGCGCAATCCGTTCCTCGCCCAGGTCCGTGGGACCGCGGGTGCCGTCGCGTCGCTGAACGGTAGGCCATTCAGCGTGCTGAACGGCGACGACGCCTCGCACACCTTCACGGTTCCCGACCTGGGGATCAGCGTCCCGCTGGCCGGCATTCCCGACGACGCCAAGAACCCCTGCAGCGTCGCGCCGTGCGCGCTGAGCTTCGACCACAACACGATCCGCTTCAGCTTCGTCACGCCCGGCCCCGGGACGTACCGTTGGCAGTGCTTCGTGCCGTGCGCGGCGCAGTTCTTCTACGGCTTCGGGGGGCCGATGCAGACGATCGGCTGGATGAGCGGCTGGCTGAAGATCGTATGAACACCGTCGCGTCAGAGCGAGTCGCCACCGCCGAGGACACCCCGTGAGTGCCGTCGGCACGATGGCCGACGGAGCCGGCCCGGATGTCCGCCACGGCCGCCGGATCCTGACCATCTGGGCGATCGCGAACGTCATCCTGATCCCGATCGTGATCTGGGTGGTCGGCCCCCACATTCCTCCCGGTCGCTCGAGCCTACAGGCGGCGGACCAGCACGACGTCAACGTCGTGCTGACCGCGCTGGCCACGCCGGTGCTGCTGATGATCTGGGTCTACTTCGGCTACGCAGTCGCGGTGTTCCGCCAGCGCGGTCCCGAGGTCGTCGACGGCCCTCCGCTCGAGGGCGAGCCTCGCATCCAGCTCACCTGGCTCGTCGCCACCACCGTGATCGTGCTCGCGCTGGCCGTGTACGGCACGCTTGGCCTGCTCGGCGGCAACTCGGCCGGCGCCGGCGGCGGCCAGGGGCCCACTCCGCTGGTCACCCCCCCGAACCGCGACGGTGCGCTCCAGGTTCAGGTGATCGGCCAGCAGTGGATGTGGACCTTCCGCTACCCCGCCTACGGTGGGGTCGAGACTCCGTACCTGGCGATCCCCGTCAATCGGTGGACTCAGCTTCACGTCACTTCGCTCGACGTCTCCCACAGCTTCTGGGCGATCGAGCTCGCGGTGAAGGCGGACGCGATCCCGGGCAACGACAACGTCGCGTTCGTCAAGCCGACCGAGGTCCGCAGCTTCCAGATCCGCTGCGCCGAGCTGTGCGGCCTGTGGCATGGCCACATGAACACAACCGGTCAGGTGATGAGCCAGGCCCGATTCAACGCGTGGATCGTGCAGCAGCAGATCCGCTACCGAGGCGTGACCAAGCAGTTGCCGCCGTTCTCCCATGTCTACTTCCCGGCGCCGGACCAGCGGGCAGGCTGAAATGAGCACAACCGAGAGCACTCCATCCAGCACCGTCACCGGCCGTGCCCCGAGGTTCCGCGAGCAGCTGGTCGGGTTCCATCTGCTCTGGGGCGTCCTGCTGGCCGCCATCGGCTACTTCGTCTGCCACTGGCTCGGGACGAAGGTCGGCGGCCACATCGACGGACAATCCGCGACCGATCAGGACGACCTCGCGGTCCTCCTGGGCTTCCTCGGCGCGACGCTGGGCTGGTTGATCGGCCTCGGCTTCTTCAACTATCCGGTCTCGCGGATGCTGGGCCGTGGGGCCAGTCTGGTCGAGGGCGAGGAGTATGGCGTGTGGCGCTACTTCCGCCTGTGCACCGATCACAAGGTCGTCGCCGTCCAGTACCTCCTGGCCGTCCTGTTCTTCTTCGGGGTGGGCGGCCTGAACGCCATGCTGATTCGGGGGGAGCTGACCAGCGACAACGCGACGTTCATCCCGGCCGGCAACTATCTGACGCTGGTCTCGCTGCACGGGACGATGATGCTGATGATGATGTCGGCGGGGGTGCTCGGACCGCTCGGCAACTACCTGGTCCCGCTGATGATCGGCGCGCGGCGGATGGCGTTTCCCCGGGTCGAGTCCCTGACCTTGTGGCTGACCGTGCTCGCCGGGCTCGTGCTGATCTCGGCGATCTTCCTCGGCGGCTTTCCGACCGGCTGGACGGGTTACGCGCCGCTCTCGGTCGAGGCTCGTGCCGGTATGGACGCGTACCTGTTCTCGTTTGCGTTGATCGGGATCTCGCTCTGCCTGGTCGGGCTCAACATCATCGCGACCGTGGTGACGATGCGCGCGCCGGGGATGTATTGGAACCGGATTCCGGTGTTCGTGTGGGGCATGGTCACGACCTCGATCCTCGCGGTGCTCGCCGCTCCAGTGCTGTTCGCCGCCCTGTACATGGGCGCGCTCGACCGCACCGTCGAGAGCACCTTCTTCCTGGCCTCCAACGGCGGCAGCCCGTTCCTCTGGTACAACCTTTTCTGGTTCTTCGGCCACCCCGAGGTGTACATCCTGGCGCTGCCGGGCTTCGGGATCGTGCTCGAGATCCTGCCCGTGTTCGCGCGCAAGCCGCTGTGGGGCTACCGGGTCGCAGTCGCCGGCATGTTCGGCGTGGCGCTGCTCAGCTTCATGGTCTGGCAGCACCATCTGTTCGTCAGCGGCATCAACGCCAACCTGCGTCCGTTCTACATGTTCACGACGGAGCTGATCTCGATTCCCACCGGGATCATCTTCCTGATCGGGATGGGGACGTTGTGGCGCGCCCGGATTCGCTTCACCGTGCCGATGCTGTTCTCGCTGGCTTTCTTCTTCAACTTCCTAATCGGCGGGCTGTCGGGCGTGTACCTGTCAGACGTTCCGAGCGACGTCACCACGCACGGCAGCTACTTCGTGATGGCGCACTTCCACTACACGATCATGGGCGGCCTGGTGTTCGCGACGATCGGCGGGTTCTACTACTGGCTGCCCAAGATCACCGGCTTCAAGTTGAACGAGACGCTCGGGAAGATCCACTTCTGGATGATGTTCATCTTCTTCAACCTGACCTTCTTCCCGCTGTTCGTGGCCGGGATGCTCGGCATGCCGCGGCGGGTCTCGAACTACAACCCGAGCTTGCATGCGCTGAACGTGTTCGTGTCGGTCTCGGCGTGGTGCCTGGGCTTGTCGCTGCTGGTCTTCCTGGCCAACATCGTCTGGACCCAGCTGCTCGTGCGCGAGCCGGCCGGGCCCAATCCGTGGCTGTCCAAGTCGCTCGAGTGGCAGCTGCCCTCGCCGGTCCCGGCCTACAACTTCGAACGCATCCCGGTGATCAACTCGGCGCCCTACTCCTACGGGATTCCCGACGCCCCGCCGGTGGCCGACTTCGGGACTCCCGCGGTCTTGCCGGGTGGGCCGGCGATCACCCCTGAAGGAGGAGTGCTATGAGCGCGTCGGCCGCGCCGCGAGTCGTCCCCGAGCCCGAGGACCCGCGGCTCGCGGCGGCCAACCTGGTCGTGGGGGCCCGGCTGTTCGCCAGCGCCATGGCGTTCGTGTTCATGGCGTTCGTGTTCGCGTTCTTCTACCTGAAGGCGGTCAACTCGAACGGGATGTGGCGGCCGGCGCACGTCAGCCCGCCGCAGGGCTACGGCATCGCCATCCTCGTCTGCATCCTCGGCGCAAGCGTCGCGTTCGAGCTGGCCCGGCGCGGCTTGGCCGCCGGAACCGGATCGGTCTCGATGCTGGCCATCGCGCTGGCGCTGAGCGTCGCGGTGGTGGTGCTTCAGCTGATCGAGTACCTGGCCGGGGTGAACTTCGGCGCGGACGGCGGCGGCTACGCGAGCGTGTTCTACGGGTGGACGGCGATGTTCCTGGCCTTCTGGCTCGGCGCCGTCTATTCGGTCGAGACCATGCTCGCCACCGCGATGCGCTCGGCTCGCGAGGTTGCGGCTGCTGACCGGGCGCTGGAGATGCTCCGGCCGTCGGCCGACGCGACCATGGTGTACCTGTACTCGTGCGCGGGCATTGCCGTGGTCACCTGGGTGCTCCTGTACCTGATCAAGTGATGCTCTCCGCCGCGCTCGTGCTCGCCGACATCGCCTCCTCCGTGGGATCGGGGGCCGTGCTGACCCTGGCTTTCCCGCTCGGCGCGACGCTCGTCGCCTTCGTGGTCTGGTGGGTCGTGCTGCGTCGCCGGGGGCTGCTCCGTGCGCCGCGGTCCCCCGAGCAAGTCGAGAGCTCGGCGGCGCCGCCGGGCGGCGCGGGCGCCCCGCCGGGTCGCCCGCCGGCTGCGGGTAGCGAGTGAGACGGGGCTCGGTAGCCTTGGTCCTCGACGCAGCGTGAGGGCATCCGTCCGAGGAGGAGCGCACCGGCCGTGCTGAGCATCGACCAGTTACCGCTGCTGTTGGTGAGCCTGGCCTTCGTGCTCCACGTCCTGGGCGAGCGCAGGGCCGTGTACCTGCTGCGCCGGCGCCGTGACGCGATCGCCAGGTGGCGCGCGGCGGCCTACTACGCCGCCCTGGCGGTGACCGTGCTGGCGCTCGAGGGTCCGGTCGACAACCTGGCGCCCAAGCTGCTCTGGGTCCACATGCTCCAGCACGTCCTGCTGATGGGGATCGCGGCGCCACTCATCGTCCTGGGCGCTCCCTGGAACTCGATCTGGCGGCCGCTCCCGCTCGGCTTGCGCCGCGGACTGGCCAAGACCGTCGTGCGCTCATCGGCGTGCGCGCCGCTGCGCGTGGCGGTGCGGCCACTGGGGCGTCCGCTGTGGGCATGGATCGCCTTCAACGTCGACCTGCTGGCCTGGCATATCCCGGCCGTCTACGACCTGACGCTGCGCAGCCAGGCGGTACACATACTCGAGCATGTGACGTTCCTGGTCTTCGGCGTGCTCGTGTGGGCGCAGATGATCGACTCGCCTCCGCTGCGAAGCCGACTGAGCACCTCTCATCGCGTCTATTACTGTGTTTCGGCGATGGTGCCGGGGTGGATGCTCTCGCTCGTTCTCGCCTTCGCCACGCAGCCGCTCTACGGCGCCTACGCAGATCTGACCAGCCGGCCGGGTGGGATCTCCGCGCTCGCGGACCAGCAGCTCGCCGGCGGGATCATGCTCGGGCTCGGCTCGCTGGCCAGCACCGTGTACGTGTTCATCGCCCTGTATCGCTGGCTCGGCGAGGACCCGGCGCGACGCGCGGCTCGCCGCGCGTCGGCCGAGGCCTCATGATGAGACGGCCCGCGCACTGGCCGCTCCTGCTCTGCCTCGCGGCGCTCGCCGGCGGCTGCGGGTCAAGCGCGGCCGCGACCGACGACACCCCGAACGGCGTGGTGGGCTCCGGCTTCCAGGGCCTGGTCATCCGCCCGGAGAAGCCCGAACCGCCGCTGGCGCTGCGCAACTACACGGGGGCGCGGGTGAATCTGCGCGCGTTCTGGGGCAAGGCCGTGCTCGTCACGTTCGTCTACACCCACTGCCCGGACGTGTGCCCGCTGATCGTCTCCAACCTGGCCGCCGCGCAGCGCCAGCTCGGCGAGCGCGCCCGCGGAGTGCAGATCGTGGCTGTGACCGTCGATCCGAAGAACGACACGTCCGTCGCCGTGCGGAAGTTCCTCGCCGAACGCGGCGCCACCGGGCGGATCGACTACCTGCTCGGCACCCGCCGGCAGCTGCTGCCCGTGTGGAAAACCTGGGGGGTCGCGGTCGACGTCAACAAGTACGAGGACACCGAGGCGCATTCCGCGCTCGTGTTCGGGATCACGCCGGCCGGGAAGATCGCGGTCGTGTACTCGAGCAACTTCACGCCGGCGCAGATCGTGCACGACGTGCCGTTGCTCGAGCGAAACTGAGTCCGCCCGGAGCTGAGCGGGCCTGACTCGGTCAGGAGGCCGCTTCGGCCGCCGTCGCCGGCGCCGGCGGGTGCGCCCGCTCAAGGTCGGCGAGGGTCGGCGCTCGGCCGCGCAGCGGCCGATTGGCGCCGCTCACGCTGATCGCGGCCCGGACCAGATCGAGTTGACGCCCCACCATGGCGGGTTCGCTCGCGAGGGCGCTGGCCGCCTCCCATACCCCTTTCACGAGCATGAGGACGTCCATCGCGCCGACGTCGGGGCGCACCGCGCCGGCCTCCTTGGCCCGCGTGAGCAGATCGTCGAGACAGCCCACGATCGCGGCGTGGGCGGCCCGAATCTCCTCGTTGGCCAGGAACGTGTCGGCCACGGCTTCGAACAGGCACCGGTCGAGCTGCTGGCGACCCACGATCTGTTCCAGGAAGCCGAAGAGCGCCTCGCCGGCGTCTGGCGCGTCGAGCAGCGTCCGGCCGTAGTCGGTGGCCTCCTTCATCCGCGCGATCACGATCGCCGCGATCAGGTCCTGCTTGGTGGGGAAGTTGCGGAACAGGGTCCCCCGGCCGACGCCGGCCCGCTGCGCGATCTCGGCCACGCCGACGTCGAGCCCGCGTTCGCGGAACAACGCCTGCGCGGCATCGAGCAGGCGCTGGTGGTTGCGCTCGGCGTCTGCTCTTAGCGCGCGCTCGGACGGCGTCATGTCGGGAATTCTCCTACGCGGTCGCCGCGGAAGGCGCCAGTTGGTTCACGTCGAGGTTCTCGACGTCGCGCCGGCGGATGGTCGCCGCCATGAGCAGCGCGCCGGCGCCGAGCATGATCGCGGCCGCGAGGAACGCGACGCGGTAGCCGGACACCTTGGCCGCGGTGCTCGCGGCGAACAGGGCCGGGCCATGCAGGCCGCTCAGGAGGTCGGTCGTCCGGGTCGCGGCCAGCGTCGAGAGAATGGCCAGCCCGAGCGAGCCGCCCACCTGCTGGGCGGTGTTGAACAGCCCCGACGCCAGGCCGGCGTCGTTCTCGCCCACGCCACCGGTCGCCATCAGCGTGATCGGCACGAACGTCAGGCCCATGCCAATGCTCATCGGCAGCAGCCCCGGAAGCAGGTCACCGGCGTAGGTCCCGTGCACCGGGATCCCGGCCAGGATCACCAGGCCGACCGTGGCCAGCCCGATGCCGAACACCGCGACGTTGCGGATGCCGACTCGCCGGATCAGCTGCTGGGCGATGCCGGCGCCCACGACGATGCCGCCGGTCACCGGCAGGAAGGCCAGGCCCGCCCGCAGCGGGCTGTAGCCCAGGATCTCCTGGACGTACAGCGAGGCGAAGAAGAACATCCCGAACAGGCCCGACGCCACCAGCAGCAGCACCGTGTCCGCCACCGTGAGCGTCTTGACCCGGAAGATGCTCAGGCGGATCAGCGGGTGCGCGCTGCGGTGCTCGATTGCCACGAACGCGGCCAGCAGGATCAGCGAGGCGGCGATCAGCCCGATCGTGCGGCCCGAACCCCAGCCGAATGCCTGCGCCTTGACGATCGCGTACACGAGCACGACCAGACCGCCCGTCACGGTGACCGCGCCGGCCAGGTCGAAAGTCCGGTGCTGCATGTCGGCGCGCGACTCCGGCACGAACCGCAGCGTGGCCAGCAGCGTGGCGACGCCGACCGGGACGTTGACGATGAAGATCCACTCCCACGACGCGAGCTGCGTGAGCGCGCCGCCCATGATCAAGCCCACCGCGCCGCCGCCGGCGGCGATCGCGCTCCACACGCCGAGCGCCTTGGTTCGCTCGGCCTGCTCGGTGAAGGTGGTGGTGATGATCGACAGGGCGGCGGGCGAGAGCAGCGCGCCACCCAGACCCTGCAGGCCACGACCCACGATCAGCATGGCCGACGTCTGCGCCAGGCCGTTCAGGAGCGAGGCGGCCGAGAACAGCGCGACGCCGACCACGAACAGCCGCTTGCGGCCGAGCAGGTCGCCGGCGCGACCGCCCAAGAGGAGAAAGCCGCCGAAGACCAGCGTGTACGCGTTGACCACCCACGGCAAGCTTGCCGACGAGAAGTGCAGGCCCTTCTGGATCGACGGCAGCGCCACGTTCACCACGGTCGCGTCGAGCACGACCATGAACTGCGCCAGGCAGGCGATCACGAGAATGAGCCAGCGGTTCGACGGGCGCTGCGCGCGCTCTGTCTGGGCGGTGGGTAAGGTCTCGAGGACGGCGTCGGTCATTGGCGTGACTCCTGTGCGGCGGGGGTTGGTTGTCACCGTTGACGTTTTCGAGGGCTGGGTTCTTGCCACGCGGCGTGGTAATCTGGACTGCGCGGTCCGGTTAGACTAGCACAACCGGACCTGACGGTCCGGTTATTTTTCGGTGACTGCCGCTCTTGGTGGCGTCAAACGTCAAATTCGATCCGGGCGTCGCAGCGAGGTTGCCGCTTGGGGCCACCACGGCGCCAAACGTCCGACTCGCTCCGCAGGCTCGGCGAGCTTGCCCTGTGGGGCCAATCCTCAGGCTGCCGCAGTGCGCGAGAGCCGCCGCTCGGATAGGCAACTGCCCGCTACCATCAGCGGCAGTTCGGAACCAAATGAATAAGAGCGAGTAGGCCCCGCGAACCGAAGGCGGGGTGGAAGGGAAAGAAATTGAATATGTCTGACGCCGTTACGCGCGTGTCCGTCGAGGTCGAGGGCAAGGAGATCTCGTTCGAGACCGGCAAGCTGGCCAAGCAGGCCTCCGGCGCCGTCGTCGTCCGCGCGGGCGACACCATGGTCCTCTGTACCGCCACGGCCGGCAATGTGCGCGATGTCGACTTTCTGCCGCTGACCGTCGACGTCGAGGAGCGGATGTACGCGGCCGGCAAGATCCCGGGAAGCTTCTTCAAGCGCGAAGGCCGCGCGGGGGAGAAGGCGACGCTGACGGCGCGCCTGATCGACAGGCCGATCCGTCCGCTGTTCCCCAAGGGCTGGCGCTATGAGACCCAGTTGGTGGCGCTGCCGATCTCGGTCGACCACGTCAACCCGTACGACATCCTGGCCATGAACGGCGCGTCGGCCGCGCTGATGGTCTCGACGATCCCGCTCCCGACGCCGGTCGGCGCGGTACGCATCGGCAAGATCGACGGCAACTTCGTGCTCAACCCAGCCGAGGAGGACCTCGGCGAGAACACCGACCTCGACCTGATCGTGGCTGGTACCGAGGAGGCCATCCTGATGGTCGAGGCGGGCGCCAGCGAGATCCCCGAGGCGGAAATCCTCGACGCCCTCGACATCGCCCACGAGGAGATCAAGAAGCTGTGCGCCGCCCAGCGCGAGCTGGCCGAGAAGGCCGGCAAGCAGAAGCTCGAGGTCGAGGTGCCGCAGGTCAATCCCGACCTGTACGAGCAGATCAAGGCCTCGCACGGCGCCGCGCTTGAGGCCGCGACCCAGGTGGTGGACAAGCTCGAGCGCCAGGAGGCATGCAAGGCGGTCGAGGAGCAGGTACTCGTCCAGTACTCCGGCGATCCCGAGTCCGAGACATACGCCGAGTATCGGGGCAACGCCCAGCGTGCCTTCGACAAGCTCGAGAAGACGCTGATCCGCGAGCGGATCGCCGTCCAGAAGAAGCGTCCGGACGGCCGCAGCGCGGATGAGATCCGCCCCATCTCGATCGAGGTCGGCGTATCCCCGCGCGCCCACGGCTCGGCCCTGTTCACCCGCGGCCAGACCCAGGCGCTGTCGGTCGTCGCTCTCGGCACCACGCGCGAGGAGATGCGGCTGGACACGCTCGGCCTGGAGACCGCCAAGCGCTACTTCCACCACTACAACTTCCCCGGGTTCTCGGTCGGGGAGGCCGGCCCGATGCGCGGGCCCAAGCGCCGCGACATCGGCCACGGCGCGCTGGCCGAGCGGGCGCTGGTGCCGATGATCCCCAGCCAGGAGGAGTTCCCGTACACGATCCGCGTCGTGTCGGACATCCTCGAGTCCAACGGATCGTCGTCCATGGCCAGCGTCTGCGGCTCCTCCCTGTCCCTCATGGACGCCGGCGTCCCGCTCCCCAGAGCAGTCGCGGGCATCGCCATGGGCCTGATCAAGGAGGGCGAGGACCACATCATCCTCACCGACATCGCCGGCGTCGAGGACCACCTCGGCGACATGGACTTCAAGGTCGCCGGCACGGAGCGCGGCATCACCGCGCTGCAGATGGACATCAAGATCACCGGGGTGACGTTCGACATCATGCGCGACGCGCTCACCCAGGCGAAGTCCGCCCGCGAGTTCATCCTTGGCGAGATGGCCAAGGCGATCGACGCGCCGCGCTCGGAGCTGTCCAAGTACGCGCCGGGCATCTCCTCGGTACAGATAGATCCCGAGAAGATCGGCCTGCTCATCGGCAAGGGCGGCGAGACGATCCGCGCACTGCAAGAGGAGTTCGAGTCCCAGATCGACGTCAACGACGAGGGCATGGTGCTGGTCTATGCCGCCGACCGCGAGCGCGGCGACGCGCTGGTCGACCGCATCCGCTCGATGACCAAGGAGGTCGAGGTCGGCGACGAGTTCACCGGCAAGGTGGTCAAGACCACCGCGTTCGGCGCCTTCGTGGAGCTGGCCAAGGGCACGGACGGTCTGCTGCACATCTCCAACATCGCCCCGGGCCGGCGGATCGCGTCGGTCGAGGAAGTGCTCAACAAGGGCGACGAGCTGACCGTGCGCGTGGTCGAGGTCGACCGGGAGCGCGGTCGGATCGGTTTGCGCCTGGCCAGCGATCCGGACATCGCGGGCAAGACCGTAGAGGAGCTGGCGACGGTCGGCACCGGCGACAACGGCCCGCCGCGGCGTGACCGAGGCGGACGCGACGGCCGCGAGCGCGGCCGGGGCCCCCGGGACCGTGACCGCGATCGCGACCGGACCCCCCGTGACGGCGACCGGGGACGAGTGCGCGACCGCGACCCGGAGCGTCCCCGCTCGTAGGGCGGCCACGGCTCTCCAGGCGCCCGCTACGTGCTCCAACAACACCGGCTGACCACCCTCGACTCGGGGGTCCGGGTCGTGACCGAGGCGATGCCCTCGGTCCGATCTGTGTCCTTGGGGTTCTGGATCGCCACCGGCTCGCGGCACGAGGACGATCACCACGCCGGGCTGTCGCACCTGCTCGAGCATCTCCTGTTCAAGGGCTCCGAGAAGTACGGCTCGCTCGAAATCGATCAGATCTTCGATGCGATGGGCGCGGAGCTGAACGCCGGCACGGGCAAGGAGACGACCTCGGTCTACGCGCGAGTGATCGACGAGCACGTTCCCGAGGCGTTCGGCGTGATGGCGGATATGGTGTTCCGCCCGGCCCTCGACGACATCGAGTCCGAACGCGCAGTGATTCTCGAGGAGATCGCCATGTACGAGGACGATCCCCAGGAGAAGGTGTTCGACCTGCTGGGCGAGGCCGTGTTCGGCGGACACCCGCTGGGCCGGGCCATCATCGGCCGTGCCGAGGTGATCGCGGGCACGCCCGCTGACCAGATCGCGCGCTTTCACGCACAGCGCTACCAAGCCGCGAACATCGTGATCGCCGCGGCCGGGGCCGTCGACCACGACGCGTTCACGAATCTGGCGGCGAAGACCATAACCGGCAGCTCGAGCGGCTCGAACTCGCAAACTCTGCCGGCGCCACGAGTCAGCAGCGCGCGCCGGCGCTTCGAGCGCAAGGACACCGAGCAGTACCACGTGTGCCTCGGTGGGCCGGGCCTGGCCCGCCACGACGACCGCCGCTTCGCGCTGCGCGTACTCGACAACGTGTTCGGCGGGACCTCCTCCTCGCGCCTGTTCCAGGAGGTGCGCGAACGCCGCGGGCTGGCCTACGCGGTGTACTCCTTCACGAGCGCCTATCAGGACACCGGCCAGGTAGGGCTGTATCTGGGGACGCGGCCTGACAACATCGTCGAGGGTCTCGCCGTGATCGCGTCCGAGCTCGCGCGCCTGCGTGAGGATCCCGCCACTCCCGAGGAGCTCACGCGGGCCAAGGAGAACCTCAAGGGCCGGGTGGTGCTGGCGCTCGAATCGACCGGCGCCCGGATGAACCGCCTCGGGTCAGAGCTGCTGGCCGCCATGCCGCTGCTCTCGCTCGACGAGACCGTCGAGCGGATCGACGCCGTCTCGGTCGAGGATCTGGCCGCGCTGGTCGCTGAGCTGTGGTCGCCCGAGCGGCTCTCGGCGGCCGGCATCGGTCCCGAGGAAGGCCGCTTCGAAGAGGCGCTCGGATCGATGGCGCCGGCGCTGGTGGAGACGCGGTAAATGCCCCCGATCCGGGTCGCGGTCGCGGGCGCGGCCGGCCGGATGGGCCAGACCGTGTGCCGCGCGGTCGAGTCCGCCGACGACCTCGAGCTGACCGGCCGCGCTGACCCGGCGCTGCAAACGCCCCTCGCCGACGTCCTCCCAAACGCGGACGTCCTGGTCGACTTCACCGTGCCGACGAGCGCGGTGGCCAACGCTCGCCTCGCCGCAGAAGCCGGCGTCCACGCTGTGATCGGCACCACCGGCTTCGATCCCGCCGAGCTCGCGGGCACCACGGGGGCCAACATCTTCGTCGCCCCCAACTTCGCGATCGGCGCCGTCTTGATGATGCAGTTCGCCGCGCAGGCCGCGCGGCACATGGCCAAGGCCGAGATCATCGAGCTGCACCACGACACCAAGTTCGACGCGCCGAGCGGCACCGCGGCCCGGACCGCGGCCCTGATGGCGGAGGTCTCGCCCGCCGGCGCGACCCCCCCGATCCACTCGGTGCGCCTGCCTGGCCTGGTCGCCCACCAGGAGGTCATCCTGGGCGACGTCGGGCAGACCCTCACGATCAGACACGACTCGACCGATCGCCAGTCGTTCATGCCGGGCGTGCTACTGGCCATCCGGCGAGTGGGCAGCCTCACCGAGTCGCCGGTCGTCGGCCTGGAGAAGCTGCTTGGTTAGACGCCTTCCGCTCGCCCGGCTCGAGTCCCGGTGAGCACGGCTTGCACGACGGCGAGGTACCACGCCGCGACCTCACCGCGCGGGGCCTCACGGTGGTCCAGCCACCAGTTGGCCAGCGATTCGCCGGCGCCCACGAGGGCATGGGCCACCGCATCCGAGGCCGGCGGCGGGTAGTCGGCGCTCGAGGACTCGACCATCTGCCGGATCGCGTCGACGATCCGCCCGCGCAGGACCGCGACCTGCTCGGCGAGCGGCCGGCTCGAGGCGGCCTCGCGGAACAGCACCCGCCAGCCGTTGTCGTGCTCCTGGACGTAGGCCAGGAACTCGACGACCGGGGCGCGCAGGCGCGAGTCGGAACCGGCGCCGCGCGACCAGGCGCCGACCAACCGCTCCACCAGTTCCCGGCCGGCGCGCTCGACATAGGCCAGGTACAGGCCTTCCTTGGAGCCAAAATAGGCGTACAGCATCGGCTTGGAGACGCCGACGAGCTCCGCGATCTCGTCCATTGAGGCGGAGTCGTAGCCGGCCCGGGCGAACACCTGCCCGGCCACCTCGAGGATCAGCTGCTCGCGCTGCTCTCGCGGCATGCCGCGCGTTCCTGCTCTCGCCTGGCGGACCGGCGACTCCGAAGCGGGGCCTATCGACGAATCTCTCGGCACGAACGTCTCCAGCTTGTCAACCGTTGTGGTCTACCCGCGAACTGCGTGGTCTCATCGAGGGGGTCCTACGAGGGGCCGCTCGTCCACGGCACTGTCAGCCTGGTCATCTGGCCACTTGCACCCGCCACCGGGCGCGCTATCTTGGCTGTGAGCGTCAACTCAGCACAGGAGGTCGGTCATGACGTGGAAACGGAGCTTTCTCGTGGTGGCAAACGTGACGGCGACCTCCGATGAGCTGATCGAGGCCCTGAAGGCGCGTGCGCCGGCCAGCTTCACGCTCGTCATCCCCGCCACGCCATCCGCCGGCGGCCGTGAAGCGGCGGTGGCCAAGCTCGAGGACGCGCTCAAGCAGCTGCGCGAGGCCGGGCTGGAGTCGAAGGGCAGCGTCGGCAACGGCGACCCGATCCTGGCCGTGACCGACGTCTGGGACCCGAAGAAATACGACGAGATCATCGTCTCGACCCTGCCCATGCGCTTCTCGAAGTGGCTGCACGCAGGCCTCCCCGAGCGCATCAGCAAGCTGACGGACGCCCCGGTCAGCCACGTTGTCTCTCAGCCGCCGCGGCCGCAGCACGAGGTCGCGCCGCCGCCGGCGCATCCCGACAACGGCATGGGTCCTCTCTCGGTCCTGGCCTGGGGCGGGCGCAAAGAGCCGTAGCGGCCGCCTCCCCTGCGATAATCAGGGTGATGGAGCTCGGGTCGATCCTGACCGCGATGGTCACGCCGTTCGACGCGGACGGGCGCGTCGACGAGGACGCCGCGGTCGCACTGATGCACCACCTGACCGAGCACGGCTCGGACGGCCTGGTCATCTGCGGCACCACCGGCGAGGCTTCGACGCTGAACGACGAGGAGCACCTGGGGATGATCCGGCTGGCCGTCGAGGAGATGCGCGGCCGCTGCACGATCGTGGCCGGGGTGGGCTCAAACGACACGGGCCACGCCGTACACCTGACCGAGCGCGCCACCGAGATCGGTCCAGACGCGCTCCTGCACGTCAACCCGTATTACAACCGGCCCAGCCGACGCGGGGTCGTCCGCCATTACCAGGAGGTCTGCCGCGCCACCGACCTGCCGATCGTGCTCTACAACATCCCTCAGCGGACGGGCTCGGACATGCCCAACGATCTGCTGGCCGAGCTCGCCCAGCTCGAGAACATCGTCGCAGTCAAACAGGCCAACGCCGCCAACCTGGCCAAGGTCGACGGCCTGCGGATCTACGCCGGTAACGACGACCTGTTGGTGGACGTGCTCGAGATGGGGGAGGCCGGGGGGATCCTCGTGGCCAGCCACCTGTTCGGCGAAGAGATGCACCGGATGGTCGACGAACCCGACCGCCGGCGCGAGATCGATCAGCGCCTCAAGGATGTGTACCGCGACATGACCGTCGCGCCGCTGGCCTGCGCGACCAAGGCGGCCCTCACCCTCCTTGGCATCCTGCCGAACGCTGCGCCGCGCCTGCCCTACGTGGAGCTAAATGAGCAGGAGCAGGGCGTGATCCGGTCGATGCTCGAGCGCCACGGGCTGTTGCAAGCCTCGCGCGCGTGAGTAACGGCACGCTACGGGTCCTGCCGCTGGGCGGCCTGGGCGAGATCGGCAAGAACATGACCGTCGTCGAGTACGACGGTCGGATCGTGGTCGTCGACACCGGGCTGCGCTTTCCCACCACCGACATGCTCGGGATCGACCTCGTGCTGCCCGACTTCGGCTATCTGCGCGACCGAGCCGAGGAGATCGAGGCGATCGTCGTCACGCACGGCCACGAGGATCATCTCGGCGCGCTCCCGTGGGTGATGCGCGAGCTCGACCGCCACCCGCCGGTGTACGGCGGCCGGCTGACCGTGGCCATGGCGCGCTCCAAGCTCGATGAGCACAAGCTCCGCGACGTCCCGCTCGACGACCTGCGGCCCGGCGAGGAGCTTGAGCTCGGCCCGTTCCGCCTCGAGCTCGTGCACATGACCCACTCGATCCCCGACTCGTGCGCGGTCGCCCTGACCACGGAACTCGGAACCGTGCTGGTCACCGGTGACTACAAGTTCGACCAGACGCCGGTGGATGGCGTGCCGGCCGACGTCTCGCGGCTGGCCGAGCTGGGGCGCCAGGGCGTGCTGCTCTTGTGCGGCGACTCGACGAATGCCGACCGCGCAGGTTTCTCGCCCTCCGAGCGCGATGTCGGGCCGCGGCTGCAGGAGGTGTTCGCGCGGGCTCCCGGCCGGATCATCGTGACCAGCTTCGCGTCGAACATTCATCGCGTACAGCAGGTCATCGATGCAGCCGCCGGGCTCGAGCGCAAGGTCTCGCTGGTGGGACGTTCGATGCGCAAGAACGTGAACATCGGGCGCTCGCTGGGCCACATCGAGTTCCCCGAGGGAACGTTGATCCCGCCCCAGGAGGTGGAGGACTGGCCCGACGAGAAGATCGTCGTGATCTCGACCGGCTCCCAGGGTGAGCCGCTATCGGCGCTGCGCCGGATGGCCCACAACGACCACCGGATGATCAAGCTGCACCGCGGCGACACCGTGGTCTTCTCGGCCACCCCGATTCCCGGCAACGAGCGGGCGGTGAACGAGACCGTCGATCGGCTGTTCCACATCGGCTGCGAGGTGATCACCCCCCGTGAGGCGCCGATCCACGCCTCGGGACATGGGTATGCCGAGGAGCTCAAGCTGATGCTGAACCTGGTCAAGCCCCGTTACGTGATGCCGGTGCATGGTGACCATAAGCGAATCCGCCTGCACGGTCGGCTGGCTGACGCGGTGGGGATCGATCCCGAGGATGTGTTCCGGGGCGAGAACGGCCTGCCGCTCGAGATCGATGCCGGTGGGGCCCGCTATGGCGAACCCGAGCAGTCCGGGATGATCTTCGTCGACGGCGTCGACATCGGCGACCCGGCCGACGTCGCTCTGCGCGATCGCCGGATGCTGTCGGGCGACGGGATCTTCATCGTCGTGGCCACGGTGTCCGAGCAGAGCGGGGCATCGGTCGTTCCGCCCGAAGTGATCTTCCGCGGCGTGCCGTTCGTCGAGCAGGCCGACAATCTGGTCGAGGAGATCCGCCAGGAGGTCGAGCGCTCGCTGGCCCGGGCGGCCAACGACGGCGTGCGCGAGATCGACATGCTCCAGCAGGAGCTACACGACGACCTGGCCGCGTTCGTCTATGACCGGCTGCGGCGCCGGCCGATGGTGCTGCCGGTGGTCGTCGAGGTCTGAGCGCCGGCGGTTGGGGGCGCGGCCCGTACGGCTGCGGAGCGCGACCAGCCCGCCCAGCGCGACCACGAGGCAGGTGACGGCAGCCACCCCGAGGCCGGAGCGCGGGCCGGCCACCGACATCAGCCAGCCGACGGTCGGGCCGCCGATCGGGGTCGAGCCCTGGAAAGCGACGAACCACAGCGACATGACCCGGCCGCGCATCTCCGGCGCCGCGGTGAGCTGGAGCGTCGAGTTGCCCATCGACATGAACGAGATGCTGCCCCAGCCGACGAAGGTCAGCGCCGCGAGCTCGAGCGGCAGGCTTGGGGCGAGTGTGGCCAGCGTGAGCGCGATCGCGAACCCGCCCGCGGCGAGTACCAGCGCCCGCAGGCCGATCTTGCCGCGCGCGGCGACCACGAGCCCGCCCATGACGGCGCCGAGGCCCATCGCCGCGGTCATGAGCCCGAAGCCGGTCGAGCCGACGTGCAGCCCGCGGCTGGCCATGACCGGCAGCGTCACCTGAAACTCGTAGGTCAGACAGCCGGCGAGCCCCATCATCAGCAGCGGGATGAGGAGCCCGGGGGTGGCCCGCACGTAGCGGAACCCTTCGCGGAGCTGGCCCTTCGCGCGCTGGGTGGGCGTCGTGGGACTCAGCGCGCTGCGGTCCATCACCAGCAACGAACCGATAACCGCCGCGAAGCTGGCCGCGTTGAGCAGGAAGCAGATCCCGATGCCCGCGGTGGCGATCAGGATCCCGGCGATGGCCGGTCCGATCACCCGGGCCGTGTTCGCCATGACCGAGTTGAGGCTGACCGCGTTGCGCAGGTGCTCGGGGCCGACCATCTCGAGCATGAACGACTGGCGGGCGGGGTTCTCGAAGGCGTTGTTCAGTCCCAGCAGGGCGGCCAGCACCCCGATCTGCCAGTACTGGACCTCGCCCGTCACGGTGAGCACGCCCAGGATGAGCGCCTGCACGCCCATCGCGCCCTGGAGGATGATCATCAGTCGGCGCTTATTGACGCGGTCGGCGATCACCCCGCCGTATGGGCCGAGCAGGAGGACCGGCAGGGTCTGGAGCCCGATCACGACGCCGAGCGCTGTGCTCGAATGCGTGAGCGTGAGCACCAGCCAGGCCTGGGCGGTCATCTGCATCCACGTGCCGGCCAGAGAGGTCGCCTGACCGCCGTAGTACAGGCGGTAGTTGGGAACGGACAGGGCGGCGAAGGTCACGCGGCCGGCGCGAATCACGCGCGTCACGGCCGCTCTCCCTTGAGGCGCTCCGCTAGGTCCTCGAGGGAGGGGAGCGCCGTCACGATGCGCTCGCGCTCGTCAGGCCGCAGGCTCTCGAGAGCGCCATTCAGCGCGTCGGTCCGCTCCCGCCGAATGCGCTCGGTGAGGCGCCGGCCGGCCGCGGTCGGCTTGAGCCACGCGGCGCGGCGATCGCCCTCGTCGGCCGAGCGCTCGACCAGGCCGGTGTCCACCAGATGCGCGATGGCCCGAGAAAGCTGCGTGGGGTTGATGCCCTCGGCCGCGGCCAGGTCCGACAACCGGATCGTTCCCTCGCGCACGACCGTGAGCAGGACCGAGATCCGGGTTGGCGTCAGCCCGGCCGCCACCGCGGCGGGCGCCGGGCGAAGCCGGCGCGAGAGCTTGCCGATTACCGCGCGCAGGCGATCAGCGGTCTCGAGGTCCAGGTTCGTGAGCATGGGGACGGGGGACATCAGCTCCGGGTCGGGTCGAATACTTGCTTGCTGTTAAGCAATATATCACTTCGCCGACGCACATCCTCCGCGGACCCGGCGCGTGGTCAGTCGTCGGCGCAGTTCACGCGAGGGGTCCGCGGAGGGGCCGCGCGGCTCGTTCAAGCCCGGGTGGCCCACCGGGAGCGGTCAGCGCTCTCGCCGGCGACGGGGTCGCGTGGAATCTTGATCACGAACCGCGCGCCAGTGCCGGGTTCCGGGTGCTCGAGCACGACGGTGCCTCCGTGGGAGTCGGCCACGGCGCGCACGATGGCCAGGCCGAGACCCGACCCGCGCGTGCCCGCGCCGGAGCCGCGCACGAAGCGCTCGAACACGCGGTTGCCGAGCTCCGGTGGTATGCCCGGCCCGTCGTCCTCGACGGTCAGCATGGCCGCGCCGTTCTCTACGACGGTCGAGGCGCGGATGCGCGTGCCGGGCGGGGTGTGGCGGGCGGCGTTCTCGATCAGGTTGAGCGTGAGGCGATGCAGGTCGTCTCGCACCCCCGGCACGACAGCGGGTTGGGCATCGATCGAGAACTCGTGGTCCTCAGCCATCGCTCCGAGCTCTGAGGCCGCCTCGAGCAGCACGTCGGCCAGGTCGGTGGGGCCGCGCGATTGAGCGCGACGCGCGTCGGCGCGGGCCAGGAGCAGCAGGTCTCCGACCAGGCGCCGCATTCGCCGGGCTGACCGCAGGGCGGCCTGCGCGGTGTCGGCCTGCTCGCCGTCGAGCTCCTCGGCCAGCAGCTCGAGGTTCGCCAGCAGGCTGGTGAGCGGCGTGCGCAGCTCATGCGAGGCGTCGGCCACGAACTCGCGCTCGCGCTCGAGCGCGGCATGGGTTTCGCCGCGGGCGGCGCCAAGCGATCCGAGCATGCCCTCCAGGGTGCGCGCCAGCTCGGCCACCTCGTCGTCGGCCTCCGGCTCGGGGACCCTCAAGGTCGGGTCGCGGGTCCGCTCGATCTCGCGCGCGGCTTCCGTGAGCTGCTTGATCGGACGCATCGCGCGGGCCGCCGTCGCGAGGCCGGCGAGGAGCGCGAACACGGTGCCGCCGAGGACCCCCAGGAGCAGGATCACGTGCACGCGCGCGAGCGTGTGATCGACGTCCGAGAGCGGACGCGCGTAGAGCAACCACACGGGGTTGCCCTGCACGTTCAGCTGCCTGGCGTCCACGCGATACCCCCCCTGCTCGAACGTGCCCGCGCGATCCGGGGGGTAGGGGAAGGCCGGTGTCGTCGTCGGGAACTTGACCCCCTTGACCCTCACGTTGTTCTGGGTGCACAGCAACAACCCGGCCTGGTTGAAGATCCGGATCTGCACGTGCTCGGCGCTGGCGTAATCCCTCAGCGTGACCGTTCGGTTGCAGCCGAGCAGGTACCCGCTGTTGCCTTCCCATCGGAGGCGCAGCTTCTGGGCGAGCTGGTCGGCGTTGCTGCGCACCTCATCGCTGAACTGGCCGCGCAGCTGCCGGTCGGTGAGCACGCCGACAATCGCCGCGAACGAGGCCAGGATCACGCAGGTCAGCATCGCCGAGCCGCCGGCGAGCCGCCACTTGATCGGGACCCGCCTATACGCGGAGAACGTAGCCCGCGCCGCGGATCGTGTGTAGGAGCCGAGGCTCGCCATCAGCTTCCAGTTTCCTCCGAAGGTTCGACACGAACACCTCGATCGTGTTGGTCATCGAGAACGGGTCATAGCCCCACACCTCGTCCAGCAGCCGCTGGCGCGAGATCACGATCCGTTCATTGCGCATCAGGTACTCGAGCAGCTCGAACTCGCGCTGCGTCAGGTCGACCGCGCGGCCGCCCCGGGTGACCTCGTGCGTATCGGGGTTGAGCTTGAGATCGCCCATGGTCAGGGTAGCCTGGCCGCGCGGCGGTCGCCGCCGCAGCAGCGCGCGCAGCCGCGCCAGCAGCTCCTGGCGCTCGAACGGCTTGACCAGGTAGTCATCGGCGCCGGCATCCAGCCCCTCCACGCGCGACTCGACGCCGTCCCGGGCGGTCAGCACGAGGATCGGCACGTCGTCGTTACGCCGGATCGTCTTGGCCACCTCGAGCCCGTCGAGGCGGGGGAGGCCGAGATCGAGGATCACCAGGTCGGGCAGGAACGCGTGCGCCTCGTCGAGCGCGGCCACGCCGTCGCCGGCGATCCGCACCTCATAGCCCTCCATGCGCAGCGAGCGCTGGAGGACCTGCGCGATCGCATCGTCGTCCTCCACCACCAGCACACGAGGTGTCCGCTCGTAATCGGCCATATCCGTTGGTTAGATGGTACGTCGGGCAGATCGCGCAGGCCAGGGGTGAAATGGCCCCGGGGAGCGGGGAGGAAGCGCGCCGCGCGCGTCGAAGGCGTTTCCCCCGAGATGGCCGCCCGCAAGCGCTCAAAGACGCCGCCCAAGCGCGCGACGCGCTCGCTCCTGGCTGGCCTCTCGTCGGTGCGGCTTGCCCGCCCCGAACTCGAGCCCCATCAGGTCGACATCCTCGGACTGGGACTCGTCGCGCTCGGGATCCTGCTCGGCGGCGTGGCCTACCTTCATTGGGACGGAGGCGCGCTGGGCAACGGTGCCGTTACGGCAATGCGGTTCGTGCTCGGCGCGCTCGGCTATGTGGTGCCCGCCGCGCTGGTCGTGGCCGGCGCGCTCGTGCTCGCGCGGGAGGTGCGTCCGCCGGGTCGTCCGCTGCGCACGGGAGTGATTTGCCTCACGGCGTCGATCACTTTGGCGCTGGCGGCAGGAACCCTCGGCATCGGTCCCGGCACGCTGCACAGCGCCGCGTTCTGGCGGGCAGCGGCGTTCGAGGACCGGGGCGGGGTGGTTGGTCAGGCGGAGCTGTGGGTGACCTCGCACCTGATCTCCACCCTCGGGGCCGACATCCTCGCGGTATTCCTGTTCGTGGCCGGGCTGATCCTGGTCACCGGCGCGACCCTGGCAGGCGTCGTGCGCGCCACCGGCGCCCGCGTGGCCGGGACCACACGCGTGATCCGGCGCTCGACCGAGGGGGTGGCCGCATCGGTGACGCGCCGTCCCGCCGCCGAGGCGGCGCGCGCCCGGGCCACCCAAACCCACGCCGACGACCGCGCCGATTTGCTCTTGCCGCCGGAGCCGGACACCTCTGAACTCGTGGTTCGCGCCACCCACGTTGAGGCGCCGCCGATCACCGATGACGTGCCGGCCGCTGCGGATCTGGACGGGCCCCACCCTTCCGCCCCGGAGGCCGAGGCAGCGCCCTCCGTCCCGGAGCCCGAGGCCGCTGAGCCCAACGCCGGCGACCTCACCCCGCAGGGCCGCTACCGGGCCAGCATCACCGACGATCCGAGCTTCGTGTGGCACGTTCCCCGCGCCCGCTTCCTGGTTCGCTCGACCGGCGAGGCGGCGAAGCCGGACACGGCCGGCCAGGAGCAGGTCGCGGCCACGCTGCTCGAGACGCTCGGGCACTTCGGGATCGAGGCGAAGGTGATCGGCCGGGTCACCGGGCCGCACATCACCCGCTACGAGCTCCGTCTCGCGCCGGGAACGAAGGTCGCAAAAGTGGCTCAATTGAAAGACGATCTCGCATACGCGCTGGCCGCGACCGAGATCCGGATCCTGGCCCCGATCCCCGGCAAGCAGGCCGTCGGGGTCGAGGTCCCGAACGCCCGCCGGCGGATCGTCCATCTCGGCGATGTTTTCCAGGACCCGCCGGCCGATTGGTCGCCGTTGACGGTGTGGCTCGGCAAGGACATCGCGGGCCGCGCGATCGGCGCCGACCTGACCAAGATGCCCCACCTGCTGGTCGCCGGCACCACCGGGTCAGGCAAGTCAGCGTGCGTCAACGCGATGCTCTGCAGCGTGTTGTTGCGGGCCACACCGCACGAGGTTCGTGTGGTGCTCGTCGATCCCAAGCAGGTCGAGCTCAACCACTACGAGGGGATCCCGCATCTGCTCACGCCGGTGATCACCAGCCCGCGGATGGCGGCCAACGCGCTCCAGAACCTGGTGCGCGAGATGGAGCAGCGCTACGGCACGATGTCGCTGGCCCGGACGCGGAATCTGCCGGAGCTCAATCGTGCGCGTGAGAAGCGAGGGGAGCCCCCGCTGCCGTACATCCTGTGCGTGATCGACGAGCTGGCCGACCTGATGATGGTCGCCCCGGCTGACGTCGAGGACTCGATCATCCGCCTGGCCCAGAAGGCGCGGGCGGTGGGCATCCACCTGGTGCTGGCCACCCAGTCGCCGCGCGTGGACGTGATCACCGGGATGATCAAGGCCAACGTGCCTTCGCGGATCGCGTTCGCGGTCTCGTCGCAGACGGACTCGCGTGTGATCCTCGACCACAACGGCGCCGAGTCGCTCCTCGGTCAGGGCGACATGCTGTTCTCACCGGTCGGCACGAGCAAGCTGCAGCGGATCCAGGGTGCCTACATCGACGAGGAGCAGATTGCCGAGCTGACCGATGCATGGCGCCGGCAGGGCGAGCCCGAGTTCCACGATGAGCTGTTGGAGGAGGTGGAGTCTGGCGACGGTGATTCGTCCTCCGGCGAGGATTCGGACTTCAATCCGGATGAGGACCCGCTGCTCGACGAGGCGATCGCACTCGTGGCCCAGATGGGGACCGCGTCGACCTCGATGCTCCAGCGCCGGCTGCGTCTCGGCTACACCCGCGCCGGTCGGCTGATCGACATGCTCGAGCGGCGCGGGATCATCTCCGGCTACGAGGGTTCCAAGCCGCGTCAGGTGCTGATCACCGAGGCGGACGTGCCCCGCATCCTGTCCCACCTGGCCGAGGGCGCCGGCGGGCCATCCCCGGTGCGGGTTCCGGACGACCCCGACGAGCAGCCGTGAAGGCTTGTCCGGGACAGCCGCTCCGACGACGAATAGAGGCCTGGTCGGTGTGGTCTCCGACGCTAGCCTTCGCAGGCGGATGGCGGACATCGGCACAACCCTGCGTGAGGCGCGGATCCGCGCCCGGATCGACATCGGCGAAATCGAGGCGCGCACGAAGATTCGCGCAAAGTATCTGCGCGCGATGGAGAACGAGGAATGGGACCTGCTTCCCGGCCCGGTGTACGTCAAGAGCTTCCTCCGGACGTACGGCGACTTCCTGGGCCTCGACAGCCGGCACCTGGTCGACGAGTACAAGCGCCGCTACGAGCGGCCGACCGAGCAGGAGCTGCGGCCGATCACCTCGCGGAGCCCGGAGCGCGAACGGCGTCGCCGCCGCCTGCGCCTGGGGCCGGCGGGCGCGGTCGTGCTCGCCCTGCTGGTCGTCGTCGCCGCGCTGTTCGTGATCGGAAGCCTGCTGTCGAAACCGTCGTCGACGTCGTCCTCGTCCGCTGGAGTCTCGGCGTCGAGATCCGCGACGAACCACGCGACGAATCGCGCGCAGCGCCACAGGCGGCGCCCGGCTCCGCCGTCCACGTCAACGCGGGTGACCCTGAAGCTGGTGCCCACGAGCACGGTCTATGTCTGCCTGGAGGACGGCAACGGCAAGCGCCTGATCCCGGGAGTCATCTTTAGCGCGGGGCAGGCAATCCCGACCAAGGCGGCTCGCAAGCTGCTCCTTACGCTGGGCAACAGCTCGGTCCAGATGAAGGTCAACGGCAAGACCGTGCCCGTCGCGGCCGGGGCGCCGATTGGCTACGAACTGACGCCGGGCAACATGAAGTTGCTGCCTCGCGGCGCGATGCCTACCTGCGCATGAGCACGGCCGGCGATTCGGCTCGCGCACACTCGGCCGCGGCGCCGGTCAGGGCCGGCATCCTGGTTACCGGTACCGAGGTGCTCACCGGGATCATCTCCGACCGCAACGGCCCGTGGCTGTCCGAGCGCCTGGTCGAGCTCGGCGTCGATGCCGCGATGATCCAGATCGTCGGCGACCGCCCCGACGACCTCATGGCGGCGCTTCGGTTCATGGCCGGCTCGGGGATGGCTTTGATCGTGACCAGCGGCGGCCTGGGTCCTACCGCGGACGACCTGACCGTCGAGATCGTTGGCCAGTTCGCCGGGCGCGAGTTGGTGCTGGACGCGGAGCTCGAGGAGCGGATCGCCGAGATCCTGCGGCCGCTGATGAGCCGCTGGCCGGGGCTGGACGCGGACGCGATCCGCTCGGCCAACCGCAAGCAGGCGGTGGTCCCGCGCGGGGCGACGGTTTTGGATCCGGTGGGGACGGCTCCCGGGCTGGTCGTGCCGCCGCGCGATGGGGCTGGGCCCACCATCGTCGTCCTCCCGGGGCCGCCCCGCGAGCTGCACGAGATGTGGGAGAAGGCGATCCAGACGGAGGTATTCCGGCGCGCGATCGCCGGCGCCACGGTCTATCGCTGGGCAATCGCGCGGCTGTACGGGATCCCCGAATCCGAGATCGCCAACACGCTGCGCGCCGCGGCTGACGCGGGTGTGCCCTTGGCGGCGCTCGAGATCACGACCTGCCTGCGCCGCGGCGAGATCGAGGTCGCCACCCGGTACGAGGCCTCGGACGAGTCGGCCTATGGCGCGTTCCTCGACTTTCTCGCCCAGCGCCACCGGGATCAGCTGTTCTCGAGCGACGGCTCGACCGTGGATCAGCAGGTCGCCGCGCTGCTGACGGAGTCCGGGCGGACCGTGGCGGTGGCCGAGTCATGCACGGGCGGGCTCATGTCGGCGCGCCTGACCGAACTGGCGGGCTCGTCCGCGTACTTCCTCGGCGGGCTCGTCGTGTATTCGAATGACACCAAGGTGGCTCTGGCCGGGGTCGACCCGGCGCTGATCGAGCGCTTCGGCGCGGTGTCCAGCGAGGTGGCCGAGGCGCTGGCGGTCGGGGCCGCCCTGCGTCTCGACGCCGATTTCGGGATCGGGATCACCGGAATCGCCGGCCCAGCCGGCGGGACCGAGGAGAAGCCGGTGGGCACGGTGTGTTTCTCGGTCGCCTCGCGCGACGGGGCGCGGCTCACCCGGCGCCTGCGCCTCCCGGGGAACCGGTCGGACATTCGTGAGCGCTCGACGACCGTCGTCATGCACCTGCTCCGCCGGGTGCTCGTCGGCGATGTGGCGGCGGCGCCCTCCTCCTCGGTTCAGGACGTTCGCACCGAACGGGCATGAGCGGCTCGAAGCCGGCGCCACCGTCCGGCGCTCTGGGGTCACGGCCGGACGCGCCGGCGCCACCGTCCGGCGCGCCGGCACCGCGGTTCGTCGAGTCCACGCCGGGGTCCGCCGCGCCGGCGCCACCCCCTGATGAGCGGGCGCGACTGTTCGTCGCCCTCGAGCTGCCGGAGTCGGCGCGCGCGACGTTGGTGCAGTGGCGCTCAGCGGTGCTGTCGAAGTTTCGCGGGCTGCGCCCGGTGCCATCGGAGAATTTGCACGCGACGCTGTGCTTCCTCGGCTCCCGCCGGGCAGCCGAAATCGAAGCTATCGCCGCCGTGTGTGGGGTGGTGGCCGGCGAGCCCGCGGTCGAGTCCGGGTTCGCCGAGCCGGTGTGGCTGCCAGCGCGCCGGCCTCGCGTCCTCGCTGTGCGGCTGGCCGACGACGACGGGGCGCTTGCGCGGGTCCAGGCCGTGCTGTCGTCGGCACTGGCGGCTGGCGGGTGGTACGCGCCCGAGTCGCGTCCGTTCCTGGCCCACGTCACGGTGGCGCGGTCCGGTCGAGACGTCCGGATCCGGGCGGTGGAGTTGCCCCCCGCGCCGGCGGTCGAAGTGCGATGCTCGCGGGTGACCCTGTATCGCTCGCGGCTCGGCTCGGGTGGCGCGCGCTACGAACCCTTGCGCGTGGTCGAGCTGGGCTCGGCGCCCGGGGCAGCGGACCCGGAGTCCGTGGTGCGACGATTCCACGACGAACAGGCCCGGATGTATGCCGGCGGCTCGATCGACACGGTCCGGGCTCTCCTGGCGGACGATGTGGTGTGGCACGTGCCGGGCGCCAGTGCCATCGCCGGCGAGCATCGCGGGGCCGACGCGGTCCTGGAGTATTTCCGCAGACGCCGCGACATGATGGACGGGACGTTCCGCGTCGAGGTGCACGGGGCGTCGCCGATCGCCGGCCGCATCGTGCAGCTGGCCGGCGGACGGGCCGTGCGCGGCGGCGAGGAGGTCAGCTGGGAGACCGTCGGTGTCTTCCGGGTCGCCGGCGGCCGGATCTCGGAGTGCTGGCTGATCCCGTTCGACCAGGCTGTGTTCGACCGAATCTGGTCGTAGTTGGCATCGGCTGGGGTGACGCCGGCGTAGCCGCGGAGCGGCGGGCTGGGGTGACGCCGGCTGGCTGCGGAGCGGCGGGCTGGGGTGACGCCGGCTAGCTGCGGAGCGGCGGCGCTGGATTGCCGCTAAGTCCGCTTTCGGCTGCGCGCGCAGCGCGAGTGCGCAATTAGCCGCGATAGTGGCGGCAAAGTCCCATCTCGCTGCCGGCGGCAACACTTGAGCGCGGTGCGCGGTCGAGTGTGTACTTATGACCGCCTGATTCGACGTCCGCGCCGAGATCCGCCAAGCTTCACCGATGCGCGTCGTCGTCACTGGTGCCACGGGGACGATCGGGCGGGCGCTCGTCTCCGCCCTGGTCGATCGCGGGGACGAGGTCGTGGCTCTCTCCCGCGATGCGCGACGCGCGCGGGATGCGTTGGGGGATCGCGTGCAGACGCACGCCTGGTCCAGCCCCGGAGATGAGCCGCCGCCCGAGGCGGCCCTGGCCGGCGCCGACGCCGTTGTGAACCTGCTCGGCGAGCCGGTGGCGCAGCGCTGGAGCGCCGAGGCCAAGGAGAAGATCCGCCGTTCGCGCGTTGCCGGCACTCGGTCGGTCGTGCAAGGATTGCTCGCGCTGGCGCCCGATCGCCGGCCACGCACGCTCCTGTCGCAATCGGCCACCGGCTACTACGGCCACCGTGCCGAGGAGCCGCTGAGCGAGGATGCGCCAGCCGGCCACGACTTCCTTGCCGACGTGGTGGTCGCCTGGGAGCACGAGGCGCTCGTCGCCGCCACCGACCTCCGCGTCGCCGTGACTCGCACCGGCGTCGTGCTATCGCCGGCCGGGGGAGCGCTCGCCAACATGCTTCCGTTCTTCCGGCTCGGCATCGGCGGCCCAGTCGCCGGCGGGCGTCAATACGTCCCCTGGGTCCATCTCGACGACATCGTCGGCGCCATGCTGTTCTGCCTCGACAACCCAGATGCGGCCGGGCCGGTCAACCTCACCGCCCCCACGCCGGTCACCAATACCGAGCTCTCGCGCGCGCTCGGTCGCGTGCTCGGGCGTCCAGCGGTGCTGCCAGTGCCGGCGCTCGCCTTGAAGGCACTCTACGGCGAGATGGCCCAGATCGTGCTCACCGGCCAGCGCGTGGTGCCGAGGCGGCTCGAGCAACTGGGGTACGGCTTCCGCCACCCCGACCTCGAGCCGGCGCTGCGCGACGTTCTGAACCGTCCGGGCTGACACCCGGGCCGAGTCCGCCGGCGTCGCGCAACGTTCTGAACCGCCCGGGTCGACATGGGGCCGAATCCGCCGGCGTCGCTGACCCCCGCCGGCGCGGGCCTCGTCGACCGCGCGGTTCCAGCCCGGCATCTCCGCTGGCGCCGTCCCCGCAGGCACCGTCGGGCGCTTGTCGCACAATTGGCTCAAAGTGTCGCTCTTCCGCGACGAACGCGTCTTGTTCCGTTGCAGGCCGCGGCTCTAGCGTGCCGGTTCCGTCCGCCAACCCTCCTACCGTGGTGGACCAAAGCGCGTAGACAAGGAGCCGAACGGAAGATGAGCGAGCGCGATATGAGACCAGGGGCCACGTCCGACCCCAAGGCGGACGCCAAGCGTCAGGCGGCGCTGCAGGGTGCCCTGACGCAGATCGAGCGGCAGTTCGGCAAGGGCACCGTCATGCGCATGGGCGATCCGGGCGCGCGGGTGGCCGTGGACGCGATTCCGACCGGGGCGTTGCCGCTCGATTTGGCGCTCGGGATCGGCGGCGTCCCGCGCGGACGCATCATCGAGATCTTCGGCCCGGAGTCATCCGGCAAGACCACGCTCGTCTACCACATCATCGCCGAGGCCCAGAAGCTGGGTGGGGTGTGCGCGTTCGTCGACGCCGAGCATGCTATGGACCCGCTGTACGCCCAGCAGATCGGGGTCGACATCGACGAGCTGCTCGTCTCCCAGCCCGACTACGGCGAGCAGGCGCTCGAGATCGTGGACATGCTGATCCGTTCCGGCGCGGTTGACGTGATCGCGATCGATTCGGTGGCGGCGCTTACGCCGCGTGCCGAGCTCGAGGGGCAGATGGGCGACCAGACGGTCGGTGTACAGGCCCGCATGATGTCCCAGGCGATGCGCAAGGTCACCGGCGGTCTCAACCGCACCCAGACCCTGTGCGTGTTCACCAACCAGATCAGGGAGAAGGTAGGCGTAATGTTCGGTTCGCCGGAGACGCAGCCCGGTGGCCGGGCGCTGAAGTTCTACGCGTCTCAGCGGCTGGACATCCGCCGCATCGAGACGCTCAAGGACGGCACCGAGGCGGTCGGCAACCGCGTCCGGGTGAAGGTGGTCAAGAACAAGGTCGCGGCGCCGTTCAAGCAGGCCGAGTTCGATATCGAGTTCGGCAAGGGCATCTCGACCTCGGGCTGCCTGATCGACTACGGCATCGAGCACAACATCATCACCAAGTCCGGCTCTTTCTTCTCCTACGGCGAGGAGCGGCTCGGTCAGGGACGCGGCAACGCCAAGGCGTTCCTCGACGAGCATCTCGACGTGGCCAAGGAGGTCGAAGCCAAGATCTACGGCGCCCTGGGTATCAACCGCGACACGCCCAAGTCGATCGAGCCGCGCGAGGAGCCGCCGCTCCAAGCGGTGAGTGAGGGAGCTGCGGCCACCCAGGGACGGGCAGCCTGACCAGGATCGCCGCCGGTACTGAGCAGGCGCTCGCCGCTGCCTACCGCTACCTGAATCGGCGAGAGCGCACCGAGGCGGAAATGCGGACGCATCTGGCGCGCGCCGGCGTCGAGCCGAAAGACGTAGAGGAGGCGGTCGCGACCCTGGTTGACCAGGGCTATCTGGATGACGCTCGGTTCGTCCGCCTGTTCGTCCAGGACAGGCGCGAGCTCGAGGACTGGGGCAGCGATCGGATCAGGCAGGCGCTGCTCGCTCGGGGGGTCGACGCAGATCTGGTCGACGATGCCCTGGTCCGGCAAGACGCTGATGGCGAGATCGAACGCGCACTGTCCCTCCTGCGCCGGCGGTTCCCCTCGCTGGCGGGCGACCGGCGCGAGCGTGAGCGGGCACTCGGCGTGCTGCTCCGCAAGGGCTACGACAGCGACCTCGCGCTCGAAGCGATCGCGATCCACACGGGCTTCTGACCCAGCGGACCACGTTCAGCGCCACCGGACCATGTTCACTGCCACCGGACCATGTTCACTGCCACCCCCGCACTCAGTTCACCGCGACCGGACCAGTTCATCGCCGCCGCGGGCTCTCTCACTCGCCATCGTCCGACGGGTCGGGCGCGCTCGGCACTGACCCCGGGGGCGTTCCCGCGGAGCCATCCCGATGAAGCAACTCGGCGAGTACGGCGCGTCCCGGACGCCCCGGGGCGCGATCGTGCGTCGTTGCGCCCGTCGCTCGCCGGTATTACGATCCTAAGCAGCGAACGAATGGCCCGCGGGCCACACAGAACACCAGCAAACTGCGCATATCTTCGATTCCGGACTTAGTGTTGACGGCAATTACCACCGGGCCGCCTGGTCCTTTCAGACAAGACTCAGAACCCGCCACGTAGCCGCCGACTGAAGGCAGGCGCCTGTCGCCTGGCCGGCATCCGTTCGTGCAGGCATGCGCGGGCCGCTCGGTCGCTCCAAAAACCAAAGCTTTAGAAGCAGGGTCCGGCGGTTCGCCGGAACCTCCAGGAGAGGATCGACCATGGAAAGCATCGTTGCGGCGGCGCTGATAGCGGTGGGAATCGTCCTCGCTGCCGTCATCTACGGCCGGATGCACGGCACGCGGGCGGCGCCCGCAGGCACTCCCACTGCCAGCCCTCGGGTCGTCGAGGTGGTGCCTGCACACCCCGTACGCCCCGACGCCGACGTGCTCGAACGCGCGGCCGCGGTCACTCGCCGCGAAGAGGCACTGGCGCGCAAGGAGGCGGAGTTGGACCGGCAGCGTGCCAAGGTGGCGCAACAGCAGCAGGAGGTGGAGCGCGCGCTCGAGCGGATCTCAGGCCTGTCTGCCGGGCGCGCCAAGCAGCTCCTGCTCAAGGAAATGGAGGAGCAGGCCAAGCACGACGCGGCGCGTCGCCTCAGACAGATCGAGGAGGAGACCAAGCGCGAGGCCGAGCGGCGCGTGCGCAACATCCTCTCGGTGTGTATGCAGCGGCTGGCCGCGGGGCATGCGGCTGAGACGACCGTCTCGGTCGTCCAGCTTTCGGCCGACGACATGAAGGGGCGGATCATCGGCCGTGAGGGTCGCAACATCCGCGCGCTGGAGAACCTGACCGGCGTCGACTTCATTATCGACGACACACCCGGCGCGGTCGTGCTCTCGGGCTTCGACGGCGTGCGGCGGGAGATCGCCCGGCTGACCCTCGAGAAGCTGCTCCAGGACGGGCGGATCCATCCAGCGCGAATCGAGGAGATGTACTACCAGGCCAAATCCGAGCTCGAGAACCACATCGTCGAGCTGGGGGAACAGGCGGTGTTCGAGGCCGGCGTCCAAGGCCTCAATCCCGAGCTGGTCAAGGTGCTCGGGCGCCTCAAGTTCCGCACCAGCTACGGCCAGAATGTCCTGGCCCACTCGATCGAAGTCTCACAGTTGGCCGCGATGATGGCCGAAGAGCTCGGGGCCAGCGCCAAGACGGCGCGGCGCGCCGCCCTGCTGCACGACGTCGGCAAGGCCGTCACGCACGAGGTGGAGGGGCCGCACGCGCTGGTGGGCGGCGAGCTCGCGCGCAAGTACGGCGAATCGGAAGCCGTGGCGCACGCGATGGAGGCCCACCACAACGAGGTTGAGCCGCAAACCATCGAAGCGGTGATCGTGCAGGCGGCCGACGCGCTGTCGGGTGCCCGTCCGGGCGCGCGCGGCGAATCGCTGGAGCAGTACGTCAAGCGCCTGCGCGACCTCGAGCAGATCGCCACACGGCACAAGGGCGTCGACAAGGTCTACGCGATGCAGGCCGGTCGCGAGATCCGCGTGATCGTGGCGCCCGGTGCGATCGACGACGATGCCGCCACCACGCTGTCCTACGAGATCGCGCGGGAAATCGAGAAGGAGCTCGAGTATCCCGGTCAGATCAAGGTGACGGTAATCCGCGAGTCGCGCGCCGTCGAGTACGCCCGCTAATGGTGATGGTGGAGGAATACGCCGTGGCTGGTCCAGGCTGAGAAGTCCGGGATCAGCACGAGCGCGAGCACGAGGCCGGCCAGGAGGGCGCCCGTCAGCGCGATCCATCGGCCCGCCGCGCCTGGAGCTGCCTTGGCTCGTTGCTGGCGTCCGCTCGGTCCGATGCCGAGCGCGCGCGCCATGGCGGGAAGATGGCCGAGGACGTGCAGCGACATGAACACCACCCACACGATGAAGCTCACCTTGTGCAGCATCAGCCAGGGGTCGCGGTGCTGCGGACCGACGATTAGAAGCGCGATCCCGGTGGCGAACACCACCAAGGTTGACACGACGACAACCGGACCGATCAGGCGCAGGATGAGGTCGGGCGGTCCTTTGCGCCGATACTCCGAGGCGCTCGTGTAGTAACGGATGAAGCGATAGCCCGTGCTGGCCATCTTGAGCAGCACCGGCCCGATCAGCAGCATGCCGACGAACAGATGCACCGAGATGAATTGCCGAAGCTGCGGAATGGTGAAGCCGATGGCCGCGAGCAGCACGATCAGGGCCGCGCCGGTGACCGTGGTCAGCTGTTCGTTGCCGTCGGTGCCGCCGCCGGTAAGCGCGCTTCGTCGACCGGACGCAACCGCGGGTGAGTCTGGCGTGGCAGGGTCTCGCTCGAGCGCGGGGGGCGACATGATGACATCGTCGCTCGCAGCCACGGGCGGATTTTCGGCCCGAAACCGAAGGAGCCCGTGAGCGGAGGATGAGAATGCTCTTTGCTCGAACATGCGCCCGACAGCCCCAGTTCTATGATCGGTCCCTGCATCGCGCCGGCGGAGGCGGCGGTTGGGCATGCCCGGATTGATCCTCGTAATAGAAGACGAGCCAGGGATCGTCGACTTCCTCGAACGCGGCCTGCGGGCGCAGGGATTCGACGTGCTCTCGGCCACGGACGGCGTCAGCGGAGCTTCCGTGGCGCTGAATCAGGAGGTCGACCTGGTTGTGCTCGACTTGATGCTCCCCGGTCGCAGCGGGTTGGACGTACTGGCCGCACTGCACGACGCGAAGCCAGGGTTGCCCGTGATCGTCCTGACAGCGCTCGGGGAGGTGGAACATCGTGTCGCTGGGCTTGACGCGGGGGCCGTCGACTACCTGACCAAGCCGTTCTCCCTGACCGAGCTCGCCGCCCGGATCCGTGCCCAGCTGCGGGCGGCAGCGCAGACGCCGCGGACCACCTTGAACGCCGGCGACCTCGAGGTCAACCTGATCACGCGCGAGGTGCGGCGGAGCGGCGAGTCTGTTCGCCTCTCGACCACGGAGTTCGAACTGCTGACCTACCTGATGCACAACCGCGGACACGTCCTGTCGCGCGAGCAGATCCTGCGCGCGGTGTGGGGCTACGAATACGATCCAGGCACGAACGTGGTCGATGTGTACATCGGTTACCTGCGCCGCAAGCTTCGTACGCAGGGCACGAACGCGCCGATCGTCACGGTGCGCTCGGTCGGCTACCGCCTGGATGCGAGCACGTAGTTTCCGACGTCGAAGCTCGCGGTCGTCTGCTCGCGCGCGGCTTCACGCGGCGCTGCCTTCGGGCCTGCGGTGGAGACTGACGGCATGGGTGGCCGCGGTCATGCTCGTGTCAGCCGCGGTCGTGTTCCTGGTCGTCTACCAGGACACCGGCGCTCAGCTCGAGAGCGAGATCGATCGCGACATCAGCGGCGACACCGGACAGCTGATCCAATCGCTGCAGGCGCTCAAAGGCGACACTCCGGCCGGGATCAGGGCCGCGGCGACGCGGTACGTGCTGGCCCAGCCCTACCACGCGGCATCGACGCTCCTGTTCGTGCTGATGCCAGGCGTGGGGCCGGCCAGCAACCACCCGGAGGTGTTCGGGGGCGGTCGTCCCCAGGCGGGAGAGAGCGAGGCCGACCAAAAGCGCGAGAACGCCCAGGGGCGCGCCCTGCAGCTGCCACGTCACGGTTACTCGACCGCTCGCGTGCCCGACGTGGGGCGAATGCGGATCTTCGAGCAAGCTGCTGATCTCGGGACCGTGCGGGTCATCGCGGGGGCCGGCGAACCGCTCTCGCTCGTGGAGCGTGCCCAGCATGGAGTGGCTCGAGCCTTCGCAGTGGCCGGCATCGTCGTCCTGGGGCTGGCGCTAATCGCTTCCTACCTGGCCGGGGCCCGCGTCTCGGCTCCGCTGCGGCGCATGGCGCAAGTGGCCACCCGGGTGGACGCCGGTGAGCTCGGCCCACGCATGGAGACATCGAACGGCCGAGTCGACGAGGTCAGGGTCCTGGCCGAGGCTTTCAACCGTATGCTCGACCGGCTGTCGGAGGCATTCGCGAGCCAGCGAGACTTCGTGGCCGACGCCTCGCACGAGCTGCGTACGCCCCTGACCGTGATCAGCGGGCAGATCGAGGTGCTGGCCGCCCAGGAGAACCCTTCCAGCGCAGAAGTGACACGGGTCGAGCAATTGGTGCGTGCCGAGATCACGCGCATCAGCCGGCTCGTCGATGACCTCCTGGTTCTCGCCCAGGCAGAGCGGACCGACTTCCTGCGCATCGAATCGATCGACCTGCGTCCGTTCGTCACCGACCTGTGGGACGGATTGACCTTGACTGCGGAGCGCCAGTTCGAGCTCGGAGCGATCGTCGACGGAACGCTTCAGGCCGATCCTGACCGGCTTGCGCAAGCGCTGCGCAACCTCGCGCGCAACGCGATCGAGCACACCGCCGACGGCGCGGGCCTCGTGCGCCTCGACGTGAGGCCAGTTGCGCCCACGCGGATCTCCTTCGTAGTCACCGACGACGGGCCTGGGATCCCCGATCACGAGCGTGAGCGCGTCTTCGAACGCTTCCACCGCACCGACAGCGCCCGCACGCGCGCCGACGGGGGAGCCGGACTGGGCCTGGCCATCGTGCGCGCGATCGCCGAGGCGCACAGGGGGGGCGTGCGGGTGCGCGATCCGCAGGATGCTCGAGGGGCGGCGATCGAGCTCGTTCTGCCCGGCTTCGCACGGAGTTGAGCAACCGGCCGAGGGCGTTCAGATGGAGCCCGCAGATACGGGTCCGTCACCCCGTCGGCATCATCTGCCGTCGCGCGGCGAATGGTCAACTGCATGCTGCAGCTGCAGCGTCCGCGGCCCCGTCCTTCCGACCCGATGCGGCCAGATGGCCGGCGGCACGAAGTCGCCTCGGTACCCTTGCTCACGGTGAAGCGCTATCACGTCACCACGTTCGGATGTCAGATGAACGAGCACGACTCCGAGCACATGAAGGGGATGCTCGAGTCGCTCGGCTACGGAGAGGCGCCGGCGCGTGAGGAGGCGGATCTGATCCTGTTCAACACGTGCTCGATCCGCGAGAAGGCCGACAGCCGGTTCGTCGCCCATCTCGGCGAAGCCAAGCGCGTGAAGTCGGAGCGCCCCGAGGTGATCGTTGGCGTCGGCGGGTGCTGGGCCCAGTCGGTCAAGGAGGAGGTGTTCGCGCGGTTCCCGTTCGTCGACGTCGCCTTCGGGCCGGGCCAGGTCCACAAGCTCGCGGAATTCCTGGTCAGCGACTCGCTGACCGCGCAGGGCTACTTCGAGTTCGAGGGGTTCACCGGCCATCTGCCCACCAAGCGGGCGCGCGAGCACCACGCGTGGGTGCAGATCAGCGTGGGCTGCAACTGCGTCTGCTCGTACTGCATCGTGCCCTCGACGCGCGGCCGCGAGGTCAGCCGGCCCCCGGCCGAACTCGTGGCCGAGGTCCGGGCGCTGGCGGCCGACGAGGTGCGCGAGGTCACCCTGCTCGGGCAGAACGTCAACTCCTACGGCCGCGATCTCCGGCGCGAGCAGCGGACAACGTTCGCCGAGCTGCTCGGGCAGATCGACGCGATCGGTGGCATCGACCGCATCCGCTACACCAGCCCACATCCCAAGGACATGCGCGAGGACGTGATCCGTGCCCACGCCGAGCTGCCGGCGCTGTGCGAACACATCCATCTGCCGCTCCAGTCCGGCTCGAGCCGGGTTCTGAAGCGCATGCGCCGCACCTACACCCGCGAGCGCTACCTCGACCGGGTGGCGATGATCCGCGAGCACGTTCCGGACTGCGCCCTGACCACGGACATAATCGTCGGGTTTCCGGGTGAAACGGAAGCCGACTTTGAGCAGACGCTCGAGCTGGCGGACGCGGTCGGCTACGACGGCGCGTTCACGTTCATCTACTCGCCGCGGCGCGGGACCGAGGCCGCGGGGCTGTCCGAGCAGGTCCCGCACGAGGTCAAGGTCGAGCGCCTTCAGCGCCTGGTCGAGGTGGTGCAGCGGCGCGCGCACGAGCGTGCCGCGCGATTTATCGGCCGGACGCTGGACGTGCTGGTCGAAGGTCCGTCCCGCACCGATCCGTCGCGGCTGCGTGGCCGCTCCCGGCACAACAAGGTGGTGAACTTCACCGGCCTGGGCGCACCCGGCGAGCTGGTCGACGTGGAGATCCTCGAAGCCACCAGCCAGACGCTGAGCGGCCAAGAATCGATCCTCAGCAGAGCCGCGGGCTGAGGCCTCGGGCCTTCTGATCGTCCGGATTCGGGCGCCGTTCGCGTCCGTCCGCGTCGTGTGCGAACATCTGTTCGATGCGGTGGAGCAACCTGTCAACCGACGCCGAAGAGCGGGCCCGGCTGCCCGGGTACCGGGAGGAAGCGGTGGTGCGCCATTTCGACGCACCCGAGGCGCTCGACACGAGGTTCTACGAGGTCCGGGCCAAGTCGATCCTCAACCGCGTGCCGGAGTCGTCGCAGGTGCCGTTCCGCTGGACGATCAACCCGTTTCGCGGCTGCGCTCACGCTTGCCGATACTGCGCTTCGGGAGACACGCCGGTTTTGACCGCCGACGGCCGGCACTCGCCGATCGCCGAATTGGAGGTCGGTGACGCGATCTACGGGACGCAGTTCGGTGAATCCGGATATCGACGCTACGTGCGCACGACCGTTCTCGACAAGTGGATCACGATCAAGCCGGCGTGCCGCGTGACGCTCGAGGATGGAACCGCGCTGGTCGTCAGCGGTGATCACCGGTTCCTCAGCAACCGGGGCTGGAAGCACGTGCTTGGCAGCGCGGCCGGACTGCCTGATCGGCCACGCCTCACGACGCGCAACCGATTGGTTGGTACCGGAGCGTTCGCTCCGCAACCGGTGCATGACGCTGACTACCGCCGTGGCTACCTGTGCGGGATCATTCGGGGCGGCGGAACGCTCCGCGCCTACGATTGCGCGCGGGCGCGGGGGGCGGCGTATACGGGCTACAGGTTTCGGCTTGCCCTCGCGGACATCGAGGCGCTTCGCCGAGCTCGAGAATTCCTGCGCGAAGCGGCTGCGCCGACGGGCGAGCGGATCTTCGAGCGTGCGGCTGGCGCGCGGCACGAGCTCATCGCCGTCTCAGCTCAAAGCGCGGCGTCATTTGTACGGGTCAGCGAGCTCATCGAGTGGCCGCTGATGCCGAGCTCGCACTGGTGCCGCGGGTTCCTCGCCGGGATCTTCGATGCCGAGGGCAGCCGAAGCGATTTCGCTCTGCGGATCGCCAACACTGATCAGCAGATCCTGGTGTGGATAGAAGCATGTGCACGTCGCCTCGGGTTCGACACCGCACTCGATGACACGCACCACGAAAACGGACTCAGCTACGTTCGCATCCGCGGCGGGCTGTCGGAGCACCTGCGGTTCTTTCATCTGACCGACCCGGCCATCACGCGCAAGCGCGATATCGAAGGCCAGATGGTCAAGACGTTCGCAAAGCTGCGCGTAGCCGAGATCGAACCGCTGGGGCAAGCACTGCCGCTGTACGACATCACCACCGGGACCGGGGACTTCATCGCGAACGGAGTCGTCAGCCACAACTGCTTCGCCCGGCCGACCCACAAGTACCTGGACTTCGACGCGGGCCGCGACTTCGAGCGGGAGATCGTCGTCAAGGTCAACGCGCCGGAGTTGCTGCGCGCCGAGCTGGCGCGGCCATCGTGGACTCACGAGCACGTGGCGCTGGGAACGAACACAGATCCGTACCAGTGGGCGGAGGGACGCTACAAGCTGATGCCTGGCATCTGGGAGGCGATGCGCGACGCGGCCAATCCCTGCTCGATTCTCACCAAGTCGCCGCTTCTGCTGCGCGACCTGCCGCTGATGGAGCAGATCGCCGGGCGGACGGAGTTCAGCGCGGCCGTATCGGTGCCGACGCTGGACGAGAAGGCGTGGCGGGCGACCGAGCCGCGATCGCCGAACCCGCGCGCGCGGCTGGAGGCGGTGGCGGAGCTGACGCGAGCCGGGATCCGAACCGGCGTCCTGGTGGCACCGCTGATGCCCGGGATCAACGACGCGCCGGAGCAGATCGCGCCGATCCTGGAGATGGCCGCTGAGGCCGGCGCGGCGTATGTGACCGGAATCGCGCTTCACCTGCGCGGAGACGTGCGGGGATTGTTCTTCGACTGGCTGCGGGAGAACCGGCCGGATCTCGTGGAACGCTACAAGCGGCTGTACCAGCGGGGCGCCTATGCGCATCCGGACGAACGTAGGCGCCTCACGGAGCTCATCAAGGGCCCCGACCGGCCGGCCGGACAGTTCACGCGAGGCCGGGCGAAGCATTCGGGTACGGAGGAATCGCCCGAACCTGCGGTGAGAAATACGTCACACTGGACGCCGGACCAGGGCCGCCTATTCTGAAGCCTTCAAGGTCCGGCGCGCGCGGACACCCACGGGTGTGTGAAACTGCCGGCGCGCGCGGAGACCCACGGGTGTGTGAAACTGCCGGCGCGTTGCGGTGGCGGGTGCGAACGTGAGCGATCAGGACAAAACACCAAGGCAGATGCGAGAGCGCTTGAAGCCGTCGCGGCCGGATTTCCGCTTCGACCAGATGTTCGAGACGCACAGCGAGGCGTGGGAGCGTGTCGGCCTGGCGAGGGACATCAACACGCGGACCCTACGCACCGCCCGGCGGCGGGCGGCGGTTCTCTTGCCGCTGGCCATCGCGGTGGTGGTCGTCTACGACAACTACCGGAGCTGGTTCCCGGTCGGCAAGCACTCCAAGCACTATTGGGACCACAGCAGCCTGGTGACGCCGATCCGGATCGCCGCGATCCTGGCCCTCCTCGCGCTGGGCTGGGCGGTGGCGCGCGACGTCGGACGAGCGATCGGGCCGACCTTCTTCAAGCGGATGGACCCTTCGACGGCCGGGACGGTCGGCTTCATCGTGCGTCTGGGCTTCGTCGGGCTCACGCTCCTGGTGGCGCTCGACATCGCCGGGGCGAGCGCCAGCTCGATCGTGGCCGGGTCGGCGTTCACCGCGGTGATCATCGGTCTCGCCGCGCAGCAGACGCTCGGCAACCTGTTCGCCGGCATGGTCCTGCTGAGCGCGCGTCCGTTTCGAGTCGGTGAGCGGGTCCGGCTCCAGGCCGGCGCCGTCGCGGGACAGCTCGAGGGCGTGGTCAGCGCGCTGGGCCTTCTGTACACAACGCTGGCCCGCGGCGAGGACCGTATTCAGGTCCCTAATAACGTGGTGCTGTCGGCCGCCGTCCTGCCGATCAGGGAGCCGGAGCCGGTCGACGTGCGCGTCCGCCTCACCACCGACATCAGCGTCACCCAGGTGCAGGCGATCCTGGATGACCGAATCACGACGCCGACCCGCCGGTCGCCCATCGTCCTCCTCCAGGAGGTGGACGGCAACGACGTGGTGGTTCGTATCCAGGCCACCCCGGATCGTGCCGATGACGGCGCCCGGCTGGCCGACGAGGTGATTGACGCGCTGTCTCTGGTGACGGCGGAGCACCGAGTCGTCGAGGAGGGCGACGCGAAGGAGCCCAAGGGGGAATGGGACGCCGCGACGTCGCGGCGGCGCGAGTGACCACCGGACTGGGTCTGGGTCTGGGCTGAGGCCAAGGCGCCGGCGCGGAAAGCGCCGGCGTTGATCGCGAGGCGCCGGGGTTGATCGCGGGCCCGGCGCTGACCCGAAGGCGCCGGCCGCTACGGCGTGCCGGCCGGCGCGCGCACCAGATCCTGGGCGGCCGCGACGATCGCTTCGGCGTCGATCCCGACCTCGTGCAGCAGCTCCGCGGGCTTTCCGGAGCCGGGCATCAGGCTGACCGCGAGCTTGCGGACCCGGACCTCCTCGACCTCGGCCAGCGCCGAGAGCACGGCGTCGCCGAGCCCACCCTCGGGCCAGTGATCCTCCACGGTGACGATCGCGCCCGTCTCGGTGGCAGCTTGGCGAAGGGTGTCCTCGTCGATCGGCTTGACCGAGTAGACATCGATCACCCGCGCGGCGATGCCCTGGTCGCTGAGCGTGTCGGCGGCCTTCAGCGCCTCGTGCAGGGTGACGCCGGCGCCGACCAGGGTGACCTGATCGTCCTCGGTCGAGCGCAGGACCCGCGACCCGCCGACCTCGAACTCATCGTCAGGGCTGTAGATCGTCGGAGTCGCCCCGCGATGGCTGCGCATGTACGCGATCCCGGGATGGTCGGCCATCAGCCGGACCAGCGACGCAGCCTGGTTCGGATCCGACGGGTACAGAACGATGCTCGAGTGAACGGCCCGGAACGCGGCCAGGTCCTCGAGGGCCATCTGCGACGGGCCGTCCTCGCCGATCGACGCGCCGGCGTGCGAGCCGCACAGGCACAGCTTCGCCCGGCTGATCGCGGCCATCCGCACGAAGTCGTAGGCGCGGGTGAAGAACGCCGCGAACGTGGAGGCGAAAGGCGTGAAGCCGCGCACCTGCATGCCGACCGCGGCGGCGAGCATCTGCTGTTCGGCGATGAACATCTCGAAGTAGCGCTCGGGGTGAGCCTTGGCGAAGATCTCGGAGTAGGTCGAGTTAGACACCTCGCCGTCGAGCGCCACGACGTCGGTACGCTCGGCGCCGAGCGCGGCCAGCGCCTCGCCGTACGCCCGCCGGGTGGCGACCTCCTCGTCCGCTCCCCAGCGTGGCCACTGCACATCCTGGCCAGGATCGAGCTGCCGCGGCGAGCCGTCGCCCCCGGGCTTGGCCACCTCGACGTGCAGCGAGTGCACTCCGCCGAGCTCCTCGATCGCCTTCTGCGGATCGGACAGCGGCTTGCCGTGCTTGCCGGGCTGGTCTTCGACTTCGCTCGCACCCTTGCCCTTTTTGGTCCTGGCCACGATCACGGTGGGGCGGCCCTCGGTGTGGGCCGCCTCGGCGAATGCCCCGTCGATTTCCTCGACGTCGTGACCATCGATCTCGATCGCATGCCAGCCGAACGCCCGCGCGCGGTTGGCGTAGGAGTCCAGATCCCAGCCGTGCATGGTCTCGCGCGTCTGCCCGAGCCGGTTGACATCGATGATCGCCGTGAGGTGATCAAGTTGCTCGTGGGCGGCGTGCTCGAACGCCTCCCACATCGAGCCCTCGGCCATCTCGCTGTCGCCGCACAGCACCCACACGCGGTAGGGCATCTGTTCCAGGCGCTTTCCGGCCAGGGCGACGCCGACCCCGACCGGAAGTCCCTGCCCGAGCGAGCCGGTGGCGACGTCCACCCATGGCAGGACGGGAGTGGGGTGGCCCTCGAGGCGGCTCCCGAACTTCCGGAACGTGAGCAGCTCCTCATCGGAGATCGCGCCGGCGGCCTTGAGCGTGCTGTAGTAAAGCGGCGAGGCGTGTCCCTTGGAGAAGATCAGATGGTCGTTACGAGGATCGTCGGGACGGCCGAAGTCGTAGTGCAGGTGCTTGGCGAGCAGGACCGCGATCAGGTCTGCTGCCGACATCGACGAGGTGGGGTGGCCCGAGCTGGCGGCGTCGCTCGCCCGGATCGAATCGACCCGTAGCTGCTGTCCCAGCTCGCGGCAGAAGGCGGCGTCTTGCATGAGCCGATCGTACCCAGCGGCGGCGGGGGGAGAACAGGCGTTTTCGAGATCGGACGCGCCTAGCCGTTGTCCCGTTGCCCCGACACGATCCGCGCCGCGACGCGGTCGCTCCCTAGGCGGCGGCTGACCGCGGCGCTCAGAGCCGGAGCAATCGAGGCAATCGAACTGCCGAGGCGCAGGCCCACGGGCGCCACGTCGATCTCGGCACGATCGCGCTCCACCGCCGCGATCACCGCTCGTGCCACGTCCTCGGGGGATCGCGTGCCGACTCCAGGCGGGAGCTTGGCCCCGGACTCGGCGAACATGCCGGCGTCGCGGATGAAGCCGGGCAGTACCACCGACACCCCGACGCCGTGCGCCCGGAGGTCCTCCCGCAGCGCGAGCGCAAAACCTCGCAGACCGAACTTGCTCGCGCAGTACACCGAAGAGAGCGGGGTGGCCGCCTTGCCCTGCAACGAGGACACGAACACCATGTGTCCGCGGCCCCGCCGGACCATCGCCGGCGTGAGGGCACGGGCCAGAGCCACCGGCGCCCGGAGGTTGACCTCGAGCAGCCGGTCGATCTCGTCCTGAGCGAGCTCGACCAGCTCCCCCGAAGCCGGGACGCCGGCGTTGGCGATGAGCACGTCGACCTGCCCAGCCCCCTCGACCAGCTGCTGCACCTCCTCGCGGAGCGAGAGATCGCACGTGATCAGCCGCGCCCCGAGCTCCGCCGCAAGCGGCTCGAGCACCTCTCGCCGCCGGCTGCTGAGGACCAGATCCCCGCTCCGGGGCGCGAGCGCGCGCGCGATCGCCTGGCCGATCCCGCCGCTGGCCCCGGTCAGCAGCACGCGACCGGAAAGCAGGGTCATGCGCCTCGGGGGAACACTGCCAGCGTCGCCGTGAAGCCGTGCAGGAAGCTCCGGCCGCCGACCGGGCCGATCTCGCCCGCGGCAAAGAAGCCGGCGGCGGGCGCGCCCAGCTCGGCCTCGATCACCTGCGCGTCGTGATCGGCGATGCCGAACATCTCGCTGCCCCGACCGTTGCACGAGAACACCACCGCACCGGCCGGCGGCTCGCCCGCGAGCGCGGCGACACGGAGCCTGAGCGCCTCGTGCAGATCCTCGTCGGCGGAGCGAGCGTCGCGCGCATGGAGCCGCACCACCTGGCCGGCGGCGACCTGGGCGCCGACCACCAGCGACCCGGACTCCGGATCCGCCCCCAGCACGCCGCGCACCAGGAAATCGCCGCGCTCGTACTCGGGCTTGCCGCCATCGATCACGAGCCCGATCAACAGCCCGCCGGCGACGAGACCCTGCTCCCGAGGCGACAGCTCGGAGATGATCAGCTTGAGTGTCTCGAGCGCCGGGCGACCGGCCAGCTCGTGGATCACGTTTCCCTCCGCGGCGGTGATCGTGACCTCGCGGCCGACGGGGGCAGCGCCCTGAGAGACACACGGAAGCATCTCGACCCCTTGCAGGGTCACGCCGACCGCGCCGCCGTCACAGACTCGGTCGTCGAGGAACAAGGCGCCGTCACCGATGGCGGTTCGAGCGCTCGCGACGCCGCCCAGCACCGGGACCGCGGGCGCATCCTGCATGAACATCTCGAGCGCGATCTCGGTCGGGAACGAGTAGGGGTCCGACAGCATCAGCACGCCGCTCGATCCGTCCAGGCTCGGAAGCCCGGCGACTTCATAATCGGGCTCCTCGCCGGCCGCGGTTGCGTGGAACGGCAGGGCCGAACCGCCGCCCAGCGCTGCGGCCCACACGGTCACCGCGTTACCGCGTTCGAGCTCGCGGCCCTGCGCGAGCACGCCGCCTGCCCCGCAGCCGGCCAACGTGCGGGGTGCGAGCACCGCCAGGACGCCCTCCAGGGTCGCCTCCGGTGCGGCCAGATGCGAGCCGCTCGCGAACACCAGGACCAGGTCGGCGCTCGCGTCGCCGAGACCGGCCGCCGCCGCCCGTGCCGCGGCCGTCCCGGCCTGAAGCGGGTCGGGCTCGGTGGAGATGCCCGTGCCGATCTGGACGCTCACCCGATCGCTCCAGCGCTCATCGCTGCACGATACTGCGGCCCATGCCGCGGGCGGACGTGATCGCGTTGTTCGGCCCGACCGGCGTCGGCAAGACCGAGGTGGCGATCGCGCTGGCCGTACGGCTGCGCGAGCTCGGCGAGAACCCGGTCGCCGTATCCGCCGACGCGCTCCAGGTCTACCGGGGGCTCGAGACGCTCACCGGTGCCGCCGGGCCGGACGAGCGCGCCCGGCTCGAGCATCGCCTGATCTCGTTCCTCCCGGTGGACGCGAGCTTCAGCGCCGGTCACTACGCCGAGCTTGCCCATGCGGAGATCGACGCGCTGCTGGAGGCGGGGGCACGGCCGGTTGTGGTCGGCGGAACCGGGCTGTACCTGCGCGCGGCGCTGGCCGAGCTCAGCCTCCGGCCGCCGCCCCCGGAAGGCGCGCGAGAGCGATGGTTGGCCGAGCTCGAGCGGCGGGGGGCGCCCGCGCTGCACGCCGTGCTCCGCGAGCGTGCGCCCTGGGCGGCGGCGGAAATCGAACCCGGCGACCGCCAACGAATCATCCGGGCGCTCGAGCTGTTCGACGCCGGCGAGCTCGAGCGCCACAGCGACGAGTCGGAGCTTTGGACCGAGGAGGTGCGCCGTCCGACGCTGCTCATCGGGCTCGTGATGGAGCGGGGGCAGCTGTACGCGAGAATCGACACGCGGGTCGACGCCATGATCGCCGCCGGGGTGCAGGACGAGGTCCGCCGCGCGAACGCCGCGGGCGCGTCGTCCACGGCGCGCAAGGCGCTGGGATTCGAGGAGCTGCTGACCGGCGACGTCGAGTCGATGAAGCGCCGCACCCGCAACTACGCGCGCCGGCAGCTGACCTGGATGCGCAAGCTGGCGGCCGTCCACATCATCGACACGACCGGCCGCTCGGCGGCGGACGTGGCTGGGGAGGTGCTCGCGCTCTGGGCGCGCGAGCGCGCCTGAGAACGTCACACACCTCCCGCCTCGAGCAAAGTCTGTATCGAGATGCCAGCCGCCCCGCAGCGCGATCGGGAGGCCACCGCGGACCTGGCGGCGGAGGTGTTCGCCGCGGTGTTCCTCGTCGCGCGCCGCTTCCGGGAGCGAGGCACCGGCTCGGCGCGTCCGTGGGTGCTCGGGATCGCTCGCAACAAGCTGCTCGAGAGCCGGCGCCGCGGGCGGGTAGAAGATCGGGCTCGCCGACGGCTGGTCTTCGAGCCCGAGGTGCTCGACGACGATGACCTTGCCCGGGTCGACGAGCTGGCCGCCGCCGCCGATCAGCCGGCCCTGGAGCTCGTCGAGCAGCTCCCCGAGCGTCAGCGCGAGGCGATCCGCTCGCGCGTGCTCGAGGAGCGCGAGTACGGCGAGGTCGCGCGGGAGCTGAACTGCTCCGAGCTCGTGGCGCGCCAGCGCGTGAGCCGCGGGCTGGCCCGGCTGCGAGACCAACTGAGGGAGCGTGAACGATGAGCGACTACTTCGAGCGCGTCGAGCGGCAGATCGTCCACCGCGTCGAAGCCGGCATTCCTCGATCCTCGCGGCTGCCGAGCGCCTCCGGATACCTGGCGGTAGCGGCCGCCGCCCTGGTGGTGATCGTGGTCGTCGGCGTGTTTCTGCTCGCGCGCGGCAGCGGCGGCGGGAATCCGTCGCCGGCCACCCATCCCGCCCTCAGGCTGGCGTTCACCGCGCCGGGTTCCCGGACACCGGCCGCGCTCGACCGCACGGTTCGGGTCCTGCAGCAGCGCCTGCATTCCCTGGTTCCAGGTGCGCAGGTTTCCCAGGCCGGCGGACGCATCCTCGTGCAGGCGCAAGGCGCGCCGACGGGCGCCAGGGATGAGATTCTCGCCCTTGCCGCCCCCGGGCAGCTCGCGTTCTACGACTGGGAGGGCGACGCGATCGCGCCCAACGGCAAGAGCGTGGCAAGCCAGCTACGCGCCAACGATCCCAGCGCCCTCGAAATCAGCCAGGGCAGCGGCGCCGTGGCTCCCGGGGAGCCCGGCGCCGGCGGCATGTCGATGCCCCAGGCGCTGGCGCTGGTCGCCAAGTTGAGCCCCTACGGGCGGCCCATCGTGCTTCTTCAGGCTGGCGACGGCGACCCCCGGCACCCGACGAGCCGCGGCGCGCGGAACGCTCGGTTCTATGTCCTCAGGGGCCTCCCGGCGCTTTCGGGCGCCGACGTGGCGAATCCACGCGCCAGCACCGATCCGAATACCCGCAACCCGGATGTCACGTTCAACTTCACCGCCGCCGGCCGGCGCGCCTTCGAGAGGATGACCGCGACGGTCGCCCGTCGAGGCGCAGTGCTCAGCGGTCTCGGCCAGACGCTCGACCAGCACTTCGCGATCGCGGTGGATGACAAGCTGATCAGCGTCCCGTACATCGACTTCAAGCAGTACCCCGACGGAATCACGTCTGACGATGGTGCCGAGATCAGCCGGAGCTTCACCAGGCAATCGGCCAAGACCTTGGCCACGCTGCTGCGCTACGGCCCGCTGCCCCTGAAGCTCACGGCAAGGGGGTGAAGGGATACAGCACGACGGCGGACGCCGCGACGCACGCCATCCAGACCAGCACGAGCTTGCGACGCGCGCCCACCCGCGCGATGAGGTCGGCCACCGTCAGGTAGATCCCGGGCATCACGATCACCATGTAGTACAGGTAGCTGGTGCGGCGCTCGATCAGGCTGAGCGCCACGAACGGCAGGAACGTCCCGAGGAACCAGGCCAGGCCGATCAACCCGACCTCGTCAGCCGAGCGCCGCGCTCGCGCGAACCGGGGCGCGACGAGCCCGCGGGCGGCATAGACCAGCGCGGGGAGGGCGAGCAACAGGATCGGCGGACTGATCAGCCCGATGAAGTGAACGGCCGGCTCCACCTGGCTGAGCGCGGCAGTGGGGTGCGCGGGGTTGATCTGCAGGTAGGTGATCGGTTTGCTGTCGAACAGCCAATCCCACGGATAGGAGGCGATTCCGGTCGGGCCGTGGGGGCTGGTCTGGTGCGTCCCGTAGTTGAGGATATGGGCCACGTGCCCGAACGGGCCGTCCGGCACCACCTTGCCGGTCTGAGGGCTGTAGGGCGGCGCGATGCGGCCGAGGACGAACAGCAGGGCTAGGAACGCGACGGCTGTCGAGACCCCGCATGTGGCCAGCCGCCTCACCCGCTGCCCACCGTGGCTGCGCGCCGCGAGCCAGCGAAACAATTCGAATACCCCCACCACGAGCAGGACGTAGGGCGCCACCTCCTTGGCGCACGCCGCTACCCCGATGACGACGCCGGCCAGGATCGGACGGCCACGCAGGTAGAGCGTCGCGCCCCAGATCATCCCGGTCACGGCGGAGATGTCGAGCGTGCCGATCCGTCCGTGTACGAGGAGCAGGTTGTCGGCTGCCATCAGCGCCGCTGCGCCCAACCCCATCCAGGGACCGCCGCCGGCGGCGCGTGTAAGGGCAAACATGCCGAGGATGCCCAGCGTGCCCATCAGGACACTTGGCAGGCGCCAGGCAAGCGGCCCATCGCCGAACAGCTCGATCCCGCCGGCGATCAGCAGCTTGGCCAGCTGCGGATGCTCAGAGTTCGGATCGACCCCCAGCGGCGCGTTCGCGTACGGGGCTCCGCGGGGCGGCGTGATCCCGGCGATCACCCGCGCGGCGTTGACGTAGTAGGCCTCGTCGAAGATGAGAATGTGATCGTTGGCGGAGCGGCACGGCGCCCGGCACGGCTCGCTGAGCCACGCCAGCCGAGCGACCGTCGACACCGCCAGCAGCGCGACCAGCAGCCAGAGCCAGACTGGGCGGCCTCGCCGAGCCGGTGCGTGAACCCGCGTCACCATTGCGGGCGCGACGGTACACATACACTGCCGCGGGTGGAGTTCGAGAAGTGGCAGGCGCTCGGCAACGACTACGTGATCGTGGAGGAGGCGCGGCTTCCGTTCGAGCTGACCTCGCCGCGGATCCAGGCCATCTGCGCGCCGCACACCGGCGTGGCGGCCGACGGAATCCTGCTGGTCGGGGCGCCCGACGAAGCCGGCTACGTGGCCCGGCTGCGGATCTTCAACCCCGATGGATCCGAGGCCGAGCTGTCGGGCAACGGCGCGCGCGAGGCGGTGCTTTATCTGCGCCGGCACCGATGGACGGAGGCCGACTCCTTCGCGATCCAGACCGCGGCCGGCGACATCCGTCCCCGCATCATGTCCGAGACTGAGTGCGCCGTGGACATGGGTCGCGCGCAGCTACAGAGCCCGGGTTATCCCTCCGGCGGGCCTGATGGCCGCGGCGAGCTGGTTGCCGGCGGGCGCACATGGCGCTTCCAGCACGTGCAGGTTGGCAATCCCCAGTGCGCGATCCGCGTGAACGGCGAACACGAGCTCGCCATCCTCGACCTGCCCGCCATCGGTGCAGACATCGAGCATCACGACCTGTTCCCCAGCCGGACCAACGTGTCCTGGTTCACGGAGCTCCGACCGGGCGTGATTCGGGCGCGGATCTTCGAACGCGGCGTGGGGGAAACCTCGGCAAGCGGAACCGGCGCGACCGGCGCGGCAGTCGCGTACGTGGTCGACGGGGGACAGTCGCCGGTCACGGTGCTGCTCGACGGCGGCGAGCTGAGCGTCGAGGTCTCGCGCGAGCTGCAGATAAGGCTCACCGGGTGGGCGGTGCCGGTGTTCCGCGGCTCGCTCGCCGAGACCTTCCTCCAGGAGCTGCATGCGGCGCAGTAGCCGGCTGGATCGGATCCCGCCGTACATGTTCGCCGAGCTCGAGCGCAAGGTGCGCGCCAAACGAGCAGCTGGCGTCGACGTGATCAGCCTGGGGATCGGTGACCCGGACACACCGACCTTCCGGGAGATCGTGAGCGCGATGCGGGGCGCCGTGGCGGACCCGAGCACGCATCGGTACCCGAGCAACCGGGGGCGACAGGAGTTCCGCGAGGCGGTGGCCGCCTTCTACGCGCGTCGGTTCGGCGTCGAGCTCGATCCGGAGACAGAAGTGATGGCGGCGATCGGCGCCAAGGAATGCATCTTCAATTTGAACCTGGCCTTCCTCGATCCGGGCGACGTGGCGCTCGCGTCCGACCCGGGCTACCCGGTCTACACCGGCGCCCCGCTGCTGGCCGGGGGCGAAGCGGTGCTGCTCCCCCTAAAGCCCGATCGAGGATTCGCCCCCGACCTGGGGGCGACCCCGCCCGCCGACCGGGAGCGAGCGCGGCTGATGTTCCTCAACTACCCCAACAACCCCACTGGCGCCACCGTGCCGGACGGCCTGTTCGAGCAGGTCGTCGAGTTCGCCCGGCGCCACGAGATCCTGGCCGTGCACGACAACGCCTACAGCGAGACCACCTACGACGGCTATGTCGCTCCGTCCTTCCTGCAGACGCCGGGCGCCAAGGAGGTCGGCGTCGAGGTGTTCTCGCTCTCCAAGGGCTACAACATGACGGGCTGGCGCTGCGCGGCGATCGTCGGCAACGCCGAGGCGATCGAGCACTACTGGCACCTGAAGTCGAACATCGACTCCGGCAATTTCGAGGCGGTCCAGCTCGCCGGCGCGGCCGCGCTGGCTCCGGAGGTCGATGTCGAGAAGGCGGCAATGAACGAGGTCTACCGCCGCCGGCGTGATCTGGTCTGCGACGCGCTGGACCAGGCCGGCGTCGAGGTAACTCCGCCCAGGGGGACTATCTACATCTGGGCGCCGATCCCGCCCGGCTTCGACTCCTCCGCGGCGTACTGTGAACACGTGCTCGAGCAGGCCGCGGTGGTGATCTCGCCCGGGGGCGCGTACGGCGCGAGCGGCGAGGGCTACTTCCGGATCTCGCTGACCACGCCGGACGAGCGGCTGGTCGAGGCGGTGCAGCGGATTCGGCGCTTGTAGCGCAGCTACCATCAGCTTTGGTGCAGCGAGACCGTCAACCCAGCAGCCAGCCGTCGTCGGCCGCGCTGAATGGGCAACGGCCACGTGGACGAGCCCGGCAGCGTGCCTTCCTCGTCGCCGTGGCTCCCGACGGAGGCGAGGAGCAGCTCTCGGAGCTGCGTGAGCTGTTGCGCACGGCGGGCGTGGCCGGTGTCGGCGAGCTTATCCAGCGGCGAGACCACCCGCACCCGAACACGTATCTCGGCCCGGGCAAGCTCGACGAGCTGGGGGACGAGATCGCGCGCTCGGACGCGAACCTCGTCGCCTGCGACGACGAGCTGTCACCGCGCCAGGAGCGCAACCTCGAGTCGGCCCTGGGAATCCCGGTGATCGACCGCACCGCGATCATCCTCGACATCTTCGCCGCGCACGCCCATAGCGCCGAGGGCAAGCTCCAGGTCGAGCTGGCCCAGCTCGAGTACAACCTGGCGCGCATGCGCGGTTTGTGGACCCACCTCGAGCGGCTCGGCGCTGGCCGCATCGACGGAGGAATTGGAACCCGCGGCCCGGGCGAGACACAGATCGAGACCGACCGGCGCCTGGCGCGAGATCGCATCTCCGCGCTGAAGCGCAAGCTCGGCCATGTGCGCTCGAGCCGCTCGGTGATGCGCGCCGAGCGCGAGCGCACGAATCTCCCGTCGGTGGCCCTGGCCGGCTACACCAACGCCGGCAAGTCCACGCTGCTGAACGCGCTGACCGGCGCGAACGTCGGCGTCCGCGACCGGCTGTTCCACACGCTCGACCCAACCACCCGGCTGCTGCGCGCCGGCGGACGCGACTACCTGCTCACCGACACGGTCGGGTTCATCCGCAAGCTCCCCCACCAGCTCGTCGAGGCGTTCGGGGCCACGCTCGAGGAGACGAGGCTCGCCGATCTGATTCTGCACGTCGTCGACGCGTCCGTTCCAGAGGACGAACTGCTCGCGATGACCGGCGCGGTCGACGACGTCCTGGTCGAGATCGGTGCCGAGGCGGTGCCTGAGCTCCTCGTCCTGGCCAAGGCCGACCGCGTCGGTGACGAGCGCCGGGTTGAGCTCCAGCGCCGGCATCCCGGCGCGGTGCTCGTGTCGGCCGTAACCGGCGAGGGGATCGAGGCCCTCGCCCACCGGATCGAGGAGGAGTTCGCCCGGACCCTTCAGGACGTGGAACTGCTGATCCCCTTCCAGGAGGGCGCGCGGCTCGCCGAGTTGCACGCGATCGCCGGTGATCTGGAGCGCGAGGACACGCCAGAAGGCGTGAGGGTGACGGCGCGACTGCCGGCGGCGGTCGCCGCGCGCTTTCAAGCGTTCGCGCTCAGCCGCCCGCTGGCATGACGCTCAAGGTGCGGCGGCTCGACGCTCGGGCGCGGCTGCCGACCCGGGCGTATCCGGACGACGCCGGGCTCGACCTGTACGCGCTCGAGGACGGGGCGCTCGGGCCGGGCGAGCGCGGCTCGATCCGCACCGGCATCGCCGTCGAGATACCCGAGGGCCAGGCCGGCTTGGTGCTGCCGCGGTCCGGGCTGGCGGCGAAGCACGGGATCGCGCTGGTGAACGCGCCGGGCCTGATCGACGCCGGCTATCGCGGTGAGGTGAGGGTGCTGCTGCTCAACACCGACCGGAGTGCGCCGTTCCCGTTCTGCGCGGGCGATCGGATCGCGCAGCTGGTGCTGGTCAAGGTCCAGACGCCGGCGGTCGTCGAGGTCTGGGACCTCGCGCTGTCCGATCGCGGAGCGGGCGGCTTCGGCTCGAGCGGATAGGAGCCCGGCGCGATTGCGGTTACTCAACCGCCACTGGGCTGCGCCGGCGGCAGAATCCCCTGCGCCTGCAGGAACTGCAGGGCCGCCGTCGCCGGGTCCTGGCCGTACAGGACGACCTCAGCGTTCAGCTCGCGGACGGCGGGCAGCGTCAGGACCGCGCTGACCCGGTTGATCGTGGCCGCGAACTCTGGCCCCTCGGCGGCGAGCGCCCGCGACGAGGCGATGGGCACGACGTTACCCCACCCGAACACGTCCTCGGGGTCGTGGAGCAGCGGATAGCTGCCGGTCAGGAGCTGCGGGTCGGTGGTGTTGACGACCGCTGCTTGGACCGATCCCTGGTCGAGCGCCTGGTACTGGGTGCCGATCTCGAGCGGCTTGAACGCCGCCGGGACCATGCCGTACGTGTTCTCGATGGCGGGCAGGCCGTTCGGGCTCTGCTCGAATTGCGGCGGGCCGCCGAGGGCTAGGTCTCCGGACACCTTGATCAGGTCGGGGATCGATTGCACCTGGTTCTGGACGGCGTAGTCGAAGGAGACGGCGATCGCGCCCGTGTCGCTGAACGGGGTGGGGTTGAGCAGCTTCAGGCCATGACCTACCGCGTAATGCTGCCCGGCCTGGTAAGCCGCCTCGCGGGTTCGGTAAGCGGGCTGGTTGCCGGCGACCTGCGTGTTCCACGCGTCGAGGTATTCCGGATACATGGCCAGCTGGCCGGTGGCGAGTGCCTGCATGACAACCTGGGTCGGTCCGATGTTCTGGTTGAGCGTCACCTGGAAGCCCTGGGCTTTGAGCGCCTGGTAGTAGAGCTGGCCGAGGAGGAACTGCTCGGGGGTGTTCTCGTCACCGATCGTCACGGGTGGTTTGCCGGCGCCCGGAAGCGTCACCGTCGCCGTGGTGGTCGCGGTGGTGGTCGCGGTGGTCGTTACCGTGGTCGTCGTCGTAGGGATGCTTTGCGTTGCTGCCGTGGCCGACCGTGAGCCGGTGCCGCAAGCGGCGGATCCGAGTGCGGCGAGCCCGCACGCGAGGCCCGCCACGAGCCGTCCGGCCATCGACCACGCCCCGCGTGACATCAGGCGCACACTGTCACACTCCTGCCGCGTGGCGCGCGTCGGCATGGGCCGCGGCCTCGAGCCGGTCGTCGAGCGGCTCGAGTGGCCCGACCGGCTGACGAGCGCCGAGTGCGGTTTCGATCAGCCAGTCGGCGAACCAGGCGTTCTTGGGCAGGAGCGGCCCGTGCAGGTAGGTCCCGATCACGCTCCCGTCCCGGACGCCCTCCCAGCCGTCCTCGCCGTTGTTGCCGTAGCCCTTCAGCACCCGGCCGAGCGGCCTGGCGCCGGGGCCCAGCCGCGTGCGTCCCCCGTGGTTCTCGAATCCGGCCAGGACGCGCCTGAGCCCGGGATCGAGCTCGACCTCGATCGCGACGTTGCCGATCAGCCGGGGCGCATCCGAGCGGACGGTCACCAGGTCGACCAGGCCCACTCCCGGCAGGGTCTCATCCCCGAGCTGGTAGGAGTGGCCGAGGAGTTGGTAGCCGCCACACACGGCGAGGATCACGGCCCCGCGCGCGGCCGCGGCGTGCAGCGCGTCGCGCTTGACTTCGGCCAGGTCGAGCGCGCACAGCTTCTGGTCGCGGTCCTGCCCGCCGCCCAGGTAGTAGAGGTCGGCGCCCTCGGGGTCGAGGCGATCGCCCAGGCCGCTCGCGATCACGGCGAAGCCGATACCCCGCCAGCGGCAGCGGCGCTCGAGCAGGAGCAGGTTGCCCCGGTCGGCGTAGATGTTCATCAGATCGGGGTACAGCGCGCATACGCGCAGCTCAGGCACGGAGGATCACCACCTCGCTGCCCGAGTAGTCAGGCGTCGGCGCGACGCTCCTGCGCTCGGCGGGCGTGAAACCAGCCGCTTTCGCCTCACGCTCGAGGCCCCTCACGGTCAGGCGATCGAGGCGGATGAGGTTGTCCTCCACGCTTCGCTCACCCGATGGCCCCACTGTCTCACGGCGGCGCTCGAGCACGAACCCGGTCCGATCCGCCCGCACCGCCGTCGGCTGGCTGGAATAGACGAATCCGTCCTGCTCGCGGACGTCGGGCAGCGGCGCCGGCAGCCCGTCGAGCACCTCGTACAGGTCGAGTACCTCGGCGATGGCCACTGCCAGGACTCCGCCGGCGACCTGGTGGCGATGGGCGCAGCGCAGGAATGAGGTCCGCCCTTCCGCGCCTCCAAGCAGCTGGATCGTCTGCATGGGCACGATCACCAGGGGGAACCGGCATTCACCCAGATCGAAGTCGCGAGCATCGCCGACGACGACTTGACACATATCTCGGACTATTTCCGGGTTTCGTGACAAGCGACCTTCGAGGGCCGACAGCAGGTCCGGATCGCGGTCGAGGGCAGTGACGCGATACCCGGCGCGCGCCAGATCGAGGGTCACGCGACCCGTCCCCGCGCCGACGTCCAGCACCGGATCACCATGCGACGCCGCCAGCGAGCGCCACAGCGGCAGGTCCTCCACGTAGCTCCCGCACTCGACGTCGTGCCACATCACGGTGCTCACCGCGGCTGCACCCCCGCCGGCTCCCAGAAGGGCACCGCCTGCCCTCGCCCGGAGAGCAGCCCGCGCAGCTCGAGCAGCGCCGTGTACGTGGGAAGCACGTAGAGGCGCCCGGAGTCCGCCTGCGCCACCGCCTCGTCGAGTGCCGCCGCCACTCCCGGCACCACGTGCAGACGATCGACCGGCACGCCCGCGTACTTCAACCGCACGGCAAGCTCGGCCGCGCGCGTGCCCGCGCAGGTGACGCGGCGCATCCGCTCGGCGAGCATCTCGAAGTCGGCGTCCCACACCCACGACACGTCCCGGCCATCGGCCGTTCGGTCATTCAGGATCGCCAGCAGATCAATCTCCTGAGGCTCGAGCGCGAGCGTGCGCAGGATCTCGTTGGCACCGGCCGGGTTCTTGACCAGCAACATCTGCACCTCGACGTCGCCGATCGCGATCCGCTCGGCCCGGCCGAAGGCGGCCTGCACGTCCCCCAGCCCGAGTACCACCGCGTCCAGCCCGACGCCGAGCCCCAGACAGAGCGCAGCGGCACCGAGCGCGTTGTAGACGTTGTACAGCCCGGGCAAGGGCAGTGCGACGCGGGCACGCCCGGCCGGGGTGAGGAGCTCGAATTCGGACCGAAGCGTGCCGTGGAGCTCGATCCGCTCGGCGGCGACCGTCGGGGCGGGCCGCTCCCGCCCACACACCGGACACCGGTAGCGGCCCAGGTGGCCCAGGTAGACCACGTCGTACACGTACGCTGCGCCGCAGCGCCGGCAGTGCTTGGAATCCGAGGCGTGCTGCATCTCCGGGACGGCCACCGACGGATCCTCGATGCCGAAGTAGGTGACGTTCCCGGCGTCGCGGCCCAGGTCGGCGATCAGCGGATCATCCGCGTTGAGAACCAGCCGCGCGTCGCGCGCCACGGCCGCCGCCACCGCGGCCCAGCGGTCGGCGATCGTGTCAAGCTCGCCGTAGCGGTCGAGTTGGTCGCGGAACAGGTTGCCGAGCAGGATCCCGCGAGGGTGGAGCTGCGGCGCGACCCGGTCGAGCCAGAACTCGTCGAGCTCGAACAGTCCGAGCTCGCCGTCGATCCGCCCGCCGCCTCGCGCGGCGCCCAGAAGCGTGGAGGCGACGCCCCCGGCCATGTTCGCGCCGGCCCGGTTGTGCACGACCGAGATGCCGGCACTGGAAAGAACCGAGGCAACCATGGCGGCCGTGGTCGTCTTGCCGTTGGTGGCGGAGATCACCACCGACCCGCGCGGCAGGCGGGCGGCCAGCTCCGGGATCGCGTCCGGCGCCAACGCAAGCAGCACCTTTCCGGGCAGGCTGGTGCCCCCGCCGCGCCCGGCGCGCCGGACCAGCTCGCCGACCGTCCGGGCCGCGGTGATCTTTGCCCCGAGCAGCGTCATGCCGGCACGATCATCCGAACCGCCCCAGGCAGCACCCGGATCGTGACCGGCAATTCCGCGATCGCCTCCCCGTCCGCGTAGAGACTGAAGCGCTCCATCGCGCTGATCTGCACCTCGCGGGCGCGGACCACTTCGACGGCGCGGTAGCGCAGGTGCCGGCCGGCGAACACCGTAGGGACGAGGCGGAGGAAGCGAAGCTTCGGCATGTCCTCGATGATGACGACGTCGAGCAGGCCGTCGGTCAGCGACGCGCCCGGGGCAAGCCGCATGCCGCCCCCGAACTGCTTCGAGTTGGCGGCCGCGACCGAGTAGCCGGTGAACCGGCGGGGCTCACCGCCGTCGAGCGTGACCTCGAACCCGGCGGCCTTCCAGCCCGGCAGCGCTCGAAGCAACGCGTACGCATACACCGAGCTGCCCCGCACGACCGTCGTGTCGTTGGCGATCCGGTTGACCACAGAGTCGAATCCGCAGCTGGCGATCCCCGCGAAGGTCCGCCCGCCTGCTTCTCCGAGATCCAGCGAACGCTCGACGCCCGAGGCGAGCACCGAACATGCCGCCACCGGCCCCCGCGGAATCCCCAGCACCCGGCACAGGTCGTTGCCCCGCCCACCCGGCAACACACCCACGACGCCCTCGGATTGTTTCAGAGCTCCGGCCACCGCGCTAATCAGCCCGTCGCCCCCGAAGGCCACCGCCACCTCGCCGTTCGCGGTCGCCTCCAGCGCCAGCTCGCGCGCATGCTCCAGGCTGCTCGTGTACTCGAAGCGCTGCTCGAGCCCGAGCTCCCGGAGAGCCGCCTGGACCTGCGGCAGCGCACGCGCCGGGCGGCCCCCGCCGGCCCCGGGGTTGACGATCAACGCGAGTCTGCGCATCGCGCAGATCATGCCGCAGACCTCCGACCGCGCCGCTCGTCAACAGATTGCTAGGCTTAGCCCCGCATGGCGCTCAGCCTCTCGCACCGACTTCTTCTCCTCCCCCCTCGGGGGGAATAGCGCGTGGGCGGCCGCACGTAGCCGCGAGACCAGCACCGAGAAGAAGCCGAGTTCGAGACATCGAGGAGTGACATGACCAAGCCCGAGGACCCAAGCCGCGTACTGATTTTCGACACGACGCTGCGCGATGGCGAGCAATCGCCCGGCATCTCACTGAACACGCAGGAGAAGCTCGAGATCGCGCAGCAGCTGGCGCGGCTCGGCGTCGACGTGATCGAGGCCGGCTTCCCGATCACCTCGCCGGGCGACTTCGAAGCCGTGCAGGAGATCGCTCGGACTGTGGAAGGGCCGGTGATCGCCGGCCTCGCCCGAACCCATGTGGCCGACATCGATGCCGCCTGGAATGCGGTCAGAGATGCCGCGCGCCCCCGCATCCACACGTTCATCTCGACCTCCGACATCCACATCAAACATCAGCTGCAGACCACGCGGGACGATGTCAAGGGTCAGGCGCGCGCGGCGGTCGCCCACGCCAGGCGGTACGTCGAGGACGTCGAGTTCTCGCCCATGGACGCGACGCGGGCGGACATCGAGTTCACCGCAGAGGTGTGCCAGATCGCGATCGACGAGGGTGCGACGACGGTCAATATCCCGGACACCGTCGGCTACGCCATACCGCACGAGTTCACGGCGTATCTGGAAAAGCTGTACGAGTTGATCCCGGATCTGCGCAAGGCGATCCTGAGCGTCCACTGCCACGACGACCTGGGGCTGGCCGTGGCCAACTCGTTCGCCGGCCTGCTGACCGGCGCCCGCCAGGTCGAATGTGCGATCAACGGGATCGGCGAACGCGCCGGCAACGCCTCGCTCGAGGAGATCGTGATGCTGCTGCACACGCGCGAGCCTGCCGTCGGGCTGAACACTGCCGTGAACACCCGCGAGATCGCGCGGACGAGCCGCCTCGTCTCCCGGCTGACCGGCTATCCGGTCCAGCCCAACAAGGCGATCGTCGGCCGTAACGCGTTCGCCCACGAATCGGGCATCCACCAGGACGGCGTGCTCAAGGAACGGACGACGTACGAGATCATGGACGCCACCACCGTCGGGCTGGAAGCCAACTCGATCGTGCTCGGCAAGCACTCGGGGCGCCATGCCCTGCAGCAGGCGTTGGCCGAACTGGGGTTCGAGCTGTCCGGACAGGGGCTGAACACAGCCTTCAAGCGCTTCAAGGAGATCGCCGACAAGAAGAAGCACGTGACGGCGATGGACCTGGAGGCGCTGGTCACCGACGAGCTGCGCGAGGAGATTGCCGGCTACCAACTCGAGTGGTTCGACGTCGAGGCATCCTCCCGGCGGCCGCCCCACGCCACCGTGGGCGTCCGCACGGCTGACGGGGAGGAGGTCGTCGGCTCGTTCACGGGCGATGGCCCGGTCGACGCAATCTTCCGCGCGATCAACGCCGCCACCGGCAGCGACGCTCGGCTCAGGGAGTTCCGCGTCGATGCCGTGACCGGTGGCCAGGACGCCCTCGGCGAGACTTCGGTCGTGCTCGAGGTGGGCGGGATCAGCGGCTCCGGTCAGGGCGTCTCGACCGACATCCTCGAGGCGGCCGGGCGAGCGTACGTGCGCGCGCTCTCCACTGCCATCCGCCGGCGCGGGATCATGGCCGAGGCCGAGGAAGCGACGGCTGCGGCCGCGCCCGGACCGCCGGTACGGACGCCGTGACGAACGCCAGCCCCTGCCGGTAGCCGGCGGCGAGCACGCGCCCACGCGGCTCGCGATCCATGAAGTTGGTGCCCATGACCTCGGCGCACTCCGCGCTGGGCGCCAGCATGCGGACGGCGGCGCCGCGGCGGCGCAGGACCATCGCCTCGACCGACACCGCGGTGCGCGACACGCTCCGGACCACGCCGAGCACGCCGCTCGAGGCCGGGATGCTCGCGGTCGGATTCAGGCACAGCACATGGGTGTCCCGGCCCGCCGGCGCCGCATCGAGGTTCGTCGGGCTCCACACCCCGCCGTCGACGTACTCGCGCCCGCCGATCTCGACCGGCGCGAACAGCCAGGGGACGGTGCACGAGGCCTCGACCGCCTCGGCCACGCCGGCGCGCGGTGCCCCGGGGCTGCCGAAGACCACCCGGCGGCCGTTGCCGCGATCGACTGCGGCGACCCGCAGGCGGCCATCAAAGCGGGGCTCAAGGCGCTCGATGTTCCGGCGCAGGTCAGTCAGTCTTGCCTTGGGCCGCGGCAGGCGGCGCAGGAGCAGGGTGCGCGCCACGGCTCCGCCGGGAGCGGCGAGGCCGAGCGCGAGCGGCGCGAACGTGGCGGCGGCGGCGAGCGCGAACGCGCCGGCTCGGCGGGCGGCGGCCAGTCCAGCTGCCGCGAGACCGTCGGCCGGTCTCGGCGTGGCAGGGGCATCGACCTCGGCGCCGAGCGAGGACGGGCGGCGCGGCGACTGGCCGGCGACGAGGTGGGCGGCCACGATCGCCCCGGCGGAGGTTCCCACGTAGTAGTCGCAATCGCGCAGGTCGAAGCCGGCGGCATCCTCGATCCCGGCGAGGACGCCCATCATCCACGCCTCGCCCAGTACGCCGCCACCGCCGAGAACGAGTACATCCGGCCGCGAACGCATCATCGCGTTCAGCCTAGCGACGGCCGACAGAGCGCCCTCGTACGTGATAACGTACGCCTGTATGCCCAGCGCCACGGTCAACGGAACGGGTATCGGCTCGCGCATAAAAGCCCTGCGCGAGGCCATGGACCTGTCCCTGCGCGACCTGGCCGAGCGCTCGGGGGTGAGCGCGCCGATGCTCTCGCAGGTGGAGCGCGGGGAGACCAGCCCCACCCTCCTGATTGCCACACGGATCGCCGGCGGACTCGAGCTGCGCCTCTCCCAGCTGCTGCGGCTCGACGAGGACGGGGCGGTCAGCGTGGTGCGGCGGGACGAGCGGCGCCAGGGACCCGGCGCCGTGGCCGGCCACAGCTACGAGATCCTGACCCCGCCGCTCCCGGGCCAGCGCGCCGAGCTCTCGCGCCACAGTCTGGCGCCGGGGGCGGTCACCGGTGGACCCGGCGACGCGCCGAGGCACGAGCCCGGCAGTCGCGAGACGGCGCTGGTCGAGGCCGGCACGGTCGTCCTGCACTGCGACGGCCAGCGCTACGAGTTGCTCGATGGCGACTGCGTCACGTTCGACGCGGACCTGAATCATCATTTTGAAAATCCAGGCCCTGAGGAAGCGGTGCTGCTTGCGATCCTGAGCGCCGGCCTACGGAGGAGCTGATGCCAAACACGCTGTTCGACAAGATCTGGGACGCGCACGAGGTCGAGCCGGGACTGCTCTACATCGACCTGCACCTGGTGCATGAGGTGACCAGTCCGCAGGCCTTCGACGGTCTTCGCCTGGCCGGACGGAAGGTCAGACGGCCCGACCGCACGCTGGCCACGGCCGACCATAACGTCCCGACCGACGGCACGCCGGTGGCGGCCCGCATCCGCGACGAGCTGTCTCGGGTGCAGGTGCAGACGCTCGAACGTAACTGCGCAGAGTTCCGGATCCCGGTCTTCTCCCTCGGCTCGAGCCACCAGGGGATCGTCCACGTGATCGGTCCGGAGCTCGGCGTCACCCAGCCCGGCAGGACGATCGTATGCGGCGATTCGCACACGGCGACGCATGGGGCGTTCGGGGCGCTCGCCTTCGGAATCGGCACGAGCGAGGTCGAGCACGTGCTCGCCACGCAGTGCCTGGTGCAGTCCAAGCCGCGTTCGATGCGCATCCGCTATCACGGCTCGCTGGGCTTCGGGGTCACGGCCAAGGACCTGATCCTGGCCACGATCGGCCAGATCGGGGTGGATGGTGCCGCCGGCCATGTCGTCGAGTACGCCGGGCCGGCGATCGAGTCGCTGTCGATGGAGGGCCGCATGACCGTCTGCAACATGACGATCGAGGGCGGCGGGCGCGCGGGGATGATCGCGCCGGACGAGACGACGTTCGAGTGGGTGATCGGGCGGTCGGGCGCGCCGGATATCGTCCCGGATGAGTGGCGATCGCTGCACACCGACGAGGGCGCCACCTTCGACAAGGAGATCGACGTCGATGCCTCGGCGATCAGCCCGATGGTCACCTGGGGGACCACCCCCGGCATGGTCGTCCAGGTCACCGACCGGGTGCCCGAGCCGCACTCCGATCAGGACGAGCGTGCGCTCGATTACATGGGACTCGAGCCAGGCACCCCCGTCGAGGAGATCAAGCTCGACCGCGTGTTCATCGGCTCGTGCACGAACTCCCGTATCGGCGACCTGCGCGCCGCGGCGGAGGTGGTGAACGGCCATCGGGTGGCCGACAGCGTCTACGCGATGGTCGTCCCGGGCTCTCAGCAGGTCAAGATCCAGGCCGAAAACGAAGGTCTGGATGAGATCTTCCGGCGTGCTGGCTTCGATTGGCGGGGCGCGGGCTGCTCGATGTGCCTGGGCATGAACCCGGACATCGCCGCGCCCGGGGAGCGGGTCGCGTCGACCTCGAATCGCAACTTCGAGGGCCGCCAGGGACGCGGCGCCCGGTCGCACCTGGTCTCGCCGCAGATGGCCGCCGTGGCCGCGATCGAGGGCCGCTTCGTCGACATTCGCGGCTGGGAGGGGAACGGACGATGAGGGCCATAGAAACCATCACGGGCCGCGTGTCGGTGCTGCACCGCGACGACGTCGACACCGACCAGATCATCCCCAAGCAGTTCCTCAAGCGGGTCGAGCGGACCGGGTTCGGCGAGTTCCTGTTCTACGACTGGGCCAAGGAGCCGGGGTGGGAGCTGCCGAGCAACCCGATCCTGGTCGCCGGGCGCAACTTCGGGTGCGGCTCGAGCCGCGAGCACGCTCCCTGGGCGCTCGAGGACTACGGCTTCCAGGCGATCCTCGCCCCCAGCTTCGCCGACATCTTCCGCTCCAACTGCACCAAGATCGGCCTGCTTCCCGTGCAGCTCGATGCGGATGCGTGCGCAGCGATCGCCGCCGCCGGTGAGGCCCAGGTCGACCTGGCCGCGCAGGAGGTGCGCTGGCCCGGGGGGATGGCGCATTTCGAGATCGACCCCGATACCAGGCGCCGGCTGCTCGGCGGCCTCGACGACATCGCGCTGACGCTCGAATCCGAGGAGGCCATCACCGCATACGAGCGCGAGCGCGAGCGGCCCGGCCCCGTGACGACCGCGCTGGTATGAGCAGCGCCAGCGCATCCCGCGACTGGGATGCCGCCACCTACGACCGCGTCTCCGACCCCCAGCTGGCCTGGGCCCGCGAGCAGCTCGAGCGGCTCGAGCTGGCCGGCCATGAGGTCGTGCTGGATGCCGGCTGCGGGTCAGGCCGGGTCACCGTGCTGCTCGCCGAGCTCGTACCGCGTGGCCGGGTGTATGGGGTCGACGTGGCGCCGTCGATGGCCAAGCACGCCGGCGAGTCCCTGGGCGACCGCGCGATCGTGCTCTGCCAGGACCTGGTCGAGCTCGACCTGCCCGAGCCCGTCGACGCGATCTTCTCCAACGCCACCTTCCATTGGATCCACGACCACGCGGCGCTGTTCGCCGCGCTGCACCGGGCGCTGAAGCCGGGCGGCCAGCTCGTGGCCCAGTGCGGCGGACGGGGCAACATCGACGCGTTCCGCACGCTGGCCGACACGGTCGCGACCGAGGAGCCGTTCGCGCCGTACTTCCGGGACTGGCGGCGACCGTGGAACTACGCCACCGACGCCGAGACCCGAGAGCGTCTCGAGCATGCCGGTTTCGTCGCCGTTCAGACCTGGCTTGAGCCGAAGTCGGTCACCCCCGAGGATGCGCGCTCGTTCATCCAGACCGTGTGCCTCGTCCGCCACCTCGACCCGCTGCCCGATGAGCTGAAGGGGCCATTTGTCGATCGCGTGCTCGACCGCGCCGGCGATCCGCTCGTGCTCGACTACGTACGGCTGAACATGACCGCCAGACGGCCGTAGAGGGCGCGTTCGTTCAGCAGGCGCGCCGCGGCGGCGGTTATGGCCGAGACGAAGAAGGCAGGTTCCGCCGGGGGAGACGGAACGAGGTTGCCCGGACCGACGAGGCCTCACCAATCGGAGCGAGGATCTCGTTGACCGGAAGGTTCGGCGCGCCTGCGCCGTCTGACACCACGATGGCACTGATTCGGCCGATCGCGCTCGTCCTGCTGACCGCGGCATTGACCACCGGCTGCGGTGGCGCCGCCGGCACCGGTTCAGGCGCGCCCGGCTCAACCTCGACCACTGGCTCGACTCCTGCGTCCGGCGCCGGCCGTGCCGCTGCCGGTCCGCCGGCCTTCGCCTGGCTGCACCCGGGTCCGCCCCCGCCCGGCTGGTCGCAGGCGCGCCTTCCCGGCTCCGTGGTGCTCACCTATCCCTCGTCCTGGCACCGGATCCACGCGGATCCCGGCACCGTCTCCGCCGCGCGAACCGATCCCGGAACGGGCCTGCTCGCGGACTACCTGAACGCGACCCCCCAACAAGGAGAGGAGACGTTCCAGAACTGGGCGAGCTTCCGCCCGGCACACAACGTGGAGGAGGGCGACAGCCACGTGCAGTTGCTGGCGGCGGCCCGCGGCCTGCAGTTTCGCGACGGCCGCGGCTCCTGCGTGATCGACCGCTACCGCACCCCCGCGACCACCTACCAGGAGATCGCCTGTCTGGTCCGCGGCCCGCGCTCGGCGAACGTAATCGTCGCGGCAGGGCTCGCGGCGCGGTGGGCGCACGATGCCCCGGCGCTCGAGCGCGCGGTCTCGGCCTTCCTCGGCTGACCGGTCGCAGCCGCGGGCAGGTTTGACGCCCGCGCCGAGCGCGGCCAGCGCTGGGACCGGGCCTGCACGACTGGCGCCAGCAAGCCGAGCTGTCAGACCACTCCCCGCTCGTAGCGACGCTCGGTTGGTAGCGTCCGACCCCGTCATGGCTCCCCGCATAGTCCTCCTGCCCGGTGACGGGATCGGCCCCGAGATCATCGGCTCCGCCACCGACGTCCTGAACGCCGTCGCCGCCGAGCTCGACTACGAGGAGCGCCTGTTCGGCGGGGCCTCGATCGATGCTTACGGCACCGCCCTCGCCGACGAGACTCTGGACGCCTGCAAGCGGGCCGACGCGGTGCTGCTGGCGGCAGTCGGCGGGCCCAAGTGGGATACCACGGATCCCGACAAGCCCCGTCCGGAGCAGGGCCTGCTCGGCCTGCGCAAGAACCTCAACCTGTTCGCCAACCTGCGGCCGGTCAAGCCGATCCCCGCCCTGTATGACGCCAGCCCGCTCAAGCGCGAGCTCATCGAGCGGACGAACCTGATCGTGGTCCGCGAGCTGACCGGCGGGATCTACTTCGGCGAGAAGACGCGTACGGGGGACCGCGCCTCCGACGACTGCGTCTACACGCGCCACGAGATCGAACGCATCGCCCGCACCGCCTTCACGATCGCCCGATCCAGGGTCACCAGCGTTGACAAGGCCAACGTGCTCGAGACGAGCCGCCTGTGGCGTGAAGTCGTCCGCAACCTCCACAGCACCGAGTTCCCGAACATCGAGCTCGAGCACCTCCTGGTCGACAACGCGGCCATGAAGCTGATCGCCGCCCCGCGGCACTTCGAGGTGATCCTCACCGAGAACATGTTCGGCGACATCCTGAGCGATGAGGCGGCAATGCTCACCGGCTCGATCGGCATGCTTCCGAGCGCCTCGCTCGGCGACGGCAAGCCGGGCCTGTTCGAGCCCGTGCACGGCTCGGCGCCTGACATCGCCGGCAGCGGTCAAGCCAATCCACTGGCGATGATCCTCTCCGCGGCGATGATGCTCCGCCACGGACTGGGCATGGAGGCCCAGGCGGCGGCGGTAGAATCGGCTGTCGAACGAGCGCTGGCCGAGGGGCTGCGCACGTCCGACCTGGGGGGCACGGCAACGACGGCGGACGCCACCCAGGCAGTCCTCAAACATCTGTAAGGAGTCAGTCGTGGATCAAGCGGACCTCATCTGGCACAACGGCGAAATGGTTGCCTGGGAGGACGCGAAGGTTCACGTACTGACGCACGGCCTGCACTACGGAACCGGGGTGTTCGAAGGGATCCGCGCGTACCCGACCCCGACCGGCACGGCGATCTTCCGCCACCACGACCATCTCGACCGGCTGTTCAAGTCGGCCGAGCTGTACTACATGCCGATCCCCTACACGCTGGAGGAGCTGCGTCAGGCCACACACGAGCTGATCGTGGCCAACGAGCTGCGCGAGTGCTACATCCGCCCGATTGTGTTCCGCGGCTACGGCCAGATGGGCCTGTACCCGCTCGACGCGCCGGTCGAGGTGTCGATCGCTGTGTGGCCGTGGGGCGCCTACCTCGGCGAGGAGGGCAAGCAGCACGGGATACGGGCCAAGGTGTCGAGCTGGCGGCGGATCTCGCACGACGCGCTGATTCCCCACGCCAAGGCCTCCGGCCAGTACCTGAACAGCGTGCTGGCCAAGATCGAGGCTTCCAAGGCCGGCTACCAGGAGGCGATCCTGCTCGACTCGCATGGTTTCGTGTGTGAAGGCTCCGGCGAGAACATCTACGTCGTGCGCGACGGCCGGATCCTGACCCCGCCCCAGACCGCCGGCATCCTCGACGGAATCAACCGCAAATCGGTGATCCAGATTGCCCGCGACCTGGGCTACGAGCTGATCGAACGCGACCTGGCCCGCGCCGAGCTGTACCTGGCCGACGAGGTGTTCCTCACCGGCACCGCGGCCGAGCTCGTGCCGGTGCGGGAGATCGACGATCACGCGGTCGCCGGCGGGCAGCCCGGGCCGGTCACGCGCGAGCTCAAGCGCGTGTTCGACGATGCGCTCCACGGCCGCAACCCGCGCTACGCCGATTGGCTGGACGTCGTCGCGGTGCCGACCAAGACGGCATGACTCACATCGAGCTCTACGACACCACCCTCCGCGACGGCATGCAGGGGGAGGGGATGTCGCTGTCCGCGCAGGAGAAGCTGCGGGTGGCCCATCGGCTCGACGAGCTCGGGATCGACCTGATCGAGGCCGGGTTTCCGAGCTCGAACCCCAAGGAGCTCGAGCTGTTCGACCTGGTGAGCCGCGAGTCGTTCGGCCACGCGCAGATCGCCGCGTTCGGCATGACGCGCCGACGGGGGACGCGCGCCGAAGCCGATCCGGGCCTGCGGGTGCTGGCCGACTCGAGCGCGCCGGTATGCACGGTCGTGGGCAAGACCTGGAGCCTGCACCTCGAGAAGGTCGTCAAGGTCGACCGCGAGGAGAACCTGCGGATGATCTCCGATTCCGTGGCCTTCCTCCTCGCCCAGGGCAAGCGGGTCATCTACGACGCAGAGCACTTCTTCGACGGCTGCGCCGACGACCCGGGATACGCGCTGCGCTGCCTTCTGGCCGCGGCCGATGCCGGCGCAGACACGGTCACCTGCTGTGACACGAACGGCGGCACGCTGCCGCACGACATCGCCGCGGCGATCGGGACCGTCGTCGCCGGGCTCGAGCCTTCGGGCGTCCGGATCGGAATCCACTGCCACGACGACTCCGGGTGCGGCGTCGCCTGCACACTCGCTGCCGTCGGGCAGGGCGCCGTCCACGTGCAGGGGACGATGAACGGCTACGGGGAGCGGTGCGGGAACGCCAACCTGGTGACGATCATCCCCAACCTCCAGCTCAAGCTTGGCTACGAGTGCGTGAGCGACGAGCAGCTCGCCTCCTTGACCCAGGCCGCGCACTTCATGGACGAGCTGCTCAACTTCACGCCCGACCCGGACCAGCCGTATGTCGGGCGCAACGCGTTCGCCCACAAGGGCGGCATGCATGTCGCCGGCGTCAACGTCGATCCGGCGACGTTCGAGCACATCGACCCGGACGTGATCGGGAACCGGCGCGAGCTCCTGATCTCCGAGCTTTCGGGCAAGGGCACGGTGCACGCGCGTGCCCGCGACGCCGGCATACCCCTGGGCGACGAGGAGGCCGGGCGGCTGGCCGAGCGGGTCAAGGACCTCGAGCATCGCGGCTACCACTTCGAGGCCGCCGACGGTTCGTTCGAGTTGCTGCTGCGCAAGGAGACCGGCGAGTACGAGCCGCTCTTCCGGCTGGAGTCGTGGAGGGCCATCGTCGAAAAGCGCGCTGACGGCCGCGTCGAAACCGAGGCCACGATCAAGATCTGGGTCGACGGCGAACGTTACGTGCGCACCGCCGAGGGCAACGGCCCGGTGAACGCACTCGACCGGGCGCTCCGGGACGCGCTGGTCGAGATCTACCCGCACCTGCGCGACATCGACCTGGTCAACTTCAAGGTCCGCATCCTGGACGAGACCAAGGGGACCGGCGCGGTCACCCGCGTGCTCCTCGACGCCTCCGACGGAGACCAGGTGTGGGGCTCGATCGGCGTGTCCGAGAACGTGATCGAGGCGTCCTGGGAGGCACTCGTCGACTCGCTTGAGTTCGGGATGCGCGTGGCCGGCCGGCAGGCGCCGGACGAGGCGGCGTCCGCGCAGAGCTCGTGACCGTTCGCGCGGTGCGTGAAGCGATTCCGCTCGCGCGGCCCGTGCTGGGCGAGGCGGAGGAGCGACGGGTGCTCGAGGTGCTCCGCTCCGGCCGGCTGTCGCTGGGCCCGCTGCTGGGCGAGTTCGAGCAGGCGTTCGCGCGCAAGGTGGGCGCGGCTCACGCCAGCGCGGTCTCGAGCGGCACGGCGGGGCTGCACCTCGCGCTGCGCGGTGTCGGCGTCACGGACGGCGACGAGGTGATCACCACGCCGCTGTCCTTCGTGGCCAGCGCCAACGTGGCGGTGTACGAACGCGCGCGCCCGGTGTTCGCGGACATCGACCCGGTCACGTTGAACCTCGATCCGCAGGCCGCCGCCGCGGCCGTCAGCGACCGCACCGCGGCGCTCCTCCCGGTCCACCTGTTCGGCCATCCCGCTGACCTGGGCGCATTCGAGCGGATCGGGCTCCCGATCGTCGAGGACGCCTGCGAGGCGCTCGGCGCGATCGACGCCGACGGCATGCCGGTCGGCGGACGCGGTCATCCGGCCGTGTTCGGCTTCTACGCCAACAAACAGCTGACCACTGGGGAGGGCGGCATGGTGACTCTGGCCGACGCCGCCGTCAAGGAACGCATCGATTCCGAGCGAAACCAGGGGCGGGCGCCGAACATGGACTGGCTCGACCATGATCGCCTCGGCTTCAACTATCGCCTGTCGGAGCTCGCCTGTGCACTCGGGCTGGCCCAGCTCGAGCGCCTCGACGACATGCTGGCCGGCCGCGCCCGCGTCGCCCATACCTACCGCGAAATCCTCCACGATGTCGACGGACTCGAGCTCCCGTGCGAGGACACCGGTCGCATCCGCCGCGGCTGGTTTGTGTACGTGGTCCGGCTCCCGCGCGGGCTCGACCGGGACTGCACCGTCCGCGCCCTGTCCGAACGGGGAATCCCCAGCAAGCCGTACTTCCCGGCCGTCCATCTGATGAGTTACTACCGCGAGCGGTTCGGTCATCGCGAGGGCGAATTCCCCGTGTGCGAGGACGTCGCGGCGCGATCGATCGCGCTCCCGTTCTTTGCCGAGATGACCGAGGCGCAGGTGGAGCAGGTGGCCGAGGCGCTGCGCGACGTGCTCGGGCGCTAGCGATGTCGCGCTTTTCCGAGCCGCAGCACGACGCGTTCCGCGCGCTCAACGACTCGCTGTCCTTCGACTGGCGCCTCGGGCCCTACGACGTGCAGCAGTCGCGCGCGCACGCGGCGATGCTGGCGGCGCAGGGGATCATCTCGGCGGCCGAGCGCGACGAGCTGCACCGCGCGCTCGACCGGGTCGAGCAGGAGCTGGCCGAGGGCGGCTTCCCGTTCGCCGACGGCGACGAGGACATCCACATGGCGATCGAGCGCCGGGTCACCGAGCTGGCCGGCCGCGTCGGCGGCAAGCTGCACACGGCGCGATCGCGTAACGACCAGGTCGCCACCGACGTCGCGATGTTTGTGCGCGCCCACGCCCACCGGGCGGTCGAGCAGACCGAACGGGTCGCGCGGACGCTCGCCGAGCTCGCCGAAGCGCACCTCGACTGGCCGATGCCGGGCTACACCCATTTGCAGCGCGCCCAGCCCGTCTACCTGAGCCACCACCTGCTCGCCTACGCGTGGATGCTGATCCGCGACCGCGACCGGTTCGCCGGAGCGGTGGCCGGCACCGCGGCGCTGCCGCTCGGGGCCGGGGCGCTCGCCGGGGTCAACTTCGACACCGATCGCGAGCTGGTCGCGCGCGCGCTCGGCTTCGCCTCGGTGGCCGAGAACTCCATCGACGCCGTCTCGAACCGAGACTTCGTGCTCGACTACCTGGCCGCCGCCACCACGTGTGCCACCCACCTGTCGCGCCTGGGGGCCGAGATCGTGCTGTGGTCGAGCGAGGAATTCGGCTTCTGCGAGGTGGCCGACGCGTGGGCCTCCGGGTCTTCGATCATGCCCCAGAAGAAGAACCCGGACGCGGCCGAGCTGCTGCGCGCCAAGGCGCCGCGGGTGGCCGGCCACCTGGTCGCGCTTCACGGCGTGCTGCACGGCCTGCCCCTGACCTACAACAAGGACATGCAGGAGGACAAGGAGCACCTGTTCGACGCCGCCGACACGCTCGAGCTGTGCCTCGAGGTGGCCGCCGGGATGCTGTCGTCGATCCGTTTCCGCCGCGAGCGGCTGGCCGCCGCGGCATCCGACGAGCTGCTGGCCGCAACCGACGTGGCCGACCTGCTGGTGCGCCGGGGCGTCCCGTTCCGCGAGGCGCACGGCGTCGTCGCCGGCCTCGTGCGCAGCTCGATCGATCAGGACAAGCGGCTGTCAGAGCTCACTCCGGACGAGCTGACCCGGCACTCGCCGCTGCTCGACGACGAGTTCTACGCGCTGCTGCGCGACGGGGCCTGGCTCGAGACCAAGCGCTCGGAGGGCGGCACGAGCCTCGCGCGCGTGCGCGAGCAACTCGACCGTCTGCGCGCCAGGCTGCGATGAGGCCGGCCTTCTATGATCGACCCGTCGTAGAGGTGGCGCGCGAGTTGATCGGGTGCGTGGTCTCGCACGACGGATGCGCCGGCGTGATCGTCGAAACCGAGGCCTACCACCACTCCGAACCGGCATGTCACGCCTTCGTCGGGCTGACCGAGCGCACCAGGGTGCTGTTCGGGCCGCCTGGTCGCGGCTACGTGTACCGGTCCTACGGGATCCACGCCTGCCTGAACGCCGTGTGTGAGCCCCCTGGCGTCGGCGCGGCGGTGCTGATCCGCGCGCTCGAGCCGGTGGAGGGGATCGATCTGATGCGCGAGCGCCGCGGCGTCCACCGGGCCGAGGATCTCGGCTCGGGGCCGGGCAAGCTGACCCAGGCCCTGGGGATCGGTCTCGGGGACAACGGCTGCGACCTCGCGGCCGGTCCGATCGTGATCGAGCGCACGCGTCGCGGGTGGCGCGACACCCAGGTGGCGGCCAGTAAGCGGATCGGGATCACCAAAGCCACCGAGCTTGAGTGGCGATTCTGCGCCGTGGGCAGCCGGTGTCTGTCGCGGCCGGCCGTCTCGCGGGCCTAGACATTTTCGGGGCCGCCTTCGGCGGCGTCCATGGGTCCGTTCCGCCGGGCATCCATGCCCGGCGGGCGCCCGTCAGCCCAGTGGGGCCCGCCGTCACTCCCAGCGGGGGCGGGCCGTCACTCCCAGCGGGGGCGCGCCGTCACTCCCAGCGGTGGCGCCCATCAGCCCCCGCCACCGATGCCGGCGCCACCGGAGCCCGAGCTTGCGCCGCCTCCGGTCCCGCCACCGGTCCCGCCGCCGGCTGTGCCACCCGCGGCCCCACCGGCACTGCCGCCTGCGGTCCCGCCGCCGCCGCCGCCCGCGCCGCCGCCGGCTGTGCCACCCGCGGTCTGACCGGCGCCGCCCCCGCCGCCGGTCGCGCCCGCGCCGCCGGCACCGCCCCCGCCGCCGGTCGCGCCCGTGCCACCGGCGCCCCCACCGCCGCCGGTCGCGCCCGTGCCACCGCCGGCGGTTCCTCCGCCATTACCGCCGGTCGCGCCCGCGCCACCACCGACGCCGCCGCCGGCGCCGGATCCCCCGGGGTTAGCGCCGGTCTGACCGGTCCCCCCGGAGGTGGACGTCGCCGAGCTCGAGCCGCCGCCCGAGCCCGTGCCGCCCGCGGGACTCACACTCAATCCGGTCGTGTCGGTCGTGCTCGTGGTCGTCGTCGAGCTTGACTTCTGCGGGCTCTCGCTGGCCAGGATCTGCAGCGCCTGGACCATGAAGCTGTGCCAGATGATCGCCGGATAGGTCCCGCCCTCGACGGCCTGGCCGTCGTAGGCGGTGGTCATCGGAACGAGCCGGTTCGGGTACCCCACCCACACGGCGGTGGTCAACTGCGGGGTCCAGCCCACGAACCAGGCATCCGCGTAGTTGGTGGTCGTCCCGGTCTTGCCGGCCACGTCCACGCCCGAGATCTCCGCCTCGGTGCCGGTGCCATGCTGGACCACCCCGGTTAGGAGATCGTGCACGACGGCGGCGACCGAGGCGGGCAGTACGCGCTGATACTGGGGATGATCGATGAAGTTCTTGTGGGGGCAGACCGTCGGGCAGTAGATCTGGGCGATTCCCATCGGCCCTTTATGCGGCGCGCCCAGCAACTTGTCGAACACCCTTCGGCCGCCTTCGGCGAACGTCTCGTAAGCGTGGGCCATGTCGAGCGGCGAGACGCCGACCTTGAGCCCGCCGAGGATCATCGCGTAGTTGTCTGAGACGGGGGATCGGATCCCCGCGCGCTTGGCGAAGTCCGCGATCTTCTTGGTGCCGACGTGGATGCCCACCTGCGCGTAGACCGAGTTGTCGGAAATGGCGGTGGCGTCGGCGAGCGTGATCGGGCCGGAGTATGTGTTGCCGAAGTTGTGGACGGGGAAGTGCTCCTTGCCGCCGCTTTCCGGCACGATGAAGTCCTGCGGCGCGGAATCGATGACCGAGTCGGGCGAATACTCGCCCGACTTCAGCGCCATCGCCAGAGTGAACGGCTTGAACGCTGAGCCCGGCTGTCGGTGCCCCTGCGTGGCTAAATTGAACGGATACCTGCCGTAGTCCTCCTCCCCGTTCACGATCGGGCCGCCGACCATGGCGCGGACCTGACCTGTCTTGTTGTCGATCGCCACCAGCGACGCGCCCGGCAGGTTCTCCCCGCTCGGCAGCTCCTGGGAGATGGCCTGATCGGCAGCGCGCTGGAGCCGCAGGTCGAGGGTTGTGCGGATTCTCAGCCCGCCGTAGTAGGCGCGGTACTCGGCCACATTCGCGGGAACGCCGTGTTTGTAACCCATCGCGGCCAGGATCTGAGGTCGTAGCCAGCTCGTGAAGTAGGGCGCGGCGGGCGGTTCCCGGGGTTGCTGAATGTCCGCGGCCGTGGGCAGCGGTTGGTTGACCTCGGTCTCGTACTGAGCCAGGCTGAGGTAGTGCTCCTGAAGCATGTCCCTGAGCACCACCTTCCGCCGTTCGTACGCCGCTCGGCGATCGGCCAACGGATCGAATCCGCTCGGGTTGGCGACCATCCCGGCCAGCAGCGCGGCCTCTGCCGGCGTAAGCATCGACGCGCACGAAGGCCGCGGCGCGTCCCCGCAGCCGGAGGTGGTCTGTCCCGAAGTGTTCGCCGAGTTGTAACCGTGTGCCTTGCCGAAGTACACGCGGGCCGCCGATTCAACCCCGTAGGCACCGTTGCCGAAGTAGATCGAGTTCAGGTACTCGGTGAGGATCTGCTGCTTCGACCACCGGCGTGTCAGGTGATAGGCCAGCGCTGCCTCGCGCAGCTTCTCGAAGACGGTTCGATTGGCCTGTTCGGCTAGGGCGTTCTTGACGAACTGCTGGGCGATCGTCGACCCGCCCTGTCGTAAGCCGCCCGTGACGTCCGCCACCACGGCGCGGGCGATGCCGCGCAGGTCGACGCCGGGGTCACTCCAGAAGCGCCGGTCCTCGACCGCCACGATCGCCTGTCGCATCGGACGGGAGATCTGGTCGAACTTGTCGATCACCTCGTGGTTGGGCGGCGCGAACAGCCCGATCGGACGCCAGTGGTCGTCGTATAGGAACGAGTTGGCGGCGGCCCGGTATTGCTGGCGGTTTTCGATCTGCGGGAGGTCGGAGGCGACCGCCATCATCATTCCGAACACGGTCGAGATGACCGCGAGGGCGGCCAAGCCGAGCAGGATCAAGAGCAACCGCAGCTTCTTGACGCGCGGTTCGCCCGGGCGACGATGGCGCCGCCACCGCCAGCGGCCACGTGACCTCGTCGGGGTGCGTCCGTTTGGTCCTCCGCCGCGGCCGCGCCTGCCGGTCCGCCCGTTTCCGCCGGCCCCACCGTTTCCGCCGGCCCCAGCGTTTCCGCCGGCCCCAGCGTTTCCGCCGGCCCCAGCGTTTCCGCCGGCCCCACCACCGGGCGCGGCTGGCGGGTGGGGGGCGTGCGGCTGATCGCCGGGGGTCGGGATTTCGACATCGTCGATCATGCGATCGCGGGGTGTGACTATGACGGGCGGCAGCGAGCTGAAGCCGCTACCGCGTGCACCGGGACGCGGCGGCAAAGGGTCCCGTTGGCGGCGAGAGTCTAGCATTGGCCCGGATGCATTCCGAGGTCCGGACGGAGCCGCGCCCGGCCGCAGCTGGCCCTCCGCGCGCCGCCGCGGCTACCTCTCTGCGCCCGGGCGCCACTACCCCTCGCGAGGCCGCCGCCTGGCTTGCCCGAAACGCGGTCGACTCCCTGCCGGAAGGCGAACTCGAGCGCAAGCTCGCTGAAGGCCGCCCGCTCCGGGTCAAGCTCGGGATCGATCCGACCGCTCCCGACATCCACCTCGGATTCACGGTGGTCCTCCAGAAGCTCCGTGAGTTCCAGGATCTGGGTCACATCGTGGTACTGATTATTGGCGACTACACCGCCCGCGTCGGCGACCCGAGCGGGCGCTCCTCGACCCGTCCGGTGCTCTCCGCGGCTGGGATAGACGCCAACGCGCGGACCTTCCAGGAGCAGGCGCTCGCCGTGCTCGATTCCCAGCGGCTCGAGGTCCGCTTCAACAGCGAGTGGCTGGACATGACGATGGAGGAGCTGTTCCGGCTGGCGCGGATCCCCACCGTGGGGCAGCTGCTCGAGCGGGATGACTTCGCCAAACGGATGGCCAGCCACACCCCGATCTCGGTCCTCGAGCTGCTCTACCCGCTGCTCCAGGGCTATGACTCGGTGGCGATCCGAGCCGATGTCGAGTTGGGGGGGACCGACCAGAAGTTCAACCTCCTGCTCGGGCGCGACATCCAGCGCGCCTACGGCGTCCCGGAGCAGGCCGTTCTCACCATGCCGCTGCTGACCGGCACCGACGGCGAGCGCAAGATGGGCAAGTCGTTCGGCAACTACATTGGCGTCACCGAGCCTCCTGAGGAGATCTACGGCAAGACCCTGAGCATCCGCGACGATTCACTCGACCCCTGGTACCGGCTCCTGCTCGGATCACCGCCTGCGGCCGATCTCGCCCCCCGCGACGCCAAGCGGGCGCTGGCGCGGGCCCTCGTCGCTCGGTTCCACGGGGAGGAGGCTGCTCTCGGCGCCGAGCGAGAGTTCGACCGCGTTCACATCCAGCGCCAAGCGCCCGAGGAGATGCCGACCGTCACCTGGCCCCGGGACCGCCCAGAGGTCCATTTGCCGGCGCTCCTCGCCGACGCGTTCGGGATCTCCAACTCCGAAGCGCGCCGGGCCCTGGCCCAGGGCGGGGTCAAGCTCGATGGCCAGCCGCTCGCGGGCGGCGCCCTGGACGTCCCGGCCGCGTCCGTCGACGGCAAGGTCCTCCAGCTTGGCAAGCGCCGCTTCGCCCGGGTGCAGGTGGCGCCGCACGTCGGGTGAGCCCGTGACCGTCCAGGGCGGGTGAGCTCGTGACCGTTCACGGCGGGGTCCTGCGGCTCGAGACCCCCGGCGACGGCCACATCGTCGACATCACGCCCGGCGTCGAGAGCGTCCTGGCCACCTCCGGAGTCGATCGGGGGGTGGTCAGCGTGTTCGCCACCGGCTCGACCGTCGCGATCACGACCATGGAATACGAGCCGGGCGGGGTGCACGATCTCCAGGCCCTGCTCGACCGGCTGGTGCCCTCTGGCGGCCCGTACGAGCACAATCGCCGCAACCACGACACCAATGCCCACGCCCACCTCCGCGCGGCGGTGATCGGCCCCTCGGAGACGATCCCCGTCCTCGACGGCCGTCTAGCCCTGGGCACCTGGCAGCAGGTGGTCCTGATCGACTTCGACGATAGGCCGCGCCGGCGAAGCGTGACGGTTCAGGTAGTGTCGTAGGCGATGCGCCGCCGGGACCACCTGCGGGGCCCGCGCTCCCGCAGCAGCGCCCGGCGCCTCGTCCCGCAGCAGCGCCCGGCGCCTCGTCTCGCAGCGGCATCCCGGCGCCTCGTCTCGCAGCAGCGCCCGGCGCCTCGTCTCGCAGCGGCATCCCGGCGCCTCGTCTCGCAGCAGCGCCTGGCGCCTTGTCCCGCAGCGGCATCGCGGCGCCTCGTCTCGCCACGATCCGAGCGCTATACTCACCGGTCCGCTCCGGAATCGGACACGGTTTCGGACGCGCCCCGGGAAGGCAGCCCCTTCCGAAGAGGTGCGACGGTCTTTGAAAACTCAACAGCATGCGCACACTTCGACCGACCCCTCGGTCGAGATGTGTGTCCAGGTTCGACGCCGTCGCTCGACCGGCCCGTTCGCGGGCAATCGATCGGCGGTGCCAGATTGAAACCCCGTCTTGCGTCCCGGGGCCCGTGGTGTACATCGGGCTCCCTCGTGCGGACGCAGGGGCCCGTTCCCACCAGCGGACGGGCCCGGGTCCACCCACCGCGCTAGGTGGGAGCGTCCGCTCCGGCGGAACTGGACCTCGACGACTCTTTGTGAAGCGGGTCGCCCTTGGCGGCTCGTCTCAGCAGTTCTTCACGGAGAGTTTGATCCTGGCTCAGGACGAACGCTGGCGGCGTGCCTAACACATGCAAGTGGAGCGACGAACCAGGCTTCGGCCTGGGGCAAAGCCGCGAACGGGTGAGTAACACGTGGGTAACCTGCCCCGATGATTGGGACAACCCGAGGAAACTCGGGCTAATACCGAATGTGCCCTCTGGCCATAAGGCCGCTGGGGAAAGGAAGCTTCGGCCTCCGCATCGGGATGGGCCCGCGGCCCATTAGCTTGTTGGTGAGGTAACGGCTCACCAAGGCGACGATGGGTAGCTGGTCTGAGAGGACGATCAGCCACACTGGGACTGAGACACGGCCCAGACTCCTACGGGAGGCAGCAGTGGGGAATCTTGCGCAATGCGCGAAAGCGTGACGCAGCAACGCCGCGTGGGGGAAGAAGGCCTTCGGGTTGTAAACCCCTTTCAGTTGGGACGAAGCTTCGCCGGTGAATAGCCGGCTGGAGTGACGGTACCTTCAGAAGAAGCCCCGGCTAACTACGTGCCAGCAGCCGCGGTAATACGTAGGGGGCAAGCGTTGTCCGGAATCATTGGGCGTAAAGAGCGTGTAGGCGGCTCGGTAAGTCCGCTCTGAAAGCCCGGGGCTCAACCCCGGGAGGCGGGCGGATACTGTCGGGCTAGAGTCCGGAAGAGGCGAGTGGAATTCCTGGTGTAGCGGTGAAATGCGCAGATATCAGGAGGAACACCAATGGCGAAGGCAGCTCGCTGGGACGGTACTGACGCTGAGACGCGAAAGCGTGGGGAGCAAACAGGATTAGATACCCTGGTAGTCCACGCCGTAAACGATGGGCACTAGGTGTGGGGGGTGTCGACTCCCTCCGTGCCGACGCTAACGCATTAAGTGCCCCGCCTGGGGAGTACGGCCGCAAGGCTAAAACTCAAAGGAATTGACGGGGGCCCGCACAAGCAGCGGAGCATGTGGTTTAATTCGACGCAACGCGAAGAACCTTACCTGGGCTTGACATGTTCCTGACAGCCGTGGAAACACGGTCTCCCTTCGGGGCAGGATCACAGGTGGTGCATGGCTGTCGTCAGCTCGTGTCGTGAGATGTTGGGTTAAGTCCCGCAACGAGCGCAACCCCCGTCGCATGTTGCCAGCATTTAGTTGGGGACTCATGCGAGACCGCCGGTGACAAACCGGAGGAAGGTGGGGATGACGTCAAGTCATCATGCCCCTTATGTCCAGGGCTACACACGTGCTACATTGGCGCGTACAGAGGGTTGCGATACCGCGAGGTGGAGCGAATCCCTCAAAGCGCGTCTCGGTTCGGATTGCAGGCTGAAACCCGCCTGCATGAAGGCGGAGTTGCTAGTAATCGCGGATCAGCACTGCCGCGGTGAATACGTTCCCGGGCCTTGTACACACCGCCCGTCACACCATGGGAGTGAGCAACACCCGAAGCCGGTGGCCTAACCCTTTTGGGAGGGAGCCGTCGAAGGTGGGGCTCGCGACTGGGGTGAAGTCGTAACAAGGTAGCCGTAGCGGAAGCTGCGGCTGGATCACCTCCTTTCTAGGGAGCCCTCACGGGCAGCGATCACCTCGAGTGATCGCCCTAGCAATGTCGACCGGACCCGGCAGGTCGCACGCGTGGGTTTGCCCCCGCTGCGAGGCGACTCGCATGCTGTTGAGTTTTGAGAGACCGGCTCGCCGCCGGCGCTCGCGGACGTTGTCCCGGGTTCTCGGCGGGCGGGTTGCGCCTCTTCCCGGACCTTGAAAACTGCACAGTAGCCAATGACACGGGTATCACCGGGCGGAGCCGCAAGGCTTCCCCCGAGATCACCGTCAAGATAATAAGGGCACGTGGTGGATGCCTTGGCACCAAGAGTCGACGAAGGGCGTGAACGGCTGCGATAAGCCGCGGTGAGGCGCTGAATAGCCATTGACCCGCGGGTACCCGAATGGGGAAACCCAACGTCGGTAATGCGACGTTATCCCACGCTGAACACATAGGCGTGGCGAAGACAAGCGGGGGAAGTGAAACATCTCAGTACCCCGAGGAAAGGAAATCAACCGAGACTCCCTGAGTAGTGGCGAGCGAAAAGGGATCAGCCCAAACCCGGCGCGTGCAAGCGGCCACGCGTTGCGCGTCGGGGGTTGTAGGGCGCCTGGTCCGGATCGTGGCCGATCCGGCGGAAGTCACAAATTCGTGTGATAGTCGAAGCGTGTGGAACCACGCACCACAGAGGGCAATCGTCCCGTAGACGAAATCGCGCGATCTTCCGCAGGCGTTCCTGAGTAAGTCCGCACCCGTGAAACGCGGACTGAAGCTGGGGGGACCACCCTCCAAGGCTAAGTACTCCTTGGTGACCGATAGCGGACTAGTACCGTGAGGGAAAGGTGAAAAGTACCCCGGAAGGGGAGTGAAATAGTACCTGAAACCGCGTGCCTACAAGCGGTGGGAGCGGCCTCGTGCCGTGACCGCGTGCTTTTTGCATAACGAGCCGGCGAGTTACTCGTCTGCGGCGAGGTTAAGCGATGAGCGGAGCCGTAGCGAAAGCGAGTCCGAATAGGGCGACATAGTCGTAGGCGGTAGACCCGAAGCTGAGCGAGCTACCCATGGGCAGGTTGAAGCGGGGGTAAGACCTCGTGGAGGACCGAACCGACCTAGGTTGAAAACTGGGCGGATGACCTGTGGGTCGGAGTGAAAGGCTAATCAAGCTCAGTGATATCTGGTTCTCTCCGAAATATATTTAGGTATAGCCTCGGATCAATTCCGTGGCGGCCGTAGAGCACTGTTTGGACTAGGGGCCCTACCAGGTTACCGACTTCAGGCAAACTCCGAAGACCGTCACGGTTACTCCGGGAGTCAGTTGCTGGGGGATAAACTTCAGCGTCAAGAGGGAAACAGCCCAGACCGCCAGCTAAGGTCCCCAAGTGCTAGCTAAGTGGGAAACGATGTTCGAATGCAGAGACAACCAGGAGGTTGGCTTAGAGGCAGCCATCCTTGAAAGAATGCGTAACAGCTCACTGGTCAAGTGTTCGAGCGCGGACAATGTAACGGGGCTCAAGCTAGCCACCGAAGCTGCGGGTGCGAAGGCCTTCGGGTCTTCGCGCGGTAGGAGAGCGTTCCGGCGCCCGGGAAGCGGCGGCGTAAGCCAGCCGTGGAGGCGGCGGAAGTGAGAATGCCGGCATAAGTAACGAAAGAGGGGTGAGAATCCCCTCCGCCGATTGCCCAAGGGTTCCTGAGTAAAGTTCGTCTGCTCAGGGTCAGTCGGGACCTAAGGCGAGGCCGAAAGGCGTAGTCGATGGCCAACGGGTTGATATTCCCGTACCACGTCGCTTCCGTTTGACCGATGGGGGGACGAGGAAGGCTATGGGATCCCAGGCGATGGTTGTCCTGGGCTAAGCATGTAGGGGTGGCCCTAGGTAAATCCGGGGCCGCATAACCTGAGGTGCGAATGCAGCTGGCTCTAAGCCGGCGAGTCCCGGATGCCCTGCCTCCGAGAAAAGCCTCTAGGAAGGAAGCACGTGCCCGTACCAAAACCGACACAGGTGGGCAAGTGGAGCACACTAAGGTGATCGAGATAACCCTCGTTAAGGAACTCGGCAAAATCGCCCCGTAACTTCGGGATAAGGGGCGCCCCAGTAGGGTGAACCTCCTCGCGAGGGGAGCCCGAGAGGGCCGCAGTGAATAGGTTCAAGCGACTGTTTACCAAAAACACAGGTCTCTGCTAAGTCGTAAGACGACGTATAGGGGCTGACGCCTGCCCGGTGCCGGAAGGTTACGTGGAGGTGTTAGGGTTTCGGCCCGAAGCACCAAAACTAAGCCCCGGTAAACGGCGGCCGTAACTATAACGGTTAGTGAACTGGCTGTTACAAAATTCAGCTAAATGCTGGGACATCTGAGTATCCCGCACTACTCGTTCCGTCCGACCCGGGCGGTACAGTGACAATGTGTCGGGTGCAGACAATCAGCAGGAAAGACTGTCGAGCCAGGAGCAACGGCGCTGGTGGTTAGCCGGCTTCGTTGAAGGAGAAGGCAGCGTCTGCGTGTCGCTGAAGCGACGTGGGACGTCTAGATTCGGCTACTTCGTCCAACCGGAGTTCTTTCTCTATCAGCACCGGAATCGACGAAGAACTCCTGGAAATGGCTGCGGAGGAGTTCAGCTCGGGCACCATCTTTGCCAAACCAGGCAACGAAGATGTGCTCGTGTTGAAAATCACGGATCGGCAAGTTCTGCGAGACACTGTCGTTCCATTCCTTCGAACCTACATGCGCTTTTCCGCGCGCGTACGCGATTACGAGATCTTCGCGACCGCTGTCGACCTTGTTTGCCAAGGGCGGCATCGATCTCGTGGAGCTCGTTGGTCTTGCCTACACCATCAACGGGAATGGCAAGAACCGGCGGATCCCTCAAAGTGAGATTCTCGACAGAATCCTCAGAGGCCATACGCTGAACGCCGCTAGCCACGGCGAAGATATGGTCCGACCTCCACGGCGACGTGGAGAGCTAGGCGGAACAGAAACGACCTAGCCTCGCTGGCGCGGCCGGCGAGTAACAACAGTGCCTAAGGTAGCGAAATTCCTTGTCGGGTAAGAATTACTTGCCCCGTCGCTCCGCGAGGAGCGACCGAGTACCGGCTCATATCGGGGAAGCCCTCCCGCCGCTGGCGAAGGGTAATCCCGAGGGAAGTCCTAGTGACCCCGTAACGACTGATCCGAAAGGAGAGGCGGGTCGAGCACCATGAGTGCGCTGGTCGACCTGCAACACGCCGGCCCTCGTCATAACAAGGCAGCCTATGGAGTTCCGCCCGCTAGGGTCCTAACGGATCCCAAATCGAGGCTGCGGCCTCGGCCGCGCGAGCAGATAAGGGTTCGCGCGCGGCGGACGATCTGCTCCTAAGGGCGCTGATGAGGTGAAGGGATAGTCTGCGCCCCTGGAAACAGGGGAATCAACGCGAAGTTCCGACCTGCACGAATGGCGTAACGACTTGAACGCTGTCTCAACGAGGGGCTCGGTGAAATTGCAGTCTCGGTGAAGATGCCGAGTACCCGCGGCTAGACGGAAAGACCCCGTGAACCTTTACTACAACCTGGTATTGGGGTTCGATGCATCTCGCTCAGGATAGGTGGGAGCCTAGGAAGCGCCGGCTGCGGCTGGCGTGGAGGCATCCTTGAGATACCACCCTTGGTGTATTGGATCTCTAACAGTGCGCCGTGAATCCGGGCGCTGGACAGTGACAGGCGGGTAGTTTGACTGGGGCGGTCGCCTCCCAAAATGTAACGGAGGCGCGCAAAGGTTCCCTCAGCACGGTCGGAAATCGTGCGTAGAGTGTAAAGGCAGCAAGGGAGCTTGACTGCGAGACTGACAGGTCGAGCAGGTGCGAAAGCAGGCCTTAGTGATCCGGCGGTAGCAAGTGGAAGCGCCGTCGCTCAACGGACAAAAGGTACTCCGGGGATAACAGGCTTATCGGGCCCAAGAGTCCACATCGACGGCCCGGTTTGGCACCTCGATGTCGGCTCGTCGCATCCTGGGGCTGAAGTAGGTCCCAAGGGTTGGGCTGTTCGCCCATTAAAGCGGTACGCGAGCTGGGTTCAGAACGTCGTGAGACAGTTCGGTCCCTATCTGCCGTGGGCGTTGGAGAGTTGAGAGGATTCGTCCCTAGTACGAGAGGACCGGGACGAACGCACCTCTGGTGTATCTGTTGTCCTGCCAAGGGCACCGCAGGTTAGCTACGTGCGGATCGGATAACCGCTGAAAGCATCTAAGCGGGAAGCCGGCCTCAAGATGAGCTCTCCCATCTCCTTGAGAGAGTAAGACCCCTGGAAGATCACCAGGTTGATAGGCCGGATCTGGAAGAGTGGTGACACTCGTAGGAGACCGGTACTAATGGGTCGAGGGCTTGACGGATATTTTGATATCCGTGCATTGGCACTGTGCGGTTTTGAAGGCCCGGGAAGGGGCTGGTCTCGACCAGTTTCCGGTGGCTACGGCGAGGGGGAAACACCTCTTCCCATTCCGAACAGAGCAGTTAAGCCCCTCAGCGCCGATGGTACTTGGCTCGCAAGGGCCTGGGAGAGTAGGTCGCCGCCGGTTTTTCTTCTGAACAAGCGCAACCGACAGGAGCGACGGAATGGCGGGCGCGGAACGCGCCGGGGAACCTCACGGCCACCGTCGTAGCGCTGGACGACCGCGCCAGGGTGAACCGGACGCTCGCAGCCCTGTGAACGCCGAGGAGCGGGCACCGACCGGCACACAACGCGCCGTCGCGACGTACATGCGCGCCAATCCGCAGGTGTTCGTGCTGCTCGTGATCTGTCTCGTGCTGGGCCTAGGTACCTTCCTGGCCGTGGTGTTCGGGCTTCTGACTGCGGGCTCCGGCCAGACCACCGGCGAGCCGAGCGGTGCCATCCTCGGCATGCACTCGGTGGCACCGGCGACGCGGTGGCTGATGCTCTGAGATATTCAGTTCGGACGGATACGTGCGCTACCAGGCGTCACGCTCCTTCGCTGGCTGTCGGCACGCGCCGGTCGGACCGGGCACAGGCAGTGCGCGGGCGGCGTGGGCACGCTGCCCGCCCGGCGCTCCCGCTGGCGGCGGAGCGCTCGACGGTGCGGATGCGTGGCCCAGGGACGCCATTCGAGGCGCGCGTCAGCCGGTGGTGTGCCGCCGAGCAACTCGTCGGCGAGCGACAACCAGGCGCGCAGACTCTTCGCTGAAGAACGGAACATGTGTTCGCTACAGTAGGCGGCGGCTCGGACGGAACGGGGATCTCGACGCGGTGGACGGCTCGCTCGCATGGCGGATCCGGACAGCTCGCTCGCATGGCCGATCCGGACATCGCTCCGGGAGCAAACAGGTCATGCTCGGGCGGCAAACCAGCCGCGCTCGGGCGGCGGACCGAGCGTGGGTCCGGCTGCGACGGAATAGGCTCCAGGAATGGCCTCGCGGCGGCTTCCGCCTCACCGCGGATTAGCCTCGGCCAAATGAGCCAGATCGGGCGACATCGGGTGCTCGCGCTCATGGCCGCGACCGTATGCTGCGCCGTGGCTTCCGGGTGCTCGACCATCACCGGCAGCTCAGCGACCTCTACACGACACCCACCAACGCCCACGACGTCTGCCGACCCGCCCACGACGTCTGCCAACCCGCCTGCCACAACCAAGGGGCCTCGTCCCGCTGCCCCGGCGCCGACCTCTCGGCCTCGCCGGCGTCACTCGCCCGCCAGGCCCGGCGGGGCTTCGCCGATCTTGGCCCTGAGCACCGAGAGCGCGAGCAGCGTGCAGCCGCAGCCTGCGCCGGGGTCGTGCCATGCGCGCGGCTCGGGGCCCTTCTCGCTGCCTGATCCGCGCTGCACCCCGGGCGCGATCACCCCTGCGGTGAGCTCGGGCAACGTCCAGTCGACGATCTGCCGGCGCGGTTACACGAAGACCGTCCGGCCGCCCGAGTCGGTCACCGAGCCGGAGAAACGCGCAAGCCTTGCTGCCTACGGTCACCCCGGGCCGCTTCACGACTACGAGTACGACCACCTGGTTCCGCTCGAGCTCGGCGGTGCTCCCAACGACCCGCGCAACCTGTGGCCCGAGCCCGGCGCCTCGCCCAATCCGAAGGATGAGCTCGAGGAGCGGCTCCGCTCGATGGTCTGCGACGGCGAGCTCAGCCTCGCGGCCGCCCAGCATGAAATCGCCGCGGACTGGGTCAGCGTGTACCACCGGCTCATCGGCTGATTCGGGCGGCGCGGCCGGGCGGCGCAGGCGGTCATCTCGCTGCGCGCGGGCAGACGCGCCCGCACCCGCGCGCGGCAGCGAAGCCGTTCAGATCCCTGAGCCGGCCAAAGGCGGACGGGGGTGCTTCGGCTCGTACAAGCCCAGCTCGACGCCACCCGGAAGCTTGATTGCCGTCACCCACCCCCACCGTTCCTCGCCGATCGGGCGAGAGCACTCGACACCTTTGCGCTCGAGCTTGGCGACGGTGGCGTGGATGTCGTCACACATCAGGTAGAGCTCGTGGCGGCCCCCGCCCTCCGTGGGATGCGCCGCGAGCTCGGCCGGGGGCAGCGCGAAGATGAGCCAGCCGTGGCCGGCATCCACGGCGGGAAGGTCCAGCACGTCCCTGAAGAACGCGCGAACGCCGTCCGCGTCGGCACTGTGGATGATCGCGTGCGCGCCCGTGATCACGTCACGCCGCCGAGCCGAGCGATGACCAGATCTCGATCTTCGTCGCCACGCGGTTGACCACTTCGGTTGTGAACTCGCTGGTTCCGGCGGCGCCACCGAGGTCCGGGGTCTTGATCCCTGAGGCGATCGTCTCGAGGGCCGCCTCGTAGATCGCGCGCGAGGCCCGATCGGCGGCGGCGCCGTGGCGGTCAGCGGCGTGACGCAGCAGCGCGCCGCAGGCGAGAATCATCGCCAGCGGGTTGGCCACGTCCTTGCCCTCGAGAGCCGGCGCGGTCCCGTGGGGCGCCTCGGCCATGGCGACGGTCGTCTCGTAGTCCTCGTTGAAGGCAAGCAGGATCGATTCGGCGCCGGCAATCGAGCCGAACATGGGGAGCACCAGGTCCGATAGGCAGTCACCGTCGCGATTGAGCGCAGGGATCACCAGTGGGACGTCGGTCGCCCCCGAGAGCAGCCCGGCGTAGGTGGCATCGATCAGCACGGGCTGGTAGGCGATGTCCGGGTGCCGCGCAGCGGCATGATCCAGCTCCTCTTTGAGCATGCCCTCGTATACCGGCGAGACCGTCCACTTGGGCCCGCCGTAGACGCGGGCGTTCATCTTCTCGGCGGTGCGAAAGGTGTACTCGGCCACGGCGCGGCAGGTCGAGCGGGTGATCTTCTCGGTGCGGTAGGCGATCTCCGACGGCGCGCCGGCCTCGCCCTCGCGCCACTGCTTGGCGCCGTATGCGTCGTCGACGGCCATACGCACGACCGAGATCGGGTAGTGGACCCCGGCAACCGGCAAGACGCCCGGCAGACGTCGGCCCGTGCGCAGGATCACCTTGCCGTCGACCTCCTCGCGCAGGATCCGATTCGGCGAACCGACGTCGTCGGCGCCCTCCGGCGTGATCGTGGCCGCCTTTAGGCCCAGACCGGCCTCCCGCATGGCACGCGCCGCGTCAGTGACAACGGCATTCGACGTGGTGCGCCGATTCGAAAGCGACAGATCGAATCGTTGAAGCTCGAGGCCCAGCCCGAGCAGACGCGGATCGAGGAGGCGCACCGACTGCTCGAGCAGCTCCTGCCCGGTCTGGTCGCCCTCGAGCACGACGATCTTGACCGCCTCGGCCATGCCGCGCGGACCATAGCCGACACGTCCGATCCGGCATACGCGCAGCCCCGCTTGGCCGCACGACCCGCTCAGGGCGAGGGCGCGCCGGCGGGCATCAGTTCATCCTGCCGCTCCGTTAAGGCGGCGATGACGATCGCGAGATGCTCGTCGAAGTCCACCCCAAGCTCCTCGGCGCCGCGCCGCAACTCCTCCCGGTTGACCGCAGCGGCAAAGCTCGGCTGCCTCAGCTTCTTCTTGACCGACTTCGGGGTCATGCCCTGCAGGCGCTCGGGCCGGACGTATGCGACAGCGAGCACGAATCCCGATAGCTCGTCGACGGCGTACAGGGCCTTCTCCATCGGCGAATCGCGGGAAACACCCAGGAAATCAGCGTGGGATGCCACCGCCCGCACCAGTTCGGGCGGGTAGCCCCGCGCCTCGAGCTCGCGAAGGGCGTAGCGGGGATGGCCGTCCTCCAAATTGGGATAGCGTTCGTAGTCGAGGTCGTGGAGCAGCCCGGTCAGCCCCCACAGCTCGACGTCACCGCTGAAGCGTGGCGCGTACGCCCGCATCGCCGCCTCCACCGCCAGCATGTGGCGCCGCAACGAGTCGGAGTCAGTCCATTCACAAAGGAGGTCCCAGGCCTCCTGGCGCGAAATCTGAACCTGCATGGACGGGAGCCTAGCTGAGCCTCCGCAGGCCGTCGGTCGGCAGCCCGCCGGCGTGTCGGCGGACGGCGAGATCACCATCCGCCGCGCGAGACCCAGGTCGGCCAGGGCGACGACGCCGCCGACCCGACAAGGTACTCTGCGGCCTCCTATGGAAAAGTTCGTGATCGAAGGCGGGGTGCCCCTGTCGGGCACGGTCACTCCCGCCGGCAACAAGAACGGGGCGCTGCCGATCATCGCGGCGTGCCTGCTGACAGACGATGAAGTGATCCTCCGCAACGTCCCCCGAATCCGGGACGTGGAGGCGATGACCCTGCTGCTCGAGCAACTTGGGGCGCGCGTCGATTGGCTCGGTCCGGGCGAGGTGTCGATCGACAGCTCGACGGTTGGCAGCTGCGAGGTGGACCAGGAACTGGCCGAGCGCATCCGCGCCTCGTTCCTGCTTGCCGGGCCGTTGCTGGCTCGCTTCGGCCAGGCGCACATTCCCCCGCCGGGCGGCGACGTGATCGGGCGCCGGCGCCTGGACCCGCACCTTGACGCCTTCCGCGCGCTTGGAGCCTCGGTCGACGAGGATCGCGGTTACATCAAGCTCGAGGCCCCGCTGGGATTGAGACCGTGTGACTTCCTGATGGACGAGCCGTCGGTGATGGCGACCGAGAACGCGCTGATGGCCGCGGCGCTGACCCGGGGTCCGACGGTCATCCGCAACGCCGCGTCCGAGCCGCACGTGCAGGACCTCGCGCGCATGTTGGTGGCGATGGGCACGCAAATTGACGGGATCGGATCCAACGTGATGACCGTCCACGGGGTCGGCAGCCTGCGGGGATGCACCCACGGGATTGCCCCCGACCACATCGAGATCGGATCGTTCATGGCCCTTGCCGGTGTCACCGGCGGCGAGTTGGTGGTCAGGGACACCGTGCCGGAGGACCTCCGGATGATCCGCCTGGTATTCGAGCGTCTCGGCCTCAGAAGCGAGGTTCGGGGCGCGGACGTGATCGTCCCCGGCAACCAGCGGTTGGTGATCCGCAACGACGCCGGCGAGTACATCCCGAAGGTGCAGGACGGGCCCTGGCCCGCCTTTCCGGCCGACCTGACGAGCGTGGCGCTGGCTCTCGCCACCCAGGCGGAGGGCTCCGTGATGATCCACGAATGGATGTTCGAGAATCGCCTGTTCTTCGTGGACAAGCTCGTGCTGATGGGCGCAGCGATCACGATCTGCGACCCTCATCGCGCGATGGTGGTCGGGCCGCGGCCGCTGACCGGCCAGCGGGTCGACTCGCCGGACATCCGCGCCGGAATGGCGATGCTGATCGCCGCGCTGGCGGCCGAGGGCGTCACCGAGATCGGCAACGTCCGCCACATCGATCGCGGCTACGAGCGGATCGACGAACGGCTGCGCGATCTCGGCGCACGGATCGAGCGCGAGGATGACGTGCCCGTCACGGTCTGAAGGCCCGCGGCGCCCGGCCAAACCGAAAACCGCCTGAACCGCGGACCGTCGATGGTCGATCGCATTCCCAGCGGAACGCGCGACTTCCTGCCCGACGAGATGCGCGAACTGCGCGCGATGACCGATCGCGTCCAGGCGGTGTTCGGGCAGGCCGGCTATGGCGAGGTGTACACGCCGGCACTCGAGTACGAGGCCACGTTCACCCGCGCCCACATGCATTCGGGCCGTCCGGCGTACCGGGTGTTCGACGAGCACGGAAACGTGCTCGTGCTCCGCTCCGACATGACGGTCCCGATCGCACGGCTCGTCGCGACCCGTTACCACGACGCCGAGCCGCCGCTGCGCTTCTGCTACTTCGCCCACGCCTACCGCGGCGTCCGGCCGCAGCGCGGACAGTCCCGAGAGTTCCTCCAGGCCGGGATCGAGCTGATCGGCGCCGAGAGCCCGGAGGGGACCGTCGAGGTCCTGACTGTGCTGTGCAACGCTCTCGACGCGGCCGGTCTGCGGACTTACCGGATCGGGCTCGGCGACGCTGCGCTCTATCCGGCTCTGCTGGATCGGTTGAACATCCAAGACCAGGAGCGTCGCGAGCGCATCCTCACCGAGCTGGCGGACGGCGATTTCGTCGGGCTTCAGGCCGAGATCAGCGCGCTCGGGATCAGTGACGAGGACGCGAGGCTGCTCCTCGAGGTGCCCCAGACCCGCGGCGGGCCCGAGGTGCTGCAGGCCTGGTCAGACCCGCTGCAGCATGCCGTCACGGGCATGCGCGCGGTGCACGCGCTGCTCGCTCCCGAGGTCGCCGACCGGGTCATCTTCGACCTCGGCCTGGTGCGCGGCCTTGGCTACTACACCGGCGCGGTGTTTCAGGTCTATGACCCGACGTATGGCGTCCCGATCGGCATCGGCGGACGATACGACGAGCTCCTCGGGCAGTTCGGGCGGCCGCTGTCCGCGGTCGGCTTCTCCCTCAACGTGGAGCGGATGCACATCGCGCTGACCAGCGAGGAGCGGCGGAAGTGAGCGAACTCCGGATCGCCGTCCCGCGCGGAGCCCTGTTCGAGCGGACCCTCGACCTCCTCGACCGGCTCGGGGTCTCCACCAACGACGTCCGCGCGAACGACCGAAAGCTCCTGTTCGAGAGCGCCGGCATCATCACCATGCGTCCGTCCGACGTCCCCACGTATGTCGAGGCCGGGGCGGCCGACCTGGGCATTACCGGCAAGGACGTGCTGCTCGAGCAGTCAGAGCGCGAGCTCTACGAGCTTGTCGACCTCGGCTACGGACACTGCACGATGGTGCTGGCAACCGTGGCCGGCCAGGACCCCGCGGCGGAGGCGCTCCGACGTCTGGGGGTGATGCGCATCGCGACCAAGTACCCGCGGATCGCGACGCGGCACTTCCTCGAGACGGGGCGTCAGGCCGAGATCGTCGAGGTCAAGGGCTCGGTCGAGCTCGCGCCGCTCACCGGGCTGGCCGAGGGGATCGTGGACCTGACCGCGAGCGGCGCCACGCTGCGGGAGAACGGGCTCGTAGTGCGCGAGGAGATCGCCCGCAGCACTGCCCGCCTGATCGCGAATCCGGTGTCGCACAAGCTGAAGGCGCGGGCGATCGACGCGCTGGTGGAGCGGCTCGATGCGGTGTGAGCGCCTGACCGCCGGCGAGGATCCGGCGCAGACGGTGGCGGCGCTGCGTGCCCTGATACCCGCGCCCGAATCCGTGCGCGACGACGTGACCGGGATCATCGCCTCGGTCCGGTCCGGCGGCGATGAATCGTTGCGCCACTACACGCGCAGGTTCGATACGGCTGGGTATGAGCCGCTGCCGCTCATCGTCTCTGAGGACGAACTCGACGCCGCGACGGCCGCCCTGGATCCCGACGTCGAGCACGGGATCCTCCGCGCGATCGAGAACGTCGAGGCGGTGAGCATCGGCTGGTCGAGCCGCCTCACGGAGTCGGTGCAACTTGGGTCGAGCCGCGTCGTGCTGCGCCACGCGCCGGTCAGCCGCGCCGCCGTTTACGTCCCCGGCGGCCGGGCCCCGTACCCGAGCACGGCGGTGATGGGAGTGGTTCCGGCCCGGCTGGCCGGAGTCGAGCACATCGCGGTGTGTGCGCCGCCGCGAGAGGACGGCGACGTCGACCCGGTCGTCCTGGCCGCTTGCCGACTCACCGGCGCCTCCGCCGTGTACCGCATGGGCGGCGGGCACGCGATCGCCGCGCTTGCCTATGGGACCGAATCGGTAACCCCCGTCGATGTGATCGTCGGGCCTGGCAACCTGTACGTGCAGGAGGCCAAGCGGCAGGTGTTCGGCCAGGTCGGGATCGACGGCTTCGCCGGCCCCAGCGACCTGCTCGCGATCGCCACTCGCGGCGCCGACGCCGGCATCCTGGCGCTCGACCTGCTCGCCCAGGCCGAGCACGGTCCCGGCACCCTGGTCATCGCTGTCTCCGACGTGCCCGAGCTCCTGCACGCGCTGGAGGCGCGGCTGATCGAGGGGGAGGCGGCGGGAGCGGTGGCCTGCGTCGTCGCGACATCCGATCTCGAGCAGGCGCTGGCCGTGGCGCAGGCCTTCGCGCCCGAGCACCTGCAACTCGTGGGCGGCCCCGCCGAGGCGCTCGCTGACCGTGTCACCACAGCCGGGTGCCTGTTTGTCGGTGCGAACGCGGGCACGGCGTTCGGCGACTACATCGCGGGGGCCAACCACATCCTGCCCACCAACGGCGCGGCCCGATTCGCGTCCCCGCTCAGCCCGCATCACTTCGTTCGGCGCTTCGGCGAGGTGCACATCGACGATGCGGACGAGCTGGCGAAATCGGCCGCGCCGCTGGCCCGCGCAGAGGGTTTCGAGCTGCATGCCCGGTCGATGGAGGCACGCATCCGGGAGAATGGCTCGCGATGAGCCGCACCGCGCAGATCAACCGAAAGACGGCCGAGACCGAGATACATGTCAGCCTCGAGCTCGACGGGGGCGGCGCCGGGGAGCGTGACACCGGGGTCGGTTTCTTCGACCACATGCTCAACCTGCTGGCCCGCCATGCGCACCTGGACCTCGTCGTCGGGGCCAAAGGCGATCTCGAGACCGGCGCCCACCATACGGTGGAGGACGTCGGGATCTGCATCGGGCAGGCGCTCGGCGAGGCCCTCGGTGACCGTGCGGGCATCAGCCGGTTCGGTCACGCCACGGTGCCGATGGACGAGGCACGCGCGGCGTGCGCGATCGACATCTCGGGCCGCGGCCTGTGCGCCTTCGACGCGAGCTTGCCGCCGGGCGCGATCGGCAACTTCGATCACGAGCTGGTCGAGGAGTTCTTCCGCGCGCTGGCGCTGAACGCCAAGCTGACCTTGCACCTGACCGTGGAGCGCGGCACCAACGCCCACCACATGATCGAGGCGTCGTTCAAGTCGCTGGCGCGCGCGCTGCGAGCCGCAGTGGCCCTCGACCCGAGCGAGCGCGGCGTCCCGAGTACCAAGGGGACGCTGGTATGACTCGCCTCGCAGTCATCGACTACGGGATGGGCAACCGCCGCTCGGTGCAGAAGGCGCTCGAGCACCTCGGCGCTGGGGCCGCGATCGCCCGCGACCACGACGAGCTGCGCGCCGTGGACGGACTGGTGCTGCCCGGTGTGGGCGCATTTCCCCAGGGGATGCGAAACCTCCGGGAGCTTGGGCTGGTCGAGCTGATCCACGAGCGCGTCGCCCAGGGCGTGCCGCTGCTCGGCATCTGCCTTGGGATGCAGCTGCTGTTCGACGCCTCGGAGGAGATGGGCGGCGCGGTCGGGCTTGGCCTGATCTCAGGCGAGGTGAAGGGCCTGAACGCCGATGGTCTGCGCATCCCGCACATCGGCTGGAACGAGGTGCGCTTTGAGCGCGCGTCGCCGCTGACCGTCGAGCTGCCCCAAGCCGGTTGCCCGTTCTACCACGTACATTCGTTCGCGGCCCGGCCGGCCGATCCGGACATGGTGATCGGCACCACCGCGTACGGCGAGCGGTTCGCGACGATCGTGGGCCGCGACGCGGTGTTCGGCGTCCAGTTCCATCCCGAGAAGTCCTCGCGGCACGGGCTGCGCATGCTCCGCGGGTTCGTGGCGGTATGCGCGAGCTTGGTCGGTGCGCGCGCATGATCCTGCTTCCCGCCGTCGACATCCTCGAGGGCAAAGCAGTCCGCTTGGCCCGGGGGGAGTTCGACCAGAGCACCGTGTACGACGCCGACCCGCTCGACGCGGCGCGGCGGTGGGTCGAAGGCGGCGCCTACAGCCTGCACGTCGTCGACCTCGACGGCGCGCGGAGCGGCACGCCGGTCAACCTGGGACATGTCAGGCGGATCACGGCGGGGGTGCCGGTGCCGGTGCAGGTCGGCGGCGGACTGCGCACGATCGAGTCGGTCAGGGAGGCGTTCACGGCGGGCGCGGCACGCGTGCTGCTCGGCACCGCCGCCTATCGAGACATCGACTTCCTCGACGAGGCGGTGGCCGAGTTCGGCGATCGCGTGGTCGTATCGGTCGACGTGCGGGGCGGCCGCGTGGCCGCGGCCGGTTGGACCGAGCAGACCGACATCCCGCTCGAGGCCGTGATCGAGCACCTGGGTGCCCGCGGCGTTCGCCGGTTCGTGTACTCGAGCATCGACCGGGACGGGATGCTCCAGGGACCCGATCTGGACGGCGCCCGCCGCGTCGCCGAGACCGTGCGGGGCACCTACACGTACTCGGGCGGCGTGTCGTCGCTGGACGACCTGCGCGCGTTGGTCGAGCTGCGGCAGGTCAACCTCAGCGGCGTGATCGTCGGCAAGGCGCTGTACGAGGGCAGGTTCACGGTCGGCCAGGCACAGGTCGCGCTAGCGGGCCGGTAATGCACTACAAGCGGGTGATTCCCTGCCTGGATGTCGACGCCGGCCGCGTGGTCAAGGGCGTCGGGTTCGTCGACCTGCGCGACGCCGGCGATCCGGTGGAGCTGGCCTGTCGCTACGACGACGCCGGCGCCGACGAGCTCGTGTTCCTCGACATCACCGCGACCTCGGACAAGCGCGAGACGGTTGTCGACCTGGCCCGCCGCACCGCCGACGATGTGTTCATCCCGTTCACGATCGGCGGCGGAATCCGTTCGGTCGCCGACGGGCAGGCGGTGCTCGACGCCGGCGCCGACAAGCTCTCGGTCAACTCCGCGGCGCTGGCGCGGCCTGAGCTGATCGACGAGCTGGCGGCCGTGTTCGGCGCCCAGTGCGTGGTCCTGGCGATCGACGCCAAGTTCCGCGGCGACTCCTCGTGGGAGGCCTACGTGGCGGGAGGGCGCACCCCCACGGGACGCGACGCGGTGGAGTGGGCGCGCGAAGGCGTGGAGCGGGGGGCGGGGGAGATCCTGCTCACCAGCATGGACCGCGACGGCTCGGCCGCGGGGTACGACCTCGCGTTGACCTCGTCGATTGCCGGCGCGGTGGCGGTGCCGGTGATCGCATCGGGCGGAGCGGGCCGCCTGGAGCATCTGAGCGCCGCGGTCCAGGCCGGCGCGGACGCCGTGCTATGCGCGTCGATCTTCCACTACGGTCAGCACACGGTGGCGGAGGCTAAGGCGCAGCTGGCCTCGGACGGGGTGGCGGTCCGGCCGGTGGATTAGTGGGCCACCTTCGGCGGCGTCCTCCGGACGACGTCGCGGCCGGCCCGTGAGACGAGGCACGGACGCCGAGTGGGCCGCAGCCGCGACACCTGGTGGCCCGTCCGGACAGTTCAGGCAGCCACCCACCGGGCGCGGAATTCACGCCCTAACTCGGTGAACCTGCGGTATCTATGTCGGCCCGGAGGATTCGGCCGCGCCTACGCGGCCTCTTCCACGTATCCGGCGGCGGCGCACGCATCGCAATACGCGGCAGGCGGGACGCGGGGCTCATAACAGCCAGGACGGCAACACGTAGATGACCGCTTCGGCCGACCGCGGCCGATGCGGGCGGCTGCGGCGTCCTTGAGCTCCTCGCGCATGCGATCAAGCTCCGCCGAGTGCTCCGCGCAGAACCTACGACCCGGGAGGGCCGACTCCTGGCAGTGGCTTCCACTACGACAACGCATAGACGGACAAGCATAGCAGGAAGCTCTCGAACGCACGTTCCCTGCGAGCCTCGTTGCACGCCTTATGCGGGGATTTTGTGTTGACGCCTGCGAGCGCCGTGTTCGGATTAAGTTAGCGCTCCGGCGAAGTCGGCGCTCAGTGATGGTTGGGCCGCATCTGGTAGAGCATCGTTTGGCCGCTCAGATACACCGCCCCGTCGTCGGCGACCACGGCGTTGAACTCCCCGTCCCGGAAGAAGAACACCCGACGGCCGGTCCGCACGTCGAGGCCAGCGGTGGTCTTGGTGCCGAGATCGGAGTAGTAGACGACGTTGCCCACGATGGTGGCCGAGCCCGAGATCTTCCCGCCGGCGGGGTGGCGCCAGCGGATCGCGCCCGACCGGGCGTTGAAGGCGTAGAAGTTCCCGTCGTAGGAGCCGAGATACACCGTTGGCCCGAGGCCCGGCGTGTCCTGCACGGCGGCCGAGGCATACACGTAGCCGGCGGTTCCCGTGGCCCAGGCCAGCTGGCCGGTGTTGGCGGCGAACGAGTAGACCCGGCCGTCGGTATTGCCCATGTAGACGCGGCCGAAGGCGACTGCCGGCGTCGAATAGAAGTTGCCCGAGCCGAAGCCGAGGTCGGCCCCGTTGGTGTTCACGGCCCAAACCTTGTGGCCGGTGGCCGCGTTCAGCGCGTATGCCCGGCCGGAGTAGTCGCCGAAGTACAGCACCCCGTTCGACAGCGCGGGACCTCCCTTGACAGCGCCGCTCGCGTGGAAGGTCCAGTTCACGTGTCCGGTGGTCGCGTTGAGTGAATACACCTTGCCGCCCTGGTCGCCGAAGTACACCGCGTCCCCCCAGGCGATCGGCGAGGACTCGGTCCCGGGCGGGATCGGCTTGGACCAGACGACCCGGCCGGTCTTCATCGAGAGCGCGACGAACAGGCCGTTACCCGGCACCTGCGTCTGCGTGGCGTTGCGATTGGTCGAGAGCAGCGCCAGGTACATCAGCCCCTGCCTCACCCCGAGCGCGGGTGAGGCCGCGGCCAGCGTTCCCACCTCGGTCTCCCAAAGCTTCCGGCCGGTCCGCTTGTCGAGCGCCTTGGCCGAGCCGTCGTCGTCGATCAGGTACAGGCTGTTCTGGTACATCACCGGCGGGAACTCCAGCAGCGCGTAGTCCTCAAAGCGCCAGCCCACATGGAGCGGCGGCGCGGGCACCTTCGGACCCGGGAAGACATGGGTGCGCTCGGCGTTGAAGCCGTAGCGCGGCCAGGCGAAGTTGTCCACGACGACCGCCTTGTGCTCGGGCGGCGCAGTCGTCGTGGTCGTCGGCTCGGTGAACTCGACGTTCGGGTGGGAGACGTTGCCGGGCGCGTGGGCCAGGAGGACCGCCACCGCGCCTCCCAGCATCACCAGCAGGACCATCACGGCGACGAGCCCCCGCAGCGGCCAACGATGCCGCGAACCGGGACTCGGCATGCCGATCATGCTAGCCAGCGGGGCGGATTCCGCGCCCGAGCGCGAAGATGCCCCGGTGCACCTGGGCGGCCCAGCCGAGTTGTTCGAGCGCGTCCGGACCCTGCCGGCGGCCAAGCCGCTGCTGGCCCGTCTGGACGAGGGCGCTGGCGTGCACCTGGTCGGTGGGGCCGTGCGGGACATCCTGCTGGGCGGTGCACCGTTCGACCTCGACCTGGTGGTGGAGGGCGACGCGTCCGCCTTCGCCGCGTCATTGGGAGGCGAGGTCAAGGTGCACGACCGGTTCGGGACCTCGACGGTGGTGCTGGACGCCTTCGCCTACGACATCGCGCGCTCACGGCGCGAGACCTACCCGCGGCCCGGGGCGCTGCCGGACGTGGAGCCGGCACCCCTCGACGAGGATCTGCAGCGGCGCGACTTCAGCGTGAACGCGATGGCGATCGCGCTCGCCGGCGAGCCCCGCGGCGAGTTGAACGCCGTGCCGGGGGCGCTCGAGGATCTTGACGCCCGTCGGCTCCGCGTGCTGCACGACGCGAGCTTCACCGACGACCCGACACGCCTGTTCCGCTTGGCGCGCTACGCGACCCGGCTCGCCTTCGAGATCGATCCCCACACCCGCGCGCTGGCCGCCGCCGCGATCGAGGGCGGCGCGGTGGCGACGGTCACCGGGTCACGACTGGGCGCCGAGCTGAGACTGCTGGCGCGCGAGCGCGACCCCGTGCGCGCGGTGATCGGCCTGCGCGAGCTAGGACTTGACCGTGCGCTTCATCCAGACTTTGGGCTGGAGGACGAGGCGCTCGCCCGGCGCGGGCTGGCGCTGCTTCCGGCCGACGCGCGGCCGGATCGACTGGTGCTGGCGGTGGCCTCGCGGGACGTGCCGGGGCCAGAGCTGCCAGCCCTGCTCGACTGGCTCGCGTTCGAGGCCGCTGATCGCGACGCGATTGTGGCCGCCGCCACGCGCGCCGGGGAGCTCGCCAGCGCACTGGCAGGTGCGCAGGCCCCCTCTGAGATCGCCGCAGCCGCGGCGGGCGCTCCGGCCGAGCTGCTGGCGCTGGCGGGCGCGCTCGGGCCCGAGCGAGAAGCCCGCGAATGGCTCGACCACGTGCGCCACGTGCGGCTCTCAATCGACGGTCGCGATCTGCTCGCCGCCGGCGTGCCCGAGGGCCCCGCGATCGGGCGCGGGCTACGCGCGGCACTGGCCGCCAAGCTGGATCGCCGAGCCTGCGACCGCGAGCAGGAGCTCGCCGAGGCGTTGCGGGCTGCCTGGAGCGCTGCGCAGTAGCCTGATCGGCGTGCCTGATCTGAGATTGCCCGAGCCTTTCTATGCGCGCGGCGGGCACGTCGGAATCGACCTGCCGGGGGCGCATGCGATGTTTACTACGCGTCGGGGAGGTTTCTCCGTTGGGCCGTACGCCAGCCTCAACCTGGGTCGGCTGACCGACGACCGGCCCGAGGCGGTGCAGCGCAACCGGGCCAGGCTGCGCGAGCAGGTCGGTGTGCCACCGGCCCACATCCGGCAGGTCCACGGCACGTTCGTGCGCAGGATCATCGCGCTGCCGGCCGACGGCGTCGCCCCCCTTCCCGACGAGGGCGTCGAGCTGCCCGAGGCGGACGGAATGGCGACGCCGCTGCGCGAGCTGGCTCCCATGGTGCTGGTGGCGGACTGCCTGCCGATCGCGGTGGCCGGGCGTGGGAACGGACGGGGCGGCGCGGGCGCGGTGGCGATGCTCCACGTGGGCTGGCGCGGGCTGGCCGGCGGAATCGTGGCGCAGGGCGTGCGCGCGGTCCGCGAACTCGGCGCTGCCGGCCCGCTCAAGGCGGCCATCGGGCCCGGCGCCGGCGTCTGCTGCTACGAGGTGGGCGAGGAGGTGCACCAGGCCTTCGCCGGGTCGGGTGAGCACGTCCGGCGCGGGCGCAATCTCGATCTGAAGGCGATCGCGGGCGCCCAGCTCGAGCGCGTCGGGGTCGAAACGGTGCACGACGTGGGCCTGTGCACGATCTGCTCGGACGAGTCCCTGTTCTTTTCCCACCGGCGCGATCGCGGCGTCACCGGGCGGCAGGCCGGGCTGGCGTGGTTGAACTGATCACCGGCCTGCGGGCCGACGAGGTCCGCGCGAACCTCGACCGGGTCCGGTCCGAGATTTCCGAGGCCGGACGCGATCCCGACGAGGTGCAGATCCTCGCGGCGGTCAAGTATGTACCGGTTGCGGAGCTCGAGGTCCTGGCCGAGGCCGGTCTCGAGCTGCTGGGGGAGAACCGAGCGCAGGACCTGGTAGCCAAAGCCGAGGCGCATCCAGGCCGGTTCACCTGGGATTTCATCGGGCAGCTCCAGAGCCGGAAGGTGAAGCAGGTTCTGCCCCACGTGCGCTACATCCAGACCGTCGCCAGCGACTCGGCGCTGGGGCAACTGGGGCGCCATGGCACGTCGTCCACCGAGATCCTGGTCGAGGTCAACATGGCCGGCGAGTCGGGGAAGAGCGGGATCGCGCCGGCCGAGTTGCCGGGCTTCCTCGAGCGATGCCCGGTCGGGGTCGTCGGGCTGATGACGATGCCGCCGCTGGCCGACGATCCGGAGGCCAGCCGGTCGCATTTCGCGGCGCTGCGAGAACTCGCCGGCGAACACGGCTTGGAGCATCTGTCGATGGGCACCAGCCAGGACTACCTGGTCGCGGTCCAGGAGGGCGCGACGATTGTGCGCCTGGGCACCAGCCTCTACCGCTCCGGCTCGTCATAATCACGGCAGGGAATCACCACCTCTCAGCGAAAGACCGAAACCGAGATGGCCCTACGAGACACCTGGCACCGCACGCTGATGTATTTCGGCCTGGCGGACGACGAGGAGTACGAGGAGGACCTTGAGCCCTACAGCGAGCCCGAGGCCGAGGCACAGCATGCCTACAGCGACCGCCCGAACGTGCGCCGCCTGAGCTCCCGACGCCGCCGCGACGAGTTCGACGACATCTTCGCCGACGATCCCGAAGCGGATCGGCGCACCGCTTCACTGCGGCCGGTGGGTGGCGGCGGGCGCGGCAACGGCCGCGGAGGTGCCGACCGGGTGCATTTCGTTGCCCCCAAGAACTTCAACGAGGTCCAGGACGTGGCGGACAAGTTCAAGGACGCGATCCCGGTCATCCTCAACTTGCAGAACACCGATCACGATCTGTCCAAGCGCCTGATCGACTTCTCGAGCGGGCTCACGTACGCTCTCGACGGGGGCATGCAGCGGATCGCCGACAAGGTGTTCCTGCTCACCCCCCGCAATGTCGAGGTCTCCGCCGAAGAGCGCGCGCGGCTGCTCGAGAAGGGGTTCTTCAACCAGAGCTGACGCGCGTATGCGGGCAGCCAGCCGGGCTGCTTGCCCGCCAGCGATAGATTTCCCTTTCATGCAGGTCGGACTGATCGGCGCTGGGGACATGGCTCGCGCGCTCGCGCGCGGGTGGGGCGAGCCTGTGCTGGTCTCCGCCGGCGGATCGGGCCGGGCGCGGGAGCTGGCTTTCGAGCTGGGGGGTGAGGCGCTGGAGCGGGCCGGGGTGCGAGCCGCGTTCCAGGATGCGGCCGATGCCGTGATGGGGGCGGGACGATGATCGCGCTGGGGGCGATCTCGCGGGCCGACATCGCCAACTATGTGGACGCGCTGTTCCTCGTCTACATCCTGCTGATCTTCGTCTACATCCTCGCCAACATGATGTTCTCGCTGGGCCTGCGGCCGTCGTACTCCCGCGCAGTCGATGTGGTCATGAACTTCCTGCGCGATGTCTGTGAGCCCTACCTGCGGATCTTCCGCCGCTTCATCCCGCCCATCGGCATGTTCGACCTCACCCCGATGATCGCGATCATCCTCCTCTACATAGTGCGGACGATCGTGCACAACTTGATCGCGGGCTGAGTGCGCAAGGTTCTGCTTGCGGGCTGAAGGCACCCTGGAGGACGAGATGAGGCAGGCGACGGTATCGCGCCGCGCGTCGGCGTTCGCTCGGGCCGTCCTGGTCGCCGGGATCGTGCTGGTCCTCGACCAGGTGACCAAGCACACGATCGCGGCCGGCATCGACCCTGGCGAGCCGAAGAAGTTCCTCCCCGGCGTGGACCTCGTGCATGTGCGCAACACGGGCGTTGCGTTCAGCATCTTCTCCGGCGGCGGAACGCTCGTGCTGGTGTTCACCGTGGCCGCGCTGGCGCTCCTCATCGGATACTTCTTTCGGCACCCCGATCGGCACTTGTTGTGGCTGCCGACCGGGATGCTCGTCGGGGGGGCCGTCGGGAACCTGATCGATCGCATCGCGAACGGCGCCGTCACCGACTTCATCAAACTGCCCCACTGGCCCGCCTTCAACGTCGCCGACATGTCGATCACGTTCGGCGTGCTAGTTCTCCTTTGGGTGCTCGAGGGTCCGCGCGCGAAGCGGTGAGTGCCGCGGCGCGGATCGAGCTACGCGTGCCCGATGACGCCGCGGGGACGCGCCTGGATCGATTTCTGGCCGATGCAGTGGGCTCGCGAGCGCGCGCCCAGGCGCTGATCGACGCCGGGCGAGTCCGGGTTGACGGCGCAGTCGTCCCCAAGCGCCATCTGATCCGCTCGGGCGAGGCGATCTCGATCGATGAGGCGCCGGTCGAGCCGGCCGTCGTCCCCGGCCAGGAGGCGTCCTTCGAGGTGGCCTACGAAGACGAACACCTGCTGGTCGTCGACAAGCCCGCGGGGGTCGTCGTGCATCCCGCGCGCGGCCACCGGGCCGGGACGCTCGCCCAGGCCCTGGCCGGACGGGCCGCAGGCGGCGAGGAAACTTGGCGCGCCGGCATCGTTCACCGCCTGGATCGCGATACCTCGGGGCTGCTGGTGGTGGCCAAGCGCGATCCCGTGCATAGGGCCTTGAAGGCACTGCTCGCGGAGCGCCGCCTGCGCCGCGAGTACCTCGCCCTGGTCGATGGCCATCCCTCGGCCCGTACCGGCACGGTCGACGCCCCGATCGGGCGCCACCGCCGCGACCGAAAGCTGATGTCTATAGACAGCGACGATCCGCGAGAGGCCCGCACCCACTTCGAGATCGAGCGTCTGCTGGCCGGCACCGCGCTGCTGCGTGTGGCGCTCGAGACCGGGCGCACCCATCAGATCCGGGTCCACCTGGCCGCGATCGGCCACCCAGTGTGCGGCGATCCTCAGTACGGCACGGCGGGACGCTTCGGCCTGACCCGCCAGTTCCTGCACGCGGCGCGGTTGGCCTTCGTGCACCCGGTGACGGGGCAGGAGGTGGACGTCCGGTCAGAGTTGCCGGCGGACCTGGCGGCGGCGCTGGCCGCGGCGGAGCGGGGAAGTTAGCCGGCGCGAGTCGGATTAGGCTAGTGGCGAGCCGGAGGTCCGCCGGCGCGCACGATCGCCGAAATAGAAGGCGGGGCGGCCCGTCCACAGCCGCCCCGCCCGACGTTGCGAACCGAGCCACCGGAGGTAGGGGAAGGGAGGTTCGGCCCGCGCACGAGCCACCGCTGAAGGTAGGGGAAGCGAATGGCCCGCTACACCTGAAAACGATGCGGCGCACGAAAACTTGCGTAAACTGGACCAGACCGTCCCCGATCCCGTTCGCGTGGATCGCGCCCTGCCTCGTCAACCGAGGTCCGCGAGCGCGCGTGAGCGGGCTGAAGTGCAAAATCAACATAAGGGAGTAGAAGCAGTGGCTCAGATCGGAATCAGGGAGCTGCTGGAGGCCGGCGTCCATTTCGGCCACCAGACCCGTCGCTGGAATCCCAAGATGCGTCGATTCATCTTCGGCGAGCGCGACGGCAACTACATCATCGACCTCCTGCAGACCCAGGTGCTGCTGGAGGATGCCCGGCAGTTCGCGGCAGACGTCTCGCGCCGCGGCGGGACCGTGCTGTTCGTCGGGACCAAGAAGCAGGCCCGCGACACCATTCGCGATAACGCGGAAGCCGCCGATATGCCCTACGTCAACCATCGTTGGCTCGGCGGCCTGTTGACCAACTTCCAGACGATCTCGCTGCGGATCAGGCGGCTGCACGATCTCGAGCGCTACGAGGCCGACGGCCAGCTGCAGCTACTGCCCACGCGCGAGCGGATGGCCGCGCTGGCCGATCTGGAGAAGCTCCGCGCCAACCTCGGCGGCGTCAAGAACATGCAGCGCCTGCCCGACGCGGTGTTCGTGATCGACCTGAAGACCGAGGTGATCGCGGTGCGCGAGGCCCAGCGCCTGCGCATCCCGATCATCGGGCTGGTCGACACGAACTGCGACCCGGACGGGATCGACTACGTGGTGCCCGGCAACGACGACGCGATTCGCTCCTGCGCGCTGATCACCAAGGCCGTCGGTGACGTGGTCTCGCAGGGCCACAACATCTTCCGCGAGGAGGAGGAGCGCGCGCGGATCGAGCGCGAGCGCCAGGAGGCCGAGGAGCGTGCGCGCCAGGAGGCGGAAGAGCGTGCGCGCCAGGAGGCCGAAGAGCGTGCGCGCCAGGAGGCGGAGGAGCGGGCTCGTCTCGAGGCTGAGGAGCTCGAGCGACATGAAGCCGAAGCCCGCGCCCGTGAGCGGGTGCCAGCCACCGAGGCCACGGTGCCCTCCCAGCCGCGCGCCGCGGCGCAGCCGCGGGCTGAGCAGCCTGCCGCGCAGCCGCCGCCGGCTGAGCAGCCTGCCGCCGAGCAGCCGCCGGCTGAGCAGCCTGCCGCGCAGCCGCCGCCGGCTGAGCAGCCTGCCGCGCAGCCGCCGCCGGCTGAGCAGCCTGCCGCGCAGCCGCCGCCGGCTGAGCAGCCTGCCGCGCAGCCGCCGCCGGTCGAGCAGCCTGCCGCCGAGCAGCCGGCGGGCGAGCAACCGGCCGCGGCGGCCCCACCGATCGAGCCGGCCGAACCCGAGGCGCCGGCAGAACCTGCGCAGGCGGGGGCCGCGCCGGCCGAGCAGAGGCAGACCGAGGCGGTCGAGCCGGCGTCTGACCCATCCCCTGACGAGCAGTCCACTCCCGAGCGGCAGGAGCAGACCGAAGCGGCCGAGCCGGCGCCCGAACCCGACACCTCCGTGCCCACCGCAGAGGAGAACGCATGAATGCGGTCAGCGCCAAGGAAGTAAAAGCTCTCCGCGACCGCACCGGGGCTGGCGTGCTCGCCTGCCGTGAGGCTCTGAGCGAGGCCCAGGGCGACGCGGAGCGGGCGGTCGAGATCCTGCGGGCCCGCGGTCAGGCCCAGGCGGCCAAGCGGGTCGGGCGTGAGGCGAGCGAGGGCGTTGTGCAGAGCTACATCCACGCCGGCAACAAGATCGGGGTGCTGGTCGAGGTCGACTGCGAGACGGACTTCGTGGCCCGCAACGACAACTTCGTCGAGTTCGCGCGCGATCTGGCGCTGCACATCGCGGCGGCCGCGCCAATCGCCGTGTCCGACGAGGACGTGCCTGGCGAGGAGCGCGAGCGCGAGGAGCGGATCGCGGTCGAGCAGGCCGCGGACCGGCCCGAGAACGTCCGCGATCGGATCGTCAAGGGCAAGCTCGACAAGTGGTTCGACGACGTCGTCCTGCTGCGCCAGAAGCACGTCAACGAGGACAAGCACGGCGGCAAGACGATCGAGGACCTTCGCGCCGAGCTGGCCAGCGAGACCGGCGAAAACGTGGTGATCCGCCGCTTCACCCGCTTCGCCGTGGGCGCTTGACTCCCACCTCCGAACCGAGGGGCGCCGCCACCACGGTGGCGGGCGAGGAAGACGACGGGCGCCCGCCCGTCTACCGGCGCGTTCTGCTCAAGCTGTCGGGTGAGGCGTTGATGGGAGACCTCGAGTACGGGACCGACCCGGCGCGCGTCCAGGCGATCGCCTCCCACATCGCTGCCGTGCAACGGCGCGGCGTCGAAGTCGCGATCGTCGTCGGCGGCGGCAACATCTACCGGGGACTGGCCGAGGCGGCCAAGGGAATGGACCGCGCCACCGGCGACTACATGGGGATGCTCGCCACCGTGCTCAACGCGCTGGCGCTCCAGGATGCGCTCGAGAAGGACAGCGTCCAGACCCGGGTGCAGTCGGCGATCACGATCTCGGAGGTGGCCGAGCCCTACATCCGCCGCCGCGCCATGCGGCACCTGGAGAAGGGCCGGATCGTGATCTTCGCGGCCGGCACCGGCAATCCGTTCTTCACCACCGACACCGCCGCGGCGCTCCGGGCCGCGGAGTTGCACGCCGAGATCATCCTGATGGCCAAGAATCGGGTCGAAGGCGTCTACACGGCCGATCCGAGGGTCGACTCGAACGCCGAGTTCATCCCGGAGATCACCCACAAGGACGCGCTGACGCGCGGGCTCCAGGTGATGGACTCGACCGCCTTCGCCCTGTGCATGGACAACAATCTCCCGATCGTCGTCTTCAACATGGCCGACGAGCGCAACATCGACAAGATAGTGTCAGGAGAACGAGTGGGGACGCTGGTGAGAACATGACCACGGACATGATCGACGAGCTCCTCGCCGACGCGCGGGAGCGGATGACCAAGTCGGTGGAGGCGACCCGCAACGAGTTCGGATCGGTGCGCACGGGGCGGGCCAGCCCCGCGCTCCTCGATCGCATCAATGTCGACTACTACGGGTCGTCAACCCCGCTCAAGCAGCTGGCGACGATCTCGGCCCCGGAGGCACGGCTGCTCACCATCCAGCCGTACGACAAGAGCTCGATCAAGGCGATCGAGCGGGCGATCCTTGAATCCGACGTCGGACTGACACCCAACAACGACGGCAACCTGATCCGTCTGGGGGTTCCCGAGCTGACCGAGGAGCGCCGCAAACAGCTCGTCAAGGTCGTGCGGCACATAGCTGAGGAGGGCCGCGTGGCGATCCGCAACATCCGCCGCGACGTGATGCACGACCTACGCGAGCTTAAGGAGGCGGGCGAGGCTGGCTCGGATGACGAGCATCGCGCCGAGGTCGAGCTCCAGAAGGTGACCGACGGCCGCATTGCTGAGCTCGACGAGCTGCTCAAGCACAAGGAAGCCGAGATCCTGGAGGTGTAGGTGGTAACTCGCGACGAGCGGGGGACCGCCAAAATCGACGGAGCGCACGCCCGCTACCTCGCGATCATCACCGACGGCAACGGGCGATGGGCCGAGCGACGGGGGTTGCCTGCGCTGGCTGGGCATGAGGCGGGGGCAGACACGGTCAAGGCCCGGCTGCGCGACGCCGCCGACCTCGGCATCGACGAGCTCACGGTGTATTCCTTCTCGACCGAGAACTGGGGCCGCCCGCGGGACGAGGTCCAGGGCCTGATGGCGATGATGGCCCGGCGCATCAAAGCCGAGACGCCAGAGCTTCACGACGAAGGCGTCCGGATGCGCTTCATCGGGCGGCGCAGCGACCCGGTGCCCCCGGAGCTGATCGAGCGGATGGCCTGGGCCGAGGAACTCACCCGGAAGAACGGCCGGATCACCCTATTCGTCGCCTTCAATTACGGCGGGCGCGCGGAGATCGTCGATGCAGCGCGAACCTTTACCTCAGGCAACGACGACGAGTTTCGCTCTCACCTGTACGCGCCGGACATGCACGATCCCGATCTCATCATCCGCACCAGCGGCGAGCAGCGGATCTCGAACTACCTGCTCTGGCAGGGGGCGTATGCGGAGCTCGTGTTCCGCGATGAGCTGTGGCCGGACTTCTCGCGGGAGGCGCTTGAACAGAGCCTCGAGGACTTCACCGCGCGCAGCCGCCGCTTCGGAGGCCGGTAGCGATGCCGGCTGCGCGTGCAGCGGCGGCGCCGCGCCAGCGGCGCGCTCGTCGCGAGCCGCCGGCCAGGAAGCCCCGCCGGCGCTCCGATCTGTTGTCGCGGATCCTCGTGGCGATTCCCCTCGCGGTTGCCACGATCATCTTCATCGGACTCGGGGGGCTCCCGTTCCAGCTGTTCATCATCGCCGCCGGCCTGATCTGCATGCACGAGTGCTACCGGCTCCTGGGCGCGTGGCGGCCGGTCTCGGTGGTGGGCTTTGCCGCGCTGGCGGCGATGGTTTTCGCGGCGCGGTCGGGGGGACAGGGCGGTGTGCTGGAGGTGGCGGTGGCCGCCCTACCGTTCGCCCTGGTGCTCGTCCTGGCGCGTGAGCAGCCACGGCCGACGGTGGCGATCGGCGGAACGCTGCTTGGGGTGTACTGGATCGGGCTCGCGTTCGGGCACGTCGAGCTGTTGCGGCAGCTGCCCCACGGCAACAGCGTGTTGATCGACGTGCTGGTCGGCACGTTCGTGGGCGACACCGCCGCCTACGCCGGCGGGCGGCTGTTCGGGCGCCGCAAGCTCGCCCCTCGCGTGTCGCCCGGAAAGACGGTCGAAGGTCTGGTCTGCGGCATGCTCGGCGCGATCCTCGCGGTGTTCATCGCCGGCCTCTATCAAACCTGGCTGACTCAGGGAGACGCGCTCCTGCTCGGCGTGGCGGTCGCGGTCATGGGGCCGCTCGGCGACTTGTTCGAGTCGATGGTCAAGCGCGACGCGGGGGCCAAGGACGCGGGCACGCTGTTCGGCGCGCATGGCGGCGCGCTGGACAGGCTCGATGCCGCGCTGTTCACGGTGGTGGTCGGCTACTACATCTGGCTCGCCGTCGCCCACTGACCCGGCGCGGCTACGGCGCTCCAAGCGCTCTCCCTAGACTGGGCGGATGCCCCGCCGCATCGCGATCCTCGGCTCCACCGGCTCGATCGGCTGCCAGGCCCTCGACGTGGTTTCCCGCTCCGGCGGGGAGCTGTCCGTGGCGGCGTTGAGCGCCGCCGGCTCGTGGGAATCCCTGATCGAGCAGGCGCGCCGCCACGGGGTGCGTAAGGTGGCGATCGCCGACGCCGACGCCGCCGCACGAGCGAGCGAAGCGTGGACCGAGGGACAGGTGCTGGCCGGCCCAGACGGCGTGGTGCGGCTGATCACCGACTGCGAATGCGACATGGTCCTGAACGCGATCGTGGGCTCGGCCGGGCTCCTGCCGACGGTGGCGAGCCTGGCCGAGGGCATCGACCTGGCGCTCGCCAACAAGGAGTCGCTCGTCGTCGGCGGCGAGCTCGTGACCGCGCTCGCCCAGGCCACCGGGGCGGCGATCATCCCCGTCGACTCCGAGCATTCGGCGCTTCACCAGCTGCTCGGCGCCGAACGTCCAGGAACCGTCGATCGCCTGATCCTGACCGCATCCGGGGGCCCGTTCCGCAGGATGCGGCGGGAGGATCTCGAGCAGGTCACGACCGAGCAGGCCCTCGCGCACCCGACCTGGACGATGGGCGGCAAGATCACCATCGACTCGGCGACACTCATGAACAAGGGCCTCGAGCTGATCGAGGCCCACCACCTGTTCGGAACGCCCTACGAGCAGATCGACATCGTCGTGCATCCCCAGTCGATCGTGCACAGCCTCGTGCAGCTGTGCGACGGTGCCACGCTCGCCCATCTCGGATATCCCGACATGCGGGTGCCCATCTCCTACGCCCTGCATCATCCCGAGCGCGTCGACGTCCCGGTCCGGCCGTTGGACCTCGTCGAGGTCGGGGCGCTCACGTTCGAGCCCCTGGACGAGGAGACCTTCAGCTGCGTGCACATCGCCCGCGGGGCGGCGCGGGCGGGGGGAACGGCTCCGTGCACGATGAACGCCGCCAACGAGGTCGCCGTGCATGCGTTCCTCGGCGGCCGGCTCCGGTTCCTGGACATCGCGGCGGTGATCGAGGAGACGCTCGAGCTGCTCCCGCCGCAGCCGGTCCACTCGTTCGAGGCGCTCGGCGAGGCGGACGCCGAGGCGCGCAGGGTGGCGGGCGAGCTGGTGGCCGAGCGGGCGCTCGCCTAAGTCGCTCTTAAGCCGCTCTCACCCGCGCCTGCCACACTGAGGCCCGCTATGTCGTACGTCCTCGCGTTCCTGGGCTTCGCCGCCCTGATCATCCTGCACGAGTTCGGCCACTTCGCCGTGGCCAAGGCGGTGGGGATGCGGGTCGAGCGGTTCTCGCTTTTCATGGGGCCGCTACTGGTCAAGTTCCGGCGCGGCGAGACCGAGTACGGCATCGGGCCGTTCCCGCTGGGCGGCTACGTGCGGATCACGGGGATGAACCCGCACGAGGAGATCCCGCCCGAGGTCGTGCCGCGCGCCTACTACAACCAGGCGGTCTGGAAGCGGATCGTGGTGATCCTGGCCGGGCCGGCGATGAACCTGCTGATCGCCTTCGTGATCGTGTGGGCCCTGGTGATGTCGAGCAGCCAGGCCGTCCCCACTACCGCCGTCGCTCAGGTCACGTCCGGCTCGCCCGCGGCGAAGGTCCTACGGCCGGGTGACGAGGTCGTCTCGGTCGACGGCGTGGGCGGCTCCGAGGCCGCGATTCGCAAGCAGATCGACAGCCATCGCTGCGCTGGCGCCCAGGCAAACGGCTGCCTCGCGGCCACTCCCGCGCGCGTGGTCGTCAAGCGGGATGGACAACTGATCACCCGCCAGATCCGACCGCGCTATAGCGCCAGCGAGCAGCGGGTTTTGCTCGGCATCGCCTTCGGCGGGAAGCCGGCCAACGCCGGGCAGGCTGCGTCGATCACGGTCAGCCAGCTGGCGTCGGTCACCGGGCGGACCGTCTCGACGGTGGTGCGGATCTTCGAGCCGCAGGAGCGAAAGCAGCTTCACAGCATCGTCTACGGCTACACCGCCACCCAGGAGTCGTTTGCGGCCAGCACCACCCAGGCCCTGTGGGTGCTGGCGCTGATCTCGCTGTCGCTGGCCATCATCAACCTGTTCCCGTTCCTCCCCCTCGACGGGGGACACGTGTTCTGGGCGGTGGCCGAGAAGCTGCGGGGGAAGCGGATCCCGTTCGAGGTGATGGAGCGCGCCGGCGTGGTCGGCTTCGTCCTGATCCTCTTCATCTTCGTCATCGGCCTAACCAACGACATCTCGACGCTGTCTGGTCCCGGTATTGGGCTGCGGTAGGAGCCCGTCGCGCCGCCTTGCCCGCCCGGGGTGTTGTCGCGGCTCGGACGCGTCTCAAGGGTTCCTCGAGGGCGGGCAAGACGGCATCGAGGGGCCCCTACCAACGCCTCCCGTGACAGCCCAGCGTCTCGAAAAAGCACAGAAGCCGACGGAATCGATGGGGCAGGGGTTCCTGCTGGGCGAGTAACGCCGCAGTCGTCGCTTCTTCCTGATCGAGTGCGGCGATCTTCGCGCTATACCCGACCGAATTCCACATTCGGCGCCGGGCGAGCGGCGAATGTGGAGAAACTCGGGCACTCGAGGTGGCTGACCGGCCCGCCGTCAAGCCCGGACCCGCGAGTGGGCTTCCTATGAGTCGGCGCGCCCACCCACCGCCGGCGGGGTGCGCGCCAGGCCTCGACCCGCCACGCCGATCGTCAGGACCCATACCCAGAGTGTGGGCCTCTCATCCTCGCCTGCACCCGCTTAAGGCCTTTGAGCGCGGGTGCAGGCGAGGATGAGAGGCCCCGCACGCACCCCACTGGTAGCGTTGGCGCCAGAACCGCGTTACGTGGAGGAGAGGGCTTGCAGAGCGGCACGATCTCGCCGGCGGTGGGTCGGGCGGTTGACGCCCCGACGTTGGGCGAGGCGCTACGGCGCACGGCGGGCAACCATCCCGAGATCGTCGCGGTTCGCACCGTGGACGACAGCTTGTCGCTCACCTGGTCGGAGCTGCTGCGCCGGGTCGAGGACGTTGCCGGCGGCCTGGCCAAGCTGGGAGTGGGCCGCCAGGACCCGGTGGCGATCATGCTGGGCAACCGACCCGAGTTCCACGTTGTCGACCTGGCCGCAGCGATGCTGGGCGCCACGCCGTTCTCGATCTACCTCTCCTATCCGCCGGAGGACATCCGCTACGTGATCGGCGACGCCGGCGCCAGGGTGGCGATCGTCGAGCCGGCATACCTGAACGCGATGCTCGAGGCGCGGCAAGACCTGCCCGAACTCCAGCACGTGATAGTCGCCGACGCGGAAGCCACACCCGAGGGCACGATCTCCCTCAACGACCTCGAGGGGTCGAATCCGAGCTTCGACGCGGTCGAGGCCCAGGCAAACATCAGCCCCGACGACGTCGTCACCCTGATCTACACCTCGGGGACGACCGGGCCTCCAAAGGGAGTACAGCTGACCCACCGCAACGTGATGGCCGCGGCGCAGGCGGTCGAGAAGATCATCAGCTTCGCCCCGGGTGCCCGGGTCATCTCGTGGCTGCCGGCGGCGCACATCGCCGAGCGGATGGCCCACCACTACATCCCGATCATCTACGCCGGCACGATCACCTGCTGCCCCAACCCGCGCGAGGTGCTCTCCTACCTGCCCCAGGTCCGGCCCACCTGGTTCTTCGCGGTCCCGCGCATCTGGGAGAAGCTCAAGGCCGGGCTGGAGGCGATGCAGGCCTCCCAGCCCGAGGAACAGCGCTGGCCGATCCAGGAGGCGCTCCGAGCGGCTACCGAACGGGTCCGCTTCAGACAGCGCGGCGAGCCCGTCCCCGCGGAGCTCGAAACCAAGGTGGCCCAGGCCGACGAGCAGATGTTCGCCAAGCTGCGCCAGATGCTGGGGCTCGATCAACTCGCAGCGGTCAACGTCGGCGCCGCGCCCACGCCGGTCGAGGTCCTCGAGTTCTTCCACGCGCTGGGCATCGAGCTGGCCGAGCTGTGGGGCATGTCGGAGACCTGTGGCGCGGGGACGTGCAACCGCCCCGGCCAGGTGAAGATCGGCACGGTCGGTCCGCCGTCCCCCGGGGTCGAGGTCAAGCTGGGCCCCGACGGCGAGGTGCTCGTCCGCGGCAAGTGCGTGATGCTTGGCTACCGGGGCGCGCCCGACAAGACGGCCGAGGCGCTCGACCCTGAAGGCTGGCTGCACACCGGGGACGTCGGCTCGATTGACGAGGACGGCTTCCTGACGATCGTGGACCGCAAGAAGGAGATCATCATCAACTCGGCCGGGAAGAACATGTCCCCGGCCAACGTCGAGGCCCGGCTGAAGACAGCCAGCCCGCTGATCGCGCAGGCGGTCTGCATCGGCGACGGCAAGCCGTACAACACGGCGTTGATCGTGCTCGACGCCGACTTCGCCCCGCAATGGGCGGCACAGCAGGGCATTCCGGCCACCACGCTGGAGGATCTCGCGCACGACGACCGCGTCAACGCCGCGGTCAGCGCCGCGATCGAGGCGGCCAACCAGCACCTGTCTCGCGTCGAGCAGATCAAGAAGGTGACGGTCGTGCCGGGCGACTGGCTCCCGGGCGGGGCCGAGCTGACGCCGACCATGAAGCTCAAGCGCGCTCCGATCGCCGCCAAGTACACGCTCGAGATTCAGGCGATGTACGCGGATGCCTGACGCCTAGCGCAGCGTGACGGCCACCGCGCGGCTGTAGACGGTCGTCCCGGCCACCGGCAACCTGCCCGCCGGATACGTGTAGGCCAGCCGCACGCTCCCGCTGGACGGGAACCGCATCCGTACATCGAAGTAGCAGTTGCCGGGATCGCTGACCAGCACAGTTTGGAGCGCCGAGTAGGCCGCGGAACCGCGCCGGGCGAACTGGATCTCGGCGATCTGCGGCTCGCCGGCGTCGAGTAGCGCGTAGCGCGCGGGGCGCACGCAGCCCCACACCTCGAGCGGGCGCCCGCGCCGGCCCGACACGACCGGCAGGTACAGCGGCAGCCGGTAGGCGGCGTAGCTCGGCTTCTGTCGCCCGTCGGAGAACAGCAGGCCGCTCGCGAAGCCGCCACCGCCCAGGGACTTCGGCTCGGGCGGCGGATCGTAGAGGAGGTACTGCATCGTGCTGGCGATGCGCGGCTGCTTCCAGCTCAGGTATTCGGCCCAGTTGAGGTAGTACGCCGCGGTCGCCGCATCTACGAAGCCGCTGTGGCCGGGCGGACGGGTGATGTAGCCGTACTCGGTGTTGTAGATGGGGAGGCGGCGGCGGGACCCATACACGCGCTGGACGCCGTCGATGGCGCGCTCGAGATTCGGGAGCCTCGGAAACGGCGCGATGTCCGGGTCGCGCGAGGTCTCGAGCGTGGGCGGCTGGTCGTGCGGGTAGGGATGGTCGGCCAGGCCGGTGGCGTTGAACAGCCCGGGATTGTTACGACCGAATGCCCGCGACCCCGCCGCGCCGGCCGGGCAGCTCACCGCTCGAGCCGCCGATCCTCGCAACGGCCGGTAGGCGGAGTCCACGCAGTAGAGCGTGCGGAGGAAGCGCAGCGGCTTGGTCTGCCCGAACTGGCCCGGGAGCCCCTGGGGACGCTTCGGCGTGCCGCGCGCGCTCAGGCCCCACGGCGCGAATTCTCCAATCAGGATCGTGTCGCTCCCGTGCCCGGTCGCCTGGAGGGCGTTCCAGGCCTGGCTCACCAGGTTGCGGTACATCGGCGGCCCCGTCGCCACGGTCGAGCCGGCCACCGCTTGGGGCCCCAGATCCTCCCCGAAGTTGGGCTCGTTCCAGATCGCCCAGAAGCTCACCCGCGGCAGCGGCTCGGTCTGACCCGGTGGAACGTAGCTCCCGCTATAACGCTCGCCCACCGCGTGCGCGAACTGCCCGAAGGCCCGGGCCGAGGGACGCCAGGCCCAGAACTGGTTCTCGAGTGCAGCCGGCGGGATCCCCGAGCCCTCTGCCCAGCGCGGCGCACCGCCGCTCAGGGTGAAGTCGAGCGCGATCCCGTCGGCGGCGGCGGCCTTCACGACCGCGTCATAAGGCGCCCAATTCGCCTCGGGGTACGCGGCTGGGTCCGCAGGGAGGAAAGCGCGCGGCGGAATGCGGGCCTTCCAGTCCGGCGCGATCTGCGCCCACGCCACGATCACGCGCACCATGCTCACCCCGAGCGCCCGGAATCTCGCGAGTGTCTCCAGCGGATCGGAAAGCAGCTTCGAGGAGTCCTGGATGATCGACACCTGGCGGGTCGAGGCCGACGCAGCCGCCGGCATGCCCACGAACACGCCCGCCACCGCGACCGCGCCGAGCACGGCCGCGAGCGTCCTGACCCTGCGCGCCCTCATCCCAGTAGGAACGGCGCGACCAATTCGAAGTTGCGAGGCGTCGTCAGCCGACCGTTACCGCCACGGCACCGCTGCGCACCTCGGCGCCGTTTCCGAGCAGTGCGTCGCCCGGCGGATAGGTGTAGGCGACTCTCACCGTGCCGCTCGACGGGAAGGTCACGTGGATGTCGAAGTAGCAGTTGCTCCCGGCGCCGATACTGATCGTCTGGAGCGGGGCGTACTGTCCAGTTGCTTTCGGGGCGAACTGCAGCTGCGCCGTCTGCGGCAGCCCGCTGTCGAGCAGGCCGAGGCGGGCCGGCCGGATGCAGCCCCACACCTCGAGGGCACGGCCGGGACGTGCCCGGGTGACCGGCAGGTAGAGCGGCAGACGCCACGCGTAGTAGGTCGCCTTCTGGATGCCGTTCCAGGTCAGTAGCCCGCTGGCGAACCCGCCCCAGTTGTTCGCGCGGGTCGGGCGCAGCGGGTCAAAGAGCAGGTACTGCTCGAACGAGCTGAGTCGCGGATTTCGCCAGCTGATGTACTCGGCCCAATTCATGTACTCGGCCGCCTCGGCGGGCGAGAGATAGATCACCCTGACGCGCGTGGTGGGATCGGGACTGTGCTTGGGCGGGCTGGTGATGTACCCGAACTCGGTGTCGTAGACGGGGAATCTCGTCCGCGACCCGTACACCTGCTGGAGGCGGTCGAGGGCCCGAGTCAGATTGCCAATCACCCCGAGCGAGCTGTAGTCGGCGGTGGAGGAGTGGTTGACCGGATCCGGGTTCTGCTCGTGACCGGGCGGATACCAGCGCATGTAAGGGTGGTCGGAGACGCCGCTGGCCTCGAACAGCGCCGGATTCTGCGCCGGAAAACGCCGCGATCCCGCGGCCGTGGTGGGGCACCCCCGAAGCTGGGCGGCAGCTCCGCGCAGCTGGTGATACCGGGCATCCACGCAATACAGGGCCCGCAGGAACGCGAGCGGCTTCATGCCGGAGAACACGCCCCAGAAGCTCTCGCCTCGCGGCGCTAGCTCGCCGAAGGCGATCGTGTCGGTCGAGGCGGTGTGGCCGCTGGCTCGAAACCCGCTCCAGGCCGCGTTCAGCAGGTTGCGGTACATCCGCGGGCTGTTCTCGATTCTGAGGTTGCCGGGCACTCCCTGGGGCGCGAGGCTCGGTCCGTAGTCGGGCTCGTTCCACACGGTCCAGAAGTCGACGCGGGGAAGATCGCCCGGATCGTCCGGCGCCAAGGCGTGGCGGGCTGCGCTGTAGTTGCCGTCGTAGCGGGTGCCGATCGCCCGCACGAACGACCCGAACGCGCTCGCCGACGGTTCCCAGTTGGGGTTGCTGTTGCCCGCAGGCCGGCCCGAGCCCATGGCCCATCGCGGCGTACCGCCCATCAGATCGAAGTTGACTCTGATGCCGTCCTGGTGGGCGATCGTGACGATCTCGTCCCACAGCCTCCAGTTGCGCGCGGGGTAAGCGGCCGGATTGGACGCGTTGAAGCCGCGGGGCGGCCGCTTTGCCCCCGCCGCGGGCGCGATCGCGTCCCAGTGCACCGAGACGCGGACGGCGTCCGCGCCGAGCAGACGCATCCGCCCGAGCGTCCCCGCCGGATCGGCGTCCAGACGGGCATCGTCTTGGATCATCGAGATCTGCTGCGTCGAGGCCGACGCTCGTGCCGCCGGGACCGCGAGGACGATCAGCGCCAGCCCCACAGCGCGGAGCAGCGCCGCCGTTCGTGGCCACGCCCAGCGCATCTACTTGACCGTCACTGTCTGTGTCCGGCTGTAGACGGTCTGGCCGGCGACCGCCATGGTCGGGCTCGAGGTCGGCAGCTGATGGGTGGTGGGATACGACCAGGCGAGCCGCACGGACCCGCTGGCCGGGAACGTCACGCGCAGGTCGATGTAGCCGCGGACGTTGGTCGCGGTCACCGTCCGCAACGTGGTGAACGCGCCGCGGGAGCCGCGCTGGAACTGGATTTTCACCTGCTGGGGGATGCCGCCGGTGTCGAGCCGCGCGAAATGAGCCGGACGCACGCATCCCCATACTTCCAGGCTGTGGCCGCGTCGCGCCGTTGTCACCGGGAGGAACAGCGGCAGCCGGTACGCGTCGTAGCCGGGCTTGCGCTTCCCGGAGTAGAAGATCAGGCCGCTGGCGAATCCGCCGTATTCAGGCGCCTTACGGGGATCGGGGTCGACGAGGAGGTACTGCATGGCCGAGGCGATCCGCGGATTGCGCCACGAGACGTATTCGGCCCAGTTGATGTAGTACGCCGCCGTGGTCGGCGAGACGAACTGACCGTGGGGGTTCAGGGGCGTCAGGCTGGCGTTCGGCGGATTGGTGATGTAGCCGTACTCGTTGTTGTAGACCGGGAACCGCTTGCCCGAGCCATACATCCGCTGGATGCGATCCAGTGTGCTGGCCATGCGCGGCAGCTCGCTGAACTCGGTGTAGTCGGGATCGGTCGAACTCGCCCTGGTCGGCGGCAGGTTGACCGGATAGGGGTGGGTGGCAAAGCCGGAGGCGCCGAACAGCGCCGGGTGGGCGGCGCGGAACCGCCGCGAGGCCGCCGCGCTGGTCGGACAGCCGATCGCCGCGGCCGCGGGGCCGCGCAACTCCTTGTAGGACGCGTTGACGCAGTACAGCGAGCGGATGAACTGCATCGGCTTGGTCGCGGCGAAGTTGCCCGGCAGACCCTGCGGAGCGCCCCGGCTGGGTTTCGCCGACTGGCCCCGAGCGTCAAGATTGCCGATCACGATCGTGTCGCGGCCGTGCCCGGTGCTCTGGAGAGCGCCCCAGCCGGCGTCGAGCAGGCTCCGGTACATCCACGCGGCCGCGGGGACCGACGAGCCCTTGATCGCCTGCGGCGCGAGGTCCATCCCGAAGTTCGGCTCGTTCCAGACCTCCCAGAAGCTCACGCGGGGCAGGGCGCTCGGATCGCCCGGCCTCGACGCGCCGATGGCAGGGTCGTAGGTGCCGCTGTAGCGCGCGCCCAGCGCCTGCACGAACTGCTTGAACGCGGCTGCCGACGGCTTCCAGCTGCCAAACCCTCCGGGTGGGGGTTGGCCTGGGCCGACGGCCCACGGTGGCGCCGGACCGCCAATCGAGAGGTCGACCTCGATGCCGTCCTGGCGCGCATCGTTGACGATCTCGTCGTAGATGCCCCAGCTTCCCGCCAGATACGAGGCCGGATTGGAGCCGTTGAAGCCGGCGGGTCGCCTGACCGGGGCGACCGAGCTCCAGTGAACGGAAACGCGCACGATGCCGACCCCCAGATCGCGCAGCTGCTGGAGGGTCGGCCCCGGGTTGCTCAGGAGCTGAATGTCGTCCTGGAACATCTCGATCTGGTTCACCTGCGCGCCGGCGCGCGCGGGTGAGTCCAGCGACCACGCCGCCGCCACTACCGTCGCCAGCAGGGACGAAAGGCCGAGTCGTGTGAGCAGTCGCATTGCACAAGACAACAGGCCCGGTCAGAGGAAGTTGCGGCCCGCCCGAGGTCCGACCACGAACACCCGCCCAGGCTGCCGCGCGCCACCGGCACGGTCCGGCGCGGTCGCCGAGCCTCAGAGGCGGCACCCTACCGAATCGTGATGGGCACCGTCCGGCTGTGGATGCGGGGGCCATGCGGATAGGCCCACTCGACGCGCACCAGCCCGCTCGAGGGGAACGTGACGGGGACGTCGAAGTAGCCATAGGGGTCGGTCACCGTCACACGTTTGACAGTCCCGAACGCCCCGCCGGCGGCGGGCTGCAGCTGAATGTCGGCCACCTGCGGCCGGTGGGAGTGGAGCATCGTGTAATGGGCCGGACGCAGGCAGCCCCACACCACCAGTGCGTGCCCACTCGACGCCGTGGTGAGCGGCAGGTAGAGCGGCAGCCGGAACGCGTCGTACAGCGCCTTGGGCTTGCCGTTGTAGAACAGCAGACCGGTGTCGAAGCTGCTCGCGCCGGGCGGCGGGTCGGCGAGCAGGTACTGGTCCCAGGAGGCGATCCGCGGGTCGCGCCAGCTCATGTACTCGGCCAGGTTCGCCCAGGCCGCCGCCTGCGCGGGCTTGACCGCTCGGGCGATGCTCGCCTCGGGTGGATTGGTCTGGTAGCCGAACTCGGTGTCGTACAGCGGCAAGCGGGTGCTCGAACCGTACGCGGCGAGCGCCCCGTCGAGGGTCCGCTCCAGGCTCGGCACCTGCGGCAGGTCGGCGTAGTCCGGAAAGTCGGGAGTGCGGAGGTTGGGGGCGAAACCCTGCGGATAAGGATGGAAGGCAAACCCTCCGGCCCCGAATAGCGCCGGATGCTCGCGCGGAAAGGCGGCCGACGCCGCGGTGCTGGCAGGACAGCCGCGCACCGCGGCCGCCTCGCCCTGCAGCGGGTGGAGCGACCCATCGACGCAGTAGAGCGCCCGGATGAAGCGGAGCGGGACCATCCCGGAGAAGTTGCCGGGCTGGTCGCCGACCGTCTGTCCCCGCGGGGCCACCTCGCCGATCAGGACCGTGTCGTGGGCGTGTCCGGTCCGCCCGAACGCATCCCAGGCCGCGTCGAGAAGCGCCCGGTAGAGCGCCGGGGACACCTCGACCGTAGAGTGATCGATCGCCTGCGGCGCCAACTGCTGACCGTAGTTGGGCTCGTTCCAGATCGACCAGAAGTCAAGGCGCGGCAGTGGCGAGCCGGCGCCGGCCGGCTTGTAGTGGCCGCCGTAGCGCTTGGCCACCGCGCTGACGAACAACCCGAACTCCCGCGCCGAGGGCTTCCAGGCGCCGAGAAAACCGGCCGCCGTGCCGCGCGGCACACCGGGTGCGGTCGCCCAAAGCGGTGCGGGTGCCTCGAGCGCGACATCGAGCCCCATGCCTCGGGCGGCGGCGGCCCGGAAGATCGCGTCGTAGACGGTCCACGACGCCGCCGAATAGGACGCAGGCGAGGAGGCGTCGAAGTGCGGTCGCCTCCGCGACAGGGGATCCGGCGCCAGCGACGCCCACGGCATGAACACCTTGACCCGGGTCACGCCCAGGCGCTTGAGTCGGTTGAGCGTCATCCCTGGGTTCTCGAACAGCTCGCTTTGGGCCTCGAAGATCGACTCCAACGGCTGACTGCGGGTGGGCACCCGCGCCGTGGTTGGCGAGCTCCCCCCACATCCGCCGACCACAAGCGCAACGGCCGCTGCCGCGAGCGACGCAACCACCAACCCAAGAGCAAGCGCCCTGCGAGGCGGAGTGAGGAAGGGCGACATCGGCAGGGTAGTGTTGAGTCGGCTGCTAGGCCCGTCGGCGGCGAAGGGTCAGCGTTCAGGCCCCGCTCTAGAATGCGCGCGGATGCTTGTCCCGGCCCGCTCGGACGCCGCAGTGGCGGCCCGGACCTCCAGGGCGCTGAGGGTAGCAAGCGTTCCAGCCGAAATCTGGTTGCTCGCGGGCATTGTCGCGGTGGGCGCGTGGCTCCGCTTTGCCACGCTCGGCGCCCAGAGCTACTGGTTCGACGAGGCCCAGGCCGCCCACGAGCTGCACCTGTCGCTGGGTTCGATGTTGAGTTCGATGGTCGAGCACGAGACGAATCCGCCGCTCTACTTCGTGCTCGGATGGGCGTGGGTGCACGTGTTCGGGGTGGGCGAAGCGGCATTGCGCTCACTCTCGGCCCTGACCGGCACGGCAGCGGTGGTGCTGGCCTACCTGTGCGGCCGGGAGCTCGTCTCGCGTCCAGCCGGGCTCCTGGCCGCGGCGTTGACCGCGCTCAGCCCGTTCATGATCTGGTACTCCCAGGAGGCCAGGGAGTACATGCTCCTGGCCGCGCTGTGCGGCGCCTCCCTGCTCTTCTTCGCGCGGTCCTGGCGCGAGCCCTCGCGTCAGAACATCGTAGGCTGGGCCGTGTTCTCCGCCCTCGCCGTGCTGACGCACTCGTTCGCGGGCTTCCTCGTGGCACCCGAGGCCCTGTGGCTGGTGTACGTCATCCGCACACGGGCGATCGCGAGCGCGGTGGGCGCGGTGGCCGTCGTGCAGCTCTTGCTGGCGCCGCTGCTGTTCACGCACGCCACCAGCCGGCTACTCGGCTTCATCAGCTCGACCTCGCTGAGCGCGCGCATCCAGCAGGTGCCGGTCGCCTTCGGGCTGGGGACCCTGTACGAGAGCCCGCTGGTGCGCTACGGCCTCCTGGGCGCCGCCGCGCTGACCGCGGCATTGATCGCACTCCTCGTGACCGGTGCCGATGCCCGGCAGCTGCGCGGAGCGGGCGCGGCCGCGGTGATCGCCGCCGCCGTGCTCCTGGTCCCGCTCGGCCTGGCCCTCCTCGGACAGGACTACTACATACCGCGCGCGCTGATCCCGGCGTGGATCCCGCTGGCTGTCGTGGTGGGGGCGGCGTGTACCGCGCCGCGCGTGCGGGTCGCCGGCGGCGTGCTGGCGGTCGTCCTCCTGGGGAGCTTCGTCTATGCCCAGGCCTGGATCACATCTCACCCCCAGTATCAGCGGCCGGACTGGCGCGGGGTGGCCAGGGCGCTCGGGCCGGCGGCGCCCGGCGGGCGCGCCATCGTGGCCTACGACGGCGCGCTCGCCACCGATCCACTCGCCACCTACCTGCCGGGCGTTCCCTGGAACCGAAACGGCAATACGGCGCCGGCGGTGAGTGAGATCGACGTGGTCGGTCATGCCTGGCAGGCCGTCGGCCGTCCGCTCCCGGCCGGCGTACGCCTGATCGCGACCAAGGTCGTGGACGACTTCCTGGTCGCCCGCTTCGCGCTCGAGCCGGCCCGCCGCCTGAGCACCCGGCAAATCGACGCGGCGGCCCCGTCCCTCCTGGGACCGGCGGGCGCCTCGGGCGCGGTGCTCATGCAGAGCTCGGGCTGAGCGCGAGCCGAGCGTGATCCTCATCCTGCACAACCGCTATCGCGCGGCGGGCGGCGAGGAGCGCGCCGTCGGCGATCTCGCCGCCCTGCTGCGGCGACGCGGACACGAGGTCGAGGTGCTCGAGCGCTCGAGCCAGGGCTTGGGGCGGGGCGCGGCAGCGCATGGGCTGCTGGCCGGCGGGGTCGATCCCGATGAAGTCGCGGAGGTGGTACGCCGGCGCGGCGCGCGCGTCGTGCACGCCCACAACATCCATCCGCTGTTCGGCTGGCGGGCGCTCGCCGCCGCCCACGCGGGCGGGGCGCGCACCCTGCTCCATCTGCACAACTATCGGCTGTTCTGCGCGATCGGCATCGCCTATCGCGACGGCGCGCCGTGCTTCCGCTGCCGCCGCCGCCACACCCTTCCGGGGCTGCGGCTGCGCTGCCGGGGATCGCTCCCCGAGGCGGCCGTATATGCGGCGGCGCTGTACCGCCAGCAGCCCCGGCTGCTCGAGCACGTGGATCAGTTCGTGGCCGTGAGCGGCGCGCTCGCGTCGCATCTGCGCGACTTGGGGCTGCCGGCCTCGTTAACCGCCACGTTGCCCAATTTCGTGCCAGATGACGAGCTCGCGGGGGAGTCATGCGCCGGAGCGGGGGAGTTCGCGCTCGTGGCGGGTCGACTCACCGAGGAGAAGGGATTCGATACGGCGATCGCCGCGGCCCGCGCCACCGGAATGCCGCTCGTGGTCGCCGGCGCCGGGCCCGACGAGCCGCGCCTGCGGTCGCTTACCGCGGGAGCCGACGTGCGGTTCACGGGACGCCTCGCTCCCGACGCGCTGTCCGGCCTGCGCGCCCGCGCCGCGGTGATGCTCGCCCCGTCGCGCTGGGAGGAGCCCTTCCCCTACTCGGTGCTCGAGGCGCTGGCCGCCGGGGTGCCCGTGCTGGCCTCCGACCGGGGTGGCCTGCCCGAGCTCGTGGGCCAGGATGCCGTCCTGCCGGCGGACGATCAGGACGCCTGGTCGAACGCCCTATCGGAGCTTTGGCACGACCCGCCGCTGCGCGCCGCGCGAGGTAACCGGGCCCTGGTTCGTGCCCGCGCGCAGTTCAGCGAGGCCGGCTACTACGACCGCCTGAGCCAGCTGTATGGCGCCACTTCCCCATAAGCTTGTCCAATGATCAGACGGGCGATCATGGTGCTCGTGCTGCCGTGCGCGCTGGCGCTGGCCACGCCCGTGGCTGCCGGCGCGGCGGGCGCCGACACCCCCTCGGCGGCCATCAGTGACTGCAACGACCACGGGCAGCTGACGGCCCACTACGCGCCCGCGACGCTGCGCGCCGCGTTGGCCCAGATGCCGGTCGACGTCCGGGAGTACACCGATTGCTACGACGTGATCGAGCGCCAGCTGTTCAAAGAGCTCGGCCAGTCGGCACCGGGTGCCGCCGGCACCCCGGCGTCGAGCTCCAGCGGCTCCGGGCTGCCCACCTGGCTGCTCATCGTGATCGTGCTCCTGGCGCTCGCCGCCGTGACGTTCGGCGCCCTGGCCATCAGGCGCCGCACGGCCCCCGAGGGTCCCGCCGCACCCGCCGACGGCACTCCGGCCGCGCCCGGTCCGGCCCAGCCCGCCGACGGTGCGGCGCAGCCCGCCGACCGTGCGGCGCAGCCCGCCGACCGTGCGGCGCAGCCCGGCGACCCCGGCGCGAGCCGTCCCGCGGCCGCAGCGGGCGACTCCGACCCTCCGCCGCGGGACCCCGAGGGCCCGGCGTCTACTTGACCGTGACCGCCACCGTCCGGCTGTACACGGTTCCGCCGCGCAGCAGCGGATCGCCGGCCGGGTAGGCCCAGGCCAGCCTGACCGAACCGCTGGTCGGAAGAGCCAGGCGGATGTCGATGTAGCCCTTGGGATTGGCGATCGCGACGATGTCGATCGTCTGCCAGGCGCCGTGCCCGTCGGCCTGGAACTGGATCTGCGCGCTCTGCGCCTTGCCGGTGTCGAGCCGCGCATACCCGGCCGGCCTCACGCCGCCCCAGATCTCGATCTTCTGCCCCGCCCGCGCGCTCGTGACCGGGAGGAAGAGGGGCATGCGGTAGGCGTTGAAGGCGGGCTTCGGGCTGCCGTTCGGGTTGAGCAGCCCAGTGTCGAAGTAGGCCGGCGGCGGGTAGTCGCGCAACTGGTACTGCGAGTAGCTGTACAGGCGCCGTTGGCGGTAGGTGAGGTACTCGGCCCAGTTCATGTAGTAAGCCGCGGTCGCCTGGCTCAGGCCCAGGTGCGGGTCCGGCGGCTTGGTCCTGAAGCCGTACTCGGTGCTCCATATCGGGAAGTGCGTGCGAGAGCCGTAGATGCCGTTCAGCCGGTCGAGCGTGCGCGCCAGGCGCGGCACTTCGGGGAGATCGGCGAAGTCCGGGTCGCTCCGGCCGACGCACAGCTGCGATCCGCACAGGTAGGTCGGCTGGTTCGGCACCGATGCCTGCTCATAGGGATGGTCGGCGAATCCGCTGGCGCTGAACAGCGCGGGGTGCTGGCGGCGGAAGCTGCGTGAGGCCCCCGCCGTGGTCGGGCATCCCTGGGCCGTCGCGGCGGAGCCGCGCAGCTGGCGATAGCGCGAGTCCACGCAGTAGAGGGAGCGCAGGAACACCAGTGGCTTCATTCCGGAGAACTCCCCCCAGCCTGTCCCACTGGCGCCGCGCGGAGCCACCTCGCCGAACAGGATCCGGTCGGTCGAGGTGCGATGGCCCGAGGCTCCAAGCGCGCTCCAGCCCGCGTCCAGCAGGTCCCGGTACAGATGCGGGCTGCCCGGGATCGTGAGGCGCCCGGGAACGCCCTGGGGCCCGAGGCTTCCCCCGTAGTTCGGCTCGTTCCAGATCGACCAGAAGCCAACCCGCGGGAGTGGGGTGCTCGATCCGCGCGGCTTGTAGGCGCCGTTGTAGCGCGTGCCGACCGCCCGTACGAAGGAGCCGAACTCGCTGGCGGAAGGCTCCCAATCCGCCCTGAAGTACCCGCTGGCGCTGCGCGGCGCGCCCGATCCCGTGGCCCACAGAGGCGCCGGCCCGTCGACCGTGAAGTCCACCCCGACGTGCGCGGCCGCGGCGGCCCTGACGATCGCGTCGTAGGGGGTCCAGCCGGACGCGGCATAGCCGGCCGGGTCGGCGGCGTTGAAGTGCGACGGCCGGCGGGTCGAGAGCGGCGCCGGCGCGATCTGGTTCCAGGTCACGTTGACTCGCACCCGCGTCACCCCGAGGTCGCGCAGGGTCTGCATGGTCCCCGTTGGGTTGGCCTTGAGCTGGTTGTCGTCCTGGAAGATCGCCTCCTGCGTGAGCGAGGCGGTGGCGGTGGCGGCGTGCAGGGCCGCGAGACCCAAGACGACCGCGGCGAGGGACAGTCGGCGCATGACCGAAATCAACCCGCCGGAGCCCTCCGAAGTTGCGCCCCCGCGTGCATGTGTGCCGTTCCGGCGGGCGTCCATGCCCGCCCGGCGATCGCGGCCCGCGACCGCCCGGCACAGATGCCGGGCGGAACGGTCCCACTGACCGCTTCACATCACGCGGCGATACCGCCTCTACACTGGCTCCCATGGCCGCAGAGCGCCAGATTCACGTGGGCGGCGTGCCGATCGGGGGTGGTGCGCCGGTCGCCGTCCAGACCATGACCAAGACCGAGACCGCGGATCTCGACGCCACCATGGAGCAGATCCGGCGGGTGGCCGAGGCGGGCGCCGACCTCGTGCGGGTGGCGGTGCCGCGCGAGAAGGACGTCGAGGCGCTCAAAGCCATCGTGCGCGAGTCGCCGATCCCGGTCATCGCCGACATCCACTTCAACTACACGCTGGCCCTGAAGGCCCTCGACGCGGGCGCCCACTGCGTCCGCCTGAACCCCGGCAATATCGGCGGCCCCGACAAGGTCGCCCTGGTCACCGAGCGGGCCAAGGAGCTGGGCACGCCGTTGCGGATCGGGGTCAACTCGGGGTCGCTCCCGGCTCACCTGCGCGAGCTCGAGTTCGAGAACCCGGTCGAGGCGCTGGTCACGGCCGCGGTCGAGTTCGTCGAGCTGATGGAGCGCCTGGAGTTCACGAACTTCAAGGTCTCGATGAAGTCGACCAGCGTGCCCAACACGATCGCCTCCAACCGCCTGCTTTCCGAGCGGATCCCGTACCCACTGCACCTGGGGATCACCGAGGCGGGGACCAAGTGGTCGGGCTCGCTCAAGTCCGCCGTCGGGCTCGGCACCCTGCTGGCCGACGGTATCGGCGACACCATCCGGATCTCGCTCTCGACCTTCCACGCCGAGGAAGAGGTCAAGGTCGCCTGGGAGATCCTCAAGGCGCTCAAGCTGCGCGAGCGCGGCCCGGTGCTGATCGCCTGCCCGACCTGCGGGCGCCTGCAGTTCGACATGGACAGCGTCGTGGCGGAAGTGGAGCGCCGCCTGGCCCAGTACGACGACCCGATCGAGGTGTCGGTGCTCGGCTGCGCGGTCAACGGCATCGGCGAAGCCCGCCACGCCGACTTCGGCATCACCGGCGCCAAGGACATGGGCATGATCTACTCGCGCGGCGAGCCGCTGAAGAAGGTCCCCACGGAGCGCCTGGTCGACGAGCTGTTCGCCGAGATCGACCGCTACTACGCGGCGGGCAAGCGCGTCGTGCGCGACGAGGACGACGCGGCGCAGGCGCGCGAATGGCTGTCCGAGAACGAGGACGCCACCGCGATGACGCCCGAGCGCATGGCGGCGATGGAAGCGGCGGCGGCCCAGCTCGACGAACAGACCTCGCCGGTCGCCGGCCGCCGCTTCACACGGGCGTAGGACCGAGGCTGGTCGAAAAAAAGCGAACGGCGGGTTCGCTTTCTCGACCAGCCCGGGAGCGATCAGCCCACCTTCGAGAAGCCCTCCGCCACCTTCGGCCAGTTGACGACGTTCCACCACGCGTCGAGGTAGTCCGGCCGGCGGTTCTGATAGGTGAGGTAGTACGCGTGCTCCCAGACGTCGACGCCGAGCAGCGGCGTCTTGCCGTCTGACATCGGGCTGTCCTGGTTCGGGGTGGAGACGATCGACAGCCCCGTGCCGTCATGGACCAGCCACGCCCAGCCCGAGCCGAAGCGCTTGATGCCGGCGTCCTTGAGCTGCGCCTTGAACTCGTCGAAGGAGCCGAAGGCTGAGTTGATCGCGTCGGCCAGCGCGCCATCCGGCCGCCCGCCGGCGTTCGGGGCCATCCACTCCCAGAACAGCGAGTGGTTGTAATGGCCGCCGGCGTTGTTGCGGACCACCTGGCGCTTGTCCTCGGGGACTGAGCCGAGGTTCTGGAGGACCTCCTCGACCGGCTTGTCAGCCCACTCGGTGCCCTCGAGCGCGCCGTTGGCGGCGTTCACGTACGCCTGATGGTGCTTGTCGTGGTGCAGGTGCATCGTCTGCTCGTCGATGGTCGGCTCGAGCGCGTTGTAGTCGTACGGCAGCGGCGGGACTTCGTAGGCCATGCTCGTGCTCCTTGCATCCGGTTCGTGAGGACGTCCGTTCTTCTATCACGCGGGTACGCTTGGCGCTCGAAGTGACTCGCCTCTCGACCTACTTCCTGCCCACCGAACGCGAGCCGCCCGCGGACGCCGAGGCGCTTTCGCACAAGCTGATGGTCCGCGCCGGCCTGATCCGTCAGGTCGGAGCCGGCCTGTGGTCGTGGCTACCGGCAGGATGGCGCGTGCACCAGCGGGTCGTCCAGATCGTCCGCGAGGAGATGAACGCGATCGGTGGCCAGGAGATGCTGATGCCGGTGGTGCAGCCGGCCGAGCTGTGGCGGCGCAGTGGCCGCTACGGGATCGAGGAGCTGTTCAAGCTCAAGGACCGCCGTGGAGGGGACCTGGTGCTGGCGATGACCAGCGAGGAAGTCGTGACCACCCACGTTGCGGCGGCCGTGAAGTCCTACCGCGACCTGCCGCTGATCCTCTACCACTTCCAGACCAAGGAACGCGACGAGCCCCGGCCTCGGGCCGGCGTCCTGCGCACACGCGAGTTCATCATGAAGGACTCGTACACGTTCGACCGTGGCCCCGAGGGGCTCGAGGTCGCCTACCAGAACCACGTCGAGGCGTATGACCGGATGCTCGACCGCTGCGGCCTGGAGTGGTACCGGGTCGAAGCCGACGTCGGGATGATGGGGGGGTCGGGAGCCCACGAGTACATGGCGCCGTGCCCGGCCGGCGAGAACGAGGTGGTGCTCGCGCCCGGCTACGCGGCCAATGTGGAGGTGGCGAGCGCCCAGGCCCAGCCGGTGGCACTCGAACCTCCGCTCGCCTCCCCCGAGCTGGTGCCCACGCCGGGGATGACCACGATCGACGCCGTGGCCACCGCGCTACACGTGCCGGCCGGCGCCCTGCTCAAGGCGTACCCGATCATCCTCGACGGCGACGAGATGCGCCTCGTGGTCCTCCGGGGCGATCACCGCGTGAACGAGGTCAAGCTTCAGAACACGCTCCGCGCGCAGTTTCGCCCTGCCCATCCCGACGAGGTGGCGGCGCGCCTTGGCCCGCCGGGTTACATCGGGCCGGTGGGGACGCAGATGCCGGTCTTGCTCGACGAGGCCGTCGCCCCCGGTGGCTACGTCACAGGGGCGAACGAGCCGGACGCCCACCTGCGCGGGGTCGAGCCCGGCCGCGACTTCCCATTCGAGCGCGTGGACGTGCGTACCGTGGTGTCGGGTGACACCATCAACGGCAGCGCGATCCGGATCGAGCCGGCGATCGAGGTCGGCAACATCTTCAAGCTCGGCACCCGGTACTCGCTGCCGCTTGGCGCCACCTATCTGGACGAGGCGGGCAAGGAGAAGCTGATTTGGATGGGCTGCTACGGCTTCGGCCCGGCGCGGGCGGCCGCCGCGGCGGTCGAGCAATTTGCCGACGAGCAGGGTATCTCCTGGCCGCGGTCGATGGCGCCGTTCGACGTCGAGATCGTCGCCCTGGGCAAGGAGGGCAGCGAGGAGCGCGTCTTCGCCGACGGCCTGTACGGCGAGCTCCTTGAGCTCGGCCTCGAGGTGCTCTACGACGATCGAGATGCCGGCCCGGGGGAGAAGTTCATCGACGCCGAGTTGCTCGGGTGCCCCCTCCGAGTAACCGTAGGCCGACGCACGCTGGGCGCCGGCGAGGTCGAGGTGCAGCTTCGGCGAGGCAAGCAGGCGACCAGCGTGCTGCTCGAGGACGCGGCGGAGGAGATCGCCGAGCTGTGGCGCGGCCAGCCGTGAGCCGCGCTCGCACGGCACCGTGAACCCCGCTCACCCGGCGCCGTGAGCCCTCGCATCAGCAAGCGCCGTCTGACCGGCATCGACCGCTCCGGTCCGCCGCCCGAGGCCACCATGTCGGGCCGCTCGCTGAACCCGTGGACGCTCCCCAACGCGATCGACTACCTCCGGCTGGCCGGCATCCCGGTGTTCCTGATTGTCGCGCTTTCGAGCCAGGACGGACACGACACGCTGGCCGTCGTCCTGTTCGCCGTGATCGGCTGGTCGGACTACCTCGACGGCTTCATGGCCCGGTTGACCGGCCAGTACAGCCGTCTCGGGGCGCTGCTCGACCCCCTCGTCGACCGCCTGCTGATCGTCTCGGGCATGCTCGTGTGTTGGCACTTCAACCTGCTCCCGCGCTGGGCGATCGCGATCGTGATCGCGCGCGAGCTGTTCATGCTCCTCGCGAGCCGGTACGCGCTCAGCCGAGGCGTCGAGCTCGTGATCAACTGGCCGGGCCGCCTGGGCGTGGCTCCGATCGCCGGCGCGCCGTTCTTCGCCATGGCCGGGGTGCACTGGCTGGCCTTGATCATGCTCTACGTGGGGATGGCGCTCGGGATCGTCTCGGCGGTGCTCTACGTACGCCGCGGCCTGCGCGAAATCCGCGCCCGCGACGCCCGGAATTAGTGCGGTCGAACGCAAGTACGTTCGAGCGCACAGCGACCCAAACTCTCAAGTTGAGATTGAGCCTCGTTGTTTGCCAGGGTATACTCGCTCCTTCGCGCACTCGCAGGCCGCACCCGGAGGGGTCTGATTCACATGGACACGTTTCCCGACCTCGGCTCACTGACCGATCAGGAGCTGAAGGAGATCATCAAGCAGCTCACCGACGAGGAGATGGAGATCTCCTATCGCCGGCGGATCCTGCACGGGAAGATCGACATTCTCCGCGCCGAGCTGGTCAACCGGCTGCGCAAGAAGGACGAGACGGGGGAGCTCGTGATCAGCGGCGCCGATGTCCAGCAGCTCACGGACATCCTGGCCGGTCGCGTTCCCGGGACCGACTCAGAATAGCTCACCGGCGGTGGCCCAGCACTGTCCAGAGTGCGGCTTTGCCAACGACGACGGCGCCAACTACTGCCAGCGGTGTGGTGCGTTCCTGGCCCATTCCGACCCCCCGCCCGGCACCACCACGGCCACCTACAAGCTGGGTGAGACCGGCGAGCTCGAGGAGATCGATGTGGAGGACGTCATCGCCCGAGGGCCGGCGCTCGTGATTCGTGCCGGGGGCGGACGCGCCGGCGAGAGCTTCCCGCTCGGACCCGGCCGGGTGACGATCGGCCGCCGCCCGACGAGCGACATCTTCCTCGACGACGTGACCGTCTCGCGCGACCACGCGATCCTCGTGCGCCGCGGCAGCGAGTACTACCTCGACGACTGCGGCTCGCTCAATGGGACCTACGTCAACCGTCGCCGGATCGAGTCCCACCGACTCAGCCACGGCGACGAGCTCCAGGTGGGCAAGTACAAGCTCGCGTTCCTCAGCCGCTGATGGCCACCTCATCCGAAACTCACCACACCGGCGTCGAGCTACCCGAGCCGGCCGAGCGCGAAGGCGCCCAGCGCCCGCGGCAGAAGGCGGTCACGATCGGCACCGTGTGCAAGGCCCTCCAGCAGGAATTCCCCGACATCTCGATCTCGAAGATCCGCTACCTGGAGGACCAGAAACTGCTTTCGCCCCGCCGCACGCAGGGCGGCTACCGGCTCTACACCCAGTCCGATGTGCAGCGCCTGCGCACGATCCTGCGTCTCCAGCGCGACGAGTTCCTGCCGCTCAGGGTGATCCGCCAGGAACTCGCCGGCGGGCGCGCCGAGCACGAGGTGGCAGCGGCGCCACCGAGCGATGGCCGCTCCCTGCGGCGGGCGCTGGTCTCGACGCGCGATCCCGGCGCGCTGTACTCCCTCGAGGACGTCGTCGAGGAGACCAATTCCGACCCCAACCTCGTCCGCGAGCTGGTCGAGTTCGGGGTCATCAAGGGCGAAATGCGCGCCGGCGCGCGCTACTTCGATGAGACCGAACGAGAGATCGTCCGGGCGGTCTCCGAGCTCGCCCGCTACGGCGTCGGCGGACGCAACCTGCGGGTATTCCGTAGCTCGGCCGACCGTGAGGCTCAGCTCCTCCAGAGCATCCTGGCCCCGGCGCTGCGCTCGCGCAATCCCGAGCGCCGGCGCGAGGCGATCGAGGCGCTCGAGAACCTCGCTTCGGTCACCACCCATCTCAAGCACCTGCTCTTGATCCGCGATCTGCGCAAGATCGCGACGTAGTGGGCCGGCGGGCGGTCCGGTGAACGCCCTGAGTTGGCCGGCGCTGGCGCCATGAGCCCGGTCGAGCTGCGGGCCCTGATCCGCGAAATCCCGGATTTCCCGCGCACCGGGATCGTGTTCAAGGACATCACGCCGCTGCTGCTCGACGCGCGGGCCCTGGATGAGGCGGTGGCGCAGCTGGCGGCTTTCGCCCGCCCCTTGCGGGTCGATCTCGTGGTGGCGGCCGAGGCCCGCGGCTTCGTGCTCGGCGGCGCGCTCGCCCGCGAGCTGGCGGCCGGCTTCGTGCCGGCGCGCAAACCCGGCCGGCTGCCCTCCGAGACCGTCGGCGTCGAATATCTGCTCGAGTACGGCGTGGACGCACTCGAGGTGCACGCCGACGCGTTCGCCCGCGGCACCCGGGTGCTCGTGCACGACGATCTCCTCGCCACCGGCGGGACGGCACGGGGCGTGTGCGACCTGGTGGCCGGCCTGGGTGCCGAGGTCGTGGGGTGCGCGTTCCTGATCGAGCTGAGCTTCCTCGGCGGGCGGGCCCGCCTCGCGCCCTACCCGGTGCATGCCGCGATCGAGTACACGTCATGAGCTTCTTGCCTTTCCGGATCGGCCAGGCGCGGCGAACGCTCTCGAGCGCGACCCGCAAGCGCGTGATCACGGCGCCCGTCGAGGAGGTGTGGAACGTGATCGCGGACGCGTACCAGATGCCTCGCTGGTGGCCGGGCGTCGAGCGGATGGAAGGGGTTCAGGAGGACCGCTTCACCCAGGTGTTCAAGAGCAAGCGCCGTCGCACGGTACGCGCCGACTTCCGCCTGCTCGCGTCCGAGCCGCCGGGCGGGCAGTACACGAGTGCCCACCGCACCTGGGAGCAGGAGCTGGTGGGCACTCCGTTCGAGCGGGTCCTGGTCGAGTCAATCACCGAGATCGCCGTCGAGCCGGCCGACGGTGGCGGTACGCTGGTGACGCTCGGCCAGCGCCAGAAGCTCCGCGGGTACTCAAAGACCGGCGTATGGGCGATGCGCTCGGCCACCGCCAAGCGCCTTGATCAGGCGCTCGACGGGCTTGCCCGGATCCTCGGGTGAGCTCCGCGCCGGGCTCAGCTGCTGGCGGGAACGCCCTTGAACGGACCCGCGAGCACGATCGCCCCCGGCGACTTGGGATTGGTCTGCGTCTCGAGCGTGAGCAGAAGCTGCTTGAAGCGGCCGGCGTTGGACGGAAGCGCCCCGCCGGTCCGCAGCTGGCCGTTCTTGCCCACGCCCGGGCTGACGAAGCCGAGCCGGTAGGCGTCGCTCGGTGAGTTGTACAACCACGCCGCGTAGGCGTTGTGGTCGTTGGGGGCGACGTGCTGGGCCTGGATGATGATCCCGTAGGCGCTGCCGTCCTTGACCACGAAGCCGACGCCCGTGGTCGAACCGGCGCCGTCCGGAGGGTCGAGGTTGACCTGCGCGACCACCTGAGCCTGCGCTGACGTCCTCGCGGTGGTGGCGGTGCTCGCGGCGCCGGCGGGGCTCGTCCCGGAGGCGGCCGCGGTCGATGCCGGCTTCGAGGACCCGTTGCTCAGGACCGCGATCAGGATCACGACGACCGCGACCACGACGAGCGCGCCCAGCCCGAGCATGATCGCGCCGCCCCGGCGGGAGCTCGGCCGATCCGATCGGCGCGGCGCGCGGCGCGGTTGCGCGGCGTCGGCTTCGCCCGCGCTCGCCGAGGCGGAGGCCGAGGCGAGAGACCCGTCGGGGATCTCGGGGAGCGGCTTGCTGGCCATCGGCCCGAGCTCCGACGCCAGCGCGCGCGCCCACGCCCGCTCCGAGGGCGTCGACGCGAGGCGCTCGCGCGTCTGCTCGGCCACTCGCTCGGGTAGCTGGCCGAGTAGGTAGTCGGCGATCAGCGCGCGGCGCTCGGGAGCGACCCCGGCGTCGGGGCCGAGTTCGTCGACTGCGGCCAGCGCGCGCGTCCGAACTGCGGCGCGATCGATCGTGAGCAGGCGGGCGATGTCGTCGTAGCTTCGACCGCGCTGCAGGACCAGGTCGAGGACCGCCCGCTGATCGGGCGCTAGGGTATCAAGCGAGCCCATCGGAACGTTCAGAGTAGTCAAGCCCTCGGCTCGGTGCGGAGCCTCGAGAAGCCGGTAAGGTGCCGCGGCCGATGGGCGTACATCCGGCTAGCGACACCGATGGCGGCGGCTTCGACGCGCTGTACGGGCTCGAGCTAAGCGAGTGCTCCGACGAGCTCGCCCGCGGTTTGGTGGCGGTCCGGGATGAGCTGAGGCAACCCGGCGGCGTCGTGCACGGTGGCGTTTACGCAGCGATCGCCGAAGGGCTCGCGGTGCGCGGCACCGCCGCCAGCGTCGCCCCGCTCGGCAAGCTCGCCGTTGGGCTGGTCAACCAGACGACGGCGCTTCATCCGATCGCCGAGGGCAAGATCCATGCCACCGCGACCCGCCGCCACCGCGGGCGGACGACGTGGGTGTGGGAGGTCGAGATGGCCGACGATCGCGGGCGCCTGTGCGTGGCGAGCCGTGTCACGGTCTCGGTGCGGGATCCGTAGGTCCGGCTACCGTGCGGCGCGGGCCCCGTCCGGCGCGTGCTCGGCTGTGCCCCTGGGGGGCGGCCCGGGCGCGGACGCACCGGCCGCCGCGGCCAGCTCGCCGATCGAGGCGCGCAGCTCGTCGGCCAGCGCATCGACGTCCGACACCGCGTCATAGTCGGCGACCAGGCCGAAGTTCAGCTGCCCGTTGTAGCTGAGGATCGCGATCCCGAGGGCGGTGTTCTCGGCCAGCGGCACCATTGGGTAGATTGATTCGAGCTCGCGCCCGAGCAGGTACAACGGAAACTGCGGGCCGGGAACGTTGGTCACGACCAGGTTGAAGATCCGCTGGCGAGCCTGGAGCCGAGCTGCCTGCGCCATGATCGTCGGCGGTGCGAATCCGGACAGCCGGGTCAGGATCTCCGCCCCGACGGCCTGGCCGGACTGCTTGACGTCGCGCATCTCCCGGCTGACGCGCTCCAACCGCTCGACCGGATCGGCCATTCCAACTGGCAGCGCAGCCCACATGGCGGCGACGCGGTTGCCGAGCGCGCCCTGCTCGATGTCGGCCCGGACCGAGACAGGAACCATCGCCCTGAGCTCGACCCCGTCGGTGGGGTGGCCGTGCAGTCGCATGTAGCCACCCAACGCGCCCGCCACGACGGCGAGGACGACGTCGTTCACCGTGCCGCCGAGCGCGTTCTTGATCGCCTTGAACTGCCCGAGGTCGGCCTCGACCCAGGTGAACCGGCGGTGGGGGCCGATCCGGACGTTGAACGGGCTTGGCGGTGCGGCCTGCAGACCGCTCCACGCCAGCGCACCGACGCTGCCGAACGCGCGGCCGAGCCCGGCGGCCATCGCGCGCGGGCCTCGGAGCGTGGCCCGCACGCCCCGCGCCACCTCCTGCGGCACAGTGGCCCGCTCGAGCAGCGCGTCGGCCAGCAGCTGCGCCGAGCTGGGCAGGGGCCGAGCCACCCACTCGTGCTCGGGCGGGGCCACCGGCAGCGGCTCAGGCGAGGTGTCGAACAGTACGGTGGCGATGTCCACCCCTGAGACCCCGTCCACCAGGGCGTGGTGGGTCTTCGAGAGCAGCGCGAAGCGCCCGCCGGCCAGCCCCTCCACCAGCCACAGCTCCCATAGCGGGCGGCTCCGGTCAAGGGCCTGAGAGAACACCCGGCCGGCGAGCCGCTTCAACTCGGCGTCGCTGCCGGGCCGCGGCAGCGCGGTGTGGCGAACGTGATATTGGACTTTGAAGTGGGGATCGTCGACCCACACCGGCCGTCCTTGGCCGAACGGGACGAAGCCCAGCCGCTGGCGGTAGCGCGGCACGAGGTGCAGGCGGGCCTCGATCGCCCGAACCACCTCGTCGTAGCTGGGCGGGCTCCCCCCGAACACCGAGCAGCCGGCCACGTGCATATGGGCCGAATCCCGCTCCAGATCCAGGAACGAGCTGTCCAGCCCGGTCAGCCTGTCCTTGTTCGCCACCGCACCGGATGGTAATCCGATGCACGCGACGAGCACGTCCACGCGGTCGCTTGTGACCGATGTCACTTGCGCGGACTGTGACCCAACTCACACAAAAACCTATAAAACGTTGCCTAACCTCCTCGCCTTATTGATCGACCTGCCGAGTCGTCCTCGTCCGGTACGAGGGCGAACGGGGGACCCACTGCCAGGCGCATGACGCCTGGCCGGGGCGAATCGATTGCCCGGCCCGCAAACGAGCCGGCGGCAGTCGTAGCGGCCCAGGAGCGCGCCCGAGCGCGCGCTCTCCGGTCGCGAGCCCGACAGCTAACCCCGTAGGCGCCCGGTCGGAGACGAACAGGAGGTGCCTCGACTTGAGGCGTGAAACAGTCATGACGACGACATGGCGCCGCTGCCGGTTGGGCGCGGGCGCGTTGATGCTCGCGCTCCCGTGTGGCGCGGCGGCGCTAGCCGAGGGCCAGGCGCTGGCGGCGCCGGCCGAGCGCTCGCTGCAAATCACCTCGCGCTCGATCCGGATCCCGTACCGAAACCAAGTGGTCGTGCGGGGAACCGCGCCGGCGTTAGACGCCGGCCACACGATCGTGCTTGAGTTCGCGCGCCGCGGCCAGTCCGCCTGGCGCCAGCTGAGCTCTTCGACGATCGATGCCGACGGCCGGTTCCTCCTGGCCGCGGCGCTCAGCGAATCGGGCGCCCTCCGCGCCCTCGACGCCTCGAGCGGGTCGCTCACGCCGTTCGTGGCGCGCGGCAGCACCGGCGGCGCTCGGCCGGCGAGCAGGCCGATCCCGGTTGACGTGGCCGCACGCGTGCGTGTGCCGGATCACCAGGTTTCCCTGCTCGGCGGGCAGGCGCTCCAGGTGCGGGGGAGACTGCTGCCCGCCCACGCCGGGCGCAAGGTCAGCCTTCAGGGCCGTGCGGCCGGCCGCTGGCAGACGCTGGCCACGGCCCGCACCGGATCCGCCGGGCGGTTCTTGCTCCGTTACATGGCGAGCAGCACGGGCCAGGAGCGAATCCGCGTCCGGTTCGCCGGCGACCGGCTCAACGGCGGCGCGGACGCGACGGCCGGGCAGCTCACGGTTTACCGGGCGGCCGGCGCCTCCTGGTACAACGACGGCGGCAACACCGCGTGCGGGTTTCACGCTCGCTACGGCGTCGCCAATCGGACGCTTCCCTGCGGGACCGCGGTCGCCTTCCGCTACAACGGGCGCTCGGTGACGGCCACGGTCGACGATCGCGGACCGTTCGTGGCCGGGCGCGATTGGGATCTGAACCAGAACACGGCCGGCGCACTCGGCTTCGGTGGCGTCGGCGCCGTCTGGTCGAGCCGGTAGCGGACGTCCGTGGCGTGGCCTAGCCTGCTTATCGATGGCGGACCGCTGCGTCGCGCACCTTGACATGGACGCGTTCTACGTTTCGGTCGAGCTCCGTCGCCGACCCGAACTGCGCGGGCGGCCGGTGATCGTGGCCGGGACGGGCCCGCGGTCGGTAGTGACGACGGCCTCCTACGAGGCTCGCCGGTTCGGGGTGGGCTCGGCCATGCCAGCCTCCTGGGCGCGGAGGCTCTGCCCGCAGGGCGTGTTCCTCGCCCCCGACTTCACCTACTACCGCGACGCATCGGCGGAGGTGATGACATGCGTCCGGGACGCGGCCGAGGCGGTCGAGGTCGTCGGGCTCGACGAGGCGTACCTCGACCTGACCGGTCTTCCCGCCCCACGTGCCGCCATGCGCCGGCTCGCCCTGCGGATCGAGCGGAGCACGGGCCTCGGCTGCTCGATCGGCATTGGGCCCAACAAGCTGGTGGCCAAGGTCGCCTCTGACGCCGAGAAGCCACACGGGTTTGTCGTGCTCAGCCGCGAGCAGGCGTGTGAGCGCTTCGGCGCCTCGGGATGCGCGCTGGTGCCTGGAATCGGTCCCAAGACGGCCGAACGGCTGCGTGCGCTCGGCCTCGACACGCTCGCGGCGCTCGCGGCGGCGCCACACGCCCGGTTGGCCTCGCATGTCGGGTCCCGGCTGGCGGCGGAGCTCCAGCAGCGGGCTCGCTTCGAGGACGACTCGCCGGTCAGCGAGGAGCGCAAGGTGGTCTCCGAGTCACGCGAGCTGACCTTCGACGAGGACATCCGCGACCTCCGGCGGCTGGAGACGATCCTGAGAGCGCTTGTGGACCGGCTCTGCGCGGCCCTCGTCGCTCAGCGGCGATGCGGGCGGACGATCGGCATCAAGGTTCGGTTGGACGATTTCTCGACCCACACCCGCGCCCGCACGCTGGCCGAGGCGGTGAGCTCGGCCGACCGGGTCGGCCCGGTGGCGCTCGAGCTACTCCGTCGGTTCGCGCCGCCCCGGCCGGTGCGGTTGCTGGGGGTTCGCGTCGCGGGCCTGGAGGGCAGCCCCGCCGCCGACGAGCAGCTCAAGCTGGTTCTTTGACGGCGCCCGTGACGCACTGGCGCGGCATCGTGCCGCGTGAGAGGATCCCCGCGTGAAGGGCAAGCAACCGCGGCGCGCCGCCGCCAATGAGGCGACGATCCGTGACGTCAACGAGGGCATCGAGCGCGGGCAGTGGCCGGGTGAGGAGGACACCCCGGTGGCGTTCCGCTGCGAGTGTGCCCGCCTCGGCTGCAACCGGCTGATCGAACTATCCGTCCACGAGTACGAGGAGATCCGCGCGAACCCGCGGCGGTTCGTGCTAATCCCCGGCCACGAGTTTCCGGATATCGAGGCGGTGATCGAAACGAGGCCCGGCTACTTCATCGTCGAGAAGCGAGATCAGGCCGCAGAGGTAGCCGAAGAGCGCAATCCGCGTGGCTGACCGCCGGCGTGCTCGCGCCGGTCTCGGTCAGATCGAAGCGCATCTGGACCTCGGTGCCGCCCGATGCTCGGTTGACGATCGCGAAGTCGTCGCTCAGCCTAGAGATGAGCGAGAGCCCGATGCCCAGCCCGCGGCTGTCCTTGCCGGCGTGCAGTCCCCACCCGTCGTCGCTGATCAGCACCCACAGCTCACCTGCGGCGAGCGCTGCGACGACTTGGAACCGTCCCGGCTCATCATCCCCATATGCGTGGACGACGGCGTTCGTCAGGGCCTCGGACACGGCCAGGCGGATCTCCTCGAGCCGCTCGCCACCCGCGCCCGCCGCGGACGCGAGGTCCGACACCAGCCGACGGGCCAACGGCACCGCCTCGGGTACGGCTGGATAGGACTCATTGAGGACTTCCCCGCGGCACATTCCAAGGTCGAATACCCACATCGCCGCGAACTCATTCGCAGAAAACCGCAGGTTTGCAGGCCGAGACCGCGTGAGGTGCCGCGCGGGAGCGGCGTCCGGCGGCTGATGGAGCCGCCTGGAGGGCCGATCGGACGGGTCAGTACAGGGCGGCGGCCAGCCGGCGCCGGGCATCCCGCGCCAGCGGGTGCTCGACCCCCAGCTCGTCGAGCACGCCGACCACCACGCGCCGCACGTCGTCGCGCGCTCCGTCGGCACTCCCCAGCGCAAGGATCAGCAGATCGAGCGCGCGCTCGTGCTCGCCGGTGTCCAGCGCGGCGAACGCCTCAGTCAGGTCGGGGACCGGCGGTCCAGCCGATTGCCCGATCGCCGCCTCGAGCGCGATCCGGGCGGCCAGGCCGTCGGCGGCGAAGCTTCCTGGAACCCGCGCCAGCACCTTGAGCGCCTCGTCGGTCTCGCCGCGGTCTTTCAGGATCTTGGCCAACGGGACCGCGGCGTCAGCTCGCGTCGGCTCGAGCTCGTGGGCGCGGCGCAGCGAAGCCTCATCGCCCCGCTCCACCAGCCCGTCGGCCTCCGAGGGAAGCAGCGAGTCGAGGAACTGCTCGACGGCGTCGGCGGGCTGCGCGCCGGCGAACTCTGCCACCACCCGTCCGTCCCGGAACGCCTTCACCGCCGGGATGCCCTGGATCCGGAAGGCGCGGGCCAGGCCCGGATTGGCATCGACGTCGACCTTGGCCAGCTCGACCTGGCCGGAGCGCGCTCCGACCGCGCGCTCGAGGACCGGCCCCAACTGCCGGCAGGGCCCGCACCAGTCCGCCCAGAAATCGACGACGACGGGCACGGTGCGCGAGCGATCGAGAACGGCGGTCTGGAAGTTGCTCTCGAAGACATCCATATGGTTGATGGTAGTAGGCGCTTCGCGGCCATCGACGTCATCCTGTAGGGGTCCGATGGCGGAGATAGTGGTTGACGGCGGCGGCCTGGAGCTGGCCGGGGACGAATCGGGAGAGGGCGTCCCGGTCGTCCTGCTGCACGGCCTGACCGCCACGCGGCGCTACGTCGTCATGGGCTCGCGGGCGCTCGAGCGCTCCGGGCACCGGGTGATCGCCTACGACGCCCGCGGGCACGGCCGCTCCTCGCCCGCACCGTCCCCAGACGCCTACACCTACGACGATCTGGGGCGAGACCTGATCGCGGTTCTCGATGACCGGGGGATCGAACGGGCGGTTTTGGCCGGCGCGTCGATGGGCGCACACACCTTGCTGTGGCTCGCTCTCCGCGCGCCCGAGCGGGTGGGGGCGCTGGTTGTCATAACGCCTGCGTACGACCCGGCGGTGAACGAGGACGAGGCTCGCCTGGCGCGCTGGGACGCGCTGGCCGACGGACTCGAGCAGGACGGGGTCGAAGGGTTCATCGCCGCCCAGGACCGACCCCCGGTTCCCGAAGCCTGGCAGGAGACCGTGCTCAGGGTGACCCGCCAGCGGCTCTCGCAACACGAGCACCCACAGGCCGTGGCCGACGCGCTGCGGGCCGTGCCGCGCTCCAGGCCATTCGGCGCGATCGATGAGCTGGGCGCGATCTCGGCTCCCGTCGTGGTGGTGGCGAGCGCCGACGAACCCGATCCCGGCCATCCCCAGGCCGTGGGGGAGGCGTACGCCGCGGCCATCCCCGGTGCCCGGCTCGTACTCGACGAGCCCGGGCGCTCGCCGATCGCCTGGCAGGGCAGCCAGCTCTCGAATCTGATCGCCGAGGCGGCGAGCGCGGTGGACGCGCGGTGAGCGCGGCCACCGCGGGCTACTCAGGAACGCCGCTGGCGCGCAAGCTCGGCATCAAGCCGGACGTCCGGCTGGGCCTGATCGGCGCGCCGGAGGGCTTCGACGCCACGCTCGGGGAGCTTCCGCCCGGCGTCCGCGTTCGCCGGCGGCTGGCCGGAGGGGCGTTCGACGTGATCGTGGCCTTCCATGCCCGTCGCGCCGATCTCGAGCGCCGCCTGCCCGCGCTGGCCGGCGCGCTCGACCCCGCCGGCGGGCTTTGGATCGCCTGGCCGAAGCGGGCCTCCGGCGTGCCCACCAACGTGACCGAGGACGTCGTGCGGAGGCTGGGCCTCGCCGCCGGCCTGGTCGACAACAAGGTGTGCGCAATCGACGCGGTGTGGTCGGGGCTGCGCCTGGTCTACCGGCTACGCGACCGGCCCGGGTCACGCCGGGCGACGCTAGCCAAGCGTGACCGTCTCGGTGGCTGCCCGCCTGGGGGTCAGGTACCCGTTTCCAGCGAAGCGCACCCGCACGGTGAGCGTCGCGGGCCTGTGACGGCCGGGGACGCGTGCGAAAACGGCCTGACCTGAGAACGTGCAGTTCGGCTGGAGCGCCACCAGCGTCGAGCCGACCGTCCGTCGCCCGAGCAAGAATCGCACGGTCACATTGCCTCGACAGTCGTAGATGGCCGCGATCCAGTTCGGACCCTTTACCGAGCCCGAGGTCGTGAGCACGAACGGCTTGTGCCGGGCATGGGAGGGCTTCGTCCGGGCGTGGATGTGCGGCACCGGCCGATGGCGGGGCAGCGTCATGAAGGTCGCGTCACCGTCGGGCTGCGGGGAAGTGTTGCTGTGCAGCGCCACGATCCGGTAGTGGAAGATCGTGCGCGCTTCGAGGCCCTGCAGCGAAGCCGCAACGGTCACCGGTGTGGTGCCGCCAGGAAGTGTCGCGGCGATTGTCTGCTGGAGGTATGCGGTTGAAGTCCCGTACTGGAAGTAGTAGGTCGTCGCCTGGTTATTCGGGCTGATCACCGCAGTCACGGTCGCGGAGTTCTTTCCGACCTGAGTCGCCGGCCCGGTGGTCGCGCCAGGTGGCGGATTACCGGTCGTCTTGAAGGTCCGGTCCGCGCCGAGGGTGCTTCCGGCCGCGTTTGTCGCCACCAGCCGGTAGTGGTACACCGTGCCCGGGATGAGTCCGCCCGCGCCGGCGCTCACCGACACCGGCTTGGTGCCATGGCCGGCCGAGTGCGCCAGGCTCTGGACGCCGTAGGCGTTGGTCAATCCCCACTGGAAGAAGTAGGTGGTCGCGCTCCCATTCGGGTTGACCGAGCCGTGGAGCACGGCGCTGGTGTCGCTCACATGCGAGTGGGTCCCAGTCGCGACGGTCGGCGACGAGGCCGCCACCGCCACGGCAGCCGTAGCGAGCGGCGCCGACACCATCGCGACCGCCGTCAGCATTGCCAGCCTGCGCTTCATCCCTGCCTCCCTGGTGGGCGAAATCTGCACGCTACATACCAGGGTGCATGGCAGAGTTGCGGCGGTGACGATCGGCGGCGGAGGGTGCCACGCCTTGATCCCGGGTAATAAATCGCCCTGCCCAGACGCGAGAGCAACGTCTTGCCCAGACGCGGGAACAACGCCCTGTCCACACCCGAGAGCAACGTCCGTCGCACGCGCTCCGCGGCCGCGGTGCGCCGCCCCCGGTTGCGGCGCTCGGATTGCTCGGGACCCGGTGTCCGGCGCATCCGACGAGGCCGGGGCTTCAGCTACCTCGACGCACGTGGACGCCGGGTCGAATCGCCCGAAGACCTGGCGCGCATCCGCGAGCTGGCGATACCTCCGGCGTGGGAGGACGTGTGGGTGTGCCCGGACCCGTTCGGCCATCTGCAGGCCACGGGGGTCGACGCCGCGGGGCGCCGACAGTACCTGTACCACCCGCGCTGGCGCGAGCACCGCGACCGCAAGAAGTTCGAGCGCATGATCCGCTTCGCCGAGCTGCTGCCGGGACTTCGCCGAAGGTTGGCCAGAACGCTGCGCGGACAGCTTGAGCCCCGGCACGAGATCGTCCTCGCCTCGGCCGTTCGTCTGCTCGACATCGGCATGTTCCGGGTGGGCAGCGAGCAGTACGCAGACGAGGACAGCGGGATCGGTTTGGCCACCGTGCGCAAGGAGCACGTGCGCGTCCAGGCGGGTGCGGTCGAGTTCGACTATCCGGGCAAGGGCGGGCTGCGCCGCCGCCAGGTAATCGAGGATCCGGTCACCTTCGAGTTGATCCGGACGCTCAAGCGCCGGCGCGGCGGGCCGGACGAGCTGCTCGCCTACCGCGATGGGCGCACATGGCGTGACGTCCGCTCCGACGACATCAACAAGTACCTCAAGGAGCAGCTGGGGGAGGACTTCAGCGCCAAGGACTTCCGGACGTGGAACGCGACAGTGATGGCTGCCGTCACGCTCGCCGCTGATGGCCGCCAGCTGGCCACCCAGACGGCGCGCAAGCGCGCCATCAACGCTTCGGTTCGCGCCGTGTCCGAGCTGCTCGGAAACACGCCCGCCGTGGCGCGACGCTCCTACATCGACCCCCGCGTGTTCGATCGCTACCTGTCGGGGTGGACGATCGCGGGGGCGCTCGACCGTATCCCCGAGCTCGACGTGGCCGATGACCGCGTCAGGACGCGGATCGAGACCGCGGTGGTCGACCTGCTCGTCGAGAACACCGAGTCGCCCGCGCTCGAGCAGATTCCCGCCGAAGCGCCCGCGGCGGCGTGAGCTTGGCCGCGGCCGCGTGAGCGTGGCCGTGCGCTCCGGTCACCCGCGGTGGAATTCCCAAACTCGCCCCACGGGGCGGAAACCGACCCGCTCGTAAAGCTGCTTGGGCCAGTCCTCTTCGTCGGCGACGATGAAGATCAGATCGTGACCGCCGCCGCGCGCCAGCTCGGCGGCGCGACTGACCAGCGCGCGCGCATATCCGCGGCCGCGTGCCTCGGGCACCGTGTACACATCCTCCACCTGCGCCGTGCTTCCGTCACCGCGTAGTTTGGTGATCGCCACCAGCCGGCCGCCGCCGCTCCTCACGCCGAGCAGGCGGTCCTCGTTGGCCCGGGCATCGCGCCGGCTGTGGGCCACGAGCTGTGCGAGCCAATCGCCGCGGGTGTCCGGGTCCTCTCCATACCAGCGCGCCATGACATCCAGCCATTCGTCCTCGTCGGCCTCGTCGACCACGCTCAAGTCGGCCGGGCGATCCGGCGCCCCGGTCAGGATCATCAGCAGCTCGCGCTCGATCTTCCAGCCAGCCGCCCGGAATGCCGGCTCCAACTCCGGACCGGCCAGTTGGTGCTCGACCACGATATGCCGGTACTCGAAGTCCGCGAGCTGCTCGTCGGCCAGCCCGACGAGCGCCTGATATCCGAGCGAGTCCTTCACGCGGAGCTGGTTGACCGACCACACCGCCGGCATCGACGGCGTCCTGAGGACGACGCCAGCCTCGATCGGCCTCGTCGCGTCCGCGCTCCTGACGAAACCCGCTCGCACGAACTCGAGCACGCGTTCGAGCGGGTCGACGGTGGGGGGCGCGCGCCGGCTGCCGGTCACACGGCCCGATTCTCCCAACTGGGCACGAATATCCAAGCCGGCATCGGGAGGCGGCTGGGAGCATCGCGGTCGGTAACGCTCGATAATCGATCTTATGTGAACTACTTGCGGCGGCGAGAGCAGCGGCTCGTGCGACCAGCCTGGCGTTCATCTCGCTGACCGCGGGATCCTCGAGGAACGGCCGCGCAACAGCCCGGGCTCTGCTCTGGTCGGGCTAGGATGGCGCCATGGCGACCGAGAAGGGGGCCGATCGCGCGTCAGGCCCGAGCTTGGAGGCGCTCGCGGCGGAGGCGTTTCTTTACGGATTCCTCCTTGTTTTTGATCTCGAAGAGGTCGACCGCTTCGCGCGTAGCGGAATTGGAGCTGTTCCGGCGACGCCGTTCAACCAGTTCGGGCACGCGCCGACGCTTGCCGGCCCAGAGACAGACCTCGTGTCGATCAACAGCGACGCCGCCATTCCGAGCCGAGCCGGTACACGCTGCGCCGGCCGGCGAAGTCGATTCGTCCCTCACCGCGCGGACCGTGTGCAAGTATGCCCTTGTCCCAGCTGTCCTTCAGCCAGCCGCCGACCCCGCGCAACGTCTGAGCCGCCGTTGGCGGCAGCAGATCGGCGATATGCGGCTTTAACTCCATCGAGTCGAAGCCAAGCGCGGCACTCGGCTCGGCATGCGCGCGCCTGACCGCCTCGGCAATGCGATCCATCAGCGAAGCCTAGATCGACCAAAGCCGAGCCACCGGTGCGGCTTTCACGCGCACACGTAGACGTCTCGGCGGCTTCAATTCGGGCGCACCAGACTTCTCCTCCTGCCGTCAAAGGGCAGTCAGAGCCGTGTCATTCGACGGTCGTTCCACAGCCGAGCATCAGAACTTGAGCACCGGCTTGATCACGCGCCCGTCCTCGGCGTCATGCGCGGCGCGCTCGATCTCGTCGAAGTCGTAGTAGGTCATGATGCGCTCGACCGGGAAGTGGCCCTGCTGCCACAGCGCGATCAGCCTCGGCAAAAAGACGTCGGGCACGCTCTCTCCCTCGACGATCCCTTTGAGGGTTCGTCCCAGCGCCAGCATCTGGTTGACATCGAGGGAGACCTCGGCGCCGAACGGCGGCGCGCCGATCAGCCCGCAGGTGCCGCCCGGGCCGGTCGAGTAGACGGCCTGGGCCAGGACCTGCGGCGATCCAGTGGTCTCGAGGCTGACGTCGACGCCCAGCCCGTCCGTCGCCTCCTTGATCGCTTCCCCGGCGTCGGCGCCACCGGCGTCGATCACCACGGTGGCGCCCACGTCGCGCGCCACCTCCAGCCGCGACGGTCGCAAGTCGACCGCAATGATCGTGGTGCAGCCGATCGCGCGGGCGGCCATGATCGCGGCCAGCCCGACGGTGCCGGTCCCGAACACGGCGAGGCTGGTGCCGGCCTCGGGGCGCAGCGCATTCAACACCGCTCCCGCACCGGTCTGGATGCCGCACCCGAAGGGCGCCACGACATCGAGCGGCACCGCTGGGTCGAGCTTCGTCACGTTGCGTTCGGTGGCGATCGCATAGGTGGCGAAGCTCGACTGGCTGAAGAAGTGCGAGTGCACGACCCCGCCGCCGCTGCGCAGGGCGCTCGTGCCGTCGGCGCGCGCGGCGGCGAAGTTGCGTCCCCAGAAGTCGTGGCACACCCACGGGCGGCCCGCCTGGCATTTCGCGCAGGCGCCGCACGAGCCATAGCTCATCGCTACCCGGTCGCCGGGCGCGACCTTGGTGACCGCCGCCCCCACGGCGTCGACCACTCCGGCTCCTTCGTGGCCGAGCACGGCCGGCAGGGGCACCGGGTACGACTGATCGCGGATGATCAGGTCGGTGTGGCAGATTCCAGCCGCTTTCATATGCACGAGCACCTCGTCCTCGCGCGGCTCCTCGAGCTCGACCTCCTGGATCGTGAAGGGAGCCCCCTTGGACTGCGTGACCGCGGCGCGAACCTTCATCTCTGTCCTCTCATCCGCCTTTGGCGATCGCGGCCGGGACGTTCCCGTTCATCGCCCAGAACACGATCATGTCGTCCGGACGCATGAGGCTACCCATGTACGTAACCGAGTTCGGTCAAGGCTGCGATTCACAGAGACGGAGCCGGGATGAGAAATCGACGATATGCGTCGGTTTCCCGACCAGGCTCCGCTGAATCGGCGCTGCTCCGGCTCGATCGCCAGCCGGCACTGGTCACGGGCCCGTGGTCCGCGCGCAAATCCCGGCCGGGGCGATCGCCCGGCGGGGAAGCGAGACGCCACCACCCCCCGAAGGCCGCTCGCGTCGAGCAGGAGATGCCGGCGCAGCCGGCCCGATCGGGAGCGGCGCGCAGCTAGACTCCTCTTGCGATGCCCAAGCAGCAGCGGATGATGCGGATCGAGCAGCGCAGCCAGATGGCGGCGATGCAGGAGCTCGAGAGCCGCTCCGACGAGGAACTCGAAGCCGAGACCAAGCACAAGGCCGCTGCGCAGGCAATCCTCGGCTACCGCGCGGCCGAGCGCTATGACGCCAAGGCCGCCCGCGGCCACTTCCAGCGGGCGCTCGCGGCGGCCCGCGGAGCGCAGGAGCGGGCCGGGATCCGGAAGATGGCCGATGCTTCGCTTGCCCTGGCCGAACGCCGCCCCGACGACCTCAAGCGCGCCACCGAGCGGCTTGGCGTCGAGGCCCCGACGACGCGTCAGCTCCGCAGTCTCCAGTTCCTGGGGCTGATCGCCCCTCCGGCCAGCGCCGGCGTCCTGGCGCGGATCCGCGGGATCCTGATCGTCATCATCTTGGTCGTGGCGATCCTCGCCCTCGGGTTCGGGATCGTGTACGGGATCGGCTCGGCCGCCGGCGGGATCTCCGTCCAGCTGGCGATCTTTTACGGCTTCCTGCTGGTGCTGATCGTGCTCGGCGTGGTCGCTTTCCTCGGGAGACGCCGCCAGAAGCGCGCCCAGGCGCAGCGCGCGGAACAGATCGCGTCTCGATCACGCTGACCCCGCGGTGTGTGGGCGTTATACGCTGGCGGCACCCGACCCGGCGCAGGTTCGCGCTCGGTTCCCGATTGGCGAGGCGGTCGAGGTTCGCCGGCGTTACAACGTCGCGCCGGGTGACGACGTGCTCGCGGTGACCGCCGACCGTGAAGGCACGCCACGAGGGGAGTTGCTGCGGTGGGGGTTGGTCCCGTCGTGGGCCAAGCAGCCCGACACCGGGCTCACGATGATCAACGCCCGCGTCGAGACGGTCGCCGACCGCCCGGCGTTCCGGCGCGCCTTCGAGCGCTACCGGTGCCTGATCGTGGCCGACGGGTTCTACGAATGGCGCCGGCTCCCGGGCGGGCCCAAGCAGGCCTTCCACATCGGGCGCGCAGACGGCGAGCCGTTCGCGTTCGCCGGGCTGTGGTCGATCTGGCACGGGGCCGACGGCCATCGCCTCCGCACCTGCACGATCCTCACCACCGCCGCCGGCCCGGCGATCGCGCCCCTGCACGACCGCATGCCGGTGATCCTGGCGCCCGACGCCGAGGCCGCGTGGCTCGACCCATCGCCTTCGCCGAAGCCGCTGCGCGAGCTCCTGGTTGGCCTGAGCCCGCACGATACCGCGCTGCGTCCGGTGGGACCCGCCGTCAACGACGCCCGCTACGACGGGCCCGAGTGCCTGGCGCCTCCCGTCGAGCAACGCCAGACCGCGCTGTTCTGAGGTGATGTGCCGGATGCCCCCCCACGCGCTCGCGTTCGTCCTCGGGGGAGGCGGCGTGCTCGGGGCGCACGAGGTCGGGATGCTGCGCGCATTGGCCGAACGAGGAGTGAGGCCGGATGTGGTGCTCGGCACGTCGGTCGGCGCGGTCAACGGGGCGTTCTTCGCCGCAGATCCGACGCTCGCGGGGGTCGAGCGCCTGAGTGAGCTGTGGCGCGAATCCAACTGGTCCGAGCGCTCGGCGGGCGTCGCGCTGCGGCGGTTGAGCACGCTGGCGCGCAGCGGGACCCACCTGGAGTCGCTGAGCGAAATGCGCGAGCGGCTCGTGTCGCTGCTCCCGGTCAAGCGGGTCGAGGATCTGCAGGTGCCGTTCCAGTGCGTGGCGGCGTCGATCGAGCGCGCCGCGGAGCACTGGTTCGACCGCGGGTCGCTGGCGGACGTGGTGCTGGCCTCGTGCGCGGTGCCCGGGATCCTCCCGCCCGTGCCGATCGACGGCGAGCACTTCATCGACGGAGGGATCGTCAACTCGATCCCGGTCAGCCGCGCGGTGGCGCTCGGCGCGCGCAAGATCTACGTCCTCCAGGTGGGGCGACTCGAGCAGCCGCTACGGCCGCCCCGCCGACCGTGGGAAGTGGGGCTGGTGGCGTTCGAGGTGGCCCGCCGCCACCGCTTTGCCCATGACCTGCACTCGCTCCCAGATGACGTCGAGCTTCACGTGCTGCCGACCGGCGGGTCGGCGGCGCCGGCCTACAACGACCTCTCGGGGCAGTTGCGGGTCGGACGGATCATCCGCACGGTCCAGCGGCAGATCGACTCGGCCTACGAGGCGTCGTTGCGCTACCTGACGCAGAGCTGATGCCGCCCGTCTCGATCCGCCGACCCCTGACCGTCACCGCGTGGCTGGTTGTGTCCGCGACGTGCGTGGTCCTCTCACCCCTGCTGCTCGGGCTGGGCGTCGTGGTGGGCGCTTTGACCGGCCGCCGCCAGCCGATGATCGTGGCCCGGCTGATCCTTGCCTATTTCGCGCACGAGCTCGCCGTGCTGGTCGCGTGCGGCGCCCTATGGATCGTCACCGGGGCAGGCCGGATGATCGACGCGCCGCGGTCGCAGCGGCTCCACTGGCGGCTGCTGCGCTGGTACGTGGCCGGCCTCGCGGCCGCAGGACGCAGCGCGCTCGAGATCGACGTGGTCTCGGAGGCCCCGCCGGAGGCCACGCGGGCGCTCGAGGCCGACGCGCCGCTGATCGTGCTCAGCCGGCACGCCGGACCCGGGGACACGATCTTCATCGGCGATCAACTGCTGTCGCGCTTTCACCGGCGACCGAGCGTCGTGTTCAAGGAGACCATCGCCATCGACCCGTGCATCGACCTGCTCGCCCACCGCCTGCCGCACGCGATGATCGATCCCTCCGACCGCGAGCAATGCGAGGCGCGGATTGCGGAGATCACCGCCGGGCTCGGCCCGCGAGGGACGCTGCTGCTGTTTCCCGAGGGCGGCAACTTCACCCCCGAGCGCCGGCTTTCCGCGCTCCGGCGGCTGTGGCGAAAGGGCCAGCGCCGCTCGGCGGAGCGCGCCGAGGACATGCCCCACGTCCTACCGCCGCAGCCGATGGGGGTGCTCGCGGCCCTGCGGGCGCGCCCTGACGCGGACATCGTCTTCGCTGCCCACACCGGCCTCGGGCTCGCAGCCTATCCCCGGCAGTTGTGGCACGAGATGCCGATCGGGCGCACACTGCTCACCCGCATGTGGCTCGTGCGCCGCGACGAGGTCCCCGCGATCCCCGATGAGCAGGTTGCCTGGCTGTACGACTGGTGGAAGCGGATCGACGAGTGGATCGGCGCGCAGCAACCCGGCGGGGGCGAAGGCGGCCCCGCCGAGCCGAACGCTCCCGGCGGCTAGGCGCCTCGCGAAGCGGCGGGGTTTCGCGCCAGTCCGTACAACTCGGCGGCCGTCGACCACATGACGCCTCGACGCTGTTCTTCGCTGAGGCGGTCGAGCAGCGCCGGCAAGCCGTCGCCGTGCTCGTGCGGATAGTCCGATGCGTAGGCGAGCATGCCGGGCCCGTCCAACATCTCGAGCAGTTCGTCGAGCAGCACGGGATCGCGCGGGAGGTGGGCTGGCGCGGTGGTGGCGCGGAAGTGATCGCGCACGTACTCCGATGGGCGGCGCCCCAGCCAAGGCACCTCGCGCCACACGCCCTTCCAGTCCTCGTCGAAGCGCCACAGCAGCGGCGGCAGCACGCGAAGCCGCACTCGACGAGCACCACCCGCAGGTCGGGGAAACGCTCGAACACGCCCTCGGTCACGAAGCTCAGCACCTGCGCCTGCGCGATCGGCTGGTTGCCCACGTAGTCCTCGAGATAGGTGGTGGTAAAGCCGCTCGGCGTCGGCGCCTTACCCGCCCGCCCCCACGTGTGCAGAGCGACCTGGAGGCCCCGCTCGAGCGCGGCCGCGAGACCGGGTGGTTGTTCTTGTGCCCCCGCGGCAGGTCGCTGCGCACGGGCAGGAGCACCTGGACGAACCGCCGGTCCTCCCCCACCCGCTCGATCTCGGCGACGGCATCCTCGGCCGAGATTGACGAGACCACGAGGCTGGCGCGCAGGCGCTCGTCACGCGCGAGGAACTCCTCCCGCACCCAGTCGTTGATCGCGGACGCCACGGCCGCCGCGAAATAGCCGTTCCGGTGCGTCTCGAAGCCGGTCAGGCAGTTAGGATCACGAACCGGACGTCGCCTCGGTCGAGCACCCGCTCAGCCAGCGCCTGGTAGCCGGCTGGCGCGGACCCACCAACGCCACGGGGATAGGCGTGCGCCATGCCGCCCACCCGGATACCCGCCTCCGTGATGTACTGGCGCCAGTACTCGTTCAGGTAGGGAAACAGCGCCTCATACGAATCGGGCGCGCCGTGAACGTCGCAGTCGATCGCGTCCATCACGTCACCGCCCGCTCGCGCGGCAGGCCGTAGAGCGCGAGCGCGTTCTCGCACAGGATCGCGCGACGCAGCGACGCATCGATCGAGCGCGGCAGCGCCTGCTTGGGCGAGTCGAAGTCCCAGTGGGGATAGTCGGTGGCGAACAGCAACCGTTCCCCGATCGCCGCCTGCTTGATCGCCCACACCAGCTGCTTCGGATCGTCGGGCTCCTCGATCGGCTGCGTGGTGAACCACACGTGCTCGCGGATGTACTCCGACGGCCGGCGCTCCAGACGCGGATGGTCCTCGCGCATCAGCTCCCAGGCGGTGTCGAGCGACCACTGCAGGGCCGCCGCCCAGGCGACGCCGCACTCGGTGAGCACCACGCGCAGTCCCGGCACCGCTTCGAACATTCCGCCCGCCACCATGCTGGCCAGCTGGGTCTGCATGACGATGCCGTTGCCGACGTGGTATTCGAGATAGTAGGACGGATAGCCGGCGCCGCGATGGTCGACATAGCCGCCGGTATGGAACGCCACCGGCCGTCCGCACGCCGCCGCCGCCTCGTAGATCGGCCAGTACTTCGGCGAGCCGAGCTGCTCCGCGGCACTGGCCGGCAGCAACACTGCGACGAACCGCTCATCGCCGGCGCGCCGCTCGATCTCCGCCACCGCCAACGCCGGATACTCGTGCGGCACGGCGATCGTGCCCCTCAGCCGAGGATCGAAGGACAGCCACTCCTCGAGCTGCCACTGATTGATCGCGTGGTTCCACTCCGCGGCGAAGTCCGGATGGTCGTAGCAGTCCTGTCCGCTCAGCACCTCGAGCACCGCATAGTCGATCCCGAACTCGTCGAGCAGCTGCGCGCGCATCAGCTCCGGGTCGCTGCCCCAAATGTGACCTGGCTTGCCTGGCCAGGCGTCGACGCGCATGCCGGCGTTGCGCGCACGCGGATACCAGTCGGTCACGCGCGGGGTGCGGCGGCCGTAGCGCTCGAGCAGCCGCCGCGCCGGCGCACTCAGGAACTGCGTGAGCATCGCCTCGGTCGCCTGGGCATGCACGTCGCAGTCGACCAGCTCCACCCTGCGCTTCGTGACCGAATCGTCGCCCGGTCGCAGTTCAACGTGTGACACGGCTACGCCTCCAGTACCACGTACTCGTCTTCGACCCGCACCTGGAACGTTTCGGCCACGTACGGGCCCGGCACCCGCTGCGCCGACCGCGCCGGCGTCGAATCCAGCAGCGATCCGCCCGGCTCGACCCGCGCTCCGTAGCTCCGCACCCCGGCCATCGCCCCGCCCATGAACGACTGCCCGCTGTCGAGGTCGTACTCCCAGCCGTGCCAGGGGCACGCGATGCGCAGCGGATCGCTCGACACACGCGCCTGCCCCGGCGCCTCGGCCACCGCGTCGCCGAGCACGTGTCCGAGGCACAGCGGCCCTCCCTGGTGCGGGCAGCGGTTGCGGATCGCGTAGAAGCTCTCCCCCACCCGGAAGAGTCCGATTGAGCGACCCCCCACCTCGACGATCCGGCGCTCGCCGTCGGCAAAGTGGCTGAGAGGCGCCACGACAACTCTCATCGGTTGCCACATTATCCGGACATATTCCCGGTTATGTGGCAAGAGCCCAGAGCGAGGGGCGGTTCAGGGACCGCCGGGCGCCCGGTGCGCCGGTACTCCGGCCGGGATCAGCGCCATCGCCAGCGCCGCCGCGAGCAGCAGACACCCCCCGGACACGGCCACCGGCCGGTGGAGTCCATCGACGAACGACGCGGCGCTCGCCTCGTGCAACCGCCCGCCCCCCGCCGATCCGCGGGAGGCGCCCGCGTAGACGAGCGAGCCGAGCACCGCGACCCCAAGCGCCTGGCCCATCGAGTTGTGGATGGCGGAGACCATGCCGGCGCGCTGCGAACGCACCGTGGCCATCGCGGTCGCGATCATCGGCGTGAGGCTCAGCCCGCCCCCAAGCCCGACCGCCGCCAGGTCCCACCACACCTCGCCAACGGCAGACCCGGCCTCCAGCGGCCCTTGACCTATGGAAGAACGCGCTCAGGTAAACGATGCCGCCGATGAAGGCAAAGAACACGGCCACTCCGGCCTGGTTCGCCACCGTGAACGGCGCGCGCGAGAACAGGGTCACGTCGATGAGCGGCGCCTCGTGCCGTCGCTCCCACGCGACGTACGCCGCCAGGGCGGCAAAAGCCACGCAAACGCGAACACGATCACGTACGCATCGACGATCCACTCGAGCGAGGTGGGGCTCGCGTCGAGGCTGCGACCGATCGTCGGCAGCGCGACGCTGAGCACAGAGGTCGACATGACGGCCATAACTGCGCAGCACAGAGGTCCACATGACGGCCATAACTGCGCCAGCGTCACGACCAGGACCGTGAGCGTGCGATCCCGGGGCCGGCGCAAGCTCGTGATCGTCCTGCGACTAAAGCGTCACGGCGCGAACGGCCTCGAACCCGTCGAGCGCGACGATCTCGTCGATCACCGTCTGGGGCACGGCGGCATCGGTGGTGATCACCATCACCGCCTCGAGCCCCTCGCCGACGTGCGCGTCCGGGTGGCGCCCGACCGCGGCTGAGACGATGTTGATCCCGCGCTCCCCGAAGTGCGTGCCGACCCGCCCGATCATTCCGGGCATGTCGCGGTAGCGGAACACCGTGACGTGGTCCTCGAGCTGGATGTTGAAGCGCTGCCCCCAGACCTCGAGCAGGTGGGCGCGGTTGCGCCGTCCGAGGAGCGTGCCCGCGACCAGCGCGCCCTGATCTCCGCTCTCGACGGTGACACGAACCAGGTCCGAGTAGTCGCGCAGGGATGAGCGCTTCATCTCGACCAGCTCGATCCCGCGCTCGCGGGCCAGCGCCGGCGCGTTGACCTCGTTGACCTCCTCCTCGGTGTGCCCGCGCAGCACGCCGAGCAGCACCTGGATCGAGAGCATGCGGGTGTCGCGTTCGGCGATGCGGCCGAGGAACTCGGTCCTCACCAGATCGACCGAGGAGCCCTCCGCCACCTCGATCGCGATCCGCCCGAGCGCGCGGCACAGCGACACGAAGGGCCCGAGCACATCCATGTCCTCGGCTGGGATGGCCGGCACGTTGACCGCACTGGTCACCACTCCGCCGGTCAGGGCGGCGACCACCTGCTCGGCGGCTTGGTACCCCGCCCGGTCGGTCGCCTCGGCGGTGGAGGCGCCTAGGTGGGGCGTGACGATCACGTTCGGATAAGCGAACAGCGGGTGGTCGGTCACCGGCTCAGACTGGAACACGTCGAGCGCGGCACCGGCCACCTTGCCCGAGTCGAGCGCGGCCTTCAGGTCCTCGTCGACCACCAATGGGCCGCGCGCCACGTTGAGGATGCGCACCCCGTCCTTGCACTTCGACAGCGCCTGGGCGTCCAGCCAGCCCCGGGTTTCCGACGTGCTCGGCAGATGCAGCGTGATGAAATCGGCTGCTGCGTACAGGGCGTCCGAGGACTCGGCTTTCTCGACGCTCAGCTCGCGGTAGCGCTCGGCCGAGATGTAGGGGTCGTAGGCGATCACGTGCATCCCGAAGGCGCGGCCGCGCTCGGCCACGAGCTGGCCGATCCGGCCGAAGCCGAGAATCCCGAGCGTCTTCTCGTACAGCTCGACGCCCGAGAACTTGGACCGCTCCCACTTCCCGCTCGTGAGCGAGGCGTGCGCCTGCGGGACGTTGCGGGCGAGCGCGAGCAGGAGCGCCATGGTGTGCTCGGCGGCCGTGATCACGTTCGACTGTGGCGCGTTGGCCACCACGATGCCGCGCTTGGTGGCGGCTTCCACGTCGACGTTGTCCACGCCGACCCCGGCCCGACCCACCGCCCGCAACCGCTCGGCGCGGCCGATGAGCTCGGCGTCGAGCTTGGTGGCCGATCGGATCAGGATTGCGTCGTACTCGCCGATGCGATCGGAGAGCTCCTCGCGTGACCAGCCGACGCCGAGGTCGACATCGAAGTGGGTTCGCAGCAGGTCGATTCCCGAGTCTCCGATCCTTTCGGCGACGAGCACCCGGGGACGCGCCCCGTCCGCCTGCGCGTCCGCCGAGAGCGATTCCGTGGCGCTCACAGGCTGCGCTCCAGGACCCAGTCGATGCACGCGGTGAGCGCCTCGACGTCGGCCGGATCGGTCGCGGGATACATCGCGATCCGCAGCTGGTTGCGACCGAGCTTCCGGTATGGCTCGACGTCCACGATCCCGTTGGCCCGCAGCGTGGCCGCCAGGTCGGCCGCGTCGACTGCGGAGCCGAAGTCGATCGTCCCCACGACCAGCGAGCGCTTGGCCGGATCGCGCACGAACGGCTCGGCGTGCTCGTGTTGCGACGCCCAGTCGTAGAGATGCTCGGACGATTGGGTGGTGCGGGCGACCATCGCGTCCAGCCCGCCGTGCCCGAGCATCCACCCGAGCTGATCGGCGAGCATCAGCAGCGTGGCGATCGCTGGTGTGTTGTAGGTCTGCTCTTTGACCGAGTTCTCGAGGGCGACGGTGAGGGACAGGAACTCCGGGATCCAGCGGGGGGTGGGAGACGAATGCGCGGGGTCCGGATTCGCGGCGATCTCGGCCACGCGCTCGAGCGCGGCCGGGCTGAACAGCGCGAGCCACAGCCCTCCGTCGGACGCGAAGCCCTTCTGGGGCGCGAAGTAGTACACGTCGGCCTGCGTCACGTCGACCGGCAGCCCACCTGCTCCGGACGTGGCGTCGATCAGAACCAGCGACCCGTTCGCGCCGGCGGGCCGGGAAACCGGCACCATCACGCCCGTCGAGGTCTCGTTGTGCGCCCAGGCGATGACGTCCACGTCAGGATCCGCGCGCGGCTCGGGTGCCTCGCCGGGATCCGCTTCGACGACGATCGGATCGCCCAGGAACGGCGCGCCGCGGGTGCATGCCGCGAACTTGGATGAGAACTCGCCGTACACGAGGTGCAACGCGCGCTCGCGCACCAGGCATGCCGCCGCCGCATCCCAGAACGCGGTCGTGCCGCCGTTGCCGAGCGCCACCTCGTAGCCCTCGGGCAGCGCGAACAGCTCACGCAGCCCGGCTCGGACCTGCGCCACCACGCCGCGGACCGGCGCCTGACGGTGGGAGGTGCCCATGATCGCCGTGCCCTCCTCGGCCAGGCGCGCCAGCTGCTCGGGGCGTACACGTGACGGTCCCGAGCCAAACCGCCCATCGGCGGGCTTCAGCGACTCAGGGATGTGGAGGATCGTCGCGGCCTGGCTCATGGGGATTGGACCTGAAGGTAACGGACTACGAGGCTGGGAAGCGGATGAACGCTCCGGAGGCACTCGCGCGAAGCGCCGCGCCTCCGGAGTGTTCGCCGCGGAGCTATTCGGTGAACTCGGTGTCGATCCAGTCCATGTTCGCGCGGAGCTCGCCGCCGACGACCTCGACCTGGTGGCCCGCCTGCTCCTCGCGCATGCGCTTGAAGCTCTCCTGACCGGCACGGTTCTCGGCAATCCACTCGCGTGCGAAGTCGCCCGACTGAATCTCTGACAGCAGCTGCTTCATGGCCTCGCGGGACGGCTCGCCGATTACGCGCTTGCCCCGGGTCATGTCGCCGTACTCGGCGGTGTTGGAGATCGAGTAGCGCATCCCCGCGATGCCCTTCTCGTACATCAGGTCGACGATCAGCTTGAGCTCGTGCAGGCACTCGAAGTAGGCCAGGCGCGGGTCGTAGCCGGCGTCGACCAGGGTCTCGTAGCCGGCACGCACCAGTTCGGTGACTCCGCCGCACAGGACCGCCTGCTCGCCGAACAGGTCGGTCTCCGTCTCGTCCTTGAACGTCGTCTCGATCACGCCACCGCGGGTGCAGCCGATGCCCTTGGCGTAGGCGAGAGCCAGCGCGAGCGCGTTCCCGGTGGCGTCCTGGTGGACCGCGACCAAGCCCGGCACGCCGGATCCCTCGAGGTACTGCCGGCGCACCAGATGACCGGGGCCCTTCGGCGCCACCAGCGCGACGTCGATCTCCGGAGGCGGCACTACCTCGCCGTAGTGGATCGAGAATCCATGCCCGAACATCAGGATGTTGCCGGCGGCAATCCCATCGCGCACTCCCGACTCCCACACGCGGCCATGCAGCTCGTCCGGCACGAGCATCATCACGATGTCGCCCTCGCTAGCCGCGTCGGCCGGATCGGCGACGCGCAAGCCGTGCTCGCGCGCCTTGGCCACGCTACTCGACTCCGGGCGCAGCCCAACCACCACCGATACCCCCGAGTCGCTCAGATTCAGGGCGTGGGCGTGTCCCTGGGAGCCGTAGCCGATGATGGCAATGGTCTTGCCGTCCAGCAGCGAGAGATCAGCGTCGTCGTCATAGAACATTGGCTGGGAGCCTAGCGAGGCGCGGCCCCGGCCGATCTCTCATCCGCCGCCGCCGAACTGCCGCTCGAGTGCGAGCACGTCGTTGACGTACTGCTGCGTCGAGGGATACAGGCCGTGCTGCTGGACGGAGGGCAGGCCCTGGTAATAGCCGGCGGCCGCGAGCGCGTGGTCGCCGCCGGTAGCACCAAGCAACGAGTGCAGCATGAGCACGCCGCCGCGCACGTTGTCGGCCGCGGAGGCCGGCGCCAGCGGCGGCCCGCCGGTATCCAGCGAGCGCTGGATCCACTGCCAGGTGCCGGGCAGGATCTGCATCACGCCGCGCGCGTCTGCGCTCGAGACCAGGTCGTTGTTGAAGCCGCTCTCCTGCCACCCGATGGCGTCGGCCAGCGAGGCGGGGACGCCGTTGGCCGAGGCGATGCTGCCGACCTGAGGCGCGGTGACCCTCTCCGGCGTTGGGTATGGCGGCTCAGTGGGTGATCCCTGTGCGACCCCCCCCACGGGCTGCGACACCGCCGCCGATGAGGAGGCGGACCCCGGGCTGCCGGACAGGCGCAGCACCGTGCCCGAGATCAGGGCGCCGTTCGGGTCAAGGCCGTTGGCGGCGGCCAGCGACGACGGGCTCAGGCCGGCGCGGGCGGCGATGCCCGACAGAGTGTCGCCAGGCTGGACGACGTAGGCGCCCGAGCTCGTGGTCATGCTTACGGGCACCGCCGAACTGGTACTGGCCGGCGCCGCGGTGCCGGCAGAGCCCGACAGGCGAAGCACGGTGCCGGAAACCAGGATGCCGTTCGGGTCGAGCCCATTGGCGGCCGCCAGCGATGCCGGACTGAGTCCGGCGCGCGCGGCGATGCCCGAGAGGGTGTCGCCGAGCTGGACCACGTAGGCGCCCGAGCTTGTCGTCGAGCTCGCCGGCGCGATCGGCGAGCTGGCGCTCGCGCCGACGTCGTCGGCGTCGTTGTCGCCGTCGCCGGTTGCCGCCGTCGAGCTAGTCGGGGCCGCCGTCGTCGAAGCCGGCGTCGAGCTAGTCAGGGCCGCCGTCGAGCTACCGCCCGAGGACGATTGCGGGGGGATCTGGACGGTCGAGCCGGCGATCAGCTGGGCGGTCGGCGATAGCCCGTTCGCGGCGGCGAGCTGAGTGACGCTCAGCCCGTCCGCCGCGGCGATCGAGGACAGCGTCTCACCCGGGGCGACGACGTGAACGAAGGAGGCCGCGGCCGTTGCAGGAGCGATGAGGATTGCGCCGGTCGCGATGGTGATGAGCAAGGAAAGTCGCAAATGCATGGCGCGCAGTGTGGTCAAGACGCCGACGAACCGGAATCACTGCAATCGACCTTGCTTGCTGCAAAAACGCGTGCACGAGTTTGCCGGGCGTGAGGTCATGCGTCGGCTGCGGCGACCAGCGAGCGGGCGGGGATGCTCAGCGATCCGTCCGGGGCGGTGTATGGCTGCGCGAGCCGGGCGACCTTCCGCGTCACCTGCTGGCGCTGCTCGCCGGAGAGTGTGGCGAGGGTCTGGCCGAAAGCGCTCGAGATGTCGCGGGTCTCGGCCACGTACTCCTCCACGCCGGCCCACGAGCGCGGGGGCTGCACCGCCTCGACGAGCACGTCGACGAAGCCGGCCGCCTCGAGCAGCTCCTGCAGCCGGCCGGGGCGCGAGAGGGCGAACATCCCGCCCGGCGCGTCGCGGTCGGATGGCTCGGCGTGGCCTAGCTCGACCAGCGCATCGGTGGTGATCGTCGCCCACGGGTTGGCCGGGGGTTCGTCCCACACGGCCACCGCGATGCGGCCTCCCGGCCGGAGCACCCGGCGTGCCTCCCGCAGTGATGTCTCGGGGTCGACGCTGAACATCAGACCCCACTTGCACAGGATCCGATCCACGCTCGCGGTCTCGAGGTCGATCCAGTCGAGCTCGATCCGCTTGAACTCCACGTTCTCGAGTTTCAGTTCGGCCGCCCGCGCGCGAGCGATCTCGAGCATCGGCTCGGCGGTGTCGGTTGAGATCAGCGTTCCCCCCGGTCGGATCCGTTCCGCAGCAAGGAAGCCGGTGTCGCCCGGTCCCGCCGCGAGCTCGAGCACCCGCAGCCCCGGCTCGAGCTGGGCGTGGTCGATCATCCAAGCGGACACCGGACTGCCGAATTCCCGGAGTTGCTCGGCCCGCTTGCCCCAGCCGGTGGCCGCCCGCTCCCAGCGTTCGCGTATCTCGGCCCGGAGTGCTTCGGGATCCGAGGCGCTCATGCTTCAGGCCCGATCGTGAGCTGACGGGGCGAGTCGGACGGGTCGAGGAGCGGCGTCGAAGACACGACCCGATTAAAGCTGGCGCCGGAGCAGCTTGCCCGACGCCGTCCGCGGCAGCCGGTCGGCGAACTCGACGGTCTTGGGGACCTTGAAGGGGGCCAGTCGCACCGCGCAGTGGGCTTTCAGCGCGGCCGGGCTCACGGCCCGGCCGTCACGCACAACGATGGTGGCGACCACCGCCTCCCCCCACTCCGGATCCGGCCGCGGGTGAACGGCGGCATCGGCCACCGCTGGGTGCTCGAGCAGCGCCGCCTCGACCTCGCTCGGCGCCACGTTCTCGCCGCCGCTGACGATCGTGTCGGACTTGCGCCCGATGATCTCGAGCCGGCCTCGGTCGTCGAAGCGGCCGAGGTCGCCGGTGTGCAGCCACCCGTCGTCGGATAGGGCGCCGGCCGCGACGATCGGGCCACGCACCAGCACCTCGCCGTCTGGTGCCGTGACCACGTCGACGCCGGGCAACGGCCGGCCGAATGTAGCGATCTGCGAGCAAGCTTCGGTCATCCCGTAGGTGGGGGCCATCGGCACGCCGGCGGCGCGGGCGCGCTCGAGCAGCGGCGCCGGGATCGGACCCCCACCCACGAGCGCCCAGCGGAGCGTCGGCGGGCGCTCCAGTCCTGCGTCGAGCAGCCGCACGAGCATGGTCGGCACCAGCGAGACCATCGTGATCCGCCGTGCCGGGTCCATCAGGTCGTTCAGAACCGGCTCGGTGTCGAAGCGGCCGTGGAGGACGGCGGTGGTGGCGTAGATCGCGCTGCGGATCGGGATCGACAGGCCGCCCACGTGGGTAAGCGGCATCGGACACAGCCAGCGCTCGGCCGGGTCGAGTCCGAGCGCTACCGCCGAGCCGCGGGCGCTGGCCTCGAAGTTGCCCTCGGTGAGTACGACCCGCTTCGGCGCCCCGGTCGTCCCCGACGTGTGTAGCGCCGCCACCGGCCGGTCACGGCCTACGTCGGCGATGGCGCCGCGGGCCGGGACCAGCGGCTCGCTGACCACGAAGTCCGCCCCGGCCAGGCGCTGCTCCTGCTCGGCCGTGCTTAGCCGCAGATCGATCGGCACCACGGCCGCGCCGGCCAGCAAACATGCATGCAGCGCGATTACGAAGTCCTCGCCCGCCGGCAGCGCCAGTGCGACCCGGCGCGCGCGCACCGCGCCCGCCCTCGCGCCGGCGGCGTCACGGAGCTCGGCGTAGGTCAGCGAACGCTCGAGACCCTCGATCGCCGCGCGATCGGGATGCTTGGCCGCGGCGGCGGGAAGCCAGGAAGACACGACCGACACGGTAGTCTCGCGGCCGTGCAAACGGATTGGCAGGCCGCCGCCGACTACCAGGACATCCGCTACGAGACCGGTCTCGGCGAGGCCGCCGGCATCGCCAAGATCACGATCAACCGGCCGGAGGTGCGCAACGCGTTCCGACCCGAGACTGTCGTCGAGCTATCCGACGCGTTCACACGCGCCCGCGAGGACCTCGAGGTCGGCGTGGTCATCCTGACCGGCCAGGGGCCCGACGCGTTCTGCTCGGGCGGTGACCAGCGGGTCCGCGGCCAGCGAGGGGGCTACGTCACGGGCGCCGACCCGACGCAGGTCGGCCGGCACGAGGCGGTCGGCCGCTTCGAGGTGACCGACCTGCACGTCCAGATCCGCCGGCTGCCCAAGCCGGTGGTGGCCATGGTGGCGGGCTACGCGGTCGGCGGCGGCCACGTGCTGCATGTCGTGTGCGACCTGACGATCGCCGCCGACAACGCGCGCTTCGGCCAAACCGGCCCGAAAGTCGGCTCGTTCGACGGCGGCTTCGGAGCGAGCGTTCTGGCGCGCCTGGTCGGGCCGAAGAAGGCCAAGGAGATCTGGTTCCTGTGCCGGCAATACGACGCCCAGGAGGCGTTGGCGATGGGCCTGGTCAACGCCGTGGTGCCACTCGAGCAGCTAGAGCAGGAGACGGTCGAGTGGTGCCGTGAGATGCTCGCGCTCTCGCCCTTCGCGCTGCGGATGCTCAAGGCAAGCTTCAACGCCGACGAGGACGGCCTGGCCGGGATCCAGCAGCTCGCCCACGACGCGAACCTGCTCTTCTACATGAGCGAGGAGGCGCAGGAGGGGCGTAATGCCTATCTCGAGAAGCGCAAACCGGACTTCACGAAGTTCCCGCGCCGGGCGTGAGGTGATGGCCTCGGCGCGGGCCGTGACCAGGCCGAGCGGCGTTCGCATCTGGCTGATGGCCGCTCGCGTGCGGACGCTCCCGGCCGCGATCGCTCCCGTGCTTGTCGGGACCGCGCTGGCCGGCTATTTCGGGGTGTTCCACCCGCTGCGCTTCGTCGCCGCGTTGATCGGCGCGATGTTCATCCAGGTCGGCACCAATCTCTCCAACGACTACTCCGACGCCCGGCGCGGAGCGGACGCGGAGGACCGCCTGGGGCCGGTGCGCGTCACCGCCGGCGGCCTGGTGCCTCCTCGTCAGGTGCTCATCGCCACCTATCTGACCTTCGGCGTCGCGGTCCTGGCCGGGGCCTACCTGATCGCCGTTGCGGGCTGGCAGCTCGTGCTCGTCGGCGCCGCCTCGATCCTGGCCGGGGTGCTCTACACCGGCGGCCCGCGGCCCTACGGGTACGAGGGGCTGGGCGAGCTGTTCGTGTTCCTGTTCTTCGGGATCGTCGCGGTGGCCGGGTCCTACTTCGTGCAGGTCGAGCATCTCGACTGGGAGGCGTTCGCGCTCGCCGTACCCGTCGGACTGATCGCCAGCGGCATCCTGGTGGTCAACAACGTGCGGGACATCGACACCGACCGGCGCGCGGGCAAGCGCACGCTCGCGGTTCGCCTCGGCCGGCGGGGGACTCGCGTCCTCTTCGCGGTGATCGTCTACCTGGCCTATCTGCTCGCACCGGTCATCTGGGTCTTCGGGCCGCTCGAGCCGTGGGTGCTCCTGCCCTGGCTGACCCTGCCGCTCGCGGCGGGAGTCGTGCGCGTCGTGCGCAATCGCACCGACGGTGCGTCGCTGAACGGCGCCCTGGCCCGCACAGGCATGCTTCAGCTGGTCTTCTGCGCCTTGCTGGCCGCCGGCCTCCTGCTCAGCCGGTGAACGTCCACATCGATTTTTTATGGGCGCGCTTGCGCGCGCCGTTTTTTTCCGGCTGGGGGTCCATCCGGGAGCGCCCGCTCTTGCTCGTGCGCATCGAGGACTCGGACGGTCACGTGGGCCTGGGCGAGGCGGCGCCGCTGCCGGACTACCACGGAGTCGGCGTCGACGATGTGCTCGAGGCGCTCGAGGCGTGCCGGGACATGCTGGCCCGAGCCTCACCGGGCCCCGCCACCGCGCAGGCGCTGGGCGAGTGGCGCCGGATGGCCGTCCTGCCCGCGGTGGCCGCGATCGACATGGCCCTTTGCGACCTTGAGAGCCGCCAGACCGGCCAGCCCGTGTGGCGAGGACTCGGCGCGCGCGCCGCCGAGCCGCTGGAGGTCAACTACACGATCGCGGCGCCCGATCGCGCCGGCGCCGCCGCCGAGGCAGGCGCCGCGCGCACGGCCGGGTTCGGCTGCGTCAAGGTCAAGGTCGGGATCGGCGACGACGCCGGCAGGCTGGCCGCAGTGCGCGCGGTGCTCGGACCCGATGTGGCAATCCGGCTTGACGCCAACGGGGCATGGTCGGTGGAAGAGGCGGTGGCGGCGCTTCGCTCGCTGGCGCCGGTCGGGATCGAACTGTGCGAGGAGCCGGTTCGCGGGCTCGAGCAGACCCGGCGGGTTGCAGCAGCGGTTCCCGGGGTGGCGCTCGCGCTGGACGAGACCGCGTCGGCGGTCGGGGCACTGGACGAACGCGTGTGTCAGGCGGTCTGTCTCAAGGTGGCCGGTTGCGGCGGCATCACCGGACTGTTAGGCGCGGCTCGACGGGCGCGCAGCACGGGCTATGAGGTGTACCTCGCCTCGACCCTCGACGGGCCGCTCGGGATCGCCGCGGCGCTGCATGCGGCGGCGGCGCTGCGACCGGACCGGCCATGCGGCCTGGCCACCCTCGGGCTGTTCGCCGACCGCGACGACCCGATGCCACCGCGCGCGGGCCGGATCGAGATTCCCACCGGAGCGGGCCTGGGCGACGGGCTGAGCGAGTGGTATCGGGCCGGCCTCGTGTGACCCACCTCACGGTTCCCGCCTGGCCGGCGGCCCTCCCGGCCGCCGACCCACCTCACGATTCGTGCCCATGCGCATGGCTACAAGGGCTAGGGTCAGCCGCGCGAAACCCAACGCTTAGTGTCTATCACCGTTCCGCCAGGGCCTATGCGGCGCACGTGTCCGCGCTGTTTGACCTCCTCGGCCTGCGGTTCATCCCCCGGCTCAGATGCCGCCAGCCTCCGCCTGTTCTCCTCGGGAGCCCGTGGGCTACCCGTCGACGCCATCCTGCGCGGCCGCGCGCGCCGGTAGCCAATCCGCGAGCACTACGACGACATGCTCCGAACCGCCGGGTCACTGAAGCGTGGCTGGGTGCCCGTCAGCCTGCTCATCACGCGCCGCCACCCGCTCTGCCTGCAGATCCTCGTCAACGCCCTGCAGGTCTGGAACGCCCGCTGCATGACCGCCTCGATCGACCACCTCCACCACACCGCACCTGACCTCGTCGCCGACGACGAAGCCATCACACGCGTCACCTCAGTCGCCCAGGCCCACGTCAACTCGCTGGGCCGCTACGAGCTCAACCACCAACCCCCGCCGCTGGGTCAGCTCCGGCCCCTACGCACCGTCGACGACCCCGACCGGGACATCTCAACCGCGCCGGTCGGCGTCAATGGCGACAAACACTGACCGTTGGATTTCGCGCAGATGATGGCGCTACCCCTACAAGTGTTCGGGTGGCAAATGACTGGAGATTCCGAAGAGGTGTCAGGCCGCCTGATCAAGTGTCGATCGCCTGAGCCACCACGCCCGGCTCCTCCAGATGGACGGCGTGCCCCGCTCCTGGCACGACGATCACCTCCGCGCTGCGTATTCCCGCGGCCATCTCGGTGGCGATCGCCCTGAATATCTGGTCGCGTTCGCCCACGACGATCGCCACCGGCATCTCGACTTCGCCCAGGCGGTCCCACAGCGAGGGTAGCGCTCCGGTCCCGAGGCCGCGGAGCGCCCGGGCCAGGCCGACTGGCTGATTGCGCAACCGGTCGACGTGGACCGCCGCAGCCACGTCCGGCGGCTGGCCGGCCAGCACCGGAGTTTGCGCCCAGCGGTGGGCGAACTCCTCGATCGTCAATGCCTCGATCTCGTCCGCGAGCGTCGCGTCGGCGGCCCGGCGCGTTTCCCGTTCAGCGCCGTCCGCGATCCCGGGGCTGGCGCCGATCAACACCAGCCGCTGCATCCGTGCTCCGAACGCGAGGGCGGCATGGAGCGCGAGCCTCCCGCCCATCGAATAGCCGGTCAGAGCGAACTGGGCGGGCGCGAGCGCCTTGAGATCGCCGAGCACCGCATCGAGCGTGACCGGCACCCGATCGGAGGCCGACCCGTGCCCGCGGATGTCCGGCGCCCGGATCCGGGGCACGAGATCGGGAGCGAGAGCGCGGTAGCGTTCCGCGAGCGCCGCGGCGACGGGGTCCCAGCTCGCCCCGGTGTGGGTGAAGCCGTGCAGGAGGACCACGTCCGGCGCCATCACATCCGCATCATGACCGCCACCGACACCTATTTGCTGCTGCGCGCGTTCTGCGACGAGCTCGCGCGAAGCGGCATGGAGCACGCCTGCACCGCGCCGGGGTCGCGGAGTACTCCGATCGTCCTGTCGCTCGTGCGGGAGCCGCGTATTCGCTGCTGGTCGCACCTCGACGAGCGCTGCGCGGCATTCTTCGCGCTCGGCGCCGCCAAGCGATCCCGCCGGCCGGTGGCCGTCACCTGCACCTCGGGCACCGCTGCGGCCAACCTCGCGCCCGCCGTGATCGAGGCCCGCCACGCCCGCGTGCCCCTGATCGTTCTGACCGCCGACCGTCCCGCCGAGCTGCGCGAGGTGGGAGCCGGCCAGACCATCGACCAGCTCAAGCTGTATGGCGACGCCGTCAAGTGGTTCTTCGAGGTCGGCCTGCACGAGGCCCATCCCGAGGTGCTGCGATGGATTCGCACGCTGGCCTGCCGCGCGTACCTGACCGCTGCTCACGGACCCCCCGGACCGGTCCACCTCAACTTCCCGCTGCGCGAGCCGCTGGTGCCTGACGCCGCGCTGCCCGACGACGACACCGGCCGCGACGACGGCCGCCCGTACGTGGCGCTCGAGGCGCCGGTGGCGACCGTCCCGTCTGGTCGGCGCCACCCGTCCGGGCGGGTCGCGATCGTGGCGGGCGCGCAGAGCGATCCGCTCGCCGGCCGCGAGCTGGCCGGCTTCGCGTCGCGCGCGGCGATCCCGCTGTTGGCCGATCCGCTGTCGGGCGCGCGCCACGGAACGGCCGCGGTCGCTCACTACGACCTGCTTCTGCGCGACGACGGGTTCTCTAATGCGCACCGGCCGGAGTTCGTGATCCGCGTCGGCGACCTGCCGACCTCAAAGCCGCTGCGGGCGTGGCTGGCCGGTCTGGACGCGGCCCAGATCGCGATCGACCCCGATGGCCGCTGGCACGACCCCGACTCGATGGTCGGCCAGCGGCTACACGCACCTGTGCTGGCGCTGCTCGAGGGCCTGACCGCCGACGAGATCGTTCCGGTCGACCCGATGTGGCTCGCGTCCTGGCGTGCGGCCGATGACGCGGCGGCGTCGGCCATCGATCAAACCCTCGGCGATGCGCTCTCCGAACCGCTCGTCGCGCGCAGCCTGGGCCAGTGGCTGCAGGCAACGGCCACCCTGTTCGTCGCCTCCTCCATGCCGATCCGGGACGTCGAGGAGTTCTTTCCCGCTCGGGAGAGCGGTCCGCGCGTCCTCTCCAACCGCGGCGCGAACGGGATCGACGGCACTGTGTCCTCCGCCTTCGGCGCGGCCGCCGCCGGCGACGACCCGCTCGTCCTGCTTATCGGCGACGTGGCCCTCGCGCACGACATCGGCGGCCTGGTCGCCGCCCGGCGCCTCCGCCTCCCCCTGACGATCGTGCTGCTCAACAACGATGGCGGCGGCATCTTCCACTTCCTGCCGGTGGCAGGCGAGACCGACGCGTTCGAGGAGCACGTCGCCACCCCGCACGGACTGGAGTTCTCGCACGCGGCAGCGCTGTATGGGTGCGCCTACGAACGCCCGATCGCTCTGGCCGAGCTGCGGGCGGCGGTCGAACGCTCGCTGGCCGCGAGCGCGACGACGATCATCGAGGTGCGCACCGACCGGGTCGAGAACCTGGCGCTGCACCGGCGGGTGGCTGACGCTGCCCTCGCGGCAATGCGCGCCCACGCTCGCTGACCCGCGCTCTCATGCCGCGGCGGGGTCCGAGGGAGGCGGCGCCCGATACGTCTCGCACCGGCACCTCGCGAAGCAAGGTGCCGCGGAAGCCTTAGCGGGTGCCGCTGCGAGGCGTTCGAGCGTCGCTATCCCGCAAGGACTGGCAGTAAGGCCCCCAGCTTGACCTCGGTCTCGGCCAGCTCCGCCACCGGCTCGGAGTCGCGGACAATCCCCCCGCCGGCGTACAGGTGGGCCAGGCGGCCGCGGAGCAGCGCGCAGCGCAAGGCGACGCAGAACTCGCCGTCGCCCGTCGCGTCGGCCCATCCCACCGCGCCGGCGTACCAGCCGCGATCGAGGCCTTCCAGCGCCGGGATCAGCGGCTCGGCCGCGCCCCACGGCTCGCCGCCGACGGCCGGCGTGGGGTGCAGGACGCCGGCCAGTTCGATCGCGCTCAAAGGCGCGGCCAGCTGAGCGCGGATCGGCGTGCCCAGGTGCAGGATGTTGGCCACGCGGACGAGTGCCGGCTCCGGCGCAGCCGTGACCCACACCGAGTGGGGCCGCAGCGCCCGGGCGATCCTCCGCACAACGATCTCGTTCTCCTCGCGGTCCTTGTCGCTGTGCAGCAACTGCTCGCCGAGGTGATCGTCGATGGCCGGATCGGCGCTGCGCCGGGAGGATCCGGCCAGCGCCACCGTGGAGGCCCGCTGACCCTCCCGCCGCACGAGCAGCTCCGGGCTGGCCGCGACGAACACCGCGTCGCCTCGCCCGACGGCGAACACGTAGCAGGACGGGAACGCCTCGCGCAGCAGCCCCAGCACCGCGCTCGGGTCATGCTCGAGCGGCGCGTGGACTTCAACGTCCCGGGCCAAAACGATCTTCTCGAGCTCCCCGGAGCGGATTCGCTGCACCGCCCGGGCCACCGCCTCCTCGAAGTGCGAGGGCGGCATCGGGCTAAGGACGCGATAGTTGCCCGCCGGCGCAGGGTCGAGCAGGGGCAGCGATGCGCTGCGCAGCGAACCCAGGCGAGCCACCACGCGCCGGCGCAGGTCGTCCACGGTGTCGTCCGGAGCAACCTCGACGTTCACGGTCAGCGCGACATGCTCGCCCCGGCGCGCCAGCGACACCTCCGGCACGACCATGGAGGCCGGCGCGAAGCCCTCCCAGCGGGTGGAGGCGCCTCCGTCCGGGGCGAACGCGAACCCGCCGAAGGCCACCAGGCCGGAACCGGGCGGACCATCCGGATTGTCGGCGAAGGCGTCCGCAGCAACCGCCGACCAGCGCCTGGCCAGGTGCCCGAAGCGGCCCGTGCCGCGCGCCTCGAGCGCGCGGACGCACCCGATGCCGGCCACCGCATACCCGTCGCGGTCGGGTTGCTCGAGGCAGAACCAAGGCTCGCCGGAGCGCCGTGAGGCGAACACCATGGCAGTCGGATCGAGGCCCGCGGCCACATCGGTCGTGACGCCGGCGATAGCCGGCGTACCCGTTCCGCGGGCACGGCGCAGCGCTGCGTCCAGCCGGCGCTCGAGGCGCCGGTAGGCGTCCGCGTCGAGCCAGCCCCAGGATCGCGAAAGCTCCCTCGCGCCAGTGCTCACGCCCGGCAGGCTACCCGGGCGCCCGTCTATGTCTCGCTGTGGCCGCGCGTCTATGTCTCGCTGCGGCCGCGGGCGATCGCGATCTCGCCCGTGCGCGCCATCTCGATCAGCCCGAACGGCCTGACCAGCTGCTCGAACGCGTCGACCTTCTCGAACGTGCCGGTGAGCTCGATCACGATCGAGCGCTTGGTTACGTCGACTACCTTGCCGCGGAAGATCTCGCACAGCTGCATGACCTCGGCCCGGCCCGCGCCGTCGGCCGACACCTTGAACAGCGCCAGCTCGCGCGCCAGCGTCTCGCGCGGCTCCAGGTCGCGGATCTTGATGACGTTGACGAGCTTGTGGAGCTGCTTGGTCACCTGATCGATCGGGTGCACCGCGCCGTCAAGCGTCAGCGTGATGCGCGAGATGCGCTCGTCGTCGGTCGGGCCGACGGCCAGCGTGTCGATGTTGAACCCGCGCCGCGCGAACAGGCCGGCGATCCGGGTCAGGACACCCGGTTTGTTCTCGACCAGGATCGACAGGATGTGCTTGCGCCCGGTGCGCAGGCCGCCCGCCGCCTCGAGCTCGTCGAGTGACAGGATCTCTTTGGTTGCCGGCTCACCCATAACGCCTCACCCAACCATGTTCCGCGCCGGCTGCCCGGCCGGGATCATCGGATACGTGTTCTCCTCGCGCGTGACGCACACGTCGACGAGCACTGGCCCATCCACGGTCAGCGCCTCTTTCATATCGGCCACCAGCGTGTGTTTGTCCTCCAACCGCAGACCGGTGGCGCCGTAGGCCTCGGCCAGCTTGACGAAGTCCGGCCACTGCCCCATGTCGACCTGGCTGTAGCGCTTATCCCAGAACAGCTCTTGCCACTGGCGGACCATGCCCAGGTAGCCGTTGTTCATGATGAACACCTTGATCGCGATGCCCTCCTGGGTGCAGGTCGCGAGCTCCTGCATGTTCATCTGGACCGAGCCGTCGCCCGCGATGCAGACCACTGTCTGGTCCGGACAGCCGACCTTGGCGCCCATCGCCGCAGGCAGGCCAAACCCCATCGTCCCCAGCCCGCCCGAGTTGATCCATCGCCGCGGCCCGGGAAAGTGGTAGTACTGGGCGGTCCACATCTGGTGCTGGCCGACGTCGCTGGTGACGATCGCCTCGCCGCCGGTTGCCTCGTAGAGCGCCTGGATCATGTACTGGGGCTTGATTTCGGAGTCGGTCGAGTCGTCGTAGCGCAGCGGATGACGTTCCTGCCACACGCGAATCCGCGACCACCACTCCTCGAGTCGGGCCGGCTCGGCGGCCAGCGCGCGGTACTCGGCGGTCAGCCGCGGGAGGATGTTCTTGGCGTCGCCCACGATCGGGATGTGGGCGGGCACGTTCTTGGAGATCTCGGCCGGATCGACATCGATGTGGATGAACTTGGCCCGTGGCGCGAACTCCGCCAGTTTGCCGGTCACCCGGTCGTCGAAACGCGCGCCGATGGCGCAGATCAGATCGGCCTCGTCCATCGCGTAATTGGCTGCCCGGGTACCGTGCATGCCGAGCATTCCGAGCCACTGCTCGTGCGGCGCCGGGAACCCCCCCAGCCCCATTACCGTGCAAGTCACCGGGAAGCGGTCGGAGGTGGCGAGCTCGGTCAGCTCCGCGGCTGCGTTGGCCGCGACCACGCCGCCGCCGGCGTAGATGACCGGCCGACGCGCGTTGGCCAGCGCCTTGGCGGCGATCCGGATCTGCTTCTGGTTGCCCTCGGTGGTCGGCTGATAGCCCGGCAGGCGCACGTCGCTCACGGGCTCGTAGGGGATGTCGGCGCGGCTCAGGTCCTGGGGGATGTCGAGCACGACCGGTCCCGGACGTCCGGTGCGCGCGATGTGGAACGCCTCGTGGATCGAGCGCGGGATCTCCAACGGATGCTGGATCATGAAGCTGTGCTTGACGACCGGCATCGTGATGCCGATCGTGTCGGCCTCCTGAAACCCGTCCGTTCCGAGCAGCTCGGTCCGCACCTGGCCCGTGATGAACACCACCGGGACCGAGTCCATCATCGCGTCGCAGATCGGTGTGACCAGGTTAGTGGCACCGGGGCCGCTGGTGGCCAGCGACACGCCGACCTTGCCGGTGGCCTTGGCGTAGCCCTCGGCGGCGTGCCCGCCGCCGGCCTCGTGGCGGACCAGGATGTGCCGGATCCCGGCGTCGTAGAAGGCGTCGTAGGTGGGGAGGTTCGCGCCGCCCGGCAGACCGAATACGACATCGACGCCCTCGGCCTTCAGGCATTCCATCAGGGCGTCGACTGCACGCATGCTCGTGGCCTCCTTTGGCGGGTCTACCTCCGGGTGCGCGCGGCCCGTCCGCGCGCGCGGGAAGGGCGAGTGTAACAGCGGGTTTGGGCCGTCCTAGTGGGCTCGTCCGTAAGTCGTGCGGCACCGAGAGTGGTCACTGGCGGATGCTGCGCGAGGACGCAGGACCCGACGTGTGGCAGCGCCACACGAGGGTCCGAGGACAAAGCGCAGCGCCGCCAGGGGCCGCTCGAATGTCCGCAGGACTTGCGGACGAGCCCACTAGCCCGACGGGGGAGCTGCCGCCAGCCGCCGGCGGGCGCTCTCCTCGGAGGCGATTGCCACGTCGGGAAAGTCGAGATCGGTCCCGCAGCGGGTGCACAGCGTGTCGTGCAGCTTCAGGATCCGGCCGCAGCCGGGGCACTGGCGGCGGAGCTCACGGTTGTCCCACCGGTAGCAGACAGCGGTGAGCAGCCCGAGGAACGGGATCAGCCCCGAGATCAGGAACCACACGAAGAACGAACTGCCCTTCATCCGGCCGACGGTCCCGCCCGCCAGGCCGAAGAAGAACATGATTACGACCACGCCCATGCCCAGCTGCGGCGCTAAGGGGCCGGTCTCACCAGAAAATTGTCTTGAGCGCCCAGATGATCGCCACGACCACCGCGACCGTCACGATCGTCCAGAAGAGCCAGACCACGATCCCGATGGCGAGCTTGATCGCCAACGCCGCGGCGATGATCAGAACGATCCCGGCGCCGACCTTCCGGACGACCGGCGTACGGGAGCGATGAGCCTCGACTTGAGTATCCATGCTCTAAGCGTACTCCTGCGGCGCACCGGAACCGAAGGAGTCGCTGAAGGAGTCGCTAAGAGTTCGCCTAACCGCGGCGCATCAGTCGTAAACGCGCTTGAGGTAGTCGAAGCGGGACTCCCCACCGGCCGGCCGCGAGTCGAACCGCAGCCGGGCGATGCGGTAGCGGCGCACCGGACCGGGGTCGCGATTCGCGGCCGCCGGCCGCCGGTCCGCGACGAGCAACACCTTGGAAGCTGTTAATGGGCGGGTCATGCCGAGAATGATCGGCTGCGCCGGTCAGGCGCACATTGGCCCTGGGGACAAAGTTCGCTCACGGGCATGAGCCGCCCGGCCCTGCGCTTCAGCGTGCGCGGGCCTGCGCGGCGCGGCCCTGGCTCAGCGCGCCCTGGCTCGCGCGGCGCGGCCCTGGCTCAGCGCGCCCTGGCCTGCGCCACCGCGGCGTCGAGCGCCACCCGCGCCGGCGCCGCCATTCGTCGGCGCACCCGCCAGCAGGCCCCCGAGAAGGCCAGATTGGCCACCGTGGCGAAGCCGACCTCGTCGGTTCGCAGCGCCAGCAGAAGGTGGGCCAGGCGGTCGCTGGGCGGGAGCTTGGGATCAGTGGCCTTGACGCAGTAGCAATGCGCCCGCCGCCCACCCGGCCGGATCAGCAGCGCGCCGGCCTCGCCGACCAGCCACACGCCGAGCCGGCCGCGCTCGAGCATCAGCCCGCTGCGACCGTGAAGCTCACGCGCCCCGTGGTCGGCGAGATCGCCGAGCAGTCCCAGGGCGACATGCTCGGAGCCCGCCCAATCTCCCCCTATGCGCTTGGCGACCCGGGCGCCACGAGCCGCGTACAGCTCGGGTATCGCCCACGCGTGAGCCAGGCACAGCAACGCGAACGGAATCAGGATCGGGTCGGCCAGTCCGAGTACCGCAGCGGCCGCCACGAACGGCACCGCGTGGGCAGCGGTGGAGAGCGTCCACAGCCGGCCGGCTCGGCGCAGCGAGCGGTCGTCCACCCGCCGGCGCCAGTGGACGTTGGCGAGCTCGGGGAGCACCCCGCCGGCGTCGGCCGGCGGCGCTGGCGCGATCGAGCTCAGCGCTCTAGCCTCCGGCGATCGGGCGGCGCAGGATGACCAGGTCCGCGTCGAGCGGGAGCTCGCGCACCTGCTCGGCACTGCCCGAGGCGTGTGAGACGAGGGCGTAGTAGCCCTGATCCAGCTCGGCGCGGAACGCCGCCACCGCGGCCTCGATACTGGCGGGATCCTCGGCGGTCCACTCGGCCACCGTGGTGTGGCCGCTTTGGTCCATCCGGATGAGTCGCGACATGCTCCCTCCTTACGACGGTTCGTGTCTCATGCTACGCCCGTCCACGGGAGGATCGAAGGGCCCTTCTCCGCCAGCGGGCTGAGCTGAACGCTTTTCTTCGCCGGCGGGCCGATCGGAACGGGCTTTTTGGCTGCGCCGCAGCCGTTCTAGATCTGAAAGCAAACCCTAGGCCGGCAGCTCGCTCCACCGTCCCTGCCCGCCTACACGGGGAGCTGTTCGCGCCTACTGGCATCCCACGTGTCGGCCAGGATGCCAATCGGGGTCGTCAGCAGGGCTTCGACGCTGATCTCGCCCAACTGCCGATCGTCGAACGGGCTGTCACTCTCAATGACCGCACTGGCGAGCGAACTCAGGCGTCGCCGATAGCCATCGAGCACGCGACGCATACGGTCGGCTTCTAAGCGTTCGTGGAGAACGACGTGGAGCAACACCATATTCGTCGTGACGCCGGAGGAGACCTCCGGCACGAAGATGACCAGCCGTCCGTCGCCACGACCGCGTGCGACCAGTACCTCACGTTCGTCGGCAACGATCTTCTTCGTACCACGGAGAGTGTGGTCCGAGTCGGTGCGCGACGGCGTTCCCTTCACCGATCCCCCCTGCTCGATGAGTCTGATCGCAGCATCCTCGCGACCCGGGACCCGCTCTATCTCATACCGGCTGTGTCCGACGACCTCGAGCACGGCGGGATTCAACGCGGCAAGAGTTCGGAGGTTCACGTAACTGAGTCGCGCTCGCTCACCGCCGGCGTTGAGCACAGACGTGACGAGCGGGACTGTAAACAGTTCTTCGTCGGATCTTGATATTCCCACGGTCACGGTCTTCGCCTGGTGTCGGATCGTGTCAATCGAGCGCGTTAGATCGTCAATCGCCAACGTCAGCGCGAAGATCAAGTCCTCGACAAGATTGCCCGGAGTACCGGGCCGACCGAACTCACGATCGTAGAAGTCAAGTGGCGTTGCTCCCTCCACATATCCGAACAGCGACGCGAGTCTCGCCATGGTCTGGGGTGCCGCCGTCGAGTCGTAGAGCCCTCCCCAGAGTTTGCGGCGAAACTCGGCGACGTGCGGTGCGAGTGCCGTGCTGAGATCGGCCAACACATCGTCATCGTCCGCGGAAACCTGATTCGTTGCGTCGATCGACGCGCGCGCCTCCCGGAGGGGGTCTGCCTGGGCGTCAATGGCAAGCGCGGCCTCGTAGCCGAAAAGATGGCCGACCATCGTGGACAGCACGTACGCGAGGTCCGGATGCACCGGTGGCACCAGGATCAGGTTCTCATCGTCCACAAACGCCTCGGCGCCATCGGTCGCGACGACGACAGGCGCGCCCTTGTGTGCGCGCAGGATTGCCACCTCCTTGGCGACATCCGCCGCAGCTGAGCCAGTAAGACCAGGTGCACAAATCAGCGTCAGGGGCTCAGAGGACAAATCGATGTGCTTCTTGTCCTCCGTTACGTCGAGTGCGATCGATTTGTAGCAGAGCTCCGACAGCTTGATCCGAATCTCATGCGCGGCGATCAGGTTTCGTCCGTTTCCAACAACGGCCCAGTGTCGCTTTCGCGGCGAGAGCGACTGTGCCAATGCGTGGATCTTGGCCCGGCGGGTCAGCACTTCGTCCATCGCCTCAGGCAGCCTCAAGAGGGCCGTCAGGACAGCATCACGGCTGGGCGACTGAGCACAGCCGATCGCATCGGCGAGCCCGAAGGCAAGGAGAAAGCCTGCCGCAATCTGGCTGTAGAAGGCTTTCGTCGATGCGACGCTCATCTCGATGTCGCGCCCATCGGAGGTGTACAGCACCCCGTCGGCCTTGTGCGTGATGTCGCTGTTCCGGCGGTTGACGATCGCGATCACCGCCGCGCCCCGACCCCGTGCCAGATCGATCGTCCGGTTTGTGTCTGTTGTCGTGCCTGACTGGCTGACCGCGACGATCAGCGTGTCGGACATGTCCTCTGTGAGGCCGAAGGCAGACAACTCGCTCGCGGGCTCTGCGAGCACTTCGAGCGGCGCGGACCGAGTCGCGGATGCGATCGATGCCGCCACGCCCTTGCCGGCGATGGCGGCGGTGCCTTGGCCGACTACGATGATGCGGCGGATCGCTCCTGAGCTGAGGCGGGCGCGCACAGCGGCCGAGATCGTGTCCTCGCCGAGGACGACGCGTTTGCGGCCATCCACGTCGCGGATTCGGCCTCGGAGCGTCTTGCGCATCGTCGTCGGCGACTCGGATATCTCCTTCAGGAAGAAGTGCCGGTGGATGCCGCGATCGATGTCCCGCGTCGTGATCTCCGTGCTGAGCAGATCCTCGGCGCCGACAGCCAGTTCTGCGCCGCCATAAGTGACCCGGCGAATCCGATCCGGTTCGCCCGCCGACGCGGCGTCGAGGACGACGATCTGGCCCTGGCTCCCATCCACGTCGCTGATCGCTTCGCCGTCCATCCTGACATAGCTCGAGGTGACCTCGACCACTCCATAGGGCTCACTCGCGACTACGTAGATGTCCTCGTCGATGCCGAGGCAGAGCGTCTGCCCGCTGCCGCGCAGGGCCAGCATCAGCTTGGATGGCTCGAGCGCAGTGGTCGCGGCGATCGCGACTGACCCATAGAGCTGATCGACCGTCCGACGAAATGCTTCCTCGGACGTGCAGCCAGCGGCGAGCTCCTGCCCCGCAAGCGCTGGGATCACCTTGGCGTCGGTGGTGATCTCCGCTGCCAGATCGAGCCCGTGCATGTCGACGAGGGTGCGATGGTTGTCCACGTCTCCGTTCAGTGCCGCGACGACGTAAGGCGGCTGCGGTCCGCTCGCCGCCTCCTGATTGACCGGGTGAGCATTGGCTTCGTTTATCAACCCGATGCTCGCCCAACGTGTATGGCCGAGCACCGTCAGCTTGACGTTGTCACTCTTCAGCGCACGGCGAAGCAAATCATCGGTTCCGATGGCATTCCTCAGGTGACGCGTGTTGTCGCCCAGTTCCCCGACCTCGCGCGCGACCTTGTACACAAAGCAGAGGTGACCCGATGGAGCGCACACGGCACGATTGCGAAAGATCGGATCCGAGCGTTTCTCGAGCTCCGCTACTAGCACCGGGTCCTGCAGGGCAAGTCCATGATCGCGCACCAGCAGGTGAAGGCCGGCAGAGTCACGGCCCCGGACCTCGAGCCGGTTTAGCCCTGACAGGGCGAGCTCGATTGACGAGAAGGCCTCAACTTCCGCAGCCGAGGCGTCGGGTCCCGCGAGCTCCGCGACCGCGCGGGCGTGACCCACCCGATCCATCCTGATTGCCCAGACGGCATCTTTGAGCTTCAGCAACTTCGCATTGACTTCCTCTAGGTCGTCGTCGAGTAGCTGTAGCGAGCCACTGTCGATGCGTAGTTCGAGCTGCCCGACCGCGTCCTCAAGGCGAGCCGCGCGAGCGTCGAGATCGTCGATCAGATCGGGATGTCCTAACAGGCATCGCAGACCGGGAACCCCGCGCAGGGAACGGTCGACCGCGGCCAGAGCCTCGTGGGCCCGTTGAAGATCCACGGCAATCGCGCGCGCGGCGGTGGCGGCATGCGCCAGTGCCGTCTCGCCCTCCTGCATGGTCTCTCGCAGGTCACCGGGAACCGGTGAGCTCCGGGTACTCGCCCTGCGCATCACGGCGATGATTCCGCACATTTTGGCCCTCTCAATCAGCGTTTCGCGGCCTCGACGGGATCGCGTCCCGGGCCCGCGAGTCAGTTACGATCATTACCTGCAAATCCGGCCGATGCAGCGATTCCTCGCGGCGAAGGAACCGCGCAGATGCTCTGGCAGCTGCCGGACGGTCGTTCCCCGGTCATCACGCGATAGTGCGCGTTGATCTGCGCCTGGGTCAGTAGGTAGTCGTAGATGGCAACCTTGCCGACCGCCCCCGCAAACCAGGTATCCATGGCCGTGGTGCCGATGTCGAGCGGCGAGTGCGAAGCCTTCGGCTTGACGCTGTACTGACTCATGCATCCGGTCGGCGAGTGATACCGCCGATTCCACGGCACGCCGTCGACCCAGATGTCGATCGTGCCAGGCCAAGAGTTCCCACAATCGGGCGGCGTCTGCAGCGATTGGTACTCGCCGACAACATATAGCCAGCGGTGGGCAGTCAGCATCCCGCACAGGGGCTGCCAGTCCGCCCCTGACCCCACGCCGGCGTCCGGGTTGAACACGTACGCAGCGAGACGACTGCAGCGCCCCTGCGGATTGACGCTCGAGTACATGCGCGCTTCCCATTCGCAGGTCGGCGAGTACGCCTCACATTTCCCCATCCAGTCCACGTAACCGTAGCCGTGTGGGTCGGCGCTCGAGCTCCATCTGAGCGTGTCAGGGCGAATCCATCCCTCGAAGCTCAGACGCCCCGTTCGCGTAATCGAGAACGAAGTGCTCGACGGTACCCTGAGCCGCTCGCCGGCATGATCGAAGTCGGCGGCGATTTCGCCGTCTGGAAGCCGCGCGCGCCCCGGTGTCCCGCCGAGATAGGTTCCAAGATGCCCGAACCCGCTCAAGTCGGGCTCGGTTGAGCCGAGTGCCCTCATATCCCAGAACGCCGAAGGATGGGCCACCCTCACCATCGCGTCATACCGCGAGGCTGCTCGCACGCATGGCGCGGCCATTGCCAGCGCAACCAAGCTCGCGGCCAACCCGGCGAGGCGGCATTTCGTCAAGAACCTTCTCAGCGTGAATCCGACGGGCTTTCTTGCTGTTGCGGGCACGGCTCTCCCACCCTCGTTCGGACGGCGTCGGCACCCGCATCGTACAGCGCCGCAGAACGGGGTCGGCTTGCCGGGCGAGCGCCGCCAGGCCGCGCAAGGCCGCCATTTCGCCGCGCACGGAGAGCGTCGCCTGGGTGTGGCCGACGGCGGCCTCAGGCAGTGCCGCCAGTGCATTGCGCACCCGGGGGATGAGCTCTTCGCTCCAGGCCCGAGCCGAGCCTCCGGCGAGGCGGATGTCCTCCGGGCGGAAGTTCATCGCTGCCATCTGGGCGAGCCTGACCACCGCTTCGAGCGCGTGTTCGTAGACGCGCGTGAACGGCTGCTCCCCGGCGTGGGCGCGATCGCGAAGTTCGTCAGCTGATACCTCGTGTCCGAGCTGATCGGTGATGCCTCTCATGGAAGCGTGTGTGGAGGCGCACCCGCGCCCGCCACAGCGCGCGCATGGCGCTCCATCTATGAGCAGCGGCAGGTGCGCCATCCACAGGCCGACAGGGGCGCCGCTACTGTCGGTCAGCATCGCACCGTCGTCTGTCACCCCGCAGCCGATTCCGGTGCCGAGCTGAATCAGCACAATCGACTGTCCGTCGGCTTCGCCCGCGACCGCCGCCTCGCAGTCTCGGCAGCAGAACGGCACCGGCAATCCCCGCTCTGAGAGCATTTCCGCGATCGGCACCGGACCCTTCGGGAACGGTTGATGAGCCGACCAGATCCCGTCGCGCACCGCTCCGGGCAGGCATAGCGCCCAGCGCTCTGGCGAGCCGTACGCCGCATGTAGCTGCGCGAGCTGTGCGACCAGCCCGTGGGGAGTGCGTTCCGTGCGCCAGACTACGTGGCTTGGCTCCGGGCTCCCCCAGCAGGCAGCCTTGATCCGGGTGCCGCCGACATCCACCGCCAGCAGTTCGTCGCCGGCGCGCGGAGCATGATCAACGTTTGCCATCGGGACGTCGCCGAGCGCCGCATGAAGCCCGACCGGGTCAAGGTTGACGGTGCCCATGGTTATCCGCTACGTGGTGGGGACGGGAATCGTGCAGCCCGCATGTGAGCAGCTTCCCGACGGTGCCCTGCCGGTCATCGCCTTGAAGTGCGCGGATATGTCTGCCTGGCCCAGCAGCGAGTCATAGATTGCGACCTTGCCTACAGCGCCCGGGAACCAGCTGTCCATCGCCATCGTGCCGATGGTCAACGGCGAGTTGCCCGCCTCGGGGCGCACGCCGTACTGGCTTATGCATCCGTTCGAGCGGTAGTTCACGAGCCTGAGGCCGTTGACCCAGATGGCGACCGAGCCCGGATAGGCCCGATTGCAGTCCGCCGGGGTGTAGCGGGTCTGGTACTCCCCGACCACGTACAGCCATTGTCCGGACCGGAGTAGACCGCAGACCGGTTGCCAGGCCGCGCCGACGCCGAGGCCGGCGCTGGGATTGAAGGCGTACGCGCTGATGCGGTTGCAGCGACCCTGCTTGTTGGCGCTCGCGTACATTCGCGCCCCCCACTCGCAGCTGCCCGCATAGTGTGCGCACTTTCCCATGAAGTTGACGAAGCCCGCACCGGAGCGGTCGCTGGTTGAGTTCCACTGCAGGGAGTTGGGACGAATCCAGGCCTCGAAGGTCAGTCGTCCGGTCTTGGTGATCGAGAACGACCGGTTCGATGGCACGGTCAAATACTCGCTCCGGCCGTTGAAGTCGACGGCGCGGGCCCCGTCCGGCAGCCTTGCCGTACCCGGCTGGCCGCCCTCGTAGATGCCGGTGTTGTGGTTGCCGCTCAGATCCTTCTCCGAACCGATGCCGCTCATATCCCAGAAGGCCACCGGGTGATCGGCCAGGACGGCGGCGTCGTACCCCGGTCGCCCATGCTGTGAGAGCGCCACGAGCGCCAGAACCCCGGTCGCCAGGATCGCCAGGATTGCCAGGATTACCGGCCACGCCAGCGTCCGTCGTGCGGCCGACCCGGCGCCGACGGCGGCGCCGCGCGAAGCGACCGGCGAGTTCGGACCCCCGTCGCCTCGGACCAGCTTGCTCACATCGGCAACGCGCATCTCAGAAGGCCGGTCCCGGCGTCGAGGTTTGCGCCGTCGTGTTCTTGTTCCCGGCCAGATCGGTGGAGTTGGTGCTCGGGGTCCAGGTGAGCGTCCCGCTGGTCGCCGGTTTGGAGGCGAGTACGCCGCTGACCAGGTTTCCGAGCGTCACCGTGATCGTGGGGCCGTTCTGAACCATCGTCGCGTTGAAGGTGACGGTGTTGGCGCTGTAAGCGCCTCCAAGCGCCAGCGGGACGGCGACCGCCGCCTGAGTGTTGCCCGATGCGTTCCACACGGACAGGTTCGATGAGCTCCCGGAGATCTCGACCTGGACGGCCGTCTGCGACCCGTTCCAGCCGGCGAGAACCGAGCTCGGGGCCATCATCTCGGAGTAGGTGAAGCTGACGGAGTCGCCCGGCTCGACCTTGCCGCGGGTACCGCCGGCGGCGTTCTGGGTTGACACCGACTTCGCGGTCGGGCGCGTGTTGTCGACCGTGACCCTGAGCGGCGTGTTCGAGGCGATGGCGGTCTTGGAGACGCCGTCGGTCGCCTGTGCCCGCAGGTCATAAGCGCCATCCTTCGCGTTCGTCGTGTTCCACTTGCAGCTCCATGGTGCCGCTTTCGCGGAGCAAGCCGTCGTCCAGGTGCCGCTGGAGCCGCTCGGCCGATACTGGTAGGCGACCGTCTTCACACTTGACCCGGAATCGGTCGGCGCAGAATCGAGCGAGAAGTTGACGGTCGCGTGCAGATAGGGACCGGGATTGATCATCGTGAACTGGCTCGGCCCACCAGTGGCGAGCGCCGTGGTCGCATCCGGCGTCGAGGGTGCCGGCTCACGGTTCCCGGCGACATCGACCGCGAGGGTGTAGAAGCTGTAGGCGCCGTCGCCCGCCGATGCCGTGTAGCTGAAGCTGCCCGAGGTCGCCGATGAACTGCTCGTCAGCGCCTTCACGTAGCTCGAGGCACCCGGGGTCTTGACCCAGAGTTCGACCGAAGCCAGGCCCGAACCGCCTGAGCTGTCCGAGGCGGTGTAACCGACACTCCAGTTGTTGGCGCTCGCGCTGTTGGGCGCTGTCGCCTTCGAGCTTGGAGCGGTGCTGTCGGCCGTATAGCTCGTCGTCGCGTCCGGGGTTGAGGGCGCCGTCTGCACGTTGCCGGCCTTGTCGGTCGCCAGCGTGTAGTAGCTATAGCTGCCGGCGCCCTCGGAGGCCGTGTAGGTGAACGCGCCCGCTGCTGAGCCACTCGTATCGCTGGCGACCTTGCTGTAGGTCGAGTCGCTCGGTCCCTTGGCGTACAGGTCAACTCGCGCGAGGCCCGAGCCGCCGGTGCCATCGGCCGCCGTGTAGGCGACGGTGATCGCCGGGGTGTCGCTGAATGCCGCCGAGGACGCCCGCGACTGCGGCGGCGCGGTGTCGACGGTCGTCGAGCTGTCCGGGTTTGCCGGCGCCGGTTGGACGTTACCCTGGCCATCGGTCGCGACAGCGTAGAAGCTGTACGTACCGTCGCCCTCCGCGGCGCGGTAGGTGAAGCTGCCGGAGCTCTGACCGGTGGGGTCGGTCGCGACCTTGGCATAGGTCGAGTCGCCGGGACCCTTGGCATACAGGTCCACTTGCGAGAGCGCGCTGGGGTCGCCGTTGGCAGCCACGGTGAACCCCACGCTGATGCTCTGCGAGTTCGTCAGCGGGGACGTGTGCGCGGTCGCGACCTGGCCGGTCTGGACGACCGTCGAGGCGTCGGGTACGGCGTGGGCCGCTTCGACGTTGCCCGCCTTGTCCGAGGCGCGCGTGTAGAAGTCGTAGGTGCCGCTGCCCTCGGACGCGGTGTAGGCAAACGTGCCCGAGCCCTGGCCGCTGAGGTCGGATGCGACCTTGCTGTACGAGGCGTCCGACGGTCCTTTGGCGTACAGGTCGACCTCGGCCAGGCCGGAGCCTCCCTGATCATCGGCCGCCGTGTAACCGACGGCGATGGTCTTCGAGGCCGACGACGCGGGTGCGGAGGCCTTGCTCTGCGGCGCCGTGTTGTCGACCGTCACCGTGGCCGGCGCGGAGGTTGCGATGTTGCCCGAGTTGTCGGTTGCGCGCGCGGTTATGGTGGCGCCGGTGTAGCCGCTGCTGTTCCAGGTGACCTGATACGGAGCCGTGGTTGAGCTGCCGATGATCTGCCCGTTGACGAGGAAGTCCACCTGCCTGATTCCGTCAGGCTGTCCCGAAGGGAGCGCCGCATCGGATGCGCTCGCCGACAGCGTCACATTGCCGGATACGATCTGGCCGCCGACCGGCGTATTCAGCGTCACCGTTGGAGGCGTCGCGTCGGAGTCGCTGAGACTCAAGTCATCCGCGGTGAAGCTCCCGACCTGACGCAACGAGACGGCGACGGCGATGCCACCACACGGGCACGTGAGGCCGTTCGAGCCAAACGTCCCCGATGCGGGCACCGGCGGCGAGGTCCAGCTGGCCTGCACGTAGCCCGAGCTGGCGGGGAAGAAGTTCGGGCTCTGGGCCCAGAAGTCCCAGGCGCCTGATTGCCCTCGCAGGTAGGCGACGAGGCGCACCGGCGAGTCCGAGTGATACCAGGTGGAGAAGGTATAGCTGTGCCCAGCTTGCGGGCTGGGCGCGCACCCGCCGAGGTCCTCCCTGGAAAGCAGCCGCTCGTCACCGCCGGAGTAGCTCGTGATCGACACGTTCGCTGCGCCCGAGCCTGTGTGCGCGTCACTGGTCACGATGCCGGTGCCCACCGAGTCATAGCCTCCGAGCTGCCAACAGTCGGGGAAGCTGCCATTCGAGACGGTTTCGAGCGACGGGTTCTGCAACAGATTCCCGCTCGCCGGAGAGGTCCCCGTGGGTCCGGGAACGCCTGGCTTTACGCTCCCGCCAATCACCTGATTGACGGTCTTGACGGTGACCGCGTTCTGCGTGACCTGCCCTTGCAGCCAGTCCAGCAGCCCCGAGAGCGTCGAAGGACTGATCGCGTAGGTCGGGTCGCAGCCGTCGCACACGTGGTGCATTACCAGCTGCACCCAGCCCCCGCCGTTTCGTTCTGCCTGCGTGACCAATCCCTCGATTTCCGAGAGCGACTGGGTGGCCTGGATTGAATTTGGCGTTTGGGTCGCATATGGGTCGCCGGGAGGTATCGTCTCCGCGTAGCCACAGCCGCCGCAGCCCTCGGGCGTGACGATCCCGCCGATCGTGCGCGCCGAGTTGTACCCGCAGCCTGCCGCGATCTGCTCAACTGCCGCGTTGTAGTCACCGAACGGATAGGCTAAGTCCGAGACCTGGAACCCGTCTCCCAGCAGCGTCACCCGATCGTTGCAGATTTGCCGGGTGGCCTCGTCGGTCGACAGCGTCGGCAGATCGGCGTGGCTCACCGTGTGGCCACCGATTTCGTTACCCGCCGCGGCGAGCGACTGAATCTGCGACAGGCTCATGTACCCGTCCGTGCCGATGCGTCCAGAGTTGATGAAGAAGGTCCCCGTCATGCCGTGGGCCTGGAGCATTGGCAGCACCTGGGACTCGTCGGCGGTGCCGTCATCCCATTGCAGAGAGACGACGGTCGGTGCGGCCGAGGCAAGCGCCGGTGTCGCCAGCACCCACAGCAGCACGAGTATCCCGCCGCCGAGTAGCCAGCGAACCATTCGGGGGTGTAGCAGAGACAAGGTGTTGGTGAAAGTTCGCGATGTCATTGGGCTCTCAAATAACATGGCTCGTACGCCCTGATTGCGAGCGGTAGGTGCAGTCGAGGACGCTTTCGCTGTCCTGGAGCCAGCCATAGTCGAAGCCGGGATGAAGTGTGGTGAGCACGACCAGGTCATAATCGCCGGCCTCCGGCGAGGCGACGTGCTCGTAGTAGCGCCCGTCGGCTTCCAGGGCGGGAATCAGCGGGTCGAAGTACGAGACGCCCGCTCCCGCCTGCGACAGCTGCACGATCAGCTTGATCGCGGGCGCCTCGCGCATATCGGCCACGCCCGGCTTGTATGAGGCGCCGACGACGAGCACGCGAGCGTTCTCCGCGCCGCCGCGCTCCTCGCGGAGCACCTCAAGTGCGCGGTCCGCGACGCGCTGTGGGCGGCCGGAGACGAGCTCGAGCGCCTTCTCGATCATCGGAGTCGGGGTTCCCTCCTCGCGCAGCGGCGAGATCAGGTAATAAGGGTCCACCCCGATGCAGTGGCCACCCACCCCGGCGGAGGGATAGTGCGCCATGAACGCGTAAGGCTTGGTCGCGGCGGCATCGGTGACCTCAACCGGGTCAAGACGATAGTGGCGACAGGCGTCCGCCATCTCGAACGAGAGGGCGATGTTGACCGCCCGAAACGTGTTCTCATAGAGCTTCGTCATCTCCGCCGCCTCGAGCGACGACACGTGGTGAAGCTCCTCGCAGGTGTGGGCGAGAGCCTCGGAGGCCCGGTGTGCACACGCATCGGTGTACCCGCCGATGACGCGCGGCGTGGTCGCCTGGGTGTGCTCGGCGACGCCGGGATTGATGCGCTCGGGCGAGAAGCCGACGTGCACGTCGATCCCCGGCCTCAGACCGTGCTCGTGAAGGGCATCGACCAGCAGCTCGCGGGTGCAGCCGACGTAGGTGGTCGATGTCAGAACCAGTGTCTGCCCGGACCTTGCATGGGCGACAACGGTCTCGCACGCGCTTCGGAGGATCAGCGGATCGGGATTCAGCTGCTCGTCTACCGGCGTCGGGACGCAGATCAGCACGACATCGGCTTTGCCCAACTCGGCGGGGTCGGCGGTGACGCTGAGCTTGCCCTCGTGAAGGTCGTCGGCAAGCTGCGCCCGCTCAGGCTCGAGCAGGTCGACGCGGCCGCAGCGGATGGCTTCCAGCCGGGGTGGCGAGGCGTCGATGCCAAGCACCTTGAAGCCGTGCTGGGCCAGGGCGATCGCAGTCGGCAGCCCGACATAGCCGAGACCCAGCACAGCCACAGTCTGGACAGACGTCGCTTTCGGGCGCTCTTTTCGAATTGAAACTACATCTAGGCTGCTCATCTAGCTTCCCTGCTTTCGCGTGCGTTCATGCGACGCAGATTGCGCCTGCGCCACTTGTGATCTTGAAATGTGGTCCACAGGTATGCTTCATACCTGCGATCACTGCCGGGTCCCCTTGCCACAGATAGTTGTATAGGTCCCCCAACGTGGTATAGGGATCGAGATTAGTCCCGGGGTATGGTCCTTGCGGCTGCAAGCGAATCGCTCTCTCGGAGGCGATCGAATACGGCGTGTAGGAATGTACGCTCTGGACCATGATCGAGACGAAAAACCGTGGCATGATCCTCGCCAGTTTTTGCTCGACCGCCACGGCATATTCACCGTTGCGGGCGTTGGTCTGACCATACTCCCCGAACGGCATTGCCATTGTCCTTAGATTCGTGAAGCCATGCTTCCGCAGGATCGCCAAACCAGCCTGAATATCGTTCGTGACGCGCGCGGTGAATTCCGCCATGGTCTCGACACGTCTCTTCGCTGGGAGCCATTCACGGGTCGAATAGTATGGACCGCAATGCGCCAGGATCGATCCGGTTTCAGACGCCCCGCAAATGCCCGCGGGCTTTTTCGACGTCGGCTTCGCCAATAGTTCCCCTCGGGCATCCTTCGGAACCAGGACGTGACCATCGTAGGCATGGAGCTGGATATCCCACCGACCCGATGCCTGCATCTTCTTGAGCTCAGTCCACGTGAGGTAGTAGGGGTTGTGGGGACTCTTCGTCTCCTGATTGACGATCACGTACATCGTCGCCTGCATGTGATATTTCTTGAGGATCAAATCGGCGCCGCGGTAGGCGTCGAAGCGACCATCGTCGAATGTCAGCAAGATCGGCCGTGCTGGAAGGTGCGGATTTTTGCCTTCCCGCCACGCGATGTACTGATAGATGCTGATTGTGTGATACCCAAGACGCTGGAGGAACGCCATCTCGGTTGCGAACTGCTGCGGCGTCATGGAGTCGCCATCGGTCTTTACATAGGTGATGCCGTGGTATAGAAGTACCGGAATCCCGCCCGTGCATGGGTAGATGTAAGTCGAGCACGCCTTGGGGCTATAAATCGGCGTGGGCTTGTACTTCTGGTCCGCCGCGGTCAGCGTGAGCGTTGGGGGCTGCCAGGGCCTTGTACCTCCATGATCCCGTACTCCATCGCCGTGCAGCGGTTGCGCGGTGAAGAAGATGAATGCCAGGAAGGGCACCATCGAGATTGGCAAAACCGCCAGATGTCGGAGCTTGGTGAGCACGTTAGACGCTTACGGTTTCGGCGGTCACGCTGCTGGGTTCAGGGACTCTCAGGCCAGCCGTGGACGGTCGCGTCCCCCACTTTGCCGTGCGGAGTGTGGCAATCGCCCAGTAGGTCTGCCAGAGCAGGAAGACAAGATAGAACCCAACGAACATGATCCCGTACCACCACCTGGAACCGTACTGCTGGTGGCAGGCTGCGTAGTACAGCCCGTAGGTCAGCGCCATCGAGTAGATACCGAGCGGATAGAGGACGGAGAATGTGTTGCCCAGCAGCAGCGGCGAGACGATGAGCGCGTATGCGCAGACGATCGGCGCCAGCAGGGGCAGCATCACGCTCACGTAGACGGCGAACTGAGCGGGCGGCGGCTTGCGCCAGATCAGGCTCAGCAGGTAAACCGCCTCGCGAGCCCAGGACCGCTTCCAGCGCGCCTGCTGACGCAGGAACTTGTAGAAGCCTGTCGGCACGATCGTCACCGCGTGCGCCGTGTGCTGGTAGGTCACCCGCCAATCGCGCAACACGCAATTGGTCAGGGAGCGGTCGTCACCGAAGGTGGACGGGACCCCGAGAAAGCGCTGGTTCTCCCACCAGTCGAGCTTTGGCATGATGGCCTCCCGCCGGTACGCGGAGAAGCACCCTGGGCAACACGTGACGCACCCAAAGACGGACTCGGCCGCCTTCATCACGCGGAAGGCAATGTAGTAGCGAACAGCCTGCATCTTGGAAAGCCAGTTCTCATCCGCATTAGCGACGTCCGTGTGACCGCTGACAGCACCGATGCGTTGATCCGCGAACGGCTGCACGATCGTGCGCAAACTGTCGCGATCCAGCATCGAATCAGAGTCAACGACGACGACGATCTCGGCATTGGTGGTCCGGATGCCGGCGGCCATGGCGGCGCGCTTGCCGCGGTTCTCCGCGAAGTTGATCACTTTAATACGACCCTTGGAGTCACCACGGGCCTTGTTCATCTCTTCGAGGGTGTTGTCGGTCGAACCATCGTTGATGGCCACGATCTCCAGTTTGTCCTCGGGATAGTCGACGGCAAGCAGTGATGTCAATGAGGCACGCACGGCGTCTTCCTCGTTGAAGCCAGGCGCCACGATCGCGATCCGTGGTTCGATGCCCGCGTCCCGGTGTGGCTTGTAGAACAGCGACAGGATGAAGCGCGTCAGCAGGTAGATCGCAACGACGATGCCGTAGACGGCAAGCCACAGCGTTTGTCTGAATGTGTGAGTAGCTGTCGAGCGGTAGTAGAGGATTCCGCCCAGGACCGCGAGGAGATAGAGCGCGGCAAACCACTGCAGCCCTCGGTCGAGGATCCGCTTATGTCGTGACCGACCGCACTGAGCGCTTCCGCTCGTCATCAGGCTCCTTTCGAGCGTGGCGGGACCGGTGTGTCGCGCTAGCGACCCGGGCCCTTGCCACGTTGTTGAGGGACGGCGATCCGGTAATCCGTCCAGCTCGCCTGCTTCCTTATCGGCCCGCGTTAGCGGTTCCTTGAGGCCAGGAAGCGAGGAAGGAGACGCGGAGCGGACTATCAGCAGCGAGGGCTAAGCCGGGGCCTTCGGCCCCTGCTGCGTCCTGTGAGCCGCGATCAGCTGATGTCGAGAGTCCCGCGCAGCAATTTCACCGGCCACCACATTGATGCTCATAACAATTTCGTAAGAGATGTTCAAGCCGACGGGGATCCGAGCCGATCCTATTAGCGCAGCCGAGTGGCGGAAGACTTCTCAGTGTCATCGCAACTGGAGAATCGTTTGCATCGCCAATCACGAGATGCGGACCGCTGAACACGCTGATCCAGGCTGAAATCGCCACCAACTTGCGATGTCGATAACACCGATGACGTCGTAGGCGCCACCGAGGTCTTCGCGACCCGTGTGCAAGCGACGAGTAGCCAACTTCCCCAACTAGAGGGACCACGAAGAAAGGGACGGTCATGAGGCGCACCCTATGGACATGCGTATTACTCGCCACCGCGCTCAGTGCATATCTGTCATGCGCTGCCGCAATGGCGAGCACCACGAGACTGCCGCCGGACGTATGGGCAAGACCGGGGAGACCGCCGTTGTCAGACCGCGCGGCTGCCGCGCTCGTTACCCACCAGCCCGAGCTACGCCCTGAGAATGTAACGGCGAACAACTATGTACCGACGAACGCGGAGCTCAACCGGTTCTATCAGGCGCACACAGCGCAGGGTCAATCGATCCTCAAGGAGATCCCCGAATACCGGTACGTCACCGGACGACCCGGCTTGCACAACCCGTCCACGGACGACCTAATTCAGTGGGCAGCGCGCAAATGGGGCATCCCCACCGACGTGTATCGGGCACAAATCTATTTCGAGTCGCTCGACATACAGAGCCTGCAGTATGACAAGGCCAACGTGAGCGCCCGTGACTACTGGCAGTACCCCAGGCAATCGCGTATTCAGCCCTATCAGGTCTACGAGAGCATCGGCGTCTCACAGATCAAGTGGAATCCCTCCCATAAGCTCAATCCTGGCGCCAACCCGCTCCGCTGGAAATCTACCGCCTGGGCTCTCGACTACTCAGCCGCCACCATTCGCTACTACTATGACGGTCAGTGCAGCTGGTGCGGTCGTGGCTATCACAAGGGACAGCCGTGGCAGAGCATCGGCGCTTACAACGCTCCGGTCCCGTGGTTGAACAACGCGAAGCGGACTTGGTACATCCAGCAGGTGCAGTCGGCTCTCAGCAACCGCTCCTGGCTGCCCCAGCCGTCAACAGCAACCCCATGAGAAGCGTTGCGCGATCCTGAGTCGTCGTTGCGCAGTCCGCGCTGATACTCGGGCCGGCTCGGCCTTACGCGTTCGCTCCCAGGCGCTCGAGGATCAGACGGGTGACCTCTCCCCCGTCCGCGCGGCCTTTGGTCTCGCGCATCACATAGCCGACGAGTGGCCCGATCGCCCTCCGGTTGCCGCCCCGGACCTGATCGGCCGCAGCCGGGTCGGCGGCGAGCGCCCGATCGACGAGGTCGGCCAGGCCGTCGTCCTCGGCGGTGATGGCGCCCAAGCCCTCGCGCTCGACGATCGCTCGTGGGTCCCCGCCCTCCTGCACCAGCAGCGTCAGCACCTCCCGCGCCGCATCGCGGCTGACCTCCTTGGCCTTGACCATGGTGGCCAGCACGGCCAGGCTCTCCGGCGTGACGTTGCTGGTGGCGGGATCGGTGTCCGAGCCGATCCGCTCGACCAGCGGGCCGATCCAGTTGGAGAGCTCGGTCGGCTCGAGCCCACGCCCGCCGTTTCGCCCGTCCTCCCCCGCGGCGGCCAGCGCACGCTCGAAGTAGTCGCCGAGTTCGGCGCGGAAGGCGAACAGCCGCGCCGTGTCGGCGCGCAGGCCGAGCTCGTGCTCGAAGCGGGACGCGCGTTCGGCCGGGAGCTCTCGCGGCATTTCGGCCCTAGCGGCGGCGAGCATCTCCTCGGTGGCCAACAGCGGCACCAGGTCGGGTTCGGGGAAATAGCGGTAGTCGTGCGCCTCCTCCTTGGAGCGCAGCGGGGTCAGGTTGCCCGTGCGTGGATCGAAGTGCATGGTCTCCTGCACGACCGGCTCCCCCTCGTCGAGCAGCCGCTTCTGGCGCTCGATCTCCGCCTTGACCCCGCTCTCCAGGAACGCAAACGAGTTCATGTTCTTGAGCTCGGTCTTGGTCCCGAACTCGGCCCGTCCGGCCGGGCGAATGGAGACGTTGGCATCGCAACGCAACGATCCCTGGGACATGTCGACGTCTGAGACGCCCAGCTGGCGAAGTGTCGTGCGCAGGAGGATGAGCCACTCGCGTGCCTGCTCGGGCGAGCGGATGTCGGGCTCGGTGACGATCTCGACCAGCGGCGTGCCGCCGCGGTTGAAGTCGACCCAGCTGCGCTCCGAGCCGTGGATGCGGCCGCTCGTCCCCAGGTGGTTGAGCTTGGCCGCGTCCTCCTCCAGGTGCACGCGATGGATGCGCACGTCACCCAGCCGCCCGCCCCGGCACAGCGGGACGTCGTACTGGGAGATCTGGTAGCCCTTGGGCAGGTCGGGATAGAAGTAGTTCTTACGGTGAAACATGGATCGCTCGACGATCTGGCACCCGAGGGCCAGCCCGATCATGATCCCGTAGTGGATCGCCTGCTCGTTGACCACCGGAAGGGCCCCCGGCAACCCAAGGCACGTCGGACAGGTGTGCGTGTTCGGCGCCTCGCCCCATGACAGGGCACAGCCGCAGAACATCTTGGTCCGCGTGCTGAGCTGGACGTGGATCTCCAGCCCGATGACCGGCTCGTACTCGACGTTGCCGGCGGCCGCGCTCATCCTCTCGCCTTGCTCCCGTCGAAGCCGATCGCCCGCTCGAGCGCATACGCGGCGTCCAGCAGACGGCTCTCGCTGAACGCCGGACCGGCGAGCTGGAAGCCCACCGGGAGCCCATCGCTCAAGCCCGACGGGATCGAGATCGCCGGGGTGCCCGCGAGTGACATCGGAACGGTCAGGAAGTCGTTCAGGTACATGGCGAGCGGATCGGTGGTCTTCGCGCCGAGCTCGAACGCCGTCCATGGGCTGGTCGGCGTGACGATGAAATCGAACTGCTCGAACGCAGCGTGGAAGTCCTCGGCGATCTTGGTGCGCACCTTCTGGGCCGTTGCATAGTACGCGTCGTAGTAGCCGCTCGAGAGTGCATAGGTGCCGAGCATGATCCGCCGCTTGACCTCCGAGCCGAAGCCCACCTGGCGCGTTCGGCTGTACATGGTGATCAGGTCCTCGTCGCCCGCGACTCGCAGGCCGTAGCGGACGGCGTCGAACCGGGCCAGGTTCGCCGACGCCTCGGCCGGCGCGATCAGATAGTAGGCCGAGAGCGCGTGGGGCGCGTGGGGCAGCCGGCAGGCCTCGATCGAGGCCCCCAATGATTCGGCGAGCTTCAGCGTGGCGTCGAAGCTCTCCCGTACCCCGGGCTCCACTCCACCCTCGGCACCGGTCAGGTCCTCGGGCACGCCCAAGCGGATCCCCGTCAGGTCTTCGGCTTTGGGTAGTTCGATGTCTCCCGGAAACTCGAGGGAGGTGGAATCATGGGGATCACGGCCGATCGTGTGGCGGAGGATCAGCGCGGCATCGGTCACGTCCCGGGTCAGTGGGCCTGCCTGATCCAGCGAGGAGGCGAACGCGATCATCCCGTAGCGCGAGCAGGCGCCATACGTCGGCTTCAATCCGACGATCCCGCACAAGGCCGCCGGCTGGCGGATCGATCCTCCGGTGTCGGTGCCGATGGCCCAGGGAGCCATTCCGGCCGCCACCGCCGCGGCGCTTCCGCCGGAGGAGCCTCCCGGAACGCGTGTGCGGTCCCACGGGTTGAGCACAGGACCGAACCCCGAGTTCTCGTTGGATGAGCCCATTGCGAACTCGTCCTGGTTGGTCTTGCCCAGCAGCGGCGCGCCCGCCTCGTCCAGCTTCTTGACCACCGTCGCGCTGTAAGGCGGGCGATATCCCTCGAGGATGCGCGAGCCCGCCTGGCTCGGCACGCCTGCGGTGCAGAACAGGTCCTTGACCGCGATCGGGACGCCGCCGAGCGGCGCGCCCGTCATGTGTCGGTCACCATTGGGCGCGGCATCGGCCACCCATGTGAAGGCGTTCAGTTCGTCGGCGGCGGCCCGCTGCCGGTAGGCCGCGAACACCTCGGCGGCGCTGATCTCGCCCGCGCTGATCCGGTCGGCCGCCTGAGCCGCCGTCAGGTCGATGAGCTCGCTCACGCCGCGCCGGGACTCGGTACCCCGAAGCCGTCGTTCAGGGGCTCGGGTGCCGCCGCGAGGATGATCTCCCGCGGCAGCGACGGCGCGGGCTCATCGGTGCGCAGGGCGTTCACCACGTCGATGACGTGCGAGGTGGGCGGCACGCCCTCAAGGTCGAGCTCGCGGATCTTCTCGATGTGGTCGAGCACGTGGGACAGCTCGGCGGCCATCCGCCCGACTTCTTCGTCGCTCAGCTCGAGCCGGGCCAGCCGGGCAACGTGGAGAACCTGCGCGTCGTCGAGCATCCGGCTGGATTTTAGGAGCCGTTCTCCCGCCGCGGTCGGACGACCGGGATATCCTGTGGCGCGTCCCGGGGGGCGATCCCCTCCTTGCGCATCGACAGGTAGCCGCCGTAGGCAAGCCCGATCGCGCTGAGCAGACCAAGGTACGCGGTCGCGTGCTGGTGGGGCGGTGGGTTGATCAGCACGCGGTAGATGAGCGCAAGCGCGCTGATCGCGCCGAGCACCGTGACGAGGAGGCTCATCGTCACCGGCACCGCCGGCGCGCGCCGGGTCGCCTGCACCAGCACCAGCCCGAAGGCGGCGGCGATCGTCACCGCGAGGAGCCAGCGAAGGCTGACCAACACTCCCCACCCGGAGCGAGATCCGGCCCAGTTGCCCGCGAGGAGGAACACCACCAGCGCCACCGCCCCGACGCCCGTGAGCATCTCGCCACGCCGAAGCCGCGACGCGTGAAAGTCCATCCCTTCGCCGTCAGATGCTCGAGCCGGGCCCGGGCGCGGCCTCGCCCGTAGCAGGCGGTGCGCTTGCCGATGCGGCCGGCGGCGCCGCGGCGCTCGTGGCCTGGCGAGCTCGCCTGGTCAGCGCGACGAGGCCCGCGACGAGCAGGAGCCCCATCCAAAACCCCAGCGCGAGCTCTCCGAATCGCCCCAGGTGCAGCACGAACTTCAGGCCGATCAGCCCGGCCGCCACGCAGGCCAGGATATAGCGCGTGGTCTCGCGGTTGGAGGCGATCGACGGCAGTCGTGTCTCGGGCCAGAGCCGCTCGAAGGCGAGGTCGGTGATGAGGAAGGCGCACGAGAGCACCGCCAGCACTCCCAGCCACGCGTCCGGTGCATCGACCGCCTTGAGTGACCCGCCAATCGAGACGCTGTCGGATCCAACGCTGATCGTCGCGCCGAACGAGAACCATGGCAGCGCGAGCAGATCGAGGACGAGCAGCGCCGCCACCCCCGCGATGACCCAGTCGTCCCGCGTCAGGTGCTCGAGGCGCGGTCTGCGGATCTGTTTCTCCACGGCTACTGGTTCGAGATCGATGCTCCTGGTCCTGCCTCCTGCTCGCCTGCGGCAAGCTGTGCTGCCGTCACGGTGTTCCGGAGCAGCATCGCGATGGTCATCGGCCCGACGCCGCCCGGCACCGGCGTGATCAGCCCGGCCTTGTCCGCCACCGGCTCAAACTGCACGTCGCCCTTCAACCCGTCCTCGGTGCGGTTGATCCCGACGTCGATCACGGCCGCGCCCGGCTTGACGTAGTCGGGCCCGATCAGTTCGGTCCGCCCCACCGCGGCGATCAGAACGTCGGCGCGCGCGCATACGCCCGGGAGGTCCTTGGTGCGCGAGTGGCACATGGTCACGGTCGCGTTGCGCTCCAGCAACAGGAAAGCCACCGGCTTACCGACCAGATCGGAGCGGCCCACCACCACGGCCTCGGCGCCCTCCAGCGCCACCGAGTAGCTATCCAGCAGTTCGATCACCCCGAGTGGCGTGCACGGCCGCAGCCCCAGCGCGCCCTGCATGAGGCGCCCGGCGCTGACGTGGGTGAGGCCGTCGACATCCTTGTCGGGCGAGATCATGGCCGTGAGTGCCTTGCCGTCCAGACCCTCCGGGACCGGAAGCTGGAGCAAAATGCCGCTGACATCCGGGTTGTGATTGGACTCCTCGATGACCGCTTCCACCTCCCTCTGCGACGCGTCGGCCGGAAGGTGCTGATGATGATCGGTGATCCCGGCCTCGGCCGAGGCCTTGCGCTTGCCACGGACGTAGACCTCGGAGGCCGGGTCCTCGCCGACCAGAATGGTGGCGAGGCCCGGGACACGCCCCGTGCGCTCGCGCAGCTCCGCGACGTCCCGCGCCACCTCCGCGCGCACGCGGGCCGCCACTTGCCTGCCGTCAATGATCGTCGCGCTCATTCGGGCGCCACCCTAGAGGATCCGGCGCCCGTCTCGCGTCTGCACCGGGTCGGCCCGGTCCTTATCGCCGCGAGATCGGCGCCAGGTCCGCCACCATCTTGCGCTCGGAGCCGTCCCGGCTGAAGCGGATCACGACGATCCCGCCCGGCTCGAGCCCGGTCACGACGCCCTCCCCGAACTTCGGGTGCACGACATCCTCACCCAGCCTGAACGCGGGGGCGGAAGCCGCTTCGGCCTCCCACGAGCCGAGCTCGTCCTCACTCCGGCTCCACGTGGTGGCCCGCGCGCGGATCGCAGCAAACCCGCGCGGTTGCTGCTGATCGCGATCCGTCAGCCCGGCCGGGATCTCCGAGATGAAGCGGCTGGGGGCTCCGAAGCTGCGCGCGCCGAACACATTGCGCGTGCGCGCGTAGGTCAGGTACAGGTCGCGCTGGGCGCGGGTGATGCCCACGTAGCAGAGCCGACGCTCCTCCTCCAGGCCGCCTTCGTCGAGCGCGCGCGAGTGCGGGAACACGCCCTCCTCGCAACCGATCATGAACACGATCGGGTACTCGAGGCCCTTGGCGTTATGCAGCGTCATCAGCGTGACCAGCCCCTGGTCATCGCTACGGTCATCAGCGTCGGACAGCAGCGCGATCTGCTCGAGGAAATTGGCCAACGATGCCTCCCGCTCGGCCTCCGCCGCGGTCAGCGCGTCGTACTCGGCCGCGACGTTGATGAGCTCCTCGAGGTTCTCGAGCCGGCCCTGGGCCTCGATCGTCCGCTCGGCCTCGAGCGCCTCGAGATATCCGGTCTCCTGCAGGAGCTCCTTGAGCAGCGCCGAGACGGGCGGGTTTGCCTCCGCGCGCTCGCGCAGCACGTGCATGGTCCCCATGAACCGTCGGAGTGCCTTGATCGCCGGCGCGCCCAGGCTGGGCACCTGCTCGGGCTCGGAGGCCGCGTCCCAGATCGAGGTCCCGGTCGTGTTGGTGTAGGCGAGGACCTTCGACATCGACGTCGCGCCGATCCCGCGCTTGGGCGAGTTGACGATCCGGGTGAACGCGCCGGCATCGTGCGGATTGACCAGCGTCACGAGGTAGGCGATCGCATCCTTGATCTCGGCGCGATCGTAGAACTTGGTGCCGCCGATCACCTGGTAAGGGATCTCGGTCCGGACCAGCGTGTCCTGAAGCACGCGCGACTGCGCGTTGGTCCGGTAGAAGACCGCGATCTCCGCTCGCGACACCCCCTCGTCGAGCAGGCGCTGGACCTCGCCGCTCACATAACGGGCCTCGGCGTGCTCGTCCTCGAGCTCGCGCACCTTGATCGGGTCGCCCTGCCCGAGCTCCGTCCACAGCGACTTCGGCTTCTGGGCCCGGTTGTTGCGTATTACCGCGTTGGCCGCGTCGAGGATCGTCTGGGTCGAGCGATAGTTCTGTTCGAGCTTGACCACGTGCGCGTCCGGGAAGGTGTCCTCGAACTCGAGGATGTTCTTGATGTCGGCACCGCGGAAGCCGTAGATCGAGTTGTGGGTGACGATCCCGTTGGCGATGAAATTGTGCGCCACCTCGACGTCGAGGTCGTAGACCGGCGCGTCGAGCGCCACGCGCTCCACCCTCTCCACCACGTCGTAGCCGCCTTCGTGGTCGACCATCGCCATGCCGGGGCGGACCAGCGCCGCCGGCGTGAACGGCAGCGCTCGTCCGCCGGCGCCGAGTCGCGCCGCAGGGCATACCGCAGGGCCACGCTCGACCGTGCAGAACGCCCCAAAGTCCCGGCTTGTGTCCCGCTCCGGGGACATAAGCACGTGGGAGATGCTTATGTCCCCAAGGTTCCCGGCGACGGGGCGGTTCGGGGCGTTCTGCACGGCGCCGGCGAGCGCCACCGCCGGCGTGGCCGGCGCGGCCGTTCCGACGGCCTCGACCCCCCCGGCCTCGGCCGCCCGGGTCGCGAGCACCCCGCTCGCGACCACCCGGGTCGCGACCGCCCCCACGGCCTCGACCACCCGGGTCGCGACCGCCCCCACGGCCTCGACGACCCCGGCCGCGACCGCCCGTGCCGCGACCCCATAACCCGCGAAGTGCGTGTGCTCCGGCGTGCTCACCAGGCGCCGCCCCGAGCGCAAGGTGATCGCCACCCCGTCAAACCGCCCCGACCGATGTACCCGGACGACTCGCGCCGGTCCGAACGAACCGCCACCCCACGCCGAGAGCACGTTATCCCCGACCGCCACGTCCTCGATCGGCCGGCGCGACCCATCGGCCATGGTCACCAGCGTGCCGGCGATCAGGCACTGGGCGTCATCGCCCACCACCATCAGGTTCCGGCGCTCTTCGGCCAGCAGCTGCAGCCAGCGGTACTGGGCGTGGTTGGTGTCCTGGTACTCGTCGACCAACACGTGGCGAAAGCCGGTGGCGTACTGGTCGCGAACCTCCTGGAAGAGCTGCAGGACGTTGACGGCGTTGACGAGCAGGTCGTCGAAATCCATCGCGTTCATGCGGTGCAGCTCGCGCGCGTACATCCGGTACGCGTCGGCCACGGTCTGCTCGAAGTACGAGCCGACCATCCGCCCATAGGCGTCGGCGTCGCGCAGCCTGTTCTTGGCGTCCGAGATCTGGCTGTGGATCGCCGCGGGGGTGAACCGCTTGGGATCGATCCCCAGCTCGTCCAGGCAGCGCTTGACCAGCCGCCGCGAGTCGGCTTGGTCATAGATCGTGAACCGGCGGGTGTAGCCGAGACGGTCGGCGTGCGCCCGCAGCATCCGGGCGCAGGCGGCATGAAAGGTCATCACCCACATCGCCCGCACGCGCCGGCCGACCAGCAGCTCGGCCCGGTCGCGCATCTCGCCGGCCGCCTTATTGGTGAACGTGATGGCCAGGATCTCATTCGGCTTGGCCGCATCGGTGGCGATCAAATACGCGATCCGGTGGGTCAGCACGCGCGTCTTGCCCGAACCGGCGCCGGCCAGGATCAGCAGCGGCCCCTCGCCGTAGGTCACAGCCTCGCGCTGGGGCTCGTTCAGCCCGGCGAGCAGCGTTTCAAGCTCGGTGGCGGTGTCAGCCATAAATCGAGTTCAACGGTAGCGAGGGCGGTGGTCTGAAACTCTCCCCTCGTGACCAACGTGCTGGAGGAACTCAGAGCGGCCTGCGAGTTCGTGGCCGAGCGGGCCGAGTGTGTGCAGATCGAGCGCGATCACATCGCCGCCTATGTGGCCACGCTTCCGATCGACCTGCCGCCCGGCGGCCCCGACCCCGAGGTTCACCTGACCGAAGCTACGCGTGAGCAACTTGCCGCGTTCTGGTTGACACTCGACGCGATCAACTTCGGTTCTGGCTGGTTTCCCACCCTGCGCAAGCGCCCAGGCCGCTCGGGCTATTTCACGATCGCCACCGCGCTCCGCGACCGGTTCGTCACGCACGGCCCCTGGCCGGCGCCGGCGCTGGCCGCGCTCGACGGAGCGGAGATCGCCAGGACCCTCGGCCAGGACCCCAGGCACGAGCTGATGGCCCTGTTCGCTCGCTCGCTGAACGACCTTGGGCGCCACGTCATCACAGACCACGGCGGGCGCTTCGCCGCTGTCGTCGATGCGGCCGGAAGCTCCGCCGCCGCGCTCGTGGAACGGCTGAGCGCCTGGGGTAGCTTCGCCGACACCTCCCGCTTCGACGGCCTCGCGCTTCCATTCCTCAAGCGCGCCCAGATCGCCGCCGCCGACCTAGCGCGCGCCGGCGTAGCCGCCTTCCGCGACCTCGATCGGCTGACGATGTTCGCCGACAACCTGGTCCCGCACGTTCTGCGCCTCGACGGCCTGCTCACCTACGACGCCGCCCTCCTCGCGCGAATCGAAAACGGCGAGCTGATCGAGCACGGATCCCGCGAAGAGGTAGAGATCCGGGCCTGCGCCCTGCATACGGTGGCGCTCCTCGCAGCGCAGCGCGCCGGCGCCCGCGAGGCCGACATCGATGCTGTCCTCTGGCACCGAGGACAGGAGCCGCGCTACAAGGCGGTCCCGCGCCACCGATCCCGCTGCACGGCCTACTGAACGGCGGCCCTAGCCTGGTGGGCCTCACCTCAACGTTCCACCCGTAATGCCGGCCCGGATGACCGCCAGGCTTACTAGCCCCCCACTGCCTCTATCCGCGCCCTGGCGATCGCCTCGGCACCGGCCTCACCCACCAGCAGTTCCGGCCGAATTGTCCAGCTGCGCAACAGATCCAGCGCGGGGAAGCGGCCGGTCGAGGCCAGCAGCGGATCGAGGGCGATCACTGTCGTCTCGCCGCCCAGCGGCTCCGAGGCGGTGGCGATCACGGTCAGCGAGCCACCGCCGGCGATGTTCTTGGCCGCGGCCAGCAGCTTCCGCGCCGCGTGCGGCTGAATCCCGGAGAGCGTGTCGATCAGCACGACAACCTGAGAGCCGCGCGCGGCCAGCCGGCGGGCCTGATCGATCCCGCGCTCGAGGGACTGCGCCTGTGCGTCGGCCGAGGCGGCGAAGCTGACCGCGCCGGCGGGTGCAACCGGTCCCTCCTGCCATTCGCTGATCTCCTCGGGACGGACCCCGGCGAGGACGACCGAGAGGTGGATGTCCTGCGCGCCGGCGAGGGTAGCGGCGAGACGGCGCAGGGCCTCGGTCTTGCCGGAGCGCGCCGGGCCGGTAATGGTCACCCGCGAACCGAGGCCGAAAGGCGTGAGCCACTCGATCGCCTTGACGGTCGGATCATCGGAGCCGAGCTTGAACCGCTCGCTCGGGAAGGCCGCGGGCAGGTCGTCGAAGCGCGTGCTGTCGACGACCTCCTCGGCCGGCCGGCCGTTGATCGTGTCGATGCGGACGAGCGAGGCGAAGCGCTCGGAGCGGCGGGGCGAGCGGCGCGGGCCGGAGATCCTGTCTCCCGGCACCAGCTCGCAACGCTTGACCTGGGCGGCCGAAACGTACACGTCGTCTTCTGAGGCCTCGGGCGCGTTGACGCGCAGGAACCCGGAACCGTTGGAGAGCAGTTCGACTTCGCCCTCGACGATCTCCTCCTCGCGTTCGCCGCGGTCGCGCTCGCCGGGCACCTCCGGCTCGCGCCGGCGGCGCTCACCTCGGACCGCCCGCTCCACTTGCTCCTCGATTTCCTCCAGGCCTTCGGCTGCTGGTCCCGCGGCCGCCTCCTCCTCTTCTTCGGCGGGCACGGCCTCCTCTTCGTCCTCGCGGACGCCACCGCGGCCCCGTCCCCCGCGCCGCCCCCGCCGCCGCCGGGTGGCTGGACGCTCCTCCTCGGCCCGATCGACGGCTTCTTCCTCCTCCTCGGCCCGATCGACGGCTTCTTCCTCCTCCTCGGCGCGATCGACGGCTTCTTCCTCCTCCTCGGACACGGTTGACTCGCCGCCCTGGCGGGTGAGGATCGCATCGATCAGCTCAGCCTTGCGCAGGCGGCGATAGCCGTCGATCGAGAGCTCGGAGGCCAGGGCGTGCAGGTCGGCCAGCGGGCTTGCGGCGAGCGCCTCGCGGTCCAGGATCGACATAGGGGTGCCTCCTCGTGTGGGTTTGATCGGTGGGCTCCGGTCGCGTTGCGCCAGCGACCGGCGATTCACCCAACAGGCTAGCGGGGTGCCCGGCGGTCGCGGGTGTCGCCGGGGCCCGCGCCGCCGGTGTCGCCGGTGTCGCCGGTGTCGCCGGTGTCGCCGGTGTCGCCGAGTGCGGCGCCGTGCGGCTCGCGGCGCAGATCCGTGGCCAGACGGAGCGCCGGATCCACCGGCGCCTCGCCCGCCAACGCGGCCCGGACCGCGAGGAAGTCGGCCACGTCGGCCACATCGTGGACGCGCAGAATGTGGGCCCCGGCATCCACCCCGTGCCCGATCGCCGCCAGTGTTCCGGCCAGCCGGGTCCGCGGGAGACGGCCGGTGATGGCCCCGACGAAGTCCTTGCGCGAGACGGCCAGCAGCACCGGCCGCCCAAGCGCGTGGAGTGCCGGCAGCGCACGCAACACCTCGACCGTCTGCGCCGGCGTCTTGCCAAAGTCCGGCCCCGGATCGAGGATCAGCTGCTCGAACGCGACGCCCCGCTCGAGCGCCGTCGCGATCCGCTCGCGCAGGAAGAGATCCACGTCATTCGCCACCCGCCCGTCGAGCGACGAATCGAGAAGCTTCGCCTTCGGAGCGGCCCGCGTGTGCATGAGCACGAGTCCCGCACCCGCCTGCGCGCACACGTCAGCCAGTGCTGGCTCGCGCAGGCCGCTCACGTCGTTGACGATCGCCGCGCCCGCGGCGACGGCCGCCCGAGCCACGAGCGGCTTGTAGGTGTCGACCGACACCAGCGCGCCGAGCTCCCCGGCCACCCGTTCGATCAGCGGTACCACGCGCGCGATCTCCTCCTCGACCGCCACCGCCGGCACGCCCGTGACGCCGGATTCCCCGCCGATGTCGATCACGTCAGCGCCCGCCTCGAGCAGCTCCGCGGCCAGCGTCACGCGATCCTCAAGCGTGCGGTGCAACCCGGCGTCCGAGAACGAGTCCGGGCTGGCGTTGACGATCCCCATCAGCCAGGGCCGGCCACCCAGTTCGAACGTCCTGCCGCCCGCCCGCAGGGAAACAGCCGGCGCACGAACCAGATCTGAGTCGCGCATCCCCCGAGCGTATCCCCGAGTCGACCGGAGACTGCTCTAGCTTCCGCCCGCCTTGCGGAACAGGTTCAGCACGATGTCGTACATCGCCGGCGAGGTCTCCTGGTAGCCCGGACAGCAGGGTGGGCCACCCACGTCGCTGATCCCGATCTCGAGGTGGGGCACGTCCGAGATGCCCACGCTGCCACAGCCGACGTCGGCGATCGGCTGGCCGACGGTGACCTGCGTCCCGACCGGCACGAGCGCCGGCATGGCGTGGCCGTAGTAGATGTACCGGCCGGCGTAGGGGCCGCTCGCGACCTTGAGTACAGGGGCGGCCGACCCAAACCCGTCGATGCCCTCCTGCACGATCGTCCCGGAGGTCATGGCCACCTCGACCGCGCCCGCCCCGCAGAGGTTGTTCACCATCCCGATGTCGATCCCCTGGTCGAGCGTCCAGTCGCTCGAGGGCAGGACCTTCGAGACCGGCTGGAGCGGGAACACCCAGCCGGCGGGCGCTGCCGGCGAGGCAGCCGGGGCGTCGAGCACGCCCGCTCCCTGGGCGGTGTTCTTAACCGCCGCCAGTAGCGTCGCCGCGGCGCGGCTTCCGACCACACCGTTCGCCGGCCTCAGGTTCTCCGCCCTCTTGAACTTGACCACCGCGCCCCGCGTCATCGAGCCGAAGTAGCCGGTCTGCGGGACCGTGTAACCGACGTCGGTCAGCCACGTCTGAAGCGTTTTCACGTCCGCGCCGGACTCGCCCTTGCGCAACGCGCGGGTGAAGACCGCGGTGGACATGCTCGCCCGCACCATCCCGCGAGTGGGCTGTGGCTTCACCATCGCCGCGCCGCCCGAGGCGGACGCAGCGGCGAGGGCATTCGCTACCGGCACCACCAGCGCCAGGCCGAACAGCGCGACTACTGCTGGCATGCGACCCATGGCAACTCGACGGTCCGCCGTTCGGCCCCGCCACCGGTGTCGCGAGCTGTCCTTGCGCTGTCTCCATATACGAAAGCTGCTGGAAACCAACACGGACAGTCCTCCGTGGGCGAGCCATTGCAGTTGGCGCCTGGGCCTGCGGAGTTAGCTGACGGGCTAGCGCTCTTGGGGGTGAGCGCTTCTCGCGGATCACCGCGAGACTCGCCCCAACGAATTGGGTCCTCCGCTCCCCGGTGTGGCTGGCCGGGGATTCGGCGGTCGGCAACCTATCACAAAGAGCCGCTGCCGGCGCCTTGTTACGTAAACCGGCTCAGGCGCTCAGTGCGCGGGTTCGGCCACGCCCGTCCTGGCGGTGCTCGGCCACGATCTCCGCCAACCGCACACCCTCCATCAGCGACGCGATCTCGTCAGAGCGCCTGCACCTCGGACGTGATGTCGCTTACCGATTGCTTGGCGTCGCCGAAGAGCATCGCGGTCTTGGGGTCGTAGAACAGCGGGTTGTCGATGCCCGCGAACCCCGAGGCCATCGACCGCTTCAGAACGATGATCGAGCCGGACTGGTCGACCTCGAGGATCGGCATGCCGTAGATGGGCGAGCCGGGCTCGTTTTTGGCCGCCGGATTGGTCACGTCGTTGGCGCCGATGACCAGCGTGACGTCAGTGCGACCGAACTCGGGGTTGATCTCGTCCATCTCCCTGAGCAGGTCGTAGGGGACGTCGGCCTCGGCGAGGAGCACGTTCATGTGCCCGGGCATCCGTCCCGCGACCGGGTGGATGGCGAACTTGACCGTGACGCCCTTCTTCTCGAGTGCCTTCTCGAGCTCGCGCACCGCGTGCTGGGCCTGCGCGACCGCCATCCCGTACCCGGGCGCGATCACCACCTGGCGCGCGTAGGAGAGCTGAATCGCCACATCCTGGGGGCTGGTCGAGCGGACCGGTCCGCGGTCGTCGGCGCCCGGCCCGCCCGCGGGCGCCGCGATTGCCCCCCCGAATCCGCCGGCCACGATTGCCGGGACCGAACGGTTCATCGCCCTGGCCATCAGGTTGGTCAGGATGGTTCCCGACGCACCGACGATCATCCCGGCCACGATCATTGCGGTGTTGTTCAAAGCGATACCGGTGGCGGCGGCCGACAGGCCGGTGAACGCGTTCAAGAGCGAGATCACCACCGGCATATCCGCCCCACCGATCGGCAGCACCACCATGTTGCCCAGGAGCGCCGCGGCCAGCAGGATCCCGAGGATGAACAGTCCCTGCGAGTGCGTGCCCGCGGCCAGCACGATCGCGCTCGCGATGCAGATGACGAACAGCACCGCGTTGATGACCGTCTGGCCGGGCAGCTTGATCGGCCGCCCCGGGAGGATCTCCTGCAGCTTGCCGAAGGCGATGTTCGATCCCCAGAACGAGATCGACCCGACGATCGCCGCGAACAGCGTCGGGATCTGCGACTTCTGAATCCATAGCCCGCCGCCCGAGGCGAAGTGGTGGCGGTACTCGATCCAGGCGATGATCGCCACCGCCCCGCCGCCCACACCGTTGAACAGCGCGACCATCTGGGGCACCGCCGTCATGCGGACGTTGCGGGCCGCCGGCACCCCGACCGCGATCCCGATGACCAGACCCAGCGCGATCAGCCACGGCGTGCTCGACCCCGACAGCACGTGCGGCGTCAACAGCGTCGCCACGATCGCGATCGCCATCCCGACCGCGGCGATCATGTTGCCGCGCACGGCCGTTCGCGGACCGGTCAGCCCGCTCATCCCATAGATGAACAGCGAGAAGGCGACGATGTAGCAGGCGTCGATGAAGTTCGTCCGCTGCAGAAAGATCGTCGCCGCAGTCACTTTTCCTCGCCCTCGATTTCCCCGGCGCTCTCCCCCGACGGCAGGTCGGGCTTTCGCTTGAACATCCCCAGCATCCGGTCGGTCACCAGGAACCCGCCCACGATGTTGATCGTGCCGAACGCGACCGCGATCACCAGCAGCGCGTGTTCCAGCACCCCATGCGCGTCGTGCATCAACAACAGGCCGCCCAGCAGCACGATCCCGTGAATCGCGTTCGTGCCCGACATCAACGGCGTATGCAGCGTGTTGGGCACCTTCGAGATCACCTCGAACCCGACGAAGGCGGCCAGGACGAGAATCGCTATCTCGGTGATCGTGCTCACGGATTACCCCCTACGAACTGGTGGCTGTGGCGGCTTCGGCGGCCGTCCGCGCCGCCTCGTGGACGATTTCCCCGTCGCGGGTGATGCATGCTCCGGCGATCACCTCGTCGTCGAAGTCAAGCTCCAAGTTGCCCTCTTTGATCATCAGGTCCAGCAGCGACTGGATGTTCCGGGCGTAGAGCTGTGACGCATGCTCGGCCAACGTCGACGGCACGTTCAGCGGGGCGAGGATCTTCACGTCGTGGCGGACCACGGTCTGGCCCGGCTCGGACAGCTCGCAGTTGCCGCCCGCCTCGCCAGCCAGGTCCACGATCACCGACCCCGGCTTCATCTTCTGGACCGCCTCCTCGGTGACCAGAATCGGGGCGCGGCGGCCGGGGACGAGCGCGGTGGTGATGACCACATCGACCTTGCCGATCGCCTCGGCCATGAGCTCCTGCTGGCGGGCCTGCTGCTCGGGCGTGAGCTCCCTGGCGTACCCGCCCGCGCCCTCCAGATCGCCACCGAGATCGAACTCCAGAAAATGCGCCCCGAGCGACTCGACCTGCTCCTTGACCGCCGCCCGCACGTCGAACCCCTGAACCACCGCCCCCAGCCGCCGGGCGGTGGCGATCGCCTGCAGGCCGGCCACGCCGGCGCCCAGCACCAGCACGGTGGCCGGCCGGATCGTGCCTGCCGCCGTCATCAGCATCGGATAGAACCGGCCGAGCTCCTGCGCGCCGATCAATGCCGCCCGATACCCCGCGATATTCGCCTGCGAGGACAGCGCGTCCATCGACTGAGCCCGGCTGATCCGCGGAATCGCCTCCATCGCGAAGCTGGTCGCGCCGGTCTGGGCGATCGCTCGAATCGCCTCGCCCGCGGTTAGCGGCTGCAGAAAACCGATCAATACGCTCCCGGACCGCAGACGCCCGATCTCCTCGGCGTTCGGCGCGGCGACCTTCACCACCACGTCCGCCTCATACGGACCGGCCGGGTCATCGACCATCGCCGCTCCCGCCTCCTCGTACTGGGCATCGGGGATCAGCGCGCCCGCCCCCGCGCCGCGCTCCACCATCACCTCAGCCCCGCCTTCGCCGCCCGCCAGCTTGCCAACCACCTCGGGCACGAGCGCCACCCGGCGCTCGCCGTCTGCGGTCTCTCTGGGGACTCCGATCCGCATGCAGCGGCCCGGAGGCTATCGGTTTTGTCCGCCGAGGTAACCAGGCTCAGCCCTGGCCAAGCGGCGCCAGGCTCAGAGCAGTCAGCAACCCGGCATCGACCGCCAGGCGGTCAAGTTCGAGCCCTGGCGCCCGATGTATTACGGCGCGCCGCGCGCCTGCCGGGCGCTTGTGAGGGCGACGATGAGCGGACGGGGCAGCGGCCGCCGCGCGCCGAACCGTGGCCGGGCGCGGAGGTGCGTGGTGGACGGCGGGGGCGCGCCGACGCGTCACCGGCACCAGCGGCAGGGGCTTGGCCTCGAGCGCCGGCAACGCTTCGGCGGTCACCCACGTCGGGGTCTGGTCGGTCGATCGTGAATAACGGACGTGGCCGTCGCCGGCGATCAGCGAGCGCAGGTACTCGAGCGGGGACGTCCCGCGCCGCCGCACTGAGCCCGGGTCGACGCCCGCCGCGATCAGTCCCTGTACCGCGAACGCGGTCGACTGGGCGTTCGAGTCGGCGCCCGGCTGACTGGGGAAGCCGCCGTCGCGATCCTGCTGAGCGCGCAGGAAGCGGACCGCGCGAGACCGCGCGCGTGCGCTCGCCGACCCTCCGGCGCCGGCCAGTGCCTCGAGCGCGGCGCCGGTGTCGTCGACGTCGCTCGAGCCGCCGCGGATGGCGAAGTTGAACCCGCCGTCGGCGTCCTGCTGGCGCACCAGCCACGACACCGTGGCCGCCGGCGGTCCGACTCCCGCCGCCCGCAGCGCCAGCACGGCGAACGCGGTCAGGTTGACCTGGTTCGCCACCGAGCCATTGGGCCGGATATCGCGCTCGAGCGCTCCCACCAGGTCGCGCCCGGCAAAGTTCACCGCTGAGGAACCCGCGGCCCGCGCCACGAGGATCGTCCGCGCGATCGAGCCCGGATCCGAGGCCGACGCCACTCCGCCCCGCACGTAGTCGAGCAGGCTGTGGCGGCCGCGCACGACGTTCTGGGGATTCTCGCCGGCGGCCGCCAGCCCGAGGGCCGCCCAACCCGAATACAGCTGCGAGGAAGCCGAGCCGGGAGCCGAGCCGAAGCCGCCGTCCGGGTTCTGCGCGGCCAGGAGATAGCCGGCGGGAGTGCCCGCTGCCTGCGCCGTCGCGACGTGACCTGACAGCATCGGATTTCCGCGGTCTCCCCCCGCCTTCGTGCCTGGCTGGCCAGCCAACCAGCTAACCGCAACGGTGACGACCAGGATCCCGGCGACAGCGCGGCCGGGTGGCTGCCACGTCACCTGCAGGCGCGTCGCGAACCGGCTGAGCGACCGGAGCAGCGCGGGCCCGAGCGCCAACGCGAACAGCAGACATCCGGCCGCATGCACGCAGTCGAACCCGATCCCCTTCCCCACGTAGACGCCCAGCGCAGCGAGGCTGTGGTCGCTGTAGGTAACCCAGTCGCCGATGTCCTGGAGCGCGGTGAACCCGAATCCCACCGCCGCGCAGATCAGTGCGAGCGGCCAGCGCCCGATCCGGCGTCGGGTCACCACGGCCAGACCGGCTCCGATCACACCGACCATGCCCCAGCCGGCCATCTGCCATGGCGTCCACGGCCCCTGTCCGAAGAAGAAGTTCGAGGCGAGACCGGCCAGCGCCCCGACCGCGAAGCCCGGCCCGCCGCCCAGGGAGTAGCCCGCGAGGAGCACGATGTCGGTCGTCGGCTTGACGTTCGGCACCGCCGCAAAGGCGATCCGGCCCAGCGCGGCGAACGCGGCCAGCGTGCCGACCAGCGCCACGATCCGCGCGTCGGGATGGGCCCGCTCATACCAGGCGAATCCCCCCGCGAGGGCGAGGGCGAGGATCAGGAACGCTCCGACCTGCCAGGTCATGCACCCACCTCGAGCGACGGCGCGAGCAGCGACACGCCGTCCTCGGGCCGGAGTGCGCCACCGGCGCCACCGAGGATGCGCGCGGTCTCGGTGGCGAAGTAGGTGCCGCCGGCGAGCACCTCGCTCGGCGACCCGTCGGCGATCGGCGCGCCCTCGGCCAGGAGGATCACCCGCTGGGCGAACGCGGCGACGAACTCCGGGTCGTGGGTGGCGACCAGGACCGCGGCGTCGAGTTCGCATAGGAGCGCGGCGAGCTCGGCCTTGCGCCGCCGGTCCATGCCCCGGGTGGGCTCGTCCAGGCAGACGACGACGGCCGCCTGGTCGGGGTCGTCGAGCACGATGGCCAGCGCCAGCCGCTGCTTTTCGCCGCCCGACAGGTCGCGCGGATGGCGCTCGCGCAGCGCCGGGTCGCCGAGCCCCACGGTGGCCAGCGCGGCCGGCGAGGCCTCCTCGGCCACCCGCTCGCCGACCAGGTAGTCGGTGGGGTTCTGCAGCAGTAGGGCCACCCTCCCGGCGCTCGTGACCTTCCCGCGCGTGGGGCGCATCAGCCCGGCGGCGTGGCGCAGCAGCGTCGACTTGCCGGCGCCGTTGCGCCCCATCAGCGCCACGCGCTCGCCGGGGCGCAGGGACAGCGACACCCCGCGGAGAACGACCCGGCCGCGGTCGAGCTCATGCCAGACGCGGTTGAATTTCAGGGCGCTGTTTCCGGCGCGCCGAACCCTCGCGTGGTTGGACGCTCCAGAGGCGCCGCCCTCAACGGGCTCGGCGGTTCGCAACAGCCCGTGCGCCCGCAGCGCCGCACGGGCCGCTTTGACCCCCGCGGCGGGCGCCAGTCCGAGGCCGGACAACAGCCGGGCTCCCGGGGTCGCCAGCTCCGGCGCCTCGGCGCAGGACCAGGCCAGGAACTCGTCCGGAGGTGCGTCACACACCACGCGGCCGGCCCGCATGGCGATTGCACGGTCGGCGCAGCCCAGGCAGCGTTCGAGCCGGTGCTCGGCAAGCACGATCGCCGTGTCGAAGTCCTCGCCCAGGCGCCTGAGGAGCGCGATCAGCTCATCGCCGGCCACGGGATCGAGTTGCGAGGTGGGCTCGTCGAGCAGGATCAGCTGCGGCCGGCCCACCAGCGCCGCACCGAGGGCGACGCGCTGCAGCTCGCCGCCGGACAGCTCCGCGGTGGGACGGTCGAGCAGATCGGCGATCCCGAGCGCGAGGGCGACCTCCTCGACCCCCCGCGCGACGGCGGGCCCCGGCTCACCCCGGTTCTCCAGCGGCAGCGCGAGCTCCGCCCGCACCGTCCCCATGACGACCTGCGTCTCCGGGTCCTGGAACAGCGTGCCCACGGCACGGGCCAGCTCGCCCGGACCGTGCTCGCGCGTGTCCATCCCGGCCACGGTGGCGCGGCCCGCGAACACGCCGCCGTGAAAGTGCGGCACGAGCGCGTTGGCGACGCGCAGCAGGGTTGACTTCCCCGAGCCCGATCCCCCGGCCAGCACGACCAGCTCCCCGGGCTCGACCTCGAGCCCCACGTCGAGCAGCGCCGGCGCCCTGGCTCCCGGATACGAGTACGTCACTCGGTCCAGGGCGAGGACGCTCACCGCTCGATCCCCCTGCGGTCCGCGAACGGCATCAGGGCGAGCACCACCAAGCCGACGGCGACGGCCACGCCCGCCATCCCCACCGGCACGTGCAGCGCCGGGTCTGACTCGAACCGCGCCAGCCCGGCCACGCGGGCGCCGATGGCGAGCAACACGATGCCCAGCGCTGAGGCAGCGAAGGTCAGGTCATGACGCGACAGCGGCCGGTTGGCGGCGGCGCCCCGCGGGGCGCGGCGCGCTGCGCCGTAACCCCGCACCTCGAGTGCGGCGGCCACGTCGAGCGCCCGGTCGAGCACCCCCGCGGACGCCGCGCGCATCAGCTGGACGCGGGACGGCGGCGGGCCGGGCCGACATCGCTGGGCATCGCCGAGCCGGCGGGCGTCGCGGGCGAGGAGCGGGACCATCCGCGTCGCCAGCGTCGCGGTCAGCGCCGAGTGGAACGAGAAGCGCCTAAACAGCCGGAGGACCTCGTCGGGGTCGATCGCGGCCGTGTACAGGGCGGCGCACAGGATCAGCGCGACCGCGCGCAGCCCGAGCACGGCGCCGGCTACGGTCGCCTCGAGGGTGACGTCGGTCTGGCCGAGCACGGGCAGGTCACCCAGGCGCGCGATCACGGTCAGCCCGTCGCGGACAACCAGCGCGTTGACCGCCATCACGAGCAAGCCGAGCGGCAACGCGAACCGAGCGGCTCGGCGCAGCTCGCGCCACACTCCGGCACCGGCCGCAGCGCCGGCGATCGCCACCACGACTGCGCCCAAGGCCACCGGACCCGAAAGCACGAGCGCCGCGACCGCGAGCGCCAGGCAGTACGCGCAGCCGACGCCGGCGCGGGCGGCATGCAGCGGGCTGGCCCGGCGGCGGTAGATCAAGTGGTCGCCTCCAGCGGCAGGGGCAGGTTGGTGCCGCCCTGGACGGCGAGCGCGAAGTGGTTGTGCAGCCTGGTCGGCGTAAGGGCCGCCGCCGCCGCGGACACCCCGCCCACGTCGGTCCCGGTGATCAGCCAAGTCGGCGCGGCGGAGCCCTGGGCGGTGGCGGCGATCAGGCCCGAGCCCGCGCCCAGCGTGCGCACGACGTGGCCGTTCGGACCCAGCAACTCCAGCGCCCCGCCACCCGGTCCGGCGCCGGTGAATCGCGCGTAGATCCCGCTCGATGCAGGCCCGTGCCCGATCAGCGTGGCGGCCAGCTGCCCGCGCACGTCCTTCCATGTCCCGACCACCACCGCGATCGAGTCGGTGCCCGAGGCGCTCCCGATCACCTGGGTGGCAGCGGGGACGCCGACCGCCTTGAGCGCCGAGGCGACGCGTTTGCACGCCGTGGCGGTGTCCGACGCGCAGGCGAGGGTGGTCGGCCAGCGCCTTCCCCCCTTCCCGTGGAGGAACGGCTCGGGAAACGAGCCGACCACGGCTGGGACCGAGTCGGTGGCGGTCCAGTCGTGCAGGTCCCACCAGATCCGGTCGCCGCGATGGACCGCGGTCCCCGCCGCGCCCAGTGCTGCCTGGATCCCGTTGACGTAATAGAACCAGTCGCGCCGGGACCCGGTCCCGGATACGCCGTCGATCGACTGGACGAACCCGCCCCCGTAGCTCGTGGTGACGTGGAAGGATCGCTCGAGCATGCGCATCACGGTCTGCGAGCCGGTCACGTGCCGCTCGGTGAGCGACGCGACCGACGCGGCGCCAAAGTCGCGCGTGACGGTGAGCGTGACGTCCGAGGTGCCCTTGCCGGGACCGAGGCCGCAGCCGGCGAGCGCGACCGCCGAGGCGATCGCGCTCGCCGTAACCGCAACATTCCGGCTCATGGCAGTCGCGGGCTGCTCCAGCCTCACTTGACGATCTTGAACAGCAGCCGCTCCCCCGCGCGCAGCTTGATGTCGCATATTCCGGTGCTCGAGGACTTGCCGTTGACGAACACGCTCCAGAAATGCGATCCGGTTGGCTTCACACCAAGGATCGACATGACGAAGATGCCGGGCACTGAGGCGTAGTACTTGCCGGTCCACTTGCCGTGCGTCGCGGCGTCAAGCGCGCCGGCCGCAGTGCTGCCCGAGCACTTGCCGTGCGGGGTGCCGCCCTTGGTGATCCAGCCCTTCTCGCCGTGCACGGTGGTCCGCGGCAGCAGGGTCTTGGTGAGGCTCTTGATCTGAACGCTCACGGCCGGTCCCGTGCCGGCGGCGAGCGCGGCGTCGGACGCGGCGAAGGCGATGACGAGCGCTCCCGCGAGCGCGACTAGGGTCTTGCGATGCATGAGGGCCACCCCTTTCCACGAGGGCTATCGGCTTTGTGGTCGGAGGCTGGTCTCCTGGCTTTCGGGCCTACCGCTCGCGCCTTCCCAGCTGACTCGACGTCAGCCAGTGGCTTCGATGCGATCGGCGTCCCCGATCACAGTGGCGGGTCCGCGCCGGAATCACACCGGCTTCCCATCGCCACCGACCTCGAACTCGTGGGATCGTACCGCGCCGGCACGAGCGGCGTTCCTCGTCGTGGCGAGGCAACGTCCCCCGAGCCTGGTCGAAAGAACAACTATGCGTGCGCTATCTCGAACAGGCCCCGGCTCGAGGCGACCGGTGCGCTATCTCGACCAGCCCCCGGCTCGAGTCGACCGGTGCGCTCTAGACTCGGAGGCGACCGCATGACCGTCAACCTCACGCGTATCTACACGCGCCTGGGCGACTCGGGCGAGACCCACCTGGGCGACATGAGCCGGGTACCGAAGACGCACCCGCGGATCGAGGCCTACGGCACCGTCGACGAGCTGAACGCCCACATCGGGCTTGCGCTGACGATCGACGACCTGCCGGCGCAGTACGCCGACTGGCTTCGGCGGATCCAGAACGACCTGTTCGACGTCGGCGCCGACATCTCGGCGCCACACGACCCGGACCGCGAACGCCTGCGGGTGATTCCCGAGCAGACGGCGTGGCTTGAGGAGCGCTGCGACGAGGTGAACGCCACGCTCAACCCGCTCAAGTCGTTCGTCCTACCCGGAGGAACGAAGGCGGCCGCCCAGCTCCACGTTTGCCGGACGGTGTGCCGGCGCGCCGAGCGGCTCGCCATCGCCTGTGGCGGGGACCTCGGCCCGGAGGTCGTGCGCTACCTGAACCGGCTCTCGGACCTGCTGTTCATCCTGAGCCGGGGCGCCAACGGCGGCGAGGAGCCGCTGTGGGAGCCCGGCCGCTACCGGGAGTAGCGGCGGACGATGAGCAGCACGCCGGTCGGGAGGGCCAGGCTGAGTGCCGCGATCCCGGCCGCACCGAGCACGAACGCCCGGTGAGCCTGGACGTAGGAGACGACGTCATGGGTCCGGACGGCCACGAGGACCACGCTGAGTAAGAGCGCGGCCACGACGACCGCCCCAGGGGCACCGAGCGCCGCCCTGATCGACACCCGCTCGTGGCTGCCGCGCCCGGTGGAGCGCCAGCCTTCGGCGGCGAGCAGCGCGGCTACCGCGCAGAGGGCCCAGCTCGCCGCCATCAGGAACCCACCGAGCACGTCGCTCGGGTAGTGGGTCCCGGTGGCCAGCAGCGAGTAGCCGACCGCGATGGCTAGCGACGCCCCGAGCGCCGCTACCACGGGCCGCAGACGAGCCGGCGCGGCCAGCACCGACGCCAGCACCAGCGCCATGACCGCGGTCGAATGGCCGCTCGGCCAGGAGGCGGCGGGCAGCGGCGGCACCCCTCCGGCGAACAGCGAGGCGGGCCGCGGCGTCGCGAGCACGTGCTTGAGCACCTCGGTGGTCACGTTCGCGCCGAGGACGATCGCCCCCACCGCGAGCCCGACACGCAGCCGTCGCCGCAGCAGCGCGACCACGAGCGGCACCAGCACGAGGTAGGCGTAGGGGTTTACGTCAAACAACCGCACGAAGTGCCGGGCGATCCACGCGATCCGGCCGTGACCCTTGAGGTCGACGAACTGCAGGAAGATCGACTGGTCGAGGTGCCTGAAGAAGCCGACGTGAAAGGCGGCGAACCGCACCAGCGCCAGCAGCGTCAGGCAGGCAGCGGCCCCCAGCATCGCGTTCCGGGCGCGCATCGGCATTCGCCCAGCCTAGCGATGCGCGTTACGTCGACCGCTGATGCACTAGTGCGGTTCCAGCTGCTCGCGCGGCGTCCCACGCGTGATCCGCATCTCGGGCGCCGAGCCGGTGCGGCGAACATGGTCGTAGTGCTCGATGTCCTCCGGGGAGGCGACATCGACGTTCAATCCCGCGGCCAGCTCGAAGCGGCCCGCCTCGTAGAGGAGCTCCTGATAGCCAGGTGTCCCGCTCGACCGCGCCTCCACGTCCAGGTGGTGCTGGCCTGTGCCGAGTGTCCACTGCTGGCCGCCGGCGCCGGCGTCGAACGTCATCTTGGCCGGTCGGACCTCGCGATTCTGCTTGGCCCCGTCCGCGCGGGTCCGTGCGTGCGCGGCCTCGAGGGCGCGCCGAAGGCGCTCGAAGTTGCGGCGGTACGGCGCTGGGACGATCGCCACGGGACCGGATTCCCCGGCGCCGGCGCGGATGGCCTTGGCCACGGGTCCGACGAGGACGAACTCGACCTGGTTTGCCTTGAGCCATTGGAGGACGGCGAGCGATTCGCCGGCCAGGTGCTCGAAGCCCTGGGCGGCGGAGGTCGGACCGGTGTCGATCTTCGGGGTGCGGCGTTTGAGCAGCATGCTCCCTGCCTTTCGCCGCACGTCGGCGGAGTCCTTCCACTCGGGCCGAGTCCATGCGCTAACGTGCCCTCCAGGTGAGCCGGGAAGCCTGGTCGGCGCTCGTCGCCGACCGTGGAGCCCGATGTCCCCCGCCCTGGCAGTCCCGCTGTTTCTCGTCTCGCTGATGGTCACGCTCGTAGCAGCGCGGCTGTTCGCCCGGCGGCTGGACCGCCTCGGCGTCCGGTTCGGCTTTCCCGAGGCGCTGATCGGACTGCTGACCGCGGTCGCCGCCGACGGGCCTGAGATCTCCTCGGCACTGTTCGCGCTGATCAAGGGGGCTCACGACGTCGGCGTCGGGGTCCTGGTCGGGTCAAACGGCTTCAACCTCGCCGCCATGATCGGCTTGAGCGCGCTACTGGCCGGGCGGGTCAGGCTGCCCCGGGCGGTCCTGCTGCTCGAAGGCACGGTGGGCCTGCTCGTGACTTTGCTCGCCGCCGCGCTGCTGCTGGGCTGGTTGTCCCCGGCCGTGACGGCGGGCATCTCGGCGGTCGTGCTCTTCCCGTACCTCACGCTGGTGATCGTGGGCGCCCGCCTGCTCGAGCGGCTGGCCGAGAAGCCGCGCACGCTCACGGCGCGACTGGCCCGAGCCCTCCACGAGCATCCAGGGCCCGAGCGCCCGACCGTCACCTCGACGAACCCCACCCATCACCTGCTCGGACTGATCGTGGTCGACCTGGCGCTGATCATCGCGGGCAGCGCAGGGATGGTGGAGTCCGCGCTCAGCCTCGGTGATCACTGGCACATTTCGAGCGCGGTACTCGGCGTGCTGATCCTGGGGCCGCTCACCAGCCTCCCGAACGCCGCCACGGCGGTCCGCCTGGGCCTGGCCGGCCGTGGCGCCGCGCTGGTCGGAGAAGCGTTTAACAGCAACACGATCAACCTGACGGCCGGCGTCATTCTTCCCTCGCTGTTCGTGACGCTGGTCGCGGCCACCACGCTGGCCAAGCTCCAGCTCGCCTGGCTGATCGCGACGACGCTCTTCACGTTGACGGCGTTGGCCCGGCCCGGCGGCATGGCGCGGGGGTGGGGGTTGGCGCTCGTCGCCCTGTATTTCGCCTTCGCGGTGGGTACGCTCGTGGGCACATGACCGAGCAGCAGATCCGCGATCGGCGACTCGCCAGGGAGCGCGAGCGTCGCGTCCGCACCGCTCGCCGCGCCCGGCTGATCGCCGTGGGGGCGCTGCTGATGGTCGGTTTGGCCGCCACCGCGATCGCGCTCGCGGCAACCCGCGGCAAGACGTCGCACCAGCACGCCCAGGCAGCGGCCCCGCCCTCCGCGCACCACGGCGGCGCCGCCGGCGCGGCCCGAGCCGGGCATGGGTCCGCGACGTCGTCGACTCCCCACTCAACCGCGACCGGCGTCGGCACCGGCAAGCCCGGCACCGCGAGCGTTCCGATGCTCATGTACCACGTCATCAACCCGCCGCCGGTCGGGGCGCCCTACCCCGGCCTGTACGTCCCGGCCGACGAGTTTGCCGCTCAGATGCAGGCGCTCAAGGCCGCCGGCTGGCATGCGGTGACCATGGACCAGCTCGAGGCCTACTGGACGCGCGGCGTGCCCCTGGGCCCGGGCAAGCCGATCGTGCTGACGTTCGACAACGGCTACGCGTCGCAATACATCAATGCGCTGCCCATCCTCAAGCGGCTCGGGTGGGTCGGGAACGAGAACATCCAGCTGAGCGGCCTGCCCCCGTCGCAAGGGGGACTCACCGACGACCAGGTCCGGGGCCTGCTCGCCGCCGGGTGGGAGCTCGACACCCAGGGGATCAGCCACGCCGACCTGATCGTGCTCGACTCCGGTGAGCTCCACTACCAGGTTGATACGGCGCGCCAGATCTTGCGCCGGCGCTACGGCGTGCCCGTGAACTGGTTCTGCTATCCGTCGGGGCATTACAACGCGACGGTGATCGCGGCCGTCAAGGCCGCCGGATACGTAGGCTCGACGACTGTGATCCCGGGCTGGGCCAACCGCTCCGAGGATCCCTACCGCCTCCCCCGCCTGCGCGTGCTCGGCGGCACGAGTCCCGCGGCCTTGCTCGAGCAGATCGCCCAGGCGCAGTCCACTGGCACGCCGCCCGGGTCATACGGAGGCGCGGGTACGACGTGAGCTCGGGCGTGGGCTACCGGCTCGCCGGCTGACGCGTGCGGCGGCCGCCGCTGGCCGACGGGCGCACCTGCGCGGCGCCCCGTGCCGCGGCGCTCGTCGCCCCGTTGCGACCGTCCGCCGGCGACGTCTCGATCACCACCCGGCACGGCCGGTGGGCGAGCAGGTAGCTGGCCGTGGGGCCGAGCGCCCGCTCGGACGGCGGCGCGTGGGCCGTTCCCAGGTAGATGATCTCGGCCTTGCGGCGCTCGGCCTCCTCCACGATCGCCGCGCCCGGGCTGCGCGTGCGGATCAGGCGAGTCTCGACTTTCAGCCCGGATTTGCGGCCGGCCAGCCGGGCGCTCTCGAGCACGCTAATCCCGAGCTGCTCCTCCTCGTGCAGACCCGCGTCCAACGACAGTTGGTTGGGCACGCGCAGGATGTAGACCGCCTCGACGGTGGCGCCCTCGCCGACCAGCTTCGCCGCGGCCCGCAGGGCCGACGCGTCCACGTCGGTGCCGAAGATCGGGACGATCGCGGAGTGATACTCCAGCTCGACGAAGGAGGCGGGCCGTTCGCGGTGCGCGATCTTATGGTGGCTCGTGAGATCGAGGCCCTGGCTGCGGCGGTAGATCGCGTAGCCCATCAGCCCGACCACCATCCATCCGGTCCCCACGTAGCGGGCGTCGACGTGCAGGGCGAGCACCGAGACCCAGGCGGTGAACGTCCCGAGCCCGCCTATCACCGCTGTGACCGGGATCTGTGCGCCGTGGATCCGGATGTTCCACGGCGTGCGATAGGGGCGTTCGCGGTCGGGGTCCTTGATCCGCAGCGCGATCAGCGCCGCATGGGCCGTGGTGAATGAGAGCATCGCGCCGTAGGAGTAGAGGTTGCCCAAGAAAGCGGTCTGGCCGGGGATCAGCAGGATCCCGGCGAACAGTGAGAAGACAACGATCGTGAACCACGGCGTCCGGTGCTTGCGGTGAAGCCGGGCGAAGATGCCGGGGATCTGGCGGTGCTCGGCCAGCGACCAGGACAGGCGCGAGATCCCGATCAGCCCGGCGTTGGTGGCGATGAACAGGATCGTCGCCGCGAGGATGCCGACGTAGTAGCGAAGCACGTGAGTGACCGTGGTGGCCAGCCCCAGGTGCTCGATGATCCCCAGCACGGGATCGTTCTGGTAGCCGCCCTGCTGCGGGGGCAGGCCGAGCAGGGTGTAGGCATGGCTGCCGTGCCCGAGCACCGGCAGCGCCGACAGCGCCACCACGGTCATGCCGGCGTACACGCCGAGCACGGCGAACAGGATGTAGTTGACCGCCCGCGGAACGTCGCGGCCGGGATCGCGCGCCTCCTCGGCCATGTTCGACACGGTCTCTATCCCCGTGTAGGCCAGCATGGCCAGCGACAGCGCGAAGATCAGGTGCGAGTAGGTCGGCACGCTGCCGAGATGCACCTGGCTGACCAGCAGCGACGGATTCAGGACGAACACGACCCCGATCCCGATGATCAGGATCTGCGTCCCCAGATCGAGCACGGCTAGGACAAAGTTGAGCTTGGCCGACTCGCCGATTCCCCGGACGTTCAGCCACGCCAGCACGGCGATCACGACCAGCCCGCCGATCACGTCGCCGGGTGGATGCGTGAGCGCCGGCCAGAACGCGCCCAGGTAGTGCGGGACGAAGAAGGCCGAGATCGCGATCGTGAGGATGTAGTCGAGGCTCAGCGCCCAGCCGGCGAAGAACGACACCAGCTCGTTGAACGCGTGGCGGGCGAAGCTCGAGGAGCCGCCGGCCTCGGGGAACATCGACGCCCCTTCGGCGTACGTCTTGGCGGTGAGCGCGAACAGTCCGCCGGCCACCATGAACACCACCGGGGTCAGCCCGAGCGCATAGGCGGCGACGAGGCCCAGCGCGTAGTAAATCGACGAGCCCACGTTGCCGTAGGCGGTCGCGAACAGACCGCCCACCCCGACGCTGCGGCGCAAGCCGTGGGTCTCGATGCGCGCCATCTGCTGTTACGGACCGTAGGTCCGATCGCATCAAGGACCCGCTAAACATCGGCCCGCCGGCGTAAAGAATCCGTTAACCCCGGCGGGTGTCACGAACCCGGACTATTTCCGCGTTTCGTGACACGGCGCGCGCCGGGTTTCGTGACACGGCGCGCGCCGGGTTTCCTGACCCCACGCGCGCCGAGCTTCCTGACCCCACGCGCGGTTCAGACCCCCGGGTCGCGCAGCCGGTAGCCGACCCCAGGTTCGGTGATGAGGTACCGGGGACGGGACGGATCGGGCTCGAGCTTCGCGCGGATGTGCGCGACGTGCACGCGCAGGTAATGGGTCTCGGCGCCGTACTCGGGCCCCCAGACCTCGCGTAGGAGGTGGCGGTGGGTGACCAGCCGCCCCTGGTGCTGGGCCAGCACGCGGAGCAGGTCGAACTCGATCGGGGTCAGGTGGACCGGCGTGCCGTCGCGGACGACCATCCGGTCGGCCAGGTCGATGACCAGCTCACCGAGCTCGATCCGGGGGCTGCCGCCCACGTCGACCGAGCGACGCAGGACAGCGCGCAGGCGGGCCAGCAGCTCGTCGGTCCCGAACGGCTTGGTCACGTAGTCGTCGGCGCCGGCATCGAGCGCGCGCACCTTCTCGCGCTCGTCGCCCACGGCCGACAGGACGAGGATGGGCAGGCGGCTCCAGCGCCGCACCTCCTCGCAGATCTCGACCCCGCGCCCGTCGGGCAGGACCAGGTCGAGAACCAGCACATCGGGCGGGCGGGAGACCAGCTGGGCCAGCGCGTCGGCCTTCGTCTCGGCCGCCTCGACGGCGTAGCCGGCGCTGCGCAGGAGGATCTTGAGTCCGCGGACGATCTGCGGCTCGTCGTCGACGACCAACACGCGTGGTGGAGCTGCCACGCTCATGTCGTCGATGACGCGGAGTCGACGGCGAGGACGCGGGGAGCGCTGGCGCTCATCCGGTCGCGCCGAGCACGTCCTCGGCGCCGGCAGGCTGGCTGGTCACCGGGAAGCTGACCGTGAACGCAGTGCCGGTGTCGCGGTCGGTCTGCAGGACGATCCGCCCGCCGTTGGCCTCCACGAAGCCCCGGCAGATGGCCAGGCCCAGCCCGGAGCCGCCGCCCCCGTCGCCCGACCCGGCACGGGATTCCGCCGGCCCCCGTGCGCGGAAGAACGGCTCGAACACTTGAGAGCGATAGCGGCGCGGAATGCCGCTGCCGCGGTCGACCACCCGCACCGCCACGCGGCCGGCGCCGGCGCCGCCGGTAATCCGCACCGGCGCCCCGGGAGGCGAGAACTTGATCGCGTTCTCGATGAGATTGGAGAACACGCGCTCGAGCTGCGCCGCGTCCGCCCGGACCAGCGGCAGCTCGGCCGGCAGGGCGAACTCGATCGGGTGCTCGCTCGCCGAGTTCGCCGCGGCGGAGGCCACCACATCGTGCAGGTCGCACCAGTCCGCCTGGGGCGCCACCGCGCCCGACTCGATGCGCGACAGATCGAGCAAGTCGTCGACCAGCTTGGCCAGCCGGGCGCTTTCCATCTCGATCACGTCGATTAGCTCGGCCCGCTCGGCGTCCGAGACCCCGATGGCGAGGGCCGAGCCCGCGGTGGTGATCGCAGTCAGCGGCGAGCGCAGGTCGTGCGAGATCGCGTGCAGGATGGCCGTCTTGGCCACCTCAGCCCGCCGCGCCGCCTCGTTGTCGGCCGCGCGCTCGGACACCCGGTCGCGTTCCACCGCGACGTCGACCAGGCGACCCAATGACGCCGCCACGCGCTGGATGGCCTCGCGGTCCCAGGCCACGTCACGGCTCAGATACAGCCACGCGTTGCCGGTGCGAGCATGGAGCGGCACGGCGATCTCATCCGCCTCGGGGGCGGGAACCGACGAGAGCGCGACGCGGGCGCGCATAGCGCCCGTGGCATGGGCCAGCCGGTTGCCGATGGTCTCGAGTTGGGCGCCGACGCTCTCGCCGGCCAGGATCGCGGAGGCCACCTCTGCCACCAGCTTGGCCTCCCGCTCGCGGGCCGCGGCGAGCTGCGCCCGACTCTCCGCCTCGGCCGCGCGCTCGCGCGCCACCGCGGCCAGCCGCCCCACCACGACGGCGGCGATCAGCAGCACGATCAGCTCCACCACGTCTGAGGAATGGGCGATGGTCAGCTGGTGGCGCGGCGGGATGTACAGGTAGTTGAGCGTGAGGACGCTGAGCACGGCGGTAATCAGGGCCGGCAACTGGCCCCATCGGATGGCGATCGCCAGCACGGCCAGCAGGTAAAGGATCCCCAGTCCCTCGACCGCCGTGCTCGACTGGAGTGTGGCCACCCCGCCGGTCGCGGCGGCGACCGCGAGCACGATCTCCGCGGCACTCAGCGCGCTCGTCCGTAACGACGGCCGGTCGACCTTCAGGCGCCCCGGCCGCACCACGCCCCCGGGCCGAGAACGCCCTGCACAACTGGCCAAACGGTCATCAAGCCTTAAGCGTAGGGCCGGCGCGAGATGTATTCACCTTTTTTGCGTGGCCTGGACGCGCGGGCGCGGTTTAAGCCACCACCGAAGGCCGCCGGCGGTCCTCACTGGGGATCGACTCGATGATCACCCGGCAGGGACGCTCGCGCAGCACGGTCGCTAGGGCCCGGCCGAACCCCGCGCCGTCCTGGGACATGGGCAACACGATCGCCGTCGCGCGCATCTCCTTGGCCTGGTCCACGATCCGCCGGCCGGTCTGCCCCGCCCTCACCTTCTCCCAGTGGCCTCTTACCCGCCGCCCTTCCTGCACCTTGGCCTCCTCGATGATCGATTGGGCCGCTGCCTCCTGGGCGGGCAGCGCGGCGCTGATCGGGCTCGTGGCGGGCACCGCGATCGTCACCAGCACGTGCATGCCGCGGCGCCGGCGGGCGGCCATCCGGGCTGCGGTGGCCATCACCTCCGGCACGTAGCCGATGTGCTCGTCGAAAGCGACCAGGACCGAGTCGTACTCGGCCTCGGTGTCGACCGCGGGACGCGGGATCGCGACCTTCGTGGTCGTGGTCAGGTCGAGCCCCTGCCGGTGGCGGTAGATCGGATAGACGATCATCCCGACCGCCAGCCACCCGATACCCGCGATGGCCACGCTGGTGTGGAGCGCCGTCAGGACACACAACGAGGCGAACGTGCAGAAGCCGCCGACGATCGCGAACAGCGGCAGGTCGTAGCCGCGGACACGCAGGTTCCCCGCCGGCCGGTAGGGCCGATTCACCCCGGCCAGCGAGATCCGCATGCGCGTGACCGCGAGGTGCGCGATCGTGAACGACAGCATCGCGCCAAATGCGTACAGGTTGCCCAGGAACGTCGCCTGCCCGGGGATCAAGGTGAGCGCGGCGATGAAGCTGAACAGGACGATCCCGACCCACGGCGTGCGGTAGCGGGGGTGCAGCCGGCGCAGCCGGTCAGGCAGCTGGCGGTGGATCCCCATCGAGTAGGTCAGGCGCGAGACACCGAGGATCCCGGCGTTGGTCGCGATGAACAGGATGGTCGCGGCGAGGAGCCCGACGTAGACCTCCGCCGCGTGCTGCAGGGGCCCCAGGTTCAAGGCGCGCACCACGCCGAGCACTGGGTCGCCGGCGTAGCCGCCGTGCTGCTGGTCAACTCCGAGCAGCGTTTGGCAGTGGCCGGCCACGCAGTGCACCGGCAGCGCCGATAAAGCGATGGCCGGCAGGAGCGCATAGATCGCGAACACCGCGATCACCACCCGGTTGATCGCCCGCGGAACGGTGCGGCCCGGGTCCTTGGCCTCCTCAGACATGTTCGAGATCGTCTCGATCCCCGTGTAGGCGAGCATGCACAGCGGGATCGCCACGAGAAAGTCGCCCCAGGGCGGCGCCACCCCGAGATGCACGTTGTTCACCAGCGTCGAGGGCGAGAAGACCAGCACCAAGCCGACCAGCACGATCAGCACCTGGGTGCAGAAGTCGATGACCGCCAGCACCAGGTTCACCCCGATCGACTCTTCGACGCCGCGGATGTTGATCGCGGCGAGCGCGACGATCACCACGATGCCGGCCACGACGTCCCCGGGGGGATGCTGTAGCGCCGACCAGAACAGCCCGCCGATGTAGTGCGGCACGAAGAACGCCGACGTGGCGACGGTCAGCATGTAGTTGAGCATCTGGCCCCAGGCGGCGAAGAACGACCAGAACTCGTTGAACGCGTGCCGCGCGAAGCTCGATGACCCGCCCGCCTCGGGGAACATCGCGGTCGCCTCGGCATAGGTCGAGGCGGTCAGGAAGAAGATGAAGCCCGAGATGATGAAGACGACCGGCGTCAGGCCGAGAGCCAGCGACGCGACCAGTCCCAGCGCGTAATAGATCGAGGAGCCGACGTTGCCGTAGGCGCTCGACGCGAGCGGGTACACGCCGAGCACGCGCTGAAGTCCTTCCAACCGGCGCTGAGCCATCAGTCTCCCTGTCCGGCGGCGACCACTAGCTCGACCCCGGCTTCAGGCGGTCCTCAAGCTGGGCCAGCGTCGCCTCGGCCTCCGCGTCGAGCGCGGCCTGCGGCGCGGGCGCCGGCTCCTCGTCGGCCGGCGGCACCTCCTGGATCAGGGCGGGCGTGCGCGCGCGCCAGTCGGCCGGCGGCGCGGTCAGGATCACCCGGACCGGCGACTTGTTGATCACATAGCGCGAGACCTCGCCCACATAGTTCTCGAGCGGCCCGCCGCGACCACCCAGGAGCGAGCCGCCGCGCACCCGCGAGGACTCTTCGGCGGCGAGCACGATCGCCTCGACACCGCGACGACGAGCCTCGCGGACGATCGCCTCGCCGGCCCGGCGGGCGCGCACGATCGCGGTGGCAACCTCGACGCCCTCGTACTCCTCCCCCACCAGCTTGGCCCGGGCCAGCGCCTCCCGGGCCCGTTTCACCTGCGCGTCGGGCAGAGGCGCGTCCAGCGGCAGCGCCAACGGGATCTCGAACACCCAGATGGCCTCGATCATCGCCCCCTCGGACTCGAGGTCATCGCGCGTCTCGCCGGCCAGTCGGCCGGCGGTCTGGATGATGTCGTCGTCGAGCGGAGTGCCCAGGATCGGAACCAGAATCGAGCCGAACTCGGGCTCGAGCGCTTCGTAGCGCAGTGCCCGCTCGGGAATCGTCACGCGTTTGAGCAGCGGCTTCTGCTGAGACTTCCGATAGACGACATACAGCGTCACGCCGCCCGCCAGCCACGCCAACCCGAGGTAGCGAGCGCCGGCGTGGAACACCAGCAGGGCGAGCCAGCCGGCCGCCGACCCCAGCGCTCCGATGACGGCGGGAAGGGGTACCGATACACCGGAGATGTTCACCGAGACCGGCACGCTGTAGGGGCGGTCGCGCCCGGGCTCGCGGAAGCGCAGGGCGATCACCGATGCGTGGGCGATCGTGAACGCGAGCATCGCGCCGAACGCGTAGATCCCGACCAGCAGTTCGAGGTCGGTGGGCAGCACGAGCGCGGCGGCGGCGATCGCCGCGGCGCCGATGATCACATACGGCGTCCCCCAGCGCTCGTGAAGCCGCCCAACCGCGCTCGGGATCTGGCGGTTGGTGGCCAGCGAATAGCCCACGCGCGAGACGCCGAGCATGGCCGAGCCGGCGGCGGCGAACAGGCCCGCAGCCCCGCCGATCGCGACCGCGTACTTGAGCACGTCGGCGAGCCACTGCGGCTTGAACGCCTCCACCACCCCCAGCACCGGGGCCTTGATGTGCTCAGTGCCGAGCGCGGTCATCCCGTGGTGGACCGGGAGGGCGCCCACACCCACCAGCGAGATCCCGACGTAGATGAGCACGATCACCGCTGACCCTGGGCCGACCAGCAACCTGACCTGCTTGCGGCTGGCGGTCACCTCGCCGGCAATGCTCGCCGCCGCCTCGATCCCGGTGAACGCGATCACCGCGATCGGCAAGGCGTAGGCCAGGTCCGACCAGCTCGGAGCCGTGCCCAGGTGGATGCTCGCGGTCAGGTTGTCCGGGTTGAACACCAGCGCCAAGCCCAGCACGATGATGAGCGCCTGGAGGATCAGGTCGACCATCGTGATCATCAGCCGGGGCCGCAGCCGGCGGGCGCTGACTCCGGTCAGGTTGTCGGCCGCGACCAGCCCGATCACCGCCAGCGCCACGGCTATCTCGATCGCCCCCCGTCCTATGGGCGCGGCGAACGCGGCCAGGTAGCTGGGGACGGTCAGGGCCGTGACGGCGATCAGGATCGTGTAGTCGAGGAAGATCGCCCAGCCGGCCACGAAGCTGATCAGCTCGTTGAACGCGTAGCGTGCGAATACCGCCGATCCGCCCCGCTCGGGATGGAGCGAGGCGCCTTCGGCGTAGGTCATTGCCGTCAGGCCAAAGAACAGCCCGGCGACGAGGAACACCACCGGGGTGAGCCCGTTTGCCTTGTGCGCGACGACGCCTAGCGCAAAGTACACCGAGCTGACCGAGGTCGTGTACACGACCGCGAACAGGGCGCGGTAGCTGAAGGGGCGTTCTCTCACGGACCGGGCAGCGGGACCACGAATGCCTACCCGCGGAGCTGGAGATACAAGCGAGCCGCCCCCGCCAGCACGAACAGGATGCCCAGGACAAGACCGGTGGCCAAGGCGCCGCCACCGCCCGCCAGGGTTCGGACGATCAGGGCCACGCCGATCACGATCATCGCGATCGACAGGACCCGGGTGGAGGTGCTGTGCAGCCGGCGCCGTCGGGACATCCGCACGAAGCGTAGTCCCCGCTGCCGCTAGTTCGTGGGGAATCGGCGCCCGGTCGGCGCCGCTAGTCGTGCAGGTGAAACGGCAGCGTCGCGATGACCACGTCTGTGCGCGCCTTGAGCACCGCGGCGAGCAGTCGCGCCCGCTGGTTGTGGAGGATCTCGTGCCGGCGCTTGCGCGGGACGATCTCGGGGATCAGCACGGTGATCGTGGCGTCCTCATTCTCGACCGACTTCACATAGCGCAGCACCGATCGCACCAGCGAGCGCTGGGGATCGAGCAGCACCTCGATCGAGACGCCGCACGCCCACTCGTCCCATTCGCGCCTGATCCGCTCACCTTCGTCTTCGTCGCCCGCCACCGCCACCGCGACCACGCTCTCGCCCAGCGACAGCGCCGCGCTGACCGCCTTCTGGGTGAGCAGATTCACCGTCGAGGCGGGAACGATCACCACGCTGTGGCGCTTGCGGGGCGGCGGGGGCGTCTTGCCGAGCTTTAACTCGCGCGCCACCGCTGCGTAGTAACGCTCCGTCTGGTCAAACAGCAGCATCAGCCCGGGGATCGCGATCACCACCACCCACGCGCCGGCCAGGAACTTCGAGACTAGGAACACGACCACGGCGATCGCCGTCATCACGGCGCCGGTTCCGTTGAGCGCTACCCGCGGCTGCCAGTGCGTCGAGCGCTCTCTGAACCAGTGCCTGACCAAGCCGACCTGGCTGATCGTGAACCCGATGAACACTCCGATCGCGTACATGGGGATCAGCTCGTTGGTCCTGGCGTCGACGGCGATCAGCAGCAGCGCCGCCGCTACCGCCAGGGCCACGATCCCGATCCGGTAGATCGGCTTCTCGGCCCGCAGATAGAAGGCGTGGGGAAGCCGATGGTCCTTCGCGAGCAGGCTCATGAGGACCGGCAAGCCGCCGAAGCTGGTGTTGGCCGCGAAGGCCAGCACCGCGGTGACCGCGAGGTTCGAGACATAGAACGGCCAGCCGGTGCCGAACGCACCGGCGGTGAGCTGGGCCAGGATCGTCACGCCGCCGCGTGGCACCACGTCGTGCGCCCGGATCAGCGCAGCGAGGCCGAGGAGCATCAGCCCGAGCAGCACCCCGAGCGAGATCTCGGTCCGCTGCGCGGTGCGCACGGCCGGCTGGCGGAAAGCGGGCACGCCGTTGGAGATGGCCTCCACGCCGGTGACCGCCGAGCACCCGGCGGCGAACGCCTTGAGGATCAGCAGGATCCCCAGCGTTTCGGTGGCGGGGAATGACATCGGCGTGCCGATCGTCGCGACTGGATGCGAGCGCAGCGCGCCGACCACGATCGTGGCGAAGATGCTGAGGAGGAATATCGCGGCGGGTACGATCAGCAGCCGCGCCGATTCGGTGATTCCGAACATGTTGACAACGGTGATGATCACGAGAATGGCCAGCGAAACGAGCAGCGGGTGGTGGGAGAGCGACGGGAAGACGCTGCCGAGGCTGGCCGCGCCGGCGGCCAAGCTGACCGCCACCGTGAGCACGTAGTCGACCACCACCGAGGCGGCCGCCAGCAGGCTTGGTAAGCGCCCCAGATTCGCCTTGGCCACGGCGTACGCACCCCCCCCTTCAGGGTGCGCGGCGATCACCTGGGTGTAAGAGACGACGAGCAGCACAAGCATCGCCGTGATCACCAGCGTGACCGGGAGCATGGCGCTCAGCCCTCCGGTGCCGGCCGCGATCAGCGCCAGCACGATCGCCTCGGGTCCATAGGCGACGCTCGAGAGCGCGTCGAGGCTGAGCGCCGCCAATCCCTTGATCACGCCGAGGTCATGCCCCTCCTCCGCGTGCTTGCCGGCGCGAGGCCGTGCATCCCGATCCACCCCGCGGTAGGACCGGCGGCGGCCCGACCGGCCCTCGACTGAGACGCCGGGCCTCTCCTCGGTGTCCGCGCTCACCGCGTAACTGTGACAGTCCACTGAGCGCGGGTACGATCGAACTTCATGGAGGAAACCGAGAACGACCGCTCCGCAGCGTCCCTGGGCCGTGGCGGGCGGCTGCTGGTGCTCGGGATTTGCTGCTTCAGCCTGCTGATCGTCGGGCTCGACACCACGATCGTGAACGTCGCGCTCCCGTCGATCCGCGAAGACCTGCATGCGTCGGTATCGGGCCTTCAATGGGTGATCGACGCCTACACGCTGGTGCTGGCCAGCCTGCTCATGCTGGCCGGCTCGACGGCGGATCGGATCGGGCGCAAGCGGATCTTCCGGGCCGGCCTGGTCGTGTTCTCGCTCGGCTCGCTCCTCTGCGGGCTGGCCCCCAGCCTGGGCACGCTGATCGCCGCTCGGGTGCTCCAGGCGGTGGGGGGCTCGATGCTCAACCCAGTCGCGATGTCGATCATCCGCAACGTGTTCGACGACCCGCGCGAGCGCGCTCAGGCGATCGGCGCATGGGGCGCGGTGTTCGGCCTGAGCATGGCGCTCGGGCCCGTTCTGGGCGGCGCGCTGGTCGACTCGGTGGGATGGCGATCGGTGTTCTTCGTCAACGTCCCGATCGGGGTGATCGCCTTCGTGCTCACCACCATGTACGTCCCTCGTTCGCGCGCGGAGCACCCGCGCCGGCTGGACCCGGTGGGGCAGGTGCTCGTGATCCTCGCCCTGGCCTCGCTGACGTACGCGATCATCGACGCTCCCCGCGCCGGTTGGACCTCGGACGGGACGCTCGCGTTATTCGCCCTCGCACTGGTCTGCTTTGCCGCGCTCGTCTTCTACGAGCTCCGCCGGCGCGAGCCGCTGATCGAGATGCGCTTCTTCCGCAGCGCCCCTTTCTCCGGCGCGAGCACGATCGCCGTCTGCGCCTTTGCGGCCACCGGAGGCTTCCTGTTTCTGAACACTCTGTACCTCCAGGGCGTGCGCCATCTCTCCCCCTTCCACGCCGGCCTCTACCTCCTGCCGATGGCCGGCATGGTGCTCGTGTTCGCGCCGATCTCGGGTTGGCTGGTCAGCCGCCGGGGCGCTCGGCCGTCGTTGGTCATCGCCGGCGCGGCCCTCACCGCGGCCTCGCTGATGCTGACCCGTCTGGCGCCCGACACGCCGACCGGTTATTTGCTGGCGGCGTACTTCCTGTTCGGTCTGGGTTGGGGCTTGATCAACCCCCCGATCACCAACACCGCGGTGTCGGGAATGCCCGCCTCGCAGGCCGGCGTCGCTTCGGCCATCGCCTCCACCAGCCGCCAGGTCGGGATGACGCTCGGCGTGGCCGTGATCGGCGCCATCTCAGGCGGCACCATCTCGGGTGCGATCGGTCCCAGCTTCGCCGCGGCCACGCACCCAGGCTGGTGGGTGTGCGCCGGACTCGGCATGGTCTGCCTGGTGGTCGGAATCCTGACCACCAGCGCCTGGGCGAACGAGACCGCCCGCCGGACGGCCGAGCGCTTTCGCGAGCGCGAGACGAGCGGGCCGCCGGCCCCTTACCGTCGACGTGAGCTGGCCCCGGGATAGCCGTCATCTGGCCGCGGAGGTCGAGACGGTTGACCTGAGGCGGCCCGGAGCGCCATGATGCGCTCATCACTCGGGGTGCGCCGAGTCAGCCACACGCCAGGAGGAGGTTAACGATGCCACCGATCAGCCACCAGACCATCAAGCTCAGCCGAGGTAGGCACTCCGCGCCCGAGCACGGAGCCTGCGTTATGGAGCTGGCCTCGATGCTCGCGGGCGAGGGTTTCACGGACCATCCGCGGTCCGTGTCGCGCCCCATTGCCTCCTTCCTGCGCGGCTACAACGACCTGCTCGATGACCGGCGCCGGGCGGATCTGTACCGCTACGCGGCCCGGACGGTGGGTACGGCGAGCTTGCCGGCCGTTGAGGACGCCCGCATCGAGCGGCTGCTGGCCTGGGGCGACGAGCACTGGCAGCGCCGCTCTTCGGCCTCGTTGCTCGAGCGTCTGCGGCTGCGCCGGGCGCTCAAGGAGCGCTCGGACGACCCGGAGCCGGCCGGCACCTACGCCGTGCACGCGGTCGGCAAGATCACGGATGAGACTCACGCCGCCGCGCTGGCCCTGGTCGACGAGCTGATTGCGATAGGCGCGCCGGCGAGCGTTGAGCCGGTGCAGCCCGGTGTAACCGGCGATCTCGCGGCGACGTAGCGCCCCAGCGGAGCCAGTTCGGCCGGGCTGAACTAGGCGGCCGACCGCAGCGCGTCGAGCTCGCGGCTCTCCGCGAGCCCGGCCAGCGCCTTGCGCTCGAGCCGGCGCACCGTGTCCTGCGAGATTCCAAGGCGGCGCCCGGTCTCTGAGAGCGGCGTGGGGTCGTCGCCGTTTATGCCGTAGCGCAGCTTCACCACCTCGCGCTCCTTCTCGGGGAGTTGCTCGAGCGCGCGCCGCAGAGCGTCCTCCCGGAGCAGGATGTCGACCTCCTCCTCGGGCCCGCGCTCGTCGCTGGCCAGCAGAGCGCCGAACGAGGTCTCCTCGTCCTCCCCCACCGGACGGTCGAGGCTCGTGACCACCCTCGACGCAGCGCGTGCCTCCTCGAGTTCCTGCGGCGTGAGCTCGGCCGCCCTGGCCAGCTCATCGTCAGTCGGCTCACGGCCCAGCTCAGCGGCCAGCTCCCGGTGGGCTCGCGCGATCTTGCGCTCGCGCTGTCCGAGATGCACCGGGATCCGGATCGTACGCGCGCGGTTGTCCAGCGCTCGCTGGATCGCCTGGCGGATCCAGAACGTGGCGTAGGTCGAGAACTTGTACCCCTTGCGCCAGTCGAACTTCTCGGCCGCCCGGATCAATCCCAGGATCCCTTCCTGGATCAGGTCCAGCAGGGGCAGCTCGTGGCCCTGGTACTTGCGCGCGTTGGAGATCACCAGCCGCAGGTTGGAGTTCACCAGGCGGCTCTTGGCCTCCAGGTCTCCGCGTTCGATGCGCTTGGCCAGCTCGACCTCCTGGGCGCGGGTCAGCAGCGGATAGCGGCGAACCTCCTGAAGGAACAGGGACATTGCATCGGTGGTCCGCTCGGCCAGATCGCCGTTGACATAGCTGGTCCGCTCGACCCCGCGCCGGCCGCAATCGTCGCGCACGTCGAGGCCGCGGTCCTGCAGCATGTCGTGCACCATTTGAGCCTCATCGTCCCCCAGCTCGGACTCCTGGATAAGCTCGCTCAGCTCCGACAGCTCCACGCATCCCTCTCCGCGCGCCTCGCTGCCTGCCAACAGCTGGTCGACGAGCTCCTGAACCGCTTCTGGGACGACCGACATCTCACGCTCGTTAGCCATGTTTCCTTCCTACCCGGCCGGGACACTATCGGCACACGATGAGCCCTGAGCCACCGTTCGCCTCCTTGTACAGCCACGGCTTCGCGCGGGTAGCAGCCGGAGTCCCGCACATGCGGATCGGCGAACCGGCCTTCAACGCCGAACGAACCCTGGCCCTCGCGGGCCAGGCCTCGGACGATCACGCCGCGCTGATCATCTTCCCCGAGCTGGGACTGTCGGGCTACTCGATCGACGATCTCCTGCACCAGGCCGCCCTCCTCGACGGGGTGGTGGACGCGATCGGACGGATCGCCGCCGAGAGCGCCAATCTGCAGCCGCTGCTGGTGGTCGGGGCACCGCTTCGCTGCGAGCACGGCGTGTTCAACTGCGCGGTGGTCCTCCACCGGGGGCGGGTGCTGGGGGTGGTTCCCAAGAGCTACCTGCCCGAGTACCACGAGTACTACGAGAAGCGCCAATTCCGCGCCGCGCGCGACGCGGTGGGCGACCGCATCCGCCTGCTCGGCGAGCTGGTCCCATTCGGCGCTGATCTGCTTTTCTGCTCCCGCGATCTGCCGGCCTTCGTGCTGCACGTGGAGGTGTGCGAGGACCTGTGGGTCCCGATCCCGCCGAGCACCTTCGGCGCACTGGCGGGCGCCACCGTGCTGGCCAACTTGTCGGCGAGCAACATCACGATCGGCAAGGCGGTTTTCCGGCGCACCCTGTGTGGGTCGCAGTCCGCCCGCACGATCTCGGCGTATCTCTACACCGCCGCCGGCATGGGCGAGTCGACCACCGATCTGGCCTGGGATGGCCAGGCCATGATCTACGAAAACGGCGACCTGCTGGCCGAGGCCGAGCGCTTCGCCATTGGCGAACAGCTGATCTGCGCCGACATCGATCTGGACCGGATCGTCTCGGATCGCGCCAGCACGTCGAGCCACGCCGACTCGATCCATGATCATCGCGAGCGGCTGGCCGGCATGCGCCGGATCGACGTCGAGCTGGGCGTGTCGGCGGCGACTCGGGTGCCCCTACGACGGCGGGTCGAGCGCTTTCCGTATGTGCCCGCCGACCCGGTCAGCCGCAACGAGCGCTGTGAGGAGGTCTACAACATCCAGGTGCGGGGGCTGGAAACGCGCCTGCAGGCAACCGGAATCCAGAAGGTCGTGATCGGCGTCTCGGGCGGTCTGGACTCCACCCACGCGCTGATCGTCGCCGCCCGCGCCATGGATCGCATCGGACTTCCGCGCGAGAACGTCCTCGCGTACACGATGCCGGGCTTCGCCACCGGCAAGCACACGCTGCACAACTCCCACCGGCTGATGGAGGCTCTGGGCGTCAGCGCGTCCGAGCTCGACATCCGGCCGGCGGCCACCCAGATGCTCCGCGATCTGGGCCATCCGGCCGCCGACGGGGCCGACCAGTACGACGTGACCTTCGAGAACGTGCAGGCCGGCGAGCGCACCTCGCACCTGTTCCGCCTGGCCAACTTCCATGGCGGCCTCGTCCTCGGCACCGGCGACCTCTCCGAGCTGGCCCTTGGCTGGGCCACCTACGGCGTGGGCGACCAGATGTCCCACTACCACGTAAACGCCTCGGTGCCCAAGACCCTGATCCAGTTCATGGTCCGGTGGGCGATCGACACCGATCAGTTCGGCGCCGAGGTGAACGAGGTGCTCGATTCAGTGCTGGACACGGAGATCTCTCCCGAACTCGTCCCCTCGAGCGGCGAGGACGGCGACGAGCTCCAGGGCAGTGAGAAGGTGGTGGGCCCCTACGAGCTGCAGGACTTCTTCCTGTACTACATCCTGCGCTTCGGCTATGCGCCCAGCAAGGTGGCGTTCCTGGCCCTTGATGCCTGGGGAGACCGGACGGCGGGGCCGTGGCCGGATCTGATCCCGGAGGAGCGGCGCCACGAGTATCCCCCGGCCGAGGTCAAGCACTGGCTGGGCGTGTTCCTCGAGCGCTTCTTCCGCACCAGCCAGTTCAAGCGCTCGGCGATGCCCAATGCGCCGAAGGTGGGCTCGGGCGGTTCCTTGTCGCCCCGGGGCGACTGGCGGGCCCCGAGCGACGCCTCCGCCACTACCTGGCTCGAGCAGCTGCGGGCGTTGGTTCCTGACGTTGATTGAGGCTGGCCGGCGGTCCTAGCGCGGGTGACGGACGCGCCGGCGCAGCTGCATGATCCGAGCCGTGCCGACGATCCCCACGAGCAGCGCCCCACCGATGGCCGCCAGCAGCAGGGCCACGCCGAGGGGCATGTGGAAGCTGGCGCCGAAGTAGCTGATCTTCACGCTCTGGGTGTTCTCGAGGATGAACACGAGCAGCAGGATCAGCACGATCGTGCCGGCGATCAGTGCGGTGTGTGCGCGTGCGGTGCGCGTGTGCGGGATCTCGCCGCGGGCGGGGGCGGTCGTGCCGGCGCGCTCGTGGCTGGTCTCGGTGCTCGGGGGCGGCTCGAGCGGTGGCGCCTCTCCCCCGGCCTGCCCGGGCGCATCTCCTGACGCGGTCCGCCCGGGCGCGTCTCCTGAAGCGGAATAGCTCACTGAGACACATCTACCCCCGACCATGGGTCACAACCCGTCCGGCGAGTCGCCGGCGGAAGCAATCACTCGCGGCAGCGCCCACCCGCGGGGCGTCGCCGCAAGGCCATCCCAGCCTCGCGCTCGCCATCCCACTTTCGCCGCCTGCCCTATGTCGAGTGCGCGGTTATCCCTCCCGGGTTTGAGCGCCGCGACCATGGGCAGACACCACACGTGGCCGACCGCGGCTCCTCCACGACCGCGATTCCGCTCGCGCAGCTACCGCCCGACGTGGCGGCGACGGTGGCCGACGCCGGCGTCAAGCAGGTCAACCTTTACCGGTCGCTCAGCCACGCGCCAGACCTCCTGCGCGCCTGGATCGACTTCGCCTGGGCGCTGCGCGGGCACGACACCACCTCGCGCCGGCTGCGCGAGCTGTGCATCCTGCGCACTGCGTCGCTGCACCACTCCCAGTACGAGTGGCATCAGCACCGGCGGATGGCGCGCGAGGTCGGCGTCACCGATTACCAGGTCGCCGAGCTCGAGATGTGGCGCACCTCGGACGCGTTCGACGCCGAGGAGCGAGCCGCGCTGGCGCTCACCGACGCGATCATCGCCAGCCACGTGCCCGACGATGTCATCCAGGAGCTCGAGCGCCACTTCGACCACGCACAGCGCGTGGAGCTGACCGTCACCGCGGCGTTCTACGCGATGGTGCCGCGGATCCTTGACGCACTGCGCGTCCCCGTCGAGGGCAAGGAGCCGGATCGCGAGCTGCCGCGTCCGCCGCGCGACACCTTGGCCAACGGCGCCCGGGCGTAGCGTCCTATCCCTCGTGGCTGTGGGACGCGAGCCACTCCCGGATCTGCGGCCGGGCCACCTTGGCCGCCTGGCGGCCGGCCACGAAGCCGATGTGACCCGACTCGAGGCGCAGCTCGCGCGCGTCGTCTGATCCCACCAACTCAGTGAGCGGCATAGATGACGCGGCCGGCGTGATCGTGTCCTGCTCGGCGTAGGCGTTCAGGAACGGACAGCGGATGTCGCCCAGCCGCACCTCGCCGCGGCCGTGCGGGATCACGCCTTCGAGCAATGCGTTGCGGCGGATCAGGCGCTCGACCGTCTGGCGGAACACCCCGCCCGGGAACGACACCTGATCGCGCGCCCAGAATGCGATGGCCAGGAACCCCTCGACGAACTCGTCGTTCCACAGGTTCTGGAAGAAGTTCACGCGCTGGGTGACGTACTCCGTGGGCTTGAGCGACTGAAAGCCCTCGTCGAGTGCCTGCGCGGGCACCAGACCGGTCTCGTCGATCACATCGTCGGGGGTCAGCCGGTGCTCGCGGAACATGTTGCTCATGAAGCCCATCTCGCGGTAATCGCAGGGTGTGGCCATCGCCATCATGCTGCGGATCGGCAGCTCGGGATGGGCGGCGCCCAGCAGGAGCGTCAGCACGCCGCCGAAGCAGTAGCCGATCAGGGTCAGCTCGTCGGCCCCGGACTCCTCAAGTAAGGCCTCGATCGCCTCCGGGATGTACTCGTCGACATAGGTCTCGAGCGTGTTCTCGGCATCGGCGGGATCGGGCGGCACCCAGTCGAGCAGGAACATGTCGAACCCCTCGGAGAGCAGGTAGCCGATCATGCTCGTCCCCGGGAGCAGGTCGAGGATGTAGCTCTTCGAGACCAGGCTGTGCACGATCAGCACGGGCGGCCGGAAGCGCCGCTCGTCGGAGCGGTAGCGCCAGAGGCGCGCCTTATCGCGCTTCCAGACCAGATCGCGCGGCGTCTGTCCCATGGCGGGATGGCTGGCGCCGGTCAGATACGCCAGCCCGTTGCGGGTCCGCAGGATCTGGCGCTCAAGTACTCCCGGCGCCATCAGCCCGTCCTCCGCGGGGACGTCTGCCGGCTGCTTGGACGCGTGCGGGATCGCCCGTTGAGCAACGGGTGCTCGCGACGGTCGGTCTCGTGCCGCAGCTCGCGCACCTGCCGCTCGAGACTCGCCACCTGGTTTGACAGCCGCAGCACGTCGCCGCGCGACACCCACCCCCACAGGTGCAGCCACCGCTCGGTGTTCAGCTGGACCTCGCGCAGCATGCGCCGCTGGACTCGGAACCCGGCAGTGGCCAGATCCATGAACGTCTCGCTCTGCACCCAGGCCTCCGAGCCGGCCGCGAGCGGCCGCTCAATCGCGTCATATGCCTTGCGCCACAGCGGGGTCATGATCACCACCTGCCTTTCAGATCGCGGTCCAGCCGCCGTCCACCGCGAGGACGTGGCCCGTTACGTAACTCGACGCGTCGCTGGAAAGGAACAGCAGGGCACCATCCAGCTCGCCTTCGCGGCCGTGGCGGGCAAGCGGAGCGCGTCGCGCCACCCACTCCCGGCCTCTCCCCTCCTCGGAGAACATGTCCGCGGTCATCTCCGACTCGAACCACCCGGGCGCGATCGCATTCACGCGGATGCCCTTGCGCGCCCACTGCGCGGACAGCTCGCGGGTCAGGTTGACGAGGCCGCCCTTCGACGCGGCGTATCCGGCCTGCGGGATCTGTCCCACGCCGACCAGCCCGAGCACCGAGGCAACGTTCACGATCGCGCCGCCGTCCTCGCCGCGGCCGAGCATCGCCCGGGCGGCGTGCTGGGCGAGCGCGAATGGCGCCACCAGGTTGACGTCGATCACCCGCCGGAACTCCTCGAGCGGCTCGTCCTCGGCCGGATACACGTCGACCATGCCGGCGTTGTTGACCAGCACATCGACGCGCCCGTAGCGCTCGAGCGCGCGTTCGATGACGGTGCCGGCGTGGTCGAGGTCTGAGAGATCCTGCGGCAATGGCAGCGCGTCGTTCTCAAGTTCGGATGCGAGCTGCTCCAGCCGCTCCCGCCGGCGCGCGACCAGCCCCACCCTGGCCCCGGCCGCGTCGAGCACGCGGGCGAAACGGGCGCCCAGGCCGGAGCTCGCGCCGGTCACGATCGCCACCTTGCCGTCAAGTCGAAACCGGGCGAGCGGGTCGAATTCGGTCTCGGGGGCGGCCACGTCCCGCTGCTACCCGATCGCCTTCTCGCGACCCTGCCACTCCTTCTCGCGCAGCACGAACTTCTGGACCTTGCCGGTCGAGGTGCGCGGCAGCTCGCAGAACTCGATGGCGCCCGGGCACTTGAACCTGGCCAGGTGCTCACGGCAGAACGAGATCAGCTCTTCCTCGCTGGCTTCCTGGCCGGACTTGAGCTCGACGAACGCCTTGGGTCGCTCTCCCCACTTCTCGTCCGGCATCGCCACCACCGCTACCTCGAGTACGGCCGGATGCTCGGACATCGCCTGCTCGACCTCGATGCTGGAGATGTTCTCACCGCCCGAGATGATGATGTCCTTGGATCGGTCGCGCAGCTCGACGTAGCCATCGGGGTGCCACACGGCCAGGTCGCCGGAGTGGAACCAGCCGCCGCGGAACGCCTCCTCGGTCTCCTCCTCCATGTTGTGGTAACCGAGCATCACGCCGTTGCCTTGCATGACCACCTCGCCCACGGTCTTTCCGTCGCGCTGCACGTCCTCCATGTCGTCGTCGACCACGCGGACCAGATTGGCGCCGTTGTAGGTGTGGCCTTGGCGCGAGAGCAGCCGCGCCTGTTCCTCGAGGTCAAGCTCGTCCCACTGGGGCTGCCAGCTGCAGGCCATGATCGGTCCGTAGGTCTCGGTCAGGCCGTAAAGGTGGATCGGGTGCAGGTTGAGCTCGCGCATCTTCTTGAGCACCGCCGGGGTGGGCGGCGAGCCGCCGGTCGGCACGGTGACGTGCTGCTCGAGCGAGTGCGCCTTGTCGTGGTTGACGATGCTCATGTGGATGGTGGGCGCGCCGCTGTAGTGGGTCACGCCCTCGGACTCGAACAGGTCCCAGATCCGGTCCGGCTCGACCTTGCGCAGGCACACGTGTACCGCGCCGGCCCTGCTCACCCCCCAGGTCAGGCACCAGCCGTTGCAGTGGAACATGGGCAGCGTCCACAGATGGACCGAGTCGTAGCCGAGCCCGACCTCCATCGCCACGCCGGCGGCATGCAGATACGCCCCGCGGTGCGTGTAGATCGCGCCCTTGGGCTTCCCCGTCGTGCCCGAGGTGTAGTTGATCGAGATCGGCTCGGTCTCGTCCTCGAGCCAGCTCTCCGGCGCGTCCGGCGAGCCGCCGGCCAAGAGCTGTTCGTAGGGGTCGTCGTCCTCGCCGGTGTCCTCGATCACGATCGTCTCGAGGTCTGGCGTGTCAGCCTCGTCGACCAGCTCCTTGAGCTGGGCGTCGACAAGCAGGATCTTCGATCCCGAGTCCTTGAGGATGTGCTCGACTTCCCCCTTGCTGAGACGGGTGTTCATCGCCACCAGCACCCCTCCGGCCAGCGGGATCCCGTAGTGGGCCTCGAGCAGAGCCGGGATGTTGGGCGCCAGGATCGCCACGCGGTCGTGCTTCTCCAGGCCCCGATCGCGCAGTGCGGCTGCGAGCCGGTTGCAGCGCTCCTCGAGCTCGGCGTAGTTGAAGCGACGGTCGCCGTGGACCACGGCGGGCCGCTGGCCGAGCGCCTGGGCATTGCGTCGCAGGAAGTTCAGCGGAGTTAGCTCGATGCGCGATGGAGATGCAGCCACGGTTTCCTCCCTCTCGTCTCGGCGGGCACGTGCCTCCGGGTCAGTCCTCCGTTTACGTCTTACAGGTACCCAGCGGCTACTTCGAGCAACCTGGGGACGCCGTCGCACAGCGAGGCCGACCATTCGTCGGAGCGCTCGCCCCGCAGGAAGCGCTTGTAGATCGCCTCGCAGAAGACGGCAGCCTTCCACAGCGCGAACGCCTGGTACCAGTCGAGCCTCGACGTGTCGCGTTGCGTGCGTTCCGCGTAGCGGGCGATCAGCTCGGCGCGGGTGGGGAACCCGAATTCTTGGGTGACGGTGGTCAGGAGCAGGGGATGCGCCTCGGCGCCGGGTTCGGACCAACTCGCCACTAGGTAGCCGAGATCGGCGAGCGGATCACCGATCGTCGCCATCTCCCAGTCGAGGATCGCGATCAGCCGCGCCGGCGCGTGGTTCGACACCATCGCGTTGCCGAGCCGGTAGTCGCCGTGAACCACGGTCGCCGGGGGGCTCTTCGGGATCGTCGCCTCGAGTCGCCGGCCGAGCTCGACGCACGCCCCGAGCTCGCGCGTGGCGTTGACCTCCCACAGGCCGCTCCAGCGCCGCAGCTGGCGCTCCAGGTAGCCGGTGGGCTTGCCGATGGTCAGCCCGCAGGCCTCCCAGTCCACCGCATGGAGCTGCACGAGGCCGTCGAGGAGCTCGTGGGCGAGGTTGCGTCGCTCCGGTGGTGTGTCGATTTCTCGCGGCAGATGGTTGCTGACCACGCTGCCGTCCAGCTCCTCCATGAGATAGAAGGGGACACCGAGGATCGAGTCGTCCTCGCACACGGCGAGCACCTTCGGGACGCGCACCCCGAGCGGCGCGAGCGCGAGCTGGATCCGCGCCTCGCGCACCACATCATGGGCGGAGGGCGGGAGCGGAGGCGGTGGCGGCCGCCTGAGCACCACGCGCGCCGGGCCGCGCTCCAGCAGGTAGGTCAGATTCGAAGCGCCCTCGCCGATGGGCGTCGCGCTGACCGGGCCCTCGCCGAGCCCGGCCTGGTCTAGGAATGACTCGAGCGCGTCGACCTGCAGGGCAGCGGCGGCTCGGCTCGGCATCGCGGCATCATACGAATGGCCAGCCCCGGCTGCGGTCCGAGTGTGACAGCCGCTTCGCGCGTCAGCGACCCTCGAGAGCCCCGCGCATCCCGAAGGCGATCAGGATCAGGTGTCGCTATTTTCGCATTCGTCGCGCGCGGTCAGCTACCGTCGGCCAATGCCGCCGAGCTGGCCCGCCGTGAACTACGAGGACTGGAGCGCCACGTGCGACACCCTGCACGCGCACACCCAGGTCCTGGGCAAGCTCGCGGGGGCCCTGGCGCCGCCCGAGCCCCAGCTCCAGCACGCGGCACTGCGCCTGACCGCTCGGGGCTGGGAAACGGCGCTCCTACCGGCGCCCGACGGCTCTGGAGGGCTGGTGGCCGCGCTCGACCTCCGGTCCCACGAGGCGGTGGTCGAGCACACCGCCGGAGGTGAACGCCGCACGGCCATCGGACCGGATCGACCGGTGGGGGAAGTCACTCGGTGGCTGCTGGAGGCGGTCGCTGGTCTGGTCGGCCCGGTTGAAATCGACCCGACCCCCCAGGAGGTGCCGTGGACCGCGCCCCTCGATGAGGACGAGGAGCATGCCCGCTACGACTCCGATCAGGTCGCCGCCTACCTCGCTGCGGCCAGCCAGGCGGCCCTGGTGCTCGCCGCCTTCCGCGCTCCGTACCGCGGACGTTCCACGCCCGTGAACGCGTGGTGGGGCTCGTTCGATCTAGCCGTGAACCTGTTCTCCGGGAGGCCCGCCGACCCGCCGTCTGGCGATTACATCATGCGCAACGCGATGGATGCCGAGGAGGTCGCACTCGGTTGGTGGCCGGGCGACGCGCGCTATGGTCGCGCCGCGTTCTATGTCTATGGGCACCCGGCCCGCGAGGGATTCGCGGAACTGGCGGTCTCGCCAGGCCGCTGGGATGCCGCGCTGGGGGAATACGTGCTCGACTGGGATGACGTGCGCTCGCGTCCCGATCCGCGCGCGGTCGCGCTGGACTTCGCCCGCCGCGTGTTTCGCCACGCGTGCGCGGTGTGCGACTGGGACGGCGCCCTGGCGGCCAGCGCGGAAGGCACGCCACCGCCGGTGGCGTAGGTCCGTTCGCCGAGATCCTCGGCCCGCGCGGGTCCTCAAACTTGACCGCGGCCGCGCAGCCGTTCAGGCGCGGCGGCGTTCGGTCAGGCAGCGAGTCGGCGGCGAGCCTTCTGAACGGACGGCAGCGCAGCCTTCGCCTTGGCCAGCGGACGGGCACGCACGTCGACGCTCGCCGGCTTGGGCCCGATCGTGATCTCCTCGCCGGTCGCCGGGTTGCGGCCGCTGCGCTTCTTGGTCGCCGGCTTGACGCGAACGGTCAGCTGCACGATGCCGCCGATCCGCACCTTCTCGGCGTTCCCGAGCTGCTCGAGCACGATGTCCTCAAGCGCTTCCACCGCTCGCTTGGCCTCGGCTTTGCTCATGTCGGCGCGTTCGGCAACGGCGGTCAGCAGCTGAGCCTGTGTTAACGGCACGGCACTCCTCCTGGGGGTCGAACCTAAGTGGTGATGTGCGGATTCAATCTTGTGCGGCGGACGGACGGGCGATTTTGTCGCTCACCCACCTCGACCTGTGCCGTTCGGCGCCGCCGGCGCGCGAACGATTGGCCGCACATAGTCGCGCATCAGACGAATCGATGCATGATGAGCAAGGCGACGTAACCATCCCGCGGATGCTCGAACGCCTCCGGGACGCGGGCCAGAATCTTGAACCCCAGCGACCGCCACAGCGCCACCGCCCCTTCGTTGGTCTCGACTACCGCGTTGAACTGGATGGCACGGAAACCGCTCTCGCGCGCCCAGTCGATCACGTACTCGCCGAGCGCCCGCCCCACGCCCTGCCCGGCCCGCTGCGGGTCGACCATGAAGCTCGCCGATGCCACGTGTGAGCCCGGACCGCCGCGGTTTGCATACATGTTGGCCGTTCCGAGCACGCTGCCCTGGACATCCGTCGCCACCACCGTACGCGCCGGCGGGCGCACCATCCAGATGCCGCGCGCCTCGGGTTCGCTCATGTCCCGGTCGTAGGCATACGTCTCGCCGGCGGCCAAGATCTCGCGAAAGAAGGACCAGATCGCCGGCCAGTCCTCGGGCTGCGCGTCGCGGATGGTGAGGGCCGACCGGTGCCCCTCCCGGCCCCGGGCGCCGGGCGATTCCCCTCGGCGACGGCTACTGCGCGTGGATATGAGCGGTCGTCTTCTGGAGCTGGCGCTCGGGCGTGATCCGGACGACGTTCCAGGCCAGGCCCAACCGCTCGAGCGTCGAGATGAACAGCCCCGAGAGGTCGATCTCCCACCGGCGCAAGCCGTGGTAGGCCGAGCGCGGGAAGGCGTGGTGGTTGTGATGCCACGATTCCCCGAGCGAGAGCACCGCGAGCCATGCGACGTTGGTCGAGTGGTCTTCGATATCGAAGCGCCGGCGGCCGAAGAAGTGGCAGATCGAATTCACCGACCAGGTGATGTGGTGGACGAGGAATATCCGCACGAGACCGCCCCAGACGTAGCCGCGCAGGGCGCCGCCGAGCGTGAAACCGTGCAAGACGAAGCCGGCCAGCGTCGGAACCGCAAGCGACGCGATCACGAGCAGCGGGAAACGGCGCCCGATCCGGCGCATGCGCCGATCCTCGTACAGCTCGGTCGCGTAGCGCTTCCAATCGGCCTGGCCCTGGGTCTCGAGCAGCCAACCCGTGTGCGCGTGCCACAAGCCGCGCAGGCCGCTCCCGTGGCCGACATGGGGACTGTGCGGGTCGCCCTCCTTGTCGGCGTGGGCATGGTGCTTGCGATGATCCGCGACCCAATCCAGGACGGAGCCCTCGACGGCCAGCGAGCCCATGACGGCGAATCCGCGCTCGAGCCACGGATAGGTCTGGAACGCACGGTGGGTCAACAGCCGATGAAAGCCGACCGTGATCCCTATGCCGGTGAGGAAGTACATGACGGCGAAGATCGCCAAGTCCGTACCGTCGACCGCTCGATTCCAGAGCAGCACGATCGCGGCCAGCACTCCCGCGAACGGGACCACTACGCCCAGCAGATTGGCGAAACGCTCAGCGCGGCTCATCTCGAGGCAGGCTTCCACATAACGTCACAAGGCAATCGCTCCACGAGTCATCAAACCCCCCGCCTGTCGGGACGTTACACGCGGGTTTGGCTTTTCCGCCTCCCGCGGGCCGTTCCCGGCATGATTCCCCGATGCCCGACGAAGTGTTGCTGCCCGGCCTGGTCGCACTGGAGCACTCGTTTGAGATCCCGCTCGACCACAAGGACGCCGGCAGCGAGCGGATCACGGTGTTCGCCCGCGAGCTCGCCCACCCCGAGGGGCGCGATCGGCCGTTCCTGGTCTTCTTCCAGGGCGGCCCCGGGTTCGAAGCCGCGCGCGCCACGCGCAACCCCGACAGCCCCGCCTGGTTGAGCCGGGCGCTCGAGGAGTTCCGCGTCTTGATGCTCGACCAGCGGGGGACCGGCCGCTCGTCGCCGATCGGCGCGCTTCCCGGCCGCACCCCCGAGCAACAGGCCGAGTACCTGGCCAAGTTCAGGGCAGACTCGATCGTGCGCGACGCCGAGTGGATCCGTGGCGAGCTCGGGGTCGAGCGTTGGAGCGTGCTCGGGCAGAGCTTCGGAGGCTTCTGCGTGACCAGCTACCTGTCGATGGCTCCTGGAGGGCTGCGTGAGGCGTTCATCACCGGTGGGCTGCCGCCGATCGGACCACGCGTAGATGAGGTGTACGCCCGCACCTACGCGCGCGTGCTCGAGCGAAACCTGCGCTATTACGAGCGCTATCCCGCCGACCGCGAGCGGGTGCTGCGCCTGCATGAGTTGATCGAGCAAGACCGGCTCGCGTTGCCGTCCGGCGACCGTTTGACTTGGCGTCGGTTTCGCCAGCTCGGCCAGGCGCTCGGGATGAGCGACGGTGCCGAGCGTCTGCACTACGTCCTGGAGCTCCCGCCCGGCTCGCCGGCCTTCCGCCATGACGTCGAGGCCGCCGTGTCGTTCTCCCGCAACCCGATCTACGCCGTGCTGCACGAGGCGTCCTGGGCCGACGGAGGGTTCACGCGCTGGTCAGCCGAGCGCACATTGCCGGCGGACTACGAGGCGCCCCATCTGTTCACCGGCGAGCACGTTTATTCGTGGATGTTCGAGGACTACGGAGCGCTCGCGCCGCTCCGAGAGGCTGCCGAGTTGCTCGCCCGGCGCGAATGGCCGCGGCTGTACGACGCGGACGCGCTTGCCCGCAACGAGGTTCCGGTTGCCGCTGCGGTATATGCCGAGGACATGTACGTCGAGCGCGCGTTCTCGGAGGAGACCGCGTCGCGCATACGCGGCGCGAAGACGTGGATCACCAACGAGTACCAGCACAACGGTCTGCGCGTCGACGGCGGACGGATTCTCGGCCGCCTGATCGACCTGGCCCGCGGACGAGCCTGACGCGGGGCGGTCCAGGATCGCGGGCGCGGCGTGATCGCCCGCACTTGACATATTCCCATATGGGAATATGATTGGCCGACATGGCACGCGCAGCGACGACGACAGACGCGTTCAATGCGGTGGCCGAGCCACGTCGCAGACAGATCCTCGACGCCCTGGCCCGCGGCGAGCGGCCCGTGAACGACCTGGTGGAGCTGCTCGGCGTGACGCAGCCGCAAGTGTCCAAGCACCTGCGCGTGCTGCGCGAGGTGGGAGCCGTGGACGTCCGCGACGACGGGCGCCAGCGGCTCTACCGGCTGAACAGCGTGGCGCTGAAGCCCATCCACGACTGGGTCAGCAACTACGAGGCTCTCTGGACCGATCGGTTCGAGCAGCTGGATCTCGTGTTGGAAGACCTCAAACGAAAGGAGCAAGGAGATGACGGTGACGACGGGCAATAAGGCAAGGGTCACCCTCCCCACCGACGAGCAGATCCTGATCGAGCGGGAGTTCGACGCGCCCAGGCATCTCGTCTACAAGGCATACACCACGCCTGAGCTGGTCAGGGAATGGTGGCACGCCAAGCGGGGCGAGGTGACTCTGGTCGAGATCGAGCTGCGGGTCGGCGGCAAGTGGCGCTACGTGATGACGGCCTGCGGGGGACCCGAGGTCGGCTTCCACGGCGAATACCGCGAGATCGTCCCCAACGAGCGAATCGTCTCGACCGAGATGTACGAAGGCGTGCCCGAGGGCGTGTCGGAGGAGGACGCCACAACCCTCAACACCGCCACGTTCACGGAGACGGACGGGCGCACGAGGCTCACCATCCTCGTCGAGGCCAAGAACAAGTTCGCCCGCGACGCGATCATCGAGTCAGGAATGGAGGACGGCCTGCAGGACGCGCTGGACCTGCTCGAGCAGATCGCGGTCTCACTTCGCTGAGCGCGGTCTCACCTCAGGCAGATCGCGGTCACTTCGCTGAGCGGCGCGGCTCCCATCGCCCCGCCAACCGCAACGCCCACGCCGGCCTCGCCGGCGTGGGCGTCTTTCCGAGGAGGCCACGATAACCGGACTTGATCCGGGCGGCCCGCACCGCGAAAACGTGGTTTCTACGGACCTGCGGTGCTTCCCATGGTGCTTGCCAGCACCTCGGCGAGATGCATCACTCGGGTGCGCAGACGGCGGCGCCGGACTCCCTGCTCGAGTTGTCGATAGCACCCGGGGTTGACCACGGCGAGCACGTCCAGGTCAGCGTCTTCGATCTCGTCGAGGTGGCGGTGCAGCACGCGAGCGCTGTCGTCGGGGCGCAGGATCGAGTACGTACCCGCCGCCCCGCAGCACGCCGCGGCGCTCGGAAGCTCGACGTATTCGCCCACGCGCGCCAGCAGCTCGCGGGGCTCGAGGTAGACCCCTAGTCCGTTGCGCAGATGACAGGAGTCCTGGAGCCCGATGCGCAGCGCCGGCCCGTCTGGGGAGCGCGGCGGCTCGCCGCCGCGGCGCTCCGCCAGCCACTGCGAGAGCTCCCGCACCCGCTCGCGACCGAGCATGCCCGCCAGGTGTGCCGCGCAGCCGCCTGCGGTGGTGACGATCATCCCGGGCAGCGCCTCTCCGAGCTCACCGGCCAGGGCGTTGCCGCGCTCGTGGTCACCGTTGTGAGCGTGCAGGGCTCCGCAGCAGCCCTGCGCGGCGCGCACCGACAGCTCCGGCGCGAGCATCGACGCGCTGCGGCTCACGGCTGGGTAGAGCGTACGCTCGAAGCAGCCCAGCATCAGATGCGGCCCTTCCCGGGCGCCGCGGATCGTGCGGGCATGCCGGCGCGGAAGGCCGAGGGCGCGCACCCGTGACGTCCGGTTGACCGCCCACAGCAGCGCCTTCAGTCGCCATGGCCGCCGCCGTCCGCGCCACAGGTGGTCACGCCACTCCTCGAGCAGAGCCCCGTACCGGACGCCGGCCGGGCACACCGGCTCGCAGGCGCGACAGCCCAGGCAGAACGACGATTCTTCGAGCATGGTCGGATCGTCTTCGCTCAGCACGCCCGTCTCGAGCGCCCGCATCAGGTTGATTCGCCCGCGCGGCGAGGACGTCTCGACACCGGTGAGAGCGTACGTCGGGCATGCCGGCAAACAGAACCCGCAGGAGATGCAGCGGTCCAGAAGCTCTGGCGTGAACACGCCGCTCACGAGCCGAGCTTTCCCGGGTTGAGGATCCCGTGCGGATCGAACGCCGTCTTGATCCGCCGCAGCAGCGCAACGTGCGCGGCGCCAAGCTGGCGCTCGAGATGAGGGAGCTTGACGATCCCTACCCCGTGCTCGCCGGTGATCGACCCGCCGAGCTCGATCGCCTTCGCGAAGATCTCGTCGAACACATGGTGGGCCCGCTGCAGCGCGTCCTCGTCGGCCGGATCGAGTACAGCCGTGGGGTGCAGATTCCCGTCGCCGGCGTGCCCGAACGTCCCGATCGTCAATCCGTTCCGGTCGGCGAGGACCTGGATGTGCTCGACCATCTCCGCGATGCGCGACCGAGGCACCGTCGCGTCCTCGAGGATGGTCAGCGGCTCCAGACGCGAGAGCGACGGCAGCACCGCGCGCCTGGCCTCGAGCACGGTTGCCGCCTCGGCCGGCGAGCCCGCGATCCGCACCTCGCTCGCCCCCTCGGCCTTACACGCCAGCTCGATGCGCCCGAGGTCGCGCTCAATTGCGTGCGGATCGCCGTCTTGGCCGAAGATCAGCAGCGCACCGGCGCCGGTGTCCAGGCCGATTCGCGCGTAGTCCTCCACCGCCCGGATACACACCCGATCGAGGAACTCGAGCGTCACCGGCAGCACGCCCGATGCCAGCACCCGGGACACGGCGCGGGCAGCCTCGCCAAGCGCAGAGAAGTACGCCATGCCGGTGCCCGAACTCTCCGGCGCGGGCAGCAGGCGCAGCGTCAGCTCTGTCATCACCGCGAGGGTCCCCTCGCTGCCACAGAGCAAGCGTCGCAGGTCGTAACCCGCGACATCCTTGACCAGCCGGCCGCCGCTGCGGATCACCTCGCCGGTCGCCAGCACGGCCTGCACCCCCAGCACGTAGTCGCGCGTGACGCCGTACTTGAGCGCTCGCAGGCCGCCCGCACATTCGGCCACGTTGCCGCCGATGGTCGCGGTGCTCTGGCTGCCTGGGTCCGGCGGGAACAGAAGCCCCCTGGCGGCGGCGGCCTCGCCCAGCTCGATGGTCCGAACCCCCGGCTGGCAAACAGCCACGAGGTCCGATTCGCTGATCTCGAGCACGCGGTTCATCCGGGTCAGCACCAGCACGATGCCGCCGTGCAGCGGCACGGTCCCGCCGCTCAGGTTGGTCCCGGAGCCGCGCGGGATGACGGGCACGCGCGCGTCGTTGGCCAGCGCCAGAACGGCCGCCACCTCCTCGGTGGTCGCCGGGAGCACGACGAGATCAGGCCGGCCGCGCTGCAGCGGCGTCGCATCCGTCGCGTACGTGACCAGCGCGCCGGTGTCGGCGCGAACATTCGACTCACCGACTACCTGCTCGACGCGATCAACTAGCCGGTCGATACCGGCCGACGTGGCCGTCATTGGTCAAGTCTGCGTGACGAAGTGAACCCCTTCAATCCTCAGCGTCGATGTAGAACGATCTGCCCGCGATCTCGGCCAAGCTAACGTCGTGCGCCTGAGCGGCAACTCGCAGATCCGGCGCAGTGGCCTTGACGCACTCACCGATCAGACGAACCCGAACGGGCTCTGGTGGTCACGCATGTGCGGCTGTTGCTTCGAGGATGAACAGCCGCAACGCCGGTGCGGTGCCGGCGACTAGGAGTTGGCGAACACGGTCGCCCAGTCGCGCTTGATGCTGACCACGGTCCAGCCCTCGACGCGGGCCCGCTCCAGCGATGTCTCGGCACCCGCGGTGTAGTCGAATTCGCGTGCGGGATCGTCGTGGAGCACGAGCAGGCGCAGAGCGGGACGGGATGGACCGCCGGCGTAGCGGAGCATCGGGATGTCTCCGTTGGTGTTGCCGCCCGCGATGATCGGGCGTCGGCCGATGCGGCTCCAGATCCGGACCGGCTTTGTCGGCCCGTCGTCGAACACGTCCGGCTGGGCCAGGTAGACAAGCGTCCCACCGTGCTCGTCCTCCTGGTAGCTGAGGGCGTTGGAGCTGCCGATCACGCGCTCGGCCGGGATGCCGTACATCTCCTCCGTGATCGGACGCATGAAATCGCGGTCGCCGCCTGAGGCGATGAGCGTGCTGAAGCCGTTGGCCTCCAGGTAGCGGAGTAGGTCGATCATTGGGAGGTATCCGCACTGACGGGAAGCTGCGATCCATGGTGGGGTGACGTCCGGCCAGGAAGTGATGGGCTGCCCTTGCGTAGTCCTCGACGGTCATGCCGCCGAACGCCCTCAGAATGCCGCCCATCAGCAGCTTGAGTCGGTGTCGTCTCCGTGGTAGTGCTTTGTGATCGCGTCACCCAGCCAGGCATGGTCGTGCTCGCGGGCAGCCTTCCACGGCTGCCGCTCGCGCAACGTTGCGTCGGCCTCCGCCATCTCGGCGAGCCGCTTCAGGATGAAGCCGAGCTCGATCGGCATCGGCTTCTCGCACCAGAGGGTGCCGTCGTTGTCGAACACGGCGATCCGCTCGGTGGGCGGGAGGTAAGCGGCGTCGCCTTCGCGCGTGACGCGTTCGACGAACTCAACGACCGCGTGGGTGGCGGCTGTGTCGTTCCAGGACGCGAGCGTGGCGCTCGCGCGGTTCACAGCGGTCACGACGATCAGTCCCGGGCGAAGGCCATTCGGGCCTCCTGGGCGAGATCCACGAACGGCTTACCGCTGACATCGATGATCGCCTTGTGGATCGTCCCGCCCACAAACGCCCACGGATACTCCCCGGGGTAGTCGTCGGTGACCGGCTCGGCGCCTTCCTTACCGACGTTCAGTCCCTCGCCGGCGAGAGAGAACTTGCCGGGCTGGGTCCTGATCCTGCCCTCACCGGCCGCCGCCTCCCGGATGTGCAGGGTCAGCGTTCCCTCGGTCGGCATCGCGTCGCCCTCCTTCTCGAACGAGGCCGAGAGGACGACGTGACCGGTCGGGACAGGCTCGGTCGACTCGATGATCTGCTCCTCGAGGCCAACCCAGTTGTAGACGTACTTGAGCTTGCGGTCCTTGATGTAAAGGGCGTGGCCGCCGAACCGAGAACCCTGGGAGAAGAGAACGCCGCCTGCCTCCTCGGTGTCGATCGTGACCTCGACACCGATCGAGTATGAGCGGTTGCGGATATTTGGCGCGACGGACTCGGGGACTTCAGAGCCACCGGGGTAATAGGTGTACCGCGATCGAGGCTTGGAGAGTTGCGGGCGCTCCGTGGTCAGGATCTCGACGACGCCGCGGTCCTCGAGTGGCAGCGCCTGGTAGCGGCCGGCTTCGTGCCACCACAGTCCAATCAGCTCCTGCAGCTTCTCGGGGTGTTCGGCGGCGAGGTCGTGGCACTCGGTCGGATCCTTCTCGGTGTCGAACAGCTCCCAGCGCTGTCGCTCGTAACCCGCCCAGTTGTCGGGCGCGGCGTCTGAGACCGCGGCGGCCTTCCAGCCCTGATGCCAGATCGCCCGGGTGCCCCCCATGGAGTAGAACTGCGTCTGCTTGTCGGTCTTCGCGTCGGCGTCGTCGAACGTGGCAGCGAAGCTGACTCCCTCGATCGGGTGCTGGGTGTAGCCCTTGACGTCGTCCGGTGGGGCGACCGCGAGGCACTCGTAGACGGTGGGCACTATGTCGACGGCGTGCGTGAACTGGTGGCGTACCCCCGGGTTCTTGATCTTCGCGGGCCACGAGACGATCAACGGGTCCGCGGTGCCGCCCTCCCAGTTGGAATAGCGCTTCCACAGCTTGAACGGCGTGTTGAACGCGCACGCCCAACCGGTCGGGTAGTGGTTGTAGGTCATGGGGCTGCCGAGATCGTCGAGGAAGGGCAGGGCCTCCTCGATCTTGTCCGGCAGTCCGTTGAAGATCTTGTTCTCGTTGACCGAGCCGTTCGGACCACCCTCGCCGGACGCTCCGTTGTCAGAGACCAGCACGATCAGCGTGTTGTCGAGTTGAGCGCTCTCCTCCAAGTAGTCGAGAACGCGCCCGATCTCGTGGTCGGCGTGGCTGAGAAAACCGGCGTAGACCTCCGCCATGCGCGCGAACAGCCGCTTTTCGTCATCCGACAGCGAGTCCCACGGGCGCACCGTGTCGAGCTCAGGCCAGGGCTTGCCGTCAGCGCTCGTCTCGTCGACATAGGGGTTGATCGGCGAGAGCTCGGCGCCCTCCGGCAGGATGCCCAGCTTCTTCTGGCGCTCGAAGACGAGCTCGCGATATGCCTCATAGCCCATGTCGAACTTGCCCTTGTACTTGTCCGCCCACTCCTTCGGCGCGTGGTGCGGCGCGTGGCAGGCCCCGGGGCAGTAGTAGAGGAAGAACGGCTTGTCCGGCGCGATCGCCTTGGCGTCCCGGATGAACGACATCGCGCGGTCGGTTAGGTCGGTCGTCAGGTGGTATCCCTCTTCGGGCAGCGCGGGCTGCTCGACCGGATGGTTGTCGTACACGAGGTCGGGATACCACTGGTTGGTCTCGGCGCCGAGGAAGCCGTAGAAGCGCTCGAACCCGCGGCCGACCGGCCACTGGGTCTTGATCGAGGCCAGGTTCATCTCGTCCTCGGGGGTCAGATGCCACTTGCCGGTCATGTAGGTGTTCCAGCCGCGCTCGCCCAGCACCTCCGCGACCGTTCCGCACTCGAACGGGATGTGGCCGTTCGAGCTCGGGAACCCGGACGCGGCCTCGGTGATCGTCGCCATCCCGTTGGTGGTGTGGTTGCGGCCCGTCATCAGGCACGAGCGCGTCGGGGAGCACAGCGCGGTGGTGTGGAAGTTCGTGTACAGCAGCCCGCGTTCAGCGATCCGGTTGATGTTCGGGGTCTCGATCAGCCCGCCGAACGGCTCCATCGCCGAGAAGCCGACGTCGTCGAGCACGATGTAGAGCACGCTCGGCGTCCCCTCGGGCGCGATCGGCTGGGTGTACGGCCCCCAGTCCGGAACCGACTCGGTCACATCGACGTTCACGACGCCCTTGAACGGCTTCCCCATCGGATCCCCTTCGTTTCGCGGTCGCTGAAGCTCCACCGCATGATCAGCAGCGCCCGGGAAAGACGCCATCACCCGAATTAGGTGATGTCCGCCCTCGGCCACCGGGGGAGAACTCCCGGTCATCTCGAGCGGAAGCGTGATGAGCGTCCAGCCTTCGGTCGACCCGCGGACGTGGGCGGCGCCGCGACCGCCGGGGATCCGTCGCGTCGTTCCGCTCGAGTTCTGGCTGGCGATCGCGACGCTGCTCGGCATGATCACGATCGATGTCCTGCCCGGGCTGGTGATTCGGGGTCGCGGCGATGCTGCTGCTGGTCATCTACTGGGCCAGTAGGGCCCACCCCGGCTCGTTGGCACGTGTGCCCGGAGAATCGGGCGCCTACGGTGACGTGCGCAGGCATCCGGAGTACGAGCGGCTCGCCGGCCTGCTGGCGCTGCGGCTCGAGTCGCCGCTGTTCTACGCCAACGCCACGCCCGTCCGCGATCGCATCAAGGAGCTCGTAGGGGCGTGTGACCCGCTCCCGACGGCGCTCATCCTGGAGGCCGGGGCAAACGATCGCCTTGACATCACCAGCGCGGAGATGCTCACCGAGCTCGTCCGCACGATGCACTCGGCCGGGATCGACGTCGCGCTGGCGGAAGTCCGCCAACCCGTGGCCGATATGGCCCGGCGTGTCGGGCTGCTCGAGCAGCTCGGGGAGCACCGAATCTTCCACACAATCGACGAGGCTGTGCAAACCCTCGGCGGGACATCTGACAGTGCGCCGGGACGCGAAGGCGAGGACCTGGAGGTGCGCTGATGGGGCGGGCGATCGGACAGATCCTGCCGCTCGGCGTAGGGGTCGCGCTGAGCCCCGTACCGATAATCGCGGTCGTTCTGATGCTCGCCACGTCGAAGGGCCGGGTCAACGGACCGGCGCTTCTCGCCGGTTGGATCTCGGGAATCGCGGTCCTGGGAACGATCGTGCTGCTGATCTCCAGCGGAGCATCGGCCAGCAGCCAAGGGACGCCGGCGACGTGGGTGAGCATCCTCAAAATCGTCCTCGGCGTCCTACTGGTGCTGCTAGCGGGAAAGCAGTGGCGCACACGCCCGCGCGGCGACGCCCAACCCGGGCTCCCGGCATGGATGAGGACCATCGACAAGTTCACGCCCGCGAGATCGGCTGCGATGGGAGTCGCGCTTTCGGCGATCAACCCCAAGAATCTGCTGCTTGTCGTCGGCGCCGCCGCGGCGATCGCTCAACCGGCGCCAGCGCCGTGGATCAGGCCGTCGCATTGGCGGTGTTCATCGTGATTGCCACGCTTGGTGTCGGCGCGCCAGTTGCGATCTACTTCCTCATGGGCAATCGCGCGACCAAGATCCTCCGCGAGCTGCACGACTGGATGGCACGCGAGAACGCCACGATCATGGCCATGATCTGCCTGATCATCGGTGCCAAACTGATCGGCGATGCCATCACCGCCCTCGCGAGCTGACAGGTGAAGCCGATGACGGGCGAGGGCATGGTCGAAGTTCCGTCGGGAACGTTCTGCATGGGATCGGAGCGCTTCTATCCCGAAGAGCAGCCGCCACGCGAGGTCGCGGTCGGTGGCTTCGAGATCGACCGCCGACCCGTGACCGTCGCTCAGTTCAGCCGGTTCGTCGAGGCGACCGCCTATGAGACCGTGGCTGAACGAGCGCCGGTTCCCGCCGACTACCCAGACGCCGACCCCGAGCTACTGATCGCCGGCTCGGCCGTGTTTCACCCAACACCGCACCCGGTGCCACTGAACGATCCAGGCCGCTGGTGGGCGTACGTGCCGGGCGCCAACTGGCGTCACCCGTGGGGGCCGCACAGCTCCAACGACGAGCGCCAGGATCACCCCGTGACGCACATCGCCTACGAGGACGCCGAGGCCTACGCACGGTGGGCGGGCAAGGACCTGCCGACCGAGGCGGAGTGGGAGTACGCGGCACGAGGCGGTCTCGACCGCGCGATCTTTGCCTGGGGAGACGAAATGCACCCCGCCGGAATGCTCATGGCGAACTTCTGGCAAGGCGACTTTCCCTGGCGGAACACCAGCGCCAAAGGCTGGCGCGGTACCACGCCCGTGGGCATCTTCCCGCCCAACGGTTACGGACTCCACGACACGACCGGGAACGTCTGGGAATGGACCTCGGACTACTACTCACCCCGCGGCGCGGGCGCCAAATCGCCCGCCAACGCATGCTGCGGACCGCCGGCGAACCCGCAGGTCGACACCCCCGAGTCCAGCTATGACGTCGGGCACCCAGGCGCACACATCCCACGCCGCGTCATCAAAGGCGGATCGCATCTCTGTGCGCCCAGCTACTGCCTGCGCTACCGCCCCGCCGCTCGCCAGCCCGAAGCGATCGACACCTCCACCAGCCACATCGGCTTCCGCTGCGTCATCCGCTGACAACCTCCTGTCAGCTCCGGCCCAAACTGTCGCCGAACGCTCGGCACACGTCGGCGGTCGACGACGCAGCGCCGCCGGACCTGCCCACCGGCGGCACAGCGGGGCGGGATCGTCTGCACGACTCGATCTATCGCGAAGTGGAATGCGCGATCCAGCAGGGAATGAACCGGCTCGCCAAGCAACCTCGCTTACCGATCTTCGGCCAGTCGGGCGGTGACAACCGGCAGGCCGCCACAGTCAACCGCAGCCTCCCGGTCCTTGTCCCGCGTGCTTGTGGTGAGAAGATCGGACCGTGCGCGTTCCTACCATCTCGAACTACGCGATTGGATAGTGGAATGCGGGACCATGAGGGGCCCAAGCCGACGCGCGGCGCGGCGTTCAAGGAGCGGTCGATTCTCCATGCTCCGCGTACGTGCGGGTGTCGGGGAGCGGGAGGCCGCGGCGCGTGAGGACCTCTCTAAGTAGGCGAAGGCGATCGGTCATGATCCCGTCGACCCCGAAGTCGAGGAGCTCGTTGATCGTCGTCTCCTCGTTGATCGTCCATACATGCACCGGCAGGCCCGCGTTGTGCGCGGCCGCGACGAACCGCTCAGTCACGATCGGGACCCCTCCTCGGCTGATCGGTACCTGGATGCAGTCGGCGCCGAGCCGCCGTATGAGAGCGCTCGCCGTCGTCAGGCGGGCCAACGCGACCGCGTGAGGCCCCATCGACGTGCATGCCCGCCCGCGGCCGAGTGCACGAAGCTGACGGAGACGGCCGTCAGAGAACGATCCAACGCAAACCCGCTCCAGGCGCCAAGCCGGTCCAGAAGAGCGGCGACGGGCCCCACGCATGTATCCGACTTGGGGTCGAAGTTGACCCGGGCGTCGGGCCAACGCGCAAGGATCTCTTCGAGCCTGGGAACGACGATGCCGCAGCCGCGGAACGGGAATGTGCGCCCACCGTCGGGGGAAAACGCGTAACCAGCGTCGGCCGCCTCCACCTCGGCGATGGCGAGCTGAGCGATCGCCCCCGAGCGATCTGTGACCCTGTCGAGGCGGTCGTCATGAAAGGCGACCAGAACCCCGTCGCGAGTGAGATGCACATCGGTCTCCAGGTACCTGTATCCGAGAGTCCGTGCGAGCTCGAATGCCGCGAACCTGTTCTCGGGCGCCTTACCGGCGCCACCTCGGTGGGCGAACGCGATCGGTCCTGGCTCGACGAGGAACGGGTGCACGTCTCACGGTCAAGGATCCCCGCTTCACTCACGACCGACAAGGTGAGGCCACCGGAAAATCGGGCCGTTGGACAACCCCGTGCACGCGGTATCAGTGGTCAGATGGTCCGCCGCCGGGCGACCGCACTCAGTCCGGCACGATCCAGAACGCGATTACTGCGTACTGGAGCGCAGCCGCCACGATCACGAGGATGTGGAAGATCTCGTGGTAGCCGAACACTGCTGGAACAGGGTTCGGTCGCTTCACGGCATAGACGACGGCACCCAGCGTGTAGAGCGCGCCACCAAGCCCGAGAAGCGTCAGCCCGCCAACCCCGATCGCGGTCCCGAGCTGCGGCAACGCCGCCACCGCAACCCACCCCAGCGCGATGTAGAGAGCGGCGCGGAGCCACGTTGGCGCATTTCCCCACACGAGGTTGAAGCCAACCCCGAGCGCCGCCCCTCCCCAAACCGCCACGAGAACCGCGATCGCAAGCGGGCCGCGCAGCACGAGGACAGCGAACGGCGTGTAGCTCCCCGCAATCAGGATGAAGATCATCGAATGGTCGAGCCGGCGCATCCAATCGCGGGCGGTGAGCGAACGCCAGTTGACGCGGTGATAGAGCGCGCTTATCCCGAACAGTCCCACCAGGCTCACCGCGTACACGATCACCGCCGCCCTGGCACGCGCGCTGCCGGCGACGATCACCAGCACCAAACCGAGCGGCACCGAGGACACGCACGCCCATTGGTGAAAGACGCCACGCAGGCGCGGCTTCAATGACGCGGGCAGCTCGGACATCGGGCTAACACGCTACCGATTCCGAGGGCTGTCTCCGACGGGACATGCTCTCGGCGAGCCACGACCGCTGCCAGCCGCGGTCTCGTCGCTGACGAATGATCCAACGGTTGATTCGCGTTCTACCGACCCACCACCGCGCCCCCGCCAGCAGCAGTGCCGAGCCCAATTCGAGGCGTCTGGCTGCTGCAGCCTGCGGCACGATGATCGTGCTGGCAGAGGCGCTACCCTGGGCGGCTGTGACGGAGAGGGTGCAGGTGCTGAGCGGCGGCGAGGCACGCGCGTACGTCGTCATCGAGGAGCACGAGGACGGATCGCTGCTGCTGGCGCCCGAGCCGGTCCCCAGCGCCCCAGAGAGGGTACCCGCCGAAGACCGGCGAGGCGCTGTTGTCGCCGTTCCCGAGGTCGCCGGGATCCTCCAGGTGCGCGACCTGACGGTCGCTTACGGTCCCAAGACGGCAGTCGACGCGGTCAGCTTCGAGATCCGCCGGGGAGAGATCTTCGGTCTGCTGGGACCGAACGGAGCGGGCAAGACGAGCACGCTCAGCGCCATCGAAGGGCTGGTCAAACCCCAATCCGGGACGATCCTGCTCGACGGCATCGACAGCAGACGCCACCCCAACCAAGCCAGGGCCCGAATGGGCGTGCAGCTTCAGGCGACCAGCTTTCAGTCTGAGCTGCAGATCAGGCAGATCGTGCGGCTGTACGCCGGGCTCTACGGAGTCGATCTCTCCGGCCAGCAGATCGCCGACGGACTGCGCGTGATCGGGCTTCAGGGCGAGGCGCACAAACCGTTCAAGCAGCTCTCGGGCGGACAGCAGCAACGCCTCGCCCTGTACATCGCGGTCGTCCACGACCCCGGGCTGCTGCTGCTGGACGAGCCGACCGCCGGCCTTGATCCGCAATCGCGCCGCCAGCTGTGGGGCCGGATCGAGCACATCCGCCAGGAGGGCGGAAGCATCCTTTTGACGACGCACTCGATGGAGGAGGCCCAGGCGGTTTGCGATCGGGTCGCGATCATCGATAACGGCACGCTGCTGACGACCGAGACGCCGCATGATCTGATCGAGAAGCACAAGAACGATCCCCGGGTCCGGGAGGTCGCTCACGGCGAGGTGACGCTGGAGGACGTGTTCATCGGACTCACCGGGAGTGAGATCCGTGACTAGCTCGAGGGCCACGGCCGAACCACCACTGCGCCTCGTGCTCAGCTCACTGCTGCGCGCGGACTTCCTCGTGTTCCTCAAGCACCGCCGGGCGCTGATCATCAGCATGGTGCTGCCCGTCTTCGTTCTGGCCAGCACGAGCGGGAACAAGGCCACCCAGAAGTTCGGCGGGGCGGAGTTCGTAATCGGTTTGGCGATCGCCTACGGGCTGCTGTCGACGTCGCTGGTCGGCTACGCGCTGACGGTCGCGCGAGACCGGGAGAAGGGCGTCTTTCAGCGACTGCGCGTCACGCCGGTACCCACCTGGACGATCATGACCAGTCGCCTGGCGATGCAAGCGGTCGCGAACCTGATCATTGCGATCGCCGTCGTGGTCATCGGCAGCCTGATCCATCACATCTCGCCCTCCGCTGGGCAGTACGTGCTAGTGCTGCTGGTCTCGCTCCTGGCGGGGGCGGTGTTCCTCAGCATCGCCCAGGCGCTGGTTGGTCTGGTGAGGTCAGCCGACAGCGTCCAGGCGATCGCGCGGGTGCTGTTCGCCGTCCTGATCCTGCTCGGGCTTCTCGGCCAGAGCGGAGCGCTCGGCGCCTTTTGGAGCTCGGTCGCGCGCTGGACTCCGGTCGGAGCTGTGATGACGCTGTTCGCCGGCGTGCTCAACCTGCACGCGTGGTCCAGCCGCGACACGCTTTCGCTGCTGGCGTGCCTTGGCTACATCGTCGTGTTCGCCGGGATCGGCATCCGCTGGTTCCAGTGGGACGCCCGATGACGGCGAGTGCCCGACCGTCGATGAATGCGCGGGGCCGTAATGGCAGCCGCCCGACCGTAGAGAGCGACCGCCCACCGCCACGCCCTTCTATGCGCAGCGGCGGCCGACGACCGATCATCGAGCGCTGTCATCACAGTGTGTGGCAGCAATGCGCCGGCAGCCGGTCGATGGTATGAGCGAACCCTGACGACCTGCCATCCGAGCACTCGAGACGAGCTCGCGAGCAACTCAGCTCCGCACGGAGCACGCGCGGACGACGCTCTGCGATTGAGTCGTTGCGATCATTCGAGATCACGGACCGAGGCGACATGAGTCCGAGGACGGGTTACTGCGCCGGCGCCGCCGCGTCGGAGGCGTAAGCTACTTCTCGTCGAACAGGCGAAGGTCTGAGGGCTCGCGCAGCAGGTCCTCGAGGATGATGTTCCCCTCGGTGTTGTAGGGCTGGCGCATGTGCTCGTCCCAGGCCGCGCGAGAGCGGAACATCTCGAGCATCACCCACGTGTCCGCCTCGTCCTGCGGTTGCACCAGGTGCATGAAGACGCATCCCGGCTCGGTGAGGGCATTGTGCCGCATGGACTGCAGCTGCGCCTCAGCTTCCTCAAGCCGGTCCAGTCGAGGCTTGATGGTGACCACGAGGAAGAGAGGGCGCTCCTGATCGCTGATAGGCCGTGCTTACCCCGAGGGTCGACCGCTGAATCTCGTTCCGGGTTTGCGACGAGGGAGGTTCGGGGACCACTATTGATGTGAGCGCAGCCTTCGCCGTGCGGCGGCGCGGGAGTCCATCGATCTGGTCCTGTGAGGAAAAGCGGATGTTCGTTGTCGTCGGGGAGGCGCTGATCGACTTGGTCGGGCAGCGCGGAGGCCGGACATTGGCCGCACATCCGGGTGGCAGCCCGGCAAACGTCGCGCTTGGTCTTGCCCGGCTGGGCGTCCCCGTGACCCTCAAGACGCGTCTGGGTCGGGATGCGTTCGGGGAGATGATCTCGGCGCACCTGGAAGCCAGCGGTGTCCGGGTCGACGGAGGCCCGGAAGGGGGGGTGTCGACCAGCCTGGCGATCGCGACCCTCGCGGCGGGGATCGCCTCCTACGACTTCCGGATCGACTGGGATGTGGAGGCCCTGCCGCCGCTCCCGATCGAGACACGCTGTCTGCACACCGGTTCATTGGCGACGGTCCTGCCACCCGGGAAGGCGAGCGTGGTGGACCTTGTGGAGCGGGAACACAAGCGGGGTCGAGTGACCGTCTCGTACGACCCGAACGTGCGGCCCGCGCTGCTCGGAGACGCGGCGCGGGCGCGACCGGACATCGAGCGTCTCGTTGCCCTGTCCGACGTCGTCAAGGTCAGCGACGAGGACCTTCGCTGGCTCTACCCTGACCGGCCCGATGAGGACGTCGCGCAGGCCTGGCTCGCCTCGGGGCCCGCCCTCGTCGTCGTGACCCGCGGTGGTGCAGGTGTCTACGCCGTCTCCGCGGGCCTGGAGTTACACCGGCGGGCGGTGCCGGTCGATCTCGTGGACACGGTCGGCGCGGGTGATTCCTTCACCTCCGGTCTGCTCGACGGGCTGCACCGTGCCGACCTAGTCGGCGGCGCGCGCCGCGAGGCGCTGGCGGCGATCGACGAGGCGACGCTCGCCAGCGTCGTCGATGCAGCGGCCCTGATAGCCGCGATCACATGCTCCCGGCCGGGCGCCGACCCGCCGACCCGCGCCGCGGTCGACGCCGCTCTCGCAGCCCAATGACTGCAGGCCGACGGCGACCTTGCCGGCGCGATCGACGACCTTGCGGCGCGGTTGCGATGACGGCAGGGGCGAGCATCGCCGCGCTGCCCAACGCCCTGCGTGACGACGAACTCACGGCGTCATCGAGAGCCGTCGCTTGGTCGAGTTGCTCGGTGGCCGCGTCGAGACGGCCCACGGCCAGGCGACGACAGGCGACATGTACGTCACGGCGAAGGGCGGCCGGAATGTGCGGGTGGGCCGCCTGCTTGGCGAGGGCACGGAGTTCGAGGAGGCATGGAAGCAGCTCGGCCACATCACCGTGGAGGGCGGCGGAGGCGATCAAGCAGATCGGTCGGGCACTGCCCAAACCGACCGAGCGCGGGCTGCTCGGTCCCGACGAGCTCCCCCTTGCTTCGCCACTTGTACGAGGTTGTCGTGCTCGAGCGTCCCGTTGACTCCCTTGGGCGTCCTTCTTTCGCGGCGATCGCGAGTACGCCCCGAGTGCGGCGGAGAGCGGACCGGTGTGACGCACGGTCAGCCCGACGGTCGCCTCCTCCTCGCTCAGTCACGTGATCGAGGGAGCGGGTTTTCAGGGCGCGGTGTTCGACGTCGACGGCGTGCTCGTCGACTCGCCGCATGAGCACGCCTGGCGCGTCGCACTCGACCAGCTCTTCGAGACGAGCTGGACGTCGATTCGCGACGCTACGCAATACGCCTCCGAGCGCTTCACGCCCGAGGTCTACCGCGAGCACATCTCCGGCAAGCCGACCATGAGCGGTGCGCGCGCCGCGCTGAGCTACTTCGGGGTGCCCGCCACCGACGCCCGCACCGAGGAATACGCCGGCCGAAAACAGCGGGTCATGGACGAGCTCCTGCGGGCTGGCGAGCTGGTTGCCTACCCGGACGCCCTGCGGTTCGTGCTCGCCGTGCGTGGCGCCGAAACCCGGATCGCCGCGGCCTCGTCCTCGAAGAACGCAGCTTGGGTACTCGGCCAGATCAGGCTCGATGCTTTCGCCGGTCGCGAGGGCCTTCGCTACGACTTCGTCCGGCCGGGCGTTTCCCTGCTCGACATTTTCGACGCGGACGTCTCTGGAAGGGATTTCGCCCATGGCGGCAAGCCCCACCCAGAGATCTTCCTTACCGCCGCGCGGGAGCTGGGCGTCTCCGCGGACCGGTGCTTCGTGGTCGAGGACGCCGTCTCCGGCGTGCAGGCGGCGAAGGCGGCCGACATGGCCGTAGTCGGCCTGGCACGGGCCGGCGAGGCGGACGCCCTCGCTGCTGCCGACGCCGACGTCGTTGTCTCGACGTTGGACGAAGTGGATCTCCCGGCGCTCTCGGAGGGCTGCGTGGCGCGCAAGAAGGAGCCTCCGGACTCCTTCGGTTGACGACCGGGGCGGCGCGCCCGGATTCCCTCGAAAGTCCTCGACAGCAGAACGAATGGGCGAAGTTGGCGGGATCGCGATAATCGCCGACTCGTAAGGCGCGGGCAAGTTCACCGCCTACCCCGACGCACTGCGCTTCATCATCGCGGTGAGAGACGCCGGGATCCATGTCGCCGCGGCCTCCTCCTCCAAGAATGCGGGCCTCTTCCTCCGCCAGATCCGCCTGGACACTTTCGCGGAAGAGAACGGTCTGGAGTCTGCTCTTGATGGACGTCCGCCACCATCACCCAAGGTCATAATCTTGCCCACCGCTGCGCAACTCCCGTTATTGCTGACGTTTCCTGGTCAACCCGGGCAGCCTCTCCGAGTGGCGGTATGGCGTCGCTGATCAGAGGCTACGCCTCTAGGCGAGCTCGCCCACCCGTCCTGACGCTGATATCCGCCCGGCGGGCGTGCAGAGCGGCTGTGGTGGGTAGATAGGAGCTGAGAAGGTGTGAACGGTCAGCCGAGGAGCGTGAGCCGTTGAGCAGTATCGCCAAGGGCGGGGTGGTCGCGCGCCCGGAGCAAACGCGAAGCCAGCCGCTGATCGGCAAAGGCATGGTCGTGGTGTTTATCGCGCTCATCTGCTGCTTTACGGCTTGGGGTATCGCGCAGGATTTGACGACACCGATGGTCGCCGGGTTCAAGCGCATCTTCGCGATGAGCACGTTTCAAGCCTCGCTGGTGCAGCTCGCGTATTTCGGCGCGTACTTCCTGCTGGCACTCCCGGCGGCCTTCATCAATCAGCGCTTCGGCTATAAGACGGGCATCCTGAGCGGTCTTTCGCTTGCCGCGCTCGGCGCGTTTCTGTTCTTTCCGGCGAGCAAGATCATGACCTACGACGCGTTCCTCGTCGCCCTGTTCGCGATGGCGGCGGGCTGCTCAATGCTCGAGACGTCCGCGAACCCGTATGTCATCGCGCTTGGTCCGGAGAGCACGGCAACGCGTCGCTTGAACCTCGCCCAGGCGTTCAATCCCGTCGGCACGAACCTCGGCGTATTCCTGGCTGCGACGCTGATCCTGCCCAAACTCGCCGATCCGGTCGATATCTCGTCGCTCACGCCGGATCAGCTACACACGATCCGCGCCGGCGAGCTGGGGGCGGTGATGGCGCCATACGTCGGCCTCGCGATCCTGCTGATCCTGATCGGGATCGCCATCGCAACCCGGAAGGCGCCGCCGATCGTGGAGGAGTTCCCCGACGCGAGCTCCTACGAGGGCGGCACTCGCGCGCTGTTTGGCGTCCTGTGGCGCAACAAGCGCTACCGCCTCGGCGTGGTTGCCCAATTCATGAACGTCGGCGCGCAGGTGTGCACGTGGACGTACCTGATCCAGTATGTGGGTCAGGCGCTCGGCGGCAGCCTCACCAAGGGAGCCGCATACCTGCAGGTGAGTCTCTTGATCTTCCTCGCCTCTCGCTTTCTCATGACCTGGGTGATCGGATTCGTCCGGGCCACCAAGGTGCTCGCGGTTCTTGCGTTCCTTGCCGTTGCGCTGTGCCTGTTTGCGATGGGGAATCCGAACATGGCCGGCGTGATCGCCGTCGTCTCGCTGTCGTTCTGCCTGTCGCTGATGTTCCCAACGATCTACGGCGTGGCGCTGAAGGGCCTCGGGCCAGCGACGAAGTTCGGAGCGGCCGGCCTGGTCATGGCGATCGTGGGCGGCGCGATCATGCCGGTGCTCCAGGGCAAGGTCGTGGACGCGACCAGCCCCGCCTTCTCGTTCATCGTCCCGGCGTTCTGCTTCGCAGTGGTCGGTCTGTACGCGCTCTACGACCTCAAGGCCGAGCCGAGCGAGGCGGGCGGGCAACCCGTTCGCGAGGTCGCTCCGCCGACTGTCGCCAGGCCACCGCAACCCGCCGAGGGGACGGGGTGAGCGGACGCTGGCGGGTCACGATCGTCGCGGCCGCACTGGCCGCCGCGGTCAGCGCGTGCGGCAGCCAGTCGCCGACAAGCCCCGCGACGAGCACCAAGCAACTCGAGGTCGTGTCGTGGTGGACGTCAAGCTCCGAGTCAGCGGCCCTCAACGACTTGTTCGCCGCCTTCCACCAGGCAAACCCCGGCGTCAGGGCGATCAACGCCGCGGTCGCGGGCGGCGCCGGCTCCAACGCGATCGTCGAGCTCGCGAAACGACTCCAGCGCAACGACCCGCCCGATGTCTGGCAGACGTTCGCCGGCAAATCGGTCCAGGGCTACGCGAGCCGCGGCGTAATCCGCAGCGTCGCGTCAATCTTCGCTGCTGAGCATCTCAGCGCGACGATGAACCCGACGATCCTCAATGCGCTCATGCACGATGGCCGCCCCTACGGCGTACCCACCGGCGCTCACCGCAGCAACGTCCTGTGGTTCAACACCAAGCTCCTCGAGCGGGCTGGCGTCGCACGTCCCACGAGCGGCTACACGATCGACTCGTTCATCAGCGACCTCAAAAAGATCAAAGCCTCCGGCGCAACGCCGCTGTGCCTCGGCGCGAAGGACCGCTTCACCACCGTCGAGCTGTTTGAGAACACGCTCCTGAGCTCGATCGGAACCCGCGGCTGGCAGCACATGATCCACAACGGCCTCGACTGGCGCAGCAAGCAGGTCCAGACCGCCCTAAATAACTTCGGCGCCATCCTGCGCTACGCCGACCCCGAGGCCAACCAGCTGACCTGGGACCAGGCAACCAGGAAGCTCGCGGCCGGAGAGTGCGCTTTCGAGTCCATGAACGACTCCGCCTTCGGCGAGCTCATCGCCGACGGCGCACACGAGGGCACCGGGTTCGACGGCGTCCCCTTCCCCGGCACCAACGGTAGCTTCCTCGCCGTGGTCGACGTCTTCGTCGCCGCAACGAAGGCAAAGAACGCCAAAAACGCGCTCGCGTTCCTGAGCGGGATCGACGACCCCGCCACCCAACTCGCGTTCAGCAGGCATAAGGGGTCAATCCCAGTCGTGCACGACGTCGACGTCTCATCCTTGACCGCCTATCAGCGGGCGTCCTCGAAGGCGTTCTGGACATCGCCGGTGCTGCTGTCCGTCGCACATGGCGAAGGGCTGAGCCCCGACTTCCAGGAGGCCTTCTACGACGCCGTCTCGACCTACGTGCGGACACGTGACCCGGACGCGTTCGCGGCCGATCTGTACAAATGGCTCGCCCAGAGCACCGTCCCGCAACGCTGATCCCCCGGCACACCCCCTCGGCCTGACGCCTGGGCGAGCGCGCTTCGAACTCAAGGCACGACAACGCCTCGTCAACGCGGAAGCAGGAAACGCAGGTCGCGCGTGCGGCGTCGCCGCTCCTCGCCAAACCCACCGCCTCCGCTGCTTGCTGCTCGCAGCTAACGATCGAAGTCGATGCAGAAGTCCGCGATGAACCAGCCGCAGTTCTGCTCCCACGAAGGTTGAGCTGTGTCCCCCGGGATGAATTCTCGGGCCCGGCGCCCGTCTCACCGCCGGTTGATGCGCGTCGTCGCCGACGCGAAACCTGTTCGTGTTGGCCGCGTTGGGCCGCTCTCCCGACGCGCCCTCTGTGCGGACAGCAACGCCGGCCCCGACGGCCGCATTGATCGCCTGGGCCGTAATCGTCTTGAGCGTCTCCAGGACGAACCCAGCGCCGTCGGGACTGGAGTAACTGGTCATCGCGGCGAGCTTCCTGATGCGCTCGCATCCTTCCTCGTCGCCGCAGACCTACCAGACGCCGTTCGTCTTGGGGGCGGCGCGCCACACAGAGTGCCTATAGAGGATCGCCCTCAGACGCTCGATCCACTTCTGCGCAACCTCGATCTCGACGGCAAGGGCCTGCCGTCGACGCGGATCCCGACCAGATTCGGACCATGGCATGACTCGTGGTGTGGTCGCGCCATGAGATCTCGTCCGACCACCCGTCGCGCTCAAGCAGCTCGCGGCCGCCGATGAACTCGCGGCGGCGGACAGTCAGCCACGCCGTCCGCGTGACGCCCGCAGTGCTGCGCCCAACAGGTCGGGGCCAGCTCGCCGGGGCCGCGGACAGGGGCGCCCGCGACCGCCACGCCAACCCAGGTCGGCACAAACAGGGAGTCGTCCCGGCGCCGCATCGGACAGCCAGCCCTCTCGCTCAAGTCGTCGCGCATGACTTCTCGCCGGCGCCTCGCTCCAGCCCATGGCACACGGCCACGCATCCGACGGTGCCGGTCCCAACCTCGACGGCCACATCAGCCCCGCCATCGTCGCCCAACCAGGACGTAGCACCCGAGTCATCCGTACCCTCCGAGACTCAGCCCGTGCCGGCGGCGAGCCCTTCTCCGCCTCTGCTGCCCACCGCGGCTCGAAGGGCGCAGAATACCCGCACTCCTCTCCCCTCGTACGAGGGCGGGTAGCCATGCGCCCGTGCGAGCCCTGAAACCAGTGGCTGCATGGGCCGTCGCACTCCTCTGCGGCCTCCGGCGTGCGGAGCTGCGCGGCCTGCAGCGGACCACGTCCGACTTCAAGGCCGGCATCATCCGCGTCGAGCCCTCGTGGGATCCCGTGAAGGGACCGGTCGACGTCAAGACCGGCCCCGGCCGTCGCCCGTGCAGACAACGCGAGTGAACACCGAAATGGCTTTTCGTCGTCCGCCACAAGCTGATGGCGCACAAGGCGCGGACAGGACGTGATGGCCCCGACCTGGTTTCGGCCGGACCGCGACCGAGGTCTTGTACGCCTCGACGATCCGGGCCCGGGCGAACAAAGCGTGGAAGCAAGCCGGCCTCGAGCCGATCACCCGCACGAGGCACGCCATTGCGCGATCTCAATCCCGCACTTCATCGCCCGCCACCGGCCTCGACTGGAAGCAGATCTCCGCCTGGGCCGGTCACGGCGATGTCCGCCAGACGTGGAACCGCTACGGCCACATCGTGCCGAGCGGCGAACAGGCCGCTGAGCGGACCCCGTTTGTCGGTCCATCCCAGGTGAGAGTGGGATGAGGAGAGACGGCGGCGAGAGTCGCGGCGCGCTCGTCGCGGCACCCCCGTTGCGGTCATGCGTGCGGGAGCCCGGGACGATTTCCCGGCACCCCGGCGGGGACTGTCGCCGCGGGAGAGTACGGTGTAAGGAATGGACGACGACCAGATTCTCGCGCTGGTGAAGCGACTGGCCCGCCCGCACGCCTCCGGCGGTGCGGTCATCGAACGCGCCGCGGTCCTCGCCGAGGGTGCCGACTTTGCGTCAGTCATGGCGTGGATAGCGGACCACGACGGGCAACCCGAGCCAAGCGTGGCTGCGGGTTCAACGCACGGACTACACGGGTCGCGGCTTAACAACACCGGCACAGCGCAACCCAGTACTCCGCTTCGCTATGTGCTGCCGGCGGGAGCTCTGACCTGAGCCAGCTCACCGGGCGCACGCCGCGCCTCCTCGCCGACGCCGCACTGCCGCTCTAGGCGTTAATGAGCAGCACTCAATGGCAAGCGCGGGCTCTGGCGTTCGCGTGGTCAGCGCGCGACCGGGCGTGACTCATCGTGTCCGGTTTCAGCAGCCGGAACGCCTGGCCGGGACCTGCTGAGGTGGCTGCGCCGCACCAGTACGAGTCGTCTCATTCAGAGGCCCGACGGTGTCGCTTCGCGTTCGGCGGTGGTGTTCTACGCCCGCGGGTCCGGCGCCAGCAGCAGTCCCGTGATGAGTTTCTCGAGCAGCTTGGCGTACTCGTCGGGTGTCCAGCCGCACTCGTCGGTGAGGCGGAGAAAGATCGTCTCGTTGGCGCAGGTTGCGAATAGGATCCCCGCGGCGTGCTCGAGGTCGAGGCCGGGCGCGAGCGCGCCGCCCTCGGCCAGGGCGGCGGCGAATTCCCGCATGTCGGTCCGGATATTGGCGTGCGCGCGTGTGCGGGCTTCCTGCAACTGGCGGTCGCTGGCGGCGTTCGCCTCGCCGATCCACAGCACCCGCGCCGCTCGCGACATCAAGGCGGTGGCGCCGGCGGCGAAGCGGGCGACGACTTCGGGCACAGACGCTGCGGCCAGCATCTCGGTCCAGGGGGCCCGCCGCGTCAGCAGCTGATCGCCCTCGCCGCCGCGCACGCCGACGCGGATGATCTCGCTCAAGAGCGCGGCCTTGGAGCGGTAGGCCAGGTAGAGCGTCTTCTCGGCCACGCCGGCCTCGGCCGCGATTCTGAGCATTGTCGTTGGCGCGTAGCCGTCGCGCATGAACAGCTGCTCGGCTGCGGCGCGCATGCGCCGCCGCCGCTCGAGCGCCGCCTGCGCGCGCTTGGGCGAGTGGTAGCGCCGGCGAGGCGGATGGCCGGCGTCGCTCTTGACATCCGTCACTAATTCTTTACAGTAGCACGGTAAAGAATTTACCCAATATTTCCAGGAGGGACCGATGCTCGCACGCCTGGCCACTTTCAACTCCCAGCCAGCCGACCCAGAGGACGCCAACGTCCAGTACTTGCGCGACACCATCAGGTCCGTTCCCGGGTTCGTCGCTGGTTTTCACATGCTCGATGAGCAGTCGGGCAAGGCCTACTCGCTCGTGGTCGTCGAGGACGAGGCGAGCGGTGCCCGGGTGCAGGCGGCGCTGGCACAACGTCCGGCCGAGCGGCGCGTCGGCGTCGATCCCGACCACGTGCAGTTCCTGACCGCCCGCGCGTTCTGACCCCAAGCCGCGAAGCCAGACTGAGGATTAAACCCGGCCGCAGCGCCAACGGGAAGGGCATGGCTTGACTGGCCACGACGCCCGGCCCCGATAGCATCGCATCGACCGGCGCCGTCAATCAATCCGTCGGGGGCGGAATGGTCACGACTTCGCCGTGGCTGCTTCAGGCGGCGACCCGTAGCGACTGACGCTCGACCCCTCTGCTTTCAAAGCCTCATGTCGTAAAGCGTCGGAGAACGGACTCGGCCGATTCGCGAAGCTTCGTCACGACTGGGCCTTGTTCGCAACGCTCGGGGATGCCTTGCTGGAGCGTCTTGAATGACGCGAGTTTCGTGAGCGGGCTCTCTCCGCCCTCTCTGAGCGCTCGGTGTGTGGCGCCCCCGGCCCCGCTGTCAGCTCGATCTCGTCGCCGCGTGCGTGTCGGCCGCATCGCTCGCAGCGGAAGTCGGCGCCAACGTTGCCGCCGCAGCCGGCGTGGAGGGTGAGTCGCGGCGGGCCGCCTGGGGTGGGGTAGTGGCGGTCGCCCCATTTCATCAGCATGATGAGGGCGGGAGCGAGCTCGCGTCCTTTGTCAGTGAGGACGTATCTGGGCCGGCCAGGGCGTTGCGGGTCCGGAAGTCGCTCGAGCACGCCTTCGTCGGACAGCAGTTTGAGCCGGTTGGTGAGGACGTTGGACGCGATCCCGAGTTTGTCCTGGAAGTCCTCGAAGCGCTCGATGCCCAGGACGGCGTCCCGCAGGATCAACAACGTCCAGCGCTCCCCGATGACTTCGAGTGATCGGGCGATCGAGCACACCTGTTGTGGATAGTCGCGTTGAAGCACAACTCAACCTTAGCTGACTTGCTTGACAAAAGCCAGACTCCCACAGTACGATGGCTTGCATGACGCAAGTTAGCCCGCCAAGGAGAGCCATGACACGCAAGCCCCTGATCCTGATCTCGCTGCTGTTGGCGGCGTTTGTGATCAACCTCGACACGACGATCGTCAACGTCGCGCTGCCGACGCTGGTGCGCGAGCTGCACGCGTCGAACTCGCAGCTGCAGTGGGTCGTGGACGCGTTCAACTTGCTGTTCGCGGGCTCGGTGCTGGCGGCCGGCAGCCTGTCGGACCGGTTTGGGCGCAAGGGGATGCTGCTCGCTGGTCTGTCGGTGTTCGGCCTGGCCAGCGTTGCGGGTGGGCTGACTGGCAGTCCCGGCCAGCTGATCGGCGCGCGCGCTGTGATGGGCGTCGGCGCGGCGATGGTGTTCCCCTCAACGCTGTCGTTGATCACAAACGCGTTCACCGAAAGGCGCGAGCGCGCGCTGGCGATCGGTCTGTGGGGCGCGATCACCGGTGTGGCGATCGCGCTGGGGCCGATCGTTGGCGGCTGGCTGCTTGAGCTGTTCGGCTGGCGGAGCATCTTCTTTGCGATGGCCCCGATCGCCGCAATCGCCGGCGTTCTGGTTGTCGGGTACGTGCCCACCTCGCGCGACCCGCACGCGCCTCGCACTGACCGCGCGGGGTTCGGATTGTCGACCGCGATGGTCGGGCTGCTCGTGTACACGATCATCGAGGCCCCGAACTACGGTTGGGGAAGCGTGCGGACGGTCGGCGGCTTCGCGCTGACGGCGACGCTGGCGGCAGGATTTGTGGTCTGGGAGCGGCGCACCGATCATCCGATGCTCGACCTGAGCCTGTTCGCCAACCCGCGGTTCACCGCCGCGAGCGCATCGGTCGCGATCTCGTTCTTCGCGCTGTCCGGCTTCATCTTCCTAGTCACCCAGTACTTCCAGTTCCTCAAGGGCTACGGCCCGCTCTCCACCGGCGTGCGCCTGCTGCCGGTCGCGTCCTGCGTGGCGATCTCTTCGATCCTCGGCGCGAGGCTCGCGGTGCGGCTTGGCACGAAGCTGGTCGTTGCGTCGGGACTGTTCCTAATGGCCGCGTTCTATGTGTGGGTCACAACCGCAGCGGCTGGAACTAGCTACGGGACGATCGCGGCCCAGATGGTCATTCTCGGGACGGGCATGGGCCTGACGAGCGCGCCGGCGACCGAGGCGATCATGGGGGTGGTGCCGAAGGCAAAGGCGGGCGTGGGGTCGGCGGTCAACGACGCCACACGCCTTTTGGGCGGCACGCTCGGGGTCGCCGTGATCGGCAGCGTGTTCGCGTCGCTGTACGCCACCCGGCTCACGCGCGCCCTCCCCGAGGGGTTGCCCGCCCCCATCGCGCGGAGCGCACATGCATCCATCGGCGCCGCGCTCACCGCCGCAGGCAAGCTGGCCCACGCAGGCCATCCCGCGCTCGCGACGGCCCTCCACGACGCAGCTAGCTCAGCGTTCTTCCATGGCTTCCACGCGGCCAACTTCGTCTCCGCCGGTGTCGCCGCCATGGGCGGTGTGATGGCCCTGGTGCTGCTGCCGGCCCAGCCCACGACCAGCGGCGACGACACGCCTGAGGTGCCAGCACCGGACTCGCCCGCCACCGCCGCGGCGCGCGCCTGACCACCCCAACGACAGGAGACCGACCACCATGAGCAACCAACGACTCACAACGCGCGTGACCGGCGCCAGTCCCGGGATCAGTCGGACGACCGGGTTTGAACTGGCCAGCCGCGGCCAGGTGGTCGCGGCCAACCTCGACACCGCGCTCGAGCGTAACCGCGCGTTCGCCGCCGCCGGCGGCCACAAGGGCGCCGTCGTCTTCCCCAACCTGCGCCTGTTCGTGATCACCTGCCTCGACCCGCGGGTCGACCCCGCGCACTTCCTCGGCCTCGTTCTCAGCGACGCGATGGTCGTCCGCAACGTCGGCGGGCGGGTCACCCCGGAAGTAATCAACGACGTCGCGTTCATCAGCCAGCTCGCCGAGAACATGCTGCCCGACGGGCCACTGTTCGAGGTCGCCGTCATCCACCACACCCAATGCGGAACCGGCGCGCTCGCCGACGACACCTTCCGCCGCCGCTACGCCGAGCGGATCGGCGCCGAGCAGTCCACCTTGCGCGAGCACGCCGTCCTCGACCCCGCGGCGACCGTCACACGCGACGTCGAGCGGCTCCGCTCCACGCCCGCCATCTCCCCCCGCGTCACCGTCTCAGGCCACGTCTACGACGTCGTCACCGGCCTGGTGGAGACGACCCTCCCAGCTGGCCGCTGAGCAGGTCAAGGCGCCGAACAACCCCCAACCGCGGCAAGGACACCGAACACCATGACAACCATCATCGCCCCCGACCTCACGCCAGACCATTCCAAAAGCGAAGAGTGGCCGACCCTTGACCGCGATCCGCCTGACACGAAGCGCGAAGGGCCAGACGCTGATTCGTTCGACCCCACTCAAGGACGACAGATCGGCTCGAACCCCTACGACGATCCCACCCAAGGGAGGCAGATCGGCTCGAACCCTCACGACGATCCCACCCAAGGCAGGGCAGATCAGCTCCACCACGAAACACCGGACCACCACGACACCCGCGACGCGCGCGCGGCGCGCCGGCTAACTGATCGGTCGCCGTGACGGTCACGTCGTCGATCACGTCATCGGCGACCCGCTGTCGCAGTCGTTGACCGGGCGGCCCCACGCTCACGTCGTGGCGACCTCAGAGGCGTGGGCTGGCGGTCAAGCAGCTCCAAGACTTGGGACCATGACGAACCGTTGGGACGATGACGAACACGACCATCGAGAAGTTCCCTCCGCTGCTCGCGCATCCCGCCGGCCGCGGCTACCTGAACACCGCGGCGGTGGGACTCCCGCCGCCTTCGGTGATATCCGCACTCCAGCACGCGCTCGAGGACTGGGCGGGCGGCCGGGCTCGACCTCCCGACTACGACCACGATGTGGAGGCGAGCAGGACGCTGTTTGCCCGCCTTGTCCACGTGAGTCCCGATGACGTCGCAATCGCGAGCCAGGTCTCGGCCTGCGTTGGCGTGATCGCGGCCTCGCTCACCCCCGGCGCCGAGGTGGTGTGCGCCGAGGAGGACTTCACTTCGCTGCTCTATCCATTCCTCGCGCGCAGGGACTTGTCGGTGCGCTGCGTGCCGTTAGAGCGGATCAGCGAAACGATCGACCGAAGAACGGCCCTGGTCGCGGTCAGCGCCGTCCAATCCGCTGACGGGCGAGTGGCCGATCTCGACGCCATCGCCGCGGCGGCCGAGCGCCACGGCGCGCTAACGCTCGTGGACGCAACCCAGGCCGCCGGCTGGCTGCCGCTCGACGCTCGCCAATTCGACTTCCTCGTCTGCGGCGCGTACAAGTGGCTCCTCGCGCCGCGTGGCAGCGCGTTCCTCACAGTCCGACGCAAGCACCTCGCCATCGTGCCGCCACTGCTCGCCGGCTGGTACGCGGGCGGCGTCGACCGCTGGGGCTCAGCCCTATACGGAGCTCCGCTCGCGCTTGCCGAGGACGCGCGACGCCTCGACGTCTCCCCGGCCTGGCTGTCATGGGTCGGCACCCGCGCCGCGCTCGCCGAGATCGAAGCGATCGGGGTCGAACGGATCCATCGTCACAACCTCTCACTCGCGAACCACGTCCGCGCCACTCTCAGCCTGCCGACCTCGGAGTCCGCGATCGTCAGTGTCCAGGACCCCGGCGCCGAGGCACGCCTCCGCGCCGCCGGCATCACCGCTTCCACCCGCGCCGGCCTACTCCGCCTCTCCTTTCACCTCTACAACGACCGCCGCGACGCCGAGACCGCCCTCGCCATCCTCAAGCAAATGCATCCATGACAATCACCGGTAAACCGCAAAGGTAGTCCGGCGGCTCGGCAGACAAAGAAGGTATGGCGGGCAGAAGGGGCTTTTCCGCCGCTCGTCCTCGGATGCGGCCCCGAGTGCGGTCGAGGCTACCCAAGACACTCATCCCGTGGCGCCGCCGCCGAGCGCGAGGCAGACCCCCGCGGATAGTGGAGGCGATCCCAAGATCCGAATGCCCGAGGTGGCGCTCAGCCAGGCCAGCCAGGCCGGTGGCGAGCCGAAGCTCAGCCTCGCTGGGCACGGCCGTCGACGCGCTCGAGCACGCCGGCGGCGGACGGACCTTCCGCGATGTCGGCTCAGGCCCGGCCCGACCTAAGGCGACGAAGGATTCGGACCTCCAAGGCCAAGCAGCAGGCAAGCGACGGCACGACCCAAACCTCGAATTACGCCCATTTGAACCCCGGCTGATGACTACCCGCCGCTTGGGGTTTTTATCCGCGCTCGCCATACGCCCGCTCCTCAGGAGACGCGAGCCGTGGGCAGCCTGCTGGCGTCTTATCGGCGCTCGAGCGCCTCCTCGATGCGGTGCAGAGCCGCGCGGTTGGCTTCGGGGTCTCGCTGGAGCGCGCGGATCTCGGAAACGAGGCGATCCACCCGACCGGCGGCGGACCGCCGCTTGGCGGCGTCGATCTCGGCGCGCAGTGCCTGCAGATCCTCAAGCGCGCGCTGATCGTCACGTGTCAGCTTGCCACCGGCGTCGTGGCGGATGAGGACGTCGACGGCGTCCATCAAGCGGCCGAGCTGGCGACCGTAGCTGGCTACCTCCTCAACAATTCGGCGCTCGAGCGCGGGATCGCCGGCCTGGGTGCTGTTGATGTTGATGAACCCGAGCTGATCGCCAATGCCGTGGACCAACGACGTATCGATCGCCTGCGTGACGTCGCCCGACAGGGGCGCGCGCAGGCCGAATGCGCGCCACCATGCCTGCCAAAGCGCGGCCGGATCCGGCCACGTCTCGCCCTGCCCGGCGTTAGGGGGATGGCTGTCGTGCATGAGGGCAGGCTACATCGTCGCGCGCGCTTTGATCCTCGGGCTGCGGGCGCGAATTCACGGCTTCGCCAGCAGGTGTCTTGTCGCCGACGTCAGACCGGCGCCACCCCGCGGGGATGCGAGAGCCCAGTGACGGAGCCGCCACCGCAGTTCTCCTTGCCGCGCACGGCAGGTGAGCGTTCGGCGCCGGCCGGGTGCCTACGTCGCAGCGAAAGCGGATCCGGAGGCGACGCCTCCACCAATTGTCCAGGTTGGGAACGACGACCGGACGGGTGCTATGCGAACAGCTCCGTAACGTGCACCTCGACAGGCCGGTCATCTTTCCATTCGTCTTCCCGATCGGCCACCACGGCGCGCCCGGTCAGCGCGTGGTCTACCGCCCTGGCTACTACGGCGGGTTCGTGCTCGACCCGGACGGGCACAACGTCGAGGTCGTCAACCACAACCGGGGCTGAGCGGTGACCGACATGTCCGCCCACCACATCTCGGCCGCGGGCCTCGCGGCACTCGACTAGCGGCGCGGGCGACGAGCGGGATGCCCCACGCGCGCGCGACACGAGGTGCCCGCAGGTAGCGCGGCCCGCCGTTGGGTTTACGTCAGCGACCGGCGTCACTCCTCTGGCTGTTCCACGTCCATGCTGCAGATGAGCCGGTCATGCAGTCGGTAGACGAGAACCTCGTCACCGTCGTGAGGCGTTCCCCGTCGCGCGTGTGCACCACCTGCCGTACCGTGACGGCGAGGCGACCGTCGATTCGTTCCGGCGCCATTGCCGAGCGCTTCGAGTAGCTCTCGCCGCCGATCCGCGTCGGTCTCGTTGAAGCTCCCCGCCTCGAGGGAAGGCGGCTAGCGCTACCGGCGTCGGGTTGGGTCGCCGTAGGGATGAGATCCGATCCTTTGCCCCTGGGTGGGGTCGTCGTAGGGGTCACCCCCGACCTCGCGTCCTTGGGTGGGGTCGTTGTAGGGAGCTGACCCGCTGATTGGACCTTGAGTCGGGTCGTCGTAGGGATCCGACCCGATCTGGCGTCCCTGGGTGGGATCGTCATATGAGTCGGAGCCGATCTTCCTTCCTTGCGTCGGGTCGAGCGAGCGAGCATCTATCTCTTGGCGGGCTCCCTCCGGCAAGTCTGGGACGGGCGCCGGCCACTCTTCGCTCTCATGGGGGTTCGGCCGGACGTTCGGGGCGATGGCGGTGTTCATGATGGGCTGTCTCCTTGCGCTATTCGGTTGGTTCGGTCTGCTGGGGGGACCGCTCGCAGGAGGATGTGGCGCGCTGGGGTGAGCTGTTATCACCCCGACCACAGTCACCCGGTGTGGGTGGCGACGGGCGGCTAGAACCACGACTCAGCTCTCGGAGCTCGCCCACGAGCCGATCACCGGTGCGGGTTCGCGCCGCTTGGTGAACGGGTGGCTCAGCGGAGCGAGCGTCGAGGGGTCACATCGCTGAGCCGTCGAGCGCACCCTTCCAGTGCCCAGGATCTGCGGCCAGCGGCTGCTTAGCGCGAGCCACGGCGCCATTGATCGTTACGCGCGTTCCACCGCCGTCGGCCGGCTCGAACTTGACGGTCATCTTCTCTCCGTTGAGGTTGCGCCAGAGCACGACGAGAAAGGGCCACTGAACGAGAGGTCGGTAGTTGAGCCCACCGGGGCCACGTTCGGTGAGGCGAAGTCCGATGGCCGAGGCGGGCTCGGTGAAAGCGTCCGCGGCGCGAGCTTGGGCCTCGGCTGGAGATTCGCTCATTGAGAGCTCGATGTTGAATGCGCCTGCCATGTCGGATCCCTTTCTGGTCGAGGTTTCGGCTCGGGCGCGAGGTTCAGTCAGGTGGATCGGGGAGACCATTTGAAGCGCCGTAGCGCGATCAGCAGGCCGGCGACGCCCCAGATCGCGAGGATCAGCAGGTCGGTCGCAGCGATGCCCGAACCGGTCGTGACCGGATCGAAGGCTTTGAACAGCGCGTTATCGAGGTGGCTGACGGGGAACGCGCTCGCGATGTCGCGCAGCGTGCTGGACAGCTGGTCCTTGGGGACGAGGACGCCCGAGATGAAGTAGAGCGGCAGGATGATCGCCTGGATGAGCGGCTGCGCTGAGTCCTCGTCGCGGATGAAGCTCGCGGCCGCAAAGGACAGGCAGCAGAAGGCCGCGGCACCGACGATGACCCCAAGCGCAAACGCGGGCAGCGCCGAGCTCGGAAGCTGTACGCCATATACGATCCGACCGATCGCGACTATCACTGTGACCATTGCACTTGCGAGGATCGCGGAGGTGAGCGCGCGGCTCGCGATCAGCACCCACGCGGGCACTGGGCTCGACCGGCGTCGCTTGAGCACGCCACTTTCGCGCTGCCCGGTGATCGTGATGACGAGGTTCACGAAGGATGTCGCGATGATCCCCAGGGCGGAGATTCCCGGCACGTAGTAGGTCGAGGTCCTGATCGCATGGCCGTGGACGTGGTCCGTGTGGTTGCCAAACAGAGTGGTCAGCAGGACTAGGAAGATCAGCGGCAGCACGATCGTGAAGAAGCGGCTCTGCGGGTCGCGCCAGACGCCGAGGAGGTCGTAGCGCAACTGGTGCGCGACGAGGCGGGCGTCGCTCATCTGCGCGGATCTGCGCGACTGTTCCGCGGCGAGACTTGTGCTGCTCATCTGGGCGGCTCCGTCAACCCGAGATAAACCTCCTCAAGCGCCGGGCGGCGCACCAAGAGGTCCGGGATGTCGTAGCGGTGTTCGATCGCCCAGCCCGAGAGCGCCCGCAGCGTCGGCATCACGTCCTCGCTCTCGATGATCAGCTTGCCGGATTCGCCGAGCGCACTCGCAGATCCCGCCTCAGTGGGAAGCTCGTCGATCGCCGCCCCGTCCGGCGGCGTGAACGTGATCTGGTACGCGGCTCGGTCGCGACCACCGAGCGTGGTGGGCGTTCCCTCGGCGACGATCCCCCCGGCCTTGAGCACCGCGATCCTGTCCGCAAGCGCCTCGGCCTCGTCCATGTAGTGCGTTGTCAGGAAGATCGTCTTGCCAAGCTGGCGGAGTCCGTCGATCATCTGCCACGCGGAGCGGCGGGCGGAGGGGTCAAAGCCCGTGGTTGGCTCATCGAGGAACACCAGCTCGGGGTCGCCGATCAACGCCAGGGCGACGTCGACTCGCCGCTGCTGGCCACCGGACAGCTGCCCACAGCGGACCTCCGAGCGCGACTTCAGGCCGACGAGCTCGATCACCTCCTGCACCGAGCGCGGCGCCAGGTAATACCCGGCATAGAGCTCCAGACACTCTCGCACGGTGAGCTGCGGCTCAACTCGCGAGGTTTGGAGCACCACGCCGACCCGCGAGCGCCACCAGCGGTCGGCGTGCTCCGGGTCCTCGCCGAGCACCTTGACGTCGCCGGCGGTGCGTTTGCGGTGGCCCTCGAGGATTTCGACGGTGGTCGTCTTCCCCGCTCCGTTGGGACCGAGGAACGTGAAGATCTCGCCCCGCGATACCCGTAGGTCGATGCCCCGGACCGCCTCGACACCGTCGTAGGACATGCGCATCCCGGAGGCCTCGATCACGACCTCAGCGGCATCCACTCCTGCCCCAGCAAGACCTGTCGTCGTGGTCGGACCGTCGCCGGTCCTATCAATCACCGAGATTGGCATCCCCGATCACGCCGCTTGCGGGGCGGTCTCCTGGAGCCCGATCCGTTCATAAATCCGGCGCAGCGGACGGGGCGCCCACCAGTTGGCCGACCCCAACAGTTCCATCAGCGAAGGGACCAGCAAAGCCCGGACGATTGAAGCGTCGAGCAGTACGGCGAGCGCCGTTCCGATCCCGAGTTCCTTGATGAACACGATTTGTGAGGTCGCGAACGCCCCGACGGCGACGGCGAACAGGAGGGCGGCACTGGTGACGATGCGCCCGGTCCGTTCCAGCCCGAGCGCCACTGCCTCCGAGTTCCGCGCGCCTGCGTCGTACGCTTCCTTGATCCGCGCCAGCAGGAACACGCCGTAGTCGGTGGCGAGCCCGAAGCCGATCGCGAACAGCAGGATCGGCTGGGTGGCGTCGAGCGCGCCGACGCCGTGGTAGCCGAGCAGACCCTGGAGGTTGCCGTGCTGGAAGATCAACACCAGGATCCCGAACACGGCGCTCAGGTTCAGGGCGTTCATGGCGATTGCTTTGAGTGGCAGCACGACCGAACCGGTCATCAGGAACAAGACGATGAGCGTGGCGGCGATCACGATGGCCAGCGCCACGGGAAGGTGGACGCCGAGGCTGTGCTCCAGATCGAGGTATGACGCCGTCTCTCCGGCCACGCCCAGGTAGTAGGGCGTGTGGATCGCGCGCACGTCATGCACGAGCTGCTCAGTGCTGCCGGTCAGCGGACCGTCCACAGGCGCAACCTGGAGCAGCGACGTCCCGCGGCTCGCCGGCTGCGCGGGCCCGACCGCCGACACATCCGGCAGGCCGGCAATACGCTCGCTGAGCGACCGCACTGCCGATGAGGAGGCGGGCGCCCCGACGACTACCTCGAGCGGAGTGGTGCGGTTGGGCGGAAATTGCGCGTCGAGCGCAATCTGCACCTGGTGGGCGCTTGCGCTCTGGGGCAGCACCCGAGCGTCGGCGGTGATGAACCTGATCTGCGTCAAGAACGGGACGCCAAGCGAGATCAGCAGCGCGGCGCTCGCGACCGCGACCCGCCCCGGCCGCCTGGTGACGAACTCCGCGAGGCGGTACCAGGCGCCGCTGCGGGCGGGCCGCGCGTCGCGTTCGGCGGCCCGCCGCAGCCTCCGCGGTGAGAGCGCGTTGACGCGCGGGCCGAGCACCGCGAGCAGCGCCGGCAGCACCGTCAGCGCTAGCGTGGCCGCCAGCAGTGCCACGATCGCGCCCGCGATCCCCATCGAGTACAGGAACCGCTGCGGGAAGATCGTGAGGGCGGCCACTGAGAACGCGACCGTGACCGAGCTGAACAGCACGGTGCGTCCGGCGGTCTGGAGGGTCCGGCGCAGTGCGTCGAGGCCGAAGCCGTCGCGGGTGGCCTCCTCGCGGTAGCGCGAGACGATGAACAGGCTGTAGTCGATCGCCAACCCGAGTCCCAGCCCGGTCGTCAGGTTCAGCGCGAACACATTCAGGTCGGTGAATGTCGAGACGAGCCGCAGGAGGAAGAACGTGCCGAGGATCGCCAGTCCGCCGAGCAGCGGTGGCAGCAGTGACGCCACGACCGATCGAAAGAAGATGAGCGAGAGCAGGAAGATGAACGGGAACGCGAGCAGCTCGCCGTGCGCCAAGTCGTTTCCCACCTGCGTGTTTACCTGCGCATTGGCGATCGCGTCGCCGCCCAGCTTGACGTCGTGCTGGGAGGAGAAGCGACTCTCGATCAGCTTGGCATCGTTGGCTATCTGCAGGTCCGACCGCGCCTTGAAATACGCGACCACGTATGTCGAGCGCCCGTTGCGTGCCACCATCGCGGGGTCGTGCGCGGTGTAGAAGCTCTGAACGCTCGCCACGTCGGGCTGCGCCCCGAGCTCCGCTGCGACGCTTTCGACCCGCTGTCGGACGGCCGGGCCGCGCACGTCACCGCTCGAAACGAGTGCGACCACGCCGGGATCGATCTGGCGCCCGGTGGCCGCCTGGAAACGGCTCTTCGCCTGGACGCTCTGCGTGGCCGGGTCATCGACGCCGTACGGACTCAGGTGCTTCGACACCCCGGCGCCGAACACGGCGGCGACCACGGCTCCAACCACCGCGAGCATCAGCACGCGGCGGCCGTTGGCGTATACGAATGTCGCGAGCTTCTCGAACATGGCTATGCCCTCTCTCTCCGTCGTATCTGGTGATCCGCGCGCGTCATCGTCACGCGGCCACGACCGTTTCCACCGAGCCGGTGCCCACGTCGTAGACATGGCCGGACGCCGCCACGCGCTCCGAGATCGCGCGAGCCGAGCGGAGGCGGTCAACGTCCCGCTTCACGGTCGCTGCGGGGTCGAGAATCCCGTGCTCCCGCAGGGTCGTCTCGTCGGCGCCGATGCGCTCGGCGTAGCGGCGACGGAACGTGGCGTCGGCGAGCGCTCCGCTTCCGCACTGCGTGTGGTGGATCACCGCGACCTCGAACAGCGGGCCGTCGGGCAGGACGTTCTCGGCGATCTGGCCGATGAAGGCGACGTCGTTGATTACCTCCGGGGTCACACGACCGCCCACGTTGCGGACAACGACCGCGTCGCCCAGGGAGAGGCCGAGGAAGTGGGCAGGATCGACCCGTGGGTCGAGGCACGTGATCACGAACAGGCCCAACCTCGGAAACACGACCGCGCCTTCCTGCCCCCCTTCGGCGGCGAAAGTGCGGTTGCGCTCGAGCGCTCTCTCCACGTTGGTGGACATTTCAAGACGGTCATTGGCTTGCATGGCTCAGTTCGACTCCTTCGAGCGTCGCGTTCGTGTCAGGTCATGAGGATGTGACCGCCTGGGGGTAGCTGACATCACCCCGACCACAGTCACCCCGGTGTGAGGGCGACACGAGGCCAAAGCAGTCCCCACGCGGCGTCAGGAATCGCCTCACGCGGGAGCTGGCTCGGGCTGAGGCGATGGCGTGATCCACATCACGGGGCCGCAGCGGGCGCAGGGCCCCGGCCGGGTCGGCCGAGGTGACGCGGAGCTTCGATGACGAGGCGGCCATGCCACGAGGATTTAGCCGCCCGGGGTGAGCTCTCATCACCCCGTCCACGGTCACCTCGGCGGCGACGGGCGGCTAGAGCAGTCCCAGCTCTCGCCCTCGCACGACGGCGCTGCGCCTGCTCGATACCCCCAGCTTTTGGTAGATCCGCTTAGTGTGGGTCTTGACTGTGTCGCGGGAGACGCCCAGCTCGGCTGCGATCTCCCTGGCAGACAGGCCCGACGGGAGGAGGCCAAGCACTGTCTGCTCCCGCGCTGTCAGCTCGTCGGTGACGACCGGCCTCGTACCCGACAGATCGACCACGAGTCGCAGCGCGCTTTCCAACCGCCCAACCATTCGCGGTACGAGCGTGCCGGGCTCGGGGGCCCGTGAGAGCAGTTCACGCGCTTCGAGCACAAGCTCGCGTGCGGCGCGGCGATCGCCCAGCTCCAAGCGCAGCTCCGCGAGCGTCGCCAGTGCGTACGACCACTCGACCAGGCCAGCGCCTCTCCGAGCGAGGCCGACCGCGCGCTCCAGCTCGTCCCCTGCCTCCGTCGGCCGCCGGTCGTGACGGAACAGCCGCCCCCGTGCGATGTGCGCCGAGCTGCAGATCCAGTACTCCCCCAGACCGTTTGTGCGCACCACATCAAATGCGGCTTCGACCTTGGCGCTGCATCCCCGCCAGTCGCCTCGATCAGCGGCGATCAGGGCGAGCCGTCCAAGCGCGATCATCGACACGATGAAGTTCGGCGAGCCGCTGCCGAGCTTCAACGCCGTCTCGAACAGCGCTTGAGCGTCGTCGTTGGCGTCGAACGATCGCGCTGAGGTGCCCAACAGACATGCCGCGAGCGAGTGCCAGCTCGAGCTCCCGTCCAGAGGCACGAGTCGCCCAGCCAGCTGCTCAGCCTGACGCATGTCGCCGAGCAGCTGCCATGCCGCGGCGCGAACGACGGCTACCTCCTCTCCGAGCTCCGCGTCATCACCCGGGTTGTTTGTCGGCGCCTGCGTAGCAAGGTCCACCCACCGCAGGACGTCCTCCCGCTCGCCGACTGTTAGCGCGGTTCTCGCCCGGGCAAGGCACAAGCGGCCGTCGCTCGCGATATAGCCGCGGGGCAGCTGCTCCATCCACCGCGCGACGGTTTCCCGCTGGCCCGCGTTCGTGAACGCCAGCCAGTGATCGTCAATCAGCTCGGAAGCCGCGTCGAGCTCCCCAGCTGCGGTCAGGTGGCCGATCGCCTCGGCCACCATCCCGGCATCGAGAAACCAACGCCCGGCTCGCTCATGGAGCTCTCCTGCGCGTCGCGGCTCTCGGCGCTCGAGCGCGTGCCGCAGCAGCTCGCCGAACAGGTGGTGGTACCGGTACCACTTGTGCCCTGGGTCGAGCGGAATCAGGAAGTAATTCACGCGCTCGATCCGGTCAAGCATCGCCCTGCTGTCTCGCGCGCCCATGACGGCGTCGCACAGAGCCGCACAGAATTTGTCGAGCACGCTCGTGTGAAGCAGGAAATCCAGCTCCGCCTCGCCCCGCTGATCGAGCACCTCGGCTGCGAGATAGTCGACCACCCGCTGATCGCTGCCTGTGAAGGACTCCACGAAGCTGCTGGCGTCCGCGCGCCCGCGCATCGACAGAACGGCCAGATACAGGCCGGCCGCCCAGCCCTCGGTGCGGTCGTGCACGCGTTTGACAGTGTCGGGGGTCAGGTCGAGGCCATGCACGTCGTTGAGCATCGACTCTGCTTCTGAGAGTGAGAAGCGCAGCTGCCTCGCGTCGATCTCATTGAGCTTGGCCCGCGCGCGCAGCGTTCCGACCCGGAGCGGCGGCTCTACACGTGACGTCATCACGACGCGCAGTGTGGTCGGCAAATGCTGGATGAGCGAAACCATGCCTTCGTGGATCCGCTGGTCTTCGATCGCGTGATAGTCGTCCAGCACTAGGACGAACTGCTCCGAGACGTCAGCGAGCTCGTTGACCAGCGCCGGGAGAGCCTCCTCAACGAGGTTGACGCCGGGCGCACGCAGCATCGCCAGCGAGGCCTCTCCGATCCCGGGCACCACCGAGCGCAGGGTCTCCACGACGTACATCCAGAACCTCGCCGGATCGTTATCGTCCGCCTCCAACGAGAGCCAGGCGACCGGACGCTCTTCTTTGACCGACGCCGCCCACTGCGCCACGAGCATCGTCTTCCCGCTGCCAGCGGGACCGTAGACCAGCGTAAGCGGTTGCAACCGGCCCCCAGACAGTGCGTCGATCAGCGCTTCACGGGCTACCAGGCGGGGAGGACTGGGGGCAACGAGCTTCGTCCGCAGAAGCGGAGCACCCAGGTCAGTGCCGGCCACCGCCACAGACTCAGAGTATTCCGTGCGGAAGGCCTTGCGACTGCCCGGCGCAAGAGCTGGGAGGATCAGCGCAAGGACAAGCACGTGCTTCGACGCCGCCGGCGGATCCGGTTCCGCTCGATCCACGGGCGAAGGGCCGCCTATGCGGGCGCGCCATCAGGAGTGGGGCGCTCGCGATCGGAGATGTAAGCCGTCGAGGCTGCGTGCCCATCGCTCGACCCTCGAGGCGCACCGGCCGCCAGCGTTCCGGCGGAACCGCCGGAGTCGATCACGGCGGCGTCGATCGACCGGTGGAGGCGGAGTTTGACGGTCTCGGCCCGAGCGGGATCTCGACGCCCCGAACCCTCCCAACCGAAGCGGACGGGGACGGACTGCCACTCAACTTTTCTACGAGATCGATCTCAACCTCCCGCCGCCGGGAGATGGCTGCTTGCCCCATGCTCGCCCGTCTTGACCTCCGCGGGCGTCGGGTTATAAAGTGGCGGGGCAACACTATTGATGCGGGAAGGCGAGGGAATGCGGGGAGTTTCCAGGCTGGGTAGGAATGGCTGGGTATCCGCAGCAGCTCTTGTCACGGTACTCGGGGCGCTCGCCGGTCTCCTTGTCGTTTCCAGCTTGCTACCCGGCGGCAGCGCTCACGCCGCCGGTGCCCACCGCATCGCTCCGGCCATCAGCACGAGCCTGAGCAGTGATTCGACCGTGCCGACAGCCCCTCCGGACGGATGTCCCCACCTCCAGTACACCCGCTACTCCCTCGGTTCGTCATTTCACGGGCTCCCGCTCACCTACAGCGCGATCGTGTGCAATCGGCCCCCCGGCCATGCTGGGCCGGTGGTCCCCTTCAGCGACGTGATCTACGGCAGCTGTAAGGCGGTGAGCGACTACGGGTGTCCCGCTCCGCTGGAGATTCAGAGTTGGCCGCAATGCCATCGCAACTACAGCTCCTACAGTAAGGGCCCGCTCGACCGGGCATTGAATCCGTCGGCGCTGACTCGGATTAAGGCGCTTCCCAGCCTGCCGGCCGCGATGTTCGACGAGGACACACGCCTCGAGCTGTACACCGGAGATACGACAGTGGTCGTATTCGGCGACGATGCGCCTCGCCTCATGACCGTGGCCACCTTCCTCGCCCCGCGAATGGTCCCGCACATCGCTGCCGCGGTGCTCGGCCGCTCTGCGCGCGCCGCCTCCCTCAGCTCGGCGTCCGCGCTGAAGGCCGCCGTCGACTCCTCCACCGCGGCGCATGTTCTGCGCACGAAGGCTCTGGGTGCTCCACCGCGGTGCACCGCGGGATGATCGGGACCAACTCCATGACCCGCTGGCCGCGGCGTACACCAGCTCGCCGTCTGGCCGCCCTGTCGGTGCTCCTGGCGGTAGCAGGTGCTGGCCTTGCCTTCGGCATGAGCGCCCACGCCGAGACACCCTATAACGCGGTTGGCTTATACCAGCCCTACACCTACAACTCGTGCGGCCCGGGACGGCATTTCGTCGATCCCATCAACGTGGTGTGGTGGGGCTTCGGCCGCGGTTATCACTGGCAATATGTAACCTCCCGCCTGGAGCATTGGGGCGGCTGGACCCATAACGACTACAAGGACCTGTTCGGAATCATTCCGATCACCCCGGATTATCAATACACCGTTCATCCAAACGCTACGTGCAGCCGGGATCTCGCCCAGCGCGCCGACGACTGCCGCTTCTGCAACCGCAACCATGTCCGCGTGTTGTATGGAGACTCGAGCGAACTGGTCGGCGATGCTCACCACGATTTCACGGTCTGGTGCGGCGGACCGGCCCACATCGCGAGCTCGTTCGACAGTCCTGAGAACCTAATCGTCAGCTTCTGGCGCAAGCACGCGGTGGTGCAATACGGCAACTGGGGTAACACCCGAACCATGATCGAGTGCGACGGGAGTCACGTGCGAAGCAGCGGCTATCCCGCTTTTCTCTACAGCGGGTGAGGTGGACCGCGAGCCCATGGCGCAGCGCGTCCCCTACCACCTTTTCTGCCTGATGTTCTCGCTGTCCCTCACGGCATGCGGCGGGTCGAGTGCGCATTCGACCAAGACCCCGACTGCCTCGCCGGCGCAGACGTCGACACGCGCGCAGCCGCGCGACGCGGACGGCCTACGCTCGGCGCTAGCCGCTCTCCAACTCGCAATTCACAACCGCGACATCGCCGGTACCTGCACGTCCCTTCTCCCCGCGACCGCGACACGAGCGCGCGGATCGGCTCAGGCGATCGACGCGGCGATAGCCGCGTTAGTCCGAGACTGCGAATCCGGTTTCGGTCAGCGCGGTGAGTTCGCGGCATACGCTCCGCTCACCACCGCTACGGTCAGCCGGATCGAGATGCGGGGCCGGCTCGCCACAATCGAGATCGACTCCTCTCACGGTCCAGCCTCCCTGCCCTTCCTCTATTTGCGCGGAACATGGTGGATGCTCGTCACCGGCAGCTGAGTCACACTCGCGCGACCGCCGGGGGGCGGATCAGGTGTTGCCGGTCGAGAGGTCGATGATCAACCAGGCAAGCAGGAAGAACAGCGACAGGAAAGCCATCCCCGTCCCAGCGGCGGTGCGCCGGCGCGGATGCTCATCATCTGCCGCCGAAAACGCGAAGCGAAGCGCCACTAGCGCCGGAATGAACGCGACGGCCGCGAGTACGATTCGTGCCGCCGGCGCCCGGTTCTGCTGTGGGTCGTAGTGGCCGTGAGTGATGCTCACGCCCAACGCGACCGCGGCAAGCGCGAGCAAGAGCGCGGAACCGAACACGCGGAGGACGACCCCGGCGCGATGCATCGGCCAAATATATCGCTAAGGCCAAAGTCATCCCCGGACTGCCATTTGCCAGAGTTTGAGGCCAGGTCGCTGAGCTTCCTGTTGCATTGGAGAACGCGAGGCTCATCGGCCGAAGGGCATCCAGTCTGTGACGACAAGCATTTTGGACTAAATCGCGTGAGTCGCTCGGAGACCGGCGGCCTCACCCTACCTCCACGCTCGCCCGCCTCCGTGCGTCGGCCGCTCATATCAGCATCGCGCCCCCGAGCGCTTGAGTTATCAGCACCGCCCAACCGCGGGTGCCGCGGACTGGGTTCCAGGAGGTCGTCGTCCTCCGACAGCGAGAGTCCAACAATGTTAATGTCGGGTGCCAGATGATCTCCGTCCTTCCAGGGCCAGGCGGCGACGACCTTCGCGAGCCCGGTGCGGACGCCGACCAGCGGCGCACCTCCGGACCGCCGGACCCGGTTGCGGCCCAGCGCGGCCCGAGTCTGCGACGGCGCGATGTCTACCCGTATCCGGTCGTCGACGGGCGGGAGAGGCGCGAGGGAGCTACGCGCGCGATCCTCAGCGGCCTCCGTGGGCTGTTCAAATCGGAGCGGGCCATCGAGGAGGCGCGGCTCGAGGCGCGGCTTGCGGCGCCCGCGGAGGTCACGCGCACGAACATCATCGCGGTGATATCCCCGAAGGGCGGCGTGGGGAAGACGACGGTCACCTTCTTGGTCGGGAACCTGCTTGCGTCGAGGCTCAAGGTTCGGGCGATCGCGGTGGATGGCAACCCAGACTTCGGGACGCTCGCCGCGTTCGCCCCGGATGCCGTGCGCAGCGACAACTCGCTGGCGGAACTGCTCGCGGCGATGCCGCGCCTGACATGCGTCGCGGAACTGTGGCCTTTCGTCTCTCGTCTCCCCACCGGACTTCACCTGCTCGCAGCACCGGCTAGTGCCGAGTTGATGGGGGGAATCACGCCGGAGCAGTACGGCGAGCTGCTGGCGTTCCTTGGCCAGTACTACGAGATCGTGCTGCTCGACCTCGGCACCGGAATCACCGATCCGCTCGCGCAGTTCGCCGTGCAGCGGGCCGACCAGGTGACGATTGTGACCACGCCCGAATGGATCACTGCGACCACCGTGTCGCGCGCGCTCCGACACCTCGACCTCACCCGCGCGACGCTCGTCCTCAACCACGCTCCGTCGAGCCACGCTGGCGACGCCCGTGCAATCGCGCGCCACTTCGCCGATCATCGGCTGGCCCGGCGAATAATGATCCCGTACGACGAGCAACTGCGCATGATGCTCGATTCGGGCACGTTCACGCTCGATGCCCTGCATCGCACGACGAGGCTGTCGGTCAAGGAACTGGGTGTGGAGATCGCCGGCGGTTTGGTGTGAGCTACGGGTGTCCGTCCAGTAGCCCACGTGCCCGTGCGGAGATTGTGTCGGGCCCGAGACGGGCACGACGTGTTGACCGGTGAAGCATTGCGCTGCACGAGCTGCAGTGACCGTAATCGGGCCCGGTGCCTCGCCTCGTCGACCAACACGCTCGCTTGTATGCCGCGACGATCCGACTGCCCCAAAGTCTCGTCGCTGATTGCCCCAGAGCGCGTCGTCTGAACGATCGCGACGCAACCGCCCTCCGCGGCCCCACAAGTCGGGGAGCGTCGATCGGATGCGCATGGGTGGCGCCGACGACCACCCGTTTGCCAACGAGTCGAGCCAGCACCCCGTGCGTGTCGATGCCGATCGGCAGCGGAGCGACGGCCTCCGAAGTGGCCACGGTCGCCGGTGCGGCAACCCGCGAGGCGACGATCGTCGCATTGAGTGCGAGCCGCCGGCGGGTCAGACGGGCAGTACGAGCACGATGCCGACTCGCAGCAGGTCCGGGTCGCCGGTGTGGATCCGGCTCACGTTGAGCGTCCAGATCCGGCTGACCATCCGCGCGATCTCGGCATTGGTGGCCCCGTCCGAGAGCAGCCGCCGGGCAATCAGCCATAATGAGTCGCCGGGTCGGACGACGTATCGTGCGCCCCGCGGTAGTGGGGACTCCGACGCGCGCGCGCCGCCAGCCTCGGCGACTCCGGTTTCGACCCCGGCCGGCGCGGCGGGAGCGAGGACGGGTCCGGGGCCGCTGGGAGGCGGTGGAGAGAGGGTGGTCATCGGCGCCGCGGGAGTGATGGTAATCCGGCCCCCACCAACCGGAGCGCGTGGGGTGACCTGCGGCGGGCGCGACTGGTGGTGGGCCGATCGGTGCGGCTTGACGACTGACCCGCGATGGGGCCTCGGGTTCCGGCCATGCGCTTTGGACTTGGTCGCCGGAGCCGGGGGTGAAGGCATCGCGGCAGGTGGTGCGATCGCGGCGGGCGGGCTTGTGGCGGCGGGTGCGGACGGCGTTGTCGCGGTCGGTGCGGGTGACGTCGTCGCCGTAGGTGCCGGTGACGTCGTCGTCGAGGGTGCTGGTGGCATTGTCGCCGCAGGTGCTGGTGGCGTCGTCGCCGCAGGTGCGGGCGGCGTCGTCGCTGTGGGTGCCGGTGACGTCGTCGCCGTGGGCGCGGCTGGGGTTGTCGCGGTGGGCGCGGCTGGGGGCGAGCCGGGCGGTGGCGTGCTTGTCAGGCCCGGCGGTGCCGCGGTTCCGGGCGGCGGCGTGCTTGTGTCGGGTGGTGTTGTACTTGTGTCAGGCGGTGCGGCCTGCCCGGGGTTTTCTGCCGCGCACGACGGGTCGGCGCAGGGAGCGAGCGGCAGACCACAGCTCAGATCGTCCGGAGAGCACGCTGCATCGGCGGCAACCTGAGCGTACGGTTGAGCGCGGGACAGCGGTTGCGAGGTGATCCCGGCGGCAGCCGCAGACGCGGTTGGGATCAAGCTTGCGGCGGCCACGAGCGCACCGACGGCGCCGGGCACGATGGGCGCCGCCGCTGGGGGACGGCCCAGGCGACGGAGCTCGCAGCGAGGACAATCTCGACGGTAGGCCAGCCCACCGTGCTCAAGCTCCGAGGCGAGCATATGTTTAGCCAGCCTTGCCAATCCTCACCTATCGCTTAGGAACAACCCGAAGCATACACGCGGGGAAGGCAGCGCTCGGGCTTTGCGGACGGATCCCCGCTCGCCTGAAAAGGCGAGACCAGAGCTCGAGCTGCTGGGCCTGATCGATCGGGCGACCGCCGCCGGCTGGTCGCAGGTGCGGGCGTGCACAGTGCTGCAGGTCGCCGACGCGCGCGTGCACCGTTGGCGGGCCAAGCTCGCTGGACGGCCACGCTGGAGGATCTGCCGCCAGCCGGTAACCCGGTCCATCGCATCCTGCCCTGGGAGGAGCAGGCGATCCTGGCTCTGATCGAGCAATGGGGCGGGGTCGATCGTTCGCACCGCAAGCTCGCGCATCGCGGCAGCTACATCGGCAAGGTGTTCATGGCGCTCTATCGACGCTGCTGCGGGTGGCGTTCAACCACCGCGTCGTGCTGCCGGGCGAGCGGCCCCGGCTTCCGCGCCCGAAGCCCGTAATTCCCGAGGTTCCATGGGAAAGAACCGGGATCTGGACGTGGGGACGCCTCGCACTCCCACGGGCCCGGCGGCTCGCCTACGCGATCGAGTTGGGCCGCCGAAAATGCTGTGTTTGCACTTTTGTTGCGCCCCGCCCTACGTCCTCGACTTTGGAGCGCTTTCGCTAGTACCGCTACCGGGATTCGAAGCCAGCCTCTGAGGAGTGACGTCGGCCGGTTTTATCTGCAAATCTGCTGGTTCCTGGCTCGACGGGAACCGCTGCTGAGGGGCTCAACCGCCCTCGATCGGGGTCGACTGTGGCGCGACTGTGGCGCACCGAGCTCCCCGTGATCGTGACCGCTCGTGTCCGGAAGCAGAAACCTGGCGGACACGGGCAACAGCCTCGCAGATGACTCCTATTTCGTG
>CAVRBZ010000007.1:0-908534 GCA_963719355.1 uncultured Solirubrobacterales bacterium | reverse complement strand
AGTCGGGATCAGGTGCAATGTCTGAGGAACCGCCATCGAACAGAGCTTGGCCCATGCCAACGGGCGTCTCACGCGCGTGACATCGCTATGCCGGGCGGGGTGGCTACACCTCGTTGAGAGGGCCAAACTGGCCCTCGGTGGGCTCCGCTCAGCAGAACCACGGCTCGGTGAGCCGTGGCCTCCCCTCGGTCGAGCCGGCGAGGATCGGCTCGGCGCGGCCGGCGGGCGACGGCGATCGCCCGGCCGCCTGGAGTGCCGCGGCGCGCACCTTCGCGAACGTCTCGGGGATCGGCTCGGAGCCCGCCGCGCTCTGCTCGACGAGCGCCGCGAGGCGGGCCTGGAGGCGGTCGCTGTCGGGGTCGATCGGGGTCCACCTGTAGCTCAGCCGCTCGGCGTCGTAGCCGCCGAGGTGCGGGCGCATGTCGGGGCGCTGGAGCAGCAGCGATCCCTCGGGGAGCAGCAGGCGGATCGTGTACTGGACCGGATCGACGTTGCCGACGAGGTCGTGCTCGGCCACGAAGTCGAGCATCTCGACCACGTCGCCGGGCGTCGTCCAGGGGGTGAACGGCATCCACGAGGGCCTCACCTCGATCCCGTGCTCGCGCAGCAGCGCGACCGCCCGGGCGGCTTCCTCGGTCGTGTGGCCCTTGTCGAGCCGCTCGAGGATCTCGTCGTTGACCGACTCGAACGCGGAGACCACGAACAGGCAGCCCGCCCCGGCGAGCGCCGGCCACAGCTCGGCGTCGCGCAGGATGTGCTCGACCTTCGTCGTGCAGTCGAAGGTGAGGTCGGGGAAGCGCTCGTGCATCGCCTGCACCACGCGCAGCGAGTGGCGGCGGCCGTTGAGGAAGTCGGGGTCGCCGAAGGTGATATGGCGGGCGCCCAGCTCGACGAGGCTCGCGATGTGCGCACCACGGTGTCCGCGCCGACGATGCGGATGCGCCCGTCATAGACGGTGGGCACCGGACAGTGGCGGCACCGGTGCACGCAGCCATGGCTCGCCTCGACATAGCCCACGAGCCGCTCCTCGCCCCCGAGCGCGAGGTGCGCGTAGCGCTCGAGCGGCGGCAGCAGGTCGCGTGCCGGCAGCTCGAACTCACCCCGGCCGAGCTGGATGAGCGCCTCGTCCGCTCGCGCGTCGGCCGGACCGCCGGCCGCCAGCTCGCCGACCCAAGCCGTCAACGCCGGCTCGTACTCGCCGGCGATCACGCGGTCGGCCAGCGCGCCGACTGTGAGGTCGCGGCTCACCGGCGCGTACAGGCCGTAGAAGCAGACCGGCAGCTCCGGGCGCGCGCGGCGAACGCCGGCCGCCACCCGCATCGCCAGGCGCATCGCGGTGTGCATCGGCACCGAGAATCCCGCGGCCTGCGCCCACTCGAGTGCGCCGGCGTCCCAACGCTCGACCGACAGGTCAAGGCAGCGCACCTCGTGCCCCGCCTTACACAGCGCAGCCGCCGGTGAGGCCACGTGCAGCGGCTGGTGACCGAGCTCATAGGTCGAGACGAGCAGGACGCGCGTCGCTTCGGAAGCCTAACCCCGCGCCACGGCGGGCTGCGACCGCTCACCGGCCGCGGGCTCGACGATGTCGATCTCGAGCCGCGCGTGCGCCGCTCGCAGTGCGTGCTCGACCTGCGCCGGCGTCTCGCCGCGGGCAAACAGGAACCCGAGGTAGCGATCGCCCTCGGGCAGGGGCCGGACGGGACGGCCGCGGCCGATCGAGATCTCGAGCCCGGCGATGCCGGGCACGGCGCGCGCCTCGTCCTGGCCGCGCACCTCCCGCAGCACGCCCGCGCGGGGAATCGGAAGCATCATCACGCCCGACGCCGCCGCCTCGCGGCGGAGATCGCCGAGCGGCAACCCGAGCGCGTGGCGGAGAATCACCTCCTCAAGGCTCACACCGACACCGAAAAGAAGCGAGCGCGAGCACAGCCCGCCAATCGAGCGCGCCGCGAGCTCGAGCATCCACACCCGCCCGCCGTGCACGCGCAGCTCCGCGTGGACGGGGCCCTCGCGCAGCCCGAGCGCCGCGCAGGCATCCGCGGTCGTGCGGGTCACGGCCGCGACGATCCCGCCCGGCAGCCGCGACGGCGTGGTGAAGATCGTCTCCTCGAAGTACGGGCCCTCGAGCGCGTCCGGCTTATCGAACACCGCGAGCCGCTCGAGCGCACCGCCGCGCAGAAGACCCTCAACGGCCACCTCGGCGCCCGGCACGTAGCGCTCAATCAGCAGCGGCCCCTCCGGGTCCTCCCCGGCCTCGGCGAGGATCGCGCGAACCCGCGCGGCCGCCGCAGCCGCGGCCCGCGGATCGTCCGCCCGGATCACGCCGCGGCTCGCCGACAGCGACAGCGGCTTTACGACGCACGGCAGCGCGACCTCGGCGGCGACCGCCGCCGAGTCGTCGCTCGGACCGACCACGCGATGCTCGGGCTGCGGCACTCCGGCGGCGGCGGCGAGCGCGCGCCGCATCGCGGCCTTGTCGCGCGTCGCCGCCGCGGCCTGCAGCGGGTTGCCGGAGAGCCCCAGCCGCGTGGCCGCGAGCGCGGCCACGCGCACCCCCTGGTCATCGACGGCCACCACCGCGTCGAGCGGCCTCTCCGCCGCCACCGCCGCGATCGCTTCCGCGGCCACCTCCGGCCGGCGCAGGTCGAGCGTCAACTGGGCGTCGCCGATCGACACGAGCCGCCGCTCGGACGCCACCACGACCTCGGCCCCGAGCGTCCGGGCGGCGGTGAGGAAATCGGCCGCCCGGTAGCTCGCCGTCGGCAGCAGGAGGAGCACACGAGCCACACCGTTAGCATAGGTCCGGACCGATGAGCGCCGACGATCAGACCTCCGGCGAGCGGTGGCTCGACATGACCAACGCCGCCTACGACAAGGTCACAGGCTTCCTGCACCAGATTGCCGAGCCCGAGCGCCAGGCGATGTGGATCGAGGTGACCGGCACCTCCGCCAACCAATGGACCTGCAGCATCTCGCTCAAGCCGCTCGACGTGGCGGCGCCCCACGACGCCATCGTCCGCCACCGCGACCTCGCGATCGTCGTCCCCGAGCGCGACTTCGACAAGGTCCGCGGCGCGACGATCGACTGGCTGGACGACCCGTTCGGCACCAGCGGCCTGCGCGTAGACAACCCCAACACGCCGAGCCCAGCGATCGGCGCGCCACCGCCCGCCGACCTCAGCGGCGACGTGGCCCAGCGCGTGATCCAGCTGCTCGACCAACAGGTGAACCCGACGATCGCCGCGCACGGCGGCCGCGCCGAGCTCGTGGCGGTCGAGCAGGGAACCGCCTACCTCAGGCTGAGTGGCGGCTGTCAGGGCTGCGCGATGGCCACCGTCACGCTCAGCCAGGGGATCGAGACGGCCATCATCCAAGCCGTGCCGCAGATCACGAGCGTGGTCGACGTGACCGACCATCACAGCGGCACGAACCCCTACTTCGAGGCCGCGAAGAAGTAGCGGCGGCCAACGCCACGGCCAAGTGGCCTACCCGCCGATGTAGGACATCTCCACCTTCGGCAGGCCGGCTATCGCGGCCACGCGAAGCTCCGAGTAGCGGTCCTCCCGCATCCACCAGATCCCGCCGATCGCCGCGGAGATCTCCGCATCGGAGGCACCGCCGCGCAGCAACGCGCGCAGGTCGTGGCCTGCTACAGCGAACAGGCAGGTGAACAGCTTCCCCTCGGCGGACAGCCGGGCGCGCGCGCAGCCGGCGCAGAACGGCCGTCACCGAGGCGATCACGCCGATCTCGCGGCTGCCGTCCCCGTAGCGCCAGCGCTCGACCACCTCCCCGAGGTAATTCGGCCCGACCGGCTCGAGCGGCATCTCGGCGCCGATCATCGCGACGATCTCCGCCGCCGGCACCACCTCGTCCATCCGCCAGCCGTTGCTGCGACCGACGTCCATGTACTCAATGAAACGCACGAGGTGGCCGCTGCCACGGAAGTGGCGAGCCATCGGCACCACGCTGTCCTCGTTGACGCCGCGCTTGACGACCATGTTGAGCTTTATCCGCCCGAGCCCCGCCGCAGCGGCGGCCTCGATCCCCGCCAGCACGCGCTCGACCGGGAACCCGACGTCGTTGACGGCGGCGAACACCTCGTTGTCGAGGCTGACCGTGATCCGGCGCAGCCCGGCGTCCCCGAGCGCCCGCGCCTTGCGCGCCAGCGCCGAGCCGTTGGTAGTCATCGCCAGGTCCCCGAGCCGGGGGATCCGCGCGAGCATCTCGACAAGCCGCTCCACCTCGCGGCGCACGAGCGGCTCGCCGCCGGTCACGCGGATCTTCTCCACCCCATGGTCACCAACAAAGATCCGCGCGAGCCGCTCGATCTCCTCAAACGTCAGAAGCTCGGCGCGCTCGAGGAACTCGTAGTCGCGCCCGAAGACCTCGCGGGGCATGCAATAGACGCAACGGAAATTGCAACGATCGGTGACCGAGATCCGCAGATCGCGCAGCTGCCGGGCCAGCGCGTCGGTGACCGTCATCACGATTATTCTCCCACGGCCCCGGCACCGCCGAACGGGCGGCGGCCTCGCGCACGTAGTGAACCGCGCGTAGGACAATCCGATGGCGGCTGCCGCGACCCGGCGCCGGCTTGCCTGCCGAGCTCGTCGCGTGCGACGAGAACGGGGACGCCGAGCCGGCGGAGCGTGAGTCCGGCGAACACGTATCGACGGTCGAACTCGCGTAGCTGCGTGAGATCGGCTCGTTTCGTCTCTTCGGCGATTAGGGTCGGCATCCCTAAGGCGGATTGCGCGGACCTGGGCGCCGCAGCTGAGCTACCGCCGAGCGCTGTCCGCCACGCCCGCTCAGCGACGAACGAGCTGCCCGATGGACCTCGCCGGCCAGCAGCCAGACGACCGCCGCCGGCGAAAGCAGCACTTGGCACGCGTCCGCCCAGAGGCTCGCCGCAGTTCCCCTCCCACGAAAGCGGCCATGATGGGTGACGCTCGCGCTTGAATCGATAAGCGAGCGTCCGTGCTCAGTGCCCGTGACGCCCCGGTTGGGACGACAACGAGCAGCCGACCCGGCCGCGCCGCAGGCTCCTGCTTCGGCCCGGCAATGCGGCAGCGCGCGGTCACTCTGCTGGTTTTGAGCAATCTCGCAACTCTGCTCAGCCGTCGCGGCGAGACGCCCGCTCGCGCAGGCAATACGAAAGTCCGCGACGGGGTCACGCTCGGCGACGCTGACGGCTGCATCCGCAGCAACGCGGGCGCCTCGATCGGCCCGTCCGAGACTAGCGAGATGGACGATTTCCACAAGTGATCGGGCGTCGCCGCGGAGGCCGCGGGCAGGCTTGCCCAAATCGTCCGAGGCGGCGGTCGGCGTTGTAGGGTCGGCGGGAGGCGCCTGGCCGCACGGCGTAGCCGACTGGCCTGGTTCCTCCCGCCGCCACATCGATCCGTGCATGCGGTTCTCCCGCACACGGCTCTCCGACGTTCTTCACCGCCGGCATTCGGCTATCTCCCCCGCCAGGCCCGGTGGGGCCTGGGCGCGACGACGGTTCCCGAGAGGCTGATCAAGCCCATGCGGTTCGGCGAGGCGTACGTGACGACCCGCCAGCCATAGGCACGCGACCGCTGGTGACGCTTGGCCACCAACCGCGCGAGCCGGTTGTGCGCGTGGACCTCGATCAGGTTGAACTGCCGGGCGGAGTTTCCGTAACGGAAGTAGCCCGCCCAGCCGCGCAGGTACCGGTTGAGGTCCTGCACGATCTCCTCGATGGGCAAAAGCAGCCGTTCGCGCGCCGTGATTTCACGAACGCGGTCGCGTGCGTGCTGCATTGCCCGGCGTGAGGGCCAGCGGGCGAGGAACTGGACATGCCTGGCGCGGGTGGCGCGCACCCACTGATGGTGGAAGCCGAGGAAATCGACGCCCTCGCCTCCCTCCTTCAGGTGCACGATCCTGGTCTTGGCGTCCTTGAGCTGCAGGCCAAGCTCGCCCAGGATCTGCCGCAGCGACGCAAGCGCCGCCTCGGCCTCCGCCCGTGTCCGGCACATCGCTAGCAGATCGTCTGCGAAACGGACAAGAATCCCGTGCCCGCGCTCTGCCCACTGCCGGTCAAGCCGGTGCAGGTAGACGTTGCACAGGCAGGGCGAGATCACCCCGCCCTGCGGGGTTCCGGTCACGTCCCGCGTCACCGCCCCGTTCTCCATCACCCCGGAGCGCAACATCGCGCGCAAGAGCTTCAGAACGTGGCGGTCTGAAATCCGCTCCTCAATCGCCAACATCAACCCAGAGTGCGGAATCTCTCCAAAACAGTTGGAGATGTCCGACTCTGCAACCCACCGCCTGCCATCCCACGCCTCGTCGACGAGCACCTGCAGCGCGTCGTGCTGCGATCGCTGGGGCCGAAACCCAAACGAGCACGGCAAGAAGTCCGCCTCGAAGATCGGCTCAATCACCGTCTTCGTGGCAGCCTGGACGATCCGGTCACAAACAGCAGGAATCGACAACGGCCTTTGCTCGCTCAGACTGCCGGGCGTCGGGATGAACACCCGGCGGGCCGCCAGCGGTCGGTAGCTGCCGTCCTTCAGATCCGCGGCCAGCTCGTCAAGCAGCCGGTCGATGCCGTACTGCTCGACGTCGGTAATGGTCTGTCGGTCGATGCCGGCCGCGCCCTTGTTGGCGCGCACCAGCTCCCACGCCCGCTCCAGAACGTCTCTGCGGTAGACCTTGTCATAGAGCGCGTGGAACCTGCGTCCGGGGTCGGCCTTGGCCGCCCGGTAGAGCGTTCGCTGTAGTTCTCGGACTATGTCCGCTTGGCGGTCCTAGCCACTGTGTGGCACTCACCGGCCCTTCCCTATGCGTGACGCATGAACGAAACAGCGGCCCTTCCCTCACCGGCGGTTCTGTTGTCCGCTCGGCTCAAGCGGTAGTACGGCCGCCTCCGACGCCCACCCGCCACCACGCCCACTTCCCGGATTGACCGGTTATAGGACGGGACGCTCCGACGATCGCCCCGCAGCATCGCCGGGCCGGGGAGGGCCTCCCCAGTTCCCGCCGCCACCTTCCAAACGTTCAACACCCCATACGCCGGGAGGTTCATCGGGGCTGCGCTTCCAGGCTCTTCACCCCTTCCATGGCCTTCGCCCCGAACGGCCGGACTCGGCTCCTCCTCTCCCCACCCGAAGGCGGGCCACTAACGACGCGGCAGGTTTCGCTTGATGCTGCAGACCGTTTGGTTGCTCCCCCAAGAGGGCTTCTGACGCTGGGCTTCGACCCGACCCGTTTCCAGACCGAGCCGCCAGCCTGCTACCGGGCCTCCTGGCAGCTACCCGGACGGGACTCACACCCGCTGGCGACGACGAGCTTATGTTGGACCACGATCTACATATCGACCTCCAACTCTGGGCGCACAGCCAGAACCGAGCAAGCGGCGGCTCCTCCTTCCGCGGCAAACCAGGTCCCGGACCGCTCGCTCACGACGCCGGAGTGGACGGCGACGCGGCGCAAGTGGCGAGAAGCCATCGCTCCTCAAGGGCGCGCCGAAACCTGCCTTCGTGTCGGCGCTGGTATCGCTAATGGCGGCAGCGTGGCTGCCTCGTCCGATACGGGCCGCGGTGTGACGGCTCGTGCGGACGGCCGGACGCCTCCCTTCGTGGCGGAACGTTTACCCCACCGCCGACGCGGCTGGTAGCTGTGGTGTCGCAAAGTTCTCGTGGTCTGAGTGCGGCCGTGCGGCGGCTGCGTTCCCAGGATCTCCCTCGAGAACAGGACCTCGTCGGCGGAGGAGGTCAGGGCAGACTCTCGGTATCGCCGCTCCAGCGCGCATTCGCGCGCCGCCTGCCTGCTGATCTCATGGCACGGCCATCGGGGTACCCCTGAAGCCACTGTGTTTGAGCCGGGCCGAGCGCGGGTAGGGCGCGGCCGCTAGGTAACGACGGCGAAGCCCGTCGAGGCAGCGCCGGAAACCGAGGAGCTTCGTCCGATCGGGCGAAGACGGAGGAGGGATTAACGCGAAGAGTCGCCTCACGGCTTGCGCTCGCCGCAGCCGCGCTCACGCTTGCCCCGGCAGCCGCGCACGCTGCCACGCGCGCGAGAGGGGCGGTAGCCAGTGCTTCACAGCGAACGGCCATGCGGGCAGCGCATCGTGCCGTCGACACCGGCTGGCATCCGGCCTCGCGAGGAGGCCTCGACTGCAACGGGTGGAGCCCTTTGCAGAGAACGTTCCGCCCGATGTGGTGCACCGAGATCGCTGCGAACTCGAACCGCGGCTTCCTCGACAACGGCTGGTATGTCGGCCACGACGAGCCCGACATCGGGTGGTTCTCGCTCAGGCATGGGTCGTCGAACAGCATGACGTACACCACGACGCTCCCGCGCGACCCAGCGGCGCCGGCATCCGCCACGCCCGGAGGCGTCACGCACGAGTTCCAGCTGACGCCGGCTAGGTGGTTCGGCATGGTCATGTGCGACAACGAGAGCTATCCCGAGGGCACGAAGGTGTGCCGGCCCGACAGCGACTCGAACGTCCAAGTCCCGCCGCGCGCTGATCATGCCGGCGCGGCGTACATGGAGCTCCAGATGTACCCGCCGGGCTTTGCGCCAGCGATCTCATGCGACGCCACGCACTGGTGCGCCGCGCTCACGATCGACAGCCTGCAGGCGAGCTTCGGAGCGCTCCACAATCCGACCCCGCCTCCGGGTGCAGCTGCGAATCCTAATTGCGCCGAGCCGGTCAACTTCGCGTTCCTGACGCACGACGGCAATCCGATCGGACCGCCGGGACCCGACCAGCAGACTGACGCGACGTTCGACGGGACCGCCCCAGACGTGATGCTCATGAACCCGGGGGACACGATCCGCGTCTCGATGCACGACACACGGGCCGGCTTCTTCACGGAGATGACCGACCTCACCACCGGTGAGCGGGGCTTCATGACGGCGAGCGTCGCCAACGGCTTCCGCCACATCCTATGGGATCCGGTCAACTTTACCTGCAACGGAGCGCCGTACGCGTTCCACCCGATGTACGACCGCGCGCTGCCACCGCTGCTCAACGGACAGCCCACGGCGTGGACAACGTGGTCCGCCCACACCGACAACATCGCCTACGACGTCGAGACCGGTCACTTCGAACCGCCGGACCCCAGCGCTGATCCTCCGGTCACAAATCCGTCTGACGCGGAAGATTTTCCGTGCTTCACGATCGGCATCACCGGATGCCTCGGATCGGATGTCGACTTCGATGGCTTCCCGTATCACGCGGACTGGCCGAACGGGTCGTCGCAGTTCCCGACCCCGACATACGTCAGCTCACCGCGGAGCGGTCCGGGACGCTTCGGTGGCGCGTACCCGATCGCCCGCTTCGAGACCGACCTGCCACGGATCGAAGAGGCGAACAACGGCGGCGGCCTGGCCTGCGATCACCACACCGGCGCCGGGTGCACCAACCCGCCGCCGGGCGCGTTCTACCCCTGGTACCACCTGCTTCGTCCGCCGACGGGCGCGCGATGCGCGTGGGCGCTGACAAATGACGGAGCGCCCGGTCAGATCAGCAACTTCGGCGGTGAGCAAGCCGCATGGGGTCCGCTCGAGACGACTGACTACGGGTTCGACGTCCGCATCCACAACTACGCGCGGACGATCTTCAACCCCTGTCCATAGCGGCCATCGGTGCCACGACCGCCCGCGCGCGTAGCGCGCGGGCGGCCGCTCGCTGATCAACGAGCCGTAGGCGTCCGGCCGTCGCGTTCGCACGAACGGGGAGCTCGTGCCGGTCGCAGTTGCTGATCGAGGTCGTGGTCGGCGACCAGCACGGCCGGCTCGTCGCGCGCCCGAAGATCGCGCCGACCTCGCCCACGCACACCCTGGAGACCAGCTGCGCGTACCCCTTTCTGGCCTGCGTGTCCGAGAACCGGCCGGAGATCCCCAGGTCCCCGTCCACGACCATGATCCGCTCCGCCTCCCAGCCCAGCCGCGCGGCCTCCTCTGCCAGCGCGTACTGCCGCTCGGTCGAGTGGAAGTTCTCCCTGACCTGCCGCGGCGAGGACTGGCGTAGGTACACGATCGCGACCCGCTCCAGATGCGAGCTCGTGATCTTCGCGGTCGCGCTCACCACAGGCGCCACCCGACCCAAGCGCGGACTCGACCATGTTCGCGAGCACCGCGACCGCCTCGGGCAGCATGCCTGGCACCGCTCAATCCAGCGCCCGCCGCCTCAGCAACTCCAGGTTGACCTTGGAGATCTCCGCCAGGAGTAGCTCGTTGCGCTGCGTGAGCGCCACCTCCGCCTCGCGCGTGTCCTTCATCGCCACCGGCACGTAGATCGTGCGGCTGCGCCCCTCCGCATACACCGCCAGATACGAGTACGGGCCGTGCAACTCGCCGCGTCGGCAGCGACACCCCTCGCTCGAGCAGCGCCGGCCCTCGGATAGCAGCACGCCGCGCAACGTCCGCTCGGGCTCGGACAATCCCGCCGCCAGTCGCCGCCGGCGCGCCAACAACTGGCGCACGCTCAAATCGCTGATCTGCGAGGAACCCATGAGCCTGTAAGTGATTCGCTAACAGGCTCCGCATCCCTCCCAGGAGCCAGCTCACGGCTGATGCTCCAGCGCGACATCACCACGATGCGTGCGCAGCCACCGCTGCGGACGCTCGCCGTCGTCCTCCACGAGCTCGCGAACCCGGAGTCGCCGCAGCGCAGACAACGCCACGTCCGCCGCGCAGCCAGCCAGCTCGCCGACCTTCTCCGGCGAGCGCTCATACCGCGCGTCCGTGGCCCGCAGCACCCGCGCGTCCAGCGCGCTCAGCGGCAACGACACCACGCCACTCATCGCTCATCCTCCCGACCCGCCACACCGCCGACCACTGGGTGAAACGCTGAGATTTCGTCGTGACCGCGTCGCCACTACGCCCCCGGATCCAACGATAGGCATCGGGCATCGCCGCTAGAGGTCGGCTCGCCCCTCCGAGGAACGCCTTACGGCGCTTCACTTTCGTTCGCCACCACGACGCATCTATGGCCTCCTTCAGACCCGCCCTCACGGAAGCCCCGCAGCGCAACCAGCCGCACTGGGACCGCCCGGTCAGTTCCGGGCCGCGCCCTTGCCTCGTCGATGTTGGATTCCCCCTATCGGGGCTCCAGGTCAGGACTTTCACCTCCCATCTCAACGTCCGTGCCAGGCACACCTCAGGCCTCGCCCTACGGGCTCGGCCTTCGCGACGACGGTCGCTTTCGCTTACCAGCAGGCGGTCAACTCTCAACCGTGCTTGTCTCATCCAGGCCCAATAGGGTGGTCCACTTTTCAACCGGCGCAACCGGTCCACTTTTCGACCGGCCTTGACAGGACCCTCAGCTGGCTAGTGGAAAGGACGAGGACCGGCACTCTCGTCGCGGCCGCCAGACTTCCGCTCCGGCCCGAGGGCCCGGCGGTCTGCCGTGTCGCGGGCGACGCTCCACATGAGAGATCTCGCCGTCAACGACGAAGACTGCCGAATTCACGGATAGAGGCAGCAGTCCGTCGGCGAGACCGACGGTCGTCGTCCGCAGGGGAAAGAGATTTTCGGCGCGATCGACGCTCTTGCTCGCCCTGCGAATGCGAGCGTCTGATCTACGACGAAGCCGGCGCTGATGCGTTCGTTCCAACTGAGTAGTCGGACGAGCCCGGGAAGGACGGTTCAACACTTCTGGTCAACGGCGGTGCAGGAGTGCCCGCCGACTCCGCGCCGACTTCGCCCGGGCGGAAGGCAGGCTCCTTGGGGCCGCGAGCTTGGCACCTGCGTATGTGTGAAGGGACATCCGTATTCGCGATCGCGGTCTGCTCGCGTCGCGTCTGGCTCGATGATTCCGCGGCGGGCATGGTCGGTGGAGTCGGGCCTGGCGGCGGCTGGCGGGGAGTCAGCCGATGCGCGCGGGGAACACGGAGCAAACTTTTTGAGGGCCGCGCACGCAAACGGCCCCAATGGGAGTACAGTCGTAGGTGAGCTGGCCCTGCGGCCGGGATTCTCACCCCAAGTCCGAATGCCACCGACGGCGCGTTCTGCGTCACGAGGCGGGAGGCATGGGCTACTGGTTTTGACTGCGGGGCTGGCGTGTTGCTCGACGGGCGTTACCCCACCGGCCCCGGTGGCCTCGTCCCAATCTGGTTGAACGCGCGGGGTTCTGGCCCTCTTCCTTGCGCGCGGTCTCAACAGAGGGATGGGAAGGCGTGAAGACGATGACGCGAACGGAACACGATCGAGCGGCGCGTCGGCGCGGCGAGTTGGCTCGTGATCGCGGGTCGCGGCGGGTTTCCTCGGTGATCGATGCCCAGCGACGGTTGAACACGCGCCCAGCGCGCGATGCCCCGACCAGGGCGGGCCCGGTCGGTCCGAGCGATCCACGCTACGCGTACCTGACGCGAACGTACGACTAACAAATCGGTTCGGCGCGCGCGATGAACTGGGATCAGTCAGCAAGACGACGCCACCCCCTAGTGCGGCGCCGCGGAACATGACGGTCGACGTGTTCCTGGTCGGCGAGTGACGCGCTGGTGTGAGTAATCGAGAGCTTCCGAGTCATCAACTACCGCTCGTTTGAGCCAGCGGACTGAACGCGAAACGCCACAGATGTCCGGAGCGGAGCTTCAGGAGTTTGAAGAGGTCAAGGGTCTGATCGAACGCGGGCTGCAGGTCGGCGTGCTCACCTACGCCCTGATCGCGATCGCTACGGCCGAGCTCGGCCTCGGGGACACCGACGTCGAGGAGTTGCACGGCGTCTTTGAGCGGTGCGAGATCGAGCTGATCGAGGAGATCGATCCGGCCACTGCGGCGAGCTTGATGATCGAGCGCGCGCCCGAGAAGCGGACCCGCCGCAAGGCTCCGCTGGACCTGGAGCCGGAGGGGACAACAGACGGTCTGCAGCTGTTCCTGAAGGGCATCGGCAAGGTGCGGCTGCTGACCGCTCAGGAGGAGGTTGAGTTGGCGAAGCGGATCGAGCGCGGCTCGTTTGAGGCCAAGCAGAGGATGGTCGAGGCGAACCTGCGCCTCGTGGTCTCGATCGCCAAGCACTACCGCAATCAGGGGCTGCCGTTTCTGGACCTGATCCAGGAGGGCACGCTCGGTCTCGTCCGCGCGGCGGAGAAGTTCGACTATCGCAGGGGCTTTAAGTTCTCGACCTACGCCACGTGGTGGATCCGCCAGGCGATCGCCCGTTCGCTCGCGGACAAGGCGCGGACGATCCGGATCCCGGTCCATATCGTCGAGCAGCTCAACAAGATCGGGCGCGCGGAGCGCAGGCTCGTGACCGGGCTCGGCCGCGAGCCGACCCTCGATGAGATCGCCGAGGTCACCGGGCTCGAGCCCGAGGAGGTCGAGGCGATCCGACGCTCGGCGCAGGCGCCGATCTCGCTTGAGAAGCCGGTCGGTGACGAGGAGCAGTCCGAGTTCGGCCAGTTGATCGCCGACGAGCAAGCCGAATCTCCCTACGAGCGCGCCGTGGAGGCCCTCACCAACGAAGCCCTGTGCGAGGCGCTCGAGAACCTCTCGTATCGCGAGCGGCGGGTGCTCGAGTTGCGCTACGGCCTCGGCGACCAGCACCCGCGGACGCTGGACGAGGTCGGGCGTGCGTTCAACGTGACCCGCGAGCGAATCCGCCAGATCGAACACCAGTCGCTCAAGAAGCTCGAACAACTCCACCAGGCCCAGCAGCTGCGCGACGACTTCGAGATCGCGTCTGGCTATCCGCTGCGTACCCTCAAGCGCCACGCGTAGAGCGAGCGGTGTACCCGAAAGACCGGCGTCGTCCCCGCCTGGGGGAGTGATGGCGCATCCTTCGCGCATTCCGGAGGCGACGGGCACGACAAATCATCCTGAGGAGGACGACGCGTGAGCCGGCTCGCCGGGTCGTCACGCTCGGTTCGCGCCGGGGGCAGCGAGCGCGACCCCGGCGGTCCGCTCGCGGCTTACGGCCGAGCGCGTCGAACACGCCATCCGGCGCGAACGCGGAGTCGAGGACGTGCAAACCCATCTCGAGCCATTGGAGAATCCGGTGGCCGTCATGTCGGCCGGCGAGCGCTCGGACGCCGAGCTGGAGGGCAGCCTCAGCCGCTTCGTGGAACGGCGTACCGGCCGACCCCCACGCGCACTGCGGCTGCTCCACACCGCCGGAGGTCTCGTGGTGTTTCTCACGATCGGCCTGCGGTCCGGCGCGACGCTCTCGGACGCCCACAAGCTCGCGTCCGAGCTCGAGGAAGGGTTGCGCGGCCAATACCCGTTCATCGCCGACATCGTGGTACACACCGAGCCGTAGGACCAATCGCCGACAGTCCGACGAGCGAAGCGCGGCCATTCCTTCCCGTGGCCGAGCGCCGGAGCGGGCCTTCGAGTCAACGTGCGCAGCTGCCCGGAAGAGTGACGGAGTCGGGGTCAACCGCGCAGCGCGCATGCCGGGACCGTCGCGAATCAGTTGCGCGCACCAGCGAGCCCGGCGAGCGCGCGGACGGATCGCCGAGCACGTCGACTAGACCGCCGTCATCACGGGCAAGACCTGATGCCCGAGGACAAACCCGTCCGGGCGGGGCTCGATCGGCTCCCGCGCGAACCCCGACGACTTTCACACCGGCCGTCCTGCCTCTACGCGAGCGAGTCACTCGGGTTAGGAGTTGTCGATCTTCTTGCCGGACGGCGCCAGCACGTACCACCCGGCACCAAATGCCTTGACGCCTTGGCCGTACGTGTCGCCGTCGTCCTTGTCCTTCACGAACAGGTAGAGCGGATGACCCTTGTAGGTCACCTGCGTTGTCCCGTCTGGGCGCATGATTGTGCCGAGGTTTGCGGCGATCGCACCACCGCCTGCCTGCGGTTTGCCGGTCACAGGAGGCCACGCGGCCGCGCACGCGCCTGTACAGCTCGAGCCCCCGCCCGTGTCCTTCTCAAACAGATAGACCGTCATCTTCCGAGGCCCGACCGCGAGGACCGTGCCGAGCTTGGCGTGCTTGGTCGTGACCAGGGCGACATTCGTCGCGCTCGGCGCGGTGCTGCTCGGGGCAGCGGGCGCGGACGACTGCTGCGCCGTGCTGGTTGCGGTCTGCGCGCTCGCCGACTGGGTGCTGCTTGAACTGCTGCCGCCACAGCCGGCGATCACGCCCGCGGCGAGCGCGGCAGCGACGGGAATGAACCTGGCTCTCTGCACTGCTGCCTCCCAGACGAGTTCGAGGGTCGGATCACCTTCAAAGACGCACTCAGCTCGGATTCCTTCCCGTCGTCGACGAAGCGCTTCCCGAGCCCGGGGGAGCGCTGGCCGTGCGGCCGATCGTGCGGGCGACCACCGCACGTCACGACGTCACGGGAGGTCATCCGGAGGTCCGCCCTTCCCGGCCGCGCCGCAGCCGCGCTTGAGACTCATAGGCCGGTGCTCTCGGGTCCAACCGACGGTGCCAGAGGCCATCGATGCTAATCGCCGAGCTCTTGGCCGGCGCGCGGCCGTGCACGGGCAGGGAAGAGCGGCGGCCTCAGGAGGCCACCGCTCTCCGGTCCCGCCGGCTACGAAGAAGCGTGGTGGGGCCAGCGCCAGCGCTTCGCCGCGGTCCGGCGGCGCGTCTGCTGCTACGACCCCGGGGTCGTGGTCGACGGCGTCACGAGTTCGACCTTGCTCCAGACCGCCCCCGCGCTCGAGATCGTAAGCTCGGCCTCCTGCACGGGCGTTCCGGGAGCCAGGTCCGCCGTAGTGCATGTCTGATTGGCACCGTTGTCATCGTTGTCGCCGTTGTCGCCGTTGTCGTTGTTGTCGTTGCCCGCGTTGTTGTCGTTGTTACCGCCGTTCTCATCGCCACCACCGCCGCTCTGACCGTGATCGTGACTCTGCATCGAGGTCGAGTCGGGCGCCTCGCACTTGAGCTCGGTGGCGCCCGTCACCATTCCGCTGGCGGCGCTTCCGTCACTGGCCTTGATGGTCAGTACGCCGTTGGTGAAGGACACTACGGTGCCGCCGGGGGATGGTGCCGTACCGGTCGGTGCCGTACCGGTCGTACCCTGATTGCTCGACGATCCCTGGTCGCTTATGAAGATCCGGTGGTGGGCGCGAGCATGGTGAGAATGGGACCGGTGGTGGTGGCGCTTGGCGAGCGCGGTCGCCGGCGCGAGCGCGATCAGTGCAGAGCTCGCGACGACGATGACCAGCGTCTTCCTCATCTGAACCTCCTTGCGCCGTCCCTACCCGGCGGTTCGATGCCGCGGGCGGTATCGCCGCCGCGCGCGCGACAGTCGACGATTGCGGGGGCGGCACCGACTTCCAGCCGGCGCAGGCGCGCATCGTCAAACGCTGCTCGGTCTTCCTCGCCGAGTGCTTTGCGGATTCTCGCCTGCGCCGAGCTGGGGATCCTGGATCTAGTCGCGCGATCTCTCGGGTCGAGCGGCGTCGGCCTCCCGGGCGAGGTCGGTCATGAAGGCGAAGAACTCGCGCGATTGGCCGCGGAACAGACCGTCGTCGGTCAAGAACTTCAGGGCTCCCATCGCCGCGCCCTCGGTCTCGGTCGGGCGGATGATCGAACACACCGGGAACTTGCGATCTAGGAAGATCGTCGGCTCGGGCATGATCAGGTTCGTGGTGAAGTCCTCGCCGTCGAACGGGGGTTTGTTGAGGTCCGGGAAGACCAGCCCGTTGGTCGGATCAGTGAGCGGCGGGGCGTTGCCCGCCTTGTCGTGCCAGGTCTGAAAGTGCATCGTCTCTGTCGGTCCGATGCTGAGCAGGACGCGTAGGACTTCTGGGTCGCTGATCCTTTGCGCCAACTGGGGGTAGAGGCTGTTGCCGCCCTGCTCGATCGTCGCGAAGTGAAATCCCGCCGTGTTGGCGATCGCCTGGAGGTGATCGGACGGCATCAGGTCCGCATCGGACCTGGGGATCGCGGGGAACTGCCCGTTGAGAAGCCCGGGAACGGCCGGCGGGAACGTGTCCCCGAAGTCGGGATTCTTCGTGCGGCTGCGGTACCGCGTCCACCAGGTGGTGTCCACCGTAAGCTGCATTAGATTCGTGAGTCGTTTGATCTGCTGCGCTCCCGTCGCGGTGCTGCTCGGCAGCGTCCGGAACGGCTCCAGATCGACCGCCTCACCTCCGCGCGCCTCGAGGTAGGCGTTGAGGAACGTGAAGTGGGTGAGCTCGTCCTCGGTGTTGTCGTGGATGTACTGCGCCATGTCTGCATCGAGGACCGCGAGCGCGGCCGTGTACGCGCTGCTCCCACTCCCGCCCGGCACCTCGCTGTCTTGGACGCCGCCCAGCTCGTTGTACTGCTGCCAGAAATCAGTCTCCAGGGTCTCGGCGGCGGCCAGGAACCGGAGAATCGACTCATCTCCCTCGGTAAGCCGCCGGCGCGTGTGTGCAGCCGCCAACGGCGCGTCGATTAACAATCCGGCGCCGAGCGCTCCCGCGCCGACAAGGAACGAACGGCGCGTGGCATCGCCGCGAGCCAGCCCGGACGTTGACAACTGCGGTTCGTGCGAAAGGGTTGAAGGAGAATCTTCGGTACTCATTCTGCGCTCCGATCAGTCGTTAGAGAACACGTCGCATACGAGCCGCTGACCGCGGCCCGGGTACGCGTCCCTACGGGCCACGGGCACTCGGCACAACGCGACGGGGTGGACCACCGCGACACCGGACGCGAGTCGACGGGCAGCAGGGCGGGTCGGCTCACCCTAGGCAGACGCGCCTGCCCCGGTCGTATCGCGCCGGACGATTGGCCAAGACACCTGCTCATGCGAAACGCAAACACGTCACCGCTCGTGCGCGGCTTAGGACCCCGATCGCGCGGCCATTCGGCCGCTACTCCCCCTGACGCCCCGATCTATCCGTTCCTTCCCGCAGGCCGGCAGAAAGTCGTCGCGGCCAGCGAGCGAGCCGTAATTTGCCGGCAAATCTCGCTCCGCTCGCGGCGATTCCGACGCCAACGAACGTACGCGCGGTCCGCCGCCTTGGCGCGCGATGGGGAGCCACCGTCAAGCGCCCGCGCGCCTCCTCCCGCCGCCAGCGAACGCCCGACGGAGTCCCCGGGAATAGGAACGGTCGCCCCCGACCGAGCGCACCATCTGAGACACCAGAAACTGCGTCCAGTGAACCCCCACGCAGTCATGGCAGTTTGCAGAGGGTCCTGCCTGGTCGCTGGAGGTGGGACGGCCGTATCAGCCCGGCGGCTGCGCATCGTGGGTGGCCCTCGTACGACGGCGCGGACTCGCGACGGCGGGTGTGGATGGCTGCCCTGCCGGAGATCGTGGCCGATCTCTCGCGCCGCAGCCGCACGCGGACGCAGAGCACGAGGCCGACGGCCTGCGGGCCTGGCGCGCTGAGGGAACCGTGCGACTGATCGAAGGCCTCATGTTTGAGCACACCAGCGCGCTGCTGCTCGAACGGTGTGAGCCCGGAACGGCGCTCTCCGACGTGTTGCCGGCGCTCTAGCAGGACGTGGTCGTCGCTGGGCTCCTGCGTCGCGTGTGGATCGAGCCGTCGCCCGGACACCCGTTCCGGGCTCTGTGAGCATGTGCGATGGGTGGGCTGAGGAGTTCGAACAAGAGCACTCCGCCAGCGATCCGGGACTGCGGTTGGACCCCGGGATTGGCCCGAGCTGGGATCGAGCTGTTCCGCGCCCTTCCGCGCACCGCCGACCGCACCGCTCTCCTGTACACCGACCTGCACCCGGAGAACGTCCTCGCGGCACGCCGAGAGCCCTGGCTGGCGATCGATCCCAAGCCCTACCTGGGGGATTCGACCTACGACGCGCTCCAGCACATGCTCAACCACCCGGACAGACTGGCCATAGACCCCAGAGGATTCGTCGCGCGAATGGCTGGGTTGCTTGACCTCGAGCCATCACGACTCCGCGACTGGCTGTTCGCACGTAGCGTGCAGGAGTCAATCGAAGCGCCCAATCTGCGCGAGGTGGCGATCGCCCTCCGACCTTGAACGCCACGGTCGACACGGAAGACGCGACCCCGTATCCGCGCATGTAGGGAAGTGGTCATCAATGCCGAGGTGCGTGCGGGAGCGGCAAACCGGGGGTCGGAGGATGGGCCCCGTGCGTGTCTCTCCGTTGGTTAGCGGTGGTGGTCTCCTCCGCGGACGGTGTTCCAGCTCTCCCGGGTGATTTGCAGGATGAGCGCGGTGATTGCGAGGCCGATGATCGGGTCGACGATGGGGGCGCCGAGCGCGACGGCGATTGCGCTGATGATCACGCCTGCGGAGACGATCGCGTCGCTGCGGGCGTGGTTGCCGTCGGCGATCAGCGCGGGGCTGTTGAGCCGGCGGCCGCCGGCGAGACGTACGCGGGCGGCTATCGCGTTGCCGATCACGCCGATCACCCCGGCGAGCGCGAGCGCGAGGAGGTGGGTGGGGGCGAGCGGGTGGATGATGCGCACGATCGCGAAGGCGCCGGCGGTGATCGCGCTGGCGAGGATCGTAAGCACGACCGCGAGGCCGGCGCGTCGTTCGGCAAGCTCGGAGCGGAGCAAGAACGCGGCGGCGAGTGGCACGGCGGTGAGCGCGTCGCCGGCGTTGTGGATCAGGTCGGCTAGCAGCGCGACGCTGTTGGTCGCGATGTAGATCGCCGCCTGCGCGAGCGCGGTGATCCCCAGCAGGGCGAGGGAGACGCCGACGACTCGCAGTCCGTCGCGCGAGCGTTTGATCGACGGGTCGACGAGACCGTGGCTGTGCCCGTGGCCGTCGTGCCCGGGGTGGTCGTGCTGGTGGTGCCCGGCTTGCGTTGGCGCCGCGTGTTGGCTCATGCGCTGACGTGGGTCGCGTCGTGCCGGCGGGTGCGGCCGGCGAGTCCAAGTTGGACGTGCTCGACGTGCGAGATCGCTTCGTCGAGGAGGTGGGCTACGTGGTCGTCGTAGAGGTCGTAGACGACGCGGCGACCGTTGCGGCGGCCGACAACGAAGCCGAGGTGGCGCAAGAGCCGCAACTGATGGGAAACGGCCGAGGGTTCCATCCCGACGGCATGGGCGAGCTCGGTCACGCTCGAGGCGCCGGTGCGCAGACGGCCGAGGATCCGAACGCGGCTTGGGGTGGCGAGCGCCTGCATGGTGTCGGCGACGGCACCGGCGAAGTGGATGTCGAGCTGGTCGGCGCTGCGTAGCTGTCCGTGGGCCATGCGCCCACTATAGCTGCATGACCGTTCAGGTGTTCATACACTTACTGCCGGCCACGGACACGGTGGAAGGGGCCGTTGTGCGACGTCGCCCGAGCAAATCTTGTGGAACATCCTCCCGGCGCCCCACGCCTCGAGCCGTGCGGCTGTTGCTCGAGGGCTAAGGCCGCAGGAAAGTGACGGCGCGGCGGATGGTGAGAATTCCCAGCCGTAGCGCTGGGTTTCGCTGAGCGCTTGACATCGACCTGCCGTGTAAGAAATCGTCCGGAGTTGACGCTAACCCTCGTGCTTCCCGCCGCTCGTCCGCCGAGGGCGACATCCAGGTGGCGGACGCGGCGGACCGAGTGCTCAGCGAGAGTTCGAGACAAGGAGCGATACATGGCGGGTTCCCGGCTGGGCATCTACGTATTCAAGGACGCGGAGATCGTCGACCTCGCGGCGCCGTACGGCGTGTGGTCGGTGGCGCGGCGCTTTGACCCTGAGCTCGACGCGTTCCTGATCGCCGACGCGATGCGACCGGTGCAGGCGCAAGCCGGGTTCACGGTCCTCCCCAACTACTGCTTCGAGGACCGCCCGGCGATGGACGCGTTTCTGATTCCCGGGGGTTTCGGCACCCGGCAGGAGATGTACAACCGTCGCTTGCATGGGTTCATCGCCTTGCTCCCCGGCGAATGCCTGCTCACCAGCGTGTGTACCGGCTCGTGGGTTTACGCGCGGATGGGGCTGCTCGACGGGCTGCCGGCGACCAACCGCAAGGAGCCCGACCGGGTCGAGTCCGGGCCGGCCGGCAAAGTGCCGATCGACCGGCTGGCCGAGATCGCGCCCGCCTGCCGGGTCAGCCGCGCCCGAGTCGTCGACGCGGGCCGGATCGTCACCGCGGGCGGGATCAGCTCGGGGATGGAGATGGGCTTCTATTTGCTTCGACGCGCTGGCTACGACGATGACTTCATTACCGAGGTCGCGCGCGTGATGGAGTACGCCGCCGCGTATGACCTCTACCGCGACGATCTGGAGACGGTGCAGATCGGCTCAGCGCTGTGAGTTCGAGTGACGCTCCGGATGTCCTGATCGTCGGCGGCAGCCTGGTCGGGCTGAGCGCCGCGGTCCTGCTGCGCCTGCATGGGGTTGACTGCCTGGTGGTCGAGCGTCACACCGGTACTGCCATCCATCCGCGCGCCGGTCACTTTCACCTGCGCACAGTCGAGATCCTCCGCTCGGCCGGGCTCGAGGAGGCGGTGCGGCGGAAGGGCGAGGAGCACTATCACCCCAACGGCGGGATCAATAACGTCGAATCGCTGGCAGGGCGCGAAATCGCGAGCTACTTCGCGAACTTAAACGCCGGGGTGGAGGAGTTCAGTCCGACCGTGCGGCTGTTCATCGACCAGGACGACCTCGAGCCGATCCTGCGCGCTACGGCGCAGGCGCTGGGGGCCGAGCTGCGTTATCGCACCGAGTGCACTTCGATGGCCCAAGACAGCTACGGTGTGAGCGCGACGCTGCGTGATCTGGAGTCCGAGTCCGACGAGAAGGTGCGGGCGCGGTATCTGATCGCGGCGGACGGCAACCGCAGCCGGATCCGCGAGTGGCTGGGGATCGCCATGCGCGGCCATGGGCTGCTGTCGAATAGCGTGACGATCTACTTTCGCGCCGAGGTCGATCTCGCGCCGCTGCTGGAGGGGCGCTACCAGGGTGTCAACTACGTGACCAACCCGGTGCTGCGCGGGTTCTTTCGGCTGGATCGCACGGGCAACCGTGGGTTCCTGGTGGTCAACCTGGTCGGCGACACGTCGCGGCCCGAGATTGTCTCCGCGTATCCGTCGGCGCCGTGGGCGAGCGTGGCGCAGACGATTACCGAGGCGCGCGCCCTGGAGTTGCTGCGGGCGGCGATCGGCGTGCCGGACATCCCGGTCGTGATCGAGGACCTCGCGACGTGGCGCGCGGTGGCCGACAGCGCCGAGCGCTACCAGCACGGTCGGGTGTTCCTGGCCGGCGATGCCGCCCACACGGTCCCGCCCAATGGCGGCTATGGCGGAAACACCGGGGTGCAGGACGTGCACAACCTGGCCTGGAAGCTCGCGCTCGTGCTGGCCGGCGTGGCCGATCCGAAGCTGCTCGACACCTATGACGAGGAGCGCCGGCCGATCGGCGAGCTGACCGTCGAGCAGGCGTACGCCCGATACGTCACGCGCGTCGCGCCGTACCTGGGAACCGAGGGTATGCAGCCGCTGGTCGACGATTTCTCGATGGAGATCGGCTACCGCTACAACTCGACCGCGGTGGTGCTCGATCCCGACGACGACCGGGCGCTGCACCAGCATCCCCGGGAGTCGAACGGCCGCCCGGGATCCCGGGCTCCCCACCTGTTCATCGAACGCAACGGGACGCGCGTCTCCACCTTGGACCTGTTCGGGCGACGGTTCGTGTTGTTGCTCGCGCCGGGCGGGGAGGCGTGGCGCGATGCGTCGCTGGCCGCGGCGCGGGATCTCGGCCTGCCCCTCGACAGCCACGTCATCACCAAGCCCGAATTCCCCGACGCCTACGGCATCACCGACGCCGGCGCCGTCCTGGCGCGACCGGACGGCGTGGTCGCATGGCGCGCGCGCGATTCCACGCGGGCGACGGAAGGCGTGATGCACGACGTACTCAGGTCATTACTGCGACAACAAGACCACAACGGAAGGTGAGGAGATGACGACCGTTTACCGGGCTGACACCGTCGGCTCGCTCCTGCGACCGGGCTATCTGGTCCAGGCGCGCACGCAATTCGAGGCAGGCGCGATCGCGGCGGCGGCTTACAAGGAGATCGAGGACCGCGCGGTCGACCAGGTGATCGCGATGCAGGAGGGCGCCGGCCTCGACGTGGTGACCGATGGGGAGCTGCGCCGCCACACGTTCATCGACCAGTTGCTCGAGGCGGTGGAGGGGCTGACCCCCGATCCTTCGGGGCAACCGAGCGACCACATCGCGGTTCCCTTCCACGACGAGGCCGGCGCGGAGCAGAGCGTGTTCGCGATTCCCGTGTCGGTGACCGGCAAGCTTCGGCGCAAGCGGATGATGACCGTCGAGGAATATGCGTACGCGCGGGCAAGGGCGCGTCGTCCGGTCAAGGTGACCCTGCCGAGCCCGCTGATGCTGTTCCTGGCCTGGTCGCCGTCCCGCACACGCGAGGCCTACAGCGATCCGTTCGAGCTGTTCGCCGACGGAATGACGCTGATGCGCGAGGAAGCCCAGGAGTTGGCGCGGATGGGCTGTACCTACATTCAGGTGGATGCGCCGGATTTCGGGCAGCTCGTCGACGAGTCGCAGCAGCGGCTGTGGGAGGCGGCGGGCATTTCGTTCGAGCGGGTGCTGACCGACGGCGCGGACATGCTCAACGAGGTGGCGAGCGTTTCCGGGGTCACGTTCGGGTTGCACATGTGCAAGGGCAACTACGACAGTCACTGGATCAGCGCCGGTGGCTACGACTCGGTGGCGGGGCGCCTGTTCCCGCGGCTGGGCAACTACGACCGGATCCTGCTCGAGTACGAGGACGAGCGCTCGGGCTCGTTCGAGCCGCTCAAGAACCTTCCCGACGACAAGGTCGTGGTGCTCGGGCTGGTGTCCTCGAAGTTCGACGAGCTCGAATCAGCCGATGAGCTGCTCGGGCGCATCGAGGAGGCGGCGAAGTTCTACCCGCGCGACCAGCTAGCGCTGTCAACCCAGTGCGGCTTCGCCTCGGCCGGTCCGGGCAACGCGATCAGCGAGGACGCGGAGGGGAAGAAGCTCCACCTGATCGCGGAGGTGGCGCATCGCGCGTGGGGCTAGCGATCTTCGAGGCATGCTCGCCGGTCAGGCGAGCACGGCCTGCTCGTAGGTGGAACGTCCGGCGGTGGATGCGTCGAATAGCTGCCAGCGCTCCATCCAGCGGTGGGTGCGATCGAACATCTCGCGAGTGTAAGGCTCGAACACGATCCGCTCGCCGGTGCCGAACCGCCGCACGTCCGCGGCCTCGCGCAGGTCGGCGGGCATCTCGGCCAGCCAGTGGTGCTTGTAGGGCTCGGGCTCGAGATCGAGTTCAGCTTGGGCTCGGCGCAGGGCACGGAAGTAGCGCTCGAGATCTTCCTGCTGCGCGGCGGCGCTGACGAGGAAGCCCATCATGAACGTGGTGTCGACGAGCTTGCGAAAGCCCCACTGCTCGAGCAGGTAATACTGGGCGCCCCACACGTTGGCGGCCGGGATCTGACGGTCGCGCATCAGCCGGACGCGGTCGAAGGGCAGGCCGACGAAGCTGAGCTCGATCTGATTGGGCTCGAGGAACGCCTCGAGGCCCTGGATGGCCGAGTAGTGGCTGCCTGAGTGGTAGCCCACGCCGACCGGCGCGCCGGCCAGGTCCTCGGGCCGCTCGTGCGGCGATTCCGGCGCGACGAAGATGCCAGAGGTGCAGACCGAGTAGGCCTTTCCCCACATCCGGCCGTGGCTGGTCGAGGCGGCGGCGTTGACCGCCCAGTGGCAGGCGCCCGAGATATCGCAGGCGCGGCCTTTGGCCATGTCCTCGAAGGCACCGCTGCGGGCCTGGACCGGTGCCGCGTCGGCTGGCTTCACAGAGGACGTGGTGAGCGAGCCGCCCGCCAGGCCCTGCGACTGGAACTCGTAATCCAGCCCCTCGTCGCGGAAGAAGCCGATCTCCTCGGCGACCCACTCGTGAAGTCGGACGTGGGGCTGAATGCGGAACCTGGGCACGGATCTGCTCCTTTCGACTTCATGCGGACGGGCTCGGAGTACCGGCACGCCCGGCTTGGTGTGCACCGCGACGCGCTTGATCGAGCTTAGAGCGCACGCACGCGAAAAGTTGGTGGTAGGACTCGCAGAAGGCCAGCACGCCCTCGCGCTCGAGCTCACAGCCGACGGAAGCGAGGTCGATGCCGGCGTCCCGGGCATCGGCCAGGATTCGCCGCGCCCAATCGCGCTCCGAGTCCAGCGTACGGTTCACACGGCCGTGCTCGCGGAAGGCACGCAGGGTATGGTCCGGCATCGTGCTGATCACATCCGGCCCGATCAGCTCCGTCACGTAGAGCACGTCTGAGTAGGCGGGATCCTTCGTGCCGGTGCTGGCCCAGAGCGGCCGCTGCGGTCTCGCGCCTCGTCGCTCGAGCCGCGCCCAGTCCGCTCCGGCGAAGCGCGCCCGGTAGCGCTGGTAGGCCATGCGGGCGCTGGCAACCGCAACCTGGCCGCGCGTCGGCGAACCCGGCGGGAGCTGCGGATCGACCTTGCTGTCGATCCGCGACAGGAAGAACGACGCGACCGACGCGATCGCCTCCAGCGGCTCTCCGGCCTCCGCCCGTGCCGTCAGTCCCCGGATGTAGGCGTCGATCACCTGCTCGTAGCGCTCGATCGAGAACAGCAGCGTGATGTTGACGTTCACGCCCCGGCGGGTGAGCTCCTCAATCGCGGGCAGCCCCGCCTCGGTTCCGGGCACCTTGATCATCGCGTTGGGCTCGTTGAGCCGCTGCCAGAGCGAGGTGGCCTGCGCGATCGTTGCCTCGGTGTCGTCGGCCAGATCCGGGGTGCACTCAAACGAGATGAAGCCGTCGCGCCCGCCGGACCGGTCGTACGCGGGCCGCAGCAGGCGAGCCGCGTCGCGGACGTCCTCGAGCGCGAGCGCGAAGAACGCCTCCTGAAGGCTGTCCTCCCCCGCGACCGCAAGAGCACGGAGCTGCTCGTCGTAGAGATCCGAGCCGGTGATCGCCTTGGCGAAGATCGTCGGGTTCGACGTCGCGCCGGTGACGCTGTAGTCGTGCATGAGCTGCGCGAACTCTCCGCTCTGAAGCAGCTGCCGCGACAGGGTGTCAAGCCAGATGGAGACGCCCGCCTCATGCAGCCGCCGCAGGTTCTCGTTGCGTGGCATCGCGCCGGTCCTAGCGCGAATCGGCGGGAACCGGACCCACCAGCGCGTCGAGTGGCGTGCCGGGATCGCGCAGCGCGGCGACGTCGACCGGCCCGCTGGAGCGGATCAGGGCCTGGACGTGCCGGTTGACGTCCCACACGTTGACGTTCATGCCGGCCACCACGCACCGGTCCTTGAGCCAGAACGCGACGAACTCGCCTCCGTCGCGGTCGCCTCGGAACTCCACCTGATCCCAGTCGGCGGCGAAGCCCGAGTACTCCATCCCGACCTCGAATTGGTCTGAGAAGAAGTACGGGATGCGGTCGTAGCTAACTGGCTCGTCGAGCATCGCGCGGGCCGCGGCGGGCCCTTGGTTGAGGGCGTTGGCCCAGTGCTCGATGCGGATTCGGCGCTGGTAGGACGGATGCCAGGCATTGGCGACGTCGCCGGCCGCGAACACGTTAGGTGCCGAGGTCTGGAGCTTCTCGTCGACGACGATCCCGTTCTCGACCTCCAAGCCGGCATCCGCGGCCAGCTGGACGCGGGGTGTCACCCCGATTCCGACAACCACGAAGTCGCACTCGATGGTTGTGCCGCTATTCGTGCGGACCGCGGCGACTCGTCCGTCTCCCACCACCGCCGCGACCCCTTCGCCCAGCCTGAGGTCGACCCCGTGCCTGGCATGGACATCGCGGTAGAAGGAGCCGATCTCGCGACCGAAGACCCGCTCGTTCGGAAGCGACAGCGGGTCGATCAGCGCCACCTCTAGACCTTTCTGACGGGCCGAGGCGGCGACCTCCGAGCCGATCCACCCCGCGCCCACGACGGCGACACGACCTCCGCTCTCCAGCCGCTGGCGCAGCACCTCGCAGTCACCCAGCGTGCGCAGGTAGTAGATCCCATCGAGATCGCTACCCGGCACCGATAGCCGCCGCGGCTCGGCGCCCGTGGTCAACAGCAGCTTGTCGTAGCCGAGCGCGCGGCCCTCGTCGAGCGTGATCGTGTTCAACGCGAGATCGATCGCCGTGCATTGGACGCCGGTGACCAGCTCGATGTCCTGCTCCTCGTAGAACCCCTCCGAGTGCACGAACGCCTTCTCGCGCTCGGACTCGCCGCGAAAGGTGATCCTTGCTGAGCGGCGGGCGCTCATAGGGCCGCTCTGCCTCGGCGCCGACGAGCACGATCTGCCCGTCGAATCCGCGCTGACGCAGCTCCTCGGCCGCCTTGGCGCCGGCCAGGCTCGCGCCGACGATCACGAATGTCTGCTTGCTCATCTTCGTCTCCCTCCGGTCAAGCTCAGGAACTCCTCGCGCGTGCGTGGGTCATCTCGCACCAGGCCGTGCAAGGCTGAGGTGATGGTCCGCGCCCCTCGCGTCAGCACGCCGCGTAGGGACATGCAGAGGTGCTCGGCTTCGAGGACCACACCGACGCCTTTCGGCTGCAGCGCGTCCTCCAACCACCCCGCGACCTGAACTGTCAGCCGCTCCTGAAGCTGCAACTCGCGGGAGAAATGCTCGACCACCCGGGCGAGCTTGGACAGGCCGAGGATCCGCTCGCCGGGAACGTAGGCGACGTGCGCCACCCCGTGAAACGGCAGTAGGTGGTGCATGCACAACGACCGGAACGGGATGTCGCGCACGAGCACCAGCTCGTCGTACCCCTCGTCGTTGGGAAACGTCATCAGGTTGAACGGCTCGGGTGTGAGCATCTCCGCGTAGGCGGTCGCCACCCGCCGTGGCGTGTCGCGCACGCCTGGGGCATCGAGGTCAGCGCCGAGCGCGGCTAGCAGCTCGCGTGCGGCCGCTTCCGCGGCAACGAGGTTCAACGGCCGTCGCGCTACAGGCGGCTGCACGGGCGGTCCCTCGAGATCGCGAGCGCTCCAGCACTCGCTCACTTCGGCTAAGGATCGATTCGCTCTCATGGCTGTGTTAGCGGCAGGCGGGCGCCGCCTCTTACCCGACCGAGACAGCGGGTCAGTCCGGGAAGCTCAGGAGCTCACGTAAGCTCTCGTGCTCCTCCGCGCAGGCCGGGCAGCCTTCCAGGTGCGCTCGCATCCCCGGAACCCGGGCATCAGCGTCCGCGCCCGCCAACTCCGTCTCGACGTACACGTCGAGCAGATCGAAGCACTCCTCGCAGCCGAGCTCGGGATCAGCCGGTCCGAGCAGCCCCCGCAACAGGCGATCAGGATCTTCGCGGTGATCAGCCATCTTCCTCCGATCCGACGGCGTTGCGCAGCTTTCGCCGCGCGTCGTGCAACGTCTTGTACAGCGCGCCCCGCGTCGTGTTCAACCGCTCGGCCAGCACGTCGATCGGCACGCCGCCCAGCACCAGCGCCGTCAGCACCTCGCGCTGATGCGGCGAGAGCTCGGTCTGGATCGCCGTAGTCACCTGGCGCAGACGCTCCTGGAGGATGAGATCGTCCGCCACATCCGGCGTCGACGCCGACAACCGGCCCCAGGCCAACGGGTCGATCGGAAGCTCGCGCTCCTGCCAGGATCGCCTGCGGGCCATCACCGCCGCCTCGAGGATCGCGAACTTGTACGCCCAGGTCGTGAAGCGACTCTCAAAGCGATAGTCATCGAGCTTGGCCAACAGCGCACTCAACGCGTTGTCCGCGCTCAGCACCGCGAGGTCATCGATGCTCTCGCCCCTCCCGTTCCACGCCGCGCGCCGCCGCAGCAGCTCGAAGCGCGCCGCCCGGACGAGCAGCGCGTGCAGACGCGCCGCCGCCTCCTCGCGGCCAGGGCCAGTGCCCCGCAGCGACCGCACCCAGGCCGCCGCCTCGGCGTGCCGGTCCGCCGCGTCCACTCGCGACTCATCCCGCAGCACAAGATTGACGCTACCAACCACGTCGCTCACGAAACCTCAGGATCACCGTCGATCGGCTCCACGATCCGCGCGGCCAGGTCCGGCGGACAGCCCCGGTCCACGAGCTTGAGCAGCGCGTGCAGATCAACCCGCTCGTCGGCCGCTAGGCGCCGGGCGAGGGGCCGGGGGAAGCCGGCGGCGAGCAGCCGCCGGACGCGCCAGGCGGCCCACCGAGCCGGATCGTCGGCGGAATTCGAACACCGCTGGCTGTCGCGCCGCAACGGCATCACCCCGCTCACGAGCCCCCCACCTTGAGCGCCGAGAGCAGCACCAGCACCAGCGTGGTGGCCGCGACCAGGCCATGCACCGCCACGATCGGCACCGGGAAGTGCTGCTCGGCGGGCACACTCCCCTCGAGCCCGACGGTGCGAACGCCGGCACCGGCCAGCGCGGGAGCGGCGTGGCGGCGCTGCAGCCATAACGCCAGCATCCCGAAGCCCAGGCTCGCCACCACCAGCAGCACTGCGAATGCGATCCAAGCGAGCGCCCGGGTGTCGCTGGCCACGTAGATGATCCATAGCACCAGCCCGCCTGCCGCCCGCAGCAGGTGCGTGAAGATCAGCGGCGGCCGGATCCTACGGCCGGGCTGGTCGGCCTGCTCGATCCCGCCGCGCCGCAGCCAGATCGCCAACAGCCCGAATCCACCCAGCGCAGTGATCACCCACACGATCAGCGCAGCCCACTTCATGCGATCCGTTCCTCCTCAGTCGTCGTTTCGTGGATCCGCGGGATCGCTCGTGCCGGATCACCGGTGGACTCAGGTTCACCAGCAAGTACGCGCGGGGCGTGGACGAACACCAGCGAGCCGCCGAGCCATCCCCCGACCGTAAGCACGACCACGCCGCAGAGCGTCAGCACCAGCCCGCCGGTGGTGACGTGTCCGTGCTGATAGCCGCGATACTGGCGCCAGGCAGCCAACGCGAACAGCGCGACTGCGGTGACCATCGCGGTGAGATGAAGCGTCGCCCTGCGCCACCGCGGGCTGCCCCACTCGATCGAGAGCCAGTCGACGAGACCGGTCAGAGCGGTGGGTATCGAGACGATCAGCCCGCCGATCAGGGCGAGCCACATGCCCTTCGCCGCCGCCAGCTCGATCCCGCCGGCGTACCCGATGATCGCCAGACCGCCGGCAAGCACGTACATCCCGACCGTCACATCAGTCAGCGGGGGATGCACTGGATGCCCCGGCAGCCCCCGGATCAGCACCAATGGGTCGAGCCGTCCCGGGGTCTTGCGGTTCGCGGGCTCGCCTCCGCGCTCACTCGTCATGCCCGGTTAGCTGCCAGCGCCAAAGCCTTTCTTACCCCGGGAGCTCGCACGACACCCGCGCGTAAGAGCAAGGCCGGCGCTGCAGCTAACGAGGCATGAGGAACGGACGTGCGCAGCGCCGCTCGTCGCACAGCTCGGGCGCGAGGGTGCTGGTGTTCACGTGCGCGGCGAGCGCCGGCGCCCACGCCGGGCTCGTGCCCGCTCACCTGAACGGCGAGCCACGGCTGGGAGGGGCGTTCCTGATCGCGGTCGCCAGCTTCACGAGTGGATGCGCAGCTACTACCAGCGCATGTTCCTCAGCCAGTCCCCCGACTCTCCCAAGCGCTCCACCTGAACACCCACACATTCCCTCCGGAAACCGCTAACCGCTACACGCCACCCACGGCACGCTACCCCCGCTCCTCGCTCCTCGGCCCCGGTTGCAACTCCGGACGCGGCAAACCCGAGCCGTCGTTCCCCGACGATGTCAATCGTGTTCGGGAAAGAGACCTCAGCCCCAGTGGCCATCCTCGCGGCCAGGCAACCGGCCTTACAACCGCCAATCACACCCGCACCTGTAACGAGGCCAATTGGACGACCACCCGACAGCTGGTCCACCCCGACCACGCAACGATCATCACCTGTCGCGCTGGTCTTGGCAGAGCAGGCGCGGCGCGCCCCGCGGGCCGCGGCCGTGCATAAGCAACCTGTCGGATACCAAGAGCCGATATTGGCCGCCGACGGGCCGATCGCTTCCGGACACGCGCGGCCGCGAAGCCGCGCCGGGCTCTCTAGGCTCTCTATGTACGCGCGAGCATGAAAGCGGGGCCCTGCCCCTATGTGCCCGAGGGACCTGCACGTCGCCATAAGCGCGCACGCTCCGCGTCGCAGACGAATCGATCCAATCGTGGTTCGGGGCGCTAACTCAACGTCGGGCAGCTGCAAGCGCCAAGCGGTCACGACGGCGTCGACACCAGGACTGTCGCTTCAGGCGTGGAGCAGTCAGACTCGTGTCCCATCCCCATAGCTGGCGGGGACCTGCTCTTCTTGTCGCACGGGTATCCCGGCGCCGTCGTCCGCAGACGCGCTTAGCGCGGCCAGCAGGGCGCTCGCGGCTTGGGAGCCGGCTCTAATGTAAGGGCTGGTTGCCGGGTCGCCCTTTCCGCGCGTTGCAGGTGCGGAGGTTCGGCCGAGTAGAGGTCCGGCAAGACGCGGAAGCAGGTGTCGGTCCTCTTCACGTCTCGCGGCGGAGCGCCGCAAGGGGATCCTCACCGGGGCAGGAATGGGCGGTCACGGTCACAGACCCGGTAGTGGTGTGAGTAGATGGCTCGCTGGCTCGCTGGCACGCGCCCGCCAGGCGAGCAATCAGGCCGACGCCCACTGCTCGCGTCGCGCTTGTCGGCGCGCGACTCGGGGGCGCAGCCGCGCGGTGCAGCGTGCTGCAAGTACGAGTATGCCCACAGCGAGGTACCACGGGTCCAGAGGTAAGGTATGCCAGTCGAGCGCCTTCCAATCGGCGTCGCGGCCAGGCTCGATGAGGCCGATCGGGACGGCGAGTCGAACTCGTGAAGAAGGCGGTGAGCTGAGAGCTAGCGCATCCGCATCGCGCCGCCCATCGGCCCCGCGCCCGCGTCCGGGACTGTCAGCCCCGGCACGGCGCCGGGCGCGAGCGCGACCCACAGCCCGAGCGCGACCAGCACCGCTGCCACGCCCAGCCGCGCCGGCCGCGGCAGCGTCCGCTCCGCGGCCACCAAGACCGTGACCAGCGCCATCCAGGTCAGGCTCATCGCCCCGAGCGCGAACAGCGCCGCCATCAGCGCCCAGCTGCAGCCGACGCACCAGCCGCCGTGCTCGAGCCCCATCCGCAGCGCGCCAATCCGTCCGGGCCGCCAGCGCTCGGCGATGAACGCGACACGCTCACGGCAGGCGCGCAGGCAGGCGCGCTTGGGCGCGGTCAGCTGGTGGAGGCCGGCGCCGGCGATCACGGCGGCCGCTACGTAGCGGCCTGCCTCGTCCCAGGCCAGGAAGCCGAGGCCGAGCGAGCGCACCCCCTCGATCAGCGCGTAGGCGAGCAGGCCAGCGGCGAGCCAGGCCGCGAAGTACCCGGCGGCGAACGTCGCCACAGAGTCGGCACGGCGAGCCCGGCGCTCGTAGGCGACGACCATCGGCGCGAGCGCCGGGAGCATCATCGCGGCCATCATCACGACCCAGCTGACCGCAAACCAGCCGAGACCGCCCAGGTGACCGCCCGGGCCGGCGTCCATGCCGCCCATCCGCGCGGCGGTCAGCGCCCACGCGCCGGCCGCCGCTACTACCAACACCCCGCCCAGTCGGACCTCACCCGACCGGCGCAGCGCGGCTTCGGTCACCGCGCCGCCTCCGGGTATTCGTCCTTGCGCCGGATGTCCGCCACCGCCGGGCCGCCCTTCGGCGTGCGCGCGAGCAGGAAGGAGGCGAACGGGGCGACGAACGGGTCCGGCGCCGTCACCGTGTAGGTGTGGTAGATGGTCCCGTTCTCGCGCGCGAAGGCGATGTAGCCCGGGGCCTCACGCAGGCCGTCCTCGAGCTTCGCGCCGACCTCCTTGGACCAGTTCTGGAGGAACTCCGGCGGGTTCTCGACCATCTCGGCGATCTGGGGAATCTGCCTCGCCTGCTCCGGGGTAAGCGCGAGCCCGAAATCGAACGGGAAGTCGCTGCCGTAGGTCGAAACGTAGGAGAACTTCCATCCCATTCGCTTCTTATAAGCGATCAGTCGATCGACCGGAGCGCGTGAGAAGCAGATCAGCGTCACGTCCTGATGAGCCAGGTGTACGCGCGGCCCGTCGAACTCGTCGCCAAGGCTCGTGCAGCCGGGGCACGCGCCAACCTCGTACTCGGGCCCGTACATGATGTTGTAGGCGAGCAGCTGCGACCGGCCCTCGAAGAGCTCGGCCAGCGTCTTCTTGCCGTCCTCGGTGTCGAAGACGTACTCCTTCTCCACCGGCACCCACGGCAGCTCGCGCCGCGTCTCAACGACCTTGCGGCCCAGCCCGGCGTGCTCGTCCTCGAGCTTGGCCAGCTCGTCGCGGGCGACCTGCCACTCCTCACGTGTTCCTACCTTCGCGGGCATAGCGTCCTCCTTTCGGGGCGTTTGGGGTATGGACCGGCGCGCAACCCGAAAATCATCGTTCGGCGCGGACCTACGCCACCGCCGCGATGTCGGCCATCCGAGTGCACGCTGAAGCAAGTCTTCAAGGCGAGCCGCTCGGGTGCCCCGCCAATCGCCACTTGCGAGACCGGCCGCGCCGTCCATGGTCGGGCCGCCGCGACCGACGGCGCGGAGGCCTGGTTTCCCGCGGAAGGAAGAGCCGGTGCTGCCTGGATTCCAGCAAACTCCGACTGGCCCCTTGGACGACCGATGAAAATCAACGGTGGCCCGCCGAGTGTTTGATGGAATTTGCGTCCGATCTTGGGCGAGGTATGTCGCGGAATGAGTTGTTGTCTGCCGTTGGATCGCTGCGTGTGAGCTGGGTGGCGCGGTCATGGCCGGGATTTCGGGCGTGGGTGGTTGTTCGTCGAGGTTCTCGACGTCTGCCGGTGGCGTTAGGTTGTGTTGCGGGCGCGAGCCCGATGACGTGTCAAAGAGCAGGCGTCCGGGGCTTGACCGTGGCCTGCCGCGCGACGTTGCCCCCCCTTTGAGGGGCCCGATTATGCGCGCCCCGCTGTCACGCTCGCGCCCGCCTTTTCCTTCTTTTTGGGCGATGTGGCCTGCCAGTCGGCGATCGAGCGCTTGTAGGAGGCCTCGGCCTGCGCGGCGAGTTGTTTCTCGGCCTGGCGCATCCGCTCGCGGGTGGCCCACACGCCGGTGTTGGTGCCCTTGAGGGTGGGGGCGCCGGCGCGGACTTCCAGCTGCCGGAGCTTCTGGGCGGTGAGCGAGGGCTGCTGGTGGGCGTAGTCCTCCTCGCGCGTGAGCATGCAGTAGAACAGCACGGCGAGTTTGCGCGCGACGGCGACGATCGCGGCGTTGTGGCCTTTGCGGGCCCGCAGCCGCTCGTAGAATGCGTGCAGCGGGCCGGGTTGTTGGGCGACCGAGCGGGCGGCTTCGACCAGTGCCCAGCGGGCCCGGGGCGAGCCTTGTTTTGAGATCCGCCCGCCGCGGGCGGGTGCGGAGCCTGACTGGTAGACGCGGGGGTCGAGGCCCAGATAAGCGACCACGGGGCGGGAGCCCTTGAAGCGGCGGATGTCGCCGACGGCGGCCAGGAAGATCGCCGCGCAGATGACGTTGACGCCCGGGACGGTCATCAGCCGCTTGATCTGAGGGCTCTGGAGCGCTTCCTCGGCGATCAGCCGCTCGACCTGCTCGATCTCAGCGTCGAGGAACTCGATGTGGCGCAGCCCGGCCGTGACGGTCTCATCCTCCACCAGCGGCAGCTCCAGTCCCCGCAGCCAGTCGCGGCCCTTGACACCGAACAGGTCAGACACGGGCGGGCGGCCCTTCAGGCAGCGCATCAGGACCGCGTGCAACTCATTCTTGACCCGGGAGCGCGTTCTGACCAGCTGGTCGCGGCGGGCTAGGCGCCGGCGCATCTTGGAGGTCCACTCCGGCGGCATCCACACCGCCTCGAGCTCGCCCGTCCACAACAGCTTGGCCAGCGTGCGCGCGTCGAGCCGGTCGGTCTTCGCCCTGGCCTGCGAGATGCCCGTGTCCCCCGGAGAGACGACGATGATCCGCCTGACATGCGGCTTGAGCAGCCTGGCGATCTCGCGCGAGCTACCGGTCACCTCGAGCGCGACCCGGTCGCTCGGCAAGAGACTGTCGATCAGCGTCGTGATCCCCTCCGCCGTGGCAGGCACGCGGCCAGCCGAGTACACGCGGCCCTCCTCGCAGATCGCGATCTCGATGAAGTCAAGGTGCACATCCAGCCCGATGCACCGCCCCAGCGGCCGCGACAACCGCTTCCTGTTCACCGGCCCACCTCCTATAGCTTGTAGTAAGTTGGGGTATTGGTCAACGGAGAACGAGTGGGCGAACGACACAGACCGATACGCGCTCGCAGCGCACCCGGGCAAGTCGCAGGGGCCGCCACCGAGTAAGCACGGGCTCGAAGCCCATCGTCCAAAACGGCGTGCCCGACTGCGTTCTCCACAACAAGAATCCCCTTGTGCCCGGTGAACCGCGATTACGCGGCCGGGCCGGCGATTCCTGCTAGGTGAGGATTTTCATGCCCCGAGTTGCGGCAGCGCCCGAGCTGGCGCCGGCGAGGCGACCGCTTAGCCAGGCGAAGGGGCAGCCGCTGATCGAGGACTGTGACGTCCGTCGGCGGGACCTCCGTGCCTGGGCACGGCCGCGTCCGTGCTTGCTCGAGATCGACGGTTCAGCAAACGGCTACGACTGCCGTCGGTCTTGAGCTGGGCAGGCTAAGGACGGCCTCGACGGGACGATTGGTTTCGACGGCAACCAATTGCGCCCAGCCGGTCACCGGCACTATTGCTTTGACCAGCGGAGGGCGCACGGCTCGGGCGATCGCTATGCCACGGTTACGATGGTCGCGTCGACTGGGTGGTCGTGACTGTCGGCGACCACCGAACTGTGTGCTCCCCACAGCCGGCGGCTGCTGACGGACGACCGGCAGCTCGCTTGGCCGCTCTTCCCCAAGGACGAATCTCGCAACACTGGTGACGCCGAACTCCCTCTGCTGCTTTCGCGGCTTTCGAAGTCGTGCCCGACGACGACGTCCGACCGCCGCGACGACGGCAGAGTTGTGCGAGCCCCGGAGGGTGGCGGCGGAAGCGCGGGAGATCGCTGCTGGCGGCTCCCTTACGGATGCTGGCCCAGGAACCTGATGTCGATCCGGCGAGGGTCCCAGAGGCGACCGGGGCGCCCATCCGCGGTCAGCGCCGGCGCGACCGTAACCGACTCGACGGTGTCGGTGATCAGCCGTCGCCAAGCCGCTAACCGCTTCGCAGGCTCGCGCAGCTTGTCAATGTCGTCAGGACCGATGACATCGCTGTCGGCCGCATCGCCGAGTCGCGCCCGGACGGGTGTGCGCGTCATCGAGCGCCGTGGTTAGCTTCTCCAAGGTCTCCTGGCTCGCGGGCCGGCCCAACAAGCCAAGCCCGCCGAGCTGCCGGATCGTGTCATCAAGACCCGCGTTGGCGCGTTCGATCGTCTCGTCCGCCTCCCGGATCTGCCGCCTGCGCGATTGGTGTCCATGCGCGTCGGTCGTGGCGGAGTACGCCCGGAGGGCGTCCAGCACCAGCGCCTCGACCCGGTCGGCCTTGACCGCCGCTCGTCGCTGGCAGCGGTTCGCGCTCGTGTCGCCGCAGCGGTAGCTGCCGCTGTCGGAGTTGATCACCATCCGCGAGCCGCACGTCCCACAGCGCAGCACCCCCAGGCGGGCCAGCAGCCGCTCGGACTTGGCTTGGCGCCCCCGCGAGACCGTCCGCCGCTGCACCCGCTCAAACAGCCCGCGATCCTTGACGATCGCCTCGTGAGCGTGCGTGTTGTGCAGCTCGCCGAAGTGGATCTCACCCAGGTACATCCGCGAGCGCAGCATCCAGGCCACCCCGGAGAGCGCGCGCTCGATCCCGTTCGCGGCCAGCCACGCCTGGATCTGCACCAGCGACGCGCCCAGGTCGCGGCGCTTGAACGCCCGCACCACGACCCTCGCCGCCGCGGGCTCGACCACCAGCACGCCGGTCTCGCCGCGCACATACCCGACCGGGACCTTCGGGTGCGGGTACACACCCCGTGCCACCGCCCGCGCCTGAGCCGCCGTCACCTTCTCGCCCGTGATCTCAGCAAAATATTGGAACACCGAGCCGAGCATGTTCGTCGACAGGCGCTGCGCCGCCGTGCCGTTCGTCAGCCTGCCGTGATCGAGTGCGAAGATCTCCCCGCCCGCCCGCTCCACCCGCTCGATCACCTCCAACTGCACCTTCAGCGAGCGCACCAGCCGATCGAAATACGCAACCACGAGCTGCTCGGCCCGGCCCGCCTCGATCATCTCGATCGTCGCCAACAGACCCGGGCGCCTGGACAGCACGAGTTCGCCTTAGGCACGAGCCGCCGTATGTGAGCGCCAGCGTCGAACGAACCTCTGGTCTGCGCTCCGCGGCTTGGGGGAGCGCGAGTCGCAACGGTGTTACGCCGCCGGGGAGTGGTGGAGGATCGCGGAGGGGTTCGATCGCGCGACTTTTGCGGAGCCGACACCGCCGCGGGATCGCGGCCGCTTGGCATGGCCGGTGGAGAACCGAGCGCTAGACCTGCGCTAGACCAGTTCGTTCGCGTGTTGGATGGCGGTGGCGATCGCACCCATGAGTTCAGAGCGAAGCCCGAGGCCGGCTGATCGGACGTTGACGCTGTGCGCGGCGGCCGGTTGGGCGTAGCGGTCGATCGAGTCGCGCACACCGACCAGCAGGGGCGAGCCAGCGGTTCCGAGTTCGCCGCCCACGATGATGGCTTCGGGGTTGAGGGCGTTGCACAGGTCGGCGAGCACGCGGCCGAGGGTGCGGCCGGCTGTCGCGATGACCCGGCCGGCGACGGGATCGGTGCCGATCCCTACGAGCGACCGGTCGGGCTCGTCGCCGGCTGGTTCGGGACGTACGTGTGCGAGTTGGCGCCTCACTTCGGAGGTGGAGACGACGGCCTCGAGGCATCCGCGGTTGCCGCAGCGGCACCAGTTGTCGGCGTTGGGTAGCTGGGTGTGGCCGATCTCGCCCGCGATGCCGTCCGCCCCGTGGTAGGTCTCGCCGTTGAGGACGAGGCCGGCGCCGATGCCGTGGGACGCTTTGACGTAGATGAAGTTCCGGTATCCGCGCGCGGCCCCGAACCGCAGCTCGCCTTGTGCCCCCATGTTTGCGTCGTTGTCGACTCGGATCGGCCGGCCTAGCCGGGTCGAGAGTTCCCGCGTCGGGTCGAGGTCGACCCACGTGGACAAGATCGTCGGCGAGCGGACGACGCCGGTTTTCACGTCCAGGGGGCCTGGGATGCCGGCGGCCACGCTGATCAGGTCCGGGCCGGCCAGCTCGGCGTCGGCCAGGCAGCGGATCAGGAGCTTGGCGGCAGTGTCTAGCGCGGCGGTGGCCTGATGATCGACGTCGACAGGGCGCTGATGCTCGGCGAGGACTCGCCCGCTGGTTTCGGCGACCGCGACAGAGACATGGTTGTGACCGAAGTCAATTCCGGCGACTGCGCCCCGGGTCGCCACGGGGATGAGCAGTGTGGAGGGACGGCCTCGCCCGAGGCTTGGGCTGGTCGGTTGTTCGGCGACGAGGCGGTTGGCGAGCAGATCCTGCACGCCTTCGGCGGTGGCGCTGCGCGATAGGCCGTGACGCCGCTCAGCTCGCTGCGGGTGATGCCGTTGCGCGCTCGGATCGCGGTGAGGAGCTGCTGTCGCGAGCGCTGGCGGCGCGGGGATCGCTCAGTGTGAGACTTCGGCATGGGTGCGGTGTAACTTACTCCGTCTGCCGGACAAAACATTAGTCCGGTACTTCGCTTGACAGCTGGAGGTGGTGATGCGATTCTTACCGTCGCGCGCCAAGCCCCTGCGCGCGGCGGAGAGAGGGACGGATGGAGCGTGGGAGTGAATCCGGTGAGGTTCCTCGTCGGCATCGTGGCGTGCGTCGGCATCGCAGGCTGCGGCGGCTCCACGACGTCGGCCGGTCCGGCGAAGGCGGACCGACCGCCGACAATCCTCACCGACCCTGTTCAGCCCACGACGTTCGTGCAGGCTCAGACGGCGATGCTCGCGTTGTACAGCTCGCGTCGAGCGCTGTCCGCGTTCACCGTCGAGAACGTCGAGTACACGCCCGCTACCCGGGACAAGGTGCTGAGCGTGTGCCGCGCGGCTGGTCCGGAGAAGTCCGCCAGCGCGCGCGAATCCGCACGCGTTCTCGCGTGCGCCCCGTTGATCTTCTTCTTCTACAGCTACGGCCGACAGGCGTCGGTGCCCGAGGCCATAGCGGTCGCCCGCAGGCTGTACTGGTACGCCGTGACCAACAATCGCGAGCCCTACCAGGCCGGGCCGGGGCTGACACGTCTGCTCCGAAGCTGGGGAGTGACATGAAACTCCGCCAGAGCACATCCGAGCACATGCCTCCAATCGTGGGAAGGGAAGTCGAGCATGCCTGGTTCCGATAATCGCAGAGCGAGGCTTCGCCGCCCCGGCTTGCGCATAGCGTTCGTGTCCTGTGCCGCGGTCCTGGCTGCCCTGTCGCTCGGTCTCGGCGTATCTGCCGCCTCGTCGCCGCGCGCCGTGCCGAGCAATGTTCCCTATGCGCTGAATGCGCCGCTTCCATCGGCGAAAGCCTCGCCGACCGTGGACGCGGCAGCCCCGTACACACCCGCGGTCCTGAGCCTGATCGCCCAGCTCGAGCCGAGTAACCCTCCGACTCGGGCACAGCTGACCAACGCGGACGCCCTGCTGCATGACGGGACCAACTCGACGTGCCACAACGTCGGTCCGGTGAGCGCGCCGACGGGCACCACGCCGAGCATCGCACCGCCCTGCTGGACCGACGCGCAGGGAGTCCTCAACACCTCGGGTAACAACGCGCGAGGCTCGACCGGCCCGACTACGCTGATGTCACTCGGCGCCACGTTCGACCGCTCGCTCGGCAACGCGTGGGGACAGCTGGAAGGCACTGAGAGCCGGGAGTTCATGGTCACCGGCATGTTCGGACCGCAGACCGATCTCGACCGGCTGCCCAACTGGAGTCGAAACCTGACGACCACCGGCGAGGATCCGCTCCTGAGCAATCAGATGGTGGCCGCGCAGATCAACGGCATGCAGGGCACGGGTGCGATGTCCGAGATGAAGCACTTCGTCGTCTACAACGGCCAGAACCAGAACCTCAACACCGACATCACCGACCAGGGGCTGCACGAGCTCTACCTGACGCCGTATGAGGGCGGTTTCGTCAACGGCCGGGCCGCGGCCACGATGTGCTCCTACCAGATTTGGCGCGATACCTCCACGTCGTTGCCGCGCACGGTCTCGTCCTTGACCCAGCCGAGCCCGTTCGCTGGCGCGGGGCAGGCTCCGCTGACCTGGCCGCTCAACGAATCGCACTTCTCGTGCGAGCAGCCGCTGAGCCTCAACTACGTCTTGCGTGACATGTGGGGCTCCAAAGCTCTCGTTGGGTCTGACTATCCGGCGACGCACAGCACCTCCGGGATCGTGCAGGGCGAAGACCAGGAGATGCCGACGCAGACCGGCTATTTCAGCGCCAACGATGCGCTGAGCACGACCTCGGGGGGTGGGTTCGGCGGGCCGCCGTCGGCGTTCGATCAGACTGGGAGCACGTGCGCCGATGCGTCGGGGAACTACGAGCCTTGTACGGCGGCTGGCGCGGTGCACGTCGCCGGGATCCCGAATAACTTCCAGGGCTCGGGCGGCTCGGGTTGCCCCAACACGTTCGGCTGTACCTTGGTCAGCTCGGTGGTGGACCATAACCTGCCGGTCTCGCTGTTCAACCAGTCGCTGGCTCGAATCCTCTATCAGGAGCAGCGGTTCGGGATGCTCGGCTGCAACGACTCCCCGCCGTCGGCGTCGTGCAAGAACCCAGGCGGCGTGGGCGGCGACCGCACCGGGACTGCGCTCCTGCCGACCGGCTCCACCGGCCAGCTCGGGACGACGACGGGTGATGCGGCGGTCGTGGAGCGGATGGCCGAGGAAGGCGCCACGCTTCTCAAGAACAACGGCAACGTTCTGCCGATCACCCATTCGGATCTGTCCGGCGGCATCCTCGTCACCGGATCAAGCGCGAACCACACCATCGCCGACCCGACCGCCGAGGCCTCGACGGGCTTCATCGGACGTGACGCGATCAACCCCCTGCAGCAACTCAAGGCGTTCAGCGGCAACTCAGAGGCGTTCAAGTTCGTCGCCGCGAACGACCCCGACGGGATTACGGTGCCGACCTCGGCGCTGTCGACGACCGCGGACGTGAGCGGACTCGGCGGGCTCAACCTGTCGGTCGATGGCGCCGCCGCGACAAAGGACACAACCGCCATCGATCATGAGGCCGTGAGCGGCAACCAGCTCGCCCCCGGACACACGTATACATGGAGCGGCTACATCTACGTGCCGGCCGCGGACACCTACACGTTCGCGATCCAACAGAGCCCGACGCTCCCGACGACGCTGAACTGTCCGCAGACGGGTCAGTTCAACACGCCCCCGTCGAACCCGACGCTGACGCTGTGCAGCCCGTTCACGCCCGCGAACGCATCGCAGACCAACTCCCCGCCGGACGCGGTCACGTTCTCGCTCGACGGCGCGCCGCTGAACCTGAACGCGACCACCGCCGACATCTACCCGGGCGGGAGGGCGGCCTCGGTCCCCAGCAACCCGACGACCGCGGGCTCCCTCGACCAAGGGCTGATCAGTCGCACATGCGCGACCGGAACCGCTGCGCTGGAGCCCGGGACGACGAACTGCAGCGCGACGCAATCGGCGCTGACCCCGGGCTTCCACTCGATCAAGCTCACGGTCGACAACGCGACCGGCTGCGTCTCGACGCCACCGGCGGCGGCAGCAGGGGCAAACCCGGCCGTGGCCGCGGTTCCCGCACCGTGCACGCCGGCCAGCTTCCGCTTCGCGTACTCGCGGGCGAACGCTGACATCGCCGACGCCGCGGCGGCGGCAGTCGGCAAGAAGCTCGCACTCGTGTTCGTCAACGATGGCACCGGCGCGACCTCAAGCACTCCCAACCCGGCGCTGCCCGGGACGACGATGTCCGCGCCCACCCAACTGTCGACGGCCAGCACGAACCTGATCAACGCCGTCGCGGCGGCGAACCCGAACACGGTCGTGGTGCTCAACACCGCGAACCCCGTGCTGACCCCGTGGCTCCCGAACGTGAGAGGCGTGCTGGAGTCGTGGTTCGCGGGTCAGGAGGGCGGCACCGCGATGGCGCGGGTGCTGCTCGGACTGGCGAACCCGAGCGGCCACACGGCCCTGACGTGGCCGGCTAACGCTACCGACACGATCTGGGGCTACGACGAGACGAAGCCCCTCTACGCCGGTGACGCCCTCGGCCAGCATCCCGAACGCCTGAACGGCGACGGCGGCTGCAGCGTCGTCACCGGCTCGAGCGCCACGTGCCCCGCCGCGACCCAGACAACGGAAACCGAGGGCATCTTCACCGGCTACCGCTTCTTCGACAAGGAAGGCATCACGCCGCAGTTCCCGTTCGGGTTCGGACTCTCATACACCTCGTTCCGGTTCTCGCGACTGAGCCAGACACGGTCCCAGGACGGCGGCGTTGATGTGACGTTCACCGTCAAGAACACCGGCGATGTGCCCGGTGCCGACGCGGCCCAGGTCTACGTCGGGCCGCCGAGCAACGCGCCCGCTGGAATCCAGTTCGCCGTTCGGTCGCTGGCGCAGTTCGATCGAGTCTCGCTCAACCCAGGTCAGTCACAGACCGTGACCCTGCACGTGCCGGCGCGAGAGCTGTCCTACTGGTCGGAGAAGAAGCAGCAATGGGTACTCGACGCTTCCGGACGGACACTCTGGATCGGCGACGCCGACGCGCCGGCGAACCTGCCTCTCTCGACGACCCTGACGCGCGCACACTCGAACATCTCATGCACCAACGAACAGTTCAACGCGACCACGATCAACGGCAACCTGACCGTGCCGCGGGGTGCGTGGTGCGATCTCGTCGACGTGACCGTGAACGGCAACCTCGAGATGCTCGGCTCAGAGGGCGATCACGGACGAGACCACGGGCGAGCTCATCGTCAGGGAGCGAACTCAGGCCTGCGAGTCCTCACCAGCACCATCACCGGCAACCTCGTTGTTCACGGTTCCAAGGGAGCGAGCGATCCTCTGAGCGCCAACGAGAACGTCGTGTGCGCGAGCACGATCGGCGGCAACCTGCTCGTGGAGGGCAGCGGCGCAGCCTCGCCCTGGAACATCGGCGGCTGTGGCGGCAACACGATCCAAGGCCACGCCGAATTCTCCGGCAACGCCGCGAGCGGCAACGTGATCTCCGGCAACACCGTTACCGGAGACCTCAGTTGCCGCGGCAACGGCGGCATCAGCGGAACCGGCAACAAGGCGAAGAAGCTGCGAGGACAGTGCTCAACGCTCGGCTAACGCCATGAACTGACGTCGCGTGATCGCTCGGCTAAACGATTGCGGGAAAGCGCTGCGACCGGCATCTCACTGATGAAGCGGACCAGCTGCGACAGCTCGCCGCCCACGCACCCAGACTGCTGCATCCGTAATTGACGGATAGTCCCGCCGACCCTACCGCCACCCCGGTCACCATCACACTGCTCCTTCCGGATGCGGCGACGCTGCTCGAGGGTGAGGCCGGCTGGTCCCGCTTCCCGCCGTTGGCGTGATCTTTTTGCCGCCGGCCCGCGGCGCTTGGTCCGCTCCCCGTGACGGCTGCGGAGGCAGCGCTCTGTCTGCGGCAGTAGGTTGAATATTGCTGTTCACGTTCACGCAACACCATTTGAGGAGGAGCAGCCGTGGCGCTGACACAGTCCCAGATGATCGCCGCGGTCGCGGACCGCGCCGAGATGAGCAGGGCGGACGCTAAGCGGGCACTCGCCGCGCTCGACGAAGTCGTGCTCGAGGAGCTGGGAAATGCCCAGAAGGTCCGGATTGGCGGGCTCGTTCAGCTGACGGTGCGGGTCAAGCCGGCCCAGAAGAAGCGCAAGGGGCGCAATCCGGCGACCGGCGAGGAGATCGACGTCGCCGCCAAGCCCGCGAGCGTCGATATTCGAGCCCGACCGCTGGCCAAGGCCAAGGCGTCGCTTCCGTCAGTGCAAAAGGCCCGGCGACGACTCGCCGCGTCGACCGGGCGCCCCTCTCGGTAAGTCCCGCCCTTGTCGGGAAGCAGCGTTCACCTGAGTCCGGCACGCGGCTCGCCTCGACCGGCGGCGGTGAGGTGTCCGGCGCCGGTCGTGCCCGATGCCTCCGCCACGTCGGATCAGACCGGGCCAATGACCTAGGGGTCCACGGAGGCGCGTCGCGTTCACGGGGCGTCAGATCAAGCACCGGCAAGGACAGTTCATCGCCGCCACGCCGGGGAGAGTTGCCAGGGGTCCAGCTCGACCGACCATCGCGGCGCGGGCCGTTGCTCGTGCGCCCACGCGAAGAAGTCCATGCCGTTCGGCAGCTTGATCGTGCGATGCTCGCTCGCGAGGACCATCCACGGGCGATCCGGATCGTGCTCGGTGATCGTGAAGCCGTGCTCGTCGCAAGGGCGAACACATGTTCGCACCCTGGTCGAGCTGGGCCCCACTGCACGCGGTCGCCGGCCAATTCCCCGTCTAGCGTCGGCGGTCGGCCGTATCGTCTGCCGCATGGTGGCTTTGGACCGCGTCCAGGAGCGCCGCCGGGCGGTCGCACTCGCACACCATCACCGCGGCGAGGAGGACCTCTCGATCGCCGAGATAGCCCGCCGGCTCGGTCGCGCGGAAGCCACCGTCAAGGCCTATCTCTACGACCCGTCTGATGCTAACAAAGAGCCCAGCTCAGAACGGGAGGCCGAGCCAGGAGGTCGCGAGCTCCGGAGTCACCCGCCCGCCGCGGCATCACGAGGAGACGTCCCTCCCCCGACGGACGTTTTCTGCGCTCGGCTGGCTGTCCAGCACCGCCGGTAGGCTTGGGTTCTCATGCTCGACCGGGTCACGGAACGCCGCCGCGCGGCGCAACTCGCCCGCCACTTTCGAGACCAGGAGGGTCTGTCAATCGCCGAGATCGCTCGTCGGCTGGGACGCGCAGAAGCAACCATCAAGGCGTATCTCTACGATCCAACCGGCGATAAGGCACGCGCGGTCAAGGCGCGCTACAAGGGAGTGTGCCGCGGCTGCGGGGCGCCCACCGCGCCACGGAACGGCAAGGGCGACGCCTACGCGTATTGCAAACGCTGCCATCCCGGCGCGATCGCGCCGCAATGGACCCGGGAACGGGTTCGCGAAGCGATGCGCGCCTGGCAAGCGCGCTACGGCGCTGCGCCGTCGTCCTACGACTGGTCACGCACCCACGCACGCCGGCGCGGCGGCGAAGCGCTCAAACGACTACAAGCCGGAGAATGGCCCGCGCCGTCCACTGTCATAGATCTGTACGGGAGCTGGGCAGCGGCCCTCGCCGACGCCTTCAGCGGCGCCTAAACGTTCGGGAATGCCGCTGATATACGAACGTGGGCTGGCGCTTGACCGCCTGTGAACGGGCGCGGCTAAGGTCGCCGCGACGCTCCTGCCATTGCGTCCGTGGGGGAGGCGCGACGCCGCGAGCCCGCGGTCGTCTGTCAGCAGCCGTCCGTCGTACGGAGGCCCAAATTCCCGGCCGCCGGCGGTCACGGCCACGCCGTCGGCGCGACCATCGCAACCAGTGGGGGAGCCATTGTGAGCACCGGGCGCCGCCTGACGCGCGGCCCGTCGCCCAAAGAGCTCGTGAGCTCCGCGACCGGCCGCGATCACAGCAGTCGTCACCGGCACCAATCGCCGACGGCTGCATCACGCCTGATGCAGCAGTCCGGCGGTGGCGGCGAGGCTGCTGCTCTTGTGCTTGCTACTCAGCAGTTCGTGGCTAACGGTGGGGGGCGGCCGTCAGGCTGCTGCATCGTCGGGGCGGACGGGCAGCTGTGGCCGTGTCGGTCGGCGTGGCTGGTGTCGTTCCAAACGAGCAGCGTCGGCGGCTGGGATCTGGCCACCGAAGACTGCTGGATCTAGCCCTATGCGGCAGTCAGGCGTGTGGCGCGTCCGAGCTCAGCGGGGAGGGATGTCCGGGGACACAGGTCAAGCGTCATCTTCGGCGATGTACCGGACACGCGGCCAACGAGTACCCCAACCCTTCGCCGAGAGTCGAGCGCGATAGAAGGCCGCCGAAACGCGAGTTGGGTTGTGGCGGCAGACGCCGTGGAGGAGGTCATCGAGGCCGTGAGGTGCGACCACGAGCATGTCGTCGTCGTCAAGAATTCGCACGCCGACACACGTAGCAATCTCCGGGAAGGTTGCGACTGCCTCCGCGATGGAGGCGAGCGGTTCTACCTCCGATCCAAAGACTTTCGGGTACCAGAGGTGCACCGCCGCCTGGTTCTTCACATCCCAGGGGAGATCGGGTGCTCGTGAACACAACTGCGATTCGATGGCTCGTTCGTGTGCTTCGGTGAGGTCAAGCGGGTCGAAGAAGGCGAGGTCGATGTCGCGCGGAGCGGGAGTCAGATCCCGTCCATGCAGGTCGTCCCAGACCACGTCCCTGACCGCACCGGCAGCGATCAACCAGTCGGGAGCACGAACTGCGCGGGCTGTCCGCAACGCTCTCATGAGCCCTGGACAGCGCTGCAAGATTTCGCTGAGGCGCCGCGCGGCGCCGCCCTCTGAAGCACGGGTTGTCGGCATTCGCCAATCTTTCCCGCTTTGATCGATTTGCGGCAGCTGCATAGATCGCCAGGCTCGTCGCCCCTGCTGCTCAAGCTCAGCACTCCGGCCGAGGCTGCTGGATCTCGATCATCTCGACAGCGCGACGCAGGATGATCCGCAGGGATTCCTCGCTCGAGGCACGCGATGGCTCGAGCGATCAAGAAGCTGATGAAGCCTCCCAAGCGGGAGTCGGTGCGGTGCGCGCCCCGGCTGTCGATGTGAACCGGGTACATGTTGAGCTCGTCGAGCTGGTACATGTACCGGGCTGTGGCCCAAGCGACGAGATCGGTCACGATCGTGATCGTGTCGCGTGCAGGCGACGTCCTCGGGCAGCTCGAGCCGTTCACCGTCGGCACGCCGTGGTGGCAAGACCTTGAGCCCATAGTTGCCGTCCACCCCGAACTCGTAATTCTCCGTCTCCTCTCCGTCCCCGGTGCGGCCGGCGGGAACATGGGTGATGACGTCGTGTATCTGGCCGAGCCCCGCGAGGAGGGGTGGCGGAGGACCGCCACCAGGCTGCGTCCGTTCCGCGGCGAGAGCGCCTGGCTGTTGGATCACCCGCTCCGCATGCCTTGGGCGCGCCCTGGCGGGCCGGAGGAGGATCTCGAGTGGGCCGCCTCACACGTACGCATTACGGGCTCGCCGCGGCAAGTCCGCTCATGGAACCTGTCATCGATCTGGCGGATCTCAACAGAGGAGGGCGCATGCTGGCTCAAGTGTGTGCCGCCCTTCTTTGCCCACGAGTCGACGGTGCTCGAATCGCTCAACGCCGGGTCGGCGCGCGCCAGCGCACCTCGCTTGAGCGCGTCCGCGGGTCATCGGATGTTGCTTGACGACATGTCCGGCAGGGACGGCTACGGCGCCAACCTGGCCGAGTACGAAGAGATTCTCGCCGCCCTCGTCAACTTGCAACGGGATGTCGCAGGGGTCGCGCTCGCGCCCGAAGTGCCGGACTGGCGAGGCCCCGCCTTGCGACGCGGGGCGGCCGAGGTCGTCGAACGCCGCTGTCCTTCAGCGCCCGGCCTGCGCCTGCTCCTTGAAGGCTGGGACGAAAGGTTCGCGGCAATCGAAGAGTGTGGCATCGCCGATGGCTTGTTCCACGGCGATCCCCACCCTGGGAACGCCCGGATCGACATTCATCCGCCGATCATCTACGACTGGGGTGACAGCGGGTGGGGCCATCCACTGCTCGACTTGGCGGTGCTCGACCGCTGTGCACCCGAGGAAGCCGGACGACTGCGCCGCCACTGGTTGCAGCTCTGGGAGGACGCTGTTCCCGGGAGTGATGCGGGCCGGGCGTGGCGACTGCTCCGACCGGCTGCCGTGCTACGTGGCGCGGTGGTGTTCCAGAGGTTCCTTGACCACATCGAACCCTCCGAGCGCGTCTACCACGACCGGGACGTCGACCCCTTCCTCACTGCCGCCGAGGAGGTGATGGCTGCGACCTGACAGGTCTTTTCGTCAACCAGTTCTTGCGAGCGAGGGACATCGCTGCTCGAATTCGCCGGCGCGACGGGTCGAAGCTAGGGGTGCCCCTTAAGGCACCTCTGAGGCCCGGGTCAGCCCTGTCAAGGTCCGGCGATCTTCTCGCGCTGCTAGTCGGGCGGCATCGGCCGCCTCGCGCGCTCGGGCAGCGGCGCTCTCGTGACGATCCACGAGGTCCAACTTGCCACGAGACCTAGCCGGCTTCGCCGCGCGCTCATGCAGATCGGCGGCGCTCAAGGGTGCCTCGGCACCCCGTTCGTGGGCCGTCGCGGATCGCGCCAGCGCTGCCTCGGCCGCACGAGCAGCAGTCGCTGCACGCGCGTCAGCCGCCTGCACCGAGCCCGCCACAAGACCGGCTTCAAGCTCGGCCTCACGCAGTGCAGCGTCGTCTCGTCGCTGACGGGCCTGCTCGCCGCACAACCTCGCAACGCGACCTGCCTCTGCGGCGTGACGCCCCATCGGTCCGGTGGTGTCCACGGGGTCAATGATCCTGCATTCGGTCGCCGACCCGAAGGATTCCCACTGTCGCTGTGGGGTAGTTGCAGCAGTCACGGGTGACGCTATCGCCGGCGCCGGGGCTGCCGGATTGGAACGCCACCAGCCACGCTGACCGACGCGGCCACGGCTGCCCGTCCGCCCCGGCGAAGCAGCACTCTGGCGGTGCCGACCTGGCGGCCGCCGCCCTCCGCGGTTAGCCACGAACTCCTGAGTAGCAAGCACAAGAGCAGCAGCCTCGCCGGCATCGCCCGGACTGCTGCCTCCGGACAATCTGGGCAGCGCTGCAGTCTCGCGCAGCACGGCCCCATGGTCTGAGCGCGGTGGCCGGGGCGGCGTCAGCGACCTCGGCGGCGGCGGGCTGCCCACTTCGGAAGCGGGCGCCGCGTCGACGTCGGCGTCGCGCTCGGCCAGGACGCGGAATGTCGTCCTTTGCGCTCGCAGGGCCCGCGATGCCCGATGGAACAAAAGCGATTGAAGGAAACCCTCGGCCTCACGCTCGAGCGTGTGTTTGGCGTCCCTCCGCGCGGCCTAGAGTGAGATGTGCCTCGCTCAGGCTGATAGCACGCTGATGGCCCGTTCTCAGGAATCGCGGTGGTCGACCGGCAGTACGCGGTAGCCGGCCGCCGCGAGCCATGATCGCGCGCGGCCGCGCTGGCGCTCCTCGGAGAGTGCGTGCCATCGCTCAAGCTCGCCGGGCCAGCGGGCAAGCTCGTCCTTGAAGCGGCGAAACGCGCCGCTGCCTCTGATCGCGACAGCCAGGCGCTCGGCCCGGCCGGGGTCCTCGACGGACGCGATGAACAGCTCCATGTCCCGGTAGCCCTCGCGTGAGCCCTCGCCCTCGACCGCCAGCCACCGCTCGGGATCATCAGTGGTCTCCTCGTCTTCCTCTGCGGTCTCCACGGCGTCTTCGATCGCTGCCTGAGGCCACACCTCACCGGTCCTGATATCGACGCGGCCCCCGAGGCTGACTGGATCGCCTTCGAGGATGCCGGCCAGCTCCTCGAGGTCGACGGGCAAGGCGCGCAGCATCGCTGCCGGTCCGCTGCCGAGCTGAGCCTCAAGCTGGGCGGCCAGCTCATCATCCCCGTCCCAGCCTCGCTGCCGGAGGCCGACCACGAGTTTGCCAGCCAGCTCGGCGGCTCCGTCCACGCGCTGCATGACGGCCGCGATCAGGCCGTCGCCAGCCAGCTGCAGCGAATCATCGTCGGCGCCGACGCCGCGGAGCAGCTCGACGACAGCCGGCCCGTCACCACGGTATACCGCCGCCCGCAAGGCGGAGCGCTGCTCCTTTGAGTCCATCTCGCTGTGCGTAGTGTTGCGCTGCCACGCCCCAAGCCGTGGCCCATCATCCGCGCCGTGAGCGGCGCAGGTGGCGAGCCCCGGCCTGGTGTCCTGCGCTGGCGCAGGCTCTGTGAATGTCAAAGGCGCGGACGTCCAGGCACCTCAGTGCGCCGAAACGCCTCGCCCGAGTCGCCCGTCTCCTGCCCCGACCCTCGCGGCGCAGCTGGCGACCGGATCCCGCCGCGACGAACCTGTCCGTGTTCTCTGAAGTGATGCGGCCGCTTCCGCTCCACGCTTCTGTGGATTCTCCGAAGCCACGCCGCCAGGCCGCGCTGCGTCCGTTCAGCGAAGTCAGGCGCCGCTAGCCGACGGTCGTCTGTCAGCAGCCGCCGGTTGTACGAAGCCCACAATTCGGGGATCGCCGGTGGTCACGGCCACGCGGTCCGGCGCGAGTATCGCAACCGTGGCATAGCAGTGACGCCGTCACGAGAGGCCGCGCGATCGCATTCGCGTCGCAGGGGTGGGGGCGATGGCTGGTGCGAGCCCGGCCCGCTTGCTCGCTACCGGTTAGCACCGCGTCGTCGCAAGATTACGTTTGGTCGCCGAAGCACAAGCATGCTCGGCAGTGGCGAGAACGTGAATGCGATAGTCCGGGCGACGAGAGGCCCGGCGTTGCCGACCGATCGAAGCGCCTACGGCGGCGTCTGGTCGACGACTCCCGCGCGTGCAGAGCGGTCGCGGGGGATCGCCGATGCGCGCGTTGGCATTACGCGTAGGGCGCTCGCGGCACCTGCGCGGCCGCTTTGGACGGCGGTTGGCGGCCCCGGCCAGCGGGCGCGCTTCCGCTTGGCAATGATGCGACAGTCCGGGCCGCCGCTGTGCTTCATCGTCCAGAGGGGCGGCGGCGGTTAACCAGATTCCAGCAAGCACCGACTGCTGCTCGCGCGGGAAGCAGGGCTATCGAGGTGACCCGGCACGGCGCCGGCGGAGATGCGCTCCTTTGGCGCGGAGCAAGTCGCTGGCCATCACGCCCGACACGCTCGACCGCATGTCGCCGGTCTGCCGCGGTGATTTGTTCCTCCAGATCGTCCGCGGATACGCCCACAACAAATTGTGCCATCGCGCTTCAGAGCTCTGGCGGGACGCCGAGGCGGCGGACCGCCTCGACTCGTCTGAGGAGGTCGTCACGACCCTGCTCGAGGAGCACCTCACCAAGCCATCGGCATTGGACGGGAAGGGAAGGGAAGCGTGCTCGCGGCTCGAGGAAGTCTTGCCTATTTCGACGGGCGATCGAACTCAAGCCAGACGATCCCGAGCCTCGACAGAACCGCGACCCAGCGATGCGCGCCCTCGAGGACCCTGGGCGATGGCGCAACACGTTTGAGCGTTCATCGGCTGGGAAAGAGCCCCACTGGGGCCCAACCGAGGAGGCCTTCAGCCGTATCTACGACAACGGTAAGAGGAGTTCCGGAGGAGCGCCGGCGCGGCAGATGGAGCGCGCCTGTACGCCGGATTGTCGCCCGCGACGAGGTGCCACGACATCTTGCCTTGGAGACGGCACTCGCAGACCACCCATAGATGACGGCTATGCCAGCTGTGAACTTTCGACTACGTACAAATCAACTAAGGAGGAAGTGGATGCCTCGTGGGAGTACTAAACGTCGGAGCGAGATAGTCGACGCCATCAACGCTGCGTTGGAGATCGTCGACGACGTTGTACAGGACGAAGATGGAGACCGTGTTCGAGCCGTGGTCGCCGGGTTCGCACTTCAGCAGATCTCGGACGGCGATTACGAGGACGACCGCGAAGACCAGGCTCCGGTCGAGGACGAGGAAGAGCTAGAGGCCGAGGAGGAAGAGCCGGAGGCCGAGGAGGAAGAGCCGGAGGCCGAGGAGGAAGAGCCAGAGGCCGAGGAGGAAGAGCCGGAGGCCGAGGAGGAAGAGCCAGAGGCCGAGGAGGAAGAGCCAGAGGGAGAGGAGGAAGAGCCAGAGGCCGAGGAGGAAGAGCCAGAGGCCGAGGAGGAAGAGCCAGAGGAAGCACCGGAGCCACCGAAGCGGACTCGCGGGCGCAGCGGCAGCAGCCCGAGCCGCGCCGGCACGAGCCGCAGCACCGCTAGCAAGGGCAGCCGTAGCAAGGCCAGCAGTAGCAGCAGCAAGGCCAGCAGCGGTAGCCGCAGCAGGAGCAGCCGGGCGAAGAAGTAAGGCGACGGTGACGCGCTGTTCTACGCGTCGAGTGCGCCTCGTCGCGTTTCGGAAATCGGGAGACGGCCTCGCAGCCCGGCGAGATCCAAGAGCACAGCTGGCGCCGAACCGCCTGGAGCGACCACTGCGAGCCACCGTCCGCTGCGTCGGAGGCGGCTGTGAAGCTCGACAAGCGCGCCGAGCCCGCTCGAGTCAATAAAGGTCACCTCACTCAGGTCGACGACAACGGCGCCAGCGCCCTCGCGCGCCGCGTCCGAGAGCGCCGCGCGCAAGTCGCCGACGCTGGCGATGTCGAGCTCGCCTTCCGGGGCGATCACAGTTGGCTCGGCAGCGGACATGCACCCAGGGGCGGTAGCTGGAGACAGTACCGGATCTCGGCAAGAGCACCGCGAACGATCTCGCTCGGCGCGGCTCGCGTGCCAACGGCCCGTCAGGCAGTCCCGGTTTGTCGTGACGGCCCCAGGCGCCGGGAGCGCGCGTTCCGAACATCAGCGTACGTCGCGGGATGTCGTAGTACACGGATTCCGAACGCTTCAGCAATGGCTTGCAGGACCTCAGCATCCTCTGCGCTCACCGCGACCACCTCCTCCCACGCTCCCTCGTCAAGGACCAATTGAACGGTGAACGTCCCATTGTTCTTGGGGCTCGCCGGCTACCCGCGTGAACTGGTAGGGCGACAGTTGCCGAACCTTGATCTCGTCGTCGGTGATGCGTTTGGGCACCCTCGGCATTCCGTTCCTCCTCGTATCAGGCATGCTTTGTCAGCCGACGACTGCCCTCTAGCCTCTAGAGCCGAGATGAAACGAGGCAGGCAAGCGGGCGCCCTGCTCGCGGTCGACGGTGCCTTAAGGTCTCACTCTCGACGGAGTACCGGGGCTGGGCTCACGCCGCGTGTGCACTGACGTGCTCCGGCTCTTCTCGGGTTTAGGTGGAGCTGTGGAGTGGAAGAGATCCTGTAGGACAGCAACGCGACGCCAGGCGAATGCTGACCCCGCCGACCTCCTTCGAGAACTCGAAGTCGCCGAACCCGGTCTGAAGCGCTTAGCGCTTCGGCGATCGACCCGCTCACGCGCCCGCTCCAAGGATTTCCGTGTTCACCACCGCGATCCGTTCCGCGACCGGGCCCGCGATTGGGTCGTCGGGGGCATCAAGCGAGATGCCCTAACTGATTGGCTGCGGTCGCGATTCCTACCCTGGCTCGGTGATCAGACGACCCGTGGGACGCGCGCTGGACGAGCGTTCTGGTCCGCCCTGAAGCCGGACGAGCGTGAACGTCTGTGGAACATGCTCGGGCAATTCCGTCGCGACCGGCGGACGGCGTTGACGTCGCTGGACAACGTGACGTCGAGCAGATCGCAGCGTTTGTCCATCGCGGCCTCATCGCTGCAAGACAAGCTTGGCTCGGCGGCACAAACAAGAAGACCAAATAGCCGAAGGTCTTGAGTGGTAGGAACGACGGCCTGAGCCGGCCCCACTGCGACGCGGCGGATTCCAGCTGACGTTGCAACACCAGCGCGGCTTTGGAGGTTCCGATGCGGGACCGGAGGCGTACGCCGGGATTCAAAAAGATCACCCTGACGAACACAGTCAGCGTCAATCCCGGTGATGACGTCTATGTCGCGGTGCTCGTCACAGGCTCGCCAACGACCGCGCCGAAGATTATCTCTGCATTCACCGCCTCAGACCGCACGAACACCGGTCCGCAGCACCGCGCAGCGGTGACGGTGGCCATGGAAACCTCCCCGTAGGCGGCCATCGAATCGCCCCGCTGGTGGCCACCGTTTCTCCCCATGGGTGGCCACGGTTTCTCCCCACGGTTCAGTCCTGAGGTGCCGGTCCTCCGGCTCGCGTTGCTGTTCAACGCGCGAGCTGAGGAGGCCGGTCTTGAAGAAACCGGAGGAAGCGATGGAGATCCTTGAGGCGTATGACATGACGGGGACGCTGCGCGGTGCGGCGGCATTGGCGGGTTGTGAAGGCTCCTATGTCAAGCCCCTCCTTGTGCGATGGTGGCGCGCGGGCACCGATCACGGTCAAGGGACGCCGCTGCGCGGCTCGCTGACGCTCGGCCCTGTCGGGTCGCCCTTGACCGTGCGGCGCTTGCGCGCTGTTAGGCAGCGAGGAGGGCCTTTGGCGGGTGTGAGGCCGCGGCGAGGTCACGGATCATGCGGCGGTAGACGACGTCCGAGAGGTGGCGCTTGAGTACGCGCCGGGCCTCCTTCTCGGTGTGCCCTTTGGCGCGGGCGTTGGCGAAGATCGCTTGGCCACGCGGCTCGCAGCGCAGTTGGGTGACCGCCATCCGGTGAAGCACGGCGTTGATGCGGCGGTTGCCGCCGGGGTTGTAGCGGTGGCGGATCGGCTCGGCCGGGCCTTCGCCGGTCGAGGCCGCCAGCGGGGCGGTGCCGTTGAACCGTGCGAACCCGCCCTCGGTGAACCGGCGCACGTCGCCGGTCTCGACCAGTACCTCGGCGACCGACCGGGTGTTCAGGCGGCAGAGCTCGCCGAGCGTGGAGCGGCTCTGGCGCACGAGCGTCTCGAGCTGCGCAACGACTTGCTTCTCCTCGCGGTCCAGGCCTTGGATTTGGGTGCGGTATCCGTCGAGCATCTGCAGCCGCAGCCGGGTTGGCGGGTCGTCGTGCCGGCGGCGAGTGCGCCGCGCAAGCGCTGCCAGCCTGGGACGCACCGCCCTGCTGTCGGGTAGCTGGTCGCGGAGCGCGAGCGGCAACTCGCAGAGCAGCTGCTCGGCCTCGTTGACCAGGTGCTGGCGGCTTGTGAGGATCGAGCGCCGCCGGTTGTGCCACAGCGCGAGCAGCTGATGCAGTTCGTCGGGACCTTGATCCTGTCCGGCGCGCTTGAACGCCTTCGGGAGCAGCGGATGGGCGAGCGTCTCGCGCGCGATCCGCTCGCTGTCGAGTGTGTCTGACTTGCCGCGCTGACGCGCGCGATCCTGACGCGGGGTGCGATTCGCGCACACGTCGCGCACGTCATAGCCGCGGGCGATCAGGAACACGGCGGTGTGGCGCCCCCAGCCGGCGGCGCTCTCAACCCCCCAGCGGGCGATCTGCCCGTACTGCCGCGCCCACGCCTCCAGCTCCCGGTGACCGTCGCCCGAGACCCGGAAGTGCTCTGACCCCAGGAGTCCCGCGCGCGCGTCGACGACCGTGGCCGTCAGCGTCCGCTTATGCGGATCGACCCCGACCACGTTGCCAGCGTGATCGGGAGTCATGAGCAGGTGCGACGGTCCTGGACCCCGCTTTGCTCTTTTCCTCATCTTGACCTCCAGGCGGTAGGTTGTTGGCGGACCGGCCGACAACATCCCGGTGGGCGCCCCTGTTCCGGGGCGAACGCTCCTTATCAGGTCAGGCCGCTCCTCGAAGGCACGAACCGAGGCCGACACTTCACACATAGGCCACCCGACCCGGGGGGCCAGATCACAAGAGAGCCAGACCTCGGCTCAGCCTTCGACCCTACGCGAACCGTCGCCCGCGAGGGCAACCCGGATTCAACACCGGGATCACAAGACGGTCGCGCGGCTGGTCGCCGCGCGGGAGGCCACGGGTGGCGGGCTGCCGGCGCGGGCGCACTGTCGGCCGTTGGTCGACCCGTTCGCGGAGAAGATCGATGAGATGGTGGACCGCTCACGCGCGCACGTCCGGGCTGATAAGGCGCATGGCGTGTTGGTGGCGATGGGCTATGAGGGGTCGTATCGGACGACGCGGCGGGCGGTCGCCGAGGCGAAGCGGCGCTGGCGGCAGAAGCACGGGCGGCGGCCGCGGCCGTGGATCCCGCAGCCGGGGTTGTGGCTGCAGTGGGACTACGGGGACGGGCCGGTCGTGGCCGGGAGGCGGGCGGTGTTGTTCTGCGCGCGGCTGGCGTGGAGCAGGTTTCGGGTTGTCGTGCCGTTGCGCGACAAGACGCTGCCGTCGGTGGTGATCGGGCTGGACCGCACGCTCCGTTACCTGGGCGCGGTTCCGACCTACGCGCTGACGGATTTTGTGGCGCGCCACAAAATCCGTGTTCTGTGCCCAAACCGGTTATGGGACCGTCAGGCTGACTGGGCGCGTGGTCATGGCGGTCGGCGGCGTCGTGCCGCCTCAGTCGGGCACATAACGGTCAGAGCGAGGAGAGCCAGTTCAGCAGCGTCTCGTCGGTCCGCCAGATCGGCTTGGTTTGGTGTCCCGTCGAGACGTCTAATAGCTCTGTGGCGCGTAGCGCTGCGAGCTTGGTGTTGGTGTTGATCTCGGCGTATCGGTTGGTGGTGTCCAGGGAGACGTGTCCGAGCCATCCGCGGATGGCGTTGACCTCGACGCCGGCCTCGAGGAGGTGCACGGCGGCGGTGTGCCGGAAGGTGTGCGGGCCGATCCGGCGGCCGGTCCGTGGGTCGTCGAGGTCGCCGGTGTGGCGGCGGACGATCTTGTAGATGCCGTAGCGGGTGAGCGGCCGGCCGCTTGCGGTGAACACCGCCGATTGCGGTGTTGGTGGCGGAGCGAGCGAGACGAGCAGCGTCGTGAGTGTTCGTGCGGTGTGATGCCAGAGCGGGCAGGTTCTCCGTTTGTCGCCTTTGCCGTGCAGGCGCACGGTCGGGTGTTCGCCCAGGTCGAGGTGCTCGACGCGCAGGTCGGCGGCTTCTTGGACGCGAGCGCCGGTGTTGTAGAGGAACAGGATCAGCGTCTGGTCGCGGAGCGCGAGGCGTCCGTTGCTCGGCATTCGGCGCAGCAGCGCGTGGACCTCGTCGCGTTCGAGGAACCGTGTTTCCGCGGGGGCGGTGCGTTTCATCGGGATCGCGGCGACCTGCTGGGAGACGGCGAGCATCTCCGGCGAGCGCGAGGCGATGTATTCGAACAGGCTGTGGATCGCGGCGAGTGGCTGGTTGCGGGTGCCGATGTGGTTGCCGCGGTCCTCTTCGAGGTGGCGCAGGAACGCGATGATCCGCTCGAGGGTGAGATCGTCGAGCGTCAGGCGTGTGATCTTGCGGCGCTTCTTGGCGGCGAGGAACACGAGCAGGAGCCGGATCGTGTCGCGGTAGCTGCGGACCGACCCGGGCCGCAGGCCCTTGACCGCGATCAGGTGGTCGAGGAAGTAGGAGTGCAGGATCGGCCCGAGCGGCTGTCCGGTCATCGGACCACCTCCGTCCAGATCGGCTCGGCGAACGCCTCGAAGCGGCGGTTGGCCTCCCGAAGGAGCGTCGGCGTGATCGCCGCTCCATCGCTCGACCGCGGGAAGGTCGGCGAAGACGCGATCGGGATCCGGAAGCGCGGCTCGGGTTCGGATCGTCAGCGCCTTGGCGAACAGCCGATCGCGAAGCTCGGTGGGCTGGCCGATCGTCCGCAGCCGCATGTTGAGGATCGCGACCCGATCGCAGAGACGCTCAAGATCTCCATCGCTACCACCGGCCGATGGCCTTTCCGCTGCATGGCCAAGCGCTGCGGCCCGAACGCGCCTAGCTGCGCTGTGATTGTCCGGATGCGCCTCGGGGTGAAGCAACCCGTCAGCCAAGCGACGCCGGGCTGCTGCCACAAGCCGTAGAGATCCATGAGTGTTCGTTACGTCGCGCGTCCCGCTGGGTAGGCCACTGACATGGCTTCCCGCGATGACACAAACGACCCCGCCTCGGGCGGCGAGCGTCCGCGTCGCCATCAGCAGGCTTCCGCGTCTCCTCGCAAGGGGCGAGGAGCTGGACGTCGCGTACCGGCGAGGGACGAGCAGCGAAGTCGAGAGCGTGCGAGCACTACGGGACGCCGGGGCCGGTCGAACCCATCCGATCGGACCACACGCCGGCCTCCTCGAGCTGCGACCACAACGAGCGCGGCGGCCGGACAGCGGGCAAGCCGCTCCCGGGCCTCCGGCCGGCCGGACCCGGCGACGACAGCCGGCAAACGGCCGCCTCGCGCTGCGCGGCCGGGGCACGAGCGCCGAGAAGCGGCATCATCGCAGACGGGATCTTCACGCCAGAGCCCCGGCTTGCTCGCCCGACTATGGCGGTGGCTGCGGATGTCGCTTCGCCGGCTGCAGCGAAAGCTTAAACGAGCGCTCGCCACGCCGGAGGCGGGCAGGATCCTCACCGCATTACTGGCCCGTCGCCTCCCCGGACCGTTGCGCGTTTTGGTGGAGGGGCTGGGCGATCCGGATCAACGCGGCTTCCTGTTCTGGTGGTTGGCGTTCACCCTGATCATGACCCTGGCGCTTGCGATAGTGCTCAGTATCGTGCTCGCCCCGGTGACCGGAATCCTGGCGCTCGTCGGCGTCGGCATCTGGATGCTGATCCAAAAAGGTCGGCAGCCAGCCGCTCAGCCATCGTGAGCGCGTAGGGCATCGTCACCAATGTAGTCCTGACTTCGTGTCAACACGAGTACATGCACGCGCTCGTTCCAGCGGCCACGTCCTAGACCCTGACGCGCCGACAAGGCAACCGACCCGACCGGGCGACGGACGGCGGCCGCCACGCTCGACGCGTACAAGCAGCAAAGCCAGCACTCGCACCGAGCCGAACAGGATCTCCGGACACATCCGATCCGGGCGCCGTACCCTACTTACGCCGGGAGGACCCAGAAGGCGATGACCGCACACTGCAGGGCAGCCGCCGCGATCACGAGGGTGTGAAAGACCTCGTGATATCCGAACACCGACGGCAGCGGGTCTGGGCGCTTGACCGCGTAGATAACGGCTCCCAACGTGTAGAGAACGCCGCCGAGGCCGAGCAGCATCAGCCCGCCGATACCGATCGCGCCGCCGAGCTGCGGCAAGCCGCCACCGCGACCCATCCCAGCAGCACGTAGAGCCCGGCGTGCAACCATGCCGGCGCGCTGCGCCAGACCAGGTTAAAGGCGACCCCAAGCAGCGCCCCTGTCCACACCGCGACGAGGATCGCAGACGCCAGTGAGCCGTGGAGAACGAGCATCGCGAACGGCATGTAGCTGCCCGCGATCAGCACGAAGATCATCGAGTGGTCAAGCCGACGCATCCGGTCACGCGCGGTCACCGAGCGCCAGCTGATCCGATGATCCAGCGCGCTGACCCCGAACAACCCCACGAGGCTGAGCGCGTAGACGCTCAGTGCGATTCGGGCGCGCGACGTTCCCGCGCCGATCACCAGCACCAGGCCTAGCGGCACCGAGCCGGCGCAAGCCCATTTATGCAAGACCCCGCGCAGCCGCGGCTTCAAGGGCACCGGGGGGCAACTGCGGCATAACACTCACGCTACCCACGCTGGGGACTCCTTGTTCCGCAGCGCCCTGGCCGGTCGTAGAAATCCGCAGCGCCGACACCGCTCACCACCCCCCGGACACGATCGTCGAGGTCAAATGAGTCGACCGCGAGACGTGCTCAACGGCGTACGAATAGTACGCTGCGGACATCGACGAGCTGGGCTTCGGCACCGCGACCGCTTTTCACCCTCACCGTCTGCGCGAACCCTCGACCCCTGTCAGGCCCGCGCTCGCGTCAGCCGGATCAGCGGTCGTCCGCTCGCCGCTTAATAGGATCGCGGTAGGGACCGCCATTGCTGGCGGCCCCCCGCGCAGATCCCAGCGTGCGGAACTACCGCACTGGGCTCCTCCCTTGGGTTTTGGTTCTGGCGTCGAATCGCTTTTCGGGATAGGGGTGCTGGATGCGGGCAGGTGGTAGCCATCTGGTGGCGATGCGGTTCATGCGCTCCCAGTTCAGGCGGTCGCGCTGGCTGCGGCGCCTGAGCGCGTGGAGCCAGTGGCGGGCTGCCTGGGTGCGGAACGCGATGACGGCGTCGCTGTTGCTGGGCACCGCGTAGTAGTTGCAGTGTCCGCGGATGACGCTGGCGAGCCAGCGTCCTTGGTCGGGGATCGGGAGATGCCGGCGTTGCATCAGCTCGTCCTTGACCTCGCTGAGCTTCGCCCGCATCCGCTTCTTGCTGGTGACGCGCTTGAGCGTGAACTGTCCGGTCCGGGTCTTCGCGCAGATGTGCGTGAAGCCGAGGAACTCGAACGTTTCAGGCTTTCCGAGGCCCCGCTTTGCTCGACGCTCGGCGGCGAACCGTCCGAACTCGATCAGCCGCGTCTTCTCGGGATGCAGCTCCAAGCCGAACTTCGCGAACCTGTCGCGAAGCTCCACGAGGAACCGCTCAGCGTCGTCCCGATGCTCGAAGCCCACGATGTAGTCGTCGGCGAATCGCGTCAGGGTCACTGCCCCGCGCGCGCTTCGCGTGCGCCACTGGTGGGCCCATAGGTCGAACACGTAGTGCAGGTAGACGTTGGCAAGTAGGGGTGAAACAGACGCCCCTTGCGCGGTCCCCTGCTCGGTCTTCGACCACTCCCCGTTCTCGATGACCCCTGCCCTGAGCCATTTCTGGATCAGGCGCAGGACCCGTCTGTCCGCGATCCGGTGCTCGAGAAACCTCTCCAGCCACGACCAGTCGAGGCTGGTGAAGTAGTCGCGGATGTCCGCATCGAGCACCCAGCTCACTTTCCTGCGTTTGATCCCGGCCGCGAGCGCGTCCAGAGCATCGTGCTGGCTGCGCCCGGGCCGGAACCCGTAGGAGAAGCCCAGGAAGTCCGCCTCGTAGATGCTGTTGAGCACCTCCACGACGGCGCGCTGCAGGAGCTTGTCCTCCAGCGCGGCGACACCGAGCGGCCTAAGCCGCCCATCCCGCTTGGGGATATACGCCCTCCTGACCGGCTTCGCCCGGTAGCTCCCACGATGCACTCGCCGGTGCAGGTCCCGAAGGTTCGCTTCGAGATCAAGCCCATACTCGTGCCACGTCACACCGTCCACCCCGGGCGCGGCCTTCGGCCGAAGCGCGAAGTACGCCGACCTGAGGCGGTCGATATCGACGTGGTGCAGGAGCGCAGTGAACCTCGCTTCCTTGTCCTTCTGTGCGATACGACGCACGCGATCCAGCGCACTTGGCGCGCCTTGCCCAGCTCTGGGTCCGGGGCGCGTTTTGCTGGCCGCGTTCCCCTCGGGCAGCCCCCTTTCCTCCACCGCCTCCGCCCCCGCCACCGCGGGCTTGTTCGGCGGCTTCGCAGGTACTACGGGGCTGTCTGACTTCCCGCCGTCGTTCATCGAGGGCGTACCGCCTCAGCGTTCCCCTCGCGGCCCGCCACCCGCCGACCTGCCACCCCGCGAACCATCCCGGACGGGGCATCATCAACGAGCACGGGCGACCGCGGGATCTCCCGGTTCTCGCGCCTAGAGACTCCGTGCATGCACCGGTTCTTCGACCGCGCGGGGTCCACCGGCCACTCGCGATAACGCGACCGGCGATGTTGCCTTCCGCCTCGCTTAACGACGTCGGCACCCCGGAGCCCTTGATTTCGCGGCTCAATAGTCGGGCCTGCACGTACCCCTGTCAACGCTTCGCTGCGCCCTCGCGGAACGCCAACGCATGACTCGGGGCCACCGTGGATCGCTAGTCCTTCGATGTAGAGCGTTTTCATCTCCTTCTCCAAGCCGGTTTATCCCGGCGCTTTCTAAGCGTTCAGTCGTCGGGGCCTGGGGCAGGGATTCCTGATTTGTGCAGCGAATCTTGCAGGCATGGACCGCGCCGAGGCGGAGGCGATCTACGACTCGGGTCGTGAGGCGTGTGTTGAGTTCATCCTTGAGCTGGCGGGGAGGGTCGGGCAGCACGAGGATCGGCTGAAGCGCCTGGAGGAGCAGGGGCGCCAGGATTCGCGGACCAGTTCCAAGCCGCCGTCGAGCGATCCGCCCAAGACGCGTGCGCAGCGGCGGGCGGAGGCGCGCGCGAAGGCCAAGGAGCTGATGCGCCGCGAGCGTGAGCGCCGAGCGCAGGGTGGACAGCCGGGGCATCAGGGTGCGGGTCGCGATCTCAAACCGGAGGACCAGGTGGATGAGGTCGTCGATCACTATCCGGATGTGTGTGGCGGCTGCGGGCACGGGTTCGATTCAGGTCAGCGCCTGCCGGGTGGGCGGTTCGGCCGCCACCAGGTCTGCGAGCTGCCGCCGATCAGCGTGATCGTGAGCGAGCATCGCACGCACCAGTTGCGCTGCCGGCACTGTCGCGCACGAACCAGCGCCCGGTTGCCGGACGTCGTTGGCGCGTCCGCGTTCGGGCCGAGGTTCCAGGCGGCAGTGGTGACGTTGACCGCCCGGCACCGGATCTCCCGCCGCGGGATCTGCGAGCTGGCTTCAGATCTGTTCGGGGTGACGCTGTCGAGCGGCGCGGTTGATGCGATCTGCCAGCGCGCCTCGGACGCATTGGCTGGCCCACATTGCCAGCTGCAGGACTGGGTGCTTGACCAGGGGGCGGTGCATGTCGATGAGACCGGCTGGCGGACGCGCGGTGAGGGCCGTGCGTTGTGGACCGCGAGTACCCCTGAGGCGACGTTCTTGCAGATCGCCCAACACTGCAACCGCGAGCAGTTCAACGCGCTGATCGGCCCGTATCCGGGCATCGTGGTCTCTGACCGTTGGAACGGCTACAGCCATCTCGACCCCCACCAGCGTCAAGTCTGCTGGTCGCATCTGCAGCGCGACTCCCGCCGCCACGCCGACGGACTCGGCGAGCAGAAGACCTTCGGCGAGCAAGGCATCGAGCTCACCCGCCGCGTGTTCGCTGCGTGGCGGGCCTACCAGCACGAGCATCACGACCGCGAGGCGCTCAAGGCCGAGATCGAACCGATCCAGACCGAGCTGCGCCAGCTGCTCGAAGACGCCAGCCCCAAGAGCAAGCGCACCCGCTGGCACCGGCAGTTCGCCAACAACCTGCTCAAACTCTGGCCAGCGCTCTGGACGTTCGTCTCGATCAACGGGGTTCAGCCAACCAACAACCCCGCCGAACGCGCGCTCCGCGCACCCGTCATCCACCGCAAAATCTCGCTCGGCACCCAAAGCAACGACGGTGAACGATTCGCCGAACGCGCACTATCCGCCACCTGCCGCCAGCAACGCCGCTCGCTGTTCACCTACCTCAGCGAGCTGATCATCACCCACAACCGCGGCGACCCCTTCCCCGCGCTCGCCTGAGGCCGCAGGGACTGAACGCTTACCTTAATAGGCGATTGTGCAGCGGAAAGGTGCCAACGGCCGCGGGCCCGCAGTGCGAAACCAGTGCAGACAGACCCTGCCCCGAGAACGGCAGTCGCATCTGCATCAGGAAGCTCGCGTCGACGCGCGCTACATCGACTCGAGCCCGTCCGGTTCTCGTGGCCACGACGTGATGCCGGCAGGGTCGCCCCCGCCGAGCGCCCCGGTCCGGCGTCACTTCTTCTTTGCCCGACTCCTAGCGCGACTGCCGCGAGGCTTCTCCTCCTCCTCGTCCTCAGGCTCGTCGTCTTCGTTCTCAGACCCTTCGTCCCCGTCCACAGGCTGTTCCTCTTCGTCCAGAAGCTCTTCCTCTTCGGCCTCCGGCTCCGCTGTGTACCCGCGGTGGTCTGTCGTGGTGTACTGCTCGTACAGTGCCTCCAGGATCGAGCTGTCGTCGTGGTCAATCTGCTCCGAGTCCTCGCTCAGCAGCACCTCGATCCACTCGCCGCGTCCGCACGGCTGTAGACGTGCAGATCGCCGTCCGCTGCTGCCAAGGCCCAGGCCTGGGACCCGCTCTCGATGATCGTCAAAACTCCAGTTCCTCCTGAGTTCGTTACGTGCGACTAACCAACCCTGACCCCGTATCAACCGCATCCCGTTTTGCCGGCTACGCGACGGCACCCGTCCGCGTTCGCGTGAAAACGCGCGCGTCTTTCAGGCGAGCGCTGTCCGCCAGTGACCTGGACCGGGCTAATCACCACATCCACACCGCCGGCACAACTTCTCGGGATGCCGATCGCTGGGCCCGGTGATGGCGAGCCCGCGTGAGCACCCGTGGCTTGCTCGGCGGCGCTAGCCCAGCCTCAGGGCGACGGAAGCGTCCCATCGCCGGTGCGCACTGACGGCGGCGTCGGCCGGCCGGTCCGGAATCTCGGCAAGCAGCGCGATCGGGTCGGTAGTGGATCGGATCGCATTCCCGTCTGTTGCAGGTTCGCGCCGGTCAGGGGCCTGGACATCGCCGGAGCTTGCGCCGGTCAGCATTGCTCGCTCGGGCGCGTGCCGCGATCAGCATCTCTGCGCTCCATCAGACCTGTTCTCGCCGTGGCGCCACGTTTTCGTCCGTCCCGATCGCGTACCCCATACCGAGGGGGTCGAGGGCGACAGCGAGAACGCGAGCAAGTCGGAATGGCAATAGACGTGCACAGATAGTCCGCGAGGTTCTCAGCAGCGCCCTACAAGGAAGTGGTAGCAGTTCAAACCATGCCGCCGAGAAGAGGTTCGAACGGGGGGGGGTTTTCCGGAATCAGGTGTCTCGGCGCCGGTGCGGCGGCGCTCGCTCCGGTGGCGGTGAAGACAGCCGGAAAGCTCGCCCGCGGGCTGTGCGTTGAGAGTCTCGAGCACCTCGTGAAGTTTCCGGGCGAGGCGCTCGGCGGAGCCACATCCGCCGTTGGAGGCCGCGTCAGCTCGAGCGTCAAGGACAAGGTCAAAGACGGCTTGGACGAGGCCGGCGGTCCCGGCGACATCATGAAGGACGCTGCGAAGGGGATGCTGCCATTCAACGTCGGTGGCGGCGGCGGAAGCAAAGGTGGGGCGTCTGGCGTGGGGGTAAGGGTCGGCGGATGCCGATTCAGCAGAGTGTCGATATTGGCCTTCCGATCGAGACCGTCTATAACCAATGGACTCAATTTGAGGGCTGGCCCAACTTCATGCACCGAGTCACGCGCGTGACACGGAAGACGACTGCACCGTCTCATTCGCGACCAAGATCTGGGGCAAGACCAAAGAGTTCACCGCGAACATCGAGACACAGCAGCCCGACAAACGGATCAAGTGGCGAGTGAGCCAGGGGATGACTCACACCGGCGTGGTCACGTTTCACGAGTTCGGTCCCGAGCTCACGCGGGTGTTGCTCGGGTTCGACGTGGACCCGGGAAGCCTGATCGAGAAGTTCGCCCGCGGCGCCCGCCACGTCAAGCGCGCGGCCCGGGCCGATCTGCATCGCTTCAAGGCGGTTCATCGAGATGGCCGAGCACGAGACCGGTGCGTGGCGCGGCGTGATCGAGGACGCGAGGTGGTCGAGGAGCACGATCCGAGCTACGGCGAGCAGCGCCAGTACGCGGACATCGAGGAGGTCACCAACCAGCAGGACGGCGACGGTGAGGACGAAGACGACGAGGGTCACGACCGCGAAGGCGACGAGCACGGGTCGCCGACGGCAAAGCGGACACAACGTCAGCCGCGTTCTCGCGGCGGTGATCGGCAAAAACAGCACACGAGCCGAAGCGATGGGCGACCTCAGGGCTGGCCAGGCGGCGCCAATCGCCCGACAGCTCCGACAGGCCTCGGGCAGGTGGCCGCTCATCCTCCGGGCAAAGGGGCAGCGGCGGTTCGGCGAGCTCCCGCTCGAGCAGCAGTCGGTCGCGCCCTTCGCGAGTGTCCTCGAACGGTCGATCGGCCAGCCGTCGCCGCGGTCGATCGCAAAGCCGCAAGAGCTAAACGGAGGGCATCATGGCTATCGATGTAGGCCGAGTCGTTCAGGCGGCGATCCAAGCCGCAGCAGAGGAACCGAGTCCGCAGGGCAAGCCCGAGAAGAAGCGACATCTGCCCCTCGGACGCGCGGTACTCATCGGCGCCGGGCTGATGACCGCCGGGCGTGTCATCGTCGGCCCCAAGAGCCGCGAGCTGCTCGGATCCCTTCAGCAACGCATCGCGGATTTCGACGGGTGGCTCGACGACGAAGAGCCGAGCGACGAGATCGAGGGCGAACGCGATGAGAACGTTAACGACGGGGCCTACGAGGACGAACCCCAAGGACCGGGCGATGAGGACCTCGACGACGGGGACCACGAGGACGAACCCGAAGGACAAGGCGCTGAGGACCTCGACGACGAGGACTACCAGGATGACGCCGAGGGCGGTCGGAGGGCGAGCTCGACCCAGCGCAGCCGCTGCTAGGCCCAAGACCCGTCTAAGCGCATGCCCCGAACCGATCCGTACCTTGATCAAGGCGATTCGGCATCGAGCATCCGGCTCGAAGCCGGCGTTCTCCGAGCACTCTGCGCAGCGATCACCCTCACCCTTACGGTTACCGGGCGGACGAACCAGTAGTGCGCAGCGGCAGCTGAACTCCGTCTTACCGGCTCGTGCGCGTCGCGACCCCGCCCGTCTGGGCGCTCACCGGCGTCCGCCAGGTCACGGCGGACCGCCATGGTCGCCGTCGCAAGCCGTACTCACCATCGCCGCCCGAAGCGAGATACCAATGCCCACGCGTATTGCGACCGCTTCGCTGAAATCCGACTTTGCGGCGCGTCGCACTCCTGCCGTGGGTCGAACGTTACCGTCGCAACCAGCCCCGCATGCCGTCACCGGCCGCAGCAAGCGCGCTCTTAGCTCCGCGCTGATGCCTGGCTGCGCCGCCCCCGGCCTTGACAGCAGCCAGACCTCAACCGGTCCGACACCACACCCGGTCCCAGCGAATACACGGGTCCAAGAGACCCCGCTCGGGACGCTCCGAATTCGTTGGCATTGAGCCGTGCGTCCGCTTCAGCCGCGCGGGGTCAACCGCGAAGAACGCCGCCAGTGAGCGGCACCGACAGCAGAGCACGACTAGGTCGGCAATGAGCGACCCCGGGGCCCGACGCTCGCCGTGCCTGAAGATGCCCACGTGCGGCGCTTGCAGTGGATCCGCGGTGGGCAGACTGCAGACTGATGCTCTGCATCCAACATGAAGGGAGATAGGCATGGCCGGATCATCGAAGGGCGGGCGCGGATCCGCGGGGATTTCTGCTGGCGGGATTATCGTCATCATCGGGATCATCCTGATGTTCGTATGGAGCTTTTGGATCGGTCTCATCGTCGCGCTCATTGGGCTCATGGCATTCGGCGGGTTCGCCCGGGGGAAGTGGTATTGAAGGTCCCGCCCGTGGTCAATTCCGCTCCCCTCGATCGGCGTGCGCCTAGATCATCCCCGGTGTGCCTCGGCCGCCTCGCGCTGACGCGATAGGCGAGTTGCGGCGCAGACGACCAGGTCGTGGCCGGCACACAGCGCCGGGTCTCAGCGCGGAACCCGCGAGCCGTCGTCATGACCGTGCAAGCGTCGGCCCGTCGGAAACGACAGCGATACCCGGCTGACGACCGAAGCAAGCATCTGACCGGAGGCGCCGGCGGTCCGGCCGATCATCAGGCCGGTGCTCAGCGCCGCAGCCCCGCCGGCAAGCAGGCTGGCCGGTAGGATACGCGGCGATAGGTCTGCCAGCTCTCGCGCGCGCTCGTCGGCCTAGCGGGAGAGTCAAAGCATCCCCGGTGAGCACTCGGAGGCCTCCGCCTCAAGGCCACCGGCGCCGCCGCCCGTGCTGAACCTCGCGCCGACACTCTGCGCGCGTGGGAGCGAAGGTTCGGGTTCCCCCGCCCCAGCGTAGTCCGGCGATCATCGCTACTACGCGCTCGGCGAGGTGGCGGCCCTGCGGCGGGTGTTCTTGGGTGCGCCGACGGTGATCTCCAGTCAGACGCACCTGAACACCCTTGCGGCCGTTCGTGGCCTTGTGGCGGTGGGATGGCCTGGCGATGAACCGCATCAGGTGATTCGAGAGCTTGCCACTTGTAGTCGACGCGCGTGTTCGGTCGCCAGCACGCCCTCGTTGTCCGCACCCACCGTGACGCGAATTCAAAGAGCGATGAATCCTGCGGCTGTCCGGCGCTGGCGCGACGGCCTTCCAGGGTCAGAAGGCCGCGAGATTCCGCGCCCAAACGTCCGCGCGGCTCCCGCAGTGCGATCTCGGCCTTGTTCCACGCCCCGCCCTCGTTGGCGCTGCCGCGTTCGAGCTGCACATCGTTGCGCGCGCTATCCGGGGTGCGGGGGCAGGGGCACCGTCCGCGGTAAGAAATCCGGGAGATGATCGAGCTGCGCTCCCTGCCCGAGCGGCAAGCGTGAAGCGGCGTCGAAGCGGGAATGCCTAACGACGTGAGCGCCTACGTCCAACGCTCCAGCTCGAGTGGCCTGGCCGACGTGCTGGACGTGCTGCTCGACAAGGGCCTGGTGCTCGACGTGTTCCTGCGCGTCTCGCTGATCGGCATCGAGATCCATCACGGTCGATGCCCGCGTGGTGCTCGCGTCGGTCGACACTTACCTGCGCTTCGCGGAGGCGGTCAACCGGCTGGACTTGGGCAGCGCCCAGGGCCAGGGGCTGCCGAGCTGGTGCAGACCGCCCCGGAGCGGGTGGCTCGAGCCACGGGCAGGGGCGTGGTGGAGGGCGCCAAGGATGCGCCGCTCGGGTAATAAGATAAGCCACGCGCTCGTCCAGTTCGAGACGGAGCCAGTCTCCGGTGCCGCTGTTTGACCTTCTGGGTCTGTCGTGGTGTTCGTACGGTGCCTTCAGGATCGCGCTGCCGTCCCGGTGACCTGCTCCGAATCCTCGCTCACTAGCACCTCGACCCATTCGTCCGCATCCTCACGGCTATAGACGTGCAGATCGCCGTCCGCTGCTGCCAACCACCAGGCCTGAGACCCGCTCTCGATGATGGATAACACTCCCTCTCTTCTTCCGGGTTGGTTTCGCGCGACTACCACCGTGGGCGCTGATATCAACTTGAGCGGGAGTGTCCGAGGATTCGTGTCCGAGCGCTGACGCCGGTCGATCGAGCGCCGGGAGAGCATTCGGGTCCGTTCCACAAGTGCTCTCGCGATGGGCCGATCATCTCGGTCCGGTGGTGTCGGCGCCGGTGGAACAGGAGCACAGCTTTGTCGACGGAGCACGGCCTGCGACTGGTCAACTGGCCGGGGCGGTAGCGGCTTGGTCCCTCGCTCAAGCCCGGACCAACCGGGCTGTGCGAATCGTGTCGGGGGGACGCGACGAGCCCCGCTGCTGAAGTCATGGAACTTTTCCGGTGGTTCCGCCGTCAAAGTGTCAGGCAACGGGGAATATCACAGGAAGCTGACCATCAATCGAGGGAGGGCCACCGTGGCCGAGAATGAGCACAACGGCGGCGGCAACGGTAGTGCTGCTGAGGCGGCCGGGCCGATCAAGGAGCAGCTGGCGCAGGCAATGCGCGAGGCTGCCCAGGAGGTGCTGGGACCGGTCATGAAGCAGGGTTCGCAGGCGGCGTCTAAGTACGCCGCCCAGCAGATCCCGAAGATCGCTAAGGACATGGTGATGCCGAGCGTGATGAAGTCGGTGGGCGCGACCTCTCCGGGCGACATCATGGAGAAGGGCATCGGGAAGGTCGGAGAGACGATGTCGGGTGCCGGCGGGCTCAAGGGCATGGCCGGGAAGGTGCTGAAGAAGCTCGGCGGCGGGAAAGGTGGCGGGAAAGGAACAGCGACCGGCTACGGCCAGGGTCGCCGGATCATGGTGCAGCAGGATCAGCACGTGCCGCTGAACGTCAAGGATGTCTACCGGGCGTGGACCGAGGGGGAGTGGCCGGAGTTCATGCACCGCGTCAACACGCTCGACAGGCAGATCGAGGAGGACTCTGCTCGCTACGCGATCGGCGTGAAGGGCCTGTTCTTCAAGAAGAGCTTCACCGCCGAGGTCAAAGAGCAGGTGCCCTTCAAGTACATCGTGTGGAGCACCACGCAGGGGAACATCAAGAACACCGGCAGGGTCAGCTTCATCGAGCTGTCGGATGATCTGACGCTGATGGTCCTGAACCTCGATCTCGCGCCTTCCGGACTCCGGGAGAAATGGGTTCGCGGCTTCCGCTACCACAAGCGAGGTATCCGCGGCGACTTCCACCGCTTCTCCGCGTGGGTGCAGATGCGCACCCAGGACGAGCTGGATGAGATGGAGGGCTGGCTCGGGACGATCAAGGGCGGGCAAATCACTCAGACGCACGAGGAGTACGTCGACGAGCACGAGGAAGAGCAGGATCGCGGCAGCGGCGAGGAGGAGGGTGAGGAGCAGGAGGGCGAGGACGAGCCTCGGGACGAGGCAGCCGAAGAGAGCGACGAGGACGAGGATGAGCCCGCCGACGACGAGGATGAGGAGGACGAGGACGACGAGGTCGAGGATGAGGAGGACGAGGACGAGGACGAGGACGAGGAGGAGCCTGAGGAGGACGAGCCCGAAGATGAGCCGGAGGAGAAGCCGAAGCCTCGAGCGCGGCGCAGCTCGGCTCGCAAGCCGCAAGGCCAGGCCAGACGCACGTCGGCGCGCAAGCCCGCCCGTCGGACCGCGAAGAAGTAGAAGGTTCTCGGCGGCGCGTGATCTCGTTTCGGGAGGGTCCGGCTCATGGCAAGACGCTGACGTTGCAAGCGAGCGCCGATCTATCTGCGGGTGGTGCACGGGCCTGACGGGATCAACGCGCTGATCCTCCGGAGGATCAGCCGGCGGCGGGTAATGAGGTGGTGCACGTGTACCGGCGGCTCGGGCCGGCGCGCGTGATGTTCATGTGCGGCAGACTGACGATCAACGCGATGTTCCCAGCCACGACCACGGTCAAGGCTGGCCGCGCCCTCCCGTTTACGATGGCGGGCCAGAGCCGCTTCGAGATCCACACGGGTCACGCTCGGGCCGGAGTCCGTGACCGCGCCGATCGAGAACAGCTTCATCACCCCCGTGCCGAACAGCACCGGGCCGCCGACGCTGGTAATCAACCCGCTCGCCGCCTTCCCGAGCGACCCGCCGCCGACCCTTCCGCCATACACCGGCTCTAACCACCGCAACGGATTCCTCAACTCCGGGATTCTCGACAACGACCGGGCGACGCCGCAGCTGCCTAACTCACCAACGGTGGCGTTCGCCACCCCTGGGACCTATCACTTCAAGTCCGTCATCCACCCGAACATAAACGGGACTGTCGTCGTCACACCCTGACAGCGCCGCTCCTGACGAATGCGAGCGATCGCAACTGGTCCAAGAACGCCTCGCGACCAGAGCGCGACGCGAGTCGGGAGTGTCCGAGGATCTGTGTAGGCCAGAACGAAAGAGACGTTCATGCCTACAACCAGAGAGAAGTCTTCAATCCAGCGAGTGAGGGTTCCTGTCCTGCCTGGCGCCGGCGGCGAGCCCCCAGGCGAGCCGCCGGCGCCTGCTGAGGGGTTCGCAAGCCACGTTGGGCCTTTGACCGGGGATCGGGTGGCGGCGATGCTCGAGCGGCCGGCGCTGAGCGAGGAGCTTGTGGAGGACGCGATTGGTCGAGCTCGGCTGCGCGGAGCGCTCGAGTTGCCCGACGGCGGCGAGATCTCGGATGAGGTGATCGACCAGCTCCTGGGTGGCGCCCGGACCGAGGAGGAGATCGCCGGGCCCGGAGGCTTGCTGGCGGCGCTGACCAAGCGGCTGATCGAGCGGGCGCTGGAGGTCGAGCTGAGCGACCATCTGGGCTACGAGCCGCACCTGGAGCCGCCCGGTGGCGCCGGCAACACGAGGAATGGGTCGACGCCCAAGACGGTGATCTGCGACCAGGGGAAGGTGCCGATCGACACGCCCCGGGATCGCGACGGGAGCTTTGAGCCGAAGATCGTGAGAAAACGCCAGCGGCGGTTCGTCGGGTTCGACGAGAAGATCCTCGCGCTCTACTCCCGCGGGCTGTCCACGCGCGACATCGAGGCGCACCTTCAGGAGATCTACGGGGTCAAGGTCGGCCGGGACTTGATCACCAAGGTGACCGACGCGGTCATGGACGACGTCCGTGCCTGGGCGGCCCGGCCGCTGGAGGACGTCTACCCGGTGATCTTCCTCGACGCGATGGTGCTCAAGATCCGCGAGGGCGGCAGCGTGCAGCGCCGCGCCTGCTACCTGGCCTTGGGCGTCACGGTGGAGGGCGAGCGCGACGTGCTCGGGATGTGGTTCCAGGAGTCGAGTCGCCGGGGGGAGTTGCACCCCCCGGCGCTCACAGATCCCGGCGTGAGCCTCTCGACTCACCGGGCTCCTCTCATCCAACCATCGTGCGTGCGCCGCCGATCGACCAGTGGGCGAACAGCTCGGGGTCCCGTTTGGCGATCGCCTCCAGGAACCTCGACGCCCGGGTGCGGTGACGACGCAACCGTTTGTATTTCCGCATGGCCCAGCGGACCAAGTAATGGTTGATCCGCCTGAGAGTCCAGATCAGCTCGGTTCGGTAGAAGCGACCGTAGTAGTTGATCCAGCCACGCACAGTCGGGTTGATCTCCTGCGCGATGTCGGCGAGGGTCGCCCCGCTCCACAGGTGCAGCCGCCAGCGCCTGATCGCGCGACGGATCTCCTTGGCGGCCTCGTCTGAGACGGCCGGGATGAAGCTGACGAACATCTCGCCAGCCCGATTCCACGCCGGTCTCGGTCGAAACGTGTACCCGAGGAACGTGAACTGCTCGTGCTCGTGCGAGCCGGTGCGGTTCGAGTCCTTGCAATACATGATGCGCGTCTTGTCCAGATTGAGCTCCAGACCGACCTGCGCCAACCGCGCGATGATCGCGTCGAGCACGATCTGCGCCTGCTGCTTGCTTTCGCAGTGCAGGATCGCATCGTCCGCGTAGCGCTCGAACGGGACGTCCGGGAACTCCCGGCTGAGCCACAGATCGAGCGCGTAGTGCAGGAAGATGTTCGCCAACACGGGCGAGATCGCAGAGCCCTGAGGGCTCCCGCGATCCCTGGCCTTGAGGGTGCCGTCCTCCAGTTGCAGCGGCGCTTTGAGCCACCGCTCAACATAGAGGAGGATCCACCGCAGGTTCGTGTGGTGAGCGACCGCCTTCAGAACGAGCGAGTGATCGAGCGAGTCGAAAAACGACTTGAGATCCAAATCCAGAACCCAGTCGTACTTCCAACATCGCTGCCGGCATATCGCCAGCGCATCGTGGGCGGAGCGCCCCGGCCGATACCCGTATGAGTCCGCGTGAAACACTGGCTCCACCTCGGGCTCCAAGTACAGGTAGGCGACCGTCTGGGCGATCCTATCCGCGACGGTGGGCACACCTAGCACCCTCGATCCGCCCTTCTTCTTCGGTATCTCGACCGCCCTCACCGGCGGCGGCATGTAGCTCCCCGAGGACATCCGATTCCAGAGCTTGTAGAGGTTCCCTCGCAGGTCGCTCTCGAACTCCTCGATCGATTCCCCGTCGACACCCCAGGCCCCCCGGTTGGCCTTGACCCTTCGCCAGGCCTCCCACACCAGCCGCTTGGAAATCGCAAACGGCTTGCCGTCAGGCTTCGGCTCGCTCACCGGCTCCTCCCGCATCGCGGTTGACCACCGACCGAGCCAGGATGACCAGCCCCCGTCGCTCCACCCGCATTACCGGGGTTCACAGCTACCACGAGGCTGTCCGCCCCTGTGCCCCGCATCGCTACTCTCCCCCTCGCGGATCAGCCACTTGGGGTTCTCGCTCCAGACGACCAGCCGCAGGCCACAACCGCTCCACTGGCCAGCCGCCCCATCGGGACGACAGGTTCACACGTTCCGCACCAGAGCCCAGACCAAGCTCGCGCCACCTCCATGCCGGACACCGCCTGGCCAATAAGCAGGCTCCCGCCAGGCTTCTTCCCGGGCTCTCGGTTCCGCCCGGTTTCGATGTCATCTTGCTTGCCTTTCGACACGTCATCAGTGGATCGCTTGCGCTCGCCTTCTTGGCCCACACCTGCCGCGCTCACGGGCGCGACTTTTCCGCAACGCTCACCACCACGGCTCTTGACCGCAGCAGCTTGCGGTGGTTTGCGACCTCCCCCTGCAGGGCGGTCGCGGAGGACCACCAACCCCGAACAGGCTGGCCCCTCCATCTCCAATGCAGCACCGCATCAGCTAACCGATCTTCTACATCGACTCTCCTTTGCGTTTCGTGTTCGCACGACCGAGGGCGCCAAGTTCTGGATGCAGGTCCTCACCGATCTCAAGCAGCGGGGCGTCAGAGACATCCTGATCTGCTGCGTGGACGGCCTCAAAGGCTTCCCGGAGGCGATCGAGGCGATCTTCCCCAAGACCACCGTCCAGACCTGCATCGTCCATCTCTTGCGCCACAGTCTGAAGTACGTGCCCCGCAAGGAGCGCGAGCAGGTCGCCCGCGACCTGAAGCCGATCTACACCGCTAAGGACGCCGACCAGGCGCAGGCCGAGCTCGAGGCCTTCGATGAGAAGTGGGGAGCTCGGTTCCCCGTGATCACCAAGGCCTGGCTGGATGCCTGGGAGTACGTGATCCCGTTCCTGGCCTTCCCCGCGGAGGTCCGCCGGGTGATCTACACCACCAACGCGATCGAGGCGCTCAACCGGCAGCTGCGCAAGGCGATCAAGACCAAGGGCCACTTCCCCAACGAGGACGCCGCCCGCAAGCTCATCTACCTGGCCCTCCGCAACGCGACGCCTCAGTGGACCCGGTGCCGAAACTGGACCACGGCGCTCCTGGCGTTCAAAATCTACTTCGGTGACCGGCTGCCTGACACTGCAAACTGACTGTCACAGGTTGACACTCGAGGAGTCACTGTTACACTTACCATAAGCCGCCTACACAGAAATCCGGGCTGCCTCCGCGAGTCGCCTTCGACATTGCGGTCGGCCGCGTCGAGGGGTCACGGCTGCCGCACTGATTGTCGGCGACTCCGGCTTTGAGAACCTGGTGCTGCCGAGGCCTGCCGCGCCGGCATGGTGGCCGAGGGCGCGAGAAGCAGCAGAGCGACGGGCCCTAGCCCCTTCAGGCGTACTGCAGTCGCGCGCGCTATCCGACACCGGCCGCATTTCGATGCCTACGGTTGTCCGAGCTGACGATCGCTTCGCTCGAGGCGCCGGGCTTCGGCTGGCAAGTGCAATGGCGACCAAGCGCAAACTCCGCGGCGGCTCGGTGCTAACCGCAGGCGAGCAAGCAGATGCTCATAAGCGGGCGGTCGGCGTCAGTGCTGCTCCCACGAACCAGCAGCAGTGCCGTGGCGGCCCTACCGAGCTCGCGACGCTGCCGCTTGCGGCTGCGGCCTCAACGGTTCAATGCACCACTGCGGACGGGTGAAGATTGTCATAGCGAGTGGACCTCCCACGCCGGTTGAGGAGTTGGCCACGGCGTGTCGGGTAGCGCCGGTTGAGATTTGACCCCCGCTTGGAGCGAGACCGACGAGCGCCCGTCGTCGCGAAGGCCGAGCCCCGAGGGGCGAGGTCTGAGCGGCGATGGGCGCTTAACCGCCTTCGTCGGGGCCCGGACGGTGGATCGGCACGTTGTAAGCCCTTCTGCCGCCCGCGGCGAGGGCGGCGAGGATGACGGGTCCTGGAGATTTCGGCGCTTGCCGGCCTGGACGGGGGTTGATCGCGTGACGGGGGCCGGCGTGCGCTCCGGTCAGGGTCGTGCCGGTGCGATGACCTCGGCGAGCCGCTCGGCGGGTGTCATCCAGCCGAGCGTTTGTCGCGGTCTGCCGTTGAGTTCCGCCGCAACAGCGTCGAGCTCTTCTTGGGAGAAGCGGTTGAGGTCGGTGCGCTTGGGCAAGTACTGGCGCAGCAGCCCGTTGGTGTTCTCGTTCGATCCGCGCTGCCAAGGACTGCGGGGATCGCAGAAGTAGATCTGGATGCCGCTGTCGATCGTGAACTGCGCGTGCTCGCGCATCTCCTTGCCCTGGTCCCAGGTAAGCGAGCGACGCAGCTGCTCGGGCAGCGACCCGATGCTGCGTATCAGCGCGTCGCGGACCGCTTCAGCGCCGTGACCGTCGGGGAGCGCGACGAGCTGGCAGTAGCGGGTCTGGCGCTCAACCAGCGTCGCGATCCCGGTCGGGAGCTTGCCGAGCAGCAGATCGCCTTCCCAGTGACCCGGGACCGCACGGTCGGCAACCTCGGCCGGGCGCTCGGAGATCATCACCTTGTTCGGGATCTGGCCTTGCCCCTGATGCTTGGAGCGCTGCTGCGGCGGGCGGCGTAGATGTCTACCGCTGCGCAACTGCTTGCACAGCTCGCGCCGCAGCGCCCCACGCGACTGGACGAACAGCGACAGATAGATCGTCTCGTGCGAGACCCGCATGGCAGGATCATCCTCGTAGGTCCCACGCAGCCACTGCGAGATCTGCTGCGGCGACCACTTGCGCTCAAGTTTCTCCTCGACGACCCCGCGCAAACGCGAGTCGAGCGCGAGCTTCGACAGCTTCGGGCGACGCGCACGCTTCCACGTCGCCCTCTCAGCACGCTGCGCGCGGTAGCGCCCACGACCGCCGTTGCGGTTGACCTCCCTCGCGACCGTCGTGTGCGGACGACCAATCGCCCGCCCGATCGCCCTGAAACTCTCACCACACGCCAAGCCGCGCGAAACCTCCTCGCGCTCCCCCAACGACAGACACCGCTCAGCGCGCTTGCGCGGCGCCGGTCGCACGCCCCCAGACGCAGCAACACACGCAGTCACGTTATCCCTTGCCATCCCTACCTCGCGCGCGATCGCGTGCAACGAGTACCCCTCGACCCACAACTCCCACACCCGCTCTCGCCGCCACTCCGGCCACCGTCCCATCACCACCACCTTTCGCTCGGCCGGCAGCCAACCAGGCCCACCGGACGATCAGGCGGTGCACCAACCCCTTGAGACCACCGACACAAGCAGCCACGCGCTCGGCACTCGCCGGCATGCGTGCTCTCTGCACGAAGCAGTTGGGCGGCTCCGAGACGCTCCGACCTTTGCGCTGTTCCTGCGCAGGCCCGCCGGAGGGGGACGATGCTGGCGCCTCCCTCGTCGCCGAAGGGCTCATCCGCTGCGTGTTAGCGGGAGGGCGAATGCGTCGTCCGCAAGAGTCGCGGTTACGCGCAGTCTCAAGCAGTTATCGCCGGGTGGGCTCGCATGTGGCGGCCGGCTGACCAAAGCGGCGGCGTACTGGCGCGAGCGTTCCGGCGCTCAGAGATCCTGGGCTGCGGGCCGCGGACGAGCGTCTAGCCCCCCGTGCGATGACGCCCCGGCGCCCAGAAGGCGTACACCACGGCCAGAACGAGGCCGACCAACCCGACGATGAAGATGATTGTTCCGGCGGTTTGCACTTCAGGATCGCGCCGATGGCGATCAAGAAGATTGCCGCCCCAATCGTCACTGTGCAGGCCTACCGCGGATTTGCTTGCCTCGGTCGAATGCTCGAAGGCCCACTCTAGCCCTTACGACCAGGCGGCACGGCATGCGGAGGCGCCCGGCTTTGCGGACGTCTCGCACGCCTTCGTGAGGCAGACGCACGGGCCCCTCGACCGTTGTCGCGGCGTTCTCACTCCTCGCCACAGGGACCCGCGGGCCGCACCAGCCCAGAGCCTTGACGGGCCGCGGGCCGCGCCTTGCCCGTGGCAATCTCAACATTTGGCGGCAGAGCTCCGGACAGGTCGTGAGAAAAGCTGGTCGAGATTCGCTCGGCACCGGAGTCGGACGAGCGGAACGTCGCTTTTGCACTCGTCCGGGCCGGTCGGCTGCGGGCGACTGCCTTCGTGGCCAAGCGAGCCGATCTCGACCGTCTCAGGCGAGCAGAGCGATTGTCAGCCGTCGGCCGGTGCTAGCCGACAAACAGGCTCGTAGCTAACGATTCCAGCGAACGCGCATCTGGTGAACAGCAGGTCGCTTGTCACACCTCGGTGACACCTGCCCACGCGGGTATGAGCCCGTGACGGCCCGGGCCGGCTGCCTTTGTCCCGAATGCGGTCGCTCCATGGGCGCTGGACCCGGCTCGAATGGGAAACTGTGAGGAGTGGACGTAGGTCGTGTGGGCTTTGCGGTCTTGCCCGTTGCTGCGGCGGCGGGGTTCGGTGGGCTCGCCTCGCGGAAGGCCCCGGCCGTCTACAAACGACTCGGTAAGCCGCCATGGGCGCCTCCGGCCTCCGCGTTCGGGCCGGTGTGGTCGACGCTGTATCTCGCGATCGCGGTCGCGGGGTGGCGTATCTACGCGACTGCCTCTCCCGTGACGAGGCGGCTTCACCTCACCCAGCTCGCGCTCAACGGCGCATGGCCTGCAGCCTTCTTCGGAATCCGGGATAAACGCGCATCGCTGGTGATCATCGCTTCGCTCGATCTCTCGCTCGGCTTTGAGGTCGCGAGGTTGCGTGGAGAAGATCGCCGCGCTGCCGGCGTGCTGGTGCCGTATCTCGCGTGGTGCCGCTTCGCGACGGCGCTCAACACAGCGGTCAGCCAGCCTGAGGCGAACCACTCGCAGTAGGTATCCCGCCGCGCCAAAAGCATGGCGCAACTCCCGGTGTCTGCGAAGAATGGCTGTCCACTCGCTGGCGCGAGGATCAACGCGATTGATCGGTGAGGGCGGTGTCGAGGATGGTCGACTACGGTGCCGCGAAGGCGGCGCTCCGGGCGTTCGACGAAGCGCGCGCGCGACGGCGGGTGGCGATAGACGATCTTCGCGTAGCGGTCGCACACTCGGTCGGTGACCAGTGCTCGCGCGAGGCGATCGTGCCGTTGACCTGGCCCGTGGCGACTCGTTCCTATGCGGCGCCAGATCGCTTGACCGGCACTGAGACCGGTCCTGGGCCTGCACTGGCGGGACTTCTAAGAGGTCACGCCGGGAAGGCCGCTGTAACGCCGGTCGCGCACCGCGTTCATAGGGCGGGAGGCGCCTGGCCTGAGCGATGGCGCAGGCGGGCGGCCGTGCCGCGGTGGCGTGGGGGCAGATCACTCGTTTGTCATCATTGCCACCTTGTGGGCGGCGTCGATCGGGTCGCCGTCGAGGCGTCGGACGCGCAGCCGGCCGGTGAGCTCCCGGGGCGCGCCGGGACCGCTTAGGAACAGCGGGGCGATTCGTGCGAGTCGGCGCAGGGCGGTGCCCTCGGTCTCAACGAGTGCGGTGTCGAAAGTAACGAGCACGATCACCGCCGGCGCGGTCATCCGGACCGTCTCCTGGATGGTGGGCAGCGGGGTATCGGCGCCGAGGAAGAGGATGCGCCAGCCGTGCGAGCGCAGGATGAGCCCGAAGGCGAGGAGGCTGATGTCGTGCTGCTCGCCGGGTGGGCAGGCCAGCAGGGCGAGGGGACCCGAACCGCGGCCCCAGAGCCTCGCCAGCGAGAGCAGCCGGCCTCGGATCAGGTTGCTGGCGAAGTGCTCCTGGCTGATCTCGACGCTGCCCTGCTCCCAACCGCGCCCGACGGCGCTCAGTGTGGGGAGGATGAGATCGCGTACGAAGGTCTCGAGCCCGAAGGCGGCCAGACCGTCATCGAGCGCGGCCTGAACGGCGGCTTCATCGTAGGACTCGATCGCACGCATCAGGCGTGCCCTGGCCTCGTCGATCAGGCCGTCGGGGGAGGGGGCGCTCTCCAGCGCCACCCGCGCCGCCTGCGCCGCGGATAGGCCCTCGTCCAGGGCCCGCCGCATGCGAGCGACCCGTTCGGCGTCGTTCTCGCCGTAGAGGCGGAAGCCCCCCGGCGTGCGCACCGGGCGCAGGAGCCCATAGCGCTGCTCCCACGCACGCAGCAGCTCCGGCGTGACGCCGACCCGCCGCGCGAATTCCCCGATGCGATGTCCTCCGCCCACCGACACAGCAGAGACTATACACACCTTCGACAGTCTCTTGACAGAAGCTCCGCTGGCCGCTACCTTGTCGAAGCCGTGTATAGGGTTTGTATAAGGAGGTGGTCACGTGGAAAAGATTCATTCATTCGTCGGCGGCGCTCCCGAGGTACGGGCGAAGTCGCTCATCCTGTTGGCGGCATTCGTCTCGTTCGTGCTCTCGGTCGTTGTGTGGTTCGGCGGCCACCATCAGGAGGGCATCTTCGTCGGGCTGTGGGTCCCGTCGATCCTGTCGCTCGGAGCCGTCGTGCTCCCCCGGAGCGAGCGGTGAGCGGCGCTGGCCTCTTCATCGTGGGCGTGCTGGTCACGCTGATCGTCGTCGCGGCCATGGCTCTGCTCGTGTACGCCGCGATCCTCGACGGCCGCGACGCGGAGGCCCGCCGGGCGGCCGACCGCGAGCCGCCGCCGGCCCGGCGCGCGGTAAACATCCTCCAGACGGCGCGAGCCGCGGGAAGCCTCGACACGCTCCTCACCGCGATCGACCGGGCGGGCCTGAGCGACGTGCTGCAGCACGAGGGTCCCTACACGGTGTTCGCGCCGAGCGACGAGGCGTTCGCGAAGCTGCCGGACGGAGCCGTCCAGTCCCTGCTGGCCACTCCCGACACGCTTGCCGACGTCGTCAACTACCACCTCGTGCCGGGGCGGATCACAGCAGGGGACATCGCCGGCCGGATCTCGGCCGAGACCCTTCAGGGGGAGGACCTCGCCATCTCCAACAACGGCGCGATCCGTATCGACGGCGCCCACCTTATCTCCGGCGACATCCAAGCCTCGAACGGCGTCATCCACGTAATCGACCGCGTGCTCTTGCCGGCGCGCATCTGAAGGGAGTAACCAAAAGTGAGTTCAATCAAGCGTTACATCGCAGTAGCGGCGGTCGCCGTCGTTTCGGTGATGGCGATGGCACCGGCCGCCGGCGCGGGGGCGCACCGCGAGAGCAACATCGTCCAAACCGCCGCCGGCGCAGGTCAGTTCAAGACGCTGCTCAAGCTGGCCAAGCAGGCCGGGCTGGTCGGCGCGCTCGGGGGCAAGGGCCCGCTGACCGTGTTCGCGCCGACAGACGCGGCGTTCGCGAAGGTGCCCAAGGCGACGCTGGCGGCGCTGGCGCACAACCCCAAAGAGCTGCGCGCGGTGCTGCTTTACCACGTGCTCAAGGGCAGGATCACCGCGGCGAAGCTCGTCAAGCTCCACTCGGTCAAGACGCTGAACGGGCAATCCCTGAGGGTGCGCGTGAAGAACGGCGTCGTCACGGTCGGCGGAGTCCGCGTGATCAAGACGAACATCGCAGCCTCCAACGGCATCATCCACGTGATCGACGGCGTCCTCATCCCCCACTGACCGGATGACCAGCTCGCTGCTCGATACCGCGCTCGACCTCTCGGTGATCGGCGGTTACACCAACGTCGGATACCGGATTCGCAGCCGTGGCTGGACGCCGCTGCCGGGGATGGAGGGCAAGGTGGTGTTGATCACCGGCGCGACTTCGGGCCTCGGGCTCGCGGCGGCGGGCGGCTCGCCAGACTTGGCGCCACGGTCTGGCTGGCCGTCCGCAACCGCGAACGCGGCGAGGCCGCCCGGGCGAGGATCCTCGAACACCAGGGCGAAGCGGACGTTCGCGTCGAGCTGTGCGACCTCAGCCGCCCGGAGTCGGTGCGACGCTTCGCGGAGCGCTTTACCGGCGAGGCGCAACGGCTCGACGTCCTGGTCAACAACGCCGGCGTCCTCACCCAGGGGCGAGAGCTGTCCGCCGGCGGGATCGAGCTCACGCTGGCCACCAATGTGATCGGGCCGTTCCTGCTCACCCAGTTGCTGGTCGGACTGCTCGAGCGCGGCGCCCCGTCCCGGATCGTCAACGTGGCCTCGGGCGGCATGTACGCGCAGAAGCTCCGAGTCGACGATCTGCAGAGCGAGCAGGGAGACTTCGACGGGCCGACGGTGTACGCGAGGACCAAGCGCGCTGAGGTGGTCCTGACCGAGATGTGGGCGCAGCGGCTCGCCGGTACCGGCGTCACGGTGCACGCGATGCACCCGGGCTGGGCCGACACCGGCGGACTCAAGTCCTCGCTCCCACGCTTCCACCGCGCGACCCGACCGCTGCTGCGCAGCCCGGACCAGGGGGCCGACACGATCGTCTGGCTGGGAGCCGCCGCGGAGCCTGCGGACAGCTCGGGTGGGTTCTGGCACGACCGCCGGCGCCGCCCCACCCACCTCTTGCCCAGGACCCGAGAAACCGAGGCGGAGCGGAGCCGTCTGTGGGCGGAGTGCGTCGCGCTCAGCTCACCCAGAACCAGCTAAGGAGAACTGATGGCGCGATACCGAGCCAGCATCGAAACCCAGTGGACGCCGGACGAGGCGCTCGTGTACCTGAGCGACTTCTCCACGAGCGTCGAGTGGGACCCGAGCGTCGTCGAGGCCGGGCGCATCGGCACCGGGGCAGTCGGCCAAGGAACCGAGTTTCGCCTCGTGGCCGAGTTCCTGGGGCGAAAGACGCCGCTCACCTATCGCGTCGTCGAATACGAGCCGCCGAGCGCCGTCACGTTCGTGGCCGAGAACGCGACAGTCATCTCGCGCGACCGCATCACCGTCGAGACGATCGCCACCGGGACGCGGGTCACCTACGATGCATATCTCCGGCTGAAGGGCCTGCTCAGGCTCGCCGACCCGCTCCTCGCACTGGCCTTCAACCGGATCGGCAATCCGGCGCTGGCCGGGCTGCGCGAGGTGCTCGGCCGCTCCGCTCCCGGAGCCGTAGAGGCCGCGGCATGAGCGGCCGCGTCCTGGTCACCGGCGCCACCGGGTTCATCGGCGGCATGCTAGCGGGCCGCCTTGCCGCGGACGGCTACGACGCCCGTTGCCTCGTACGAAACGCTGCCGGCGCCCGCGCGCAGGCTCTCGAGCGCGCCGTTGCCGACACCGTGAGCTACCTGGTGGGCGCGGTCGAGGTCGACGGGTCCGTGGGCCGGGAGGTCCAGATCGGCGGGCCGGACGTGCTCACCTACGCCGAGATGCTCGACCGGATGGCCGAGGTTCTCGGCCTCTCCCACCGGCCTCGGATCCCCGTGCCGCTGATCACCCCGTGGCTCTCCTCGCTGTGGATCGGGCTGGTCACACCGGTGGACCCAGGCGTGGCCAGGCCGTTGATCGAGGGGCTTGCTGTCCCAACGGTCGTGAGCGACCCATCGGGCATGGAGCTGTTCGACGTCGAGCCGGTCGGCTTCGAGGTGGCACTCCGACGCGCGGTGGCGGGGGACCTCGATCTGGTGGCCGCATGAGGTTTCTCGAGCGCCTGTTCGCGTCGCGAGCCGCCCGGATCGGGATCGTCCTGGCGTGGCTGGTCTTCGGTGGCCTCGGCGGCTCGTTCGCGCAGCGCTTCCAGAACATCCAGAAGAACGAAGAATCGTCGTTCTTGCCCGGCTCCTCGGAGTCCGTGAAGGAGCTGACCCTGGCCAAGCGTTTTCCCTCCGGCGAGCGCTTCACCGCGGTGACCGTCGTCCGCCGCGACGGCGGGCTTGCGGCTAGCGACCTGGCCGCGATCGAGAGGGTTCGCGCGTCGCTGGCCGCGGCGCCGCCGGTCACCGGCTCCCGCGCCGTGCTCCGACCCGTCTCGCCCGATCACACCACCGCGCTGCTGATCGTCAACCTGAACCCGCGCGGCGAGGAGACGCTGCTCAAATCCTCGGTGGGACAGGTCGAGAGCCGGGCGGCGCCCCTCAGGTCACTCGGCCTGACCGTCAAGGTCTCCGGACCGGCCGGGTTCTCCCGTGACGCGGTCAACGTCTTTTCCTCGATCAACGGCACCCTGCTGCTGGCCACGGCCGGGCTGGTGTTCGTGCTGCTGATCATCATCTACCGCTCGCCCATCTTCTGGTTCATCCCGCTGTTCAGCGTGTTGATGGCGGAGGCCTTCTCCCGGTTCTGCGGGTGGGCGATCGCCGAGGCGGGCGTCACCGTCAACGGCCAGAGCGCCGGCATCCTTCCCGTGCTCGTCTTTGGAGCCGGCACTGATTACGCGTTGCTCCTCGTCGCCCGCTACCGCGAAGAGCTGCGCCGCCACGAGTCACCGGTGCAGGCGATGCGCCAGGCGCTGCGCCGGGCCGGGCCAGCGGTGGTGGCTTCGGGATCGACCGTGATCGTTGCGCTGCTCTGCCTGTCGCTGGCCGACGTCAACGGCACGAGCGGTCTCGGGCCGATCGGAGCCATGGGCGTAGCGCTCGCGATGCTCGCGATGCTCACACTGCTTCCGGCCGGCCTGGTCATCGGCGGCCGGCGGGCCTTCTGGCCCTTCATCCCGCGCTTCGGCTCGGCGGGCGCCGACGAGACGCACGGGTTCTGGCGGCGAGTCGGCGAACGCGTTGCCGCCCGTCCCCGCCGAGTGTGGGTGACCACCGCTGTGCTGCTCGGGGTCGGCTGCCTCGGCGTCACGAGCTTCTCGAGCGGGCTGACCAACACCCAGGACTTCCGAGGAGCCGTCGAGTCCGTCCAGGGCCAGCAGCTGATCGCCAAGGCCTTTCCCGCCGGCTCCAACGCCCCCACCGACGTCGTCGTCCGCGACGTCGCCGCGCTGCCGGCCGTGGAGCGGGCGATCCGCGCCGTGCCGGGCGTGGCCGCGGTCGGCGCCGTCGAGCGTGGAAGACCGGGCACGAGGTTCTCGGTGATCCTCAAGCCGGATCCGTACTCAACTGAGGCTGAGAACCTGATCCCCCGCCTGCGCTCCGCGGCACGCGGCGCCAGTCCCACCGCGCTCGTGGGCGGGCCGACCGCACAGCAGAAGGACTTCGACGTCGCCGCCGCCCACGACAACCGGATGATCGTCCCGATCGTGCTGCTCGTCGTGTTCCTGATCCTCGTCCTGCTCCTGCGCGCGGTGACGCTCCCGCTGATCCTGATCGGCACCGTGATTCTTTCCTTCGGCGCGGCGCTTGGCGTCTCGGCCGTGATCTTCAAGCACGTCTTCGGCTATCCGGCCGAGACCTCGACGCTGCCGCTCCTGGCCTTCATCTTCCTCGTCGCGCTCGGCGTCGACTACAACATCTTCCTGATGGCGCGGACCCGGGAGGAAACGCTGCGCCACGGCGCCCGGCAAGGGATGCTGCGAGGCCTGGCCGTCACCGGTGGCGTCATCACTTCCGCCGGCATCGTCCTCGCCGGAACGTTCACGATGCTCGCGACGCTGCCGCTCAAGACGCTCACCGAGCTCGGCTTCACGATCGCCTTCGGCGTCCTGCTCGACACGTTCGTCGTGCGCTCCGTGCTCGTGCCGGCGCTCGTGTTCGACGCCGGCGCGCGGGTGTGGTGGCCGAGCGCGCTGGCCCGGCGCCGCCAGGCTCGGCGCCCAGCGGATGCCGAGATCGCGGTGGAGGCGGTGCGCGAGGTCCAGGAGGCGTGAGGTGGCCGTGGAGAACGTCTGGGACTATCCGCGCCCGCCGGCTGTCAAGCGCTGTCCGCGTCATGTCCGAGTCGAGCTCGCCGGACAGGTCCTCGCCGAGTCTGACCGTGCCCTGCGAGTGCTCGAGAGGAGCCACCCGCCAACCATCTACCTCCCGCGCGACGACGTGCGCGAGGACCTCCTGGTGCCGAGCCGACAGCCCTCCACCCGCTGTGAGTCCAAGGGGGCGGCCCGCTACCTCGACGCGCTCATCAGCCACCGGCGCTACCAGGCGGTCGGCTGGATGTACCCACAACCCTCCCCGGGCTACGACGCGCTCACGGACCACGTCGCGTTCTACCCGGGCCGGATCGACGCGGCCTGGCTCGGCGACGAGCGCGTCCTCGCGCAGGACGGCGACTTCTACGGGGGATGGATCACCGCTGAGCTCGTCGGGCCGTTCAAAGGCGCGCCGGGCACACTACGCTGGTGAGCCAGGCCCGAAGCATGACTCACCAAGGACACACGGCTCGGCCGCTCAGTGTCGAACCGCGATGATGTTCGGCGCCTGGGGCACTATCGACCACGGCGACTCGGCCCGTGGCGTCGACTGCGCGCTGGTGAGACTCCGGGTTCGAACTGGCCGCGCAGTTGGTCGTACCCCACCACGGATGGCGGACCGTTGCGATGCCTCGGGCGTCGTCAAGCCAAGGCTTTCGTGCCTGCCCGCGGCCCGAACGATGCGTCCTAGGAGCACTCATACATCATGCTGAAGCCGCTCGGGGTAGCCACCAGCCGAATGACCGAGCACAACACGCGTGTCGAAAGACGCCCGCCGCGGGCAGCGGCTTTCTTGGTACGGCCGGTGCTCATGCGGCTGGCACGGCCATCTGCGCATATCTCAAGCCGACGCGAGAACCGACGCCGCATCCCATCAGCAAGCGGCCATCTCCTCACGTGCTGGATCAACCGCTCTGTGATCGTGGCTAGGACACGGCGTCGGTGCATGGGATCAGCTTGTCGATGCGATCGAGTTGGCGGCGCAGGGCCGAAAGGCCTCGGACACGTCGCGCTGGAAGGGCTGGCAGCGTAGCCAGTCGATCTCGCGCTCGACCCTTAGGCGCCGCTCTCGCCGGTGGAGCACCTGCGCCCGCACTCGGAGCGATGCACTCGCGCGGTGATCGGCGGTTGGCCAGCCACGCAGCGGAGCTTTCTCACCCGGACCCGGCGCGCTGGCCGCTGCTGACCAGGCCACTTCATTCCCAGCGTCCGGTGCACACGAACGCGGGCTCGCTGAAGACGCATACGCACAGCCATACGGCCGCTCGTCCTGAATCTCCACCCGTTCGCATCGCTGACATACAGCCGCACCTGCCTTCATGTTGCGACAGGTCTCTCCGTCGGCAGCTGGCGCACCCGACTTGCGCGGAATCCGCGTCAGTCGAAGACGCTAGCTGCGGGCCCGTCGGCCGGCTAGCACCGGCCGACGGCCGACGATCGCTCTGCTCGCCTGAGACGGTCGAGGCCGGCTTGCGCTTCGCCACCAAGGCAGTCGCCCGCAGCCGACCGGCCCGGACGAGTGCAAAGACGACGAACCGCTCGTTGGGCAACGAGGTTCTGCCGGATCGTCGCCGTGCGGCGCGCGGATGATTTGTCGCGGGGGCGGGCGTGCTAGGCCGCCGGGAAGCGGTGAGCAAGTGCCCGCCAGACACGCTCGATGTCCTCGGGGCGGAGCGAGCCCGGGGGCCGGGCGGCGAGCTTTGACAAGGGCTTGGGGCCGTCGATGACGATGTCTCGCACGCTCAGCTGGCGAAAGACCGGCAAGCCATCGACGTTCGGGAAGCACAGCGCGCCGCGAAGCTCGACCTCGGGGCCGCCGAAGGCGCGCAGGGCCGCCCGCACGTAGGCGACCTGGCGCTCGACGCCATCGATGAGCCGCGTCTGGTCGCGACCTTTGATAAGCAGGACCGCTCGACGACGGGCAAACAGTCCACCCAAGTGGTCGACGCGGATCTCCCCGCGGTGCGTCTTGGTGTCGATCACCGTTACCCCACCGGCCCCGACCGTGAGATGATCAATGTTCGCCTTCCCATGGCCGGGGATCCGGCGATCGTGCAGTAATCGGACTGAGGTTCCCTCGAGATGCTTGGCCGAGCGAGCGCCACTCCGGACCTCTCCGTTCCCGCCCTGTTGCCAGACCTTCGTTGACGTCGGCTCGTCGATCACCCGCGCAAGCAGGACACCGAGGCCACCCAGCTTCTCCCGAGCATGATTCTCGCGCCCCTGATGGCGACGCTCATATTCGCGCAGCGCGCTCGCGCCAGCCTGTCCCTCGACCACAGCCACGCCGTCGAGATGGCAGCCGACGCATGTGACCCGCCGAATGTCGCGGTGCCACACGGCCTCGCCTCCGACCGGCAGTTTCCGCTCGCAGACCAGGCAGCGACCCGCGGCGCAAACGCAGTCGCTTCGACCGAGCGGCCGAATCCATATCTGGTGCTTCGGCACGACTGAAGGCTGACCCGGAGGCACGCAGCCCCGCCCCGGCTATTCGTCCACACCGGCGGGGCCAGCCACCGCCCCCGGCGGTCGCGCCCCGCCGGTGCTTGCGCGTGCCTCTGCGCGGAAGGGTGCGCCGGATGTGCGCGATTGAGCGTCGCCCCGAGCGGAGCTTTGACGTCCCAGGCGGTTGCTCAAGGCGTTGTCGCCGGCAAACACCGCCCCCACCAACCCTGCCGCCGACGATCGCCGGAGAATGCCGCTCGGCATGGAAAGCGGAAGCCTGTACTTGGGCTGGGCTCAGCCGCTGCCGCGCGATGGTGTCGATCCAGTTCTAGGCCCGAACGGGCGGGCCACGGCGATCAACCGGATCAGCCACTTCCACCAGATCAAGGGATCGCAGACAAGCAGCTCATAGGTCAGCGCAGCACCATCGGGCGCCCCGTCCTCCCAAGTGGCGACCGCGCCGACGCCGAGAACCGGCCACCCGGCCGCGGGCAGGACGACGAAGCGAGCCTCGACGTCCGAGCCGGTTGCGGTGAACTGGCCCTCCCCGACCGTCGTGGTAGGGCCTTGGTAGCTGCCGTCGGGGCTATTCAAGTTGGCGCCGACCACAACCTGGGCAGCCACGCCTGGACGCTGGGAGGTGACGGTCACCATAACCTCATCGGCGCTGAACTCCTGCAGCGGCAGCGCAGTTTGGCACTCCTGTGCGACGCTGATCGAGATCCCGCCCACTCCAGGTGTCTCCTGGTGCACCCCAGCCCGGGGTGCCTCGGTAGGACTGGAGCGCATGTTGCGCCACATCCCAGCTATATCCATATCGTCATCTCTCATGCCATCTTGCCAGGACGGTCAGGCCGACGTTGCCTTGTTCGGCCGGGGGTGGGGGCTGCAAATGCGCGAGCTGCCACGACTACCGCGCTGATCGAGTGCGACTGGCGCCCAAGACCCCTGCCGGTTGACGGTCCGAGCATCCTCGCCATTGACACCGCCCCCGGTTCCCGAGTCAAGCCAGCGCCGGCACCGCGCCGCGAGCGCGGCGCCAACCGTTTCACACGTCCGTCGAAGGCGATACTTGCGCCCGGGTGGGCCGACGCCACTGCGTCGACTCTGGGAAGTCCGGGCTGTGAGTGCCACTTGCGGATGTGGATGGGATGCTATGTTGGAGAGGTCGAGGACGAAGGGTTGCGCCGCTTCTTGCCGCGCGCTCCAGCAGGTCTAGGCGTCCTCCGGCGTACTTCTCGCGTGACCTAGAAAGGGAGCACGCTATGACAGATTCAACCTTCGAGGCCGCTGGCCCGACTGTCGTTCTCGTCCACGGCGCGTTCGCTGACGCCGGTAGTTGGGCGGGCGTCACTGAACGGCTGCTAGAAGCCGATGTGCCCGTCCGGGCGATCGTCAACCCGCTGCGCGGCCTCGGCTTCGACGCGGCCTATGTGGCCAGCGTCATCAACCAGATCCCGGGACCGGTAGTGGCAGTCGGGCACTCCTACGGTGGGGCGGTCATCACCAACGCCGCCCCCCAGACCAAAAACGTGGTTGGCCTGGTTTACGTCGCCGCCTTCGCGCCCGACGAGGGCGAGACACTGGGCGACGTCCTGGGCACCTCAAAAGAGAGCATCCTCTACCCCGCGCTGCTGGAGAGCCGGTACCCGAAGGGGCAGGGCTCAGAGACGGCCGGCGAGGTGATCGTCGACCCCGCCAAGTTCCACGAGGTGTTCACCGCCGATCTGCCGCAGTCGGAGTCCGACGTGCTGGGGTTCTCGCAGCGCCCGATCGCGGAGGCCGCGTTCGCGGAGAAGAACGCACACCCGGGATGGAAGGATCTGCCGTCATGGGCGGCAGTGGGCGCAAAAGACAAGGCCATCGGCGCCGACATCGTCAGGTCGATGGCCCAACGCGCCGGAGCCACGATCACCGAGATCGACGGCGGCTCACACGTGGTCATGATCTCTCAGCCGGACGCCGTCACCGAGGTCATCGTCACCGCCGTGCAGGCAGTCAGCGCGAACCCGAGCGTCGCGGTTCCAGCGTGACCCCTTAGTAGCGGCCCACGCTCCCGGCCAGCTACTCACGACGGCGATGCGGTAGCGGCGGCGGCTCCCCGACCGGGGGACCCGCCGCTGCCGCTTTCCATGCTCAGCGGCACTCTCGCCGCCGGGCGGTACAACCTGGCGACGCCAGCGCTCGTGAGACGGCCTGGTCGGCCTGCTAGCGGCAGGCGATCTGCTTCGGTCAGTCGACCGGCATTTCGCCGGTGCCGGCCAGCGCTCCGGCTACGCGCGGAAGGCAGGAGCACCGGCCCCGTCCCGCTTCGCAGGGTTGGGCACATGCAGTCCCGATTTGACCACCCGAGTGCAGACCGGACCTGCGCTCGCGCGGAGCCGTCCGGGCCAGGACCGATGATTCGATGGTGAACTCAGCGATTGGCGGAGGTTCCGACATTGGCGGCAGGCGAGGAGAGGCTTCGCGTACCAGCTGCGCATCGGGCACGGGTGCGTGAGATCGTCGAACTAACCGACGCTATGTGCGCGGATCGTCTCGATTTCGAGTACGCCGAGCTGTGTCGCCGGCTTGTTGCGAAGCTCGCGCGCAAGCGTCCGTCGCCGATCGAGCGCGGCGAGACTCGGGTGTGGGCCGCCGGCGCGATCTACGCGATCGGGCAGAACAACTTTCTCTTCGACTCGACCCAGACGCCCCACCTGGCCGCCGACGAGCTGAGCGACCTGGTCGGAGTGCCGAAGAGCACGATGGCCGCGAAGGCCAAGCGGATCCGCGACGCGGTCCGGTTGGACGCGCCGATGGACCCGGAGTTCTGCCGCGCCGAACTGCTCGCCGACCACCCGCTTGCGTGGCTCGTCGAGGTCAATGGTCTCATCGTTGACGCGCGCATGCTGCCGATTGAGCTTCAGGCCGAAGCACAACGGCTCGGCCTGATCCCGAATCTCCCACTCGGCCAGGCGGCGTAGGCCCGAGCTCGACAGCCGTCGCTGCGGCTCAAGAAACGGCGAGCAGAGGCCTGGCCGCGCGCACGCGACGTTGTGCCGCACGACTGCTTTTGCTCTCGCGCCAGCACACGCGGCGCTATCGCAATGGCGACCAAACGTAATCTCGCGACGACGCGGCGCTAACCGGTAGCGAGCAAGCGGACCGGTCCCGCACCCGGCATCGCCCCGACGTCTGCCGCGTGAATGCGATCGCGCGGCCTCTCGTGACGGCGTCACTGCAACGCCACGGTTGCGATACTCGCGCCGGACCGCGTGGCCGTGACCACCGGCGATCCCCGAATTGTGGGCTTCGTACAACCGGCGGCTGCTGACAGACGACCGTGGGCTCGCGGCGCCGCGCCTCCCTGACGGACGAATCTCGCACCGCCGATGACGCCGATCTCCCTCTGCTGCTTCTCGCGGCTGCGGAAGTCGTGCCCGACGACGACGTCCGACTCCGCGAGGGTCAAGAGGGTTGTCCGGTCAAACGATCCGAGGCTGTCGACGGGATCTTATGGATGCTGGGCCAGGAACCTGATGTTGATTCGGCGAGGGTCCCAGCGGCGACTGGGGCGCCCATCCGCGGTCATCGCCGGCGCGACGGTAACTGATTCGACGGTGTCGGTGATCAGCCGTCGCCAAGCCGCTAAGCGCTTCGCGGGTTCGCGCAGGTTGTCGATGTCGTCAGGACCGATGACATAGCTCTCGCCTCCATCGCCGAGTCGGGCCCGGGCGGTGTGCGCGTCATCGAGCGCCGTGGTCAGCTTCTCCAAGGTCTCCTGGCTCGCGGGCCGGCCCAACAGGCCAAGCTCGCCGAGCTGCCGGATCGTGTCATCGAGATCCGCGTTGGCGCGTTCGATCGCCTCGTCCGCCTCGCGGATCTGCTGCTTGCGCGAGGCGCGTCCATGCAGGTCGGCCGTGGCCGAGTACGCCCGGACCGCGTTCAGCACCATCTCCTCGACGCGGTCGGCCTTGACCGCCGCTCGTCGCTGGCAGCGGTTCGCGCTCGTGTCGCCGCAGCGGTAGTTGCCGCTGTAGCTGTTGATCACCATCCGCGAGGCGCACGTCCCGCAGCGCAGCACACCGAGCCGCGCCAGCAGCCGCTCGGACTTGGCCTGACGCCCGCGCGAGACCGTCCGTCGCTGCACGCGCTCGAACAGGCCGCGATCCTTGATGATCGGCTCATGAGCGCTCGGGTTGTGCAGCTCGCCGAAATGGATCTCGCCGAGGTACATCCGCGAGCGCAACATCGATGCCACCCCAGCGACCGACCGCTCGATCCCGCGCTCGAGCAGGAACGCCTGCAGCTCGACGATCGGGGCGCCCCGGTCGCGGCGCTGGAATACCTCGCGCACGACCGGCGCCAGCTCGCCCACGACCACCAGCACACCGTCCTCGCCGCGCACGTATCCGGGCACGATCCGCGAGTTCGGCAGCACCCCGCGCGCCACCGCGCGCGCCTGCGCGGCGGTGACCTTCTCGCCGGTCACCTCGGCGAAGTACTGGAACACCGCGCCCATCATGTTCGTCGACAGCCGAGTGGCGGCGGTCCCGTTGGTCAGCTTGCCGTGGTCCAGCGCGAAGATCTCGCCACCGGCCTGCTCGACCCGCTCGATCACCTCGAGCTGCACCTTCAGCGACCGCACCAGCCGGTCGAAATAGGCGACGACGATGTGGTCGGCCTGACCGGCCTCGACCATCTCGACGGCCCTGAGCAGGCCGGGGCGCTTGACGAGCGGGCGCTTGCCCGAGACGTCGATCTCGGAGAAGTGCGCAACGAACCGCTCGCGGCGCTTGCGCGCCCACCGCTTGGCGCTGTCGAGCTGCACGTCGGGAGAGTGGAAGTGCTCCTCTGCGCGGTCGCCCTGGGCGCTGACACGGACGACGGCCACGGCGCGGGGCTTGCTGGTCACGGTGCGCTCCTCTCGGTCGGCGGGCACGTTACGCCCTTTACAGGCATTAGACCCAACCGGCGAGAAGGCCCGAGCCGTGAAGCGCCGCTACCAGGGAGTGTGCCGAGGATGCGGCGCCCCAACCACAGCGCGCGGCGGCAAGGGTGACGCCTACGCGTACTGCAATGCGCCGCGAGGCGCTCTGTCGTATCCCCGGCGCAGCCGGGATGAACTCGAAGGGAGGTTCTTGGGTCCAATGGCTTACCCGGATCCGGAAGGTGAAAGGAACAATCGCATGCCAGGAAAGCGGCGGTCATGCCCAGGTGTCAGGGGTGAGGCGTCGCGGGACCCGCGTGATATGGCGAAAGCTAGACTGCCTGAAGCCGAATCTCCAGAAGATGGAAACGTCGCATCCGCCGGAAAGGCACTTGTTACCGGCGCCATGCTCTGCGATGGCATTCTTGCAGGGCCATCGCAACCTTCGGGGCATGGAGCGTTGCCCAGCGAGGGCAATTAAGGAGATGAGTCGGACGCCTAAGTCACGCTCGGACGTACGACAGGGACGAACGCGGGATCAACCTTCGGGGCGCGAGCCCCAAGGTGACGGAGTGCCCATAGTAGTCGTGGGAGTAGCGACCCACCAAGGGGGGCGGGAGAGCCGTCCACAGGGCGAAGGGGCACAGGTGGCTGGACCTCTAGAGACCGTGAGGTATGCGTAATGCAGAGCGCCGAAACGGTTCTGGATGTCCTCCGTGAACGCGGCAGGCGCGGCCTGCCACTGGAAGGGCTGTATCGGCAGCTGTTCAACCCGCAGCTGTACTTGCTGGCCTACGGGCGCATCTACTCCAACAAGGGAGCGATGACGTCTGGACCCGACGCGGAAACCGCGGACGGCATGACGATGGGCAAGATCGAGCGCATCATCGACGTTTTGCGTCGCGAGCGCTACCGCTTCAAGCCCGTCAGGCGCCACTACATCCCAAAGAAGGACGGGAAGCAGCGGCCGCTTGGTCTGCCATCGTGGTCGGACAAGCTACTCGGCGAAGTGATACGTCTGCTGCTTGAGGCGTATTACGAGCCGCAGTTCTCCGAGCACTCCCATGGTTACCGCCCCGGCCGCGGCTGTCACACCGCACTGCGCGACGTGGCAATCGGATGGACGGGGACGACCTGGTTTATCGAAGGTGACATCTCACACTGCTTTGACCAGCTTGACCATCAGGTCATGCTGGCAACGCTTCGCGAGAAGATCCACGATAACCGGTTTCTGCGGCTGATTGGCCAGATGCTGCGAGCCGGGTATTTGGAGGACTGGGTGTGGAACGCCACGCTCAGCGGCGCGCCGCAGGGCGGGGTTCTCTCCCCGTGCCTGTCCAACATCTACCTGGACCGGCTGGACAAGTTCGTCGAAGCAGCTCTGTTGCCGGAATACACCCGAGGCGTGCACAGGAGCAACAATCCTGAGTACAAGAGGATCGCAAGCGCCATCCGGCGTGCTCGCAAACGCGGCGATTATGCCGCCACGCGGGCGTTGCAGCAAGCAGCAACGTAGCCTCCCTACGGCGGATCTACAGGATCCCGAGTATCGGCGGCTGCGTTACGTCAGGTATGCCGATGACATCCTGCTCGGGTTCACCGGACCGAAGACCGAAGCCGAGGAGATCAAACGTCGCCTCGCTCAGTTCCTGCAAGAGGACCTCAAGCTGGAGCTGTCCGAGACCAAGACGCTGATCACCCACGCCCGCACGAGAAGCGGCGCGGTTCCTCGGCTACGAGATCACCGTCGGGTCACGACAACCGAAGACTGACCGCTGGCCGCAGATCGGCCAACGGTCGCATCCGGCTGCACGTGCCCGCGGATGTGATCAAGGTCAAATGCGCCCGGCACATGCGAGGGGGAAAACCCGAGCGACGGCCCGGGCTGATGAACGAGCAGGACTACGCGATCATCAGCCGCTACGGTGCCGAGTACCGGGGCCTCGTCCAGTACTACCTGCTGGCCGGCGACGTCTGGCGACTGAACCGGCTGCACTGGGTGATGCTGACCTCGCTGCTCAAGACGCTGGCTGGCAAGCACGGCTCGTCGGTCTCGAGGATGGCCCGCAAATACGCGGCCACGATCGAAACACCGCACGGGCCGCGCAAGTGCATGCAGGTTCGCGTCGAGCGCGACGAGGGTCGCAAACCGCTGGTCGCAACGTTCGGTGGTATCCCGCTCAGGCGGCAGAAGAACGCGGTCCTCATCGACCGCCAACCAGTCCGGGATCCCGCCCGCGGCAGCGAGCTGATCCGTCGGCTCCAAACCGGACGGTGCGAGCTCTGCGAACAAACGGCGACGGTGCAAGTGCACCAGATCCGCAACCTCGCGGCGCTCAATAGGCCCGGCCAGCCGCAGCTCGAATGGATCCAAGCGATGGCAAAGCGGCGGCGCAAGACCCTTGTGGTCTGTGCCACCTGCCACGCCAAGATCCACCACGAGCAGCCAACCACGATCACGACATAGTCACTGGAGAGCCCGGTGATCGGAAACGGTCACGCCGGGTTCGGGAGGGCGGCGTCGGAGAAGGACCCGCAAGGGCACCTCGCCGGCGTCGTACCTCGCGAGCTGCCATCCCGGGGCGATCGCGCCGACCCGCACGCGCGCCTGGGTGCGCGACGCCATGCACGAATGGGGCCAGCGGTACGGCAGGCCACCGTCGTCAACCGACTGGTCTCGAACTCACGCCCGCAAGCGCGGCGGCGACGCGCTCAAGCGATTCCGAGCCCGAGACTGGCCTGCCCCGTCGACCGTCATCGACATCTACGGGTCCTGGCCTGCAGCTCGTGCAGACACGTTCCCCGACGGCTGACGAACGGCGTCTGCCCGGGGGCCATCCACTCAGACGCCCGGTACCTACCAAACGAGGTGCCCGGCCAGCTTCCGCAGCACGACCACGCAGCTGACCCCCAGGCGGCGGTCGACGGCTGGCACGAGCTGTCGGTCGCCAACCCGACCTTCCTGCTCGAGCGCCTCGGCAGTGAGTGCACCGACCTTCAAGGCCTCCGCGAGCTGACGGTCAACGGGCTCGACGCGATCGCCGCGCGCGGAGATCGCGCTGTCGGTCGGGTGGTGTGGGACCTCGACTGGCAGCGGTTGGACGCCTCGGGCGGTCGTGTGCGCAAGCTGTCGGTCACAGACACCGGCACCGGCATGACCCCCGAACAGCTGCGCCGGTACATCAACCAGCTGGCCTCGAGCGGCCGCGAGCAATCCGCCGCCGGTAACTTCGGCGTCGGAGCAAAGATCGCCGCCGGCTCTCGCAACCCCCACGGACTCAAATACCGCTCGTGGTGCCAGGACCAAGGCGCGCTGATCTGTTTCAAGCGCCACTCCGACGGCCGCTGGGGACTCGAGCCACAGCGCTGGAAGGACGGTCATACCGCCTACTGGCGCCGCCTCGGCGAGGCGGACAAGCCATCGGCGCTGCGCGGACGGGCAGAGGGCACCCAGGTCGTGCTGCTCGGCCAGCATGAGCGGCACGACACAACACAGGCGCCGGACAGCGTCGGCGACGGTCGTCGGCACTGGATCACGCGCTACCTCAACGGCCGCTTCCTACGGCTTCCCGCCCAGATCGAAGTGCTCGCGCGCGAGCAACACCGCCTCGAGCCCGGACAACTGCGACGGATCGAAGGTGAGCAGCACCACGTCGAGCGGCACGGCGTCGCCGCGGGCGCCGTGCAGCTGAGCAACGCGATCGCACGCTGGTGGGTGCTCGATGAGGACCATCACGGCCGACGCCGCGAAGCCTCGCTATGGGCTTCGACCGGTCACGCCGCGGCCGTGTTCGGCGACGAGCTCTACGACGTGCTGGCGCAGACCCGAGGCGGGTACGGGCGCCTTCAGGACTTCGGCATCCGCTTCGGCTACGAAAGGGACGTACTGCACCTCGAACCGCAGGTCCCGGCCGGCCGTCTGCAGTGCAACACCGCGCGAACGCTGCTGCTGATGGACCACGAGCCACTCCGATGGGCTCGCTGGGGTGAGGAGTTCGCCGCCGCTATGCCGGTGGAGATCCTGCGGCTACAAGAACGGGCAGCCAGCGCCGATGTAGCCCCCCGTCAGGAAGCGATCCGCCAGCGCGTCACCGCGATCCTGCCGCTCTATCGCCTCAGCCGCTACCGCCCAATCGCACGACCTCGCCAGGTACCTATGCAGCCCGCGACCGACGATCGCAACCAGGCGCCTGACACGTCCATCATCGCGGCCGCGGCGTCACGCCGAGGGACGGCTGCCGATGTAGCGACCGTGCCCGCCCCCCGTGAGCGAGTACACCGGGCTTCGACCGGCCCGCGGGCGGAGCACCGGCAGGATGAGCAACAGCCTCACCCGACGGTCGGCCTTCCCGACGTAGCGTGGATCTCCGCCCGCGAGGGATCCCGCGCAATCGGCGACCTCGAGGATCAGGCCGCCCGCTACCACGTCGACCGCCATGACTCACGATCAATGCTGATTTCCGCGCGATCACCGACCTGATCGCGCACTAGTATGACCGCTACCGCGGAGTGGCGGGTGCCCGGACAGTGATCGAGGCACAGGTGCGCGAATGGTGCGAACAGATGCTGGTCGAAGTCGCGCTCGCCGGACGGAACTCAAGCTGGAGCGCCGAGCAGCTCGACGGGCTGCTCTCGCCCACCTCGTTCACCGCGGCCCCGCCAACTACTCCACGCCACACTGCAGAAGCGACTAGCCCAGAAACTTGGTGCATCGCGGACCCCGGAAGAGTCACTGAACACGGGGGGATTGCCGCACCGCGATCGCACGAGTTCGATGACTGCGAATCGACGCTAGAGGTCCGGGTGGATCCGATTGTGAAGACGCTCGTCGATCGATACGGCGTCTCGGTTCGCCTTGACGTGGCTGCGTCGATCGCCGGATTCTCCGAAGACAAGGTTCGGGAGCTTCGTCGCGACGGTCGCTTTCCAGGTCATCGAGCTGGAACCCGGGTGATGGTGTTCGTCCCCGACTTGGTGGAGTGGATGCGGAACGGCGGCGAAGCGCAGTACGAACCCGCCCCTACGTCGAAGGCGCCCTCACGTGGGAGTGAACGGCGTCGCGCCGACAGGCCGGCCTGGATGGATCGGGTCTCGCCGCGATCGTCTGCCTGAAGAGCGCCGTCAGCGCGGATGAGGCGCTGACGGATCGCCCAGCTCGGCGACATCCGACTCGGTTAGGTACTCATCCGGCTCGAGCATCCCCTTCGAGAACTGAGACCCGTACTTCTCGAGCGTGAACGTCACCGAGTGATGCCCGAGGAACCGCTGGAGCTTGGGCGCGAACAGCTCCGAGTGCCGTGATGCAATGAGCGAAGCGCGACTGTGGCGGAGCACATGTGGCGTAAGCCCCGTGCGCGCACGCACTTTCCGGTTGGCGTCCTTCTCGACAAAACCGGCGCGTCGAAGCATCGGTCGCCATCGGTCGCGCAGGAAGTTCGGCTCTCTGAGGATCCCCCCTCGGATGTCGGTGAACAACAGGCCGTGCTCGTTCGGCTCGCCCCGTCCGCCGGCGATGATCGCATCGAGCTCGACCGCAAGCGCCTCGGACACGCGCAGGGTGCGGATGCCCCATGGCGATTTTGTGTAGTCCTTGATGATCATCCGTAGCGGCTTGGGGTCGCGTCGCTCGGCCGCTTGCTGGCGGATGCGGACCGTCCGTTCCGACGGGTCGTAAGCCGCGATCGGAAGGCCAGTCGCTTCGCTGAAGCGCAGAGCAAGCTCGCAGAAGCAGCGGACGAGCGCTCTCAACTCGAGCGCGCCCGCGGCCTCGATCAGCTTGCGCATCTCGGACTCGGAAAGAACCATCTGCTCGCGGTTCGGAACGTGCGGGCGCACAACCTCCCGCACGGGGTTGGGGCCCGCCATGCTGCCGCGCCGGATCGCATCGTCAATGACTCGGCGCGCGAGGTCGAGACGTTTGTTGACGGTCGAAGCCGCCAGCTTGCGGACCGCCGCCTCGCCGCCGCGGACGTCGACGCCGTCAAGCTTGGCACGCTTGTAGGCCTCGAAGTGCTCGTCGGTCAACGATCTGGCGAGCACGCCACCCAGCGCCTCACGCAGATCGTTGAGCGCCGGACCGTAGTCGCGCATCGTCGATTCCTGAACGCTGTCGCGATGGCGGTCCCCCCAGTCGGTGAGGACCTCCCCGAACGTCCAAGAGCGCGATGAGCTTGGTGGACGCCGTTGCGGCGCTCGTGCCTCGTGCTCCGCGCGGGCGGCCTTGGCGGCCTTCTTGTCTGCTGCCCATTGCGTCAGGAACGCGTCGGCTTCCTCCTCGCTGTCGAAGCCCTCCCACTTCGGCTTGCCGGTGATCAGATCTCGAAAGACGGCGTACGGTCGACCGTGTTTCCACTGGATCGAGCCGGATCCCCGGGGACGACGTGGCTGATCGGCTACCGCGCCCACCGCCCCTCCAGTTCTCGTCGCGCCTGCGGCAATCCCAGCTCTTCGACCTCGGCCGCCATGTCGTAGGGCACCGGGCGGTTGGTACCCTGCGAACCCTGTCGGAAGCCTCTAGCAAACGCGTCTAACAAACTCGGGTGATCTTCTAGCAATACGGGCACTTCTTGCAAACTGGTCGGTTTCCGTCGGGACACAGGCAGTTAGCGGGTGGCCAGCTAGGCCGGGCCAATATGTCGTTTTGCAGGCGGAAGGCAGCCCCGCCGGAGTAGCTCAGTCGGTTAGAGCAGCGGAATCATAATCCGCGTGTCGGGGGTTCGAGTCCCTCCTCCGGCATCGAGAAAGGCCTGTAAAATGACACATTTCTCTGCTCGCCGCGAGGTGTGTGTCCGAACCAAGTGTCCCCGATGTGTCCGAAATTCCGAGTCCACGTCGGCGGCTCCTCCCGCTTCCGACTGGCCGACGCCTGAGCCAGACAGCCGGGACTATTTGCCTGCGGCAATGACGTACCGCAGAAGGCGGCACGAATGGAGCGAGTCCGAAGCGAGCGCAAGACACGAACCCCGGTGGTGCCGTCGACTTCGCCAGCGTGATCGTGGCCAAGGGCGATCGACAGAGCGCTGGAGTTCAACCGGTCGCGTTTCGCCCCGGGGATGCGTTCACTTGATTGTGGCGTCTCGGGATGAGCTTCGGCTCGTACTCTGTGTGGGGTCGGGGATGGTGTGCGTCCGTTCGCGGGTGTCGTGGAATCGGTTGATCGTTCATTGGATTGGTTGAGCCGGGCCGGTTCGAAGAGTTATCAGGGCAGCAGTTCGCGTTCGAGCATGCGGACGATGAGTTTGTCGGCGGCGCGGCGTGTCCATCGGCGGCGGTAGGTCAGGGCTCTGAATGTGTCGGGGGACGCGATGGCGAAGACGATGTCGGCGACCCGATCTGCCGTCAGTCCCGGCCGCCACGTCCCGGGAGGCACGCCGTGGCCGAGCAGGTGGAGCGGTCCTTCGCGGCGTCCGTCCTCCATCTGTTCGAGGAACGCGGCGACGTCTGGCTCGGCGGGAGCGGTCGTGCGGAGCACGTCGATCAGCGGAGCGATCCGCGGGGTCACATCGCCGATCTGCTTGACGTAGCGGGCGAGTTTGGCGTGCGGGTCGGGCGCGGCCGCAACCTCGCGGGCCCACCTTCGCTCGGCGGGGTGGGTCCCGGGATCTTCCTCGCCGGCCACGAGTCGAGCCGCACACGCCGCAAGCAGCGCAGGTTTCGTCCGGTAGGCGAGGTAGATGGTCTGAACGTGGACTCCGGCCGCGGCTGCGACTGCCTGCATTGTGGTTGCCGTGTAGCCGTCGCGCGCGAACAGCTGAGCGGCGGCCTGCTCGATCCGCCGGCGCGTGTCCGAGCCGCGTCCGCGTCGGTCTCGGCTCGTCTCGGCGTCCGCGGTTCCGTCCGCCTCTGAGGGGTGCACTGCGGTCGTGGGTGCTCGCTGGTTTGACATTGTCTATAGCGTCACTATATAGTAGGACTATAGCTGGTCGAACGAGAGGAATGCGATGCGAGTCTTGTGCAGTACTACGCCCATGGATGGAGTGTTTGGTCCGTTCATCCCGCTCGGGCGCGCGTTCGTCGAGGCGGGACACGAGGTCGTCGTCGCAAGCGGTGCGAACCTACGATCGCGTGTGGAAGAGAATGGCCTAGAGTTCGCGGAGGCGGGCCTGGCTGCCATGGATGGCGTGATTGCCGCGATGGCGGACCCCGAGGTGAAAGCGGCACCGCCGGGTGACCGGATCAGGTTCCCGGCCGCAATGTTCGGTGCTGTGCACCCAGGCGCTAAGCTGCCGCCGCTGCGCGATCTGTCGGAGTTGCGTCCGTTCGATCTGATCGTCCATCCGCCGGTTGACGTCTCAGGGCCACTGCTGGCCGCTGAGCTCGGCCGGCCATCGGTCTGCTACGGGTTTGGCCAGCCGTTCGATACCGCCGTGGCGGCGGCAATGGCTGAGCGGTCGCGGCCATTGTGGCGGGCAGCTGAACTGCAGCCCGACCCTTACGGCGGGATCTACCGCGGGGTCTATCTGGACCCTCGCCCACCCATGCTCCGTGGCTCAGAGACGGCCCCCGCCGCGCACGGCACCCGCGCGATCCGCCCGGAGATCCCCGGGGATCCGGCGGCGGCGTTGCCTGCGTGGGCGGATGCGCTAGGCCAGCACCCGGTCGTGTATGTGTCGCTGGGGACCGCACCATTGTTCAACCAGCCGGACAAGTTCGCCCCGCTCCTAGCAGGCCTCACCGGCGAGGCGGTCGAGGTTGTCGTCACCGTGGGCGACCTGAACGACCCCGCGGCGTTCGGCGAGTTACCCCCGACGGTGCACATCGAAAAATGGCTGCCGCTGTCCCCGCTACTGCCGCGCTGCGATGCCGTGCTCTGCCACGGCGGCACGGGCACGACTCTCGCCGCGCTCGCCGCCGGGCTACCGCTCGTGCTGGTCCCCCAGGGCGCGGACCAGTTCGACAACGCCCGCGCATGCGAACGGGCAGGCGCGGCACGAATCCTGATGCAAGAGCAGGTCACCCCAGCCGCCGTGCGCCACGCCGTCCGGACCGTGCTCCGGGACGATTCGTCCGAACGCGCGGCTGCACGAGCTCTCGCTGCCGAGATCGCCGCCATGCCGTCAGCAGTGGAAGTCGTCAACGAGCTGACGTCGATCGCGGACCGCCCCGGAGCCGCGGCATGACAACCAGGCTCACGCGTTCAGACCAAGCAACGAACGGCTATCTCCTGCCGCATCAGTGAGACGACCTCGACCACCGCTCGCGTCCCACGTCCCGGGGCGCCCGGCGAACACGATGCCCCGCCAGCGCCACCTTAGCCCATCCTCGCTCGTGGCATACGCGGTGCTCATGCGGTCCTCCTCGCCCTTCTCCTCGAGCGGGTGAGCGCAGATCCACGCCCGCCAGCCTCCTGGCCCCTGTCAGATGACCGGGTCCTTGACGGCGGTTTGCTCGTCCCCCGCGAACGCCACTCGCGCCTGGCAGCCGGCGAGACACCCGGGATCGTCGGCCTCGAGTACGGCGATCCACCAGTGCTTGCTACCGGGTGTCGCGCAGGACAGGTAGAGCCACCACCGGCACTCACGCGTGCGCAGCAGGGCAGGCCGCTCGAGCGATTCGGCGTCGAACTGCGACTTATCCAGCCGCGCCACAGTCTCAAGCCGCTCGCCATCGTCCGAATCACGAACGTCAGATCAGTATCGAGCGCGGCGCTCGGAGCACCCGCCCACGCGCCGAACCCCGTTCCGGGCGCAGGGACCGCGACCGTAGCGGGCGAGGTTCCAGGTGCCGGAAAGCCGAAGCTCACGGGAGCATCGTACGCGCGCGCACCGTCCGCTCGAAGCAAAATGGCTCTCGCTGAAGTCGAGTCGGCTGAGGTGGTGTAACGCTGGGCGCTCGTCGGCGTCGACATTCGCTTCTCAGGCGGCGGTGAGTTCAGCGACCTCCTGATGATGTTGTTGTTCGAGCGAGTTCTCCTCGGTCCACCCAGCGGAGAGGATCAGTTGCATGGACTCGACCGAGAGGTAGCGGCGCTGGACGAGCCACTCGTCATTCTGCTCGGAGAGCAGCGCGCCGGCCAGGCGGATCACGGCGGCGTCATTAGGGAAGATCCCGACGACGTCGGTGCGACGGCCGATTTCCTTGTTGACGCGCTCCAGCGGGTTGGTCGACCGCAACTTGGTCCAGTGCTCTGGCGGAACAGGTAAAAGGCGATCAGGTCCTCCTCGGCATCCTCGAGCAGCCGGCAGACCTTCGGAGCTACCTGCTCAAGGCGCGCGGTCACGTGGGTGACCCGGCCCGCGCCTGCTCCTGGTTCTCGGCGTTGAAGACCTCTCGCAGAGCGGCGGCGACGAGGCCGCGCTGGTCGCGGCGACAGTGGTAGAGCATGTCTCTGACGAAGTGAACAGTGCAGCGTTGCCAGCGGCAGCTCAGGATGCGAGCGATTGCGGCCTTGAGCCCTTCGTGGTCATCGGAGATCACCAGCAGCACGCCTGAGAGCCCGCGCTTGTTCAAGGAGCGCAGGAACTCGGTCCAGAACGCGCCGGACTCGACCTCGCCGACGTCCAGGCCGATGACCTCTCTGACCCCGGTCTCATGCACCGCGTAGGCGATCACCAGCGCCTTGGACACCACCCGGCCGTGGTCGCGGCCTTGACCTGCTTGGCGTCCAGCCATAGATACGGGTAGGCGCCCTCCAGCGGCCGCTGGCGGAACGCCTCGACCTGCTCATCCAGCGCCCGGCACATCGCCGAGACTCGGTCCTTGGTCATTCCCTCGACCCCCAACTGCTCCACCAGCCGATCGACCTTGCGGGTCGAGACGCTTGTTGACGTAGGCCTCAAGCACGACCGCGACGATCGCCTGCTCTGAGCGGCGGCGGGGCTCCAGAAAGCTCGGGAAATAGCTGCCCTGCCGCTTGCGAGGAACGAGCAGCTCGATCTCGCCCACCCTGGACTCCCACGGCTGGGGGCGATACCCGTTGCGGTGCGTCACCCTAGCCTCCGGCGCGACCTCGCCGAGCTCCGCGCCAATCTCCGCCGAGATCTCAGCCTCCATCAACTCCCTCGCGATCAGCACGACTGGAATGCCCCCGGGGCCGTGGACACTTGATCGCTTGGGTCTGTCCGACCGAGCGGGAAGGATGTGGTGTCCATGCCCAAGACGCGCCCGCCGTACCCCGAGGAGTTCCGTCGCGAAGCCGTCGCGCTGATCCGCTCGGGGCAGCGAACGCTGGCCGAGGCGTCGGCGTCGTTGGGGGTCTCGCAGCAGACGCTGCGTAACTGGCTCAAGCAGGAGGCGGTCGACGCTGGCCAGGCGGAGGGCGTGACCAGCGAGGAGCGAGAGGAGCTCAGGCGGCTGCGCCGTGAGAACCGGGTTCTCCGGGAAGAGCGGGAAATCCTAAAAAAAGCAGCGGCCTTCTTCGTCAAGGAGAACGAGACCCGGTAGTGGTGTTCCGGTTTATCGAGGCGGAGAAGGCGAACCACTCCGTCGCGACGATGTGCTGGGTGCTGGAGGTCTCGAGGTCGGGCTACTACGCGTGGTCGTCGCGGCCGCCGTCTGAGCGGGCTGTGGAGAACGCGGCGCTGGTCGAGGAGATCCGTCGTGTGCACGCGGAGAGCGACGGGACCTACGGGTCCCGTCGCGTGCACGCCCAGCTGCGCCGTGACGGCCATGAGGTCAACATCAAGCGGATCGAGCGGCTGATGCGCGTGGAGGGCATCCAGGGCGCGTACGTGCCGCTCAAGCGGCGCCGCAGCAGCGAGGGTGTGCTCGGCGTGGAGGACTGATCCATCACGCGGATCGCGGCTGTCAGTACACGGCTGTGACGTTCGGCTCGGCGTGCCGCCCCCACCGGATCACGCAGTCCAACAGCCGCAAGGGCGGCCCACACGACAACGCCGCCAAGGAGAGCTTCTTCGCCTCACTCGAGAAGGAGCGGCTGCGTCACCGGACGTTCGCCACGCACGAGCAGGCGCGCAGCTCGATCTTCCAGTACATCGAGGAGTTCTACAACCGCCGCCGCCTGCACTCCACGCTCGGGTACCGCACGCCCGACGAGGCCGAGCGCGACCATCACCTCGAGCTCGTCGCAGTCGCGTGAGCCCCACGCCAACCGCGCGTCCAGGGGGTCCCCCTCCCCGCCAGGCGCGCAGCGCGCGGTTACGCAGCTCCGCTCGCCCCTCGCGGCTCGCTCCGCTGCGAACCCGCGCGCTCCCAACCCGCGTCCCCAGCCACCACTAGCGTGGTTCCGTCCGGACCGTCTCCTACAGTCAGCACGTCAACTAAAGCGTGTCCACGGAACGGGGGGCGGTCCACGACCGCCTCCCTCACGAAATCCTCAAGACGGCCATCGCGAACCTGCGCGACGACATCGCCAGCCGTCATCCTCTGACCTACGGCCATCGTGGTGTCTCCTTCTCCCAGCTCTGTGGTGGAGCCGACGAGTCTGAGCGCCACGGTGGTCGGAGCCACTCAGGCGCCCGTTACACCACTTCTACCGCTACGACCCTCGCTGACGAGCGCTCTCATGATCCCCACAGTCCCGAAGCGGACGAGCGCTTTCGGCGACGGAGCAGGCGCAACGAGATCTGCTCGTGCGGATCGCAAGGCTCGCTGGCGCGGCGGTCGCGGGACCGCTTTTCAGAGCTCGTCGATATGAAAGGGGAGTGGATCAGCGAGCAGGGCCGGCGCGGTCGGCTGAAGCTTGTCGACAAGCGTTATGCGAGGTGGCGCGACGGATCGGGGCCATCGTGGGGACCGGGTCCTCGATCAGGAATTGGAGGATGACGTTGTTGCAGAGATCAGGCGTTTCGACGAGCAGCCCGTGAGATGTTCCCGGGACGATCATCAGCTCGGCGTCGGGGGCGAGGGCGTGCTCAAGTCGGACCTCGTCGTAGTCGCCGACCATGACGAGCGTTCGGCTCCTGACCTCACGGAGATCATCAGCCGCGAGCGTCGGTTCGTCGAGGTGCATTCGGGCCAGCTTGTCCACCACCACCGGATAGTGACCGGGTCCATCTGGTGAGATCTCCGCGTAGAGGCGCTCCAAGAACTCCGGCGGCTCGTTGTTCGGATCGATGACCTGGGGAAGCCAGCCGTCGAAGTGGAACACGCCGGCTACAAATACCAAGCGATCGATCAGATCCGGACGTCGCAGGGCGACGAGCAGCCCGACAATCGCACCGTCACTGCACCCGACAACATGTGCCCGCCGACCCACGACGGCTTCCATAAACGCGATCGTGTCCTGTGCCATCGCATCGAAGGTGATCGGACCCAATACGTCAGGCGTGCGGCCGTGCGCACGCCGCTCCGGCGTGTAGACGCAAAACTGCCCGGCCAGTGGCCCGAGGTTCGGCCCAAACGCTCGCGCGTCGACCCCGGCGCCACCGGGATGGAGCAGCACAAGCGGATCGCCGTCGCCATGCTCCGCGTACCAGGTACGGACACCATCGAGCAGCACATAGTCGGCCATATCGGATCCTTCGATCGACAAGGAAGATTGCGGGCATATAGACCGGCGCGCTCAACCGAACTCATCGTCCCGTGCCGGCGCACGCGGCTCCGCTTGATCTCCCGGGAGGTCCCGACTCTCAAGCGCGTCGCGCACCCGCTACACGCCCAAATCGCCCAAATCGCGAGCGATCGCTTTCGCTTCTTGACCGGTCCCGGAGCTCACGAGCGCATCGGCGACCTTCCGCTTGCCCGCCCAAGCTCCCGGCCGGGATCGCAGCGCGGCAGAAACTGTCTCCAGATCTGCGCTTTCGCATTCTCGGGAGCGACCGGCAGTGCTGCCGCCGGCAACGAGACGCCCGGTCCTCGTCCGAAGCGGCGGTCTGGATTAGCAAGTGAGGCAGTCCGGATTTCTGTGTAGGCGGCTTATGTTAAGTGTAACAGTGACTTCTGGAGTGTCAAGGTGTGACAGTCAGTTTGCCGTGTCAGGTAGGCGGTCGCCGAAGTGGATTTTGAACGCCAGCAGCGCGGTGGTCCAGTTCCGGCAGCGGGTCCACTGAGGCGTCGCGTTGCGGACGGCGAGGTAGATCAGCTTGCGGGCGGCGTCCTCGTTGGGGAAGTGGCCCTTGGTCTTGATCGCCTTGCGCAGCTGGCGGTTGAGCGCCTCTATGGCATTTGTCGTGTAGATGACCCGGCGGACCTCATCGGGGAACGCGAGGAACGGGATCACGTATTCCCAGGCGTCCAGCCAGGCCTTGGTGATGACCGGGAACCGGGCGCCCCACTTCTCGTCGAAGCGCTCCAGCGCGTCCTGGGCGGCGTCGGCGTCCACCGCGGTGTAGACGGGTTTCAGGTCGCGCGCGACCTGCTCGCGCTCCTTGCGGGGCACGTATTTCAGTGAGTGGCGCAAGAGGTGCACGATGCACGTTTGCACGGTGGTGTTGGGGAAGATCGCCTCGATCGCCTCGGGGAAGCCCTTGAGGCCGTCCACGCAGCAGATCAGGATGTCCCGCACGCCGCGCTGCTTGAGATCGGTGAGGACCTGCATCCAGAACTTGGCGCCTTCGGTCTCTTGGAACCACATCCCGAGCACGTCGCGTTCGCCCTCGACGGTGACCCCGAGCGCCAGGTAGCACGCGCGGCGCTGCACGCTTCCGCCCTCGCGGATCTTCAAGACCATGGCGTCGAGGAAGATCACCGGGTAGACGTCCTCAAGCGGCCTGGCCGTCCAGGCGCGGACGTCGTCCATGACCGCGTCGGTGACCTTGGTGATCAAATCGCGGCCGACCTTGACCCCGTAGATCTCCTCCAGGTGCGCCTCGATGTCGCGCGTGGAGAGCCCGCGGGAGTAGAGCGCGAGGATCTTCTCGTCGAACCCGACGAACCGCCGCTGGCGCTTTCGGACGATCTTCGGCTCAAAGCTCCCGTCCCGGTCGCGGGGCGTGTCGATCGGCACCCGCCCCTGGTCGCAGATCAGCGTCTTGGGCGTCGAGCCATTCCTGGTGTTGCCCACGCCGCCGGGCGGCTCGCAGTGCGGCTCGTAGCCCAGATGGTCGCTCAGCTCGACCTCCAGCGCCCGCTCGATCAGCCGCTTGGTCAGCGCCGCCAACAGCCCTCCGGGCCCGGCGATCTCCTCCTCGGTCCGGGCGCCACCGAGGAGCTGGTCGATCACCGCATCCGAGATCTCGCCGCCATCGGGCAGCTCGAGCGCTCCGCGCAGCCGAGCCCGACCGATCGCGCCCTCCATAAGCTCCGCGCTCAGCGCCGGCCGCTCGAGCATCGCCGCCACCCGATCCCCGCTCAAAGGCCCAACGTGACTTGCGAGCCCCTCAGGAGGCGCCGGCGGCTCGCCTGGGGGCTCGCCGCCGGCGCCAGGCAGGACAGGAACCCTCGCTCGCTGGATTGAAGACTTCTCTCTGGTTGTAGGCATGAACGTCTCTTTCGTTCTGGCCTACACAGATCCTCGGACACTCCCTAGCAAGTCGCTCAGACCTGCTTCATCGCGGTCGCGGTATTCCGCTTCCAAGGCGACGCGGGCTTCTCAGGTCGTTCCCAGCAGGTGTAATCGCTTGCGTTCGTTCTGCGGGCTCGGCAAGCCGGCTTGCCGGTGAAGGGGGTTGGGCGGCGCACCGTTTCCGATGGGCCGCCGCTCCAGCCGCCCGCCCCGGGGGAGAGGACCGGGGCGGGAGCGCTTCTTCTTCGGGCCGTTGCTGGTGGGTTGGCCTTTTGTCTCAGGCGACCGGGAGGGCGTCGTGGGTCCGGGCGGACGGGGGGCCGATGGAGGTCGGCGGCGTCGGCTTGAAGCCCTTGACGACCAGCCAGATGCCGAGCGAGAACTCGAACGCCGCGATCGGGAGCGCGGCTAGAGCGGCGAGTGGGGACACCTGGGCATAGGCGCCGAAGAAGACCGCGATGTCGGAGGCGAGGAGCAGCGGGGCGCCGATGAATGCGACGATCGGGAGGATGCGGGGCACGAGGCCGGACCGGTACAGCACGTAGCCTAGGAGCAGGTCGCAGGCGACGGGCATGAGGCTCTGCGAGAGCAGGAACGTCCAGTTGTAGACGGCGACCAGGCTGTGGCCGGCCGTGACGAGTGAGGCCGAGTCCACGCCGTCGGTTCCGGCGACCTGGGTTCGCAGGGTGATGATCGAGAGCATGCTGATGACGCCGACGAAGATGAGGCTGGTTTCCAGGACCCGGGCGGTGACGAGTCCGAGGGCGGCGGTCCGGCTAACCCGTTTGATGACCGGGTACAGCACCACGGCGGTGCCGATGCCGGCCAGGCCGACGATGACCTCGGAGAGGGCGCCCCACAGCACGCCGGTGTCGCTGCCTGTGCCCAAGACGAAGGCGCCGACGTGATCCTTCACGGGCTTGTACAACGCCAGAGTGGGGATGGACACGAACGTGATGAGGTACAGCACGCCGGCGGCCAGGGAGACCCTCCTCATGGGGTCCATGCGGCGGCGCGGGGTGGACCGCCTGGGGGACGCGGTGATGCGGGCGGTGTGGGTGTCGGTGGTGCGGGCGGTGTGGGTGTCGATGGTCATGTCGTGCTCCTTTGAGACTGGGTGGGTCAGCTGGGGTGGGTCGGGCGGGGCGTAGTGGGCCTGTCGGGTGCGGTGGGAGTGACGGAGATGAGCGGCAAGCCGATGTCGCTGAGCTTGCGGAGCAGGCCGTGGAGTGCGGACTGGTCGGCGACGGTGCCGTGGATGACGGTGGTGCCGTCGTCTTGGGCGGTGAGGCTCATGCCGCCAAACCAGGCGGCCCAGCGGGGCGCGAGGTGTCCCTGGACGCGGATCTGGTAACGCCCCGCACCGAGATCCTGGCCGGTCGGTAGATCGTTCATGTGGTCGCCTCCTTCGCTTTGCCCGGTCCGCGGTTGCGGTCATCGGTGTGACGGTTGGGATGGTCGCCGTCGATGTGGTGAGCTGTCATCACCACATGTGGTGAGCGGCGTGGTGATCTGGCGGGTCGGCGTCGCGAGTGAGTGGGTCAGCAGCGGGACATCTCGCATCCCGACATATCGGTAGGGGAAGCGTCAGGCGAGCGGCGTGGGCCGCGTTTGCTGGTCAGCTGCGGCGGTGGCCGGGGAGCAGGTTGAGGTTGTGCGCCTGGCGGACAGCGGCCCGGCGGCTGGTCACGCCGAGCTTGGAGTAGATGGTTTTGGTGTGCGTGCGCAGGGTGTTCAGCGACACGAACAGCTCGCGGGCGATGTCGGGCCCGGAGAGGTCGGTGCCGAGCAGCCGGAGCACGTCGAGCTCGCGGGCACTCAGCGGCTCGACGAGCGCTGTCGCCTCCGCGGGGCGATGCTCCGTCCCCATCGCCGAGGCGGCCAGGCGGCGGATGTAGCCGCGGGCGGGCTCCTGCTCGGTCAGGGTCTTCAGCAGGCCCGCCATCGGCGGCCCCTCGTCAGCGAACACGCGCACGTAACCCTCCGGCTCCGCGAGCGTCACCGCGCGCTGCAGCGCGCCGAGGGCTGCCGGCACATCCCGCCGGGCGTGATGAGCCAGCGCCTGCAGGACCAGGACCTCGATGACGCTGCCGCCGCGCTCACCCCCCACGGCCGCGGGCAGTAGCCGCTCGAGGAGGCCGAGTGCCTCCTCGAGCGCGGTGTCGTCCCGCTCGGCGTGGTAGCGGGCCAAGAGGAGCCGTGCGAGGGTGAGGTGCTCGTACTCGCGCAGGTAGGACAGCTCGTCGCCGGCGTACAGCTGCCGTTCGCCGGCCCACGCGCCGGCATGACCCAGCTCGCCGCGCCGGAGCCGTAGCCGTGCCCGCACCGCGGGAACCGGCCGGACGTTGGGGGAGTAGTCGCCGGCATAGACGCGGACTGCTTCGTCGAGCAGCTCGAGTGCGCCGTCGAGGTCGCCTTCGGCTTCCCGCAGCCGGGCCGTGAGGACCCGCCACCGGTACGGGTTCTGCGGCAGCCCATTGTGCTCACCGAGACGCTCGCTGATGGCCAGGTGTTCCGCGGCAGCCGCGAGGTCATCGCGCTCGAGCAGCACCTCCGCCATCGCGACGTGCATATCAGCCGTTCCCGGCAAGGGCACACCACCCGGCTTCACGCCCGCCAGGTCCAGGGCCCACTGGTAGGTGCGCATGGCGTCACTGAGTTGCCCCTGGGTGCGACGGATGTCGCCGAGGGTGATGCAGCAGCCGAGGACGTCGGCGAGGAGCCCGACGCTTGCCAAACCTGCGACGGCCTGGGTGTAGGCGGCGTGAGCGCCGGCGAGGTCGCCGGTGGTCCACGAGGCGAGCCCGGCCAGCGCGCCGGCTGCGGCTCGGGTGACGTCATCGTCTGGCGGCGTCAGCAATAACGCTTCCCGAGCGTGCGCGGTGGTGCCGTCCAGGTCCGAGCGCGCGAGCGCCAGCGCGGCCCGGTACACCTCGATGCTGGCGGGAAGGGACCGGTATCCGCCTTCGTCGACGACGACCAGGCCGGGCGGTGGCTGTTTCGCCCAGGTGCCGTCCTGCGAGCGCACCGAGCGTTCGATGTCCGACAGCCGCTCGCCGACAGCGTCGAAGTCCGACACCCGTGCCAGCGCACCGACGAACGCGATGCCGAGCACCGGCCGGACCCGCACTACCTCATCGGGTAATGCGCGCACCCAGCGCGCGAACTCGGCTTCCCGCCGTTCCCGGCGCATCACTGGCATGACGAGCTCCATGAGGTCCGCGGCTCGAGCCCAGTCATCGCCTTCCAGAGCGTGGCTGATGGCCTGCGACATGTCGCCGTTGGCCTCGAACCAGGCGCTGGCCCGCCGGTGAAGCTCGTCGACCTCGTCGCCGCGCTCCTCAAGCAGGTGTGCGCGGAGGACGTCGGCGAACAGGTGGTGGTACCGGTACCACTGTCGCCTGTCGTCGAGCGAGACGAGGAACAGGTTGGCCCGTTCAAGCGCCACCAGCGCCGCCTTGCCGCCCGCCCGGCCGGTGACGGCGTCGCAGAGCGGGCCGGTGAGCCGCTCCAGGACGGACGTCGTAAGCAGGAAGTCTCGGACATCGCTGCGCTGGCGTGCCAGGACCTCCTCGACGAGGTAATCCACGATGTAGCGGTCATCGCCAGCGAACCCGGCGATGAACGCACTGGCGTCCTCGCGCCCCTGCAAAGACAGCGCGGCCAGCTGCAGGGCGGCGATCCAGCCTTCGGTGCGCCCGCCCAGCGCCGCGACGTCACCCTCGCTCAGTCCGAGCCCCATCGGCCCGTTGAGGTACGCCGCGGACTCCTCGACGGTGAAGCGCAAATCGGCCGCGCGGACCTCCAACAGCTGGCCCCGTGCGCGCATCCGCGCCAGCGCCAACGGCGGGTCGGCCCGGGTGGCAAGGACCAGATGCAACTGCGGGGGCTGCTGCTCGAGGAGGAACGCCATCCCGTCATGCACCTCGCATGCCTCGATCAGGTGGTAGTCGTCCAAGACAAGCAACAGATCCTTGGGCAGTTTGCCGAGGTCGTTGAGCAGGGCGGCGAGCGCCGCCTCAGCCGGCGGCGAGGACGACGCCAGCATCCGCGACGCGCCCTCGCCGACACCATCCGTGGCCCTCTGCATCGCGGTGACGACGTACGTCCAGAAGAGCGCGGGATCGTTGTCGCGGTGATCCAGCGACAGCCACGCGATAAAAGGTGCTTCGGCCGGGACGGTGGCCAGCCACTCGGTGAGCGCCGTCGTCTTCCCAAAGCCGGCGGGCGCCGAGAGCACAGTCAACGCGGACCGCGACGCCGCGCTGAGGCGCTCGGCCAGCCGCGAGCGGGCAACCGCATTGGCGTGCCGGGTAGGGACGCGGTACTTGCTCTCAAGGAGCGCACCTACCACCGCCGTACCGCCTCGCCAGTCGACCGCGCCCGCCGCCACCGATCAGGCGCCGTGTGGCCCGCGCAGCGCTTCACCCGAGCTCCCATCTGCAGCTGACGCATCAGACCATGGTGTCGCACTTGGTGGCGACGCCACCGGACGACCACATCTCGCGCACAGTGTCCGCCAAGCGCCTGCGACGGGCGCCGGCTCGGTATCGGCTGCGCCGCCTCTGTTCGCTCGCCTCCCCGAGCGTCTCGCGGGAACGCAATGTCCGACGTCTCCCAGTCCGGTAGGGGAGCCCCGAGCCGGCCGCTAGCGACCGTCAGCGAGGTGCCCGGGCGGGTACACCGCACCGCGAGAGTGGTTCTGCTCGTGAGCACAGGCCAGCAGCCCGACGACCCCCGCCTGGCATGCTCCTGCTTTCATCGCGGCTCGAGCATCTCGAGTGCGGCGGCGTCGGCCCTGCAACGCGCGGCAAGCGCGACCGGCGCCGGTCTGAACCCGCGGCCGAGATCCTGACTCGCGTCTTTTTCTTGCGACCCGCGCGGAGCAGGGATGCGCCTGGAGGGATTGAGGATCTCGCGGCAAGGCGAAAGGAGGTGCCCAGATTGCTCCCACGCAATCGCAAACTTCGAGTTTGAGCGGCTGATCCGGCGGCCGTCGGGGAGGAATCGGTCGTGAGGCGTGGTACTCAAGTGTCTGATGGCCAGTCGCCGAGCGTTCGCCGACGAGTACGCGGTCCGGGTCAACCGCGCGGTCGAGCTGCTGGCCGATCGGCCGGCGGCGGACGCGGTCCGGGCGCTCGAGTCCGAGCATGGGCTTTCGGAGCGTCAGGCGCGGCGGTACGTGAACGCGGCGATCGAACGTCCGGGCGGGGTGGCGGTGCCAGAGCGGACCGTTACGTTCACGGTCCGTCTCACGCCGTCGTTGATTGCGCGGCTGCGCGCGGTCGCGCGCTTGCGGGGGGTGTCGTTGAGCGCGACGGTCGCCGAGGCGGTCGAGCGGTATCTCGGTCGTGTCGAGCGGCACGGTGGCTCCACGCGTTGAGATCGAGCTTGTGTCGGACCGCCTGGCCGGCGCGCGGCTGGCGCAGGCGTACGGGTTCGTGGTGCCTGAGCGGCGCCGAGTGACGGGCGAGGAGCGGAGGGAGGACGATGGACGAGATAGTCACGCTGGCGACGGGCAGGCTTGCGGCGCTGTACGCGCGAGTGTCCTCGGAGCGCCAGCGCCAGGACGAGACGATCCACAGCCAGACCGCCGGGCTGCGTGAGCTCGCCGTCGCCCGGGGGCTGGTGCTCCCGCAGGACCTCGTCTTCGAAGACGAGGGGTTCTCCGGCGCGACACTGACCCGGCCGGCGCTGGAGCGCTTGCGGGACCGTGCGGCAGAGGGAGCGTTCGAGGTGCTGCTCTGCCACGCCCCGGACCGCCTGGCGCGCCGGTACGCATACCAGGTGCTGCTGCTCGAGGAGCTGGCCCGCTCCGGGGTGGAGGTCGTCTTCGCGAAGGAGCCCGACCGGGGCGGCACCCCGGAGGACGAGCTTTTGCGCCAGTTCCAGGGGATGATCGCCGAGTACGAGCGCGCGCAGATCGCCGAGCGCACGCGGCGCGGGAAGCTGCACCGCGCGCGTGGCGGTTCGCTCGCGGTCATGTCCGGCGCGCCGTACGGCTACCGGTACGTCAAGCGCTCCGAGCACATGGAGGGCTTCTGGGAGATCGACGAGACCGAGGCGCAGATCGTGCGCGAGGTGTTCGACCGCTACGTCAACGAGGGCGTCTCGATCGGCGAGCTCGCGCGCTGGCTGACCGACCGCGGGATCCGGACCCGGACCGGCAAGGCGCGCTGGGACCGCTCGACGATCTGGGCGATCCTGCGCAACCCCGCCTACCGCGGACAGGCTGCGTTCGGCAAGACCAAGACCGCCGAGCGGCACGGCAGCCCGACGCGCACGACCCGTCAGCGCGGTGAGCGCCACGGCCGCCGGCTGACCCGCATCGATCAGCCGGCCGAGAAGTGGACGCTGATCCCGGTCGCGCCGCTCGTCACCGAGCAGACGTTTGCGCTCGCGCAGGCGCGCCTTGCGGAGAACGCTCGCTTCTCCAAGCGCAACACCAAGGAACCGACGCTGCTCCAAGGCGTGCTCGCCTGCCGCCAATGCGGCTACTCGTGCTACCGCACCTGGACCCAGACGAGTAACAAGCGAATCAACTACTACCGCTGCATCGGCCAAGACGGCTGGCGTCACCCCGACGGCAAGCGGTGCACGAGCCGCCCGGTCCGCGCCGACGAGCTCGACCCGCTCGTCTGGGCCGAGGTGCGTCGGCTGCTGGAGGATCCGGCGCTGGTGCGCGGCGAGATCGACCGCCGGCTCGCCGCGCTCAAGACCGAGCATCCCGCCGCGCGGCGCCGCGAAACGCTGGAGCGGGACCTCACGCGCGCCGAGCAGGCAGTCGCCCGGCTGATCGAGGCATACCAGGAACAGCTGATCTCGCTCGACGAACTCCGCACGCGGATGCCCGCCATTCGCAAGCGCCAGACCACCCTGCAAGCGCAGCTCGACAGCCTCGACGCCGAACTGCACGACGCCGCCACCTACCTCCAGCTCGCCGACACCCTCGACGGCTTCCTCGGCCGCCTCACCGACGGCCCGGACCAGCTCGATGTCGCCGGCCAGCAGCGCATCCTGCGGCTCGTCGTCCGCGAAGTCCTGATCGGCGGCGACGACGACACCGTAACGATCCGCCACTCGATCCCGACCCCCAACGGCCCCGATGACCCAGGTTACCTTTTGCGTGGGAGCAGTCCAGGTGCCTCCCTGCGACTCACGAGCCTGGATCGGGTCGGTCGGCCCTCCACTGTCGGCCGGGCGTCTATCCGTTCGGTCGCGCGAGGTTTGCCGGCTCCGGTGGTGGAAACAGGTCTAGGAAGCGTTTGAAGGCTTTCTTGTCTCCCTGAAGCTCGATCGGGCTGCCGTCAAGCGACCGCCCGTGCCAGAGGACGGCGGCGAGTGTCGCCGGGTCGCTGTCAATCGTTGCGTCGCGGCCTTCCGCGTCGCCGCGGACGATGTCGAGACGGCCGTCGGCGACGTTCGCCCGGAACTCGTGCTCGTCGAGCTTGAGTCCGATCGCGATCTTGTGGTGGTCTGCTCGGGTTGGGTCAAACAGGGTCTTGAGCGCGATCATCAGGGCGTCGGCGCCCAGCGGCGTGTCGCTGTCAGGGAACGGGCCGCGGCTGCCCCAGCGCCCTAGCGCCAGGATGACTGGCTCGAGCTCTGCGCCTCGGTCGGTCAGCTCGTAGACGCGCGAGGCCGCTGGCGGCGGAAGCTTTTCGCGACGCAGCACGCCGGCCTGTTCGAGCTCGCGCAAGCGCTGTGAGAGCACGTCTGGGCTGAGGTGCGGAAGGCCGGCGCGCAGGTCGGTGAAGCGCTTGGGGCCAAGCAGCAGCTCGCGAACCACCAGCAACGCCCACCGCTCGCCGACGAGGTCGAGAGCGCGCGCTACCCCGCACGGGTCTCCGTAGCTGCGCCTCGCGGTCATTCAGGAAGTGTACTTGACAGATCGTACTGACTGATCATAGAGTTGGAAAAACCAACTAGGTGGTCCTACAACCTGAGCGAGGATCGAGATGAGCGAACGCGACCACTACCCACCCGGTGTTCCGTGTTGGATCGACACCGCGCAGCCCGACCCAGAGGCCGCGCTTGACTTCTACCAGGCGTTGCTCGGCTGGGAGTTCAGCAGGCCCGCCGCGATGCCGGGGAGCGCCCCGGGCAAGTACTACGTCGCGCGGCTGCGCGGCAAGGACGTTGCCGGCATCAGCTCGCAGCGACCCGGAGCACCGTCAACCCCGGTGTGGATGATGTATGTCGCCGTCGACAACGCCGACCGAGCCGCCGACAGTGCGCGCGAGGCGGGCGGAACAATCGACGTCGAGCCGTTCGACGCTCCCCCCGCCGGCCGCATGGCCGTGCTGCGCGACCCAGCGGGGGCGGCCTTCTGCGTCTGGCAGGCCGGCGTCCGCCGGGGTGCTCAGCTCGTCAACGAGCCCTCGGCGTGGGCGATGAGCGCGCTCAACACCAACGATCCCGAGGGCGCGACGTGCTTCTACCGAGCCCTGTTCGGCTGGGAGGCCGAGGCGCTCGGCCCCGAGGTAACGCTCTTCCGACTGCCCGGCTACGTCGGAGGAGAGCCTGAACAACCCGTTGCCCGCGACGTCGTCGCCGTGATGATGAGCGGCGACGGGGAGCAAAGCTGGAGCGTCGACGTCTGGGTCGCCGACGCGCACCGGGTCGCCGCGACCGCCGCCGAACTCGGCGGAGCCGTGCAGGTCGAGCCGCGCGAGATCCCAGGTTTCCGCAACGCCGTGATCGCCGACCCGCAGGGCGCGGTGCTCTCGGTTAGCCAGCTGCTCGTCCCGGCCCAATCCAGCTGAGACGATACTTGGGCTTGGAACCCTGGTCACATCCGCCGCACCGACGACATCCGCCGAACGAAGGCTTGTCGCGTGCTGGACTGAGCGCATGAGCGACTCCGGGGCGACCCTCCCAGCGCAGCGCGGGAGCATGTGGCTGCGGCTATGGGCCGCCAGCGGCGCACTCACCGTCATGCTGTTCGGCTGCGGGCTGCTGTTCGGCGATGTTCTCGGGACGAGCAACTTCCCGGCGCTCGACGCGACCGCCTCTCGCGTCCGAGCCTACTTCCTCGAAAACGCCTCCGAGGTGCGGGCCCTCAGCTTCTTCCACGTGCTGTCGGCGATCGCGCTGGTCGCGTTCGCGGCCCACATCAGGGCCTACCTGCAGCGCGAAAGCAGCGCCTCTGCCGGCCTACGCGCGCTCGCGCTGGCAGGGGGCACGATGGCCGCGGCGTTCCTGCTGTTATCCGCGCTCTGCTACCGGACGCTGGCCGAACCAACGGTCGCCAGCGATGCGCCGCTCGCGCACGCGCTCGTCGTGCTCTCGTATCTCGCAGGCGGCCCGGCGATCGCGGTGCCGCTCGTCCCCATGGTCATCGCCGTCACTGCGGCTACGCTGCGCGAGCATCTCCTTGCGCGCTGGACCGGCTGGCTCGGCGCCATCGCTGCCCTCTGTGGCGCAGCATCCGCGAGTACCCTCCTCGGCCCGACGAACAACCACTCGGCCACGTACGGCATCCTCCTGCTGGCCGCTGTACTCATGTTCGCGTGGCTCGTCGTGATAAGCGTCGCCCTCATCGCGCGGACGCCGGACCAACGCCACTCCCCCAGCTGAGCAGCAGCGAGACCCCGGCCGGTCGGAGTGGCGCGCGCTGGCGTTCGACCCGCTGCCCCTCCCGCCCCGCACAGCGACAGCCCAGGCACTCAATTGCCGCTGCATGGATGCCCGCGCCAGGAGAAAGGCAGGGCTGGCGGAGATGAGTGCGAACGCACGTGAGATTCGCCGAAGGTGCGCATCTCCACGGAGTCGACCGTCCGGCGCCGCGATGGGTCACCTCGACGGCCCTGCTTTCCCGCGCGAGCAGCACTCGGTGCTTGCTGGGGTCTGGCTAACGTCCACTCCCGGAAAGGACGAGGGCCGGAGATCTGGCGTGTCCGCCGTTTTCTTCCAGGAGCAATAGTGCGGCGGCGTCGCCGCGGCGTCCGTGAGATCGAGCAGCATTGTACCGGCATCTTGGAGCCGTCGGCAGCCGACTGCTCTACGCGGAGATCGCCTCTCGCTGGTGATCGCTTTCGCGATCCGCGCAGTCCCCAAGCGGACTGCTGCTTTGGCGACGATCCAGCTCTCCGATGGCGTCGGCGGCAGCTAGCGCTTTGCCACGTTTCCGATCGGGAGCACGAAGTCGACGAGACGATCGCATCCGCGTCTTGCGGCCGCATCGCGCCATCCATCGCCGAACTAGGCGACCGCGCCACCGCGCCGGGCGCATCCGATGACGGGTCGATCCTCCACCGCTTGGTAGCGCGGACGGGCGTCGCTGTAAAGCAGCGCCTCGATCGCATCCGCACTACGCGAGTCGCCTTTATGCGCCACCCGTGTCGGCGCTGCTTGACAGGTCCTCGATCGGCACTTTCCGCGGCTTGATCTCCCAATAGAAGTCATCGACAGCAACCTCGGTCAGCGGCAGCTGCGGCTCGTCCTCGCCCGGGCCGAGCTCCACCAGGAGGGGGTGCTCGAGAACTGGCGCCGAGCTCGCGCCGGTGAGACACACAGAAGGAGATCGACCCGCTCCAGCGACCGGCCTCACCCCAGACATAACCTCAGCAGCCGTGTCCGACACGGAGTCCTCAACGTGACATTCGCCGCCGGGCTAACCGGCGAGGTCGACGTCCCCTCGTGCGGATGCACGGGCCGGTCGTCCAACGCGCGCGGACACCAGCCGGATTTGCGGAGGTCGTGGTTGACGCCGAGACGGGGACCGTGGTCTGGCCCGGCGGCCCGGACCTCGCGCCAGACACGCTCTACGAACGCGTCCGCACCGGGATTTGGCCAGACGAGAACTCGTCGGGTGCTGGTCGATCACCTGGAGCGCCGGGTCGGGTTTCGGGACCTGAGGGTCTCGCCAACCCGGCGCCCCGTGCGCCGGCTACATCGCGATCGCTTCGTAGACGTCGACCGCGCCGCCGATCTCGAGGACCGGGCAGCCCTTCGCCAGCTCGACCGCCGAGTCGAGACTGCCGGCCGACACGATCGAGTAGCCGGTCAGGCCACGCGAGCCGCCGTCGCTGACCGAACCGCCCGGGCCGACCGTCTTCGCGGCCCCGGTTGGGGCCCCGCCCTCGACGACAGCCGAACCGAGCTCTTCGAACCACTGACCCCACTTGGCATACTGCGCGTTGCGCTCGGCCTCGTCGGCCGCCACACCGTTGCCGCCGCTGTACGCGAACACATAATTCGCCATCTCTGCATCCTTTCGGTCGGGGCCGGCGTGGATGCCGGCCCTTTGATCTGATGACGAACAGCCGACGCCCAGGGGGACACCACGCGCGAGAAACCGCCGACCTGTCACCCTCTGATTCCAGCCGATCACGCCCGCCCCCCTACGACGGCCCTTGGAGTCGCGCCGGCGACCCGAAGCACTGATCTAAAGCCGACGACGAATGCATCGGGGTGGATGCGTCAGTCCCAGCGGCTGATCTCGCCGCCCGGGTAAGGGTCGAAGCCATGGCCTTCGGCGCCTGACTTGAGGCTCATGAGGTAGGCAGCCCAGTTGGTCGAGCAGCCGTTCATGAACTCGTTCTCCTGCTGCCACCCCTCGTGGCTGAACAGGAGGGTTGTGCCCGTGTCGTCGCGAGGGTTGATCGCGAAGGTGATGCGTGTGTCGAGCCAGTCGGGCGGCCCCTCGAGGCAGCGCCAGATGATCTGCTGCGGTGTTCGCTCGAGGACTTCGAAGATCGCCGCTGCTTTTTCGCTGTCGTTGAAATAGACGGCCAGTCGGCCGGCGACGGAGTCATCTCCGGCGACCGGGTGCGACGTCCACCACCGCTGGATTCCTTCCCTGGTCGCTGCGAGTTGGTGCACGCGCTCGGGCGGTGCGTCGATTGAGAGGCGGTGCAGGATGTTGGGCATCGCGTGTCCTTTTCTGTCGGTTGACGCTTGGTTGGATGGTCAGGTTCAGGCCGGCGTTGGCAGGTCCGCCAGCTCGGCCTGTGCCGCTGCGTCGCGGCGGGACGGGGTCATGGCGACCGCGCTGAGGGCGGCCAGGACGGCGAAGCCGGCGCAGACCCAGAGCGCCGGCCGGAAGCCGGCGTTCACGCCGGCGAGGCTGCCGAGGTGGCCATGAGCGGAGAAGACGGCGCTTGCGATCGCGAGCGCGAACACGGTGCCGAAGCGCTGCGCCATGTAGTTGATCCCCGACGCCTTGCCCATCTCCTCGGGAGCGACCGCGTCCAGAACAGCAGCGGGCACGGTGGGGAGGGCCATCGAGACGCCGATTCCGGCGATGAGCAGGGCGACGTCGAGCTCTATCCAGCTGGTGGCGAGCGAGCCGCGGACGGCGATCCAGACGAAGCCGCATGCCTGCAGCGCGAGGCCGACCACCATGATCGGCCGGCGGCCGATGCGGTCAGACAGAGCGCCCGCGAGCGGCGCGACGATCATCGGGGTGGCGAAGAACGGCAGCAAACGCAGCCCGGTACCGAGTGGAGAGTAGCCGCGCGCGAGCTGGAACTCCTGCGTGATGAAAAACGCGCCCGCGAAGATGGCGCCGTTCAGCAGGTAGCTGGTGAGGTTGCCGATCGCAAACTGGCGGCTCGCAAACAGCCGGAGTGGCACCATTGGCTCGACGGCCCGTCGCTCCCACCAGATGAATGCAGCGAGTAGCAGCGAGCCGACGGCGAGGCTTGAGACGATCTCGGTACTGGTCCACCCACGGGCGCCCGCGCGAGTGAGCGCCCAGACGAGCGCGACGACGCCGGCGGTGACGAGCGAGACGCCGGTGAGGTCGAGCCTCGCCGGCGCGCCGTGGCTCTCGGGCAGCAGCCGCCGGCCGAGGAGCACTGCCGCAAGCCCGATTGGGACGTTGATCCAGAAGATCCAGTGCCAGTTGATTCCCTCCGTGATCGCGCCTCCGATGATCGGCCCGAGCGCAACGGCCAGACCAGCGAGCCCGCCGTAGACGCCAACGATCATCCCGCGCTTCTCCGGCGGGAACGCCGTCGTGAGAATCGTGAGGCTGAGCGGCAGCACCGCCGCTGCGCCGAGCCCCTGTACCGTCCGGGCGGCGATCAGCTCGCCCACGTTGGGGGCGAGCGCGCACGCCGCCGAGGTGAGGGTGAAGAGCGCCAAGCCGCTGTTGAAGACCCGCTGACGGCCGAAGCGGTCGCCCAGGGCCGCGGCAGTGATGATGCCGGCGGCGAAGGCGACGCCGTATGCGTTGACTGTCCATTGCAGCGAGGAGACGCCGACGCGCAGGTCGCGCTGCATGCGCGGCAGCGCCGTTATCACGACCACCGAGTCAAGGACCACCATGAAATAGGCGGTCGAGGTCAGCCCGACCACCCAGCGGAGCGCCCGACTTGTCGCCGGTTTGCCTGTCATGTCTACTCCTTTCGTCGTGGCCGGCTCGTCGGCCGGTTCTGCCTCGGTGACGAACGGATGGACGCCAGACGGACAGGCAGGCGCAGAACTGTCCGTCTGCGGCCGCGCTATTCGTCTAGGAGGCGAACACCCGACGTCCACGCACGAAGGAGACCTCTTGAGATACGCACTGTTGGCCTACGGCAACATCGACGTTCGCGACCGGAGAACCGAAGAGGAGCAACGGCGGATCAACGCCGGGGTCGCCGAGGTTCTGGCGCGACCGAACGTGACCGGCTGGCTACGCCTCCATAACGTCGAGTCGGCGACAACCGTGCGCCACGAACAAGGCAGGACGCTGCTGACCGACGGACCGTTTGTGGACAGCAAGGACTTCCTCGGCGGCTTCATCGTCGTCGAGGCGGAGAACCTCGACGGTGCTCTCGCGGTGGCCAGCGAACTGCAGGAGTTGCGGGCCGCGGACGCGATCGAGGTTCGGCCGGTCCGCGAGGAGCCGCTGGTCGGTGCTTGAGCAGCTCTTTCGCGATGACTGGGGCCGCGTTCTCGCATCGCTGATCGGCTTTCTCGGCGATATCGAGCTGGCCGAAGACGCCGCGCAGGAAGCGTTCGCGACCGCCGCCGAACGCTGGCCGCGCGACGGGCTTCCCGCCAACCCGACGGGCTGGTTGATCACGACCGCTCGCAACCGCGCCGTTGACCGCATCCGGCGGGAGCGAGCGCTTCAGGCCAAGACCGGGCAGCTGGAGAGTGAGCTGCGAGACGGATCGGAGGAGACCATGGACGAGACGGCGACGTTCCCGGACGAGCGGCTGGAACTGATCTTCACCTGTTGTCATCCGGCGCTCGCGCTCGACGCGCAGGTCGGCCTCACGCTGCGCACGCTCGGCGGCGTCTCGACCGAGGAGATCGCGCACGCGTTCCTCGTCGCGTTTGAGACGATGAGCAAGCGCCTGACGCGCGCCAAGCACAAGATCCGCGACGCCGGCATACCGTTTGCCGTCCCGCCCGACCACGTGCTCCCCGAGCGGCTTGACGCCGTGCTCGCGGTCATCTACCTGATCTTCAACCAAGGCTGGGGCGACGGCCGCGTCGACCTCTCGGCAGAGGCGATCCGCCTGGGCGGTTCCCTGGTCGAGCTCATGCCCGACGAAGCCGAAGCGCACGCCCTGCTCGCGCTCATGCTCATCAACCACGCGCGCAGCGCCGCACGCTTCCAGGGCGGTGAGCTCGTCCTCCTCGATGACCAGGACCGGTCGCTCTGGGACCAGCATCAAATCGACGTAGGCCGACAACTGCTCGAACGCGCCCTCACCCTCCACGGGAGCGGGCCCTACGTCATCCAGGCGGCGATTGCCGATCTCCACCTCCGAGAGCCACGCGACTGGGAGGAGATCGCGCTCCTCTACGAGCGGCTCGAGCACATCACCGGCTCGCCGGTCGTGACGATGAACCGCGCGATCGCGGTCGCCGAACTCCAAGGACCGCAAGAAGCCCTTGCTCTGCTCCACTCGCTCGAGCTCGACGACTACCGCTACTACCACTCAACGCGCGCCCACCTGCTGCGGCGCCTGGGTCGAGACGATGAAGCGCGCACCGCCTACACACGCGCTCTTGAGCTAACCCAGCCCGGGCCGGAGCAGCGGTTTCTCGAGAGCCGCCTCGCCGACCTCACCGAAAGCACCGAACAACACCCGAACTCTTAACTGGCAGCGGGTGCAGTTGGACACTCAACCCGTCGCCCTGGGCGTCGGATTCGTGGGATTCGTCCTGGTCGGCCTTGTCGGTGTCGTTACGTCATCCGCAGCGGCTGGCTCCGCTGCCTTATCCGGACTGCACGGGGCGACGAAAAAGTTGATCAGCGCCCGCGCGAGTTCGTCGGGCGCTTGCTCGGCCTGGTGGTGCCCGGAATGGATCGCCCCGCTGCGTAACTCTCCGGCCACCCATGGCCGCCAGATCGCCTCGGGGTCACCGTGGATGTCGATGTCGTCCTCCGTCGCGGCAAGCAGCAGCATCGGGCAGGAGATTCGCCGGCCGGCAACCCGGTCGGCTTCCTCATGCGCGCGATCAATCCGCAGGCCCGCTCGGTAGTCCTCGCACATGCCGTGCACGACGGCTGGATCGCGCAGGGCCGCCCAGAGGTCGGCGTGATTGTCCTGGCCCATTGCGGACGGCGAGGGAGTTCGGTACCAAGCGTCGGGGTCGAGGTTGATGACCCGCTCCGCCGGCTTCTCAGTCTGCCCGAAGAACCACCAGTGCCACCAGTTACGCACGAATGCCTCATTGAGGCGCTCGAGATGCTCAACGACCGGGAGACCATCCATCACCACCAGCCGTGTAACCGCGTGCGGATGATCCATTGCGGCGCGGAACGCAACGAGCGAACCGCGATCGTGGCCCACCACGGCGAACCGCTCGTGGCCGAGGTGCCGCATGAGCGAGACCACGTCGCCTGCCATCGCCCGCTTGGAGGACTGCGCGTGCTCCGGCTCGTCGGGAGGAAGCGTCGACTGCCCATAGCCGCGCAGGTCAGGGCAAACCACGAAGCACGAGTCGGCGAGCAGCGGCGCCACTCGGTGCCACGTCGTATGCGTGCGCGGATGGCCGTGCAACAGGACCACGGGCTGCGCCTGACCGCCATACCGCACGCGCAGGGTCACCTCTCCGAGGTTGACGAACTCGAGCGTGAAGCCGTCAAACACGAGGTGCTCCTACCCAGCGGGCGGCGAAGCGGCACTCGTTTCGGTCGGTGCCTGAGTAGACGGCGGACCTCCTATCCGCCATAGGCAGGTCTTACCGGCGGATCCCCGAAGGTTCTCCCTCCGGTAATCACCGGCGGAGCTGGCTCCCGGTACCTGGCGGACGTCAAAGCGGCGTCCGGTCGGGGCCCAAGAACGCGCCCTGGGGGCTTTCGACCCGCCCGCAACCCTGGCCGATTGACGGGCTTTCGAACCTGCCCGCAACCCTGCCCGAGTGACGGACGCATCGAATCGGCACCCGCGTCGCGTCGGTCCTGCGATGCAGGCAAAGTACGCCAATGGTCCCCTCGCCCCGCTCCAGAGACTTGCTCCTGGTCCTGCTCGCTGTAACCGCCGGAGCCACCGATGCAACTGCCTTCATCCGTCTCGGGCACGTGTTCGCCAGTGTGATCACCGGCAATCTCGTCGTCCTCAGTCTGAGCGCAGCCCGGGCCGACGGTGATCTCGCGCTGTTCGCTGGGAGCGCGCTCGGCGGATACGCGCTCGGCGTGCTCCTCGCAGCGCCACGGCGACCCGACAACCACGCAGGGCGCCCCGTCTGGCCGGCGAGCACGACGATCGCGCTGGGCGCGGAACTGGTGCTCCTGATCGCGTTCGCCGTGGTGTGGGAGATCGACGGTCACGCCCCGGCGCGGGCGTCCCAGATCGTGATGCTCGTGCTGTGCGCGAGCGCGATGGGTGTCCAGAGCACCGCGGTGCGGCGCGTCGGGGAGGTCTCGACCACGTATCTGACGAGCACGCTGACCGGCCTGCTCGAGGCGCTGACCGCTCGCCGCTGGGGCCGGGGCGAGGCTCGGAGCCTCGCGATCCTCTTGGCCCTGGCCTGTGGCGCGGCGGCGGCGGCCGCCCTGATCAGCCACGCGCTTGCATGGCTGCCAACGGTGCAGCTGCTGCCGCTCACAATCGTGGAGGTGGTCAGCCTGGGCTGAGGATGCGGCCTCGAGATAGCCCCGGTCGAGGGTCGAACACGCACGGTATCCAAGTACCGTTGATAATCAATCGCTGTGGATAGCCGTCGCCGACAGACCGCTCGCCTTGCTCCTCTTCTGCCCCAGCTGGCCTTCGCCTGGCGGCGCCGCAGCAGCGAGATTCCCGGGGCGCTCAAAGCCGCCGTCCGACAGAGTCCTCGCCACATCGGGATGCTCATCTCGCTCGCGATCGGGGGGTCCCGCGACCGTGTCTGAGCTGGCGCAGAGGATGGACATGACCGCCGCCCAGCCTTGTGGTCGGCGAGCTGGCGCGCGCCGGTCTGGTGGAGCGTGAGCACGACGAGCGGGATCGCCGTCTGATCATCGTCTCGCTCTCGGACTCGGCCAAACCGGCCGTCGCCGAGATGCGCAGGCGCAACGCGGCACCTCTGCTCGGATTCCTCGAGGAGCTCGATGAGGCAGAAGGCGATCGATTCATCGACCAGCTCACCCGGCTGGTCGCCCACATCAAGGGCGACCTTGCCTAGCGCATCGGGTACACGGCAGGAGTGCACATCAAGGAGGCCTTCGAGATTCGCGACATCGAGGCGGCCAGAGCGAATCGCGCGGGCTCATCCATTCGCCACGCTGGTGACGGAAGATCTGCGCGCCACCCACATGCCGTGCCTGGTCGACGCCGACGCTCCCGGGCTCGCCATCGTCGGTCACGTCGCTCGCGCCGACCCCGTCGCGGAGTCGCTGAGCGGGCCGCTCCTGGCCATCTTCCACGGCCCGCACGGCTACGTCTCGGCGAGCTGGTACGCGAGCGAGACGATCCCGACCTGGAACCACGTCACGCTGCACGTCCGCGGCACGCCTGAGTGCTTCGACGATGCGATGCCCGTGCTGCGGCGCACGGTCGAGCACTTCGAGGCCGCGGTGGACGAACCGTGGTCGCTCGACCGTCTGGGCGAGACTGCACGTGAGATGGCCGATCAGGTCGTAGCCTTCCGCCTCGACGCCGCGTCGTGGCATGCCGAGGCAAAACTCTCGCAGGACAAGCCCGGCGACGAGCGGGCGCGCGTGCTCGCGGGGCTCGAGCGTCCGGGCGCCTACGCGAACCCTCGGCTCGCGACGGCAATGCGCCAGTTCCGCGCGTGATCAAGTTGCCCCGACCGCTGACCTCCGTGAGATCGACCACGAGCCACGGGCTGCTCACCCTTAACTCCCCATTCGAGGCTGCCCCTGGGCGCGAGTTCGCAGTTGCCGCCACTATGGCGGCTAAGTTCGTATTCGCGCCGCGTGCGCCGTCGAGTGGGCAGTTGACGGCAATCTATGGCCGGCGCCGAGCACATAGACCGCGGGACACGCCGGCACGAGAAACGGCGACCAGCAACCGTTAAGTAGTTTCAGCAGCCGCGAGGAAGAGGCTGCACTGCCGCCGGTCGGGGCGAATCCAGGCCAGGCAGACAAACCCACGGGATTGCATGGAGGAACGCTACGGCGTGAACTCTGGTCGACATCGCCCCGACAGCGGCGAAGTGTGGGCACATCGCTCCCGCGAGATCAGGTCCGGCGCGCGCCAAGCGCCAGCGCCTCGTGCACTTCGAGCCCCACCCCGTGCCCGAGTGTGTGGAAATAGCCTTCCTCGAGCACTTGCCCGGCTTCTTGCTGGTCCCCCCGTAGATCAGCACGCCGGGCATCAAGGGCATGTTCTCAGGTGGATCAGGTCGCGGGAGCCGAAAGCACGAGCAGCGCGGCGCTCCCCGCCGGCACCGTCACCTCGTACCGGCCGCGCACCGCCGCCACCGTCGAGACGTCCAGGCGGCCGCCGAGCCGACCCGTGAACGTGCGGGGGCCGAAGCTTTGGCCGGCCAGCGTGACCCAGCTGCTCGAGCGTACGGCGGGGGCGGCCAGCCGCTCTAGCCGGGCGCGGGCCGGCTGCGCCCCGGCGACCCGTACCGACACGACCCGCGCGCGGGCGCCCGTGTTGACGGCGAGCACGTGCATCGTGCCGGCGCCGGAGCGCGTCGCCCACACGTGCAGCTTTCCGGACGTCCCGTTCTGGACGTCGAGCAGGTGCGAGCCAGCCGGCGCCGCGCGCGCGAACAGCATCAGCCCGTAGTACTCGGGCTCGACGACCGCCTGCCAGCGTCCGCGCGAGCGGCTGATCCGGAAGAGCTCGTATCCCGCGCCCGGGAAGGTGTGGATGTTGACGCCGTTAATCCCGACCCGGGCCAGCTCGAACAGCGTGTCGAGCGCCCACAGGGCGGAGGCGAACGTCCGGCTGACCGCCGGGTCCGCTCCGCAGGAGACCGTGTTGAGCTCATCGATCCGCAACGAGCGCCCGTGCGCTCGCGCGAGGACCGCGTACCGGGCGAAGCTGTCGGCAAGCGCGATCGACGCGGCCGGCGACAACAGGTGGCCAACCGTCGGATAACGCGCCGTGTCGCGGGGCGTGTAGCAGAGCTGCAGCGGATAGCGGTGCAGCGTGACGAGCCCGACCCGCGGCTCCGCGGCCAGGAACCGGCCGAGCTCCCGCGTCCATACGGGAGCGCCCAGGCTCGGCCCAGCCACCAGCGTCGGCGGCAATGTCGCCGCGAAGCGCGTGAAGTCGCCGATCAGCCCCGACATGTCGTAGCTGGGTGGACGGCCTGTCACATGGCGTCCGTCGGATAGCCGGTACCACGGGAAGGTCGCGTAGAGGTCAGGCTCGTTGCCGAGTTCGAGCGCGCGGATCGCTCCGCGCCCAATCCCGTTGAGCAGCGCATCGGCCTCGGCCGTCGCCAGGCCCGGATCATCGGCCTCGAAGTTGAGCCCGACGACGAGCCGGGCGCGCAGTGCACGGGCGAGTGCGCGCGTCACGGCAAGCCACCGGTCGGTGATGTCGAACCTGACGCCTGCGGGACGCACGAGCCCGGCTGCCGGCCACCACGTCCGGTCGGCGCTGTCGCCGCCGATCCTCAGCACCAGCGCCTGGCCGGGAGCCAGGTTGCGCACGAGTTGCTCGAACACCGGGTCGATTGCCGCGGGATCCGTGCCGGCGTACGCCTCGACAGCGCGATACTCCAGTGAGAGGCCGAGGAAACCGAACGGAACGCGCCGACCCGCCGACGAGCTTCGCACCGTGACGAACGTCGGCGACGCGAGCGCGGGTCCCATCCGGCCTCGGCCGTGCGACGAACCGGATCCGCACCCGGTCATGCAGGTGAGCACCAACCCGGCCAGACCGGCTGCCACCGACAGCAGCGCGCGCCTGCGACCCAATAGCATCGCGGCCCCTTCTATCAAGGAGCTGTCGCCATGGATCTGTGTTTGATGATCGAAGGCCAGGAGGGCGTCACCTGGCCGCAGTGGGGGGCGCTTGCCGCGACCTGTGAGCAACACGGTATCGCGACCCTATTTCGCTCAGACCATTACATGAACCTGGACGGCCAGCATCCCGAGCGCGGATCGCTCGACGCCTGGGGAACCTTGAACGCGCTGGCCGCCGTCACCAGCACGCTGCGACTCGGCAGCCTGGTCTCGCCGGCGAGCTTCCGGCATCCGTCGGTCCTGGCCAAGCTCGTGGTGACGGCCGACCACGTGTCGGGCGGGCGAATCGATCTGGGCCTTGGCGCGGGCTGGCACGAGCGCGAGCACGAGGCGTACGGCTTCCCGTTCCTGGCCACCCGGACCCGGGTCGACGTGCTCGAGGAACAGCTCCAGGTTGTGCTGGGCGCGTGGGAGAACGAGCCGTTCGCGATGCGGGGACAGCACTACGTTCTGTCCGATCTCGACGCGCAGCCCAAACCCGTCCAGCAGCCCCATCCGCCGCTGATCATGGGCGGCAACGCCGGGCCACGCAGCGCCGCCCTGGCCGCGCGGTACGCCGACGAATACAACACTGCCTTCCCATCGCTCGAGGCGGCGCGCGAGCGCCGGACGAAGGTCCAGGAAGCGTGCGAACGCGCCAGTCGAGATCCGATCCCATTCTCCGCCATGATCGGCACCGTGATCGGCGCCGACGCCGCCGATCTCGCCGATCGGGCCCGGCGCGTTGGCGAGCGGATCGGGAGCGACGGCGAGACGCTGATGCGCGAGCCGCCGACCGGCTGGATCGTCGCCACCATCGAGCAGGCGGCCGAGCAGTTCGCCGCCTACCGGGACGCCGGGCTCAGCCGGGTGATGTGCCAGCAGCTCGTGCACGACGATCTCGAGGCGGTGGCGCTGCTGGGCGATCAGCTCGCCCCACTGGTCCGCTAGTTCGCGCCCGCGGCCGCGCGCCCGGGACCCGGCGCCTGCTCGTCCCAACCCGGCGCCAGCTCCCCCAACCCGGCGCCAGCTCTCCCAACCCGGCGCCTGCTCGTCCCGAAAACAGACGCGCCCCGGGGTCGGCGGAACTTCTGGCCGGACCTCGAGGCGCGTTCTGAGGGAGGAGAGGGTGTGCTGAGAATGATGGCGCCGGCGCTTTGATATGTCAAAGACGAAAGTCCTCAGCTATCTATAGGCTTCGCTTATGGAACTTCGCCAGCTTCGCTACCTCGTCGCGCTCGCCGACGAGCAGCACTTCACCCGCGCCGCCGCACGCGAGCACATTGCCCAACCCGCGCTTTCGCAGCAGATCCGCCGGCTCGAACAGGAAGTCGGACTGGCGCTCGTGGAGCGGACCACCCGCCGGGTCATGGTCACCGAAGCCGGCCGGACGCTGGTGGCCCGCGCCCGCCGGATCCTGGCCGAGGTCGATGCCGCAAACGCCGAGATGCAGGCGCTCGCGGGTGTGCGGACGGGCCACGTGATGGTCGGCACGATGCACACGATGGGACCGGTGGACGTGTCGCTGGCGCTGGCCGTCTTCCACCAGCGCCACCCCGGCGTGGAACTCACCGTGCGCGAGCAGTCGAGCGAGGAGCTGGCCGAGATGCTTCGCGACGATGTGCTCGACCTCGCGTTCCTATCGGTCACCGAGCGAATGGAGAGCCACGGGCTGGGCCTGCATCAGCTCGTCTCCGAGAAGCTCGTCGTCGTCCTGCCGCGCGACCACACGCTCGCGGGACGCCCAGCGGTGCGCATGGCCGAGCTCGAGCACGAGCGCTTCATCAGCTACCGCGAAGGCGCCCGCCTGCGCGAGCTCCTGACCTATGCCGCGCACGACGCCGGCTTCGAGCCGCAGATCAAGCTCGAATCGAATGAGAGCGAGCGGATCAGGCGACTCGTGGCGCGCGACATGGGCGTCGCCATCCTGCCCCAGTCGGACGCCGAGCGTCCGGGGGCCGATGTGGAGGCATCGGCACTGATCGAGCCCGCCCTGCGGCGGGACATCACACTGGCCTGGCGGGAGGCCCGGCGCCTCTCGCCCGCCGCGGCTGAGTTCCTGGCGCTGGCCACGCAGCTGTTCGCGGGCGCCGGGGACGATCGGCGGACCCTCGCGGAGTCGGCGCGACGATCCGCCGCTGACCGGCATGATGCGGCGCGGGCGAGCCTTCGGCCGAACCAGGTTCTGGGAACCGGCTGAGGCCGCTCATGGCCTCGGGCGGTGGTGCGCCCAGGGCTGGGCCGCCTCGATCTGGCCGGCGAGCGAATAGAGCAGGTCCTCCGCGCCCGGACGACCGATCAGCTGCACGCTCAGCGGCAGGCCGTCGGCGCCGAACCCGGCCGGCAGCGCGATCGACGGCTGCCCGGTCAGGTTGAATAGCGGGTTGAACGGCATGAAGCGCGACGCACGGTCGAACGCCACCGGCGCCGACTTGGCGTACGCCCCCTCCGCGGCGATTGCCGTGCTCGCCAGCACGGGCATCATGAGCACGTCCACCTCCTGCCACAGCTCGAGGACGCGCGCGGTGCGGGCTGCGCGCGCGGCCAGCAGCGGCTCACGCCGGCGGTCGGGGACCAGGCGCCGGCCCGCGGCTACGAGCTGCCGCGTCGATCGCTCGAGCTGGGAGTGGTCGGGCACGTGGCGCGCCTCCTCGTAAATGCCCCGCATCCACATCTGGACGAACTCGATCCCCGCCGCCCCATACGAAGGAGCACGCTCGACCACCTCGTGCCCGAGCTCCGAGAGCAGCGTCGCGGTTCGCTCAAACGCCGCCCGTTGATCGGCTGAGATCCGAGCCACCGACCCCGGCGGCAGCTTGCGGGACGCCGCGACCCGCAGCCGCGTCGGTGGCGTGGTCGCCGCCTTCATATAACTGCCCTCGAACGGCGCGGCGGTATAGACGTCCCCCGGCAGGGCGCCGTGGATGGCGTCCAGCAGCAGCGCGCTGTCGCTCACCGTTCGCGCGAGGGCCCCGAAGGTACTCAACCCGAGCCAGCCCTCCCGCGCTGGTTGCGAGGAGACACGGCCGCGGCTCGGCTTCATCCCGACCAGACCGCAGCAGGCGGCGGGAATCCGGATCGAGCCGCCGCCGTCTGATCCGGTGGCGCAGGGAACCATGCCGGCAGCCACCGCCGCCGCCGACCCGCCCGACGATCCGCCAGGCGTGCGCTCCAGGTTCCACGGATTGCGGGTCACTCCATTGGCCGCGCCGGCCGTCCAGGGGAAGATCATCAGCTCGGGGACGTTGGTGATTCCGATCGGGATGGCGCCCGCCTCGCGCAAGCGGCGGACCATCTCGCCGTCCGCGCCCTCGGCCGGCCCGTACGAGCGCGAGCCGCGCGTCACCGACTGACCGACCACCGGGATGTCGTCCTTGATCGCGACCGGCACCCCTGCCAGCGGCCCGTCGGACCCCTCGGCCGCGTCGGCCGCCGCCAGCGCCTCGTCAGCCAGCGTCACCCGGAAAGCGTTGAGGCGGGGGTCGATCGATGCGATGCGGCGGAGGAACAGTTCGACCAGCTCTCGCGGGCGCAGCTCTCGCCGGCGCACCAGATCGGCCAGCGCAGCCGGTCCGGCGAAGGCGAGCTCGTCCGCAGCGGTCGCCGTCACGCCACCAGCGCGGTCACGAGCTCGCGGATCGCTCCCGGATACCGGTAGGTGATGCCGCCGTGCTTTCCCTCGAACAGCTCCAGCGTGTGCGCCGCGCCGATCTGGGAGAGCTCGGCGGCGAACGCCTGTGCGCCCAGATCGAGGAAATACTCGTCGCTCTTGCCGGCGTCGAGGTAGATACGGTGCATGCTCCGCAGGGCGTCGGCGTGGCGGTGGGCCATGCGCACCGGGTCGTGCTCGAGCCACAGCGCCCACACGTCTTCGTTCAGCCGGCCCGTCGAGGCATCGAACGGGAGCAGGGCCGCCCCCGGCTTCGACAGGTCCGGCGAGTACGCGCAGGCATAGCCGTACATCTCGAACGGCGCGCCGAAGCGGCCATAGTCGAAATGATCGGCCGCGGCAAGACGGTCGAAGAACATCTCGTAGGAGCCGTCGAAGTGGTCGCGCAGCGTGCGGGCGACCTCACGGAACGTGGGCTCATAGCAGCACTCGAACAACGCGTCGCCAGCGTGGGAGGCGAGGGCGCCGAACACGTCCGGGCGCAGCATCGGGACGACCATGGCCCCGTAGCCGCCGGATGACTTGCCGGCCAGGCCGCGATGGTCCCGGCTCGCCAGCGTCGGGTAGCGCTCGTCCACGAACGCCACCACCTCATCGCACAGGTAGTCGAGGTAGCGACCGGTCGAGGCCGAGTTGATGAACTGCGAACCGCCCCGTGACGTCCACGCATCGACGAACACCAGGATCGCGTCCGGGCAGGTTCGCGCGGCGAACATCGCGTCAACGCGCTCGACCATCGTCGGCTCGAAGGATGAGCGAGCAAGCCACATGTCGACCTGCCCGGTGAAGCCCTGGATGATGTGCACGACAGGCAGTCCGACCGGATGATCGAGTTCCACCCCCGGCGGGCGGTACACGTAGAGCGGCCGCCGGGCCGGATCGCCCAGCGGGTTATCGGCGAGTGCATCGGACTCGACCACGAGCTGATCCAGCGCGCCGGCCAGCGGCCGGGCCCAGGGCGCTCCGACGACACCGTCCAGTGCTCTCAGCGACACCCCCCAACGGTAGGGGAAATCACCGCACGCGTGTGGTCTGAGCTCAAAGCCCCGGGGTATATTGAGCGTCGTGGCGGGCACGCCGCCATCGTTCCCAGCGAATGACCGACTCTCTGCAAACGGCAAGTTCAAACGGCGCCGGCGCCGATCTCGACGCCGCTGAGACCAGCGAGTGGCTCGAGGCGGTCGACGCGGTCGTCGAGCACGACGGCCCGGACCGGGCACGGCAGATCCTCGCCCGTGCCGTCCAGCGTGCCGAGCTGGCCGGCAGCGGCCCGATCGCCAGCATCACCACCCCGTACGTCAACACGATCCCGGCCGCGCGCGAGGGCAAGCTGCCGAGCGACCCCGCGCTCGAGCGGCGCTTGCGCTCGATCATTCGCTGGAACGCGATGGCGATGGTCGTGCGCGCGAACAAGACGTCGTCTGAGCTGGGTGGACATATCGCCAGCTACCAGTCGCTGGCCACGCTTTACGAGGTCGGCTTCAACCACTTCTGGCATGCGCCCTCGGCTGATCACGGCGGCGACCTCGTGTACTTCCAGGGCCACTCCTCGCCGGGTAACTACGCGCGGGCCTACCTGGAGGGCCGTCTCTCCGAGGAGCAGCTGGACGGCTTCCGTCAGGAGGTTTCGGTGGCCGGCGGGCTGAGCTCGTATCCGCACCCGTGGTTGATGCCGGAGTTCTGGCAGTTCCCCACGGTGTCGCTGGGCATCGGGGCGATCACCTCGATCTACCAGGCTCGGTTCATGAAGTACTTGCACGCGCGGGGGATCGCCGAGACCGACCGCCGGAAGGTGTGGGCCTTCATCGGGGACGGTGAGGTCGACGAGCCGGAGACGATGGGATCTATCGGGATGGCCGGCCGTGAGCATCTCGACAACCTGATCTGGGTGGTCAACTGCAACCTGCAGCGACTGGACGGTCCGGTCCGCGGCAACGGCAAGATCATCCAGGAGCTGGAGGCGGACTTCCGCGGCTCGGGCTGGAACGTGATCAAGGTGATCTGGGGCTCGCGCTGGGATCCGCTGCTCGAGGCGGACTCGGACGGGCGCCTGGTCAAGGTGATGGAGGAGTGCGTCGACGGGGAGTATCAGACGTTCAAGTCCCGCGACGGCGCGTACGTGCGCGAGCACTTCTTCGGGCGCGACCCGGCGCTTTTGGAACGCGTCTCGCACATGTCAGACGAGGAGATCTGGCTTCTGAATCGCGGCGGGCTGGATCAGCAGAAGGTGTATGCCGCCTACCACGAGGCCGTGCGGCACGCCGATCAGCCGACGGTGATCCTGGCCAAGACGATCAAGGGCTACGGGATGGGCGTCTCGGGCGAGGGCCAGATGATCACCCATCAGGCCAAGAAGATGACCGAGGACGCGCTGATCGCCTTCCGCGACCGCTTCGAGCTGCCTTTGTCCGACGAGCAGGTGCGCGCAGCGGAGTATTACAAGCCGCCTGATGATTCGCCCGAGATGGAGTTCCTGCGCGAGCGTCGTGCCGCCCTGGGCGGAAGCCTGCCCGTCCGGCGCCCCCGAGCGGATGCGCTCGACGTGCCGCCGCTCGAGACGTTCAAGGGGCAGCTCGAGGGGACCGGTGACCGGGAGATCTCGACCACGATGGCGTTCGTGCGGGTGCTCGCGGCGCTTTTGCGCGACAAGAAGATCGGGCCGCACCTGGTCCCGATCGTGCCCGATGAGTCGCGCACGTTCGGGATGGAGGGGATGTTCCGCCAGATCGGGATCTACTCGCCGCTGGGGCAGCTCTACCAGCCCCAGGACTCAGAGCAGCTCATGTTCTACAAGGAGGACAAGCACGGGCAGATCCTCGAGGAGGGGATTACCGAGGCCGGGTCGATCTCGTCATTCATCGCCGCCGGCACCTCCTACAGCGTCCATGGCGTACCGATGATCCCGTTCTACATCTACTACTCGATGTTCGGCTACCAGCGGGTGGGGGATCTGGTCTGGGCCGCCGCCGACTCGCGCACCCGCGGGTTCATGCTGGGCGGGACGGCCGGCCGGACCACGTTGAACGGCGAGGGGCTGCAGCACGAGGACGGCCACAGTCACGTGCTGTTCTCGGTGGTGCCCAACTGCCGGGCCTACGATCCTACCTTCGGCTACGAGGTGGCCGTGATCGTCCAGGACGGCCTGCGGCGGATGTTCGCCGAGCAGGAAGACGTCTTCTACTACATCACCCTGATGAACGAGAACTACCACCACCCGGCGATGCCGGAGGGCGCGCAGGAGGGCATCCTCCGCGGCATGTACCTGGTGCGGGAGAGTTCGCGCGGCGAGGGTTCCCCGCGAGTTCAGCTGCTCGGCTCGGGGACGATCCTGAACGAGGTGCTGGCCGCCGCCGAGCTGCTCGAATCCGACTTCCAGGTGGCCGCCGACGTGTGGAGTGCGACCTCGTTCACGGAGTTGCGGCGCGATGGGATCGAGGTCGAGCGCTGGAACATGCTGCACCCGCTCGAGGACCCGCGCCGCGCGTATGTGACCGAGCAACTGGCTGGTCGCGAGGGTCCGGTAGTCGCCTCGAGCGATTACATCCGCGCGTTCGCCGATCAGATCCGCCAGTGGGTGCCGGGGCGCTATCGCGTACTCGGGACCGACGGCTTCGGCCGCAGCGACTCCCGCCGCGCACTGCGCCGGTTCTTCGAGGTCGACCGGCATTACCTGACAGTGGCAGCGCTCACGGAGCTTGCCGCTGAGGGCGCCGTCGACGCCGCGCGCGTCAAGGAAGCGATCGAGCGCTACGAGATCGACGCCGACGCCCCGATGCCGACCGGGGTATGAGCACGACGTCGGACGCCGTCTCGGTCGAGGTTCCCGACATCGGGGACTTCCAGGACGTCCCCATCATCGAGATCCTCGTCTCGCCCGGCGACACGGTCGCGGTCGACGATCCGCTGCTCACGCTCGAGTCTGACAAGGCCACGATGGACGTGCCTGCGCCGTTCGCGGGAACCGTTCGCGAGCTGCGGGTGAACATCGGCGACAAGGTTTCCCAGGGAGTCGAGCTGCTCACGCTCTCACCATCGGGCGGAGCGGATGAGTCGACCGGAACCAAGGCAGCCGCCGCGGCCTCGGAGGGCGCGCCGAGCGAGGCGGCCGCGCCCGAGGCGATCGGGAGTGCCGCCGAGGCGGAATCGCAGGGCGCGCCGGCGCCTTCGCAGCCCGAAGCGGCACCGGGGCCCCCGAGTGAGCCCGCGCCCGCCCCTGCGGGTGACCGCGCGCCCGAGCGCGGGAGCGCGCCCGAGCGCGGGAGCGCGTCCGCCCCGACCGCCCCGCCGGCGGGCCGGGATGGCGGCGGTCCGGTCTATGCCAGCCCCGCGGTCCGCCGTATCGCTCGCGAGCTCGGCGTCGATCTGCACCAGGTAACCGGAAGCGGTCGGAAGGGACGAATCACCAAGGAGGACGTGAAAGCATTCTCCGAGCGGGGCCCGGCCGCCGCGCCGACTCCCGCCGCGGGCCCGGCAGGGCCCGGCCTGGGCCTGGATCTGCCGCCCTGGCCTTCGGTGGACTTCTCGAAGTTCGGCGAGACCGAGCGGGTGCAGCGCTCGCGGATCCAGCGGATCTCCGGGCCCGTGCTGGCGCGCAACTGGGTCATGATCCCGCACGTCACGCACAACGACGAGGCGGACATCACCGACCTGGAGGCGTGGCGCAAGCAACTCAACGAAGAGCATGCCCGCGACGGGGTCAAGACGACGATGGTCTCGTTCCTCGTCGTTGCGGCGGTCGCAACGCTGAGGGAGTTCCCGACGTTCAATGCGTCGTTGGACGGCGAGGACCTGATTTTGAAGCGCTACTACAACATCGGGTTCGCCGCCGACACCCCCGGCGGTTTGGTTGTACCGGTGATCAAGAACGCCGACCAGAAGGGACTGCTTGACATCGCCCGCGAGCTGACCGAGCTGTCCGGGAAAGCGCGCGAAGGCAAGCTCGCGCCGGGCGACATGCAGGGGGCATCGTTCACGATCTCCTCACTCGGCGGGATCGGCGGCACCAGCTTCACCCCGATCATCAATGCGCCGGAGGTGGCGATCCTCGGCGTCACGCGCTCGGCCATGAGGCCGGTCTGGAACGGCAAGGAGTTCGTCCCGCGGCTAATGGTGCCGCTGTCTCTGTCCTATGACCACCGCGTGATCGACGGGGCGTTGGCGGCGCGCTTCACGGTCTACCTGATCAAGGTGCTGAGCGATCTGCGGAGGGCGCTGCTATGAGCGAAGCCGGCGAGATCCGCGTTCCTGACATCGGCGACTTCACCGATGTGCCGGTGATCGAGATCCACGTCTCCCCCGGCGACGAGGTGGCGGTCGAGGACCCGCTCGTCACTCTGGAATCCGACAAGGCCACGATGGACGTCCCCGCGCCTCAGGCCGGGACGGTCAGGCAGCTGAGCGTGCAGATCGGGGACCGCGTCTCCGAGGGCAGCGTGTTGCTCACGCTCGAGAGCACCGACGGAGCGGCGCCCAGCGACGGCGCCTCCGAGTCGGCCGAGTCTTCAGCCGTCTCGGTTGAGCGCGAGCCCGCCCCGCCCCCGCCCGCGCCCTCGTCGGACGGCGCAGGAGGGCATGATGTCCAGGTGGTGGTGATCGGCTCCGGGCCGGGCGGGTACACCGCGGCGTTCCGCGCCGCCGACCTGGGGCTGAAGACCGTGCTGATCGAGCGCTACGAAACGCTGGGCGGGGTGTGCCTGAACGTGGGCTGCATCCCGTCCAAGGCGCTGCTGCACGCCGCCCGGGTGGTGGCCGACGCCGAGGAGATGGCCGAGCACGGGATCAAGCTCGGCAAGCCGAAAATCGATGTGGACGTCCTGCGTGAGTGGAAGCAGACGGTGGTGGGCCGGCTGACGGGCGGGCTGGCCGGGCTGGCCAAGCAGCGCAAGGTCGAGGTCATCACCGGCCGCGCGGAGTTGACCGGGCCGAACACGGTGGTGGTTGGCGACCGGACGGTCACGTTCGACAACTGCATCATCGCCGCCGGATCCGAGGCCGCAACGCTCCCCGGGCTGCCCGACGATGAGCGGATCATCGACTCAACCGGCGCACTCGAGCTGCCCGCCATCCCGAAGCGGCTGCTGGTCGTCGGCTGCGGGATCATCGGGCTGGAGATGGCGACCGTGTACGACGCGCTCGGGTCGAAGGTCACCATGGTCGAGCTGCTGGACCAGCTCATCCCCGGCTGCGATCCCGACCTGGTCAAGCCGCTGCACAAGCGGATCTCGGGACGCTACGAGGCGATCCATCTGGGCACCAAGGTCGAGTCAGTCGAAGCGTCCGAGAAGCACCTCACGGTGAAGCTCTCCAACGGCGACTCGGAGAAGTTTGACGGGATTCTGGTCGCGATCGGCCGCCGGCCGAACGGAAACGCGATCGGTGCGGAGGCGGCAGGTGTTCAGGTCGACGACCGCGGGTTCATCACGGTCGATCGCCAGATGCGCACCAACGTCTCCCACATCTACGCGATCGGCGACGTGGTCGGTGGCCCGATGCTCGCGCACAAGGCCTCCCACGAGGGCAAGGTCGCGGCCGAGGTCATCGCCGGCCATAACGTCCAGTTCGACGCCCGCACGATCCCGTCGGTCGCCTACACCGATCCCGAGGTGGCCTGGATGGGCCTGACCGAGACCGAGGCCCGCGAGCAGGGCGTCGAATACGACAAGGCCGTGTTCCCCTGGGCTGCCTCCGGGCGCGCTCTCTCGCTCGGCCGCGACGAGGGCATGACCAAGCTCCTGTTCGGGGCGGACGGGTCCGATTCCCGCCGGCTGCTCGGCGCCGGCATCGTCGGCGTCAACGCCGGCGAGCTGATCGCCGAGACCGTGCACGCGCTCGAGATGGGCTCCGACGCCGAGGACATCGCCCTCACCGTCCACCCCCACCCCACGCTGACCGAGACGATCGGCTTCGCCGCCGAGATGGCCGAGGGCACCATCACCGACCTGATGCCGCCGCGCCAGCGGCCCGCTCGGCGTCCGGCCTCGCGTTAACGGCCGCGCGCGCCGTCATCCGGAGCCAACGGGGCGCGTCGAAGGCCTGATCACCACGGACGGCGCGTACCCGCGGTGGACGACGCGCCACCGCGCCGGCGCCGGATTCCGCGCAGCATCCCCATCACCACCGCCGCCACGACCAGAATCCGCATCGGCGTGCGCGCCTTGGCGGCGATCCGTCCGGCCGTGCCCGGAGGCGCGGGCGCCGGCCGCGGCGCCGGCATGGCGAACTCCTCGGCGGCGAGTATGTCGTGGGGCTCGGCAATTCCGCTCGGATCTTCGGGCAGGGTGATCGGCCGGTGGCGCAGCGACGGATCGGCCGCCGGCAGCGCGAACGCCTCGGCCGCGAGTACGTCGTGCGCCTCGTCCTCGCGCGGGGGCTCACCGCCTTCCATCGACGGGCATGATCCCAGATGCGGAGATTCGTCGTCAGATCGAGCGCGTTCTACGATCTAAGCCCGCCCGACTTAGATCGGAGAGGGCCGGGTGATATCCTTCACTTATCTCCAGTAAGCAACTATCGAAAGCGAACGCCTTTCCGATGTCAAGCCGCCTTCTCCTGATCCCGCTCGACGACCTCGTGGCCTTCCCGAGCATGTCGCTCACGCTCGCGATCGACGCCGGCGAGGAGGAGCGAGTCCTGCTCGTTCCCAGACACGAAAACGAATTTGCCAACGTCGGCACGGTCGCCCAGGTCAACGACTTGGTGCGGCTGCCTGGAGGCGCTCGCGCCGTGGCCCTCCAGGGCCTCCATCGCGGCGTCGCCGGGGCTGCCCACACCATGCCGGACGGCCGGCTGTATGTCGAGGTCGAAGAGCGGCCCGACCCAGTCCTGGTCGACGGCCGCACCCGTAACCTCGAGCGCGAGTACCGCGCGGTGGTCGAGGAGATCCTCGAGTTGCGCGGCGACGACGGGCGCATCTCGGCCTTCCTGCGCAGCATCACCGAGCCCGGCGCGCTGGCCGACACGGCCGGCTACTCGCCTGACCTGAGCTACGAGGACAAGGTCAGGCTGCTCCAGACCGTCGACGTGACGGAGCGGCTCGAGCTAGCGCTCAAGTTCCAGCGCGAGCGGCTGGCCGAGCTTCAGGTCCGCAAGCGCATCCGCGATGACGTCGAGTCCGGCGCCGAGAAGCAGCAACGCGACTACTTCCTGCGCAAGCAGATGGAGTCCATCCGCAAAGAACTTGGCGAGGACGACGCCTCGGTCGTCGAGGAGTACCGAACCAAGATCGAAGAGGCGGGGATGCCCGAAGCTGTGCGCGAGCAGGCCGAGAAGGAGCTCGGACGGCTCGAGCGCATGGGCGAGCAGAGCGCCGAGTCGACCGTGATCCGCACCTATCTGGACTGGCTGATCGCCGTGCCGTGGAGCAAGCGCTCGGAGGAGCGGCTCGATCCGCGGCACGCGCGTGAGGTGCTCGATGCCGACCATGCCGGGCTCGAGGACGTCAAGGACCGGATAGTCGAATACATCGCGGTCAAGAAGCTGCGCCAGGAGCGCGGCATCGTCGAGGACAAGCGCTCCGGCGCGATTCTGACCTTGATCGGTCCCCCCGGCACCGGCAAGACCTCGATCGGCGAGTCGATCGCCCGGGCGACCGGCCGGAAGTTCGTGCGGATGTCGCTGGGCGGCGTCCGCGACGAGGCCGAGATCCGCGGGCACCGCCGGACCTACATCGGCGCCCTTCCCGGCCGGCTCGTGCGCGCGCTGCGCGACGCCGAGACGATGAACCCGGTGATCATGCTCGACGAGGTCGACAAGGTCGGCGCGGACTGGCGCGGTGACCCGAGTTCGGCCCTGCTCGAAGTGCTCGACCCGGCCCAGAACCACAGCTTCCGCGATCACTACCTCGACGTGGAACTCGACCTGAGCAACGTGATGTTCATCGCGACGGCCAATGTGGCCGACACGATTCCCGGACCGCTGCTCGACCGGATGGAGGTCATCCGCTTCGACGGCTACACGACCTCCGAGAAGGTCGCGATCGCCCGCGGCTACCTGTGGCCACGTCAGCTCGAGCGAAACGGGCTGCGGCCCGAGGAGGTCGAGGTCTCCGACGAGCTGCTCCACACGGTCGCCACCGAGTACACGCGCGAGGCCGGCGTGCGCCAGCTCGAGCGCGAACTCGGGACACTGCTGCGCAAGACCGCGACCAACATCGCCTCGGGCGAGGTCGAGGCGCCGGTGGTGATCGACCTCGATTCGGTCCGCGACGCGCTCGGACGTCAGCGCCACTTCCAGGAGTCGGCGATCCGCACCGCGGTGCCTGGCGTGGCCACCGGCCTGGCGGTCACCGGGACAGGCGGCGACGTGCTGTTCGTCGAGGCCACCGCCATGCAGGGCAAGCCGGGGCTCACGCTCACGGGTCAGCTCGGCGACGTGATGAAGGAGTCGGCGCAGATCGCCCTCTCCTACGTCCGCGGGCATGCGGCCGACCTCGATGTCGACGCCGCGGCGTTCGAGGACCGTTCATTCCACGTGCACGTCCCGGCGGGCGCGATTCCGAAGGACGGCCCGAGCGCCGGCGTGACGATGGTCACCGCGCTCTCCTCGCTGCTGACCGACCGGGCGGTCCGCCACACGGTGGGGATGACCGGCGAGGTCACCCTCCAGGGGCGGGTCCTCCCGATCGGCGGAGTCAAGCAGAAGGTGCTGGCCGCGCACGCGGCGGGTCTGACCGATGTGGTTCTCCCGGAGCGCAACCGGGGCGATCTGGATGACGTGCCCCAGGAGGTGCGTGACGCGATGACCTTCCACTTCGCGATGACCGTCGACGAGGTGCTGGCGGTGGCGCTCGAGCCGGCCCCCCTGCGCCAGGCCGCGTAACAAGGCTTCCCCAGCTGGCCACGAGCGCGGACAGTCCCGGCGGGCCACCACAGGCCCGCCGGGACTTCACGCGTCTAGCCCTTGGGATTTGCCGCCAGCGCGGCGCTCGCGAGCTTCAGGTGCAGCTGGAGCATCGGCAGTTCGGTGCGGGCCGCGTCGCGGATCTGCGAGTTGGTCCCGTCGTTTATCTCGTCCGTGGTCTCCTGGATGTCCTGGACGTGGTCGTAGACCTCGAGGCTGGCGTACCAGTGGTTGTAGGCCGTGCCGTGCAAACTGGTGACCACCTTGAGCTCCCACACCTCGCTCGGGGTCGGAGTGCTCGGAACGTCGATTCCGAGCGAGTGGGCCAGCTTGACCGCGTCCTTCAGAGACTTCGTGTGGTCGGACACGATGCGATCGGCCATCCGCAGCACCGCAGCGTTCCTGGTGTGCTTCTGGGCCCACTTGCCACCGATGATCTCGAACCGGTCGCCCTGGATCGAGGTCTTGAGGTATTGCTCGTCGGCCGCGGAGTAGGACTTGCTCGACTTGGCGCCGGCCGCAGGCACCGCGATCGCCGCGGTCGCCGCGGCGAGAGCCAGGCATGCGAAAGTGAGAGGCAGCAACCTCTTCATGAGTTGACTCCTTTCAGAAACCGTCCGCCCGCGCCCCCCCGGTCCGGCGCGCGAACAGCCATGACGTACGCCGTGCCATTACCCGGCGGCGGGCAAATGAACCTGCGGCGCGCCGAGTTGAGCGGGGCCGACCGGTGGTAGTTTCCCAGCATGAGCACGAGCACCGCCACAGCCGAACAGCAGATCCTCGATCAGGTCCCCAAGCAGCTCTACATCGGGGGTGAGTGGCGCGACGGAGCGAAGGGCACCCTCGGGGTCGAGGACCCGGCGACCGGCAAGACACTGTGCGAGGTCGCCGACGCCTCCACCGACGACGCCAAGGCGGCGCTGGCCGCGGCCGTCGATGCCGGGCCCGATTGGTTCCAGCACGCGCCGCGCGAGCGGGGAGAGATCCTGCGCCGCGCCTTTGAGGCGATCGTCGCGCGCGAGGACGACCTCGCGCTGCTGATGACGCTCGAGATGGGCAAGCCGCTCAAGGAGTCGAAGGCGGAGATCGCCTACGGCGCCGAGTTCCTGCGCTGGTTCTCCGAGCAGGCAGTGCGGATCGACGGCCGCTACGCCACCGCGCCCAACGGGCAGGGTCGGCTGCTGACGATGAAGCAGCCCGTCGGCACGTGCCTGCTCATCACCCCATGGAACTTCCCGCTGGCCATGGGGACGCGCAAGATCGGCCCGGCCGTGGCAGCGGGCTGCACCATGGTCGTAAAGCCGGCCCAGCAGACGCCGCTCTCGATGCTGATGCTGGTCAAGATCCTCGAGGAGGCGGGGCTTCCTGACGGCGTGCTGAACCTCGTTACGGCATCGTCCTCGAGCGAGACGATGGGGCCGCTGATCGCCGACCCGCGGCTGCGCAAGCTGTCCTTCACCGGCTCGACCGAGGTCGGGCGCAAGCTGATGGAGCAGGCGTCGCAGAACCTTCTGCGCCTGTCGATGGAGCTGGGCGGAAACGCGCCGTTCATCGTGTTCGACGATGCCGACGTCGACGCCGCCGTCCAGGGCGCGTTGATCGCCAAGATGCGCAATATCGGCGAAGCGTGCACGGCGGCCAACCGGTTTCACGTGGCCGACGGCGTGGCCGACCAGTTCGCCGAGAAGCTGGCCGAGAAGATGGGCGCGATGAAGGTCGGCCGCGGCACCGAGGAAGACGTCGAGGTCGGCCCGCTGATCGACTCCAGCCAGCGCGAGAAGGTGGCGGATCTGGTCGAGGACGCGGTCGGGCGGGGGGCCAAGGCGGTGGTGGGCGGCCAAGCTCGCGACGGTGCCGGCTACTTCTTCGACCCGACGGTGCTCACCGAGGTACCGGACGACGCCAAGCTGCTGCGCGAGGAGATCTTCGGGCCGGTCGCCCCGGTCAAAGGGTTCACCGACGAGGACGAGGCGATCGCCGCGGCCAACAACACCGAGTACGGCTTGGTCGCCTACCTCTACACGAGCAACCTCAAGCGGGCGCTGCGGGTGGTCGAGCGCCTCGAGACCGGAATGGTCGGGCTCAACCAGGGAATGGTCTCGAATCCCGCTGCCCCGTTCGGCGGCATCAAGCAGTCCGGCTTCGGTCGCGAGGGCGGTCCCGAGGGGATCGAGGAGTATCTCGAGACCAAGTACGTCGCCGTCAACCTGTGAATGGGGGCGGCCGGGCGGGGCCGGCTCCAACTGGCCCGCTACCGGCACTATACTTTATGAAGCATGCTGACGTTCCGGCGACTCCTAACCTTCCTGCGCCCGTACCGGGGCGCGGTTGCCTGGTCGTTCGGGCTCGCGGCGGGGGCCATGATCATGACCGTCCTGATCCCCTTCCTGACGGGGGAGGCGATCAACTCGATCCGCGCCCACGACCGTCACGCGCTGGTCACGTGGGTGATCGCGATCGGGGTCGCCGGAATGTTGCGGCTCGGCCTGAGCGCGGCGCGGCGGCTGATCGCCGGCCGGGTGTCGCTGGGCGTCGAAGTCGACCTGCGCAACATGCTCTACGAGCAGCTGCAGAAGCTCGAGTTGGGTTTCTTCGACCACCAACAGACCGGGCAGCTGATGTCGCGCGCGACGGTGGATCTGCAGTCTGTCCGCTTCTTCCTCGGCTACGGCCTGATCTTCATCGCCCAGTCGCTGCTGACGATCGTGCTCGCGGCGGTCGCGATGTTCGCGCTTCAGCCGGGGCTGGCTGCGCTGGCGCTGGCGCCGGTGCCATTCGTGGTGCTGATCGCGAATCGGTACGGCAAGCACTCGCGCCCAGCGGTGCAGGAGGCCCAGCAGCGGATCGCGGAGCTAACCGCGGATGCGGAAGAGAACGTGTCCGGCGTGCGCGTGGTCAAGGCGTTCGCGCAGGAGGAGCGCCAGCTCGAGCGCTTCAAGGACTCAGTCCAGCGCGTGTTCGAGCAGCAGCTCTACGCGACCAAGATCCAGGCGCGCTACACGCCGATGATCAGCTTTTTGCCCAACCTCGGGCTGGCGCTGATCCTGCTCGTGGGCGGTCGCATGGTGATCCACGGCTCTTTGACGATCGGCGCCTTCACCGCGTTCTACGCGTATCTGCTGATGCTCATCTCGCCGATGCGAACGCTCGGCTACATGCTGAGCGCGGCTCAGCGGGCCACCGCCTCCGGTGCCCGCATCTTCCAGGTACTCGACCGCGCGCCGAGGATCACCGCGCCGGCGGATGCGCCGCCGCTTCCGGTTGGCTCCGGCCGGGTTTCGCTCGAGGGGGTCAGCCTGACCTTCGAGGGTTCGTCTCGCCCCGCGCTACGAGACATCGATTTGGAGATCCAGGCCGGGACCACCGTAGCGCTCGTGGGGGCGATGGGCTCGGGCAAGACGGCGCTGGTCTCGCTGCTGCCGCGGCTCTACGAGGCGACCAGTGGATCGATCCGGATCGACGGCGCGGATGTGCGCGACGTCGACCTGGTTTCGCTGCGCCGCGCGATCGCGGTGGTGAGCGACGACCCATTCCTGTTCTCCGCCACGGTCCACGAGAACATCGCCTACGGGCGGCCGGACGCCACGCGCGAGGAGGTCGAGCGCGCGGCCGAGGTGGCGCAGGCGGCCGGCTTCATCTCCGAGCTCCCGCAGGGGTACGAGACGCGCGTGGGCGAACGAGGGTTGACGCTGTCGGGCGGTCAGCGCCAGCGGATCGCGATCGCCCGCGCGGTGCTGGCCGATCCGCGAATCCTCGTTCTCGATGACGCGACCTCCTCGGTGGACGCGTCCACCGAGCAGGAGATCAAGCTGGCCCTGCGCGAGGTGATGGCCGACCGCACGACGTTCGTGATCGCGCACCGCCTCTCGACAATCGCGCTGGCCGACGAGATCGTCGTGCTCGAGGACGGGCGGGTCGCGGCACATGGCGGCGACGATGAACTGTTCGAGGAGTCGCCGCTTTATCGGGAGATCGTCGAGAAGGGAATGCCCGATCAGGTGTTCATTACGCGCAAAGCGGCCGGGGCGGTGGGACTGTGAGGCGCAGGTTGCGTCAGACCGGTGGCCGGGCGCGCAAGCTGCGCGGGCTGCTCGAGTTGCTCACGCCGTATCGCTGGCGGGTGCTGGCGCTGTTCGTCGCGCTGGTCACGGCGACCGGCGCGACGCTGGCGCCGGCGCCACTGGCCAAGCTCGCCATCGACGACGGGATCAGGCGGGGTGACGTCGGCGCGCTGGATCTCATCGTCGCGGCCTTCCTCGCCTCTGCGCTCGTGTATGCGGTGGCTTCCTACGCCCAGACTTACCTGGTGGGGTGGGTCGGGCAGCGGGCGCTGCAGGACCTGCGCGTGCGGCTGTTCCGCCACCTCCAGCGCCTGTCGATCGGCTTCTACTCACGCAACCGCGCGGGAGTGATCATCTCGCGAATCACCAACGACGTGGAGGCGCTCGACCAGCTCGTCGAGGACGGGATAGCGACGCTGTTCCAGTCAGGGCTCACGTTGATCGGCGTGGTGGTGATCCTGCTGGTACTCGATCTCCACCTGGCGCTGCTGACGTTCTTGGCCATCCCCGTCCTTTTGATCGGCGGCGTTGCGTTCCGGATCGCCGCGGCCGACGCCTATCGGCTGACCCGGGAGAAAATCGCGGTCATCACCGGCTACCTACAGGAAACGCTGTCGGGCATCCGCGTGGTGCGCGTGTTCGGTCAGGAGCCGCGGCATATCGAGCAGTTCCGCGAGCTCAACGAGGAGAACCGCCGGGTGAACCAGACCACGGTCAACCTGAACGCGGCGTACTTCCCGGCGGTCGAGTTCCTATCGGCGCTGGTGACGGTCGAGATCCTGGTGGTCGGCGGCATCGAGGTGATCAATGGTCACACCTCGACCGGCGTGGTGTTCGGGTTCGTCGCCGCGCTCAACAACTTCTTCGACCCAATCCAGCAGCTCTCGCAGCTCTACACCACGTACCAGTCGGGGATGGCCGCACTCGACAAGATCTTCGAGCTGCTCGACGAGGAGCCGGACCTGGTCGATGCGCCCGACGCGGTGGCGCTGCCGGCGATTCGCGGCGAGTTGCGCTTCGACGATGTCTCCTTCCGGTACGGATCGGGCGAGGACGCCGAATACGCGCTGCGAGACGTCGACCTGGTGATTCCGCCGGGCCAGACGGTGGCGCTGGTCGGCGAGACCGGTGCCGGCAAGTCGACGTTCGCCAAGCTGGTGGCGCGCTTCTATGACCCTTCGGCCGGGGGGGTGCTGGTCGACGGGCATGACCTGCGGACCGTGACGGCGGACTCGCTGCGCTCGCAGATGGGGATCGTGCCCCAGGAGGGGTTCCTGTTCAGCGGCTCGATCCGGGAGAACATCGCCTTCGGTCGCCCGGCCGCGTCGGATTCCGAGATCCGCGCGGCGGCTCGGGCCGTGGGCGCCGATTCGTTCATCGAGGAGCTCGACGGAGGCTACGACGCCCAGATTGGCGAGCGCGGCGTGCAGCTGTCGGCCGGTCAGCGGCAGCTCGTCGCCTTCGCGCGAGCGCTTGTGGCCGATCCCCGCGTCCTCGTCCTCGACGAGGCGACGTCCAACGTCGACGTCCACACCGAGAGCCTGATCGAAAAGGGCCTGCGCCGACTCGTGGCCGGGAGGACCGCGATCGTGATCGCCCACCGGCTATCGACGATCCGGGGTGCCGGCCGAATCCTGGTGTTGGAGCACGGGCGCGTGGTGGAGGACGGGAGCCACGATGAGCTGCTCGAAGCGCGGGGCCGCTACTGGCAGCTGTACCGCGACTGGGCCGAGCAGGCGGCGTAGGCTCATGGCCGTTGTCGTAGGGCTTGCCCTGACGCCGGTCAAGGCCACGCGGCTGCGCGCGGTCGAGCGTGTGACGCTGGAGCCCGAGGGTGTTCGCGAGAACCGCCGTTTCTATCTGATCGACGAGCGCGGCCGGATGGTCAACAGCAAACGCGTGGGCGAGCTGCAGACGGTCGTATCGGAGTATTCGGATGCCGACCGCCGCCTCAAGCTCGTGTTCGACGACGGCCACGTGCTGGAGGACGAGGTCAGGCTCGGCGATCCTGTGGACACGAGCTTCTACACCGAGCCGAAGCCCGCTCGTCTGGTCGACGGACCCTGGTCGGAAGCCCTCAGCGAGGTGGCCGGCCGCTCGTTGCGGCTGGTCGAGCCGCTCGACGGCGGCGCGGTCGACCGGGGCGAGGCTGGCTCGGTGTCGCTGATCTCGCGCGCTTCGCTGGCGCGGCTGGCGCAGGCAGCCGGCGAGCCGTCGGTCGACGTGCGGCGGTTCCGGATGCTGATCGAGATCGACGGCGTGGAGGCGCACGAGGAGGATCGGTGGCTCGGGCGCGCAGCCCGGATCGGCGAGGCCACGGTCCTCTTCGACGGGCACGTCGGGCGATGCCTGATCACCAGCCGTGACCCGGACACCGGTCGCGTCGACCTGCCCACGCTCGACATCCTCCAGGAGTACCGTGGGGCGCTCGACACGACCGAGCCGCTGGCGTTTGGGGTCTGGGGACGCGTGGTCGGGCCGGGGACGATCCGCGTCGGCGACGAGGTCGCGCCCGTAGACGGATAGTGTTCGGGCCATGCCCGATGTGGTCACCCAGGAACGCGTCGCCATCGAGATTGCCGATCACGTCGCGACCGTCACGCTGACCCGGCCCGAGAAGCACAACGCGCTCGACGTAGCCATGTTCGAAGCGATCGCCGGGGCGGCCGAGCGCCTGGCCGGCGAGCCATCCGTCCGCGCGGTCGTGCTCCACGGCGAGGGCCCCAGCTTCTGCTCGGGCCTCGACGTGGCCGGCGTGATGGCGAACCAGCCTGGATCGGACGACCTGATGGCGCCGCTGCGCGAAGCAGTGCCCAACTGGTTCCAGCGGCCCGTCTACCGGTGGATCGAGCTGCCGGTGCCGGTGATCGCGGCAATCCACGGGCATTGCCTCGGCGGTGGGTTGCAGATCGCGCTCGCCGCGGACATCCGCTTCGCGAGGCCGGACGCGCGGTTCTCGGTGCTCGAAGTCAAGTGGGGTCTGATTCCGGACATGGCGATCACCCGCACGCTCCCGCGGCTGGTCGGGATCGACGTGGCCAAGGAGCTTGCCTTCACCGGACGGATGATTTCCGGCTCGGAGGCCGGCGAACTGGGGCTCGTGACTCACCTGGCGGACGATCCGCTGGCCGCCGCGCGCGAGCTGGCGGTCGGGATCGCCAGCCGCTCCCCCGACGCCGTCCGGGCCATGAAGCGCCTGTTCAACGAGTCCTGGACCGGCTCGCCCGAGGAGACACTCCGGCTGGAGGCCGATCTTCAGCTCGGGCTGCTCGGGACGTTCAACCAACTCGAGGCGGTGCGGGCCGGCATGGCCAAGGAACCCGCCGAGTTCGTCGACCCGAGCTGACGGCATCCGCACCCGCGCGCGAGCGGTATGCGGAGCGCCGTTGTGCACCGCCGTCCTGGCGCCGAGCGCCGCTGCCGCCCCCGCCCGACAACGAGACGCTGACTCACGCGGCTGCGCGACCACCCTTGTTGCGAGCACCCCACGTGTCAGTCTGGCTGTGGCAATTCGGACACAGAAGAAGAAGGTTCTCAAGCCGGTTTTCGAGGCCATCACCGTTGACGTGATGGAGCTCAAGTGAAAGCGCTTTCCCTCGCCACTCGCTGAGCCCGCATTCCTCGCAGCGGGCGTCCTTCAGCCCAGCTTCCAGCAACCTCAGCTTGACGTGGTGGCGGCTACGGCGCCGTCCTGGACTGAGAACGGTGTCGATCGGCTCGAGGCGTGGGCGTGGCGATATCACGCCCCGGCGGATGGCATCCCACCACGCGTTTCGGCCGAACCCGACAACACCCGCATGCACTGCGTCATCGAGTTGCCGGCGTCGTAGTAGTCGCGGATGGCGTCCCACTCGTAGCGTCTTGCGAACTCGACTGAGGCCGGGATTCCGAGCATGCGGAGGTGGAAGCACACGGTGGGCTTGGTAATGCCGAGCTGCCGCGCGGTCTCGGCGCCCGAGAATCCCCTTGCCAGAAGCTCGGCCACCGCCTGACGCTAACCCTAGTTGATCGCTTCGGGGCGCCCATACGAACACAAGTTCGCAAACGGCCCGGATGGAGCGCACAGGTCGAAGGTCGATCCGCTTCTATACTTGCCCTCCAGGATCGGCCGGGTGCGGTCGGAGCACCAGTCGGTCGCTTTGCCTTGCGGGGTAGTCCAGTGGCAGCGACGCCCGGCTCTGGACCGGGAGACGGAGGTTCGAATCCTCCCCCCGCAGCTGGCTGCTGCACGCCGATCCGCGGCTGGATACGGCCCGTTGGACGTTCAGATACCGGCTAAGTCCGTCGACAGATCGCCCAGCTCCTTCACGCGATCGTGCACCTCGGCCTCGGAAGTCATCAGCCGGCGGGCGTGGTCGAGGTCGTCGGAACGTCCGACGGTCAAGGCCGCCGCCACCCGGCCGCCCGAGAGATAGAAGATCGTGAACTCGCCGTCTTCGATCGAGCCGCGGACCACCTCCCGGTCCCATTCGTAGGCGGGGCCGATGTACTCGAGCGACGTCCAGTCGGAGAGGTCGGAGAAGAAGTAGGGCACGACGTCGTGAGGCTGGTCGCGGTCGAGCAAGTTCAGCGCGGCGGTCTTGCCCTGGTTGAAGGCGACGTCCCAGTGCTCGACGCGCAACCGCCGGCCGTGCACGACGCTCTCGTACTCGGCCATGTCGCCCGCCGCGTAGATGCCGGGCACCGCGGTTTGGAGCCGGGAGTCGACGCGCACGCCACCCAGCTCGCCGATCTCAAGTCCGGCGGTCCGGGCCAGCCTGACGTCGGGCACCGCCCCCACGCCGATCACGACCGCGTCGGCTTCGAGTTCGCGTCCGGCCTTGGTGATCACGCGGGTGACCCGGCCGCCGGCGCCCTCGAAGCGCTCGAGCTCGTCATCGCCGTTGATGTCGATCCCATGCTCGCGGAGGGTGGACTCGAAGAACCGCCCTGCCTGCTCGCCGAAGTGCCGGCTCAGCGCCACCGACTCGATCATCACGAGCGAGCAGGAGCTGCCCCGTTCGGTGAGCGAGGCGGCGACCTCGCACGCGATGTACGAGCCGCCGATCAGGACCACGCGCTTTCCGGAGGCGTCGGCGCGGATCGTGTCGCTGTTGCCGAGCGTGCGCAGGTAGTGGATGCCTTCGAGCTCGGCGCCCGGGACCGACAGGCGGCGGACGCCGGCCCCCGTGGCCACCAGGGCCTTCTCGAAGCTCACCTCTTGGCCGTCGGATAGCTCCACGGTGCGCTCGTTCAGATCGAGCTGCTTGACCGACACGCGGGTGAGCGCTTCAACCTGCTGCTCGTCGTACCAGTCTCGTGATCTGAACAGGGTCTCCTCGCGCGATTCCTTGCCCTGCAGATAGCCCTTGGAGCAGGGCGGGCGGTTGTAGGGAAGATCCGGCTCGCGTCCGATCAGCAGGATCGCGCCGTCGGCGCCGGACTCGCGCAGCCAGCGGGCGCAGTTACCTGCCGCGAGGCCACCGCCAATGAGCGCGTAGGCGACGTGACGGTCAGCCATCAGGTCGGGCTTGCGCCGTTGGGGGCGAATTGCGGGGTGATCTGCGACTCGAGGCCCGGGTCGAGGATCAGCAGGACTTGGTCGCCGGGCTGGATCACCGAGTCGGCCTTGGGCACGAACCCAGCGCCGCCGCGAAGGACCGAGATGATCAGCGACCCGTCCGGCAGCTCCACGTCCTGCACGCGCCGGCCGGCGGCTTCGGAGCCCCGTCCCACCTCGAGCTCGATGATCTCCAGATGCTCCTCCTCGAGCGCCAGCAGCTGGATCAACCCGTACTCGGGTACCTCGTGCTCGATCAGCCGCAGGATCAGATCGGTGGCCGACACCGCGGGCTGGACATCGAGCAGCCGGAAATGCTGGAGGTTGCGCGGGTTGTTGACCCGGGCGACGATCCGCTGAACGCCGTACTTCTCCTTGGCCATCTGGCAGATCAGGATGTTGTCCTCGTCGTCGCCAGTGACCGCGATGACCAGGTCGGCGCGCTGGATGCCCGCACGCTCGAGCACCCACAGCTCGGTGGCGTCGCCGTACTGGACCGCGTGCTCGAGCTCCTCCTCAACCACCCGGTAGCGGCCGTGGTCTGACTCGACGAGCGTAACCTCGCGCTCCTTGGCGATCAGCTCGCGGGCGAGGTTCCAGCCCACCTTGCCGGCGCCGCAGATGATCACATACATGGTCGGCGTCCTCCGCGGGTGAGGGTCTTGAGACGCACGGTCATGCCAGCACCACGCGAGAAGCCTCGTCGATCGCGACCTGGGTCGGACAGATCGTCAGCAGGCCCTGCTCGGCATACCATGCCGCGCGCGCGGGGTCGGCGACGCGGACCACCACCTTCTGGACCTGAAAGCGCCGCTGGGCGATCTGGGCGATCACGAGGTTCGTATTGTCGCCGCTGGTCGCCGCCACGAACACGTCCGCCTGTTCGATGCCCGCCTCGATCAGCCCATCGATCTCGAGTGCGGTGCTGACGGTGAACCGACCGCCGGCATCCTCCCACGTCGTCAGCTGATCCTGGTCGAGCCGCTCGTGGGAGAGCGGGTCGCTGTCGAGCACGGACACCTCGTGCCCCGCGTCAAGCGCCCGCTTCGCCACTGCCGATCCCACCCGACCCGACCCCACGATCAGAATGAACATCGCGTGCAACTGTAGCTAGCTCCGGCGCCGCCCGTCTCCGGCGGCAACCACCGGAATCGCGGCGCCCTCCGCCGGCCGCTCAGCTTTAACAAGCTGTTGGGGCGCCCGGCGCTACCTGACGAGGTGCCGGTCCCGCTCGGGGTGACTCGCGTGTTCCCTTGCGAACGGGGCGCGCGACGCGGGCGTCTAGCGGTCACCGCCGGGCGGGGCCGGCACCGAAGGTCAGGTAATGAGCGGAATGATCAGCAGCGCCACGATGTTGGCCACCTTGATCATCGGGTTGATGGCCGGCCCGGCAGTGTCCTTGTAGGGGTCGCCGACCGTGTCACCGGTCACCGCCGCGGCGTGCGCCTCCGATCCCTTCCCGCCGTATGCGCCGTCCTCGATCAGCTTCTTGGCGTTGTCCCACGCGCCACCGCCCGAGGTCATCGAGATGGCCACGAACAGGCCGACCACGATGACGCCGATCAGCAGCCCGCCGAGCGCCTCGATGCTGATCAGGCCGACGATGAACGGAATCAGGATCGGGATCAGCGCCGGCAGGATCATCTCGCGCTGCGCGGCGCGGGTGACCAGGCTGACGGCGGCGCCGTACTCGGGCAGTTCGGTGCCTTCCATGATCCCCGGCTTTTCGCGGAACTGACGGCGGACCTCCTCGACCACGGCGCCGCCGGCGCGTCCGACTGCCTCCATGGCGAGAGACGCGAACAGATAGACCATCATGCCTCCGAGCAGCAGGCCGATCAGGACCGGTGGATTGCCGAGCGAGAAGTCCGGATGCTTTCCGGCCTGGATCAGCTCGTTCTCGAACGCGCTGAACAGGACAAGCGCGGCGAGCGCGGCCGAGCCGATCGCGTACCCCTTCGTGACCGCCTTGGTCGTGTTGCCGACCGCGTCGAGCGGGTCGGTCACGTTGCGGACCTCCTCGGGCAGGTCGGCCATCTCGGCGATGCCGCCCGCGTTGTCGGTGATCGGCCCAAACGCGTCGAGCGCGACGATCAGCCCGGTCAGCGAAAGCTGCGCCATCACCGCGACGCCGATGCCGTAGATCCCGGTGGTGGTCCCGCCGCCAGCCAGCTTCCAGGCGCCCAGGATCCCGAGCGCGATCACGATCGCCGGCGGAGCGGTGGACTGGAAGCCCTGGGCGAGGCCCTGGATGATGTTTGTGGCGTGGCCGGTCTGCGACGCGCGTGCGGTGCTTTTTACCGGCGCGAACCGCGTCGAGGTGAAGTAGTCGGTGATCACGAACAGGCAGGCGGTGACCCCGATGCCGATCAGCGCGCACAGGTAGTACTTCCACCAATGGGGCGCAGCCGCGCCGCTGTGGAAGGTGAGGTCCTTCATCATCCAGTACGTGATCGGGAGGAAGGCGAGCGCCGCCAGCACGCCCGAGACGATCAGGCCCTGGTAGAGCGCGCGCTCGACGTTGCCGGCGCGTGACTTGACGGCGAACGTGCCGATGATCGAGGCGACGATCGAGACGGCGCCGAGCACGAGCGGGTAGAGCGCCACGGTCGACTGCTGGTTGAACAGCAGGACGCCGAGCAGCATCACGGCCACCGCGGTGACGGCATAGGTCTCGAACAGGTCGGCGGCCATGCCGGCGCAGTCGCCGACGTTGTCGCCCACGTTGTCGGCAATCACGGCCGGGTTGCGCGGATCGTCCTCGGGAATCCCGGCCTCGATCTTGCCGACCAGGTCGGCGCCGACGTCGGCGGCCTTGGTGAAGATGCCACCACCCAGGCGGGCGAACACCGAGATCAGCGAGCCGCCGAACCCGAGCCCGATCAGCGCATCGACCGCGTTCTTGGTGCTCTCGTCGGCGATCCAGGTGAGGATCCCGTAGTAGCCGGCGACGCCGAACAGCGCGAGCCCGACCACGAGCAGCCCGGTGACCGCGCCGCCGCGGAAGGCGACGTCGAGCGCGCGGGAGACGCCGCTGCGGGCCGACTCGGCGACGCGGGCGTTGGCGCGGACCGAGACATTCATCCCGATGTAGCCCGCCGACGCGGACAGGATGCCGCCGATGAGGAAGCCGATGGCGACCCGGATGTTCTGGATCGGGATCAGCACGATGAACAGGACCACCCCGACCCCGGCGATCGTCGTGTACTGGCGGTTCAGGTATGCGCGCGCGCCTTCCTGCACGGCCGCGGAGATCGTCTGCATCGTCTCGTTGCCGGGCGACAGCGCGAGCAGTGCGCGCGAGGTCAGGATGCCGTAAACAACGGCAGCGCCGGCGCAGACGAGCGCCACGAGCACGCCGTGATGGGCAAGAAAGCTGGACAAGGATGTGCTCCGAAGAAGGTCTGAATTAGAGAGACGGCGCGCGCAAGCGCAGCCAAGACAAACTGGAAAAGGGCCGCCACCCGTGCTGGTCGAGCGGAGCCCCGGAAAGAGGCGAGTGTAGCGTGCGAGGCGGCGATCCGGTGCCTGGTTCGCGCCGGCCGGCGCTGCCCGGCACAGGCCGCTTGGCATAAAACTACTGCATAGCGCCAGTTTCTTCCCAAGCGGCGCGCCCACCGGGTGGGACGGCCCGGCGCAGCGGCTGGGCCGAGGCGCCGGGCGCGCCAAGGCGGCCCGCCGGCCGCCACGGAGGCGCTACTGGCCCGGCACCCAGAGACGCCCGCTGCGCTGAGCGGGGCCCGGCTCGCCCGGCTTGGGCGGCTCCGTCTGGGGCGACGCGCCTTCGCCCGGGCCGCCTGTAGACGACTCGGCCGCGCGCCCGCCCCGCCGCGCCAGCCGCCGCCGCGCCGCCTCCGCCGCGCCCGCCTCCGCCGCGCCCGCCGCCGCCGCGCCGCCTCCGCTGCGCCCGCCGCCGCGGCGCCCGCCGGCGCCGCCTGGCCGCCGATCTTCACGAACGCGATCTGAAGCTGGGAGACGGCGTCGCGAATCGCGGCGATTTGGGACGGCGCCGTCTGCTCGAGCAACGGAAGCAGGGCGCGGATCGCTTCGATGGCGAGACGGACCTGCTCCGGGTCGCGCTCGCCCTCGGTTCCGGGCGCCAGGCCGGTGCGGCGCATGCCGAGGTTGGCGAGCGCGGCCACGTTGTCGAGCAGGATGTGCTCGACGCGAAGGCGCTTGATCTCCTCCTCGTAGGCCGCCCGCAGTTGTTCTTCCGAGGGCTGTCTGGGTTCGCTGCTCATCGGGTCACCTCCGCCGCGCTGGCCGCATAACTCATCGGGTCACCTCCGCCGCGCTGGCCGCATAACTCATCGGGTCACCTCCGCCGCGCTGGCCGCATAAGTGTCGCGCGTCTCGGCCACGATGGCGGCGTAGGCCTCGGCCAGGCCGACGCCGGTGTCGGTCATCCTCCGCTGGCGTTGCGCTCCGTTCAAAGCCGGGAGCGTTGGATCGATCCCCAGCTCGGCGCGGACCGGCGCGGACCAGGTCAGGAGCCGCTCGAGCGCTTCGGCGGCGGGGTAAGGCTCGCCGCGGTCGAGGTCGAGCAGCTCGCCATCCAGTCCGTGCCGGATCGCTCGCCAGAAGTTCTCCTCGATCAAGCGCCGGGGGTGATCCGACCACGGCACGCCCTCGTCGACGTCGCGCGCCGCCTGGGCCACGCAGGCCACGATCAGGCCGGCCAGTGCCTCCGACTCGGGGGCGGTCATCTGCGCGTCACAGATCCTCACCTCGACGGTCCCGAACGATAAGTGGGGACGGATCGACCACCACACCTGGGTGTACTCGACGATCGACCGCGTCCGCACCAAAAACGCGATGTAGTCGGCGAACGGCCCCCAGCCCCCGAAGGTGTCAGGGATGCCGCAGCGTGGAAAGCTCTTGGTGAAGATCTGGCTCCGGGCGCTGTGCAGCCCGGAGTCGCGGCCGTCGAGGAACGGCGAGTTGGCCGAGATCGCGAGCAGGAGCGGCAAAATCGGGCGCAACCGGTCGCAGACGAGGACAGCCCGGTCGGCGCCCCGCATGCCGACGTGGGCGTGCAGGGAGAATGTGTTGTTCCGCCAGGCGACGTACTTGAGGCCCTCTTCCACCCGCCGGTAGTGCTCGGTGTCGATGATCGGCTGCTCGCGGTAATCGGACCAGGGATGGGTCCCGGTCGATCCGAGGGCCACGTCCTGCGAAGCGGCCAGCGCGAACAGCCGCCGGCGTCGCTCGCGCTGGGCCAGCAGCGCGGACGCCAGATCAGAACACCGTCCCGAGCGGATCTCGATCTCCGAGGAGATGAGCTCGCCGGCGACGGACTCCGCAAGCACCGGATCCGCCGAAGCAGCGTCGTGAAGCTCCTCGAAGCACGGGACGAGCCCCAACGTCTTCGGATGCAGCAGCGCGAACTCCTCTTCAAGCCCGACGGTGAAATCCGTCGACTCCTCGAAGGTGGCGCGGGCCGTTTCGACGTCGATGATGCTCACGCGTTGAGGACCCTGGGTGAGGATCAGGCGAGGTAGAAGTAGAGCGCGTAGAGCAGGTCGACGGCCGGGCTCGAGGTGTGTACGGTCACCTCGGGAGGCACCTGGAGCAGTGCGTCGGAGTAGTTGAAGATGATCTTCACGCCGGCTTCGACCAGATCGTCCGCAAGCTTCTGCGCCGCCGCGGACGGCACCGCGAGCACCGCGACGACGATGTCCTCATCGTCGATCACCGCGCGCAGCTCGGAGTTGTGGCGCACCGCCAGGGGCCCGATCCGCTCTCCCACCTTCCCCTGGTCGACATCGAACACAGCCACCACGCGGAATCCGTGGTCGGCGAAGATGTCCGAGGTGGCGATCGCCGTGCCCAGGTGCCCAGCCCCGAACAGCGCGATGTTGTGCTGGCCCGAGGTATGCAGGATCTTCCGGATCTGGTTGACCAGCGACTCGACGTTGTAGCCGACGCCGCGCTTGCCGAACTTGCCGAAACCCGAGAGGTCGCGACGGATCTGGGTCGAGTTCACGTGGGTGTAGTCCGCCAGCTCCTGCGAGGAGATCGTCTCCTTGCCCATCTTGCGGGCCTGGATCAGGACCTGCAGGTAGCGCGACAGGCGCGCAGCAACCCCGAGGGCCAGTTTCTCGCCCGGCTTCTCGAGCCCACCCTGAGCCGTATCGGCGCCGCTCCCGACCGTGTAGCTCATCCGGTGTGCACCATATCGAGCCGGCGTTCCAGCTCGGATTCGTCCACGAACAGCTCGAAAGCCTCGACGCCGTCGATGGTCACGACCGGGATTCGCTCGAGATACGCCCTGAGCAGGGCATCGTCCGCGTTGATGTCCCGCTCGGCGAAGGCAAACGGCCGCCGCCGGCGCACCTGCTCCACGATCGCCCGCGCGTCGTCACACAGGCAGCACCCGGGGCGGCTGTAGAGGATCACGGTCCTCATCGCGCCATCAGTATCCGCTCGCCGGTGCCGTACACGTCGAGGTCCAGATATTCCGGGTAAGGAAGCGGGGCGACGAACCGCGCGGCGCTGGCGATCATCGCGGCGTTGTCGGTGCACAGCTCCCGCGCCGGCACGTGCAGCTCGACTCCGAGGCCGGCCATCCGCGCGCGCACGGCGCCGTTGGCCGCGACGCCACCTCCCACCGACAGCCGCTCCAGGCCCGTCGCCGACAGCGCCCGTTGCACCCGCAACGCCAGCGACTCGACGATTGCCCGCTGGTAGGAGGCGGCGAGATCGGCCCGCCGGCGCTCGGCCTCCTCGGGCCCCAGGTCGCGCACGCGGTAGAGCAGAGCCGTCTTCAACCCCGCAAACGAGAAGTCGAGCCCGGCCATTCGCTCCCCGACCGGAAACCGAAATGCGCCCGGATCCCCGTCACGGGCCAGCCGTTCGAGCGCCGGCCCGCCCGGATATCCCAGGCCGAGGAGCCGCGCACCCTTGTCGAATGCCTCGCCGGCGGCGTCGTCGAGCGTCTGGCCGATGACCTCGAAGCCCGGACCCGGGTCCACGACGCGGGCCAGCAGCGTGTGGCCGCCGCTCGCGACCAGGCTCAGGTAGGGCGGCTCGAACGGCTCTGGGCCGAGGAACGCGGCGGCCACGTGACCGTGCAGATGATCGACCGGCGCCAGCGGGAGCTCATAGGCGGCGGCCAGGCCCTTCGCGCTCGCCACGCCCACGAGCAGCGCCGCCACCAGCCCCGGCCCACGTGTCACCCCCACCAGATCGACGTCCGGCAGGAAAACCCCCGCCTGGCTCAGCGCATCGTCGACCACGTCGCCGATCAGCTCGAGATGGTGGCGCGAGGCGATCTCGGGGACCACGCCGCCAAACCGGTCGTGGACGCCTTGTGAGGAGATCACGTTGGAGCGAATCTCGCCGGCAGAGGTGACGACGGCCGCGCAGGTGTCGTCACAGCTCGTCTCGAGGGCCAGGATCACCCGGAGGCGCTCGGGGTCGACGCCGTATCAGCCGTGCGCCACATGATCAAGGCGTCCTCGCCCGTGTCCTGGTAGTAGCGCCGGCGCGTGCCGGCCGAGCGGAAGCCGAAGCGCTCGTACAGTGAGATCGCCTGCGTGTTGGACGGGCGCACCTCGAGCGTGTAGGACCCATTCTCACCAGCCCGGTCGATCATCTGTTCCAGCAGCGCGGTGGCAATGCCCTTCCGGCGCGCCGGGGGATCGACCGCGATGTTCATCAGGTGCCAGACGTCGGCGTAGCGCGAGCAGATCAGATAGCCGACGATCCGGCGCTCCTCGATCGCGGCCAGGCACACCCCCGAGGCCTTGGACAGCTCGAGCACGAACATGGCCAGCGACCAGGGCGTGGGAAACGCGCGCCGCTCGATCGCGATGACCTGCGGGAGATCGGAGTAGCCCAGTGGGCGGATCGTGACGGACGGTGCGTGCATTACGTGCGGCGGGCGATCTCGGCGTCGGGAGCGCGGAGATAGTCCGGCCGTACGTCGTCGGGGACGCTTCCCTGCGGGCGATCGGCGAGCCGGCAGTGGTTCGTGGCCGTGACGCTGTGCAGCAGCGAATCGTCCTCTGGGATGAAAGATCCCGAGCGCTCGAGAGCTTGCCTGAATGCTATCGCCCCGTCGCCGATGGCCAGCGTGGTCGGACCGAGCGGCGCCACCAGCTCGGCGAGCGCCTCCGGCGCGAGCGCCCGCGGAAGCAGGAGGGCGCTGTCGAACTCCCTCACCTCTTCCATCCGCCAGCTCGCCGCGAACACCTCGCCTCGCCGCGCGTCGAGCACCGCGAGCACCGCGTCGAGCCGGGCGGGCACCGACCCGGCGCGCGGCCTGGCCAGCGCCAGCGACTGAAGCGTCGAGACAGCCACGAGCGGGATCCCGCGCGCGCGAGCTAACGCACGCGCGGTGGCGATGCCGATGCGCAGCCCGGTGAACGTGCCCGGCCCGACGCCGACCGCGATCCGCTCGACCTCATCCCACCCGACGCCGGCTCGATCGAGCACCCTGGCGACGAGCGGCAGCAGGTGCGTGGCGTGCCCTGGACGCTCGCCAGGGAGCGGGGCGTGCCGGGCGGTGTAGACGGCGTCACCGACCCCTGACAGGGCTACCGTGGTAGCGGGGGTGGCGGTGTCAAAGGCCAGGATTCTCACGGCGCCTCGATCAGCGCGGCCAGGCGATCGTCCCCGGCCGGGGTCTCGATCGTCACTACCCGCCGGTCACCGCCACGGTGCGCGATGACCACGCGCGCCGCGAGCCGCGAGAGCCCGGCAAGCGTCGCCACGGCGCCGCCGGGCCACTCCACGAACGCGATCCGGTCCGGGCCGAGGTACTCATCGAGCAGGTCCGGCTCCTCCCGGGCGAGATCTCCCACCCGATACAAGTCGAGGTGCGACACCGGGACCGCTGCGGGGTAGCGCTGGCCGATCGTGAAGGTCGGGCTGGTTACGACGCCGTCCACCCCCAGGGCCCGGCAGGCGCCACGAACGAACGTGGTCTTGCCGGCGCCGAGCTCCCCTTCCACGAGGACCACGTCGCCCGGCGACAGCGCCGCCGCCAGCTCGGCGGCCAACGCCTCCGTCTCGCCCGGACTATTGCTCTGACGGCGCTGCGACATGGCCGAATCTCAATGTAGACGAGCGCGCCCATGCCACCGCTCCGCTCGGTTCGCTACCGTCAGCGCCCAGATGAGCGTTTCTGCGAGGCGTTCGGCCGGGTGCCGTTGACCTCACTCAAACAGCGCTACGAGCCGCAGCTCTCGAAGCTGCGAGGCTCGGACACCGCCAAAGCCGCCGGCCTGGCCGGCGCGATGGTGATCAACAACGTGATCGCCCTCGGCTCGGTGATCGTGTTCTCGCGCGAGCTGACCGACTACGGCTCGCTGGCCGCGCTGGTCAGCTACTTCCTGATCCTCGCCGTCGTCGGGTACGCGATGCAGCTGGCCACGGCCCGCGAGGCCGTGCTGGGTCACCTCGGGGTCGGGCCTGGGCTGGCCGCCACGATCCGGAGCTGGACCCGATCACTGCTGCTGTTCACGGCCGTGATGGCCGTCTTCTCGGTGATCCTCCGCCAGCCGATCGCCGACGCGGTCGGGGTGGGTAACCAGCCCTGGGCCGCCGCGCTCGGGATCCCGGCGGGCTGCCTCTACCTGCTCCTGTGCGTGATGCGTGGCTTTCTCCAGGGCCTCGGCGACTACCGCGCCGTCGGCATCAGCCTGGTCGGCGAACAGGCGGCCCGGCTGGTCATCGGAGGGGTGCTGGCGGTCGGACTCGGCGTCGGCGGCGCCTATCTGGGAACGCCGCTGTCGTTCGTGGCCATGATGTTCTATTGCGCCGTCCCCCTCCGCCGGCGGCTGGGGGCAGCGCCGGAGGACCGGCGAGCGGTCGCGAGCCTGTGGGCTCACGTGCGCAGCGCTTGGGTGGCCATCGCCGCGCTGGGCGTGATCGCGGTGCTCCAGAACATCGACATCATCGCCGCCAAGCACCGTTTCTCCTCCGAACTCGCGAGCTCCTACAGCGCCACGGCGGTCGCCGCCAAGGTTCTGATCTGGGTGGCCATGGGCGCCGGCTTCTACCTGGTGCCCGAGGTCACGCGCCGGCACGCCGCCGGCCGGGACGGCCGCCCTATCCTGGTCCGAGCGCTCGCCATCGTCGGCGTGGCGGCGATTCCGTGCCTGCTCATCTACGCCGCGGTTCCGCATCTTCTCATCAAGGCCGCGTTCGGACCCAATCGCCTGCTGGCGGTCGACGCGCTGTTCATCCTCGGCGTCGCCTTTACCGTGCTCGCGACGACCTATCTCGCCGTCCAGTACATGCTCGCGCTCAAACGCACATGGTTCCTGTTGCCGCTCGGGGCCATCGCGGTCGCCGAGCCGATCCTCCTGCTCCAGACGTCGCGCAGGCCGGTGGGCTTCGCGATTGTCGTGCTGGCGGTCCAGGTGGCGGGCGCGCTGGTTGCGTTCGGCATGGCGCTGCGGCCGGACAAGGCACGGCCGCGTGCCGGCGGCGACGTTCCGCCCGAGCTAACCGAGCCGGAGCTGGTCGGCGCGTCGGGTGCCTCGTAAATGGCCGTCACCAAGATCATCGAACTCGTCGGCAGCTCGACCACCAGCTCCGACGACGCCGTGAAGGCGGCGCTTGCCGAGGCTCAGGCGTCGCTGCGCAACATCAAGGCGGTTGACGTCGTCTCGGTCGGGCTGCGGGGCGAGCGCCTCGATGAGTGGCGAGCGCTGGTCCGCATCTCGTTTCTGCTCGAGCGGGTCAGCGAGTAGGCCGCCGATCAGAAGAGACCGAGCTGCGCCGCCAGCTCAGGCTCGCCGGCCACCGCCGGGTCGCCGCGCGAGCTCGAGCGATCTGCGCGGTCCTGGCCCTCGACCAACAGCTCGTCGAGCTCGGGAATCGAATCCTCGAACGCCCGCGGCTGCTCGGGCGGCCCGAGCGCGAGCAGCTCGGGGATGCGATGGAAGTCGGTCCGCAGAGCCTCGAGCGTCGAGGACGTGTACAGCGCCGCCGCCGGGTGGTACAGCGGGTAGAGGCGCACCGCACGCGGGCCGATGATCCGGGTCTCTGCGCGGCCGTGCAGACGCGAGATGCCCGTGCTGTCGGCGCGTAGCAGCTTGGTCGAGAAGTTGCCGAGCGTGCAGATCACCGTCGGCTCGATCAGGTCGACCTGCCGGCGCAGGTAGTCCTGGCAGGTCTCGATCTCGTTGGGGTGCGGGTCACGGTTGTCGGGTGGTCTGCATTTCAGGGTGTTGGCGACAAACACGTCCTTGCGCTCCATCCCGATCTCCGCCAGCAGCTTGTCGAGCAGCTTCCCCGCCTGCCCGACGAACGGGAGTCCCATCCGATCCTCGTTGGCCCCCGGTGCCTCGCCGATGAACATCAGGTCGGCGTTGGCGTTGCCGTTGCCGAACACCACGGTCGTTCGCGTCTGGTGTAGGGGGCAGCGCACACATGCGCGCGCCTCCTCGTAGACGTCCTTCAACAACTCGCGACGCTCCGCGGCGCTCCTCACTGGCGGCGATGGTAGCTCCGGGTACGGACGGCCCAGCGTCACCACCCCGGTATTTGCGAGCGACCGGACCGGGTAGTGAGGTGGTGCTCACGAAACCGCCGCCCGCCTAACCACGGACCGACACCGGATATCCTTGTTGACGAGGCCGTCATGCGGATGCCGCGGATGGACCTCGACGCCACGACATCTTCTCCGCACGCCGACCGGTATCTCAAATGCGAGAACTGGAACGGGACGCCACCTCAGACAGCCCTGCATGTAGGCGGCTGGCCCTCGTAGGCCGGGGCCGCGTGGGTTCCGCGCTTGCGGCTGCCCTCACCACGGCCGGCTACGAGGTCGCCGGCCCACTGGGCCGAGGCGCCGACGGCCGCCGGGCCGACGCCGTGCTTCTGTGCGTGCCCGATTCCGAGATCGCCCGGGCGGCATCGCACATCGAACCCGGTCCGATCGTGGGTCACTGCTCGGGCGCGACCGGCCTCGGCTTGCTCGCGCCGCACGAAGCGTTCTCGCTGCACCCGCTGATGACGGTCACGGCGGAGGGGGCCGACTTCGTGGGAGCCGGGGCGGCGATCGCCGGCAACACGCCGCGCGCGCTGGCGTTGGCGGCGGAGCTGGCCCAGGCGCTCCGCATGCGCCCTGTGGAGATCGCCGAGGAGGACCGCGCTGCCTACCACGCGGCCGCGTCCGTCGCCTCGAACTTCCTGATCACCCTCGAGGCTGCCGCCGAGCGAATCGGCGCCACCGCCGGACTCGAGCGCGAGCAGCTCGTCCCGCTTGTCCGGGCCACCGTCGAGAACTGGGCAAGGCTGGGAGCCGAGCGTGCGCTGACCGGTCCGGTCGCACGGCGAGACGAGGCGACCGTGGCACGCCAGCGCGCTGCCGTGGTCGAGGCCGCGCCGGAGCTGCTGGCCCTGTTCGACGCGCTGGTCAGTGCCACCCGCGCCCTTGCCGCCGAACGGGACGGCAACCGAGAGGCCCAGCCGGCATGAAGGCGACCACGACCGTAGCCGAGCTCCGCGCGGCGCTGCGCGAGCCCAAGCGCGTCGGCCAGACCATCGCTCTGGTCCCGACCATGGGTGCGTTTCACCAGGGGCACCTCTCGCTCATGCGCCGTGCTCGCGCCGAATGCGACGTGGTGGTGGTGTCGCTGTTCGTGAACCCGTCCCAGTTCAACGACCCGGCTGACCTGGCCGCCTATCCCCGGGACGCCGAGCGCGACGCGGTCCTCGCGGCCGAGATCGGCGTCGATCATCTGTTCGCGCCGGCGGTCGAGGAGGTCTATCCCCCGGGCTTTGCCACCGCGGTGTCGGTCGCGGGTCTCACCGAGACACTCGAGGGCCGGCATCGCGGCCGCGCCCACTTCGACGGCGTGAGCACCGTGGTGACCAAGCTGTTCAACATGGTCGGGCCCGACGTGGCGTACTTCGGCCAGAAGGATGCCCAGCAGGCGCTGGTGATCCGCCGGCTCGTGCGCGATCTCGACATCCCGGTCAGGATCGAGGTCTGCCCGACGATCCGCGAGCCCGATGGACTTGCGCTGTCAAGCCGCAACGCGCACCTCTCGCCGGACGACCGCGCCCGCGCCGCGGCGCTGCATCGCGCGCTCGACGCCGTGCGGCAGGCGGTCGCCGCGGGCGAGCGCGACCCCGCCGCCGCGCGCGCGCACGCCCTGGCCGCGCTCAAAGCTGCGCAGATCGAGCCCGAGTACTTCGAGCTCGTCTCGAACCACACGCTCGCGCCGGTCGAGAGGATCGACGGCGACGTGCTCGCGGTCGTGGCCGCGCGCGTCGGCGCCACGCGCCTCATCGACAACCAGCTGATCCAACCCTCACCCAACCCCGACCGCGAGGTGGCGACTGTGTCGACAGCGGCGCCAACCACCGCATGAAGGAGAGAACCGAAATGTCCGCCACCCCCCGCATCCCGGTACCGCAGAACCTCGAGGCGCCGCTGCCCATGACGCTGCCTCGGCTGGCCGAGAAGAAGCGCCTCGGCGAGCCGATCGTGATGGTCACCGCCTACGACTATCCCTCCGCCCAGGTCGCCGAAGCGGCCGGCGTGGACCTCGTACTGGTCGGCGACTCGGGCGCTATGACAGTGCTCGGGTATCCCTCCACGGTGCCGGTGTCGACCGAGGAGATGCTGATGCTGGCCGCCGCGGTCCGTCGCGGCCTGGCGACGCCGCTGCTCATCGGCGATCTCCCCTTCGGCTCCTACGAGGCCTCCGACGAGCAGGCGATCGCCACCGCGCAGCGGTTCGTCAAGGAGGCCGGGTGCGACGCGGTCAAGCTCGAGCGCGGCGGCACCAGCGTCCGGCGCGCCCGGGCGATCGTCGAAGCGGGCATCCCGGTCATGGGCCACGTCGGGCTCACGCCGCAGACGGCGACCGCGCTGGGCGGCTATCGGGCCCAGGGCCGCACGGCAGAGCGCGCGCTAGCTGTCGCCCGTGATTCGGTTGCGCTGGAGGAGGCGGGCTGCTTCTCGCTCGTGTTCGAGGCCATCCCGGCGGCCGTCGCGCAGTTGCTGACGGCGCGCCTCGAGATCCCCGTGATAGGGATCGGCGCCGGCCCAGCGACCGCCGGCCAGGTGCTCGTGTTCCACGACCTGCTCGGCATCTACGACGGACACGCGCCGCGCTTTGCCAAGCGCTACGGCGAGCTGCGTGAGCAGATGATTGCCGGCGTCGCGGCCTACGCCGCGGACGTGCGCCGCGGCGCGTTCCCGCGACCGGAACACGTCTACTCGATCGACGAGGACGAGCTCCGGACGTTCGAGCGCGGCCTGACCGCGCTCGGCTGACCCGACGGGACGGTGCGGCGCCGGCCGCGCGGCAATACCATCCAATGGGATGGCGCGCCTCGGAGACCTGTTCGCTCCGCGCGACCGGGCTTACTTCGAGTTGTTCGAACAGGCCGGGCAGAACGTGATGCTGGCGGCGGCTTTGCTCGACCGGCTCATGGTCAACTTCCCGGACAGCCGCGAACTGGCCGGCGAGATCCTCGAGTGCGAGCACGCGGGCGATCGGATCACGCACGACATCATCGATCGCCTCAACCATACGTTCGTGACCCCCATCGACCGCGAGGACATCCTGGCTCTGGCCTCCGCGCTGGATGACATCGTCGATTACACGGAGGAGGTCGCCGACTACCTCGGCCTGTACCGGATCGAGGCCCCCATGGACCAGGCGATCAGCCTCGCCCACGTTCTGAACATGGCGTGTCAGGAAATCGGCAAGGCGATCCCGCTCCTGCGCGGCTTCAAAGGGGAGATCTCGCAGCACACGGTCGAGGTGAACCGGCTCGAGAACGAAGGCGACCGAATCACCCGCGAGGCGGTCGCCTCGCTGTTCGACGGGCGGATCGACCCCATGGTCGTGATCCGCTGGAAGGACCTGTTCGAGCGCCTCGAGGCCGCGATCGACTCAACCGAGCACGTGGCGGACATCCTCTACGGGATCGTCATTAAGAACTCGTAGGCCAGCGTGTCTCACTATTGGCACGCGCGGTTCGCTGCTGTAGCTTGCGCGCGTGGAGTCGAGGGAGCCGCCCACCGGCCCTGGGTTGTCGGTTCGCGACGTGGTTGTCTCGTTCGGCGGCATCATCGCGCTGGATGGCGTGTCGGTGGACGTGTCCCCCGGTCAGGTGCTCGGGGTGATCGGCCCGAACGGCGCCGGCAAGACCACTCTGTTCAACGTCATCTGCGGCTTCGTGAGGCAGCAGTCGGGCACACTCAGCTGGCGCGGGCGTCCCCTCGCGCGCGTCTCCCCCAACCGCCTCGCCGCCCTCGGGATCTCCCGCACGCTGCAGGGCGTCGGCCTGTTCGGCGGCCTCACCGTGCTCGAGAACGTGATGGCCGGCGCGCATCGATACCGCCGCACGCCGTTCGTGAGCGCGATGCTCGCGTTGCCGTGGTCGGACCGCGAAGAGCGCCGCCTGCGCGAGCGCGCGCTCGCTGCGCTGGCCCGCTTGAGCTGCGAGGACGTGGCCGATCGCCTGCCGGGCACCCTGCCCTACGCGGTGCAGAAGCGGGTGGCGCTGGCCCGGGCACTGGTCTGCGAGCCCGAGTTGCTGCTCCTCGACGAGCCGGCCGGCGGCCTCGACTCCCGCGAGCTGGGCGACCTCGGCGAGCTGATCGGCTCGCTGGGCAGCTCGGTGGCGGTGATGCTCGTCGACCACCACATGGACTTCGTCGTCTCCGTGTGCCACCGGGTCGTCGTGCTCGACTTCGGCCGGCTCATCGCCGACGGCGACCCGGCAGCTGTGCAGCAGGATCCGGGCGTCCTCGAGGCATACCTCGGCCGCGAGGCGGCCGACGCCGGCGCCCTGACCACCGCAGGAGGCGAGGATGCTCACGATTGAGGAGCTGACCACCGACTACGGGCCGGTCCGGGCCGTCGATCATGTCTCGCTCGAGGTACCCGAGGGCTCGGTGACCGCCGTCCTCGGCGCCAACGGGGCGGGCAAGACGACCCTGCTGCGGACCTTGACCGGCTTGGTGCGACCCACGTCGGGTCATGTCACGTTGGCCGGCCGGGACATCACGCGAATGCCCGTCGAGGAGATCGTGCGGCTCGGGATGGCGCATGTCCCCGAGGGCCGCGGCGTGATCGCCGAGCTGACCGTGCAGGAGAACCTGCGCCTGGGCGGGATGTGGCGAGGCCGCGACGCTGCGCCGCCAGCCGAGATGTATGCGTTGTTCCCGCGCCTGGAGGAGCGACGGACTCAGCCCGCCTCGCGGCTGTCGGGTGGCGAGCGCCAGATGCTCTCGATCGGACGCGCCCTGATGGGACGGCCACGCGTACTGCTGCTCGACGAGCCGTCGCTCGGGCTGGCGCCGGTGCTCGTCGCGCAGATCATGAGCCTGGTCCGCAAGCTGGCCGACACGCTCGGCCTCACCGTGCTGCTGGTGGAGCAGAACGCGCGGAGCGCCCTCTCGATCGCCAGCCGCGGCGTACTCCTCAATCTCGGCCGCGTCGTGGCCGAGCAGGATCCGGACAAGCTGGCCGCCGACGACCGGCTCCTGCACGCCTACCTAGGGTTCTGAGTGCCCACTCAGCCATGACCAAGTTCATCGACCTCACGCTCAACGGCATCTCCAACGGAGCGATCTACGCCGCGGTGGCGCTCGCGCTCGTGCTGATCTGGCGCTCCACGCGGATCGTCAACTTCGCCCAGGGCGCCATGCTCATGATCACGACGTTCATTGCCTCGGCGGTGATCAACGCGGGCGGCTCCTATGTGCTCGGCTTCGTGGCCGCGCTGGCCTGCGGGTTCGTCTTCGGCGCGGTGGTCGAGCGCGTGGTGGTGCGGTCCGTCGAGCATGCCCCGCCGCTCAACGCGGTGATCCTGACCCTGGGCCTGTACACGCTGCTGGTCGCCATCGCGGGGATGATCTGGGGCAACACGCCCCGCTCGTTCCCGGCCGCCTTCTCGCTCCGCGGCTACCACGTGGGCGGCACCACCCTGCTGTTCACGCCCAACGACACGTTCATCGTGCTGGTGGTGATCGCCGTCGCGGCCGCGCTGGCCCTCCTGTTCCGCGCGACGGCGGTGGGGCTGAGAATGCGTGCGGCCGCGTTCGCGCCCGAGGTGGCTCGGCTCCTCGGCGTGCGCGTGGGACGGATGCTGACGCTCGGCTGGGCCCTGGCTGCGATGACCGGTGCACTCGCTGGCGTGCTCGTCGCGCCGTCGGTGTTCCTCGGCCCCAACAGCTTCGATCCCATACTGATCATCGGGTTTGTCGCCGCTGTGCTCGGCGGCCTCGACAGCCCGCCGGGAGCGGTCGTGGGCGGGCTCGTGCTCGGCCTCGCCCTCTCCTACGTGGCCGGTTACGAGGGCTCGGCGCTGGTGCCGCTGGCCGCCTTGGCCATCCTCGTGATCGTGCTGATGATCCGGCCCACCGGCCTGTTCTCGGCCACCAGGGAGCGGCGGGTATGACCGCGGTACGGGGCGCGCTGCGCGCCAGCACGCTGCCGCGTTCACTCGCCATCGTGGTGATCGTGGGCCTGGTGCTGCTGCTCGTCACCGACTCGCTCAGCTCGTACCGGAACCTGCAGCTGGCTGACGGCGCCTATTACTTCTGCGTGCTGGCTGGGCTGACGGTGTTGGCGGGTTCGAGCGGGCAGATCTCCCTCGGCCACGGCGCGTTCATGGCCGTCGGCGCCTACACGGTGGCCAAGCTCGGAAACGCCGGCTGGGCGCTGCTTCCGGAACTGGCGGCGGCGGTGCTGACAACGCTGATCGTCGGCATCCCGGTCGGAATGGCGGCCAGCCGCCTGCGAGGGCCATATCTGGCCGGCGCCACCCTTGCCTTCGCGGTGGGCTTGCCCGCGCTGGCCGATAAGTTCCCCGCCTTCTTCGGCGGCGAGAATGGCCTGTCGATCAATCCGCCCGTCCCGCCGAGCTCGCTTGGGACCGGCTTCCCGCTCGAGCGGTGGGAGGCCTGGATTGCCTGCGCAGGCGCGTTGCTCACGCTGTTTGTCTTCTATAACGTGACCCACAGCGGCTTCGGCAGATCGCTGCGGGCGGTGCGCGACGACGAGATCGCGGCATCGCTGGCGGGGCTTCGGGTCGGCCGCACGCAGACGCTTGCCTTTGCCCTCAGCGCAGCGGCGGCGGGGCTGGGGGGCGGGCTACTGGCGCTGGTCACCCAGCTCGCCCAGCCAGGCGCGTTCCCACTTCAGTTGTCACTCACGCTGCTCGCCGGCGTGGTGATCGGCGGCCTCGGCTCCCTGTGGGGAGCCGTCTGGGGCGCCGCCCTGCTCGTGCTCCTGCCGAACTGGACCACCGACGTCGCGAACTCGTTCTCGCTGTCGAGCAACGTCTCGCACAATCTGCCGATCGCTGTGTACGGGCTGGTGCTGATCGGCGCCATGCTCCTCTGGCCAAGCGGAATTCAGGGCGGCGTGCGGGCCGCCGTCGCGGCCGTACGCCCTCGGATCGCCGCGCGGGCGGGCCGCGCACGGCCGGCGGCCGTGCCGGACCGCGGGACGGGCGAGCCACCCGTCCATGTCGCCTCCGACGAGGCAGCGTCCGACGAGGCCGCGAAGACGCCCACGGAACGCTAGCGTCGCGCGCGCCAACCGCCGCCCTTCCGGGCGAAACGTCTCGGTTCGACGCACTAGCTCCCGTCGCGGCGGCCCTCGCGCGGGCGCCGGATCTTGCGGGGAATCCCGAGCAGCGCGGCCTGCACCTCGCGCAGGCGCTCGTAGTCGCCACGGACGCCGTTCGTCGCGTCGTTCCACAAGAACGCGTGACGCAGGTGCACCAGCGCGTAGGCCAGCGTGGCGGGATCGGCCGGCGGTTCGTAGCCAGACATTGCCATCTCCTCCTCGATCAGCGCCTGGATACATCCCACGGCGCGGGGCTCGACCACTCCCGCGCTCGAGGTCAGCATGCGCATCGCCCCGTGCCGCTCGAGTTCGAGCAGCCGGCGTACCGCCCGCGAGCGCGTCAGCGTCTGGTTGACGCGGTCGAGCACCTCGAGCAGGCCGTCGGCCCCGCCACGGCGCACCTGCGCGCGCTTGTCGGCCACGAGCAGCTCGAGCTGACGCGCGATGACCTCGCCCAGCAACGCCTCGCGTGACCCGAACCAGCGGTAGATGGTGGCTCGCCCGAGGCCCAACCGCGCCGCGACCACCGTGATGTCCACGCGCTGGCCTTCCAGGTAGCGCTCGGTCACGACCGCCAGCACGTCGTCGCGAGACGCCGTGGCGCGCCTGCCCCGCCTACCGGCCGTGCCCAGTTGTGTCTCCGCCCTCGTCGCCGTGCCCCTCAACAGAAATTAATATTTGAAACACCCGGGGGAAAACGTATCTAATTACATTCCGCGCCGACGTGCGCGTTGTCCCACTCGGGTCCACCTTGTCGAGGAGGAGAGGTATGAGCTCATCCGGCACCAAATCGCTGGCGTTCGTGGGAGTTATCGTCGCGGTCACGCTGCTCGTGGCCGCGTGCGGATCGTCGAGCAGCAAGACCAGCGCCGGAGGTGGCAGCAGCAGCAGCAGCAGCAGCGGCGGCGCGACCGCCCCGGGGGTGACGGCGACGAGCATCACGTTCGGGACCCACCAGCCGCTGACCGGTCCGGCCGCGCCCGGCTACAGCGAGATCGCCCCGGCCTCGCAGGCGTTCTTCAACTACGTCAACGCCCACGGCGGCGTGTTCGGTCGCAAGATCAAGCTGATCATCAAGGATGACGCCTACAACCCGACCAACACCGTCAACGTGACCCACCAGCTGGTCCTGCAGAACAACGTGTTCGGCATCTTTCATGGCCTCGGCACGCCCACCCATACCAAGGTGGTCGGATATCTGAACGCCTCGAAGGTCCCTGACCTATTCGTCGCCTCGGGTTGCCCCTGCTGGGACAACGGCGCGTCGCAGCCGTATACGTTCGGCTGGCAGACCCAGTACACGATCGAGGGCAAGATCCTGGGGCAGTACATCAAGCAGCACTTCGCCGGCAAGAAGATCGCCGTGCTCTACCAGGACGACGACTTCGGCCAGGGCGGCCTGAAGGGCATCCAGGACGAGGTTCCCGCCTCGTCCATCGTGACCAAGCAGTCCTATCAGTCCGGCACCACCACGCTCGGTCCGCAGATCACCGCCATCAAGTCCTCCGGGGCGCAGGTGCTCGTCGACTTCACCGTGCCGATCTACACCGCGATCGCCCAGCTGACGTCGTTCACGCTCGGCTACAAGCCGCAGCTGGTGGTCTCGACCGTCGGAATCGATCCCCACACGGTGGGCGGGCTGCTCAAGACCATCTCGAAGGGCAAGGCATCAGGCACCGCGCTCATCGAAGGCGCGATCACCGACGGCTACGGCCCATCCCCGAGCGACACGTCGAATCCATGGGTTCAGCTGTTCATGAAGGTCCACGCCCAGTACGACGCGAGCGAACCGTTCGACGGCAACACGATCGACGGGATGGCGAGCGCCTACACCCTCGTGCAGGCGCTCCAGGCGGCAGGCAAGAACCTGACGCGCCAGGGCATCGTCAACGCGATCAACAACGACGGCTCGAAGTGGAAGGGCCCAGGCTTCACGCCGTTCCGCTACTCGACCAGTGACCACGGTGGCTACAGCGGCGTCGAGCTCGGCCAGGTCAAAGGCGGCGGTGTTGTGCTCAGCGGCCCGCCACTCACGACCACGCCTGAGGCCGGCTCCCCGATCACCCCGTACAGCGGGACGCAGCCGGCGCCGCCGGCCAACGGGATTCCATCGAGTTAGGAGGTTTTGGGACAGCCGGTCCTGTGGCGCGGCGCTATTCGAATCGACGCGCTCAATACCTAATGGTCCGAATCACCCGCGCCGGCACGCCGACGGCCACCGAGAAGGGCGGGATGTCGCCCGTCACGACCGAGTTCGCGCCGATCACGCAGCGCTCGCCGATCGTCACACCGCTCGTCACCACGACGTCCACGCCACACCACACGTTGTCGCCGATCCGGGTCGGGCCTTTGCTGGTGAAGCCCTGCCACGGCACCGGCCTGCTCGGGTCATCGAACCGGTGCGAGGAGTCGGTGACGTAGCAGCCGTTGGCGAACATGCAGTGATCGCCGATCTCGACCAGCTCGAGCGAGGCCACCATCACCCCCAGGTTCAGGAACGTGCCCGCGCCGATGCGAACCCGAGCGTCGCCGGGCGCGGTTATCCACACGCCGGGCTCGAGCAGCGTGTGCGCACCGATCTCGAGCCGGCCCTCACGCAGCGCCTCCAGCACGTTGCCGTGCACCGGCCAGCGCACGAACGCGCGCCGGCGCATGAACTCCCAGTGGATCCGCGCGCGGTTCCAGGGCAGCGAGTTGCGCTCGTACCAGCGCCATTTTTGCAGCCACAGCTCGAGGGCGGCGGAGTCGACCGCGGCCGGAGAAGGCCCGCGCGACCGACCGGCCCGCATCACGCGTGACCGGACAGCGCGCGGCACCCCTGGCCGCTCAGCTCGCTGCGGCGGTCGCTCGACGGCGAGGCCGCGAGGCGGGCTTCCCCCGCCGCGCCGGCGCCTTGCCGTTGCGGGCGGCCGTGGCCGCGCCCGGCAGCACCCCGGTCAGGAACGCCCCCGTGTACGAGCCGGCGACCTTGGCTACCTGCTCCGGCGTGCCGGTCGCAATCAGGCGACCGCCCTCCTCACCCCCCTCCGGACCGAGGTCGATGATCTGGTCAGCGACCTTGATCACGTCGAGGTTGTGCTCGATCACCACCACCGTGTTGCCGGCGTTCACGAGGCGCGTGAGCACCTCGAGCAGGCGCTGGATGTCGGCGAAGTGAAGGCCCGTGGTGGGCTCGTCGAGGATGTAGAGGGTCCGGCCGGTGGCCACCTTCGACAGTTCGGCGGCCAGCTTCACCCGCTGCGCCTCGCCGCCGGACAGCGTCGTGGCCGGTTGACCGAGACGCATGTAACCGAGCCCGACGTCGTTGAGCGCCTCCACGCGCCGGCGGATCTTGGGGATGTGGGCAAAGAACTCGAGCGCCTCCTCGATCGGCATCTCGAGCACGTCGGCGATCGTCTTGCCTTTGAAGCGCACGTCCAGGGTCTCGCGGTTGTAGCGCTTGCCGTGACATTGCTCGCACGGCACGTAGACATCGGGCAGGAAGTGCATCTCGATCTTGATCTGTCCGTCGCCGCGGCACACCTCGCACCGCCCGCCCTTGACGTTGAACGAGAACCGGCCCGGCTTGTAGCCACGCGCCCGCGCCTCCTGCGTCCTCGAGAACAAATCGCGGATCTGGTCGAACAGCCCGATGTAGGTGGCCGGGTTCGACCGCGGCGTGCGACCGATGGGCGACTGGTCGACCGAAATGATCTTGTCGAGCTGCTCGAGCCCCCTGATGCGGCGGTGCGTGCCCGCGCGCTGGCGGGTCTTGTGCAGCCGGTTGGCGACCGCCTTGTACAGGACCTCGTTGACGAGCGTCGACTTCCCGGAACCCGACACCCCGGTCACGCAGCACAGCACGCCAAGCGGGATCGTGACATTGACGTTCTGCAGGTTGTGCTCGGCGGCGCCTTCGATCGCCACGCGGCCGCTGGGCTTGCGCCGCCGGCGCGGGACCTCGATCCTCCGCGTCCCGGCCAGGAACTGGCCGGTGAGTGATTCGGGGATCCTGGCCACCTCCTCGGCCGTCCCCTGCGCCACCACGTGGCCGCCGTGCTCGCCCGCCTCGGGGCCCATGTCGACCAGATGGTCGGCCGACCGCATCGTCCCCTCGTCATGCTCGACGACCAGCACGGTGTTGCCGAGGTCCCGCAGGCGCTCGAGCGTGGCGATCAGCCTGGTGTTGTCGCGCTGGTGCAGCCCGATCGACGGCTCGTCGAGGATGTAGAGTACGCCCACCAGGGAGGAGCCGATCTGCGTGGCCAGGCGGATCCGCTGCGCCTCGCCGCCCGACAATGTGGCGGCCGCGCGGTCCATCGACAGATACCCCACCCCCACGTTGTCCAGGAAGCGCAGGCGCTCTTGAATCTCGCGCAGCACGAGGCGGGAGATCCGCTGATCGTGTTCCGAGAGCCTGAGCGTGTCGACCCACTCGAGCGCCCGCCGCGCCGAGAGCGCGGTGAACTTGTGGATGGGCATGCCGTTGATCAGCACCGCCCGCGACTCGGGTCGCAGCCGCGCGCCCTTGCAGTCCGGGCACGGGCGCAGCGTCATGTACTCCTCGATCTTCTCGCGGGCCAGCTCTGACTCGGTCTCCCGATAGCGCCGCTCGAGGTTGGGCAGGATCCCGTCGAACGTGGTGGCGTAGGAGCGCCGCCGGCCGAAGCGGTTGCGATAGGTGACCTGGACCCGGTCGCCGTTGGTCCCGTACAGGAAGAAATCACGCGAGTCTTCGGGCAGCTCCTCCCACGGCGTCTCCAGGTCGACGTCATAGCGCTCGGCGATCGCCTGGATCAGCTGGTCGTAGTAGTCCGACGCGCTCGCCGCCCACGGCGCGATCGCTCCCTCCCCGACCGACAGGGTCGGGTCGGGGACGACCAGTTCGGGATCGATCTCCATCTGCGAGCCCAGCCCGGTGCACCGCAAGCAGGCGCCGTGCGGCGAGTTGAAGCTGAAGATGCGCGGCTCGAGCTCGACCAGGCTCGGGCCGTGGACCGGGCAGGCGAACTTCTCAGAGTAGGTCTGGAGCCCGCCGCTATCGACCAGCTCGATCTCCACCAGGCCGTCGGCCAGCGCCACCGCGGTCTCGATCGAGTCGGCCAGCCGCTTGCGCAGTTCGCCCTTCATGACCAGCCGGTCGACCACGATCGCGATGTCGTGCTTGAACTTCTTGTCGAGCACGATCTCCTCGTCGAGCCGCCGCAGCTCGCCGTCGATCTTTGCGCGGGTGAAGCCCTCGGCCCGAAGCTCCTCGAGCTGCTTGCCGTACTCCCCCTTGCGCCCCCGCACGATCGGCGCCAGCACCATGAACCGGGTCCCTTCGGGCAGCTCCATCACCTGGTCGATGATCTGCTCGGCGGACTGCCCGCTGATCGGTCGGCCGCAGATGTGGCAGTGGGGATGGCCGATCCGCGCCCACAGCAGGCGCAAGTAGTCGTAGATCTCGGTGACGGTGCCGACCGTCGAGCGCGGGTTGCGCGAGGTCGTCTTCTGGTCGATCGAGATGGCCGGCGACAGCCCCTCGATCGAGTCCACGTCGGGCTTGTCCATCTGCCCGAGGAACTGGCGCGCATAGGCCGACAGCGATTCGACGTATCGGCGCTGCCCCTCGGCGTAGATCGTGTCGAAGGCGAGCGATGATTTGCCCGACCCCGACAGGCCGGTGATCACGGTCAGCGAACCCCGCGGGATCGCCACCGTCACGTCCTTCAGGTTGTGCTCCCGGGCACCCGAGACGATCAGCTGGTCCACATAACCGAGTCTAATCAACCGAACAGACGTTCGAATGTTCGGTTGGCCGGTGTTTGCGACCAAAGCGCGGTCAGCGCCCGTCCGCAGTCAGTTGGGGCCTCGCTGCGCTCGGCGTCCGTGGGACCGAGAGGGCCCGTCCGGACCCTTCCGGCGACTTCAGTTCTGGAACGAGGAGTAGACGTCGTCGAGCAGGCCGCGCCGGTCGGTCAGCCGGAAGTGCTCGGCCAGGTAGCGCTCAATCTCCTCGCGAGGCGTGTTGTTCATCACCATGTTCAGCGCGATCAGCCGCGCGCTCACGTCCTCAACGCCGTTGGCCGGCCCGGCCGGTGCCGGCTCGGCCGACGCGTCCGTCAGCACCTGGCCGGCAGGGCCGGCGGCTGCAACCGACTGCTCGAACGGCTCTGCCGTGGGCACCGCCGGCGCAGTCCGCAGCGACTCGATCAGCGCGGCGAGCTCTTTCTCCATCGCGACGATCCGCTCGAGCATGCCGGTCATCGACTCGGCGACCTTGCCGACGTAGTCGCGCGCGTCGGCCGTAGCGTGCTCGCGCGTGGCCTCGGCCTCGCTGCTCCCATTGGCCCGGATCTCCCGCGCCTCGCCCTCGGCCTGGCGCTGGATGTCGGCAGCGGTCGTCTCGGCGGCCTCCACGATTGACCGGACCTGCTCGCTCGCGGCGGCGGCGAGGGACTCGCTGCGCCGGCGGACCGAGCGCTTGAGCTCTTCGATCTCGTCGGCCAGACCGCGCAGGTGCACGTCCACCGCCTCCGGGTCGTAACCCCGGCGACCGATGGGGAAGTCCTTCTTCTCGATGCTCTGTCGGTCCAGCACCACGGAACCATCTCCGTCGGGGGCAGCGCCCGCAGCGTAGCGGACCCACGGCCGGGCAAAGCCGGTTTGCCGCCTCACCCTTTCAGCCAGTCGGGCGCCACCTGCGAAGGCGGCTTCCGGTGAGCCGCGCGCGCAGCCGAATGCGCAGCTGACAAGCGCGGCGGTCGTCAGCCGGCCGGCGCGTAACCCTCGGCGATGGCCTGATCTAGCTGGCGCTTGAGGTCGCGGATCTCGTCGCGCAGCTTGGCTGCGTACTCGAAGCGCAGCTCCTCGGCGGCCGCCAGCATCTCCTCCTCGAGCTCGACGATCGTCTTCTCGATCTCCGCCGGCGGCATCTCGATGGCCCGCTGACGCCGGCGGCGCGAACGCGGCACCTTGGACTCGGACTGGAGGAACTCGGCGATGTCCGAGATCCCCTTGACGATCGTCTCCGGCGTGATCCCGTGCTCCTCGTTGTATTTGACCTGGATCGCCCGGCGCCGGTCGGTCTCTCCGATCGCCGCCCGCATCGCCGCCGTCTCCTTGTCGGCGTACATGAGGACCTTGCCCTCGACGTTGCGCGCTGCCCGGCCGATGGTCTGGATGAGCGAGGTCTCGCCGCGCAGGAAGCCTTCCTTGTCGGCGTCGAGGATCCCCACCAGCGAGACCTCGGGCAGGTCGAGTCCCTCGCGCAGAAGATTGACGCCCACCAGCACGTCGAATTCCCCGAGGCGCAGCTCGCGGATGATCTGGATCCGCTCGAGTGTGTCGATCTCCGAGTGCAGGTAGCGCACCCGGAAGCCCATCTCGAGCAGGTAGTCGGTCAGATCCTCGGCCATCTTCTTGGTCAGGGTGGTCACCAGCGTCCGCTCGTTCCGGTCGACCCGCTCGCGGATCTCGTTCATCAGGTCGTCGATCTGGTTGCGCGTCTCGCGCACCTCGACCTCCGGATCGACAACGCCGGTCGGGCGCACGATCTGCTCGACGACCCGGCCCGAGTTACCCCGCTCGTACTCGCCGGGGGTGGCCGAGACGAACACCATCTGCGGAGTGATCGAGAGGAACTCCTGGAAGGTCTGCGGGCGGTTGTCCATCGCGCTCGGCAGTCGGAAGCCGTACTCGACCAGCGTCTGCTTGCGCGAGCGGTCGCCCTCGTACATGCCGCCGATCTGCGGCACCGTCTGGTGCGACTCGTCAATGAAGCAGACGAAGTCTTCGGGGAAGTAGTCGAGCAGGCAATACGGCCGCGATCCGGGCGCGCGACCGTCGAGGATTCGCGAGTAGTTCTCGATCCCCGAGCAGAAGCCGAGCTCGCGCAGCATCTCCATGTCGTATTGGGTCCGCTGGCGCAGCCGGTGGGACTCGAGCAGCTTGCCCTGCGCCTCGAGCTCGGCGCAGCGCTGGTTCAGCTCCCGGCCGATCTCCGCCACCGCATCCTCGATCATCCCCTCGCGGACGTTGTAGTGCGAGGCGGGCCAGATCCCGACGTGCTCGATATCGTCCTGGAGGACCTCGCCGGTCAGCGGATCGAACTCCTGCAGGTGCTCGACCTCGTCGCCGAACATCACGATTCGGTACGCGGTCTCGGCGTAGGCGGGGAAGATCTCGAGCGTCTCGCCGCGCACCCGGAAGGTGCCGCGGGCGAGCGCCGTGTCGTTACGGCTGTACTGGATCGAAACCAGCTTGCGCAGCAGGCCGTCGCGGTCGATCATCTCGCCCTTGCGCAAGGTCTGGAGATTCTCGTCGTAGGTCTGCGGCGAGCCCAGGCCGTAGATGCACGACACGCTGGCCACGATCACCACATCGCGCCGCGCGAACAGCGCCGCCGTGGCCGAGTGACGCAGCCGGTCGATCTCCTGGTTGATCGCCGAGTCCTTCTCGATGTACAGGTCCTTGCTCGGGACATATGCCTCGGGCTGGTAGTAGTCGTAGTAGGAGACGAAGTACTCGACCGCGTTCCGCGGGAAGTACGTGCGGAACTCGTTGCACAGCTGCGCGGCCAGGGTCTTGTTGTGCGCGATAACCAGTGACGGCTTCTGCACCGCCTCGATCACGCCGGCCATGGTCATCGTCTTGCCCGTCCCGGTGGCGCCCAGGAGCGTCAGTCCGCGCTCGCCGGCGAGGAGGCCCTCGGCCAGCGAGGCGATGGCCGCCGGCTGGTCGGCCGTCGGACTGTAGGCGGCATCGAGTTCGAACTTGGGCATCTCGCGAGGGACGTTCTAGCGTAGCGGCGAGGTCGGACGGAAAGACGCTCGATGCGCCACCCCATACCTGGACGCGAGTTTCGCCTCACTCGACGAGCACCCGGGTGGCGAGTGCGTCGAAACTCGTGCCAGGGCCGACTAAACCCGCATTCACCACTACGGCAACCCGTCGAGTGAGGTGTTATTCGCCACCGGAAAATGGTGTATCTACGTGGCTCCAGGCGGTGGTCACGCCGGGCCTACTGAGCCCGGGTCGGCCGCCAGTGACCGCGACCTGCCCAGACGGGCCTACTGCGCCCCGGCCGGCTCAGGCAGCCGCCCCCGATGGGCAGGAACGCGCCCTCAGCCGTACAGCTGGCTGGCGTATTGGTGGCGGTACTCCTGCTGAGCGTGGAGCACCCGTAAGACGTAGGCTCGCGTCTCGGGGAACGGGATGTCGGACACCGTGAACCTGCGCCCGTCGACTCGCGCCTGGGCGAGCCACCGGTTCACGTTGGACTCACCGCCGTTGTAGGCCGCCAGCGCCAGCGTCACGTTCCCGCCGTACTCGTCCAGCAGGTAGCGCAGGTAGTAGCTGCCGTACGCGATGTTGACTGCGGGAGTGTCGAGGTCGCTGGTGGTGAACGTGGTCGCCCCGGAGCGCCGGGCCAGGAACGAAGCCGTCTGGGGCATGACCTGCATCGGGCCCATGGCGCCGGCCGCCGAATCGCGGGGCGCGAACTTCGTCTCTGCGTAGATCACGCCGGCGATCAGGGCCGGATCGAGGTGCTTATCGGCCGCCTGCTCTCGGATCACGTTGGCGTAGCTGAGCGGCAGCGAGAATTCGTCGACTGCCTTGCGCAGCAGCGGCATGGTGAGGATGACGCCGAGCACCACGGCCAGCGTGCCGAAGCCGAGCAGGAGGAGCCGGCGACGACGGCGCCGGCCGGCGGCTCGCCGGCGGGGAGCGCCACGCCGCGCCCCGTCACGGGGCGCGCGCGAGCGCGCACCGACATCAACCGTGGATGGACTCACGACCCCAGCATCTCAAGCAGCTCCGACAACTTCGAGTCCAGCTCGTCAACCGTACCGTCATTGACGACCACGTACGTCGCACGGTGCGCCTTTTCCTGCTGGGTCAACTGGCGGGCCGAGCGCTCCACGAGCGCCTCGTGCCCCCGCGCCCCGGCCCGCGAAGCCCGCAGCTCCTCGGAGGCCACAACCGCGATCGTGGCGTCGAAGGCGTCCTCCATCCCGGCCTCGAACAGCAGCGGCACCTCGACCACGGCGGCCCGCGGCCGGTCTGGCCGGCGCTCCAGATCGGAACGCCACTCTGCCATCCGCGAGGCCACTCGCGGCCACAGCAGCCCCTCGAGCCAGGCGCGGTCCTCGTCGGTGGCGAACGCGCGCCGCGCGAGCGCGGGTCGGTGGACCACGCCGTCCGAGACCACCGCGTCGCCGAAGCGCGCGTGCACGGCCTCCACCATGTCGGGGGACTCGTAGAGCTCGTGCACGACGCGATCGGTCGACAGCACGGCCGCGCCCGCGCGCTCGAGCGCCTCCACGGCCGTCGATTTGCCGGCCCCGATCCCGCCGGTCAGCCCGAGGAACCGGATGCGCCCGCCCTCGGGCGAGGAGCGATCAGGCGCCCGGCCCAGAACCGGAAGGCTCGTCGGCCCCGGCCGCCTCGGACTCAGCCCCAGCCGCCCCGGACTCAGCCCCGGCCGCCTCGGACCCAGCCCCGGCCGCCCCGGACTCAGCCCCAGCCGCCCCGGACCCAGCCCCAGCCGCCCCGGACTCAACCCCAGCCGCCCCGGACTCAACCCCAGCCGCCCCGGACTCAACCCCAGCCGCCCCGAACCCAGCCCCAGCCGCCTCGGACTCGGCTCCGCCGGTTCCGTCCTCGGCGTCGGAGGCCGCCAGCGCCTCGTCGGCGCCCGCGAACACGTCCTCGGACAGGCCCAGCTCGGGCACGTTGTCGAGGTCGCCGGCGTCGCCGTCGGCCGGCGCGGTGATCGGCCGCACAGGCAGGACCTGGCCCTCAACCCGCTTGATCGAGAGCGACAGGCGCCGGCGCTCGGAATCGATCTCGAGGATCTTGACCCGGACCGGATCGCCCGGCTGGATGATCTCCCGCGGGTTCTCGACGTGGTGTTGGGCGAGCTCGGAAATGTGCACGAGGCCCTCGACGCCGTCGAGGATCTCGACGAAGGCGCCGAACGTGACCACCTTGGTCACCGTGCCCTCGAGCTCGTCGCCGACGTTGTAGGTGTCGACCACGCGCTGCCACGGGTCCTCCTGGGTCTGCTTGAGCCCCAATGAGATGCGCTGGCGCTGACGGTCGATGTCGAGCACCTTGACCGTGACCTTGTCGCCGATCGACAGGATCTCGCTCGGATGGTTTACGTGCGACCACGACAACTCCGAGATGTGGATGAGGCCGTCGATTCCGTCCAAATCCACAAACGCCCCGAAATCGACGATGTTCGAGATCGTGCCCTCCACCACCTGGCCCGGCTGCAGCCGGTCGAGAATCCGCTCGCGGTCCTCCTTGCGCTGCTCCTCCAAAACCGCCCGCCGAGACAACACCACGTTGTTGCGCGAGCGGTTGAGCTCGATCACCTTGCACTCGATCGCCTGGCCCATGTACTCGTCGAGGTTCGGCACCCGGCGGATGTCGACCAGCGACGCGGGCAGGAAGCCGCGCACGCCGAGATCGATGATCAGCCCGCCCTTGACCACTTCGATCACGGCGCCCTCGACCGGCTCGCCCGACTCGGCGGCGGCCTCGATCCGGCGCCAAGCCTTCTCGAACCGGGCGCGCTTCTTGGAGAGGATCAGGCGGCCGTCCTGGTCCTCCTTGGTGAGGACGAGGGCGTCGACCTCCTCGCCGAGCGAGACCTCGTCGCTCGGGTCGACCGACTTGCGGATCGAGAGCTCCGAGGACGGGATGACGCCCTCGGACTTGTAGCCGATGTCGACGAGCACCTCGTCGTTGTCGATGCGGACGACGTGGCCGGTGACGACGTCCCCTTCCTGGAAAGGATGGACGGTGGCGTCGTAGTTGGGAACGATCTGGCCGTCGATCTCGAGCAGGAGACCGTTCGAACCTTCCACGACCTTCGCGACCGAATGATCGGTGGCGGGATTAAGCGTTGTGATTGAAGACATGCGTCAGCGGAGGATAGCCGCAGTTTGGGGGATGGGCGCGCTGCGACACCGTCCCTATCATCCGCTGCCGATGCCGACCAGAGCGACCAAACGCGCCGCTGAGCGGACGCGTCTGGACCGGGACTGCGACGTGCTCATCTGCGGGGCGAGCTTCGCCGGCCTCGCCGTCGCGCGCGAGCTGGCCGGCACCGGCGCCGACGTGCTCGTGATCGATCGCTACGAGATCGGCGAACGGCAGACCTCGGCGTGCGGCATCCCCACGGCGTGGCTGGGGCAGCTCGATTTGCAAGGCGCCTTGCAGCAGACGTTCAGCGAGCTGGTGATCCACACGCCCCATACGACTGTCGACTACCGGCTGCCGTGGACGTTCTCTACCTTCGACTACCGGACCCTGTGCGGCCTGCTTGCCGACCAGGGCGCCTTCACGTTCGAGACGGCCAAGGTGAACGACCGCGCCGGCCTTGCCGTGCGCACCGACCGCGGGGAAATCCGCGCGCCGCTGATCGTCGACGCGCTCGGCTGGCGGCGAGTGCTGGGTTCGGGAGCCAACATCCAGCCCCCGGATGCCCTCCTCTCCCGCGGGCTCGAGGTCCATCCGCCTGGCTCGGGAACCGACATGGAGATCTGGATCGACCGCTCCTACGTTCCAGCGGGCTACGGTTGGAGCTTCCCGGCCGGCGAGGAGGTCAGAATCGGTATCGGCTCGTTCGATCCGCGCTTCCACGTCAGGGAGCCGACTGAGCGCCTGGCCGCCGAGCTGCAAGCGCCCGCGGTTCGCTACCAGGGCAACTGGATCCCCCACGCCCTGCGCGAGGCGGTCGATGACGGAGTGCTCTTCGTCGGCGACTCGGCCGGCCATTGCCTGCCGCTGACCGCCGAGGGCATCCGGACCGCGCTCTACTTCGGGCTCGCCGCGGGGCGCGAGCTACGCGCCGCCCTGACCGGGCAACGGACCGTCGCCCAGGCTGTCCAACGCTACGGTGCGTTCAGCGCGTCCCACGCGACCCCGTTCCGCTGGATGCTCCGCGTACAGCGGCTGATCCCGCGCGTGGCCCCACAGTTGTTGGCGGGATCTCTGCGCGCCATGCAAAGCCGGCGCTTCCTCGACTGGGCGTTTGGCCATTACCTGGAGATTGCCCACCCGCGCTTCGTCTCGGCCCAGCCGCGAGGCCCGCGGACGCGGGTCAGCCTGGCCTGATCAGGATGCTGCGTCCGGCGACGGCCCAGTTGCCCCAGCTGTCGACGGCGCGCAGCAGCACGCGGTAGCTCCCCGGCAGCTTGAAGGTATGGGATACCCGGCGGCCGAAGCCCATCCGGCCGTCGCCGAAGAACCACTGGAAGCCGACCAGCCCGCCCTGGGGCGCCGACCCGTGCGCGCTGAACGACACCGAGCGCCCGAGTGATCGCTGCTGGGCCAGCGCGAACCACAGCGAGTCCGGCTTGGCCCGCGGCTTGCACCCGCTGTCCGCGTTGCTCCACTCCTCCTGGAGGAAGAAGTGGCCGCCGTGGATGCTCTCGTTCCAGGCGGTCAGGCCGGACCCGCCGAGGCTGGGGCCGTATTGCATCAGGCACAGATCGCCGTCCTCGCTCCCCCGCCTGCCAATCCAGGCATCGCCGTGCGGGTCGGTGACCATCTCGTTGTGCTCGTGGCTGATCGTTGAGATGGTGGGATCGGCCGGGCTCGAGTTCGGCCGCGGGTTGGTGGACAGGCAATGGCCCGGCACCGCGTTGTACGGGATCATCGCGTAGAGGGCTCCGGCGTCGGTCTCCGAGTGATAGCCGCAGTAACCGCTCACGCTCCCTCCGAGCGCGCAAGTCGCCGAGTCCGCGTTGATGCAGCTGCCCAGGCCGTCCGGGGTGATCAGAAAGTACACGTCGCGGTCCGTGGTCGGCAGGTGGTCGGCGGCGATCACGTGCTGGATCTCAGCCTCGAGCTGATTGTCGGTGAGGCACACCGTCCAGCCGGGCCCGGTCATGGGCGGCTCGGTGCAGCCGTTGCGGGGGAGCGGATCGGTCGCGACCACCGCGCCACCGTAGGTCGAATCGTAGGCTGCGGGTCCGCCCGCGTCCCGGTACTGGCCGCTCAGGCTGTAGACGTTGGTGGTCTTGCGGCTGTCCGCGGCGACGTCGATGAGGAACGTCTCGATCAGCGCCTCGTATCCGGGCTCGAACGTGAGTCCCGAACCGGCGGGCTCCCAGAAGATCGCATGGGTACGGTTCGAGTGGAGAACCACGCCGCCGTGATAGGGGAGGTTGCCCGGCCGCGCGGCGACATGCGCGTTCGGCTGGTTCACGGCCGGGACATCGCGGACCAGGCCGCTCAGGGTCTTGGCCTGCGCGGCCGCGGACAGGGCCAGAGCGGCAGCGAACGCCGCGGCCGTCGCCATCACCGCGCGCAGGGTCATTTAGCGGCGAGCCAATCGGGCCCGGCACCAACCTCGACCGCCAGCGGCGGGTCCATCTCGAACGCGTCCCCCATCTGCTCGACGGCGATCCGGCTTACCTCGTCCGCCTCCTCGGCCGGCCCTTCGAACAGGAGCTCGTCGTGGATCTGGAGGATCATGCGCGAGCGCAGACCGGCCTGCTTGACCGCCTGGTCGCAGCGAACCATCGCCACCTTCATGATGTCGGCCGCGGTGCCCTGGATCACCATGTTGACCGCGAACCGCTCGCCCTGCTTGCGCAGCTCCCACCGGCGGGCGCGCAGCTCCGGCACCTGACGGCGGCGGCCGAACAGCGTCGACACGTAGCCGTGCTCGGTCCCCTGGGTGATGGTGTCCTCGATCCACCGTGCCACGGCCGGGAATCCGGCCATGTAGCGCTGGATGAACTCCTCCGCCTCCTCCTGCGGGATGTCGAGACGATCAGCCATCCCCCACGCGGAGAGGCCGTAGACGATGCCGTAGTTGATCATCTTCGACTTAGAGCGCATACCCGGGTCGATCTGCTCCGGTGTAACCCCAAACACGCGGCAAGCCGTGACGGTGTGGACATCTTCGCCCTTTCGGAAGATCTCCTTCAGCGCGTCCTCGCCGGCGATGTGGGCCAGGAGCCGGAGCTCAACCTGCGAATAGTCGGCGGACACCAGCAGGTTTCCCGGGTCGGCGACGAAGCAGGCGCGGATCTCGCGCCCCAGCGGCGTACGGATCGGGATGTTCTGGAGGTTGGGGTTGTTGGACGAGAGCCGGCCGGTGGTGGCGGCTGTCTGATTGAAGGTGGTGTGGATCCGCCCGCGCTCGTCTATGAGGAGCGGCAGGGCGTCCAGGTAGGTTTGGGCCAGCTTGGTCAGTTCGCGCCAGCGCTCGATCTTGGGGATCACCGGGTGCTCATCGCGGATCGCTTGGAGCACGCGCGCGTCCGTCGAGTAGCCGGTCTTGCCCCGGCGCTTGCGCGACAGCCCGAGCTTGCCGAACAGCACCTCCTCGAGCTGCTTGGGCGACCCGAGCGTGAACTCCTCGCCGCACATGCCGAAGATCTCGCGTTCGAGCTCGTCCGCCTCGGCCTTGACCCGGGCCGAGATCTCCCGCACGCGGCCGGTGTCGAGCTTGCAGCCCGCGAGCTCCATCTCCCGCAGGACCCGCACCAGCGGGAGCTCGACGTTCTCGAACAGGTCGATGAGCCCGCGGCCGCGGATCTCCTCTCGCTGCCACGCCGCCAAGGCGCTCATCAGCAGGGCATCCGCGCCGGCCTCGTCGTCCAGATCGGTGCCCAGGCCCCGCTCTTCGGTGAGCTCCCGAAACGGGTAGGCGCGGCGGGCCGGCTCGAGCAGGTACGCGGCAACTTCGGTGTCGTGCGCGAGGTTGGCCGGAACCCGCCCGAGCGCCTTGGCGTCGTGGGCCACGGCCGGCCGTCTGGCGATCGCGTGCGCCACCTCCTCGGGCTTCCGGCACGTGCCCACGAGCACATCGTTCGAGCCGTTGGTGTGGATCCCGAACCGCCATCCCTCCTCGGGCGAGAACAGCTGGTCGGGCGGCGTCTCCGGCGCTTTGAGGGCGATCGTCAGCGGGCGGTCCGGGAGGCGCCCCACGTCCTCGACGGTGATCCTGCGCACGCGCGCGCTGAGGGCCCGCTCGGCCTCGGGGGCCGGGGCGGCGGCGTCGGCCGAGCCAAGTGCCTCCTCCAGGCGGCGCAGCGGCTCGCGCAGCTCGAACTTGCGGAAGGTGTCACGCAGCTTCGAGCGATCCGGCGCCGTGGTCGCGAATGATTGGAGGTCGAGCGCGACGTCGATGTCGCGCTTGGCCGTGGCCAGCTGCTTGGAGACCCGCGCCGCCTCGGCGTGTTCGGTCAGGTTCTGCTTGCGCTTGGCCCCGCTGATGTCGCCGATGTGATCGAGCACGTCCTCGAGCGTCCCGAAGCGCTGCAGCAGCTCGGCCGCGGTCTTGTCGCCGATCCCGGGCACGCCGGGGATGTTGTCGCTGGTGTCGCCCTTGAGGCCGATGAAGTCGGGGATCAGCTCGGGCGGGATCCCGTAGCGATCGATCACGCCCTGGCGGTCGTACACCCGCGTGTCCGTGATCCCCCGCGAGGTGGTCATGATCTTCACCACGCCGTCGTCGACCAGCTGGTAGGCGTCACGGTCGCCCGTGACCACCATCACCTGGAGCGGCGGCTCCGCCTTGCGGGCCTTCTCGACGATCGACGCGATCACGTCGTCGGCCTCGTAGCCCTGGACCCTCAGGTTCCGGTAGCCGAACGCGTCGACCAGCGGCTCGAGATGTGGCCACTGCTCCTTGAGCAGGTCGGGCCGGGTCGTGCGCTGCGCCTTGTACTCGGCGTAGAGCACTCTGCGGCCCGTGTCCCCCGCGTCCCACACCACGACCGTCGCCTTGGGCCCGTAGTCGGTGAGGATCTTGACCAGCATCGAGGCGAAGCCGAAGATCGCGTTCGTCGGCACGCCGGTCGACGTGGCGATCGACTCGGGCAACGCGAAGAACGCCCGGTACGCCAAGCTGTTGCCGTCGATCAGGAAGAGCACCTCTGGGCCGTTACTCGCTGCCACTTCTGTCAGGCTATCTCGCGGCGTGGCCGCAACACCGAGCGCCCAATACAGCATCACGCTCAGGGTCGAAATCGAGCACCGCCCGGGCATGCTCGGAAAGGTGGCGAGCGCTATCGGCGACGCCGGCGGCACGATCGGCGCGGTCGATCTGGTCAAGGCCGAGCGCGACCACACCATCCGCGACATCACGGTCGAGACCGGCGACGCGTCCGACTGGCCGCGGCTCACCGCGGCTGTCGACGCGATCCAGGGCGCCCGCGTGCTCGACACCACCGACCGGACGTTCCTGCTCCACGTGGGGGGCAAGATCGAGCTTCGCAACAAGAGCCCGGTCAAGACCCGCGACGACCTCTCGATGGCCTACACGCCCGGAGTGGCGAGGGTGTGTCGGGCCATCTTCGAGGATCCCGACAAGGTCTTCCAGTACACGATCAAGCGCAACACCGTCGCGGTCGTCTCTGACGGGACCGCGGTGCTCGGCCTGGGCGACATCGGGCCGCGCGCCGCCATGCCGGTCATGGAAGGCAAGGCGATGCTGTTCAAGGAGTTCGGCGGCGTCGACGCCTTCCCGGTGTGCCTGGATACGCGGGAACTCGATGAGATCGTTGCCGTGGTGCAGGCGATCGCGCCGGCCTTCGGCGGGATCAACCTCGAGGACATCTCAGCGCCGCGCTGCTTCGAGATCGAAGACCGGCTCAAGGCCGCGCTCGACATCCCCGTGTTCCACGACGATCAGCACGGCACGGCGGTGGTGGTGCTGGCCGCGCTCTTGAACGCGCTGCGGTTGACCGGGCGGGTCATGGCGGACCTGCGGATCATCGTGATCGGACTTGGCGCCGCCGGCGTCGCGGTGACCAAGATCCTCCTGGAGGCCGGCGCGAGGAACATCATCTGCTGCGACTCCCGGGGCGCGGTGTCGGTGGAGCGCGCCGACTATCTGGACGGCAGCATGCCGGCCGTCAAGCGGGCGTTGGCTTCGGTGACGAACCCGGCACGGCGGTCCGGCGCGGTGGTCGACGTACTCGAGGGAGCGGATCTGCTGATCGGGGTTTCCGGCGCACGCGTGTTGCCGGCATCGGCGCTGGCGCGCATGAACCCGGACCCGATCGTGTTCGCGCTGGCCAATCCAGATCCCGAGGTGGCGCCTGAGGAGGCGATCAGGTACACGCGGATCGTCGCCACCGGTCGGTCGGACTACCCGAACCAGATCAACAACGTGCTGTGCTTCCCGGGCGTGTTCCGGGGTGCGCTCGATGTGCGCGCACGCCAGATCACCGAGTCGATGAAGACGGCGGCGGCGCGCGCCATCGCCGAGATCGTGACCGATGAGGAGCTGCGCGAGGACTACATCATCCCGTCGGTGTTCAACCGCGAGGTGGCGCCCGCGGTCGCGGCCGCGGTGGCGGCCGAGGCGCGAGCGAGCGGGACGGCGGAGGCCGGCGGCGAACCGGGGTTCGGCTCGACCGAAGAGTTCTGGGCGGTTCGTTGACGCGCCAGCGCTAACCGTCGCGACTCACGCGACGATCCTCTGCCAGAACGTCAGTCGGCCCGCGACGATGACGTAGACGCCGTAGCGGCGCAGCGTCGTGTCCCCGTTGGGATCGATGCTGTAGGTGCCGAGCACGCTGGTGCGGTCGTGGGTGGCGAACAGCGCCGCCCGCACTGCCGAGCGCACGGCGGGCTTGCTGCCGTGCTCCGTCCCACGGTCGATCGCGCTCAACAACAGGCTCATGGCCTCGTAGCCGAAGATCGCGTCGGGCTGGAGCGACCCGTAGCGCCGGTCAAAGGCGGCGGTGAACGCACCCGCCGCCGCCGGGTACTGGCGTGGGCCGAGCGTCGGCGCGGTGATCACCACGCGGGCCCCGACGGCCGGGGGGATCCCGCCGTGCGCCGGATCGGCGTACGTCGTCTCGGCCAGACCGGCCGAGCCGAAGATCTTCACCTCGGGCATCGCCGCGGCGAGCTGCGTGGTCAGCAGCACCGCGCCGGACTCGGTATCGGCGCTGATCAGCACGCAGTCCGGGTGCGTCTGCGCCACCGCGAGGGCCAGCGGTTGGTAGCTGGTGGCGCCGCGCACAAAGGCCTGGATCCCGATCACCCGCAGGCCGGCCCTCTGCGCCGCGACCAGGTAGCTGCGCGCGGTGGCGGTGCCGTCAACCTCTCCGTCATCCAGCACGTAAACCCGTGTGCAGCCCGTGCTCTGCTGCACCCGAACCTGAGCGATGGCCTGGACCGTGTCGTTGGGCACCACCCGGGCGAACGTGCGCACTCCCGACGGGTAGTACTTCTGTGGCTCGCCCGGGAAGGCACCGGGGGCGCTCGAGGTCAATCCCACCGCGGTGCTGGTGGGGCTGACCTGGGGGATCCCGGCGCGGTTGAGCGGCGGGATCGAGATCGCGCTCGCGCCCGAGTTGACCTCCCCCAAGTAACCGATCGTGGTGGGATCGAGCACGGCGGCGCGGGCATTGATCGTGGTCTGTCCGGGATCCCAGCCGCCCCGCTGAACGGTGGCGTCATCCAGCACCTTGAGCGCGATCCGATACTCCCCCACGCGGTCGTGCGCCTGCGCCAACGCCAAACGCGCGCCGTCCACGACAGCGGTGCCGCTCACGCGCGAGGCGCCGCGCAGCGGCGCGCTCGCGTAGACCGTGAGGATCTTGCCGTGGATCCGGGTCGCGCCCGTTGCGCCGCTGTCGCTCGATCCGCAGCCGGACAGCGCGGCGGCCGCCGCGACCCCGGCCGCCGCGGCTCTCGCGCACTTCAGCGCCGGCATCGACCGCGTGGCCAGCCTCACCCCTGGACTTGCGCGAACGGAACCAGTTTGCCGCGCTGCAGGCGGCCGAACACGAACGGGGCGACGTCAGTGTCGCCACTCGAGTTCATCGAGTACGTGCCCAGGACCGATTGACGGTTCTTGAGCGCCAGGAAGTCGTGCACGACCGTAGAGCGGTTGTTGGCCTGGGAGCCGGCCTCGCGCAGCACCGCCAGCACAGCGGCCATCGCCTCGTAGCCGAAGATGGCCTGCGGTACGGGGGCGTGGCCATAGCGCGAGGTGAACTCCGCGACGAACTTGGTCCCGGCCTGGGGCAGGTCCGCGTCGCGGAAGCCCGGCGTGGAAATGACTAGGTTGCGGACCGCCGGGGAGAGCCCGCCGGCAAACGCCTGGTCGTACAGCGCCGAGGGGCCGAACAGCTTGACCGCGGGGCTCGACACAACCGCCTCGTCGAAGAAGCGCGTCGCCGCAGCGACCGAGTTCGTCCCGTAGAACACGGCGTCGGCGCCGGCCTGGCCATCCAGCAGGGTGAGCTTGCCGGCCGCGTCGCTCCTGATGGCGTTCGCAATCGCCGCGCCGTAAGGCCCGCCGTCGTCGCTCACGTAGAGCTTGCGCACCCCGAGCACCTGCATCTCCTCGACCTGGGCCCGCGCTTCGCGACCGCTGCTCGGCACCACGCGGGCGAACGTCTGACCGTACGTGCTACGCGACTGGTAGTAGCTGTCCGGCGCGCCGGGCACGGCCGGCGTTGACTGAGTGAGCTCGAGCGCGGTATCGGTGGCGCTGACCTGGAGCAGGTCGACCGCATTGGTGATCCCGAGCGAGGCGTAGGAGGAGTGCGGGACGACCTCGCCCAGGTAGGCGATCGCGCTGGAGTCCTGGATCGCGGTCCGCGCCAGGTCGGAGATCTTTCCCTGCAAGCTACGCACCCTGAGCTGGAAGGCGCCCGCACTCGCCGGCGAGTCGAGATAGGCCAGCCGCTCGGCGTCGAGGACATCGACGGCGACGTCCGGCTGGCTGGTTTGGGCCGCGCTCAGGTAGATCGTGAGCGTCTTGCCCGACGCGGTCACCGACGAGTTGCCCGAACCACCCGATGTACAGCCGGCGATTCCGGCGACGACAAGGGCCCATGCGCAGGCCGCCCGTCCGCGTGCGAGCACCCGGCTTGGCAAGGTCGCCTCCGGCTAATCCCGCCGGCCGGGCAGGAAGGGGAGCAGCTGGTAGAGGCCGAGCACGAGCAGCACCATCACGATGCCGATCAGGATGGCATCGAGACCGCTGATGTTCAGCGACCACAGGACGATCCACAGGCACAGGCCAGCGGTGGCGGTCAGGATCAAGCCCATCGCCTCGGGGATGCTATCCGGTCAGACCGGAGGAGAACCCGCGCACCAGATCACCGACCGCCCTCACCGGGTCTCGGCCCTCGCCCGCGGCTCGCACCAGGCGACTGCCCACGATCACCCCGTCGGCCCCCGCGGCGGCGGCCGCCGCAGCCTGCTCCGGGGTGGCGATGCCGAAACCGACGGCCACCGGAACCGCGGTGCTGGCGGCCGCCCGCGCAACCACGCCGGCGAGCCCGTCCCGGAGACCCGTGCGCTCGCCGGTCGTCCCGGTCAGCGACACCGTATAGACGAATCCGCGGGCCTGGGCGCCGATGCGCTCCAGACGCTCCTGAGGCGTCGTCGGCGCGACCAAGGGGACCAGCGCCAATCCGCGCTCGTCGCACGCGCGCAGCGCCGCCGGCGCCTCTTCGAGGGGTAGATCGGGGACGATCAGCCCGCTGGCGCCGGCGTCGACGAGCAGGTCGGCGAACCGCTCGAGCCCGCGGGCGATGATCGGGTTGGCGTAACACATCAGGATCACCGGGACGTGCTCGGCGATCGCGCGCCCCACCTCGAGCACGTCGTGCAGCTTCACGCCGGCGCCCAGCGCAGCCGTGCCGGCGGCGTGGATCACCGGACCGTCGGCCAGCGGGTCGGAGAAGGGGACTCCGAGCTCCACCAGATCCGCGCCCGCCGCCGCGTACGCGATGCCGATCCGCCGGGAAGTCTCGACATCGGGGAAGCCGCCCATCAGGTACGGCATCAGGGCGGCGCGGCGGCCGTTCGCGCGTGCCGACTCGAACCCCTCGGCGATCCGCTCGACGCCGGTCACCTGCGGCCGAGCAGCTCGAGCGCCTCGACGAGGTCCTTGTCGCCCCGCCCGGACAGGCACACCAGGTCGAGCTCGCTGGGTCCGTTGGCCATCGCCCAGGCGACGGCGTGCGCGCTCTCGAGCGCGGGGATGATGCCCTCCAGCCGCGCGCACGTCGCGAAGGCCTCGAGTGCCTCGCCGTCCGTGACCGCGACGTAGCGGGCGCGGCCGCTGTCCCTCAGCCAGGCATGCTCGGGGCCAGTCCCGGGGTAATCCAGCCCGGCCGAGATCGAATGGGCCTCCAGGATCTGCCCGTCTTCGTCCTGCATGATCGCCGAGAAGGCGCCGTGCAGCACGCCGGGAAGGCCGGCGGCAGTCAGCGGCGCGCCGTGGCGTCCTGTCTGAAGACCCTCTCCCGCCGCCTCCACCCCGATCAGCTCGACTTCCGCATCGGCCACGAACGGGATGAACATGCCGATCGAATTCGAGCCGCCGCCCACGCAGGCCAGTACTCGCTGGGGCAGGCGACCCGTCCGCTCGAGGATCTGCGCCTGTGCCTCGTCGCCAATCACCCGCTGCAGATCGCGGACCATCGCCGGATACGGCGCCGGGCCGACGCACGAGCCGATGATGTAGTGGGTGGTCTCGACGTTCGTGACCCAGTCGCGAATCGCCGCCGAGACCGCCTCCTTGAGCGTCCGCGCGCCCGCCTCGACCGGCTCGACCCAGGCGCCGAGCAGCCCCATCCGCTCGACGTTGGGACGCTGCCGACGCATGTCCTCGGTGCCCATGTAGACGATGCACTCGAGCTCGAGCAGGGCGCACGCGGTGGCGGCGGCGACGCCGTGCATGCCGGCACCGGTCTCAGCGATGATCCGCCGCTTGCCCATCCGCTTGGCCAGGATCGCCTGGCCCAGGGCATTGTTGATCTTGTGCGCGCCGGTGTGGTTGAGGTCCTCGCGCTTGAGGTAGATCGGGTGCCCCGCGGCCTCGCTCAGGCGCCGCGCCTCGTACAGCGGCGAGGGACGACCCACGTAGTCGCGCAGGAGCGCGCCCAGCTCAGCGCGGAAGCCGGGATCGTCGCGCGCGGAGACCCAGGCCTCCTCGAGTTCGGCCAGAGCCGGCATCAGCGTCTCGGGCACGTACTGGCCGCCGTAGGGGCCGAAGCGATGCTCAACCGCAGTCATCGAGCACCGACGGGTGTGGCCGCACGGCGGACGGCCTCGGCGAAGGCGTGAATCTTCTCCGGATCCTTGGCGCCGGGCGCCCGCTCGACGCCGCTCGCCACGTCAACCGCGGACGGGCGCACCGCGGCAATCGCCTCACCGACGTTGTCGGGGTTCAGGCCGCCGGACAGGATGACGGGCGCCCGGGCGCGGTGGCCGCGCGCGATCTCCCACGCGAACGTCTCGCCGCTGCCGCCCGGCACCCCCGCGGTGTAGCTGTCGAGCAGGTGATAGTCGGTGTGGAAGGCCGAGAGCGCCTGAAGGTCGGCGCCGCTGCGCACCCGCACGGCCTTGATCACCTTGCAGCCGGTTCGCCGCGCCGCCTCGGCGCAGTACGCGGGACCCTCGTCGCCATGGAGCTGGAGCATGGTGAAACCGGCCGCCTCGGCCAGCTCGGCGACGTGGTCGAGGGTGGCATTGACGAAGACGCCCGCGACTTCGACTCGCCGCTTCAGCGCAGCAGCGATCGCCGCCGCGGCAGCCGGTTCGCATCGCCGCGGCGAGTGCGGCCAAAAGATCAACCCGATGGCCCACGCGCCGGCCCCGGCGGCGAGCTCGGCGTCGTCCAGGCTGGTGATCCCGCAGAACTTGATCCTGATCACGAGACAATCGTAGGCGCACGGCGCCTCAGCGCGCGGTGAGCGCCCGGCAGGCCGCCTCCACGTCTCCGGAACGCATCAGAGCCTCGCCCACCAGTACGCCATCGACGCCCGCCCGCGCCAGCTCCTCGAGCTGCTCGCGCCGGCTGAAGCCCGATTCCGAGACGACCAGCGCGGGCCCGGCGGCGCGCGGGAGCAGGTCGAACGTGCGGCGCGTGTCGACCTCGAGCGTCTTCAGATCTCGGTTGTTGATCCCGATGATCTCCGCGCCAAGCTCGAGCGCGATCTCGAGCTCGGGCTCGTCGTGCACCTCGATCAGCGTGCTCAGCCCCAGACCGACCGCCTCGCTGTGCAGCGCGCCCAGCCCGGGCGGGGAGAGCGCCGCGACGATCAGCAGGATCGCGTCGGCTCCGGCGGCACACGCTTCGTGCACCTGGTAGGGGTCGACGATGAAGTCCTTGCGCAGCAGCGGCAGGGTGCTGATGCGTCGCGCCGCGCGCAGATCGTCGAGGGAGCCGCCGAAGCTCGGTCCCTCGGTCAGGATCGAGAGGGCCGCGGCTCCGCCCCGCTCGTAGGCGCCCACCACATCCTCGAGCGCCAGGTCGTCCCGGATCGCGCCGGCCGACGGCGAGCGCCGCTTGTGCTCGGCGATCAGCGACAGCCCGGGACGAGCGATGGCGTCCGCGAATGAGCGGACGTCGCCGGCCGCGGCGCGGCGCGTCACGGCCATCTCGAGCTCGGGGAGGGGTGTCGCTTGGCGGCGCTGCGCCACCTCGTCGCGCGCGGCGGCCACGATCGGATCGAGCCGGTTCATGGGGCCAGCTCTTGGGTTCGCCGCACGAACCGCTCCAGCGCGTCGGCGGCCGCGCCTGCATCGATCGTCCGCTCGGCCGCACGCACGCCGGCTTCGAGCGTGTCCGCTCCGCCTCCGGCGTAGATCGCCGCGCCGGCGTTCAGCGCGGCCAGATCTCGCGCCGGTCCGGCGCGCCCGGCGAAGATCGCGCGCGCCGTCTCGGCGTTCTGCGCGGGATCGCCGCCCGGGATGTCGTCGGCGGGCGCCCGGCCGAGTCCGACGTCCTCAGGCGCCACCACATACCGACGGATCTCGCCATCGACCACCTCCACGACCTGGGTAGGCGCCGACACGCTGAGCTCGTCGAGCCCGTCGTCGCTCGAGACGAGCAGCGCGTGCTTGGTCCCGAGCAGCGCGAGCGCGCCGGCCATGGTCTCGAGGTACGCCGGATCGGAGACGCCGATCAGCTGGCGCGTGGCACCCGCCGGGTTGGTGAGCGGCCCGAGGAAGTTGAAGATCGTCCGCACCGCGAGCTCGCGCCGGACCGGCACCACGTAGCGGGTGGCCTGATGGTGCGCCGGCGCGAACATGAACCCGAAGCCCACATCGTCGATGCAGCGCGCCACCTGGACGGGGCCGAGGTCGATCCGGGCGCCCAGAGCCTCGAGCACATCGGCCGAGCCAGAGAGTCCGGTGGCCGAGCGGTTGCCGTGCTTGGCCACCGTGCAGCCGGCTCCGGCCGCGACCAGCGCAGCGGTCGTCGACACGTTAAACGTCTGGCGCCCTCCCCCGGTCCCAGCCGTATCCAGCAGATCATCGCTCGTGACCGCGACCCGCGCCGCCATCGAGCGCATGGTCCGGGCCAGGCCGGCCAGCTCGTCGACGGTTTCCCCCTTGGTCCGCAGCGCGATCAGGAACGCGGCGATCTGAATCTCCGATGCGTTGCCGGCCATGATCTCCCGCAAAACCGCGGCCGCATCCTCGAGACTCAAGTCGTGGCCCGCGGCCAGCGTGTCGATCGCCCGGGTCAGGAGATCGGGACCGCTGGTCATTTCGTCCCGCCCAGGAAGTTCGCCAGCAGCTCGCGGCCCTGCTCGGTGAGGACAGACTCGGGGTGGAACTGCACGCCCTCGGCCGGCAGTTCGCGGTGACGGACGGCCATCACCACCTCTGCGCCTTGGGCGCTGCTCTCCAGGCAGACGGGGAGGTTCGAATCGGCGACCAGCGAGTGGTATCGGCCGACCTCGAGCGGGCGCCGGAGCCCTCGGAAGATGGTCCGGCCGTCGTGCTCGATCGTGGTCGTCTTGCCGTGCACGGGCTCGTGCTGCACCACCCGGCCCCCCCACGCCTGGACGAGTGCCTGGTGGCCGAGGCAGACGCCCAGCGTCGGGACATTGGCCTCGGGGAACCGCTTGACCGCCTCCAGCGAGATCCCGGCCTCGTTCGGCGTGCACGGTCCCGGCGAGACGATCACCCGGTCATAGCCGCGCACCAGGAGCTCGTCGACCGTCGCGTGGTCGTTGCGGACCACCTCGACGTCGGCGCCCAGCTCGCCCAGGTACTGGACGAGGTTGTAGGTAAAGCTGTCGTAGTTGTCCACGACGAGCACGCGCATACAAACGAAACGGTAGACGCGCGCCCAGCTTGGCGCGGCGCGCCGGCGACGAACGCCGCGAGCGCCTCAGCGGAAATCGGGCGCGCTCCAGCCGGGCATGACGTCGGGCAGCCCGCCGCTGACCCGGTCGGGGAACTGCGCCGGGCGCTTCTCGAGGAACGCCGCGATCCCCTCGGCCGCGTCGGCGGAGCGCCCCCGGTACAGCATGCCGCGCGAGTCGGCGCGGTGCGCGAGCATCGGGTGCTCGGTCCCGAGCATCCGCCACAGCGTCCGCCGCGCCAGCGCCACCGACACCGGAGCGGCGTCGTCGGCGATCTCCCGGGCCAGAGACCTGGCGGCATCGAGCAGTTCGGTCTTCGGATGGAGGCTGCGGACCAGTCCGCCCTCCAGCGCCTCCCGCGCGTCGAACACGCGGCCGGTGGCGACCCACTCCATCGCCCGGCTGATCCCGACCACACGCGGCAGAAACCAGCTCGAGCAGGCCTCGGGGACGATCCCGCGGCGGACGAACACGAACCCGATGCGGGCGTCGTCGGCGGCCAGCCTGATGTCCATCGGAAGCGTCATCGTGGCTCCGATCCCCACCGCCGGCCCGTTGATCGCGGCGATCACCGGTTTGGTCGACTCGAAGATCCGCAGCGTGAACCTCCCCCCGCTGTCGCGCGGGATCGAATCCGGGTCCTCGTGCTCGCGTTTGGTGAATGTCTCCCCTCCTCGCTCGAGATCAGCGCCGGCGCAGAACGCCCGCCCGGCGCCGGTGACGATCACGGCGCGCACCTCGTCATCTGCGTCGACCCGCTCGAACGCCTCCATCAGCTCGGCGAACATCGTCTGCGTCCAGGCGTTCAGCCGCTCGGGCCGGTTCAGCGTGATCGTGAGGATCCGGTCGGTGAGGTCGAGGGTGATCTGCTCGGGCTCCATGGCTGGCGCTCCTCCTGGGGGTCAGGCGATCTCGGGGGTGAGCGCGGCATCGTCGCCGATCAGGGCGGCCACACGCGCGTTGGCTACGGCCATTCCAGCTGGCGCGCCGCCAGCTCGATCGCCTGGAGCACCGCCCTCGCCTTGGCCTCCGACTCGCGGTACTCGAGCTCGGGCTTGGCGTCGGCCACCGTCCCGCCGCCGGCCTGCACGTGCGCGACTCCGTCCTTGATGACGACGGTGCGGATGTGGATGCAGGTGTCGAGATCGCCGGTGTAGCTGGCGTAGCCGATCGCCCCTCCGTAGCCGCCTCGCTTGACCGGCTCGAGCTCGTCGATGATCTGCATCGCTCGGACCTTGGGGGCTCCGGACAGGGTGCCGGCCGGTAGCACCGAGCGCAACGCGTCGAGCGCGCCGACGCCGTCGCGCAGCTCGCCGACGACGCTCGAGACGATGTGCATCACGTGGCTGTAGTTCTCGACCGCCATGAAGCTCTCGACCTGCACGGTTCCGTACGCGCACACCCGGCCGAGGTCGTTGCGGCCGAGGTCGACCAGCATCACGTGCTCGGCCCGCTCCTTGGGATCGGCCAGCAGTTCCTCGGCGATTCGCCGGTCCTCCTCGGCACTTGACCCGCGGGGCCGGGTGCCGGCGATCGGCCGCGTCCAGATGCGCCGGCCGGCCACGGTGATCAGCGGCTCGGGGCTGGCGCCGGCGATCTCGAAGTCGCCGAAGTCCAGGAAGTACATGTACGGGCTCGGGTTCACCGCCCGCAGCCCGCGGTAGATCGAGAATGCCTCGACCGGCACGGGGCCGGACCAGCGCTGCGAGGGGACGACCTGGTAAGCGTCGCCGGCCCGGATGTAGGCGATGATCCGGGCCACGTTGGCCTCGAACGCCTCGCGGGTCATGTTGGGCTCGAGCGGCGCCACCGCTCGACCGGCGGCCGGTGGCCGCGGTGGCCGCGGCACCGGGCCGGCCAGCCGCCAGCGGACCTCGGCGATGGTGTCGCGAGCTCGTGCGTACGACGCGTCGAGGTCGTCGTCGGCATACACGTTGGCGATCACGGTCACCGTGTGCTTGAGGTGGTCGAAGGCGACCAGCGCGTCGGTCAGCATCAGGGCCAGATCGGGCAGCCCGAGCGGATCGGGGTTCGGCGGCTCGAGCGGCTCGACCGTGCGGACCAGGTCATAGGCGAACAGTCCCACCGCGCCGCCCGCGAATGGAGGCAGCTCGGGCAGCGGCGCGGCACGGACCGCCTCTAGTTCCGAGGCCGCAAGCTCATACGGGTCACCGGGATCCCCCAGCGACCAGCGCAGCACCTTGCGCGGCCGAAACCCGATGAACGAGTAGCGCCCCACGCGACCCTGGTCGGCCGACTCGAGCAGGAACGACGGCTCGCTTCCGCGCAGCTTGAGGAACGCCGAGACGGGCGTCTGGCAGTCGTCGATGAACGTCTCGCGCAGGGGGATCAGGTTGTAGTGCGCCGCCAGCGCGCGGGTCTCGTCCAGCGACGGCGTGACGCCGGAGTGCGCGGCGTCAGGGCTTACGACGGCCATCCAACACCCGCTCGGCGTCCGCCAGCGTCAGCCCGCGGCCGCGGAGCAGGACGGCCAGGTGGTAGACGACGTCGGCGGCCTCCTCGGCCACGCGCTCATCGGACTCCTCGCGCGCCGCCCGGACCACCTCCTCTGCCTCCTCCTGCACCTTGGCGCCGGCCAGGCCCGGATCGCCCAGCAGCTTGGCGGTGTAGGAGCCCGGCGGCCGTGCCGCCGCCCGCTCGGCGATCGTGCGCTCGAGCGTCGGGAGCGTCGCGAACGCGCCGGCTCCGAGCTCGCCACGGTGAAAGCACGAGCGCGCGCCGGTGTGACAGGCCGGTCCCGCCGGCTCGACCAGCGCGAGCAGCGCGTCGGCGTCGCAGTCGTAGCGGATCGCCTTGACCTTCTGGATGTTGCCCGAGGTGGCGCCCTTGTGCCACAGCTCCTGCCGCGAGCGACTGAAGAAGTGCATCTCCCCGGTCTCTCGCGTGCGCCGAAGCGACTCGCGGTTCATGTAGGCCAGCGTCAGCACCTCCCCCGTGTCCCAGTCCTGCACGATGCACGGCACCAGGCCGCGCTCGTCGAATGCGATGTCCGAGTCCTCCACGGGGTGGCCGATTCTAGGCCCAGGCTGCCCGCCCCGGGGGACGGGCAGCCTGGTCAGGCCCTAGGCGGCTTCCTCGACGTAGGCGGGCTCGACCTCGCCATTCGCCAGTGCGGCGTGTGACGGTTCACCGACCGCCTCGAGCGCCCGCGCCGGCCGGAGCGCCACCAGCCCGATGGCGATCGCTGCGAGCACCAGCCCGGCGGCGATCGTGAAGGCCAGGTGATAGCCGCCGGTCAGCGCGTCGGCGCTCGAGGCTCCATGCGCGCTCAGCGCGCCGGTACGCGTCGTCGAGAGGGTGGCCAGCACAGCGAGCCCGAGTGCGCCGCCCACCTGCTGGGTGGTGTTCACCAGCCCCGACGCCAGGCCTGAGTCCTCGGGCGTGGCCGCAGACATCGCCAACGTCATCAGCGCGGGGAACACCAAGCCCGCGCCGACCCCGAGGAGAACCATCGCCGGCAGCAGGTCCGCCACGTAGTCGGCATTGACCGGCGCGCGCCGGAACACGAGCAGTCCGGCGGCGACGAGGACCAGACCGGCGATGAGCGTGGACTTGGCCCCGAAGCGCAACATCAGCGACGCGGCCAGGCGCAGCGACAGGGCCGCGATCCCCACCGCCACCGGTAGGAAGGCCAGCCCGACCTCGATCGCGTCGTAGCGCAGCACCCGTTGGAGGTACAACGCGCCCAGGAAGAACATCCCGAACATCCCCGCGACCATCAACACCTGCATGACGTTCGCGGTCGTGACCGTGCGCGAGCGAAAAACGCGCAGCGGTATCAACGGGCTGGCCGCCCGCGCCTGGCGAAGCACGAACGACGCCAGCAGCGCCGCCGCCAGCGCGCCGAAGCCCAGCGTGTGCGCCGATCCCCAGCCGTAGTTGCTGGCCTCGACGATCGTGTAGACGGCGAGCATCAACGACGCGACGAGCAACAGCGCACCCGGCACATCGGCGCCGTGCTCCAAGCCGATCCCGGCATCCGACGGCAGCAGCCTCTTCGCGAACACCGCCGTGGCGATCCCGATGGGGAGGTTCACGAAGAAGATCCAGTGCCAGTTGATCGCCTGCGTGAGGACACCGCCGGCGAGCAAACCGATGGCGCCGCCAGCTGCGGCCACGAAGCTGTAGACCCCGATCGCCTTAGCCTGCTCGGACGGTTTGGGGAACATCGTCACGATCATCCCCAGGATCACCGCCGCGGTCATCGCGCCGCCGACGCCCTGCACGAACCGCGCCCCGATCAGCAGCGCTTGGCTCTGCGCGAGCCCGCACAGCAGCGAGGCCGAGGTGAACACGGTCAGCCCGGCGAGGAAGATGCGGCGCCGGCCGATCAGGTCTCCCAGCCGCCCAAGCAGCAGGAGCAGCCCGCCGAACGCGATCAGGTACGCGTTCACAACCCAGGCCAGCGCCGACTGCGAGAAGTGCAGGTCGCTCTGGATGGTGGGGAGCGCGACGTTCACGATCGTCTGGTCGAGGATGATCATCAGGAAGCCGGCGCAGAGGACGACAAGAGCGATCCATCGGCGGCGGTCGGCCGCGGCATCCGAGTGCGGCTGGGAGGTGGGGTTCATCGAGTTCATCTCCTGGTCGGTCCGTTCACTGAAGGACCGTAGCAGATCATCTGTTGATAGACGATCTTATCCGGTCGGAAACCAGTGTGCGCTGCGAAGCGCCGGCGCACATCGGGAGTTCGGACCGTGTTTGGCCGGCTCAGGCCTTAGTCGATGCGGCGGCGGCCTTAGGCCGCCGGCGGGTCAGCCCCGCCGCCGCACCGGATGGGCACAGGGGACCGGTTCCGCCAATCGGCCACAGGCCAGCCTGCCGAGCGCGCGAAGGAACATGTCGCGCTCGTCAGGGTCGAGCACGCTGAGCACGTCCTCGCGCACCCGGTCGAGCACCTTGTCGGCCTCGCGGGCCTTGCCCTTACCCGCCTCGGTCACCACGATCACCCGGGCCCGCCGATCGGCCTGCGACGGGCGCCGCTCCGCTAGCCCGTCCGCCTCGAGCTCGTCCACGGTGACGACCATCGTCGTCTTATCCAGTCCCACCACGCGGGCGATCTCGCTCTGTGTGAGCTCGCCGGTCATCGCCGTTGTCAGGACCGCGTGCGCCCGCGGTGAGATCCCGAGGTCCTCGAGCCCCGCGGTCAGCTCCGTGGTCAGCGCGTGGCTGGCCCGTGAGAGCAGCCAACAAAGATCGGAGGTCAGGGCGGCGGGGGCTTCGATGGCGTCTATGGCCATGTTGCGAAGGATAGTCCGCTCAGCAGAAGATCTGGCAGGAGAAGGTCTACTCGATACCGAGTCGATCGAGGAGGTGCTCATCGGCTCGCCAGTGCCGACGGACCCGGACGCGCAGGTCGAGGTGGACACGCGCTGCCAGCTCCCGCTCGATCGCGCGTCGGGCGGCGGTGCCGATCGACTTGACCATCTGCCCGCCGGCGCCGATCAGGATCCGCTTCTGGGACTCGGTCTCGGCCAGGACCACCGCTTCAATCCGGATCGGGCCCCCGGCGCGCCTCTCGTCGATCGACTCGATGGCCACCTCGACCGAATGTGGGACCTCGTCTCGCGTCCGCCGCAGAACCTCCTCGCGCACGAGCTCGGCCAGCCGCACGTGCTCGGCCTGATCCGTGTGCTGCCGGGGCTCGAAGTAGAACGGACCTTCGGGCAGGAGCGACACCAGATGATCGGCCAGCTGGCGCATGCCCGATCCGGTGAGCGCCGAGACCGGAAAGATCTCGTCGGCCACGTCCAGCTCCTCGGCGGCTTGAAGGGTCGCGGCGATTCCGGCGCGGTCGGCCCAGTCAATCTTGTTCGCCGCGATGACCACGGGAATCCGGGCCGGCTCGAGCAGCCGGGCGATGAACCGATCGCCGGGCCCGACGCCCTCCTGTGCATTGATCACGAACAGGCATCCGTCGGCGTCCTCGAGCTCCTGCTCGACCCGCCGCTGCATCCGCGCCGTGAGTGCGTCCCGCGGCCGCTGCACGCCCGGGAGATCGACCAGCACCAGTTGCCAGTCGGATCCAGTAGCCACACCCCGGATAGCCCGCCGCGTGGTCTGCGGCTTGTCGGAGACGATCGCCACCTTAGCGCCGACGATCGCGTTGGCGAGGGTCGACTTGCCCACGTTCGGCCGGCCGGCGAGCGCGATGAACCCCGAGCGGGTCTGCGCCGGCGGATCCGCCCCCCGGACGCCGGCGCCGCTCACTGCGCCCAACGCAGCAGCTCGGCCTGGAGAGCGAGCATCTCGCCGTCGTCGGTCTCGTGGTCCATCCCGGTCAGGTGAAGGGCACCATGGATCACCGCTTCCCGCAGATCCTCGGTGTGCTCAGGGCAGATCACGATGTCGCCGAGCTCGCGCGGGCCGGCGCTGGCACCGTCGCCGTCGACGGCGAACGACAGCACGTCGGTCGGCTCATCGATCTGGCGGTGCTCGCGGTTGAGCTCGCGCATCCGCTCGGCGCCGACGAGCTCGATCGCCACGTGGCCCTCCTCGATGCCGGCAGAAGCGATGGCCACGGCGCACAGGCGCTCGAGCTCAGCCGCCGTGGGGACGACCAGGCCGGCGCCGCGCCCGCCCTCGAGGGCGATCCCCTCGATCCCGATGACCTCGATCTCGAGCACAGCTCCGCGCGTTCAACCCCGCGGGGTGGCCGCCCGCGGCCGCAGCTCCGGCGCCAGGCGCTGTGAGTGCTCGCCGTAGGCGGCCACGATCCGGCGCACGAGCTTGTGGCGCACGACGTCCTCCTCGCCGAAGCGCACGAACTCGATGCCCTCGACCTCCTTGAGGATGTCGGCCACCACGACCAGCCCCGACTCCTGGTCGCGCGGCAGGTCGATCTGGGTGATGTCGCCGGTCACGACCATCTTGGAGTTGAAGCCGAGCCGGGTGAGGAACATCTTCATCTGCTCGGGGCTGGTGTTCTGGGCCTCGTCGAGGATGATGAAACTGTCGTTGAGGGTGTTGTGGGTGACCAGAAAGTCCGCGGTCACGTACAGCGAGTCGGCCGCTGCGACCTGGATGCAGAGGCACTCGGCCTCGCCGGCGGGCTCGATCGAATCGATGAAGCGCATCGGGCGGCCCGCACCGTTGCGGTCGTAGAGCTCCTTCTTGCGCTGTAGCCGGAAGGGCTCGAGCCCCGGGGGCAGCCGGATGTCCATCACGAAGGCATCAGAGCGATGCTCCACCGGGCGCCCATTGGCGAGGCCGGAAGCGCGACCTTCGGCCTTCCGCCGCCGCCAGTACGCCACCCCACCCAGCGACCGGACGAGGTACACGACATCGTCTCGGAGCGTCTCTGAGCAGGTCGTGTACTGGATCCGGCAGGTGCGCCCGCGCTGCGTGACCGGACCTTCGTCGGCATCGAGCAGCCCCTGCAGTACACCGCGCCGGACCTCTGAACTGTTGTGCAGGTAGACCTCAGGAATGAACTTCGTACTCGAGGTCGTGCTAGCCAATCCGAGCTCACGGACCGTGGCCGTGACGGGATTGGCGACTAACACACCGCCGCGGTGCTCGTCCTCGGCGGCGAAGGTCGGGGTCGTTCGCGTGGTGAGGCAGCCGTCACCCAGCAGCAGTCCGAGAGCGTAAGGATCCATCGGGACATCACGCGGCTCGAACGCGGCCGGCGCGCTGAGCAGCGGGAGCTCATACCGGTGCTGGTGGAAGGAGCGAAGCCGGCCCATCATCTCCCGCGTCTCAAGCACGCGCCCCGGCTTTCCGCGCCGGCGATCGGACGCTGTGAAGACGTGCCACAGGTGCTCGGCGCAGCACAACGTGGACGCGCCGTCTTGTGTGCTGAAGCGGAACACTTCCTTGCGACCCTGGGGATACACGCCGATCACCGGCGTCGGCTGTCCGTTCGACCCAATCACAAGGTCGCCGACCTGCAGCCTTCCAATCGGACGGAACCCGGATGCCGTCAGCACAGGGGTCGACGTTGGATGCGCCCGGCCCCGCATGAATGCGAGCGGCGCCACCTCGATCACGCCGCGCTCCAGATGGGACGACACGCGCTCGGGCTCGAGCATGTCGTGGAGCGCGTCGAACAGCGGCCGGAGATAGGGGTCGACCTTGGCCATCAGGTCGCCGGGCAGGAACCCGAGGCGCTCGCCGGCCTCGACCGCCGGGCGCGTCAGGATGATCCGGTTGACCTCGCGCCGGCTGAGCGCGGCCGCGGCCAGGGCCACCGCGAGGAACGTCTTGCCGGTGCCCGCCGGGCCGATGCCGAACGTGATCGTGTTGGTGCGGATCGAGTCGACGTAGCGCTTCTGGTTGACGCTCTTGGGCGAGACCTTGGTCGCACGGTGGCGCCAGACCACGTCCTCGAGGATGCGGCCCGGGGATTCGTGGGCGTCGAGGGCGCGCTTGACCGCCTCGATCGTCCCGGGTGCGATCTCGTGACCCTGCAGGATCAGCGCGGACAGCTCGTGCACGACCGCCGCGGCGGCATCGACCGCCTCGGGCTCGCCATCGAGCGTGAGGACGTTGCCGCGCAGGAAGAGATCGCAGTCCAGATGTCCTTCCAGCGCCCGCAGGACGGCATCCTTGCTGCCCGCGAGCTCGGCCGCAACCGCGTTCTCGAGCTCTATCTGCCTACGCACCCACCATGTCCCGTCTACGCGGTCAGAGCCTCCCGCACGCGCGCGGAGGCGCGCTTGCCGTCCGCACGGCCGCCGGCCTTGGCCATCACGGCCTTCATCACCTGACCCATGTCCTTCGGGCCGCTGGCTCCCGTCTCGGCGATGGCGGCCTCAACGATCGCATCGAGCTCGGCGTCGCCGAGCTCCGCGGGCAGGTAGCCCTCGATGATCCGCGCCTCGGCCTCCTCCTGCTCGGCCAGCTCGGGCCGGCCGCCGCCGCGGAACTGCTCGGCCGCCTCCAGGCGGCGCTTGCGCTCGCGCCGCAGGACAGCCAGCTCGTCGCCCTCGCCGTCCTTCTGGGCCTTCTGGAGTTCGGACAGCACCAGGCGCAGGGCTCCGACGCGGTCCTTCTCGCGGGCCTTCATCGCGCTGGTCATATCGCCGCGAACCTGATCGATGACGCTCACGCCCTCAGGATAGCCCCGGCCGATGCCGTCATTCGCAACGGATGCCGTCCGCGTAGAGCTCAAGGCACGCCACCTCGCGCGTCTCACCCCGCGCGCCGGCCCCCGCCGGCAGGTAGCAGCGGGTGTAATCGGCCGTGTAGCCCGAGCATTGGGTCTCGGCGACCTTGTCGATCAGCACCCGCGCGGGGGCGCCCAGCTTGCCCGTCCGGTGGTGGCGCGAGCGGACCTCCGAGCGCGCGCGGACCTCTCGTGAGCGACGCTTCTTCTCCTCGGGCGGCACCCGGTCTCCGAGTGTTTCCGCCACCGTGCCCGGACGAGGCGAGTACGAGAACGTGTGGACCCTGGTGATCCCGGCCGCGTCGATCGTCTCGAGCGTGCGCCCGAACGCCCCCTCGTCCTCGGTCGGGAAGCCCACGATCACGTCCGTCGTCAGGTTCACTTGCGGCACGGCTCGCCGCAGCGCGGCGATCGTCTCGAGGTACTCGCCGGCGCTGTAGTGGCGCCCCATCGCGCTCAGCACCCGGTCATCCCCGGACTGCATGGGCACGTGCAGGTGCGGGCAAACCTTCGGCTCGGTGGCCAGCGCCTCGAGCAGCGAATCCTTGACGTGGATCACCTCCACGCTCGACAGCCTGACCCGCTCGACTCCGGGCACGCGCGCCAGCGCCATCATCAGCTCGCCCAACTCGAGCCCGCGGTCCGGGTCGCGGTAGTCGCCGACACTGATGCCGGTCAGCACCATCTCGGGCTGGCCCTGCTCGACCCGCCGGCGCGCTTCCTCGAGCACGGCGCCGGCCGGGCGCGACCGTGCGCCGCCCCGGACCGCCGGGATGATGCAGTAGGCGCAGTGGCAGTCGCACCCATCCTGCACCTTGATGAACCCACGGGTCCGGTCGGCCTGACCGATCGCTCCCCGATCGTGCTGTCGGCTCCCTCCGAAGCCGGGCGCGCGACGGACCAGGACGTCGTGCCCCAGATCGGCGCACCCGCCCAAGCCCGCCGCCATCGCCGCGGACACCTCCTCCGCAGTTCCCACGAATGCGCTGACGCGCTCGTCGATCTCCCGGAACTGCGCCCCGTTCAAGTTGACCGCGCAACCGCCCACCAGCACCCGGTGGGCGGTCCTGAGCGACCGCCGCACGGCCTGGCGGGACTTCGCCTCCGCTTCGCCGGTGATGCAGCACGTGTTGATCACGTGCACCTCGGCCGCGTCCTCGGCCACCTCCGTATGCCCGCCGGCGAGCAGCGCCCGCCGCGCGATCATCGCATCAGCCTGCGAGACCTTGCAGCCGAGGAACTTGACAGCAAACGACGCCACGGTGGCCGCACGTTAGCGCGGCGCGACCACCGTGGACGCCTCGATTCAGTTGAGTCGCACGCCCGCGGCCGGCGGATTGTCGTACTCCTCGTGCGCGGCCTCGTGCTGCGGTGTCCTCGAGACGGAGCGCGGTGAGAGGAGAAACGGCTCGCGCGCAAATCCAGCCCGAGGCTTTGGCCGCGGCACGATCACATCGAGGAGTAGGCCACCGAGCGTCACGCCGATCGCGAGCGGGTTGGGCAACTGGTTCACCTCCTTTGGAAGTTCGTCCGGCTCGCAACGTGAGCAACAGGATGCGCCAGCGGCCGTTTGGCGGCATCGGCCCGGTGTCCAAGATCTGGCGCCGGCGGGTTGTCCACGGTGGCGGCGCGTGAATGCCGCGCGGTATTGATTTAGCGGGCCGCTCCATCCGCCGATCCGCCTACCGTTCACCGCAGTCGACCAGCGAGCGAAGGGAGCAGCCCGATGAGCCACCACAGTCCCGCCCGCCACGTCATCGTGCAGATCAAGGTCAAGCTGCTGGGCGTGACCAAGCCGCCGGTCTGGCGACGGGTGCAGTTACGCGCCGACACCCGCCTGGATCGACTACACGAGATCCTCCAAGCAGCGCTCGGCTGGGAGAACTACCACCTGCACGCCTTCTCCTTCGGCGATGAGGAATTCGGCCCCGCCGACCCCGAATTCGGCCTCGACTTCAGCGACGAGCGCTACGTGACCCTCGGCGAGCTCACCGACCTCGGCGCTCGCTTCCGCTACACCTACGACTTCGGTGACAACTGGGAGCACGAGATACACGTCGAAGACCTGCTCGACCCCGATCCCGACACGCGCTACCCGATCCTCGTGGCCGCCAAGGGAGCCTGCCCGCCAGAGGACTGCGGGGGCCCCTGGGGATACGCCGATCTCAAAGCGATCCTCGCCGACCCCAACGACGAGCAGCACCAAGAAATGCTCGAATGGCTCGGCCTCGAGAACGCCTCCGCGTTCGATCCCGCAGCCCTCCACACCAACGACCTCGACTACGAACTCGCGCTCAACGGCGTTATCCACTGACCCCCTGCGCCATACCCGCTGACTCAACACCCTCGTCGAAACGGGCGGGTTGGCGTGCCAGGATCCTCAGGTGTGCGTGACGCGCCACACCCCCGGTGTCGAGCGACCGGTGGCGCGCTATGCACCACCGGGCGGTCGGCTGGCGGCGCGCTACGCACCACCGTGCTCGAGGAGCAGAGCGCCCCAATCGCCTGAGATCCGGCGCGCCGACTCAGTCAAGCCGACGCGGGCGAATGCGCCTGCGACCTCGTCCGTCTCGTGCACCAGGAGACCGCCGGCGATCACGCGCTCGGGACGATCAGCCACGCCCGCCAGCCGCGCCGCCCACGCCAGCAGCAGGGGCCGAAGCAGGTTGGCGACGACGGTTTCAGCCGAGACCACCGGATCGGCGCGCAGATCGTGCCGGCGCACCTCGACCGGGCCCGACACACCGTTTACGCGCGCGTTCGACGCCGCCGCCTCCACCGCGGCCGGATCGTTGTCGAGCGCCACCACCGGCGCCCACCCGAGGCGCGCCGCGGCGATCGCCAGGACACCGGAACCGCAGCCCAGATCGACTAACGCCCCACCGGCAGGAACCGACAGCATCAGCTCCAGGCACAGCCGGGTGGTGGCATGCGAGCCCGTCCCGAACGCCTGCCCGGGATCGATCATGAGCTCAACCTCGGTTCCCAGCGGGCGCTCCCAGGGCGGGCGAACCGACAACCGCTCGTCGATGACCAGCGGCCTGTGAAACGAACGCCACCGCGAATCCCAGTCGTCGGCGACCTCGGACGTGCGCACCTCGACGAGCGCCGAACCCGCCGCCGCGGTCACGGCCGGCAGCGCCGGGAGTTCCCCGGGCGCCCCGTAGACGGCGTACTCGACGACCCCGCAATCCAGCGAAACCTCCTCGACCCCGGCGGGTGCCAACTCGAGGAGCTCGGCCAGCACCAGATCGGCCTCCTCACGCCTGACGCGAACCGCCAAGCGGAGCACCGAAACCTCAGTGCCCGCCGAAGGCTCGCCTCAGCTTGCCGAACACGCCCTCCTCGGTCCGGAGGTTGTGCGCGCTCATCGAGTCGGCCAGCTGTTCGTAGAGCTCCCGCTGATCGCGGTTCAGGTGGCGCGGGACGACCACGTTGACCACCACGCGCAGATCGCCGGTACGCCGCCCCCGCAGCGCCGGCATGCCCGCCCCCCGGACGATCAGAGTCTCGTGTGGCTGGGTGCCCGGCGGGATCTCGAGCTCGAGCTCCCCGTCCACGGTCGGAACGCTGACGACGGTGCCGAGCGCGGCCAGCGGCGCCGACACGTCCACCGCCGTGACCAGATCGTCGCCGTCGCGGACGAAGCGCGGGTCCTCGCGAACGCGGATCAGGACGTACAGGTCGCCGGCCGGACCGCCGCGCTCGCCGGCGTGGCCGCGTCCGGCGATCCGGATGCGCTGTCCGTCGGCGATCCCCGCCGGCACATCCACCCTGACCTTCGGCCGTTCCACCCGACGTCCGCGGCCGCGACACACCTTGCACGGGTCGCGTGCCACGCGGCCGTCACCGTGGCAGACGTCGCACACGGTCGTGCGCATGACCTGACCGAACGGGGTGCGCGACACCGCGCGCAGCTGGCCGGTCCCCTGGCAGCGCGTGCAGGACTCGATCGGCGTGCCGGGCTCGGCCCCGTTGCCGTGGCAGTGCTCGCACGCCGCCACCGCCTCGTAGCTGACCTCGACGGTGGTGCCGCTCGCCGACTCGGCCAGGACGATCTCCGCGGTGACCGCGACGTCCCCGCCCTGCACGCGACCGCCGGCCCGGGCCGCGCCCGCCATCCCGAACAGGTCCCCGAACGCGCCGCCGCCCCCGAAGAACGCCTCGAAGAGGTCGGACACCGAGCCGAACGCCTCGAAATTCGGCGCGTAGCCGCCGCTGCGCAGGCCCTCCCGTCCGTAGCGATCGTAGGTGGCCCGCCGGTCGGTGTCCGAGAGCACCTCGTAGGCCTCGGCCGCCTCTTTGAACTTCTCCTCGGCGTTCGGGTCGTGGCTGTTGACGTCCGGGTGAAGCTCGCGGGCCAGGCGCCGGAAGGCCTTTTTGATCGTGGCGTCATCCGCGTCGCGCGGGACCCCTAAGACGTCGTAATAGTCGCGCGTGGAGCTCATCGCTCGTCGTACACCTCGGCGATGAAACTCGACAGCTGCGAGGCGGCGTCACGCACGGCGTGGATCGCGCGGCCGTAGTCCATCCGCAGCGGCCCGATCACCGACACGGTTCCCAGCCGGCGTTGCGGCAGCCCGTAGCCGGCCGCCACCAGGGCCAGTGAGCGCAGGCCGGGCGCCTCGTTCTCGGCCCCGATCCGGACCAGCACATCGCGCTCGGTGAGCGCCGCCTGGAGCACACCGAGCAGGGTCACGCGCCGCTCGAGCATGTCCATCAGCACGTTCAGCTCCGACACCTCCCCCACGCGCTCGCCGCGCAACAGTCGCGCGGTTCCCTCCACATACAGGCTGTCGTGCGCGCCGTCCTCGAGCTCGGTGAACACGGGCGAGAGCGCATCGAGGAAATCGGACTCCGACCGTGCCAGCGAAGGGTCGTGCAGGCGCTTCTGGAGGATCCGGGCGCCCAGGCCGAGCCCGACCAGCCGCTCGTTCAGGTAGCTCGCGGCCCAGTCCGCCAGGCCCGGATCGACGGGTCGGTCAAAGGTGAACAGCCGCTTGGTCACGCCGCCCGTCGAGGTGATGACGACCACCATCAGGACCTGCGGCTGGAGGAGCAGGACCTCGATGTGACGGATGGTCGAGGTCTCGATCGGGGGCGCGGTGACGATCGCCAGCAGGTTCGTCACCTGGGAGAGCGTCTCGGTGGTCACGCGCATGGCCTCGTCGAGCTCCCGGCGGACCAGCGACAGGGACAGCCGCGGGCCGACGTCCTCGCTGGGCAGCAGGCGATCGACGAAGTAGCGGTAGCCGGCCTCGGTGGGCACGCGTCCGGCGGAGGTGTGCGGGTGCGCGAGCAGGCCCAGCTCCTCGAGGTTCGCCAGCTCATTGCGGATCGTCGACGGCCCCCACTGGACGTCGACCGAGAGCGCCTTGGAGCCCACGGGGGCCCCGCCCTCGAGGTACCCGTCGACGACCTTGCGCAGCACGAGTTCCTGACGAGAGGTCAGCATGAGCCTGATTGTAGGTCGGGCCGTTGCGCCAACCGGGAGGCCCGGAGCGGCGAGACCTAGACCGCGACCTCGGCCAGCCCGTTGCGGATGAGCCGGCTCCCGGACTGCTCGGCCTGCGACTCGACGACCGCCACCCCGTCGTTCACCTCGCGCACGCTGCCGCTGATCACGATCTCCTCGCCCATCCGGCCCATCCCGCGGAACTGCACGGATAGCCGCTTCAACGGCGCGGGGCCCCCCGCGGCGTCGGTGTGAGCGCGCGCCAGGAGAGCCATCGTCCACAGCCCGTGCAGGATCCGCCCCGGAAGGCCCACGCTCCGGGCGAAGTCCTCGTCGATGTGGATCGGGTTGAAATCGCCCGAAGCGCCCGCGTAGCGGATCGTGACGTAGGCGTCAGGCGTCACCCTCAGCTCGATCGAATCGCCAGGTTTCACGACTCGCTCCCTCGCACGATCTCACGCCACAGGCCGGTGCAGACCGTCTCGCCGCGCTGGTTGCGCGAGTCCGTCTCGAACTCGTAGAACCGCATGCCTGAACGCTCGCTGACATCCTTGACGGCCGTCGTCGTGGTGACCTCGTCGCCCGCCACCACCACCGGCCCCCAGGCGAACTCCTGTCCGGCGTGGAGCATGTTGGCGAAGTCGATTCCCACATCGGGATCGAACAGCGCGGGCATGATCGCGCGGCCGGCGTAGACCACCACGAACATCGGCGGCGCCACCACGTCGGCATATCCGGCCGCCCGCGCGACGTCGACGTCGAAGTACAGCGGGTTGGTCTCTCCGACCGCCGAGGCGTACTCGCGGATCTTCTCCCGTCCGACCGCGTACACCACCGCCGGATACGTCTTGCCGATCGCCTCGGTGCTCACCGCCATTGCGCCGGGCAGTCTTGCAGACAGCTTCAGATGATCACGGGGACGGTGCCGCCGTCGACCGACCATGCGGCCCCGGCCACGTTCGACGCGGGCTCCGAGCACAGGAACACGATCACCGACGCGATCTCCTCCTCGGTCCCCATGCGGCCAAGTGGCGTCCGGGAGGCGACAGATTCCAGTACCTCGTCCCGCGTCGCACCTCGGGCGCGCGCCTGCTGCTCGGCCAGCCCGCCCGGCGCCAGCCACAGGTCGCCGCCCACCGGACCGGGCGCCACCGCGTTCACGAGCACGCCCCGTTCCGCGTACAGGTCGGCAAACGCGCGCGACAGCGACAGCTCGGCCGCCTTGGTCACCGAGTAGGCCATGTTCGTCCCCGACGGCCGCTTCCCCGACGAGGAACATACGTTGACGACCCGCCCCCAGCCTCGCTCGGCCATCTCCGGCGCGGCCGCCCGCATCAACCGCATCGGCGCCATCACGTGCAGCTCCCATTGACCCTGCCACTCCTCCTCGGTCAGCTGCTCCATCGTCCGCACCGCGCTGGTGCCGGCGCCATTGACCAGGGCGTCGATCCGCCCGAACCGCTCCAGGCATGCGTCGACGATCTGCTTGCCGGCATCGACGGCGGTGAGATCCAGCGGGAGGGGCGCAGCTCGGCCGCCGGCCTCCTCGCACTCCCGCGCGAGCGCGACGAGCCGCTCCTCGCGCCGGCCCACCAACACCACCGATGCTCCCTCGGCGGCCAGCGACCGCGCGGTGGCCCGGCCGATGCCCCCGGACGCACCCGTGACCACGCACACTCGATCGCGCAGACCCAGATCCATGCTGGATGATTCTTTCATGGCGATCGCGGGCGAGAACGGTCGCGGCCCCGAGGCGATCATCCGCACCGAGGGCCTGACCAAGGTCTATCCCGGCACCGACTTCAAGGCCGTCGATGACCTCGACCTGAGCATCCGCCCGGGCGAGATCTTCGGGCTGCTCGGCCCCAACGGCGCCGGCAAGACCACCACGGCGGGCATGCTCACCACTCGCGTGATCCCCACCGCTGGGCACGCCCGGGTCGGCACTGTCGATGTGATCGCCCACCCGGCCCTGGCCAAGCAGCTGATCGGGATCGTCTCGCAGCAGAACACGCTCGACCGCCAGCTCACCGTATGGGAGAACCTGTACTTCCACGGGCGGCTGTTCGGCATCCCGGGGGCCGAGTCGCGCGAGATCTCCGACCGGCTGCTCGAGCAGTTTCATCTCAGCCGCTGGGCGCGGGCATCCGTGTTCGCGCTGTCCGGGGGGATGGCGCAGCGGCTGATGGTGGCCCGCGCGATCTTCCACCGCCCCGCTGTCCTGTTCCTGGACGAGCCCACCGCCGGCCTCGACCCGCAGAGCCGCCTGGCCCTGTGGGAGATCCTCGGCGAGCTGAACGCCGACGGCCAGACGATCATGCTGCTCACCCATTACATGGAGGAGGCCGATCGCCTATGTAGTCGGGTGGCGATCATGGACCACGGCAAGATCCTCGCGCTGGACACGCCGGCCGCGCTCAAGCAGTCGGTCGACGCCGACACGATCGTCACCGTCAAGACCTCGGCGGACCCGGCGGTGCTCGCCGCCGCGCTCGAGCGGGAGATCCAGGCGGTGACGCGCACGCGCGTCAGCGGCGACAGCGTCGAGCTTCACCTCAAGGGCGCCGAGCGAATCATCCCCCGTGTCGTGTCCGCCGCCGAGCGGGCCGGGTTTGAGCTGGTCGACCTGGCTGTCGCCGAGCCGACGCTGGAGACGGTGTTCATCACGCTGACCGGGAAGGACCTGCGCGAGTGACGCTCACGCGCGCCCGCAGCGAACCGGGCGTCCCCCCCGCGGGGATCCCGCGCACGCCCACTCGTTCGACCTTCGCGGCCAGCCGCTCCGCGCTGTGGGCCCTCATCCTGCGCGACCTGACCGTGCTCCGCAAGCACTTCGCCGAGTTCATCGTCCGCACGTTGATCCAGCCGTTCCTGCTCGTGTTCGTGTTCCTCTACGTGTTCCCGACAATCGGCCAGGGCGTCGGCGCCGGACACGGCCGGGTGGCGGAGTCCGCGTTCGCCACGGTGCTGGTGGCGGGCGTGGTCGGGATCTCGATCATGTTCCAGGGGATCCAGGCGGTGGCACTGCCGATGTCGACCGAGTTCGGCTACACCCGCGAGATCGAGGACCGGGTCCAGGCGCCCTGCCCGATCTGGCTCGTGGCGATGGCCAAGGTGCTCTCGGGCTCGGTCCAGGGCATCCTGGCCGCGCTGATCGTGTTCCCGATCGCCGCGGTCATCCACGCCACCGGCGTGAGCGCCCACCTCCACGTGCACTGGTTCGTCGTCCTCACCCTGATTCCGCTCGCCTGTCTGGCCATGACCTCATTGGGGCTCGTGCTCGGCACCAGCTTCGAGCCGCGCAACATCGGGCTGATGTGGGGCTTCGTGGTGCTGCCGCTCACGTTCCTGGGCGGCACCTACTATCAGTGGACGAAGCTCGCCCCGGTGCAGGTCGCGGGCGTCCACTGGCTCCAGATCCTGGTGCTGATCAACCCGCTCATCTACGTGACCGAAGGGATGCGCGCCGGCCTGACGTCGTTCTCGCACCTGCACCTGTACATCATCTATCCGGTGCTGCTCGCCTTCTGCGCCGCCTTCCTCTGGCTTGGGCTGCGGAATTTCCGCCGGCGAGTCCTGGTCTGAGGCTTTACTCGCCCGGGATGGGCGCGCCGGCGGGCACGCCGCGGCGCTGGTACTCCTCGTAACGCTCGCGCCAGTCCTCGCGACCGCCCGCATCCGCGCCCGCCAGCCGGCGGCCGAGGCGGTCGAGGCAGACGTGCCACCCGGCGGCGTCGCGCGCCGCCTTCTCGCGAGAATCAAGCAGCACGGTTAGGCGCAGAACACAGCCGTCGTTGCCTGGCCCCGGCTCGAGCTCGAAGCGCAGGTGATCCGCGCCCCAATGGAACGCGAACAGCCGCGGAGGCTCGAACTCGGTGACGCGGCCGCTCATGGTCGACGGGGCATCGAGCGGCATGTTCTCGAACCTGAAGGTGATCTCGGCCCCGGGGCTCAGCTCGTCGACCTCCACCTTGGACGGGAACCAGTGATCAAGCTCGTCGGACTCGGTGATCGCCCGCCACACCACGTCGATGGGATGGGACAGGCGGCGCTCGAAGCGCAGGGCGGGACGGTTCTCGACGGTCTCGTACGCGCCGTGGGTGGTCATCGCTGCTCCTTGTTCGGGGACGACTTGCTGTCGAGGTGCCGCTCGAGGGCGTCGAGGCTCGCCTCCCATCGCCTTCGGTAGGGCTCGAGCCAGGCGTCGAGCTCGGCCAGCGGACGGGGATCGAGGGTGTAGATCCGACGCTGCGCCTCGGTGCGCGTGCTCACCAATCCGGCGGCGCGCAGGACCCGCAGGTGCTTGGACGTGCCGGGTTGCGTCAGCCCAATGATGTCGACGAGCTCGCCGACCGCCCGAGGAGACTCGCGCAGCAGCTCGAGCATCGCACGGCGGTTGGGGTCGGCGAGGACGGCCCATGTCGACTGCACGGGTCGGTATATAACCACATGGCTATATGCCTGTCAAGGCATGGCCCTCAACCGGATACGCTGGGCACCACTGAAATCGTCAGCGATGATCACCAGGTTTCTCATGTCGCGGCCTTTGCTGCTGCTGGCAGCGGCCGTCGGCAGCCTGGTGGGCCTCTCGGTCCTTCGGTTCTTCGTGGCGCATCAAGGGGTCATGTTGTTGGCCGTGCTGCCGATCGCGCTGCTCGGGATGATGTACGGGGTCCGAGGCGGACTCGCCGCCGCGGCCGCGGCCTCCGCGGTGTTCCTTGTATGGGCCTTCACGAACGGTGATCGGAATGCGCTCGCCCTGATCGAGGAGCCGGTCGTGTTCTTCGTGCTCGGCCTGGTGTCCGGGATCTACGCGAAGGGCGTGTTGGGGGACTGTGACCCCCGTCACGCGGTACAGCGAGCCGAGCTTCGCCGAGGGATGCGGCGCGGCGAGGTCGTCTTCTACTACCAGCCTCTGGCCCACGCCAGGACTCGGCGCGTGGTCGGGTTTGAAGCGCTGGCGCGCTGGCAGCATCCGGCTCGCGGTCTGCTCGAACCGCGTAGCTTCATCCCTCTCGCTGAGGCCGACGAGCGAACGATCTGGGAGCTGACGTTGCTGGCGCTCGACCGAAGCCTGGCTGACCTGTCCGCCTGGGGAGAGGTCGCCCGCGACGTCACGATCTCGATCAATGTCTCGTCGGTCAGCCTGAGCCATCGGGACCTGGCGCGCGAGTTCTCACGCGTCCTCGAGAAGCGTGGCTTCCCCGCCTCACGACTGACCGTTGAGATCACTGAGACGGCCCTCGCCACCCGCCCAGACCGGGCCGCGGACGGCATCGAGTCCCTGAAGGAGATGGGGATGACGATCGTGCTCGACGATTTCGGCACAGGCCACTCCTCGATCAGCCGTCTGAGTCGGCTCGCGGTCGACGAGCTCAAGGTGGATCTCAACCTGATCGGCCCGCCGTCCGACAGGAATGCGCACCGGATCCTGACGGCGATCATCGAGATGGCGCGAGCGCTGGACCTCCAGGTGGCGGCGGAATGGGTCAAAGACGAAGAAACCTGGGATCAGATCGAACGCATGGGATGCGACCTCGTCCAGGGGTCTCGACTTAGCCTGCCCTTGCCGGCCGATCAGGTGCAAGCCTGGTTGCGGGTGGCGAATCGGTCGTCTGTCGCGGGACTGCCTGAGCCAACGACCGTGCGCCCGGGCGGGGGCTAGGACTCCCAGGCGACGCCGTCGTGGTCGCGGTCGAGATCGGGGTTGGCGGCGTAGTCGGCGGTGCGGCGCAGGATCGGCGTGACACCGGCGGCGCGCGCGGCGGCGCGGTTGGCGTACACGTGCCCGGTGCCGGACCCTCCGCCGCCGATGGTGGTGCTGTGGCTCGTGGTAGCCGTCGGCGCGGGCACGGTGCGGGCGACGGTCACCGCGATGGGCGCCGTACCCCCCGCGAGGTTGGCGGTCGTCGTCCTGGCGGCGCGCCGGGCCTTGGCTGCGGCATGCTCGCGAGCGTGGCGCTTGGCCGTCGCCTTGGTGGTGTGCCCCTACGCCGCGCGCGTGCTCGTCGGCGCCGGGATGCTGGCGGGGTGCGTGGTCGTCTCGCCGCAACCGGCGGCGGTGAGCGCGGCGGTCACGAGAGCGGCGGTCAGGACGCGGGGCTGGGCATGGTCAAATTGGGGCGCGGCGGGAGCTCCGACGGCACGCCGGCGATCATGCGTCCGTCCTCGATTAATCTGCCGGGCCGGCGGGCGGGTTGAGCCGCGCGACCCACGCGGGCCAGTCGGCGGTCCGTCAGCGTCGCGTCCAGCGAACCGGTCTCTTTGCCAACGCGGACCATGTTCGTGATGAAGGCGGGGAAGCTCGCACGCGCGCCGCAACTCGAGCATCGGGCGACGGTGGGGATCGGCAAGACGGCCCAGGTCGACGGGACGGCTCATATAACCACCCAGATATATGCTTGTTATGGCATACAGCGCCGCACGTCTTGTGACCCGCCTCTCGGCGCGGTAGCCTCGTGGGCACACGCGGAGCGTCAGAAAGCAACGAGGAGCAAACGAGGACATGGCACGGCGATCGACGTTGAGGGCATCGGACGCGGAGCGCGAACGGATCGCCGAGCAGCTGCGCCACGCGACCGCCGAAGGGCGGCTGCTGACCGAAGAACTCGAGGAGCGGCTCGAGGCGGCTTTCGCGGCGCGGACCTACGGCGAGCTCGATGCGGTCGTGGCCGACCTGCCCGGAGCGGCCGTGCGCCGGCGGGAGCGCCCACAGTCCACCCCCTGGCTTCGCCCGGTGCCGATCCTCGCGCTGATCATCCTCGCTCCGTTCCTGTTCTCGCTGCTGCTGGCCGCGGCGGTGGTGGTGGCCACGTTGTTCTCGACTTGGGTGGTCGTGCTCGTCGTAGGCTGGTGGCTGTTCGGACACCGGTTCCGCTATCGCGGCCCGAGCCGGAGCTCGCTGCACGCCTACGGGCGCTGGCCAGCGAGTCGCCCGGGCGGCGCCAGGCCGCGACCGTGGGTCTAGGCACGTCCTGAGCCGCGACCCGTACACGGTCCTCGGCGTCCGCCCCGGGGTCTCCGACGAGGAGGTTCGGGCGGCCTATCGACGGCTCGTCCAGCTTCATCATCCCGATCACAACAACGGCTCGGCCGATGCTGCGCGCCGGTTCGAAGAGGTCCAGGAGGCATACGCCGCGATCAGCCGTGAGCGCCGGCGTAGCCCGACGCCCCCTCGCGCGGAGCCCCCGCCCACCAGCCCCGACGTGGAGCAGCGGCTGGCCGAGATGCAGCGGGACGTGCGCGAGAAGGCGCGGGCGGCCCGGGAGACGGCCCGAGCGGCCCGTGAGCGGGCCCAGCGTGCCGCCCGCCGGGCGACCACCGGGAACAAGCGCGCCTCCGATGAGGAGCTCGGGTACGTCAAGACCGACGATAACTTCGGCAAGATCCTGGCCGACGGCCTCGACGAGTTCGCGGACTGGATCGAGCGACATGGCCAGAAAGACGCCCCGAGTTCCAACCGGGGCAAGCGCCCGAACGGATCCTGAGCAACCGCGGGCACGAACGCTTTCGCGATTTCTTTAGACGTTGGCCTAAATCGTTCCGGAGTCCGGCTCGTACACAGTCACCGCCGCCGCCGGCAGCGCCACGCCGGCCAGCTTCAGCCTGACCAACCTTCCCGGTCCCGGCTCGCAGCTGGTGTTCACTCAGCAGCCATCGAACACGGCCTCGACGGCGACCATCACCGCCGCGGTCCAAATCGCCGTCGAGGACGCCTACGGCAACGTCGAGACAAGCGATAACGGGCCGACCCTCACGGTGGCGACCGGAAACAACCCGAGCTCCGGAACGCTCTCCGGCGCCACGACCGAGACCGTCGCCGGCGGCGTCGCGACCTTCAGCAACCTCTCGATCGACAGGGTCGGCACCGGCTACACGCTCACCGCCACCAGCACCCCCGCCCACGGCACCGCCACCAGCAGTGCGTTCAAGATCGGCGCCGTCAAGCTGGTCTTCACCACGCAGCCGGGCGCTGCCGCGCGCGGGACTGCCTTCACGACGCAGCCGGCCCTCACCGCCGAGGACGTGAACGGGCATGCTGCGACCGCGTACACGGGCACCGTGAAGCTCTCGATCAAGGGCACGGCGAGCGCGACCGTGAGCGGCTGACGCTCACCGTCACCGATGCCGGCGCCGTCCACTCCACGAGCGCGACCCTGGCCGCGCCGATAAGCGCAGGAACGCTGCGCTTCGCCGGCCTGAACCGCTCGACGCTCAACGACGGCACGATCACGATGTCGGCGAAAGTCAGGGACTCGACCGGCACGCTTCTGTCAAGCGCGACGTCCGCCACCGCAACCAAGGACACCGTTGCCCCCGCCGCGCCCACCGGCACCTACACCGACAGGCCCGGCAACTCCAGCGATCAGATCACCGGAAACGCGGAGGCTAACGCGACCGTCACCGCCACCGAGACAGCCGGACCGAATCGAGCAACCCGACATCCTTCTCGTACTCGGTGACCGCCACCGACGCCGCCGGCAACATGAGCGCGGCCACCACGGTCAGCGGCAGCGACAGCAGGTAGACGTCGGCATCAGCCCTTCTCGCCGAGCTCGAGCACGGCCAGGAAGGCCTCCTGGGGCACCTCGATCCGCCCCACCTGCTTCATCCGCTGCTTGCCGCGCTTCTGCTGCTCGAGCAGCTTGCGCTTGCGTGTGATGTCGCCGCCGTAGCACTTGGCGGTGACGTCCTTGCGGTAGGCCTTGATCGTCTCGCGGGCCACGATCCGCGAGCCGATGGCGGCCTGGATCGGGACGTCGTACTGCTGGCGGGGAATCGTCTGGCGAAGCTTCTCGGCCAGCGTCCGGCCCGCCTCGTAGGCCTTCGAGCGGTGCACCAGCATCGACAGCGCGTCGACCGGCTCGCCCGCCAGCAGGATGTCGAGCTTGACCAGATCGGATTCGCGCAGGCCGATCAGCTCGTAGTCGAGCGAGGCGTAGCCCCGCGTGCGCGACTTGAGCTGGTCGAAGAAATCGAGCACGATGTCGGCCAGCGGGAGGTCGTACGTGAGCTGCACGCGCTCCTGGGAGAGGAAGTGCATGCCGGCGTGCTCGCCGCGGCGCTCCTGGCAGAGCTCCATGATCGGCCCGATGTAATCCTTGGGGGTGAGGATCGAGGCGCGGATGTAGGGCTCGCGGACCGACGCCACTCGAGCCGGATCGGGCATGTCGGCCGGGCTGTGCACGGGGATGATGCTGCCCTCGGTGAGCGTCACCTCGTACTCCACGCTCGGCATCGTCGCCAGCAGTTCGAGGTCGTACTCGCGCTCGAGACGCTCGCGCACGATGTCCATGTGCAGCAACCCGAGGAACCCGCAGCGGAACCCGAAGCCAAGCGCATCGCTCGTCTCCGGCTCCCACGAGAGCGCCGCATCGTTGAGCGACAGCTTCTCGAGCGCGTCGCGCAGGTCCGGGTAGTCGTCGGAGTCGATCGGGAACAGTCCGCAGAAGACCATCGGCTTGACCTCGCGATAGCCCGGCAGCGGCTCGGTGGCGGGATTGCGCTTGCTCGTCAGCGTGTCACCCACGCGCAGCCGGGTCACGTCCTTGATCCCGGTGATCAGAAAGCCCACCTCCCCGGCGTGCAGCTCGGCGGCCGAGGTCATCTGCGGGGTGAAGAAGCCGATGTCGTCGATCTCCGCCTCGGTCCCGGCCTGCATGGCGCGGATCGCCTCGCCCTTGGTGAAGATGCCGTCCACCACCCGGATGTAGGCGATCACGCCGCGGTACTGGTCGAACTCGGAGTCGAAAATCAGGGCGCGGGGCGCGGCGTCGGGATCGCCGGCGGGGGGCGGCACCCGCTCGATCAGCTCGTCGAGAACGTCGGTGACTCCGAAGCCGGTCTTGGCGCTGATCCGCCGCACCTGATCGGCCGGCTCCCCGAGCAGCTCGGCCACCTCCTCGGCCACCCGCTCGGGCTCGGCGCCGGGCAGGTCGACCTTGTTCAGGCAGGGGATCAGCTCGAGCCCGGAGTCGATCGCCAGATACGTATTGGCCAGCGTCTGGGCCTCGACGCCCTGGCTGGCATCGACCACGAGCAGGGCCCCCTCGCACGCGGCCAGCGAGCGGGATACCTCGTAGGTGAAGTCGACGTGCCCCGGGGTGTCGATCAGCTGCAGCTGATACGTCTCCCCGTCGCCGGCCTCGTAGAACACCCGCACCGCCTGCGCCTTGATCGTGATGCCGCGCTCGCGCTCGAGCTCCATCGAGTCGAGCACCTGGGCGCGCATCGAGCGGGGGTCGACGGTGTGGGTGAGCTCGAGGATGCGGTCGGCCAGGGTCGACTTGCCGTGGTCGATGTGCGCGATGATCGAGAAGTTCCGGATGTGGGCCTGGTCGGCCATGCTTCTAGGGTATTGGGGCCTCGCTTCGCTCGGCATCCGTGGGACCTCGTTCCCCGTCCGGACGGGCCCGCCCGGTCCCATGGACGCCGCCGCAGGCGGCCCAAAATCATTTGGTTGCGCCACTACTGCGCAGGCGCGACATCACCAGCGCCTCGATCTGCCGCGCCTCGGGGATCCGCATCGCGAGCACCAGCCTCGCGTACAGCGCCATGCCCGCGGCGATCGCCACCCCCACCGCGATCAGCTGCGCGACCAGCGAGGACCCGAGCAGCGACTCGAGCCCCTTCCATAGCGCCCACGACACCGCCGCCATCAGCGCCGAGGCGACCAAGATCCGCACGGTGATCATCAGCGTCTGCCCACCCTCGAGACGGCCGTTGAAGCCGATCCGTAGCCGTCGCAGCTGCAGCGCGGTCATCACCGCGTTCGCGGCCGCAGTCCCGATCACCAGGCCGGCGATCCCGAACGGCTTGTACAGCGCGACGCTCACGATCACGTCGACGATCATGTTGAGCGCTGCCAGACGGGTCGGGATCCATGGCCGCTGCACGGCGAAGAACGTCCTCGTCAGCAGCAGGTTCACGCCGCCGAAGGGCAGGCTGAACGCGAACCAGAACAGCGCGATTGACACGAGGCGCGTGGAGTACACGGTGAACTCGCCGCGCTGGTACACGAGCCGCGTGATCGGCGTCGCGAGGACCATCGTCAGCGCAGCCGCGGGGATCAGCAGGAGGTTGATCTGACGCACCCCGTTGCCGACGGCGCGGCGCATGCCGTCCACGTCGCGCCGGGCCGCCTGGCGGCTCAGCGTCGGGAACAGCACGGTGGCCACGGCGACGCTGAACACGCCCTGGGGAAGCATGTAGATCCGGAACGCATTGTCGATCGCCCTCGGCGCCTGCGGGCTGACCAGTGTCCCGAACACCGAGTTGAGCAGCTGGTCGAGGTTGACGATCCCCAGCCCGATCGTCACCGGGAGCATGAGCAGGAACACCTGCTTGACGCGGGGATCGCGCCAGTCGAGCGAGAGCTGCAGCCGGAAGTCGATCCGCTTCAGGGCGGAGGCGACCATCAGCAGCTGGACGACGGTGGCGACGAGCCAGGCGATCGCGTAGGCGTACAGCTGGTTCGGGCCGTGAAAGTGCGGACGCAGCACGATCAGCAGGACCAGGATCACCACGTTCCAGATCGCCGGCGCCAGCGCCGGGATCGTGAACTCGTCGTAGGACTGCAAGACTCCGACCAGCAGCCCGGTGAGCCCGAGCAGCAGCACTACCGGGAACAGCACCTGCGCCAGCCCCGCCGTGAGATCGTTGAGCGCGGGGGTGAACGTGCTGCCGGTGAACAGCGGCATGATCGTGCCCGCCAGCAGGATCCCCACCGCGGTGAGCGCCCCCAGCGCGATCAGGATGATCCAGAACAGGGTCGAGGCGAGCTTGAACGCCTCCCGCTTGCGTCCCTGCTGGAGCAGGTCGGTGAACACCGGCACGAAGGCCGCCGACAGCGCCGCCTGGGCGAACAGGTTCGACATCAGGTTCGGGATCTGCGAGGCGATCGTGAACGCCGAGGCCGGTCCTCTCGTCCCGAAATAGCTCGCCGCGACGATCTCCCTCGCCAGGCCCGCGATCCGCGACAACGCGGTGGCGATCGCGAAGATCGCCGTATTGACGGCGATGCGCCGACGGGCCGGCCCGGGCGGCTCGCCGGGCGGCGCGCCTTCGCGCGGCGGCGGAGGCGGTTCCGGCGGCACTCCGTCCCCCGAGGTGGTGTGCGTATCGATCTCGGCCAGGGCGGCTATAGTAGGGCTGCGCCGCGGCGGAAAACCCTGCGGCTACCCCTCCCGCCCGCATGGCCAACATCAAGTCACAGAAGAAGCGGATTGCGCGTGCCGAGCGCGAGCGACTCGAGAACCGTCGCTACACCTCCAAGGTCAGGACGTTTTTCCGCCGCCTCGAGCGGGCGGTGGCCGACGGCGACGGCCCGCAGGCCGATGCCGAGCATCGCGAGCTCGTGCGGACGATCGACAAGGCCGTCAAGCGCGGGGCGCTGCATCGCAACGCCGGCGCGCGCAAGAAGTCGCGTGCGGCGCGACTCCTTCGTGGCTAATCCGACCTGCACGCCGGGTTGCGAGCCGGTGCTCCGTGAGCCCGAATCGGTAACCTCGGCGCCCTGATGGCCGACGCTGTCGAGGCGGCAAGCACCGGAACCAGCGGCGTCGCCTTCGAGCTTGATCGCATCGAGATGGCAAACGGCGATCGGCTCGAGGTGAACGGTCGCTGGTTTGGCGTGCGCGGTCGGCGCTTCATCCGGCCGAGCCTCACGCTGGTCGCGGACGAGGAGCACCGGCGGCTCCTGGCCGACCTCGATCACAAGCCGTGGGCGGCCGAGGACGGCGAGCCGTGGATGGCCACGTTCCGCTACGAGGAGCCGGAGGATCATTGGGTCGAGGCCGAACTCAACGTGGCTCCCGACATCACGGTCCCGCTTCCCATGCCTGGCTCGCAGCGCACGCGTCGGCCCCGGCGGCCCGGCCCTGTCGCCGACCCGCCGGCGCCGGCGAGGCGCCCTCACCCGCCTTCGCCCGAGCTGGTCAAGGCGCGGCGTGAGATCCACCGCCTGGCGCGCGAACTCGAGCGCAAGGAGGCGGAGATCGCCGAGCTCTCGCGCGAGCTCGAGCGGCGCGGCGCCAAGCTCGAGGAGGTGTCGGGCGCACGCGACGCCGCACGCCTGGCGCATGAGGCTGCCGCTGAGGAGCACGAACGGCTGATGCGCGCTCGCGGCGAGGCACTGGCGCTCCGCGACCAGGCCATGGCCGATCGCGACGGCGCCGTGCAGGCCCGCGAGGAGTCGATGCGGCTGCGCGCTGCGGCCCTCGCCGCGCGCGACGAGGCGCTGGCCGAACGGCGGACGGCGATCGACGAGCGCAACGAGATGGCGGCCAAGGTTGCCGCCGTGCTCGAGTCGCAGGAGGGCGCGCTGGCCGAGCGCGACGATTTCGCCGCCGACCGCGACGCACTGCGCGAGGAGCGCGATGCGGCGTTGCGCGCGCGCGACGAAGCGCTGGCCGCGCGCGCCAGGTTGGCCTCAGAACGCGACTCGTTGACCGCGACGGTTGAGCAGCTGCGGGGGGAGCGCGACGACGCGGTGTCCTCTCGCGGCGCCGCGCTCGTGATGCGCAACGCGGCTAACGCGCCACCGGCATTCCGGCGCGAGGGTCATCGGCTGCTGCACTTTCTGCCGGCGCTGGCAGTGGTGGTCATCGCGCTGCTCGCCGCGTTGTTACTGCACGTCTTCTAGCCGACGAGCCCGCACGTCACCTAGCCCGCCACGCGCTGTATGGCAAGCAGCGCGGCCGTGTCCTCGCCGGCGGCGCCGCTACCCCCGCCACGCGAGGCAAGCTCGAGGTCGGCCAGCTGCTCGATCGTCCGCTGGAGTTTGTCGGCGCCGGCGCGTCCGGCGTCGGTGATCAGGCGATCGGCCGCCCGCGAGGGCATTCGCAGCCGGCGCTTGACCTGGGCGGGGGGCTCGCCGGCCTCGAGCGCGGTGGCGATCTCGTGCGCGGTGCGGACTCGCGTGCTCATCCAGTACAGAAGTCCGGGCAGGCGCTCACCCTGGCTCCGCAGGGTCAGGTACAGGCTCGTGGCCGCCTGTCGGTCGCCGCTCACGATCGCGTCGGCCAGCGACCACGCCCGGTGCTCGGCCGACGGCGCGGTCAGCTCGTCCACCATCGTGGTGTCGATCCGCGCGCCCGGCCCGGCGTACAAGGCGAGCTTCTCGAGCTCGCGCATGAGCCGCTGCTGCCGATCCCCGACATGTGCGATCAGGGCCCGCGCGGTGTCCGGTTCCAGTTGCAGGCCCAACTCGCGCGCCCGCGCGATCACCCACTTGGGCAGCTCCCATGGCTTGACGCTGTCTTCCGCGCTGACATCGCCGCCCGCCTTCTTGACCGCGTCGAGCAGTTTTTGCGGCGCCTTGTTCCGGCTGTCCTCGCGCGCGAAGAAGGCGACCGTGGTGTCGGGTGGCATCACTCTCAGGGCATCTGCCAGCGGCGCGAGTTGCTTGTCGGTCCATCGTTCGACCCCATCGACCACGATGAACCGGCGCCCGATGGCGAACGTGAGGGCGCTCAGAGCACTGACGATCGCCTCCGGCGTGGCCGCGTCTCCCTCGAACACCTCGATTCCCTGGGCGCCGCTCTCCTGCTCGGCCAGCGCCCGGAGCCGGCGCCGGCGCTCCGCGATCCGCCCGTGATCGTCGCCGTGGACGAGGTAGGCGGGCTTGAACGCGGGCATCGCGCTCCAGTCTATGAGCCGGATCGGCCGGCCACTTGCAGAGCGCGCGCCACCGCCTCGGTGGGCGGTTGCGCCACCGCCGCTCAGCGCACGACGACGTTGACCAGCTTGTCCGGCACGACGATCACCTTGGCGATCTCTTGGCTGTTGAGATGCGCCCGCACGCCGCGTGACTCCAGACAAAGGCGCTCGAGCTCATCACGTGCCGCACCGGTCGGCGCGTTGACCCGATCCCTGACCTTGCCGTTCACCTGGCAGACCAGCTCAAACGTGTCGGTCTGGAGCATTTCGGGATCGGCGTCGGGCCATGGCTCCTCCCACACTCGCCGCCCGGTCAGCATCTCGTACGCCTCCGCCCCCAGGTGGGGCGCGAACGGGAACACCAGCGATGCCGCCGTCCCTGTCGCGAACCGTCGAGCCTGCGGATCTGCGTCGGGATACCGGTAGATCGCGTTGATCAGCTCGATGATCGCCGACAGCGCCGTGTTGAAGGCAAACCGCGTTGCCATGTCCCTGGTCACCTTGTCGATGGCCCAGTGGGCCTTGCGGACGACGGTCAACGCGTCGCCCTCAGGGTCGACCGGCTGGGCCGCGGCAGTGGGTTGGCCTCCGCCCTGCTCCGAGAGCTCGTCGGCCAGGCGCCAGAGCCGGCCCAGCAGCCGGCGGTGGACGCCTTCGATCCCTGTCGTCGCCCACGCGGCGTCCTGGTCGGGCGGGCCGATGAACAGCACATAGCAGCGAGCCGCGTCCGCGCCAAAGCGCTCGATGATGTCGCTCGGCGCGATCACGTTGCCCTTGGAGCTCGACATCTTGTTGCCGTCGGGGCCGAGGATCATCCCCTGCGTGAACAGGGCCTGGAACGGCTCCTGGACGTCCAGCAGCTCCATGTCCGCGAGCGCCTTGACGAAGAAGCGCGAGTACATCAGGTGCAGGATCGCGTGCTCGACGCCGCCGATGTACTGGTCGACGGGCATCCAGCGGCGGAGCACGCGGCGGTCCCACGCCGCGTGGTCGTCGCGCGCGTCGCAGTAGCGTAGGTAGTACCAGCTCGAGTCGACGAACGTGTCCATGGTGTCGGTCTCGCGCTTGGCGCGGCCGTGGCAGTTCGGACAGGTGGCGTTGACCCAGTCCTCGGCGGCGGACAACGGTGAGCGCCCCTTCGGCTGGTAGTCCTCGATGTCGGGCAGCTCGACCGGCAGCCGATCCTCGGGGACGGGCACCATCCCGCAGGAGTCGCAGTAGACGATCGGGATCGGACAGCCCCAGTAGCGCTGGCGCGAGACCAGCCAGTCGCGCAGCTTGTAGTTCACCGAGAAGTGACCCTTGCCTTCGCGGTCGAGCCACTCGACGATGGCGTCCTGGCCCTCGACCGCGTTCATGTCGGAGAACGGCCCCGAGTTGATCAGGACCTCGTTCTCGGTGTGGGCGGTGAACGCGCCCTCATGACCATCCCGCTCGTTGGCGTCCTGCGGCGCCACCACCTGACGGATCGGCAGGTCGAACCCCACCGCGAAGTCGTAGTCGCGCTGGTCGTGCGCCGGCACGGCCATGATCGCCCCGGTGCCGTATTCCATCAGCACGTAGTCGGCCACGAACATCGGAATCTGCTCACCGCTGACGGGATTGGTGACGGTGCGCCCGAGCGGCACGCCCGTCTTCGGCTTGTCGATCGCGCCGCGCTGTTCTGGTGTCTCGCTGAGCGCGCGATTCACGTACTCGTGCACCTCCCGCTCGTACTCGGTGCCCTCGGCCAGACTGAACACGTCCGGGTGCTCCGGGGCCATCACGAAGAACGTGGCGCCGAACAGAGTGTCGGGCCTCGTGGTGAACACCGGGTAATCGATCCCCAACTCCTGGCAGCAGAACACCACCTCGGCGCCTTCGCTCCGGCCGATCCAGTTGCGCTGCATCGCCTTGACGTGCTCGGGCCAGTCGATCACCTCGAGGTCGTCGAGCAGGCGGTCGGCGTAGTCGGTGATCCGGAAGAACCACTGCTCGAGCTGGCGGACCTCGACCAGATGGCCGCAGCGCTCGCAGCGTCCGTCGATCACCTGCTCGTTGGCCAGCACCGTCTGGTCATTCGGGCACCAATTGACGGCGGCCGTCTTGCGGTAGGCCAGGTCTCGCTCGAACAGCTTCAGAAAGATCCACTGCGTCCAGCGGTAATACGACGGCTCGTGCGTACCGAGCTCGCGGCTCCAGTCGATCGAGATACCCCAGCGATGGAACCAGTGCCGATAGGCGGCGATGGAGCGGTCGGTGGCCACGCGCGGGTGCACGCCGGTCTTGATCGCGTTGTTCTCCGCCGGCAGGCCGAACGCGTCATAGCCCATCGGGTGCAGCACACGGCGGCCGATCCGCCGGTGGAAGTGCGCGATCGCGTCGCCCAGCGCGTAGGTCTTGAGGTGCCCGATGTGCGGCTCGCCGCTCGGGTAGGGCAGCATCTCGAGCACGTAGGACTTCTCGCGCTGGTCGGCATTGTCCGGGGCGTTCGAAACCTCCCAGGTGCGCTCGCGCGCCCAGATTTCCTGCCACTTGGGCTCTATCTGCTTGGGCTCGTAGCGTCGTTCGTCCACAGCAGTGAGGAGGTTACTTTGAGAGTGGCCGTTCGCGGTTCAGAGTGGCGGTTCGGGGCGGCGCGTGGATGCGGCGCCTGGGGCGCGGCGGGCATCGTTTCTGGGTAGGCCGCGGCGGGTGGTGGGGCGCGCGGCGAAGGCGCCTCGACCGAAGCCGCAGCCGTGATCCGTCGACCTCCCTGCCGCGGACGACGGCGTCGAAGGTGCCGGACTTCATCCCTCAGGATTAGCGCTTCCACTCACCCGGTTCCGCCCGATTGCAGCAGTTTTCCGTCCGCGGCCTATGCGAACATATGTTCGTCATGGAGATGAACTCGAACGTCAAGGGAGCCATCGCCGAGCAGGCAATCGTGCTCGCGGCGACAAGGCTCCGTGTCCCGGTTTGGCGGCCCGTCAGCGAGCACGGTCGCGCAGATCTCGTTCTCGAAATCGGCGGCGAGCTGCTGCGAGTCCAGGTGAAGTGGGGGCGTCTGAGCCCGGCACGAGATGTCGTGATCGTGTCGCTGTTCACGACCCGGTGTACACCCCGCGGCTACATCCGCGGCACGTACAGCAAGGGTGAGGTAGACCTATTCGCGGTCTACTGCGGAGAACTTGACCGCTGCTTCCTGCTGCCTGCCCAACCTCTTGCGAACAGGAAGGCCATCCAGCTTCGCCTGACGGCCGCGCTTAACGGGCAGCAATCATGCATTAACCTTGCAGACGATTTCGATTTCGACGGGGCTGTAGCTCAGTTGGCTAGAGCGCCTGCATGGCATGCAGGAGGCCGGGGGTTCGAGTCCCCCCAGCTCCACTCTCCGGACTCCCAGTCCGCGGCAGTAACCGTCAACGCTGACGCGTGCCGTGACGGGTTCGGGTATTGGATTGATCGCGTCGCCGCCGGCGAGGACGTGGTGGTTACCCGCCGTGGCAAGCCGATGATCAGGCTGACCGCGGCGCCGCCGGCCTCCGCCCCCGCGAGTGCGCCGGCATCCACCCCAGACCTCGCGCCGGCCTCCGCCCGCACAGTCGTCCCGGCATCCACCCCAGACCTCGCGCCGGCCTCCGCCCCCGCGAGTGCGCCGGCATCCACCCCAGACCTCGCGCCGGCCTCCGCCCGCACAGTCGTCCCGGCATCCACCCCAGACCTCGCTCCGGCCTCCGCCCCCGCGAATCGCCCCGACATGGGCCCCCGCAGTCGCGCCGGCATCCGCCCCCGCAGTCGCGCCGGCATCCGCCCCCGCAGTCATCCCTGCATCCACCCCCGAGGTCGCGCGGGCCTCCGCCCCCGTGGTCGCGCCGGCATCCGCTCCGCTGCCCGCCACAGCCGCGGTAGCACCACTTTTCCCTCCTGCGGCGGTGGGGGAATTCGCATGACGCTCGGGACCGACGCCACCCCGCAGACCCGCCCCGCCGTCCGGGCTAGGACATGCGGTCCCGTTTCGCGGCCTCGAGCGCCGCCGGCGGATCCATGCCGCCGCCGCGGCGCACGAGCTCGAGCGCGCGATCGGCGACCTCGGCCGCCTCCGCGCCCCCGATCGATTCGTCGCGCAACGCGAGAGCCAGCAGAACCTGGCGCAGCAGCTCGGGGCTCTCGAGGTCCGGGGCAGGACCGGCGGGCGGCAACGCCCGCACGGCCACCAGGAGCTTCGGAGCACCCGCGCCACCGCCGAACAACCGCCCCGGCGCCTTGTCCGGGATCACCGCGGCAATCGCGCCGGTGGCCGGGTTGACCACGCCGATCTTGCTGCGCAGGCCCGCGCGCTCGAGCGCCAGGCGGTATCCCGACAATCGCAAGTAACCGAGCTGAGCGGCCAGCTGGACGAACGTGGACGCCTCCGGCTCGTCCTTGAGCCGCGGCTGGTGCAGCGAGATCTGCGTCCCCGCGTCCGGCAGCGACGGGTCAGGCTCGGGCGCCACGAGCAGGAAGGCATGCGACCCGAGCCGACCGGCACCCACGCCGGCTACGTCCACCAGGAGCTGGTAGCCGCCCAACCCGAGCGCGCCGACGATGCCCGGCGGGAGCGGGTGCGACGCGAGGTGCCCGGGCGAGAAAGTCATGGCGTCCGCGCTCTGCGCCGGCCGGCGCTCGGCAGGCGCAGACCCGCTCGGGTCACACGCAGCATGTCACTTGTCGAGCAGCCCGCCGACGATGCCGCCGATCAGGTCGCCGCCCCGTCGCTGGGAGTCGCCACCGGAGCCCTCCTGAACGGCGGGGTGGTAGTAGGCACTCTGAAGGCCGACGCGCCCGGGGCCAGTGAAGCGGTTGAAGACCAGGTTGCCGGCGCCGCCCAGCAGGCCGGTCTTGAAGCCGTAGACCTCCTGGCTCATCTGGACTGAGTGGTCGCGGTAGAGCCAGCCGCCGGGCTCGATATCGATCGTCTCCCCCGGCTCGAGGGCCTTCTCGAACACGTTGCCGTAGCCGTGCACCCAGACCACCCCCTCGTGATCGCCGGCGAAGAAGTGGTCGACCCAGAAGCCACCGCCGTAGAGCATGTTGGCGAAGCCCTTCTGGCGGCTGTAGTCGTACTGCACGCCGCCGGTGGCGGCCAGGAACTGATGCTCGCGCGCCATGATCCCTTCGCCAGGCTGGAGATGGAGCGCGACGATGTGCCCGGGCGAGTCGCGGCTGAAGGCGATCTCCCCCGGCGACTGGGCCTCGAGCAGCAGCAGCGGCATGCCGCCGAAGACACGCCGCTTGAGGCCCCGGCCCAGAGGATGGAGCCCGATCACCAGCTCCGGGTACTTCCACAGCAGCACGTGGTGCTCGAAATACACCGGCACCCGCCCGTCCAGGGCCATGTGCAGGACCGGAACCAGCTCGCCTTCGAGGCGGTAGGACACGCCGGGCGCGCTCCCCTGCGGGATCTGCGTCGGAAGGATCTGGGGGGCGGACGGCATCTGGTCTCTCCTTCGCGTGATGTGGCAGCCGCGAGCCACTGCCCTCGGCATCGCTCCGGGGACGCTACCGCGCCACCGTGCTCCGCGCCCGATAATCGCCCCACGGCGCGCGCGGCGGCGACAATCGGCCCGCAGCGCGAGCAGCACCGATCATCGCCCCCCGCGAGCAGCGTCGACAGTCGCCCGTAGCGCCACCAGCGGCGATAATCCGACCGCGATGGCGACCATCTACGTCACCGGCCACCGCAATCCGGACGCCGACTCTATCGCGGCGGCCATCGGCTACGCAGAGCTCAAGGGCCGCCTGGATACGCGCAACACGTACGTGGCGGCGCGGCTGGGCGAGTGCAACGCGCAAACCCGATGGCTGCTCGAACGCAGCGGGGCCACGCAGCCCCGGTTCCTTCCCCACGTGATGGTGCGTGCCTGCGACGTGATGCAGTCGAGCTTTCCAGTCACGCGCGTCCACGCCCCGATCCGCGAGGCCGGCCTGGAGATGGCACGCGCCGGCCTCGAGCTTGTCCCCGTGGTCGATGACGACGGCGCGCTCGTCGGCATCCTTACCGAGCGCGCGCTCGCGCGGCGATACATCCGCGAGACGCGCGGGGCCTCGACCCTCCAGGACGCCCCCACCCCTGTCTCGGCCATCGTCGAGGTGCTGGGCGGCCGGCTTCTCGCAGGCGAGGACAAGCCGCTCTCCGGCCGCGTTTGGGTTCACTCGATGGATCCCACTCGCAGCGGCGCTTCCGAGGGAGACATCGTGGTGGTGGGCAATCGCGAAGATGCCCAGCGCCTCGCCATCGAGCGGGGCGCGCAGTTGCTCGTGCTGTCCAACGACTCGGAGCCCACCGAAGAGATCCTGGCCTTCGCGAGGGAGCGGGGCGTCGCCGTGATCGTCTCGCCGCTCGACAGCTACGTGTCCGGACGGATGATCACGCTGGCGGCGCCCTGCGGCGCGCTGATGGAAAGCGAACCGCTGACCGCCACCACGGAGTTTCTCGTCGAGGACATTTCCGAGCAGATCAAGGAGAGCCACTACGGCGCGGCCGTGGTGATCGATCCGCAGCGCCATCCGGTCGGGCTGATCACACGCTCGGACCTCGTCGCGCCACCTCAGCGGCAGGTGCTCCTCGTCGACCACGCCGAACAGGCTCAGAGCGTGGCCGGAGTCGAGCAGGCCGAGATCGTGGAGATCCTCGACCATCATCACATCGGCTCGATCGAAACGCGGATTCCGGTCCTCGCCACGTTCGACCCCGTCGGATCGACCGCCACCCTTGTCGTCGAGCGCTTCCGTCACGCCGGAATGGAGCCGAGCCCGCCGACGGCGATGATGCTGCTCGGCGCGGTGATGTCCGACACGATCATTCTGAACTCCGCGACGACCACCGAGCGCGATCGCCATGTCGTCGAATATCTCGAGCGGGTGCTGGCCCTCGATGCTGCTGCGTACGGCCGCGAGATGTTCGAGGCTACCTCCGACGTCTCGGAGGTAGGCGCCGAGGAGATCATCTCGCGGGACGCGAAGCAGTACCACTCCTCCAGCGGGCACCAGATTTGCATCGCCCAGATCGAGGTGGTCGGCAAGGCGCTGCTCGATCGCAGCCAGGAGCTGATCGCCGCGATGCGCAAGGCGCGCGAGAGCCGGGAGCTCCAGCTCTACGCGCTGATGGTCACCGACGTGCTGAGCAAGGGAACCGACCTGCTCGTGGATGGCGACGTCGCGGGCGTGGCGCGCGCCTTCGGGGCGCCGGCCCACGACAGCCAGATCGAGCTCCCCGGGGTGATGAGCCGCAAGAAGGAAGTCGCGCCGCCGCTGCTCGCGGCAATGTAGCGAACCTGATTGAATCCTCAGGGATTCAGGAGGGGCTTTCGGGGCGCTCGAATCGAAAAGAAGGGGCCGAATTTGCGCGTGAGCGGGATCAGGGGTCTGGCCGGCGCTGCCGGGGCAATTCTGGCGCTGCTTGCCCTGGGTAGCTCTTCCGCCGGCGCGGCGCCGTTTCACCATTGGATCCGGCGCGCCTTCGCGCGGGCGCCGACGACGGCACAGTGCCGGGCGCAGCTGCGGCTGGCGTGCTACCGGCCAAGCCAGTTCCAGCAGGCCTACGAGATGACCCCCCTCTACAAAGCCGGTTTCACCGGCAGGGGTAAGACGATCGTGGTCGTCGACTCGTTCGGGTCGCCGACGATCAGAAAGGACCTGAGGACGTTCGACCGCTTGTTCCACGTATCCGCGCCACCGTTGTTCAGGATCATCCAGCCGGCGGGGCGGGTTCCCCGCTACGACCGGACCAAGTTCGAGAGGGGCGAGTGGGCCCTCGAGACCACGCTCGATGTCGAATACGCCCACGCAATGGCCCCCGGAGCGAACATCCTGCTGGTCGAGACGCCCGTCGACGAGACCATCGGCGTGACGGGTTTCCCGCCGATGATCAAGGCCGAAAATTACGTGATCGACCACGGGCTCGGCGACGTGATCAGCCAGAGCTTCGGCGCGGCTGAGGAGACGTTCCCCAACCGACGTTCGATCTACGCGCTCCGTAGCGCCTATTTCAACGCACTCGTCCACCGGGTCACGGTTCTGGGTGCCTCGGGCGACGGCGGCGCGACGGCCGAGTCCGCCTTCGACCCGTCAGACGGCGACGTCAACTACTTCCCGTTCCGGGTCAGCAGCTGGCCGTCGACCGACCCTCTCGTGACCTCGGTGGGCGGAACGCGGCTGCACCTCGGCGATAGGCAAAACCGTACGAGGCCGGACAGCGTCTGGAACGACACCGAAGGGTCAGGCGACCCCGACGCCGGCGGCGGGGGGGTCTCCAGGGTGTTCAGGCGGCCCGCCTACCAGGACGCCCTCGCCGGCACCGTCGGCGCCGCACGCGGCACGCCTGACGTCAGCATGAGCGCGGCGACCGACGGCGCCGCTCTCGTGTACATGAGCGTGGTGAACTCCGCCGACGGGCTGGACGGACCCGCGTTCCACCTCGTAGGCGGCACAAGCGAGGCGGCGCCGCTGTTCGCGGGCGTCGTGGCGGTCGCCGATCAGCTCGCCGGTCGCGACCTCGGGTGGCTGAATCCCGCCCTGTACGCGATCGGCGACGCGCCGGGCTCACCGCTCACCGACATCACCGCCGGCAACAACTCGGTGTTCGGCACGCAGCAGCTGGCGCCGGTCAAGGGCCGCAGGTTCCGGGTGCACGGCTTCAACGCCGGCCCGGGATACGACCTGGCCAGCGGCCTGGGCACAGCCGACGGCGCCCGCCTGGCCAGCGCGCTCGCCGGTTTGTCGGGGTAGCGCCACCAGACGATCGCGCATCGTCACAACACGACGCTCAGCACCAGCCGGACGCCGAGCACCAGCAATCCCACCGCCAGCAGCCGCTGGATCATGGTGCCGCTCAGCCTCTGCGAGAGCACCGCGCCGAGCTGGGCGCCGAGGACCACGCCCACCGACAGGGCCGCCGCCCGGCGCAGCCCGACTCCGCCGTGGAAGGTGCCGACCGCCACGTGGGTCAGCGTGGCCACGAGCGCCATCCAGGCGAGCACGAAGTGCGAGGTGGCGGTGGCGACGTGAGTTGGAAACCCGAGCACGGTGACCAGCACCGGGACGTGCACCACGCCACCGCCGATCCCGAGGAAGCTCGAGATGAATCCCACCGCGACGCTGAACAGCGCCCCGAGCCGCACGTTCACGTGGTAGCGGTAGAGATTCCCATCGCGATCGACGATCGTTCGCGCCGTCCCTCGGCCGACATGACCGCCGTGCGGCTGCCGGCGCCCTCGCACCATCCACCAGGCCAGGGCGGTCAGGGCCGCGCCCATGATCACGTCGAACCCGGGCCGCGAGACCTTCTCCGCCACCAGCACGCCGACCACCGCCCCGGGCAGTGTGCAGAGCGCGAATACGCTGCCCGAGCGGTAGTCGATCCGCTTCTGCCGCGCGTAGGCCACCGATCCCGATCCGGCGTTGAAGAACACCACGACCAGACTGATGGCGGTGAGCAGCGCCGGCGAGGACTGCGGATAGACGAGCAGCAGGACCGGGGTGAGGATGAAGCCGCCGCCGGCGCCGACCAGCGTCCCGAATACGCCGACGGCGAACCCGAGGAGCCCGAGGAGCACCGCCGCCAGCAGCGTGAAGTGCGGGCTCACTTCCGTGAGTGCGCCGCTCCGTGCCCGCCCAGGACCCGTATCGTTCCGTGCCCGCCCACAGCCCGCGTCGTTCCGTTCCCGCCCACGGCCCGCGTCGTTTCATGTCCGCCCACGGCCCGCGCGCCGCTACGTAGAGCCTGCTCCGACCGCCTGCGCCGGCGCCTCGCCCCACAGCTGCTCGAGGCGGTAATACTCGCGCGTCTCGGGCACGAACACGTGGACGACCACATCCAGGTAGTCCATCAGGATCCACCTCGCCCCGGGCAGGCCCTCCACGCGCTCGGGGAGCCTCCGGTGGGTCGACTTCAACCCCGCGTAGATGGCGTCGTGGATGGCCTTGGTCTGGCGCTCGGTCCGGCCCGAGCAGATCACGAAGTAGTCCGTGTAGCCGATCATCCCGCGCAGATCGAGCTGGACGATGTCGAGCGCCTTGCGGTCGGACGCGTAGTCCACGATCGCGCGGGCCAGATCCTCCGGAGTCAGGTGATTTTCGCTCCCCGCGGTGGCCGGTCGCATCATCGCAAGGAGCCTACCCTGGCATACAGACGGTGTCGCTCGACATAGCTGACGACCGCATCTGGCACGTAGTACTTGATCGGCTGCCCGGCCTGCACCCGATCGCGGAGCATGGTCGAGGAGATCCCGATCCGCGGCATGCGGAAGAACCGGGCGCGCTCGCCGCCGCGCAACCCATGTAGTGCGTCGTCGACCGCCGCCCGCGAGGTGCCGCGCCGCTTGGCCACGGCCAGCGTAGCCAGCGACAGTACCCGCTCCGGCGCCCGCCAGGCCGGCAGGCCCGCGGCGATGTCGGCCCCGACGATCAAAAACAGCTCGTGATCTGGCGCTCGAGAATGCAGTTCCTCAAGGGTATCGACCGTGTACGACGGTCCGTCTCGGACGATCTCCACGTCGGAGACGTCGAATCGCTCCTCATCGCCCCCGATGGACAGGCGGCACAGCTCGAGCCGGTGCTCGGCCCCCGGCTCGTCTTCGATGGCCTTGTGCGGCGGTATCCGTGCCGGGATCAGCGTCACGCGGTCCAATCCCAGCTGAAGGTACGCCTCCTGGGCACAGATCAGGTGACCAAGATGTGGCGGATTGAACGTTCCGCCGAGAATGCCGATCCGCACAGAGTCCTGATGCCCCCGGCCGCTCAGGCCCGAACCTGGCCGGCGCCCTCGACCAGGTACTTGAACGTGCACAGCTCGCGCAGGCCGATCGGGCCGCGGGCATGGAGCTTCTGGGTCGAGTTGCCGATCTCGGCCCCCATCCCGAACTCGCCGCCGTCGGTGAAGCGCGTGGACGCATTGACGTACACGCATGCGGCGTCGACGCCCAGCTGGAATGCGCGCGCTGCCTCGGTGTCGCGCGTGACGATCGCCTCCGAGTGACCGGACCCGTAGCGGTTGATGTGCTCGATCGCCTCGGCCGCCGATCCCACCACTCCCACCGCGAGCGTCAGCGCGTGGTACTCGGTGGCCCAGTCCTCGTCGGTCGCCGGCGACACCGTGGCCGCCACCGAGTCGGCGGCCGCGCACGTCCGCGCGTCGCCGCGAAGCTCAACCCCGGCAGCGGCAAGCTCGCGAAGCGCCACGGGCAGGAACTCGTCCGCCACCGCCTCGTGGACGAGCAGCGTCTCGGCGGCGTTGCAGACGCTCGGCCGCTGAAGCTTGGCGTTCAAGGTGATCGCCAGCGCATCCGGAAGCGACGCGGTGGCGTCGACGTACACGTGGCAGTTGCCCGACGCGGCGTACATGACGGGCACGGTGGCGACGCCCTTCAAGGCCGCCTTCAGCCCTTCGCCCCCGCGCGGGATGATCAGGTCGAGCACGCCCGCCTGCGTGGCCAGCTGCGCGAGTTCCTCGTGACCACCGCCCGCGACCAGCGCCATCGCGCCCTCGGGCAGCCCAGCTGACAGCCCCGCCTCGATCGCGACCTCGGCGAGCACCGCATTCGATGCCGCCGCCGTCGAGGAGCCCCGAAGCACCACCGCGTTTCCCGACTTCAGGCACAGCGCGGCGGCGTCGATCGTAACGTTCGGCCGCGCCTCGTAGACGACCGCGATCACGCCGAGCGGGACACGCACCTTGCGCACCTCAAGCCCGTTGTAGAGCCGGCGGCCCTCGATCACCTCGCCCACGGGATCGGGCAGCGCGACGATGTCTCTGACCTGCCGCGCGATCATCGCGATCCGTGCCGAGTCGAGCGCCAACCGGTCCATCAGCGCATCGGTCAATCCCGCGTCGCGTCCGGCCTCGAGATCCCGGGCGTTGGCCTCGAGAATCTCGGGTGTGCGCTGGGTCAGCGCCGCGGCGATCGCCTCGAGCGCCGCGTTCTTGACCCCCGAGGGCAGCGCGGCAAGCTGTCCCGCGGCGCGCTTGGCCGCCAGGCAGGTTTCGGCTACGGAACTCGCAATTACCGCCATCGTCGCTCCTAACAGGTTACGCGAGGACGAAGTAGTCGCGGTGGACGGCCTCCTCGGTCGCCCGGGGCAATCGCGCACGGACGTCCGCCGATTTCAGGCCCCGTACCCGACGCAGCTCGACCGCCGAGTAGTTGCAGATCCCCTTGCCGACCAGCTCGCCGTCAAACGCGATCTCGACCGCATCGCCGGCGTCGAAGTCGCCCGATACCTCCACAATCCCGACGGGCAGCAGGCTCGTCCCGCTCTCCCGCAGCGCCCGCGCCGCGCCGGCGTCCACCACCACCCGGCCACGGGCGGGCTTGGCGTACTTGAGCCACAGCTTGAAGCTCGAGTAGCGCCCCGGGCGCGCGGCGAACCGGGTGCCGACCCGCTCGCCGCGCGCCGCCGCCAAGATCGCGCCCGCTAACAAGCCGTTGGCGATCACCGTCGGGATCCCGGCCGCGGTCGCCATCTCCGCAGCGACCACCTTCGAGCGCATCCCCCCCGACCCGAGCGCGGAGGTGGCGTGGCCGATCGCCAGACTGTCCAGCTGTTCGAACGAGGTCACCTCCTCGACCAGGCGCGCGTTCGGGTCGGTGCGCGGATCGGCCGTGAACAGGCCCGCGGCGTCGGTCAGGAGCACGAGCAGCTCCGCGCCAATCAGGATCGCCACCTGTGCGGCCAGGAAGTCGTTGTCACCGAACGAGATCTCGTCGGTGGTGGTGGTGTCGTTCTCGTTGATCACGGGAACGACTCGCCACTCGAGCAGCTTCTGCAGCGTCTGACGCGCGTTCACGTAGTGACTGCGCGCGCTCATGTCGAAGAACGTGAGCAGCACCTGTGCGGTCTGGAGTCCGCGGGCGCGCAGTAACTCGTCGTAGACCTGGTAGAGCTTTCCCTGTCCCACCGCGCTGGCCGCCTGCAGCTCGTCCATCGCCCGGGGCCGCAGCGGCAGCTCCATCACCCCCATCCCCCGGGCGATCGCGCCGCTCGTCACCACCAATGGCTGGCGACCGCCGCGGTGGAGCTCCGCGAGCTCGCCGCAGATGCGGCTGAGAACCTCGGCGCGCACCGCGCCTCGATCACCGGCGACGATGCTCGAGCCGAGCTTGACGACCACGGACGCCACGCCCGACAGGTTAGGACGCCGTCCCGGGCGCCGAGCGGCGACCGACCAGCTGATGGCGGTGACGCTTACCCCGCGTGCCGGCGAGCGCCGCGCCCGTTGGTCACCGCGACCGTCTCGCCACAGCCGGGGCATCCTGTCCCTCTACAGCCAGGTTGCGAGCAGCGCATCGCAAGGTGCCGCGATGATCGCCAACGGGGCGGCTGCGCCTGACCATTCGCCGACAGCGCACGCGTAACGGGAAGCCGAGCGTGCTTTCGGCTGGAACAGCTATCTTCCGATGAGGACGCCTAACTACCTCGTCGGCGGGGACGATGGCACGGAGACGAGCTGCTGAGGGGCGCCCGCGCACCCATCGAGGCGCTGACGCAATGGGCGCCAGCGCTGTTCGTCGCCGAGGGCATGCCTGCCCAAGGTGCACACACGTTTGCCGACTGTCTGGCCTATGCGGAGCGGCGTGGAATCCGAACTCACGGGTTCATCCGCATTCCGATCTACCTTGATCGGATCCGCGCTGGAGGGATTGTCGCCGACGCGCGGCCTGTGGAGATGCGTCCCCACGGAGCTGTCGCGGTTGTCGACTGCGCGGATGGCCCTGGTCCAATAGGTGCGATGTTCGCATCAGAGCTCGCCGGACACATCGCCGGCGACGCCGGTATCGGTCTCGTTGCCGCCTGCAACGCCAACCATTTTGGGGCGGCTGGCTTCTACGCCGAGGTACTCGCACATCGCGGTCTGCTCAGCGTGATCCTCAGCAACACTGACGCCGTTATGGCGCCGCCGTCTGGCGGCAAGCGGGTGCTAGGAACCAACCCCATCGCGGTTGGCGCGCCTCCGGTCGATGAGCTGACTCCGTTGCTGGATATGGCAACCACCAACGTCGCGTACGGCAAGCTCATTGTCGCTGCCCGATCCGGTGCTCCAATCCCCCTGGACTGGGCAGTTGACGTGGACGGCCAGCCAACAAGCGATGCCGCGAGAGGACTGGATGGGGCATTGCTTCCTCTTGGTGGACCGGCTTCGGTCTCGCATTCATAGTCGATGTCTTTTCGGCTCTTGGTGGCGCTCAGGTCAGCCCAGATGTTCATCCGTTGTATGGCGAACGATCAATTCCTCAGAAGCTTGGGTTCAGCGTGATTGCGGTAGATGCAGAGAAGCTAGGTGGCACCGAGGTATTCCACAGCCGACTTAAGAGACTGATTGGCGCAGTTCACGCCGCAGGCTCCGATGATGTACCCACGCCGATGATCCCGGGCGAGCCCGAGCAACGCCATGAGCGAGAAGCTAATGGCCAGCTGTGGCTGAGCGATGAAGACGTCGGCGAGTTGGACCTGCTCGCTAAGACCTATGCACTGCCGCCTCCGTTTGAGGTTCCTGACTCACGCCAGCAGGTCGTCGTCGATCTGGAACCGTGACAACACCCCAAGTCACCGCGTGGTCGCCCGAGCCGGGACTGCTCAGTGAGGGTCCTCGGTGGCATGAGGAGCGCCAGGAGCTGCTGTGGGTCGACATCCTCGGCCGTCGCTTTCACCGCGCCACACTGACGCCCGGCGGCCGCCCCGACCAGATCCGCACGATGACGCTCGACCGGCACGTGGGTGCGGTCGCCCCGGTGGCGGTAGGCGGATACGTGCTGGCAGCCGGGCAGGGTTTCGTGTACGTCGACGACGCCGGCTCCGTCCGCGAGCTCGCTCAGCCCGAGGCCGGTCACGTCAATGTGCGCATGAACGACGGGGCGTGTGATCGGCAGGGCCGCTTCTGGGCTGGGACGATGGCGTACGACGAGTCACCCGGAGCCGGCACGCTCTATCGCCTCGAGCTCGATGGAAGCTGCAGCACCGTGCTGACCGGCTTGACCATCTCGAACGGCCTCGGCTGGAGCCCGGACGGCCAGACGATGTACCTCAGCGACAGCGGCACCGGGTCGGTTGACGCCTTCGACTTCGATGGCGTCACCGGCGCGATCAGTGGACGCCGGACGCTGGTGCAGATCGATCAACCCGGAATGGCGCCCGACGGGCTGACCGTCGACGATCAGGGCGACCTCTGGGTTGGGATCTACGGCGGCCGGGCGGTCCACCACTACCGGGCTGACGGCTCGCTGCGCGCGACCGTGCAGATTCCGGCGGCGCAGGCGACGTCATGCGCGTTTGGCGGTGGCGACCGCCGTACCCTGTTCGTCACCACCGGCCGCGAGCGGCTCGACGAAGCCGCGCTGGAGCGCCAGCCGGACGCCGGGCGGGTCTTTTCGGTCACCGGCTTGGATGCTCGTGGACCTGGTTGCGCTCCGTACCGCGGCCAGCTCCCGCCTGCGGAAACGCCCACGTGACCAATCTTCTGGGGCTCGGCGGGAGATCCAGCGCTGAGACGACGTCAGCGGCGGCGTCAGCGTCGGGGCGGACCGCTTGAGCCGGCGTTGTAGGTATCAGTGCCGCCACGGAGCCGTTCGGAGTCATGAGCGCCATGACGACTTTCGCCACCAACACGCTGTTCCCCAGCAACCAGACGAGCAGTCGTCGGTAATCCGCGCCCGCCCTGGCGATCAGCTGCATCGCCCCGCCCATGCGGTGACCCCACTGGCGTCGAGACCTTCGCTCATCGATCCAGCCTTTACAGGGCTCTGGCGATGAAGACGACGGCCGGATCCCCGAATCCTGCCATCTCTCCCTCGCCTTGCCCGTGCGCATCCGGAAGCGGGTACCCGACCAGCGCCAGCTGTCTAATTCCAGCACCACCTCGGCGAACGTCTCGGTGCCGTGCTCGGGCGTCACTCCATCTTCCTCACGTAGGCGGGGATGTCTCGTCACGCACTCGCCCGGCCTGGTAGCGCGCGCCGCGTCCGTGGCACATCATCGTCCTCGAATGGCGCACCGAACGCAGGACGTCGACCTGGTCGTCGCTGAGCACGCCCGCCGGCGTAGAGAGCGAGCGCGGCGCCGACCGCCACCAGGCAGAGCACCTGCAAAAGATGGTTCTGCACCATGTCCTTGAGCGCCCCGACATGGTCGTAGTAGCCGGCTCTTCCCTCCAGCGCGAGCGACTCCTCCCAGATGATCTCTACCTCGTCATGTGCGCTGTTCCAATCGGCTCGGGACGCGGTTGGCAATCGGTTCCGGTTGATGACGAACTAGCACCACGGCCGCACCGAGAATGATGAAGGTGATCGTGGCATGGCCCTGTGAGATCGACAGCGCGTAACGCGGTGGTCCGACCCTCCGCGCAGCAACAGGTGCGGACGGTTGTCACCGAAGAAGCGAGGTCGCGGCACGGCTCCGGGTCGGATCACGCGACCGGCTTAGTCTGCCTGCTGTCCACTTTCGGGCACTTCACGCAGGCGCGCCTCCGACTCGTCGTCGAGCGAGGTCCGTATCACTTCCCCGCCGTATTGGCGATCTGCGGCGACACCCTATCGCACGGTGCTCGTGCGGAGGCAGAGCGGGTTGCGCGGCACGCCGCGGCACGGCCGCGGCATCGTGGGCTGGCGATGCGGCGCCGGCTGCGGCTGCGAGTGCCGCGCCCCGGACTGGGCGATCAGCGTCAGCACCTCGCTCAGGAGCGCCGGGCCGCCGTCCGGAGTGGTGGCGTTCTGACAGCCCCAGGTGCCCTCGATCCCGGCCGGAATCGAGGTGGCGAACGTGTTGGCGGCGAAGCAGTTGTTGACCGAGTTCATGGCCCCGAACACGCCGCCCTCGAGGCCGATGTCCGCCCCACCCGGCCGCGTTCCGTTCCCGTTGAAGCGGTTGTTCGTGACCCGGTTGCCCGCCGCCTGGAAGTAGACGGTTTGTGCGGTGGGCGGGTAGGGATCGGGCTGCTCGAACACCAGCACCCCGAACGTAGGATTGCCGGTGATCGTGTCGTCGTCCACGAGATCCGCGTAGTCCCCGGGGAGCATCACGCCCACGCCCCACGGCGCGCCGAGCAACGTGTTGTTCGCGGGCACGTTCAGGTTGCCGTTGTCGGCGATCACGTCGTGACGGAAGATGGTGCAGTGGGCAATGTTGGTCGAGGCGAAGGTAGGCGTCGCAGACCGGTTGGCGCCGGCGTCGCAGGCGCCGTCCTGCGGCGGCGGCAGATCCGAGGCCCGCTCAGAGTCCGGCGCGATCCCGACACCGTTGTCGCGGAACGTCGAGTTCTCGATCACCAGATGGCCGCCGGCGTTGGTGCTCGACCAGCCGAGGGCGTTGCGCTCGACCAGCGCGTCCTGCACCAGGGCGCCACAGTCGCGGCATGCGCCGATGTACAGACCCGAGTCGTTGAAGCCGGATGCGTACACGTGCTCGAGCGAGCCGTCGACCGCGTGGCTGGCGAACAGGCCGTAGCCGCCGAGCAGCCCCGTGTCATACGTGGTCAGGTACTGGCCCCACCAGCCGCGCAGGCCGATGCTGGTGCTCTTCTCGCCGCCGCCCTCCCACCACACCTCGTTGCCGTTGTCCGAGTCGTCGCGGGTCCGCCGGTCGAAATTGCGGACGGTCAGGTTTTCCACCCACACGCTGTTCGCGGTGATCGTGATCCCGTTGCCGACGCGGTGGCGGCCGTCGATGATCACGCGACCCCGGTTGATTCCGCGCAGGTGCAGCCGCGGCGTGGAGATCCGCACCGGCCCTACGTAGACGCCGCGGTCGATCAGGATCCAGTCACCGGGATGCGCGGCGTTGACCGCGGCCTGGATCGACGTGTAGTGCGGATACGACACGTGCCGCTTGGTGATAGTCAGCACGCGCGCCGACGCGCTCGCGGCGGCGCTCAGCGCGAGCAGGAGCACGGCGACGGCCAGCGCGAGGACGCGCACCCTGGGCAGCTTCTTGTCTCCCAGCATCCTTGCGGATTCCTCCTCGATCCCGGTTAACCGGGCGAGAACCCTACTGAAGCGGACTGGTGCGCGATGCGCCCCCCAACGCCAGGGCGGTGCGCCGGGTCACTCCGGGTCGAGGTCGAAGGCGATCCCGGCGATCTCCACCTCGTCCCCCGACGCGAACCCCTCCTCCTGCAGCGCTCGGATCACGCCGATCCCGCGCAGCCGCCGTTCCAGGTAGGCAAGCGCGTCCGCGTTGCCCAGGTCGTAGCGGGCGACGAGCCGCTCGATGCCCTGCCCGGTGACCCGGTAGCACCGATCGCCCACCTTGGCCACGTGATAGGCGCGCGGCGCGGCGGGACGGAATACGCGATGCTCGGCCAACTCCTCGGCCGAGGCGTCGACGGGCGCCTCGGGCGCCTGCGCCGGGACGCGGCGGATCAGTTCGGCCGCCAGCTGAGAAAGCCCCAGCCCGGTGGCCGACGAGGTCACGATCACCGGCGCGCGGACGCGGCTCGTCCACGCCGTACGTGCCCCTTCCCGTGCCTCCGGATCGACCAGGTCCGCCTTCGAGAGCGCGAGCACGCGTGGGAGCGCCGCCAGCCGCGGCTTGTGCAGCTCGAGTTCGTGCTCAACGATCGAGTAGTTGTCCACCGGATCCGTACCGTCCACCGGCGCGATGTCGAGCACGTGCACGAGCAGCCGCGTGCGCTCGATGTGGGCCAGGAAGTCGTGGCCGAGCCCAGCGCCCGCGCTCGCCCCCTCGATCAGCCCGGGGATGTCCGCGATGACGAGCTGGCGGTCGTCGGACGCGAGCGTCCCGAGCACCGGCTCGAGCGTGGTGAACGGGTAGCCGGCCACCTTGGGATGGGCGCGGGTTAGGCGGCCGAGCAGCGATGACTTGCCGGCGTTGGGCAACCCGACCAGCCCGACGTCGGCCAGCAGCTTGAGCCGCAGGGTGATCCACGTCTCCTCGCCGGGAAGCCCCTTTTCCGCGAACCGCGGGGTCTGGTGCGTGGGGCCGGCGAAGCGCTTGTTGCCGCGCCCGCCCGGGCCGCCCCGCGCCGCGAGAGCTTTTTGTCCCGGGCGCACCAGGTCGTGCAGCGTGCCGTCGGCTCCGACCAGCGCCTCGGTGCCGGGCGGCACCCCGATCTCGAGCGTCTCGCCGTCTTTGCCGTGGCGCAGCGAACCCTGGCCGTGCCCGCCCCGGCCCGACTTGAAGTGCGCTTTGCGCCGGAAGCTCTCCAGGTCGCGCAGCGAGTCGTCGCATACCAGCACGACATCGCCGCCGCGGCCACCGTCGCCCCCGTTGGGCCCTCCCTTCGGCACGTGGGCCTCGCGGCGGAAGCTCAGGCAGCCGTCGCCGCCGGCGCCGGCCTGGACATGGATGCGGGCACGATCCTGCATGTCTTCATGCTGGCAGGCCGTGCGCCCGGCGCAGCTCGGCCTCGACCGCCGCGGCCTCCTGTTCGAGCTGGCGCGTGCCATACCGGATCACGTCGAAGGCGGCCGCGCGCAGGCGTAGCTCCTTGCTGCGGTCGTCCTGGATCTGCGCCCAGGAGCTGTGGTTGTCTCGTCCGTCGAGCTCCACGACCAACTTCCGCTCGCGCCATACGGCGTCGACGAGCACGCCGGCGATCCAGACGTTGACCTCCGGCACCGGGACGCCGGCGCGCTCGCACAGCGGCAGGAACAGTCGCTCGAGCGGGCTGCGGGTGTGGGCGAGCTTCGGCTCGTGCCTGGCCAGGGCGCTGCGCAGCTCGGTGCTGCCGTCGCGCCCGTTACCGGCAGCCGCCCGGAGTGCGGCGATGTCGAGCAGCTTCCGGTAATCCGCCACCGCCAGCGCGTGCCGCACGCGTTCCGGCGGCGCCAGCGCGGCGTAGTCGAGCAGCGCCTGCGCAATGCTCGTAGTCGGCAGTCTTTTGTGGAGGATCCGCTGGCAGGTCGCCGGCCGTGCACGCGGATCCCGGGCAGCGAGCGGCAGCGTCGCCGAGTGCTGACCTCGATCGGCCAGGGCTGCTGGTCGAGCAGGCCGTGCCACCAGAGCGTGCTGGCGTGGCTGAGCATCGCGCCGGGCCGGCATAGAGCACCGCGGCGGTTAGATCCGCCTCCACACTCGGCGCGCGGTGCCCGACCTAACCCGAAGCGAGGCAGCAGATACCCGCCGCCCACCCAGCGCGAGACGACACGGGTGTCGACTCCCAGTGACGCCAGCTGCGCCGCACCAATCAGCCCCGCCTGCCCGTCCGCGAGCCGCGCCACCCGAACTTTGGCGCTGAGGCCACGCATATGTCAGTCCCAGCGCCAAAGATCCATCATGAGGCGGAAGGATCCGCAGATCCCTGTAACGAAACAAGACGCCAACCGGTGCCAAAACTGCTCACGGAATTCAAGGCGTTTCTCTTCCGCGGCAACGTGATGGACCTGGCCGTGGCGATCGTGGTCGGCACCGCGTTCACGGCCCTCGTGAAGGCGCTCGTCACCGACCTGCTCACGCCGCTCATCGCCGCGATCTTCGGCGCCCACAACTTCGGCAACCTCAAGTTCACCATTCACCACAGCACGTTCGCCTACGGCGACTTCATCAACAACATGATCACGTTCCTGAGCGTGGCGGCCGCAGTGTTCTTCCTGGTGGTGGCGCCGATCAACGCTCTCATGGCCCGGCGGGCCAAGGAGGATCCCGACACCAGCCGTGTCCGGAGTGCGACAGGGCAATCCCGGTCAAGGCGTGCCGCTGCCCTGAGTGCACCTCGCAGCTCGTCACGGTTGCTTAGGGCCTCGCTCCGCTCGGCATCCCTGGGGCCTGTTCCGCCGGGCATCCTTGCCCGGCGGCCCCCGCCAAGCGTTACCGGCGGCGCGGCCGGGCGTCGCCGCCCGCGCCGGCCAAGCGTCGCGGCGCCTACGACCCGGCGTCGGAGCCCGGCACGACCGAGATCACACCGCCCGCGCCGGCCAAGCCTTGCCGGCGCCTACGACCCGGCGTCGGAGCCCGGCACGACCGAGATCACACCGCCCGCGCCAGCCAAGCCTTGCCGGCGCCTACGACTCGGGGTCTGAGCCCGGCACGACCGAGATCACCCGCCCGCGCCGGCCGCGGGCGAACTGCACGGTCCCGGCCGCCTCGGCGTAGATCGTGTCGTCCTTGCCGATGCCGACGCCATCGCCGGGCTTGAAGCGCGTGCCGCGCTGGCGGACGATGATCTCGCCGCCGGTCACGCTCTGGCCGGCGAACACCTTCACGCCCAGGCGCTTGGCGTGCGAGTCGCGCCCGTTGCGCGACGAGCCGAGGCCTTTCTTATGCGCCATCGGTGGCTTCCTTTCTGGCTGAACGTCCGGCTCCCGAGGCCAGCCCGAGCGAAGTCACCTCGATCCGGGTCAGTTCCTGCCGATGACCGGTGCGCCGCTTGTAGCCGCGCTTGGGCTTGAACTTGACCACCCGGAGCTTCGGGCCGCGCTCATGGGCGAGCACCCGGGCCGTCACGGACACGCCGGCCAAGTCCTCGCCATCCACAACGTCGGACCCATCGACTAAGAGCAGGGGCTCCAAACTCACATCCTCGCCGTCGCCAACCGCCAGCCGCTCCACCAGCAACGACTGGCCCTGCTCGACGCGGTACTGCTTACCGCCGGTTCTGATGATTGCGTAGGTGCTCATTCGGATGAACTCACGGACTCGGCTTCAGCGCCGGAACGGCGCCGTCCGCCTCTGCGACCACGACGCCGAGGCTTCGATTCTAGCCCCGAATCGTCGGATCTGGCCCCATCGACCGAAGCCGCGGGCGAGGCCGGAGCGTCGAGGAGCGAGGCGACGGCCGAGGTCCGCCCCGCCTCCTCTATCCGCACCAGGTGCTTCTCGCCCACGTGGTCGCCGCCGCCGGTTATCGAGATCACGTAGCCGTCCACCTTGGCCACCGCGTCCCCCGGGCTGTACATATGTGGCTCGACGATCTCGACGTGGACCTCCTCACCGGCGCGGAACGGCACCGCGCGCTCGAGCACTCGCTCCCGGGTGCTTTCCAAAATCACCGCGAAGTGACCGAGCGGCAGACCCTCCGAGCCCTCGAACGTGAACCACTTGCCGGTGTCCTCCTCGATCTGGCGTAGCACGCGCGCGTCGTCGCGGGTGAATTCGGCGCTCACCCGCGGGTTCATCTGGATCAGCAGCGCCTCCGCATCCGTCTCCGTGGCCAGGTCGCGCATGCGCCGCTCGAACTCGATGGCCAGCGTCTCCTCTGACTTGATCACGCCCTCGCCGTGGCAGGTCGGGCACGGGCGGGTCATGATCTCGCGCACGCCATCGGTCACGTTCTGCCGGGTCATCTCGACCAGCCCGAGGGGCGAGATCTCGACCACGAACGTCTTGGTCCGGTCCTCATCCAGCGCGGAGCGCAGCGCCTTCAAAACCGCGTCGCGGTTCCGAGCCCGCGCCATGTCGATGAAGTCGATGACGATGATCCCGCCGATGTCGCGCAGCCGCAGTTGGCGGACCACCTCCTCGGCTGCCTCCAGGTTCGTCTTGGTGATCGTGTCCTCCAGGCGCGCGGCCTTGCCGCGGCCCACGAACGAGCCCGAGTTGACGTCGATCACCGTCAGCGCCTCGGCATAGTCGATCATCAGGTATCCGCCGCTGGGCAGGTCGACCCGGCGCGACAGCGTGGAATCCAGCACCTCCTCCACGCCGAAGGCCTCGAACAACGGCGTCTTCTCCTCCCAAAGCTCGACGTGCTCGACCAGCTCGGGCGCCGTACGGGAGAAGAACGACATCAGCCGGTGATGCTGCTTGGGATCGTCGACGATCGCACGCTCGAACGACGAAGAGAAGATGTCGCGAACGACGCGCACCGACAGGTCGGCCTCTTGGAAGACCAGGGCCGGCGCCGCCGTCTCGGCGACGCGCTTCTGCAAGACCTCGTTCAGCTTGAACAGATACACAAGCTCGCGCTCCAAGTCCGTCCGCGTGACCCCCTGGGCGGCGGTGCGGATGATCGCGCCGGCGCCCTTCAGATCGAGCTTGGCCGCCTCCTTGCGCAGCCGCTCGCGCTCGGCGTCGTCCAGCCGGCGTGACACGCCGACGCCCTCGCCGTACGGCGCGTACACCATGTAGCGCCCCGCGATCGTCAGGTCCATGGTCAACCGCGCGCCCTTGGTCTTCAGCGGATCCTTGACCACCTGGACCACGACCTCCTGACCCAGCTTCAGCATGTCGGTGATCTGGCGGCTCTCGCGCCCCGAGCCGCGGCCGCGCCGCGGCGCCTCGACGCCGGGCAGCACGATCTCGTCCACGTGCAAAAAGCCGTTCTTCTCCAGCCCGATGTCGACGAAGGCGGCCTCCAGGCCACCCAGCACGTTGTCGACGCGACCCTTGTAGATGTTCCCGACGATCGAGCGGGCGCCGCGCCGCTCGAGGTAGAGCTCCGCGACGTGATAGCCGGCCGCCGGGTTGGACGGCCGGCGCCGTCTGCGCGAACTCGCCGGCTTTGCCGTGCTCTTACGTGCGGCGACCGATCCGGTCGCCTCCAGCAGCGCGACGCGGGTCTCGCCCCGGTCGACGCTGACCAATACTTGTTTCCTCAATGCTCATTCAGTCCTTTTATGAAGTTTTTGTCAGGTCCCGGTAGTGCCCTGAGCTCGGGGCACGTTTCTCCGGAGTGCGCCGCGCCCGTTTGGCTGGGGCAGCGGCGCATCAGGTGGCTAGTCCTCGGCTCTTAGACGCGGCCGTGATGCGCGCCTGGATATAGATCGACTGTAGAAGGCCGATCGCGATAAACGTCACCAGCACCGAGGAGCCACCGTAGCTCATCAGCGGCAGAGGGACGCCAGTGATGGGCATGATCCCGATCGTCATGCCCGCGTTGACGAAGACCTGGAACATCAGCATCGCCAGCACGCCGCCGGCGATCAGCGTGCCGTACAGGTTCTTCGAGATGGTCAAGATCCGCAGCCCGCGCCAGATCATCAACGCGTACAGCGACAGCACGACGGCAGCGCCGACGAACCCGTATGTCTCCCCCACCACGGCGAAGATGAAGTCGGTTTTGGGCGCGGGGAGGAACCCCAGGCTGACCTGCGTGGCGCCGTGGACGCCCAGCCCGGTCTTGCCGCCCGATCCGATCGCGGTCAACGACTCGGTGATGTTGTAGGTCTGGTTGCGCCGATCGTGCGAGGGATGCAGGAAGCCGGTCAGCCGCTGCATCTGGTACGGCTTGAGCAGGTGGTGGCCGGTCGCCGGCAGGACGATCAGCACCATCACGATTCCAAGCACGAACAGCGCCACCAGCACGGTCAGCTGCTTCCACGAGGTGCCGGCGAAGAACAGGATCGCGAACCCGACGGCGATGTAGACCAGCGCCGTCCCCAGGTCGGGCTGGGGGATCACCATCAGCGCCGGGAGGATCGCCAGCAGCATGATCCGGGCCGTAGTGCGTGGCTCGTGCAGCCGGCGTGAGCGGTCCACGGCGAACGCCGACACCGCGGCGATCAGCAGCACCTTGCCGAACTCCGAGGACTGCAGCTGGAAGAACGGCAGCGGGATCCACCGCGCCGCTCCCTGCACCTTCGGCATCCCGAGCACGACCAGGTTGAGCGCGATCATCACCGCGTACAGGCCGTATTTGTATTCGCGCAGCCTGGAGTAGTCGATCCGGGCCAGGATCAGCGCCACGGCCAGCCCGAGACCGAAGTAGATCGCCTGGCGCTCGACGAAGTACAGCGGATGCCCGGGATCCAGCGTGCGCGTCGCCCCCTTCAACGTGATCAGCGAGCAGGCCGCCAGCCCCAGCGCCGCCAGCATCAACAGCGGATCCATCCGCAGCAGCATGGGCGGGCGCGGCGGTGCCACGTCCTCGACCGGCCGGATCGGGGTCGCGGTCACGCTCACAGCGTTCTGGAGTTCCCGGCGACGTACGCGCCCTTGTTGCCGAAGAACCACTGAGACAGGATCTGCCGCGCCACCGGCGCGGCGCCCACCGCGCCGAAGCCGCCCTGCTGGACCGTGACCACGACGACGATCGGCTTGCTGGTGGCGCTCGCCGGGACGAAGCAGGCGTACCAGGCGTAGTCCTGCTGCCCGTTGTACTGAGCCGTGCCCGTCTTGCCGTACACCTGTTCGGGGAAGTTCTGGAACACCTCAGCCGAGGTTCCGCCCGGCTGCGAGGCGGCGGCACGCATGCCGGCGCGGATCGTCTCGAGATACAGGGGGTTGATGTTCACGTGACGTGCCGGACGTGGGTTGAGCGCGCGCAGCACGATTCCGTCCGGCGACTGCACGTCGAGGCCGAGATGCGGAGTCACGACCGTGCCGCCGTTGGCGATCGTGGCGTAGGCGGTCGCGAGCTGGAGCGGAGTGACCTGGACGTCTCCCTGGCCGACCGCGAGGCTCTCGTTGTCGCCGATCGACCACGGGCGGTTGGTGCCGTCGGCGATCCCGCACCCGCCGGGCGGATGCTTGGGTTTGCCCCTGAACGGACCGGTCGCGTTCTCGCACTGCGCCTCGAGCTCGTTGCGCTTCTCTCGCCACTTCGCGTCGGGCAGCGTGCCGGGGTTCTCGCCAGGGAGGTCGATCCCGGTCTTGCGGCCGATCCCGTACAGGTGCGCCCAGTGCTGGAGCGCGCCGCCGTTCGGCGCCGGCGAGTTGGTCAGCGCACCCAGGTTGTAGAAGAAGTCGTCCGAGGAGACCTTGATCGCGTTCAGGAGATCGAGTGAGCCGTCGACCGCGTTGCCCGCGTTGTGGCGGCACTGGCCGGAGATGCAGAACTGGCCGGTGTCGTCGAAGATCGAGCCGGTGGTCCACACGCCGCTCTCGAGCGCCGCAGTCGCCGTGATCGGCTTGAACGTGGAGCCCGTGGGCCCCGCACCCTGGTCGGCGCGGTTCACGAGGGGATCGCCCGAGTTGGGGCCGAAGTGCGAGTCGTAGACCGACTGCGCCACCGGCCTCGTGAACAGGTTCGCGTTGTAGGTGGGCAGCGAGCCCATCGCGTAGACCTGGCCGTTCTGCGGGTTCATGGCCACGTACGCCCCGCCGTTGGCCGGGTAGTTCGAGTCGATCGACTGCTGGAGCGCCTGCTGGCCGACCTCCTCGAGCTTCGCGTCGAGCGACAGCTTGAGGTTCGAGCCGGGGACGGGAGGCGTCTGCGACAGTACGCCGACGAAGTTGCCCAGGGCGTCAACCTGGACCTTGTTGGCGCCGTCGACGCCGCGCAGGTAACGGTCGTAGGAGCCCTCGAGCCCGGACTGGCCCACTGCGTCGTTCTCTGACGCGCCGCGATAGAAGGGGTCTTTCACCTCGCTCGCGGTGATCCGGCTGACGATCCCGAGCACCTGCGCGGCGAGGTCCCCCCGCGGATAGGTCCGCTGGTAGATCTGCTGGACGCTGACGCCCGGGAACGAGGCCTGGCGTTCGGACAGGTACCAGAGCTGCTGCTGGGTGATGCCGGTGGCCACCGTGGCCTCGGCGTAGGGAAGCTGCACGTACTCCTGCGCCACCGCGCACGCGATCTGAGATACGTGGATCACGCCGTGTCCATTCACGTGGCAGCGCCCGCGCGCCGTCGGCAGCCCAACCACGTGCGCGAGCCGGTTGTACAGGCCCGCGTCGGCGCGGGGCGGGTGCGCGAGGTTCTTCGCGGTGACCGGGACGGGCGCCTGGGGCGGCGAGATCTCGACCGCATAGGCGCGCTGGCTCGAGGCGAGGAGTGCCCCGGTGTGGTCGAGGATCTGGCCGCGCGGAGCGGCGATCGCGACCGGCCGGACGAAGTTCACGGACGCCGCAGTCGCGTAGTGATCGCTCGAGAGGACCTGGAGGAACCACAGGCGGAAGAACAGGATCGCGAACAGGGCCAGCGAGAGCGTCCCCACGATCGCCACCCGCCGGGCCAGCTGCGGGCTCATCGTCGGCCGCTCCTCCTGCTTGACGAACCGCAGCTGCTTTTCCTCGGGGAGCTGGCTCATCGCGCGCTCGTCCGCGAGGTGAGGGTGCGTCGGGCGGTGCCCTGCTGGAGCGGGCTGAGCCCGCCGGTGGTGTAGGCGCGCCGGCGCCGGCGCCTCGGATCCTCGGGCAGAACCGGGCGGATGATCCTTCGGACCAGTGCGTGGACCGGGAGCGCGAGCAGCGTGTTGACCAGCACCACGACGAGGATCTGCTGGAGCAACAGCAGGCTGACCGGTGCGTCCACCCCAAGCAGGAACTGGATCATCGCCATCCCCAGCCCGGCGAAGGCGGAAGCCAGGGCACCGCCCGCCAGCGGCACCAGTTCGTGCGAGGGGTCGCGCAGCTCGCGCAGGCGGCCGGCCCAATAGCCGATCACGATGTAGAGCAGCGAGGTGACGCCCAGCGTCTGAACGAGCACGAGGTCGATCAAAAGACCGGTGGCGAACCCGAAGACCGCGCCGGTCGTCGAGCCGCACAGAAGCCCGACCGACATCACGACGAGCGGCGTGATGTCGGCGCTGACCCCGAAGATCGACACCTGCGAAACGGCCGACTCCTGGACGACCACGGCCACGAACGCCAGCAGGATCAGGCGCACCGGGAGCTTGAGCTTGTCCTTGAATTCGCTCACGGCGCCTGCGCGCGCTCGGTCCCCGGTTGCGGGGCAGTTAGGATCTGAGCGACGGTGAAGTGGCGCAGATCCGCGGACGGCGTGACCTGGATCTGGCCGTCGTTGAACAGCTGATCCTCGTTGAACTGGGCGACCACGCCGATCGGGATATTGGGCGGGAAGTAGGACTCGAGGCTGTTGGAGCGGAAGCCGGCGCTCACTACCAGCTGCCCCGGCTGAGGTCCGTTCTGGATCTGGCCCGGGTTGGGGGGCTGGAGGTACTGGAGGACGAGCTGGTTGGGGTTGCCGACGGCCGGGACGAGCTCACCGGTGTCGCCGCTCGCATCGGTCACGCGCGCGGTCACAGATACCGTGTGATCGGTGATCAGCGAGACGGTCGAGGCGGTCGGCGAGACCTCTGAGACCTCGCCCACCAGGCCCTTGTCCGCGATCACCGGGTCGTGCAGGTGGACGCCGTCGTCGGATCCCTTGTCGACCTCCACGGTCTGATACCAGAGGGTCGGATCACGCGCGATCACCTGCGCCGTGACCGGGTGGTAGGCCTGGATCCCGCCGCTGTTGTCCAGGTGGACCAGGTGTGACAGCTGCTGATTCTGGAGCTGCGCGCCCTTGGCCTGGGCGTACTGGAAGGTCAGCTGCTGCACCCGGGCCTGAAGCTGCTTGACCTGGGACTTGGCATGCAGAGTGTCCGACACCCAGCCGGCGGCGGAGCGCACCGGCGCCAGCACGGTGCTCGCGCCCTGCTCGACCGGGGAGAGGACCTCGACCACGCCGCGCTGCACGGAATGCAGCGGGCTGCTGGGCGTCTCGCCGAAGTAGGCGGTGAGCAGAATCAGGGAGACCGCCACGAGCAGTATGAGGACCGCTCGTCGCCGCCGAACTTGCTTGTCATGCACGTGGTCCGTGTCTCCAAAGCTTGCACGGCACTCGCTCAGGTACCAGGGCCAAATTAGTACCGACGGCGCCGGTTGCGTGAATTCTTGCTCGAACGGTGGATTGCTTCGAACTCCTCCAGCGATCTCCCCGAGCCGACCGCGACACAGGTCAACGGCGACTCGGCGAGGTGCGCTGGCATCTGCGTCTCGTGACGTAGGCGCTCATCGAGCCCCTGGAGCAGCGATCCACCTCCCGCCAGCATGATGCCACGATCCATGATGTCCGAGGCCAGCTCGGGCGGGGTCCGGTCAAGCGTCTCCTTGACCGCGTCGATGATCTGGGTGACGGGCTCCTCGAGCGCGCGCCGGATCTCTTCGCTGGTCAGCACGACGGTCTTGGGCAGCCCCGAGACCATGTCCCGACCCCTGATCTCCGCCTGCACCTCCTCGCCCAGCGGGTAGGCGGAGCCGATCTCGAGCTTGACCTCCTCGGCCGTCTGCTGGCCGATCAGCAGCTTGTACTCCCGCTTGACGTAGTTCATGATCGACTCGTCGAGTTCGTCGCCGCCGACGCGGATCGACTGCGAGACGACGATCCCGCCCAGCGAGATGACCGCCACCTCGCTGGTGCCCCCGCCGATGTCAACCACCATCGAGCCGGTCGGCTCGCCGACCGGCAGTCCCGCGCCGATCGCCGCCGCCATCGGCTCCTCGATCAGATAGGCCTGCCGGGCCCCGGCGCTCAGACAGGCCTCCTCGACCGCGCGCTTCTCGACCCCAGTCACGCCGCTCGGGACGCACACCACGACGCGGGGATGGGCCCAGCGATTCTGGTGCACCTTCTGGATGAAGTGCCGGAGCATCTCCTCGGTCACCTCGAAGTCGGCGATCACGCCGTCCTTGAGCGGACGGATGGCCTGGATCGTGCCGGGCGTGCGCCCCAGCATGCGCTTGGCCTCGATACCCACCGCGTGGACCTCGCCGGTGCGCGAGTCGACCGCGACGACACTCGGCTCCGAGAGCACGATCCCGCGCCCGCGGACGTACACGAGCGTGTTCGCAGTCCCCAGATCGACCGCCATGTCGCGACCGCCGAAACCGGTCAGGTACGTGAAGAAGCCCATAGATGAGACAGGTAGGGGTAAGCGCCGGACGGTGTACTGAGTGCCGCAGGCCACGCCATGCTGACAGCGCCGTCCGAGCACGATTGTACGGGCTCCCTCACCGGGGCGGAGGCCGCCCAACCCCGCGCCGTCATCCGCGCAGCAGCCCCGGCGCCAGCTCGAGCAGGGCCGGAACCGGCAAGCCGACCACGTTGAGGAAGTCGCCCTCGATCCGGGCCACGAGCGCCGCGCCGCGGCCCTGGATGGCGTAGCCACCGGCCCGCTCGCGCCATTCGCCGCTCGACAGGTACCAGTCGAGCAGGGCGTCGTCCAGGGGCCGGAACTGCACCGCGGTGCTCTCCGCCGCCGTGCGCGACCGGCCGTCCTCGCCGATCAGGCATATCCCGCTGATCACCATGTGGCGCCGGCCGGACAGCGCGCGCAGCGTGTCGCGCGCCTGCGCCTCGTCGATCGGCTTGCCGTACATACACGCGCCCAGGCTGACCACGGTGTCCACCCCGAGCACCAGTCCGCCGCTGCCCTCGCCCGCCACCGCCGCCGCCTTACGGTAGGCGTTCTCGAGCGCCACCTCGTGCGGCGGGCCTTCCTCCACCTCATCGACCTCGGGCGCCTCGACCGAGAACGCAACGCCCAACTGCTCGAGGATCGCCCGCCGCTGCGGCGAGCGTGACGCCAGCACCAGGCGGCTCACGCGGCTGGACCCTCCGACGCCGGCGCGCTCACCCCAGGTCCGGGAAGAACAGGGCCACCTCGCGGGCGGCCGACTCGGTCGAGTCCGAGCCGTGCACCATGTTCTGGCCCACCGAGATGGCGAAGTCGCCCCGGATCGAGCCAGTCGTCGCCTGGACCGGGTCGGTAGCGCCGATCACCTGGCGGGCGGCCACCACCGCCTGCTCGCCCTCGAGCACCATCGCCACGAGCGAGCCGGATGTGATGAACGTCACCAGCTCGTCGTAGAACGACTTGCCTTCGTGCTCGGCGTAGTGTCGCCCGGCGTTCTCGCGAGTCATCGTCATCAGGTTCATCGCCACGAGCCGCAGCCCTTTGCGCTCGAACCGCGCGATGATCTCGCCGGTCAGGCCGCGCGCGAAGGCGTCGGGTTTGATCAGGATCAGCGTTCGCTCCATGGTTCTCCTTGGCACGGCTCGGGGCAGGGCGGGGGTGGACTCTAAAGCGGCCCGCTCGTCGTGGCGGCGTAGGTACGCGTCCCACACGGGTGACTCGCGCTCGGCCCAGTGGCCGAGCAGGGCAACCGGCAGCGCGGTCACCCGATGCGGACTACTAGCTCACCGAAGGACCGCCGCGCTCGGCGGGCGCCTGAGCCGGCGCGGGCCGTCGCTCGGCGCGCATGGTGCCGTCCGCCACCGGCGGCTCCGAGGCGCCGTCGCGGCGCCGGCGCGCACGCCGGGGCGTCGGAGCCATCGATCCGATCTCGGCCTCGCAGAACGGGCAGAGCTTCCACATGGGATCCAGCGGCTTGCCGCAGTTGGCGCAAGGGTCCTTGAGCTTGCGCATGCAGTTGGGGCAGCGCAGAAAGTCCCTCTCGACCTCGTAGTCGCAGTACGGGCAGACCTGATAGCCGAGCTCGGCCAGCCGCGCCTCGGCGGCCTGGATCTCGAGCTCGCGCTCGCGCACGTCATCGAGGTACTCGGGCGGCCGCACGATCATGTAGACGATCGTCCCGACGAACGGGAACAGCGACGCGGCGGTCGCACAGCCGACCAGCAGCGGATCGGCGATCCGGCGGCGCGCGTCGGCGTACGTCCAGTACACGAGCGCGAGCCAGATCACCACCAGGAACAGGATGATCAGCTCGACGGCCGCGTTGATCGTCCCGTTCTTGATCCCGAAGACCGCTAGCGCAAGCATGTAACGTGGCGAGTGTAGTGGTAGGGGCCGTCGGAACGTGTCGGTCGGCGCGGAAGGGTTGATGTGGATCCCCACACGAACCCTGTGCGGGCGCGGAACCGCTTAGAGATAGGCTCGCCCGAAAAGGTAGCCGATTCCAAAGAAAAGCAGGATCACGAGGGCGACGATCAAGGCCACCAGGCCGAGCATCGCGATGAAGCGCGGCTGCTTCTCCTGCTCGTTCACAACATCGACGCGCGACCGGCGCCTACCGGACGAAGCAGGTCGGCGACCAGGTAGATCGTCCCGGTGGCCAGGACCAGCCCGTTGCGGCCGGCCAGCTCGCGTGCCCGCCCGAGCGCGGCCCGGGGCTCGCGGATTACCTCGGCCTGGGGGCCGCCGAGCTGCTCGGCCAGCGAGACCAGGGTGGGCGGCGGGAGTGCCCGCGGGTTCTGGCTCGCGGTCAGGACCAGCGCGTCGCATCGCGGCATCAGCTCGGCGAGCATCCCCGCCGCGTCCTTGTCGTCCAGGATCGAGATGACCGCGACCACCGGCCGCCGCCCGGCCGCGAACGGCTCGCCCAGGACTTCGGAGAGCGCGGCCATGCCCTCGGGGTTGTGGGCGCCGTCGAGCAGCGTGAGCGGCTCTTGGTCGATCACCTGCAGCCGGCCCGGGACGAGCGTCTCGGCCGCCGCCGTGGCCACCGCCCCAGCGTCGAGCTCGCCCAGATACGCCTCGGCCGCGGCCCGGGCCAGAGCAAAGTTACGCCGTTGGTAGGACCCGAGCGCGGTGAGCTGGACGCCCGAGTCGGCGCCGGCGCGGACGATCGTGGCTCCCCGCTCGGCGGCGAGGACCTCGGCCACCTCGAGCGCGTCGAGATGCAAGCCGTAGCCGAGGACCAGCGTCCCGCCAGGCCGGATCACGTCGAGCTTCTCGGTGGCGATGGCGCGGATCGTGGGACCGAGCCAGCGCGTGTGCTCGAGTCCCACGCTCGTCAGCACCTGCACCTTCGAAGGGATCACGTTGGTGGCGTCGTACCGGCCGCCCAGACCGGCCTCGATCACCGCCATATCCACCCCCTGCCGGGCGAGCTCGGAATAGGCCGCGGCGGTCAGCAGCTCGAATTGCGTGACCCGGTCGTCGCCGGCCAGCGAGCGGTCGACCAGCTCGGCGGCGCGCGCGGCGCGCCCGACCGCGGCGGCCAACTGTGCGGGCTCCAGGTCAGCGTCGTCCACTCGGATCCGCTCGGCGAACGAGACCAGGTGGGGGGACAGATAGGCGCCGGTCCGCAGCCCATGCCGGCGCAGGATCGCCGCGATCATGCGCGTGGTCGAAGACTTGCCGTTGGTCCCGACGACGTGGATCGACTCGAAGCGCAGCTGCGGGTTATCCATCGCGGTCATGAGCCGGCGCATGCGGTCCAGGCCGAACCGCATGCCGAACAGCTCGCGGGAGAGGATGTAGCGCTCGGCCTCCTCGGGTGTCACCGGGAACTCCGTTTGGCCACCCCGACCTGCCTCACGGGGCCTCTAGTTCCGCTCTCAGCCGCTCGAGCTTCTCGCGCTCGGCGGCGACCACCTCGGGCGGGGCCTTGTCCACGAACCCTTGATTACCCAGTTTGCGCTCGGCCCGCTCGATCTCGGCCTCGAGCTTGGCTCGCCGCGCAGCGAGCCGGCGCTCGGCGCCCTCGAGGTCGACGTCGTCTGAGGGCAGGATCTCCACCGCCCCGCCCGGCACCGGGACGCTCGCCACCGGCTCCGCACCGTCCGAGGTGAAGGCCACCCGCGCCAGACGGGCCAGGTGCTCGCCGGTCTCCTCGTAGCCTTCGGCGGCCAGGCGCGCCGGCACGGTCGCCGCGGCCCTGACACCGGCAAAGTCTCGCCAGCCCCGCAGCGCCTGGATCGCCTCGATCACCCGCTCCACGCTCGCCTCGGCCACCTCGTCGACCTGCGCGGCCGGCGCCTGCGGAAGACCAGCCGCGAGCAGGCCCTCGGCGCCCGGCACGTAGCGGTAGATCTCCTCGGTCACGAACGGGATCATCGGATGGGCGATGGCCAGCGTCTGGGTCAGCACGTGCAGCAGCGTGGCCTGAAGTTCCGGCTCGCCGGCCCGCAGGCGGGGCTTGACCAGCTCGAGGTACCAGTCGCACAGCTCGCCGTAGACGAAGTCGTAGAGCCCGAGGGCGGCGTGCGCGAAGTCGTAGCGCTCGATCCGGCCGTCGATCTCGGTCCTGGCCCGCTCCAGGCGCGAGAGAATCCAGCGATCCTCGACCGTGGCGGGCGCGGGGGCCGGCCGGGCATCGGGATCCACGCCGAGGAGAATCAGGCGGGACGCGTTCCAGAGCTTGTTGGTCAGCTGCAGGCCCTGGGCGAGCCGCTCCTCGCTGAAGCGAACGTCCTGCGCCGAGGACATCACGTACAGCCCCCAGCGGACGGCGTCGGCGCCGTAGGCCGGAAAGTCGCCGGCGGGCTTGCCGCCCGCTCGGCGTCCGGCCTCGCTTTTACGCGCGGCGCCCGCGTCATCCAGCCACTCGAACACCGGTGGCCTGGGCCCGCCTTCGATCAGGTCCAGCGGATCGATCCCTGTGCCCAGCGACTTCGACATCCGCCGCCCGTCCGGAGCCTGGATGATCGAGTGGACGTAGACGTCCGAGAACGGGATCCGGCCGCGGAACTCCAGCCCGAGCATGATCATGCGCGCCACCCAGAGGAAGATGATGTCGCGCGCAGTGACGAGCGCGTCGGTGGGATAGAAGGCGCGCAGGTCCGGGGTGTCCTCGGGCCAGCCCAGCGCGGCGAACGGGAACAACCCCGAGCTGAACCAGGTGTCGAGCACGTCGGGGTCGCGCACCCAGCCCTCTCCCGCGGGCCGCTCCGTTCCCACGTAACGCTCATCGCCGCGGTACCAGACAGGGATCTGATGACCCCACCACAGCTGGCGCGAGATGCACCACGGCCGGATGTTCTCCATCCAGTTCATGTAGACCCGCGTGTAGCTCTCGGGCCAGAAGCGCACCTGACCGCTGCGCACCACCTCGATCGCCGGCCCCGCGAGCTCGTCCATCCGCATGAACCACTGCAGCGAGACCAGCGGCTCGACGCGCTCGCCCGAGCGCTGCGAGTACGGCACCTCGTGGACGTACTCCTCGCTCCGTGCGACCAGCCCCTGCTCGCGTAGCTCGGCCACCACCGCCGCCCGTGCCTGCTCGATGGTCATCCCCACGAACCGCTCGGGCGCCTCGGCAGTGAGGCGGCCATCCTCGCCGATCACGCTGATCTCGGGCAGGCCGTGCCGGCGGCCGATCTCGAAGTCGTTGGGGTCGTGGCCGGGCGTGATCTTGAGCGCTCCCGTTCCGAACTCCGGCTTGACGTACTCATCGGCAATGATCTTCAGCTTGCGGCCGACCAGCGGCAGGATCGCCTTCTCCCCCACGAGCCGGCGATACCGGTCATCGTCGGGATGGACGGCGATGGCGACGTCGGCCAGCATCGTCTCCGGCCGCACCGTGGCGACCGTGACTGCCCCGGAGCCGGTGGCCAGCGGATAGTCGATGTAGTAGAGCGTGTCGGCGACCTCGCGGTCCTCCACCTCCAGGTCGGAGATGGCCGAGCGCATCCCGGGGTCCCAATTGACCATGTAGCGGTCGCGGTAGATGTAGCCCTTCTCGTACAGTTCCACGAAAACCTTCAGCACGGCCTCGACATATCCCACGTCCAGGGTGAAGCGCTCGTCGTCGTAGTCCAGCGAGGCGCCCAGGCGCTTGAGCTGTTCGATGATCTGGCCGCCGTACTCCTCGCGCCAGCGCCAGACCCGCTCTAGGAATGCCTCCCGGCCGAGTTGCTCGCGGCTCGTTCCCTCGGCGACCAGCGCCTTCTCGACCTGGACCTGGGTGCCGATCCCGGCGTGGTCGGTGCCGAGGATCCATTTCGTCCGCTGGCCGCGGAGCCGGTGGTAGCGGATCAGGCAGTCCTGGACCGAGTCGTTGAGCGCGTGCCCCATGTGGAGCACCCCGGTCACGTTCGGCAGCGGGATCGCGATCGAGTAGTTCTCCTCGGGCGAGCCGGCCGGCTCAGGGTGGAACAGGCCGCTTTCCAGCCAGAGCTGCGCGATGCGGGGCTCGACCTCGGATGGGTCGTAGCGAGTCTTGGCTTCCAGGTCGGAGCGCTCGGCCATGCCAGCCGCTCAGTCTAGGGAGGAGCTCAGTGTCCGCCGGGCGAAGCCCGGCCCCCAAAAGACGCTACGCGGCCTCTTCCTCCGGGATCGGGACAGTCACGAGCGTCGGCGGCGTGTCCTTGTCGATCGTGTCGCGGGTTACTACACACTTGCGCACGTCCCGGCGCGAGGGAAGCTCGAACTGGACTTCGAGGAGGACCTCCTCGATGATCGAACGCAGGCCGCGGGCGCCGGTCTCGCGCTCGAGCGCCTTGTCGGCGATCGAGGAGAGCGCCTCGTCGGCGAACACCAGCTCGATCCCGTCGAACTGGAAGAAGCGCTGGAACTGCTTGACGAGCGCGTTGCGCGGCTCGGTGAGGATCTGCATCAGCTCGTCGCGGCTCAGTTGGTGGATCGCGCTCATCACGGGCAGGCGGCCGATGAACTCGGGGATCAGGCCGTACTGGATCAGGTCCTCGGGCAGGCAGTGCTCGAAGATCTGACCCGCGTCGCGCTGGTCCTTGGACTGGATCGCGGCGCCGAAGCCGACCCCCTGGTGGCCGATCCGGCGCTCGATCACCTTGTCCAGGTTGGCGAACGCGCCGCCGCAGATGAACAGCACGTTCGTGGTGTCGATCGAGAGGAACTCCTGGTGGGGATGCTTGCGCCCACCTTGAGGTGGCACCGATGCGGTTGTCCCTTCCAGGATCTTCAGCAGCGCCTGCTGGACGCCCTCGCCGGACACATCGCGGGTGATCGACGGGTTGTCCGCCTTGCGGGCGATTTTGTCCACTTCGTCGATATAGATGATCCCGGTCTCGGCCTTCTTGACGTCGTAGTCGGCGGCCTGGATCAGCTTGAGCAGGATGTTCTCGACGTCTTCGCCCACGTAGCCGGCCTCGGTCAGGGCGGTGGCGTCGGCGATCGCGAACGGGACGTTGAGGATCTTGGCCAGGGTCTGGGCCAACAGCGTCTTGCCGCAGCCGGTTGGGCCGAGCAAGAGAATGTTCGACTTCTGCAGCTCGATGTCGTTCTCGTCGGACTGCATCATCTGCACGCGCTTGTAGTGGTTGTAGACCGCGACGGACAGGCTCCGCTTGGCCTGTTCCTGCCCGACCACGTACTCGTTGAGGACGTCGTAGATCTCGCGCGGCTTAGGGAGGTTCTCGATGTCGAAGCTCGGGGGGGCGGTGAGCTCCTCGTCGATGATCTCGTTGCAGAGATCGATGCACTCGTCGCAGATGTAGACGCCCGGGCCGGCGATCAGCTTCTTAACCTGCCTCTGGGACTTACCGCAGAAGCTGCACAGCAGCTGTTCGTTGGAGTCGGTCGGACGTGCCATTTTCTGCCCTCTCCCGGAATTGCCTCGCGCCGCCTAATCCACGCCCTGAAGGTTAGCCCCTCAGTGCTGCGAGATGACGCGATCGATGATTCCGTAGTCCTTGGCCTCGTCCGAGCTCATGAAATAGTCACGTTCGGTATCCGCGCGAACTTTCTCCAGGCTCTGGCCCGTGTGGTGGGCGATGATCTCATCCAGCCGCCGCCGCACGTCGATGATCTCCCGGGCGTGGATCTCGATGTCGGTCGCCTGCCCCTGGAAGGCCGAGGAGACCTGGTGGATGAGGATCTTGGCGTTGGGGAGCGCCATGCGCTTGCCGCCGGCCCCTCCGGCCAGCAGCAGGGCTCCCATCGACATGGCGATGCCGACGCAGATCGTCTGCACGTCGGGCTTGATGAACTGCATCGTGTCGTAGATCGCCAGCCCGGCGTAGACCGATCCGCCGGGCGAGTTCACGTAGATCGAGATGTCCTTGTCTGGGTCTTCCGATTCCAGATGCAGGAGCTGGGCCACGATGAGGTTCGCGATCTGATCGTCCACCGGGGTTCCCAGGAAGATGATCCGCTCGTTGAGTAGACGGCTGTATATGTCGAACGCACGCTCACCGCGAGACGTCTGCTCGACAACCATCGGTACGAGTGGGCTCATCGTCCTCGCTTCTTTCGCTTCCTCGGCCGGAATCCTGCCGACTGTAGCAACCGCCCATCCCCGTCCCGCGCGCGTTCCCTCCGACCCACGTCCAGCCCTGCTCGGTTCAGCTGCCCGGTGTCCAGAGCTGTTCGGACCCTTGTCCGGCGCGCTCTCTGCCCGGCGTCCACAGCTTCTTGCGGGCCTTCGCCTGCTCGACGCTGATCGCCTTCGCCTCGCCGACGATCAGCTCGATCGCCTGGCGGCTGGCCACCTCGCGGCGAATCCGGTCGAGCCGACCGCTCGAGCGCAGCTGCTCGAACAGCCTCTCGGCCGTGGTGCCCTGCCGCTCGGCGGTTGGTTCGAGCGCCTCGCGGACCTGATCGTCGGCCGCCTCGATGCCTTCCGCCTCGACGATGGCCGCCAGCACAGCCTCGCGCTTGAGCGCGGCGGCCGCTTCGGGCTCGGCCTCGTGAGCCAGCGTCTCCTCGTCGCGGTCGGAGATCCGCAGGTAGGCCTCCTTCGAGATGCCCTGACGGGCCAGCATCGCGAAGGTGTCCTCGAGCAGCTCGTGCGCGCGCGCGTGAACCAGCTTGTCCGGCACCTCGACGTCGGCCTCAGCCACCGCCGCCTCGACCACGGCGTCCTCGAACTCGCGCTCGAGCGTTCGCTCGTCCACCTTGCGCAGGCGCTGAGCGATGTCCTCGCGTAGCTCGGCCAGCGTGTCGAAGCCGGCCGCTTCGGAGGCGAAGTCGTCATCGGGGTCCGGCAGTCGCTTCTCCTTGACCTCGTTGACGGTGACCGCGAACTGCGCCTCCTGGCCCGCCAGCTCCGCGGCCTGGTAGTCCTCGGGGAAGGTGATGGTGACGCTGCGCTCCTCGCCGGCGCTCGCGCCGATCAGCTGCTCCTCGAAGCCGGGTACCAGCCGGCCCGAGCCGAGCTCGAGTAGCTGGTCGCGGCCGCTGCCGCCCTCGAACGGCTCGCCGTCCACCGTCCCCACGTAGTCGATCACGAGGTGGTCGCCCTCCTGGGACGGCCGCTCGACCGTCTCGAGCGTGGCCAGGCGGTCGCGCAGGCGCTCGAGCTCCTCGTCAACCTGGGCGTCCTCGACGGTGGACTCGCGACGGCCGACCTCGAGTCCCTTGTACTGGCCGAGCTTCGCCGCCGGCCGCACGCCGATCTCGATCGAGAACTGGAGCGGCTGACCCTCGACGGGCAGCTCCCTGGGCACGTCGAGCTCAGGCTCGCCCACGGGCGCGATGCCGGCGCCATCGATGGCGTCGGCGTACCACGAGCCGAGCGAGGACCTCAGGGCTTCGTCGAGCACGGCCTCCCGGCCGAGCCGGCGGATCACCACCAGCGGCGGGACCTTGCCCTTGCGGAAGCCCGGCACGCGCATCTGGCGCCCGAGCTCGCGGGCCGCCTGCTGGACGCGCCGCTCGATCTCCTCCGGCGCGACTTGTGCCTGTACACGCACGCGCGACTCGGGCAGCGCGGTGACTGTCGTGGTGACGGTGTCGGACATGGTGGTTCGCGAGACGATAGCTTGCGCTTGTGCTTTCCCGAGTCGCTGGCCGACTGGTCACGGGGCCGCTCGCCTTTTTCGTTGCCGGAGCGCTCGACGTGGCGGTGATGCTCGTCGTATACGCGCGATGGCGGGTCGCCCAGCGCCTGGCTAGTCGGCCATGGTGACCGACCCGACGGGCGCGCCGGTCCGGCTCGTCCCGCGCAGCAGGCTGCGGATCTCGCGCAGCGCGACGGGCAGCGTCGTGTAGTCGTAGATCCGCGAGGCGCGGATGTCCGCCACCATTCCGAGGACCCGCTCGAGCGTCTCCGCGTTGCGCTCGGACCAGGCCTCGATCGCGGCCTGGGCGTCAGCCTCCTGGCCGCCCTTCTCGAGCACCTGGCGGGTGAGCTCGCGGTAGAGGTTGAACAGGTCATCGCGCAGCGCCGCGCGGGCGAGTGCGTGCCAGCGGTTGGCGCGTGAGAGGTCGATGATCCGCTCTCTCAGCCAGTTGAGCTCGAGGCGCGATCCAAGCCTGAAGTAGACCTTGAGAACGTCCTCCGGATCGCGCTCGGTCGCGGCCGCCACCTCGACGATGTCGAACAGCGCGAGCATGGACTGCATGCCCGCCACCCGACGGGCCAGCTGGGCGGGCACGCCCGCATGCTCGAGCTCGGCGGCCCGTCCCTCGAAGGTCTCGCGGTCCGCGCCCTCGAGCGCGTCGGGAAGGTCGGCCGCCAGCAACTCGGCGCCGGGACGGAAGCGCTGGATCGTCTGCGCGATCGAGACCTGGTAGGGGTTGGCGCGAACCAGCCAACGCGTCGAGCGTTCGACCAGGCGCCGACCTTCGATCAGCATCTCGAGCTGGGTCTGAGCGGATACCCGGTTGTCGAGCGCTTCGACCGCCTCCCAGTAGGAGCGCATGTCGAGGACTTCGCGCGCGCACGCGTAGGCGCGGGCCAGCACCGCGGGCAGCGCGCCCGTCTCCTCGGTGAGCCGGAACGCGAACGTGGTGCCCGCGCGGTCGACGAGTTGGTTGGCGACCACGGTCGCGATGATCTCCCGCTTCAGACGGTGGCTTCGCATCTGCGCTGCAAAACGCTCCGCGCCGGATGATTCGGCCCCCGCCCCCCCGGCGCCGCCGTTCGAGGCCGGATGCCGGGAGGCGGCCGGGCTCAACGGCGGTGGGAAGTAGCGCTCGAGGTCGTGGGCGAGGAAGGCGTCCTCGGGGAGGTCGGACTCGAGCAGTTGCTGGTAGAGGTGGATCTTCTGGTAGGCCATGATCACCGCCAGCTCTGGAGCCACCAGGCCCTTGTGGGCGGCTTTGCGGTCGTCGATGGTCTCGTCGGACGGGAGAAACTCGAGCGCACGGTTCAGGCCGGCGTTCTGCTCCAGGTACCGGATCAGCCGCGCGTGCACGTCGACCATCGGCGCCGCCTGAGCCAGCGCCAGGCTGATCGCCTCGGTCTGGGTGTAGCTGGCGTACAGGACTTGCCGGCCCACCGCATCGGTCATCTCGGCCAGCAGCTCGTTGCGCTGCTTGAAGGTCATGTCGCCCTCGTGGACCAGCCCGTCGAGCAGGATCTTGATGTTCACCTCGTGGTCTGAGGTGTTGACGCCGGCCACATTGTCGATCGCGTCGGTGTTGATCCGGCCGCCCGTGTGGTCAGGCCCGCCGCTCAGGGCGAACTCGATGCGCGCGCGCTGAGTGAACCCGAGGTTGCCGCCCTCCCCCACCACCTTGCAGCGTAGGCTGCTGGCGTCGACGCGGAGCGCATCGTTGGCTTTGTCACCGACGTCGGAGTGCGACTCGGTGCTCGCCTTCACATACGTGCCGATGCCGCCGTTGAAGAGCAGGTCGACGGGAGCTCTGAGAATGGCCTGGATCAGTTCGTTGGGAGTCAGCTTCTCGGTCTCGATGTTCAGCGCCTCGCGGGCCTGTTCGGAGATCCTGATCGACTTCGCGCTTCGCGAATACACGCCGCCTCCCTCTGAGATGAGGGAGTCCTCGTAGTCGCTCCAGGCCGAGCGCTGCAGCTCGAACAGCCGCTTGCGTTCCTGGTAGCTCCGCTCCGGGTCCGGATCGGGATCGATGAACACGTGCACGTGGTTGAAGGCGGCGATCACCTTGGTGTGGCGCGAGAGGAGCATGCCGTTGCCGAACACGTCCCCAGACATGTCGCCGATCCCCACAGCGGTGAAATCGGTGGTCTGGATGTCGACGCCGAGCTCGCTGAAGTGGCGCTTGACCGACTCCCACGCACCGCGCGCGGTGATCCCCATCTGCTTGTGGTCGTAACCCTGCGAGCCGCCGGAGGCGAAGGCGTCGCCGAGCCAGAAGTTGTAGGACGCGGAGATTTCGTTGGCGATATCGGAGAACGTGGCCGTGCCCTTGTCCGCGGCCACCACCAGATACGGGTCGTCGTCGTCGTAGCGGACCACCCGCCTGGGCGCCACCACTTCGCCGTCCACGATGTTGTCGGTCACGTCGAGCATGCCCGACAGGAAGGTCCGGTAGCAGCCGATCGCCTCTCGTTGCAGGGCCTCGCGGCCGCCTCCGGTCGGTGCTCGCTTGAGCACGAAGCCGCCCTTGGCGCCGACCGGGACGATCAACGCGTTCTTGACCATCTGGGCCTTCATCAGCCCGAGGATCTCGGTGCGGAAGTCCTCGCGGCGATCTGACCAGCGGATGCCGCCGCGCGCCACCTTGCCGCCCCTGAGGTGGACGGCCTCGACGCGCGGCGAGTAGACGAAGATCTCGAACTGGGGCCGGGGAAGCGGCAGCACGGGGATCTGCGCGCTGTCGAGCTTGAAGGACAGGTAAGGGCGCGGCTTGCCGTCGTCGTTCGCCTGGAAGGCGTTGGTGCGAACGATGGCCCGGACGACGCTCAGGAAGCTGCGCAGGATGCGATCCTCGTCCAGGCTGGGGACCGCGTCGAGCGCCTCCTCGAGGCTCGTGGCGAGCTGTTCGGCACGGTCGCGATTTGCACGGTCTGGGTCCAGGCGTGCGCTGAACAGCTCGATCAGGAGGCGGGCGATCTCCGGATGCCCCGTGACCGTGCGCTCGATATACGCGTCTGAGAAGCCGATCCCGCCCTGGCGCAGGTACTTGGCAACCGCCCGGATGATCGAGATCTGCCGCCCGGTCAGGGTGGCGGCCAACACCAGGCCGTTCAGCGCGTCATCCTCGAGCTCGCCCCGCCACACCCCCAGGAACGCGTCGTGGAGCAGGTCACGCACGCGCTCGAGGTTGTCGGCATCGGCCTGCAGGCCGAAGTCGTAAATCCAGGCCGAGCCGCGGTCGGCCGGCGTGATCTCGTACGGGCGCTCGTCGGCCACCTTCGCGCCGAGGTGCTCGAGGGTTGGAAGCACGTCGGAGAGGAGTACGTCGTCCGAGCTGAACAGCTTGAGGCGCACGGTGCCCTCGGGCGCCTCGAGCGGCCGGTACAGGCTGGTCACCGGCTCGGCGACGCTGGCCAGTTCCTCGATCCGCGCGATGTCGGGCACCGCCGAGCGCGCCACCCAGTCCGCCCGGTAGCCGGGCGGGAATGCGCGCTCGTAGCGCTTGAACAGCTTGATGCCGTGCTCCTCGCCGTGCTCGTCGAGCAGCCCATCGCGCAGTTCGTCGGTCCAGGCCCGGACCGCCTGCACCACCCGCGCCTCGATCGTGGACACGTCGTAGTCGCCGGCCGGCTGCTCGCCGCACCGGATGATGTAGTGCACCCGCGCGAGGCGCGACTCGCTCAGCTGCAGGGTCCAGTCGAGGGCGACTCCACCGAGCGCTTCGAGCAGGATGCGGCCGACGCGCTCCCGGTTCTCGGTGTTGAAGCGGTCGCGCGGGATGAGCACCAGGCACTCGACGAAGCGCTCGAGCGGGTCGCGCCACATGAACAGGCGCAGGCGCGGGCGCTCGCCGAGCCCGAGGATGCCGATCGCCACGTTGAACAGCTCCCCGGTCTCCATCTGGAACAGCGAGTCGCGCGGGTAGGACTCGAGGATCTCCTCGAGCGCCTTGCGATCGTGGCTGGCGGGCGGAAAGCCGGCGTGCTCGAGGACCCCGTTGACCTTGCCGCGGATGATCGGGATCGAGCGCGGGCTTGCCTTGTACGCCGCGGTGGTGTACAGGCCCAGGAACCGGCGCTCGCCGACCGGCCGGCCCTCGTCGTCGTATTTCTTGACGCCGATGTAGTCGAGGTAGGCCGGGCGGTGGACGGGCGAGGCCGAGTTGGCCTTGGTCAGGATGAGGATCTGCGGCTCGTGGGCATACGCCACCGCCTTCGGGCTGAGCTTCTTCGGGCGGTGGCCGGTGCTGTCGCGGAGAATCCCGAGGCCCGAGCCCTCGACCGCGCCTAGGACCGTGTCCTCGCCCTCCTCGACCAGGCGGTACTCGCGGTAGCCGAGGAAGGTGAAGTTGTCGTCGGCCAGCCAGTCCAGAAACGCCTTCGTCTCATCCGTGGTCGCCTGAGGGACTGGCGGCGGTTGCTCGTCGAACTCGTTTGTCAGCGCGGCCGTTCGCTCGCGCATGGCCTGCCAGTCCTCGACCGCGGCGCGCACCTGGTCGAGGACCGTTTCAATGCCGCGCTCGAGCTCGTCGAGGAGGTTCCGGTCGTGCTCACGCCCCACCTCGGCGTGGAGGACCGACTCTCCGATCGCGTCGCCTCTGTCGGCGTCCGGCTCGAGGACCTCGGTGATGTGTCCGTCGGCGTCGCGGCGGACCCACATCACCGGGTGGATCACCAGGTGGATCCCATAACCCTTGCGGGTCAGGTCCATCGTCACCGAGTCGACGATGAACGGCATGTCGTCGGAGACGATCTCGATCAGGGTGTGGGGCGACTGCCAGCCGTGCTGCTCGAAGTCCGGGTTGTAGACCCGCACCTTGGCCTCGCCGGGGGCGCGCTGCTGCGCGAGGTTCCACTGCGCCACCGCGGCGCCGTACAGGTCGAGCGGATTGCGATCGGCCAGATCCTCGGCCGGAACCCACTGGTAGTACTGGCGGACGAACGTCTCGCACGGCGTCGCCTGGTCGGCCGGCAGCCGCTCCCGCACGCGGTCGCAGACCGTCTCGATTAGCTCGGACTCGAGTTCCGCCCCCTTTACTGCCATTTCGTGACCTCCTCCGTCTTGCGCTCCTCCATCCCGGGACAGGGCCGGCTACCGCCGCTCCGACTGAGCCTACTCCGCCCTCGATGGCCTTGCACACCCTGCTACCGGCCGATCCTTTCGCCGGTGCATGTGCGAACATATGTTCGCATGACAAGCGACGGGAACCCCTACGCCCGCTTCCGCCGCGCCCTCGAGACCGGGAACGAGACCCTCGTGGTGGCGGCCGCCCGGGAGCTCCCTCAGGTCGCGCTTGATGACGCCCTGCGCATCTGCCTCGTGCTGCGTGGCGGCGATCCGGACCGCTACGAGCGGGCCGGGGTCCGGTGGCTGGGAAGGTTCGCGCTCGAGGCTCGCGAGGTCACGATCAACGACCTGCGCCTGGCCGCCGAAGCCCTGGACGCCCTGCCGGAGCACCCGACGCAGGCGATGGAGCTGCTCCAGCGGCTGTGCGTGGCGCGGGGCGTCGGGTAACGCGCTCCCGGGTGACGCGCTCCCCCGCGCGCCCCCCGGTGATGCGCCCCTGCCGGCGGAGTTTGGCGCTGAGGTAAGCATGTGTTACCTCAGGTCGCCAAAGTTCACGCTGTGCTGCCCGAGTGGCCGCCCGGCACTGTCACGATCCTCGCCACCGCCGGCGAGGCCCCGCACGCGATCCCGGTGTCAGCCGCCGTCCGCGCCGGCCCGCGACACGCGCTCCTGGCGCTCGCCGGCAGCCGCCGATCGCTGGCCCGCCTGCGCGCCGACCCCCGCGTCTCGCTCATGATCGTCGCCGAGAACCTCGTGGTGACCGCGCATGGACGCGCGCGGGTCGTCGATGAGGAGCTGGCCGCCGGCGTGGTGGCGGTGGAGATCGAGGTCGAGGCCGTGCAGGACCACGACCGGCCAACGTTCGCGATCGAGTCGGGCGTGCGGTGGCGCTGGCGTGATGCCGATGCCGAGCGGCGGGACGCGGAGGTGCGGGCGGCTCTCGCCCGGCTGGCAGAGCGCCGGGCTGCCTCAGGCTAGGCGCTCGGACGAGGCGTGGTCGCTCAGTCCGGCAGCAGCGGCACCCACACACCAGGATCGCGGCCGACGAGTACGCCGCGGGTGATCGCCTTCGAGCCGAACCGATCGCGCACGCCGTCCATCACTGCATCGAGGTCACGAGCGCGGTCGAACGGCAGCACGAGCTGCACTGCACCAGCGTCAGTGAGGTTCGTGAGCGTGATGCCGACCAGGGTGAGGCCACGTCGCTCGATGATCGGCGCCGAGGCCCGGAGCAGAGCGTGCGCGGTCTGGACGAGGGCGTGGGTCTGGTCGGTTGGCTCGGTCAGCGTGTAGGACCGGGTGGCGCGAGAGAAGTCCTCGAAGCGCATCCGCAGGATCATCGTCCGGCACAGCCTGCGGGCGGTGCGCAACCGCCTGGACACGCGATCGACCAGCGCGATCAGGATGCCGGCCAGTTCCTCGGGCGAGCGGCGGCGCCGGCCGAGGGCCCGCTGGGCGCCGATCGAGTGCCGGCGCCTGCGGATCTCCACCGGCCGTGGGTCGAAGTTGTGCGCGAGGGCGTGGAGATGGCGGCCGCTCGCCCGGCCCAGCATCGAGACCAGGTCGCGCTCAGCCAGCAGCGCGACCTGCCCGACCGTTGCGATTCCCCGCTGGTGGAGCTTCTTGGCAGTGGCGTGTCCCACTCCCCATAGTCGCTCGACCGGCAGCGGATGCAGGAACTCCAGCTCGCGTTCGGGCGACACGAGCAGGAGCCCGTCGGGCTTGGCCACCGCGCTCGCCACCTTGGCCAGAAACTTGGTGCGCGCCACCCCCACGGTGATCGGCAAGCCCACCTCCGCGCGGATCCGCCGGCGCAGCCGGGCGCCGATCTCGATCGGTGTCCCCGAGATGTGCCCGAGCCCGCGGACGTCGAGAAACGCCTCGTCGATGGACAGTCCTTCCACCACCGGCGCGGTGTCCTCGAACACCTTGAACACCGCCTTGCTGGCCTCAGAGTAGGCCGACATCCTGGGCGGGACCACCACCGCCTCGGGACACAGGCGGCGCGCGCGGCCGCCACCCATGGCGGTGCGGATCCCGCGGGCTTTCGCCTCATAGCTGGCCGCCAGCACGACGCCGGCGCCGACGACCACCGGATGGCCGCGCAGACGCGGGTCATCCCGCTGCTCGACGGATGCGTAGAACGAGTCGAGGTCGGCGTGCAGAATCGAGGCTTCCGCGCGTGACACGAACACATGTTCGTCTCACGCGCGGACGGATGCCCAACGGCCTGAGCGAGGGCACCGCAATCCGCCGCGACAATGCGTCCCGGCAGTGGAGTTGGGCGGAAGCTCCGCCTCGGTGACATGCTTGCCCGGGTGACGCAGCAGACGGACGGCTACCCGAGCGACATCGCGTATAGGCGCGCTTCGGCGTACAGCCGTGCGAAGTCCGCCGGCTTGTAATGTGCGTTGACACCGCTTGGGTTCGGCAACACCCAGACCGGTCGCCCGGCCACCTGCTCCCGCTGTAGGCCGAGATCCGCCGCCGGCCGCCGAAACGCCACGCGGTAGGCGACTACGCCGACGACGGCCACCAGGCAAGGTTCCCACGCCCGCACCGTCGCTTCCAGCGCCGCGGCTCCCGCGCGCAACTCCTCGGCGGTCAGCTCAGCGGCCGCCCGGGTCGCCCGTGGCACGAAGTTCGTCACGCCGATCCCGAACGTCGGCAGCAGCCCGTCCTCGTGCGGCGCCAGCGCGCGCGGGGTGAAGCCGGCGCAATGCAGTGCGGTCCAGAACCGATTCCCCGGCCGTGCGAAGTGGTGCCCGATCTCAGCCGAGCGCAGCGACGGGTTGATCCCTACGAACAGGACGCGGAGACCGGGGCCACCGATAGGACCGGGCTGCGACACCGGGGCGGACACTAATCACCGCAGGCTCTTCCTGAGCGGTCAGCATGACCGCGCGGGGGCTTCGGGGCCATAGGCTTCGCCCGCGGTCAGGGCCTTCAGCTGGTCAACAGCTTCTCGCACCAGCTGCGGGAAGGTTTGGTCGTTGGGTTCATCGATCCACCGCTCGAACGCGGCTCTGAAGACGGCGATTCCGACCTCGGCGGTGAGGTTCGCGGCTGGGTCGTGTAGACCGCGCTGACGCAGCGTGTCGGCCAACGCCACGGACAGGGACGCCAATTTGATCAGCTCGCGCTCGTGGAGCTCTGGGTTGGCCGCGATGATGGTCTGGCGCCGGCGCGAGAACTCGCGGCGCTCCGGGACGAAGAACCGGTCGCCAGCGGCCTCGAGGCCTGCGGCTACCGAGTCGATTGGCGCCAGTGACCCGGGCGCCTCGGCGACCGCGCCGACGATCACCTCCTGCAGTGCGCCCCCGCCCCCGAACAGAACCTCGCGTTTATCGGCGAAGTGCCGGAAGAACGTTCGCTCTGTGAGTCCCGCCCGCTCGGCGATCTCCGCCGCGGTGGTGTTTTCGAATCCCCGCTCGCCGTACAGCGCGAGGGCCGCCCGCTCAAGCCTGCCGCGGCCATCCGGCTCCCATCTAGCCATGCTCAGATCATAGTGATGGCAGACGCTGACATCAGATGCTACAGTGATGACAGCAACTGACATCGGGCTAGATCTCGGGCGATCTCGTGGCGAGGGCGGTCCCCCATCTGGAGGTTTTTGATGCAGGTTTTTGTGACAGGCGCTACCGGCTGGATCGGCTCCGCCGTCGTTGCCGAGCTACGCGGCGCACGCCATCGGGTAGTCGGGCTCGCCCGCTCGGACGCCTCGGCCGCGGCTCTGACCGCTACCGGGGCCGAGGTGCAGAGCGGCACGCTTGATGACCTGGACATTCTTGAAAGCGCGGCGGCCGCGTCGGACGGGGTGATCCACCTTGCGTTCAAGCACGACATCGCTTTCTCAGGGGACTACCAGGGCGCTGCCGATGCCGATCGCCGCGCCATCGAGACATTCGGCCAGTCGCTCGCAGGCTCCGACCGGCCCTTGATTATCGCCTCCGGGACGGGTCTGCTCCGAGCCGGCGCGGTTGCGACGGAGGAGGACGAGGGTGATCCCAGCGGGCCTACCGGGGCTCGTGTCGTCTCCGAGCAGACGGCGCTCTCCCTCGCCGCGCGCGGCGTGCGCTCGTCGTCTGTACGACTCCCGCCGACGAACCACGGCGAAGGGGACAACGGCTTCATCGCGATGATCGTCGCGACCGCCCGCGAGAAGGGCGTCTCGGGCTACGTCAGCGACGGGACGAACCGCTGGGCGGCGGTGCACCGGCTGGATTCCGCGCGCCTTTTCCGCCTGGCGGTGGAAACCGCCCCGGCGGGGTCGGTGCTGCACGCGGTCGCCGAGGAGGGCGTGCCGATGCGCGACATCGCCGAGGTGATCGGCCGACATCTGCACGTCCCCGCGGTCCCCATCTCTCCGGAGGACGCCGGCGAGCACTTCGGCTTCCTCGGAGGCTTCCTCGCCGCCGACATCCCGGCCTCGAGCGCACTGACCCGCGAGCAGATGGGGTGGCAACCGACCCATCCCGGGCTGATCGACGATCTCGAGGCAGGGCATTACTTCCAGCAGACGCACGCGACCGCCGCCTGACCGACGCGAGCAAGACCGGCCCGCAAGCGACCAATCTTCGCGGGGGCTCGGGGTGGTGAATGGTTTGGCGTTGGGAGGCTCAGCTGCGTGCGACCGCCGAGCGTGCTCTCGCGGCGCTAGCGTGCGCGCCCATCAGGTTGAGCCGCTGTGTGGTGTCCTCGGCCGCCTTGCGAGCGATGCTGTTGGCCACGAGCGGGAGGAAATCGCTCATCAGGCGTGCGGCGGTGTACGACTCACCGTAGTCGGTGAGCGCCGTGGTCGCGGCCAGCGCGCGCTGAAGTGAGCCAGCGGGGTCGTCGGTAGCGCTATGTGACGCCGCGGCCCAATCGGCGATCCATCTGAGCGACGGGGCGCAGGCCAATCGTGCGAGTTTGCGCGCCTCGGCGGGCGCGTCGGGGAGCGCGTCGCGGTTGTCGCCGAGAACGAGGATCGGCAGTTGCGCGCGGAGATAGAGGATCGCTGCGGCCGCGTCGTGCGGGGTCGGTGGGAGGCTTTCGAGCTGGGCGCGGGTGGGCTCGATACCGACGAACGGCCGCAGCTGCTCGGCGATGAAGTAGTCGTAGATCGAGCGCCGGGCCGGCGGACGGATTCGGTTCATGAGGTTGCGCGCGCTTGTCGCGCTGTCGGCCTCGAGCGCCTCGTACAGCCATAGCACGCGTCCGGCGAGCCCAACCACGGCCGACATGCAGGTGTACCCGTCACCGGCGTCCTCACGCGCGAGCTCGAGTACCCAGCTTCACCCGAAGCAGATCGCCGCAGTCACCTTGCTCTCATGCGCCTCCACCCTGTCCATCGAGCCCGAACTGGCGCGAATAAGCCGGAGGGCCATAGAGCCGGCCTCACAGAAGCCCTGCTCCGAAGTGAGCCACGTGAGTCCCTCGAGCGCTGCGGCGAGCAGCTCGTGGGAGTCGATCGTCTCGGCGATTGCGATTGCCTGCTCGACGTCGCGCCTGGCCGTCGCGAGATCGCGCGTCGGTGGCTGGAGCCAGCGGTGTTGTAGCCCCCAGGACCGCCCGACCAGCAGTGCTCCTCGTTCGAACGTCACCGAGCCTTCGTCTTCTTCCGTCAGCCCTTCTTCGACGAGTTCGATCGCTCGTGTTTGCCACCCATCCCCGGTGAGCGCGCCCGCATAGCGGACGCAGAGAAGCACCGCGTATGCCCGCAGTCGCGAGAGGGCCTCGCGGTCGCCGAGCGTACGCGCGATCGCCATGCCGGCCGTGTACGCCGCGAGCGCCTCATCGATCGACAAGCGTTTGCGTGCCGCATCGCCGGCTTCGACCAGCGCCGCGACGGCTTTCGTCCGGAGCCGGTCGGGCTCTGTGGATTCTGGCGGCCACGCCAGGGCCGCGTCGCCGCGTGCGGAGGCAGCCTCATAGTGATGTGCCAGCCGATCGATGAACTCCTCGCGCCGGTCACCGGCCAGCTCCTCGAGCCATTCGCCCACTGCGGCGTGTGCCCGGCAGCGGCGTGCCCGTGGGATCGAGCGGTAGGCGACCTCGCGCGTCAAGCCGTGCCAGAAGGAAAGCTCCGTCTGGCCCGGCAGCGACGAGCTGGGTCGTGTCAGCACGAGGCCTCGGTTCTCCAGCCTGCGCAGGGTGGCGGCCAGGTCGGGGCGCGCTTCAATCGATTCGAGCGTCGTCGCCCAGAAGTCGCGGCCGACGACCGCCGCGTCCTGAAGCACTTGCTTCTCCGGCTCGGTCAACCGATCCACGCGCGCGGCGAGCAGCGCGCGAACCGTGTTGGGGATCGCGGCGGGTTCGCCGAGCTCTTCGGAAAGGTGCCGCGCGAGCTCCTCGGCGAAGAATGGGTTGCCCTCGGCGGTCGTGACGACGCGTTCGCGCAAATCGGCGCCCGCATGCGGAAGCAGCTCGGCCACGAGCTCAGACGAGGCCCATCGGGTCAGAGGCTCGAGCGAGATCTGGGACATTCCGACGCGGGAGCTCCAGCCGGATCGCCCCTCGGCGAGCTCTGGGCGTGCGGTGACGAGCAGCAGCAGCGGTCTGGTCGACCGCGCCAGGATGTGCTCCACCATTTCGAGTAGAGGCTCCTCGGCCCAGTGGAGATCCTCGATCACCACCACGACTGACGCCACGGTCGCGAGGCCGCTCAACAGCGCCGGCCACGCCAGCGCGACTTCCTCGGCATCGATCCCGGCGGGAGGCGATCGAGCGGATTGTCGGGTAGGGCGATCCCCGCGGCGATGGCCAGCGCTGCGGTGACCCGCTCGGGTTCGGCCGCGGCCAGCACCTCGCTAACCCGGTCGCGCAGCTTCGTGGCGGCTGTTGCCGCGGGATCGTCGAAGCGGATATCCGTCGTCGCCCACAGAATCTCGCGCAGCGCCAGTAGGCCGTCCCTTCCCCGTAGGCGAGACAGCGTCCGCGGTACACGGACGCTGGGGACGTCTGGATGACGTTCAGGAATTCATCGGTGAGGCGACTCTTACCGACGCCGGCATGGCCGAGGATCATGACCATCGAGGGGCGCCCGTTCTCGACAGTGGCCCGGTACAGATTCTCGAGCAACGCCAGCTCGTTCACGCGGCCGACAAAACGGGCGCCGGGCGGATGCTCCGGTGTGGCCGCGAATCGGCCGATCACCGCCTGCGCCACTCAGGACCCTCCCGGCTCGAGCTTCTCGTAGGCGACCGCGTCGCGGGTGACTTGGACCGTCAGCTCGTCGGCGAGCACCCCGCCTCGAGGAGCCGCTCGTTGATTGCCGACCGCCTCGCGTACCGCCGTGCCGATGGCGCGCGCGGCATGTGCGTGGGGGACGACGAGCACCTCCCCGGTCGCGACCCCGACGCGCGCAGCGAGGTCAATCCCGCGCAGGCGAAGCGCTGCCCTGACGGCGCGCTCGGCGTCGTCCTCGTGCGCGCTGGCCACCCCGAACAGCGCCAGGACCGCGCCCTCCGCCGTCGGCTCGACCGTCGCCCCGAACCGCTCCAACTCGGCCCGCACGTGCTCGTGCGCGTTCGTCTGGCTCGCCCGGATCTCCTCTGGGTCGTTACCGCTCGTGCTGTCCTGGAGCTCGGCCGCGAGCACGGTGACGAGCTTGCGCTCCTCCCGTGGCGCCGGCTGGGGGGTCGGCCGATCGTCCAGCCGCGCATCGGCGCCAGCATCTCCGGCCAAGAGCCGTTCGTGCAGCGCGCGCACCCCTGGACCAGGCGCGATCCCGAGCTCGTCACGTAAAGCCACCCGCAGTCGCTCGTACGCCTGCAGCGCCCCTGCGACGTCACCGCGCGCAGCGAGCGCTTCCATCAACAGGCGATACGCGGGCTCCCGAAGCGGCGCGCCGACAATCAAATCACGCGCTGCTCGCTCCCCAGACGCGAGCTCGGCGCCGCCAAGCAAGACACCAGCGGCGGCAATGCACTCAAGCGCCTGGAGCCGCAGATCGTCGAGCTCACGCCGTTGCTCCTCGACCCACGGGTTAGCGAAGCCGGGTAAGAACCCGCCCTCGGCCACTTCGCGAGCGATTTGCCCTTGATCGAAGGCTAGCCGTGCGTCCGCGCCGGAAAGCGCCGCCTCAGCGCGCTCGAGGGCCTCTGCGGCGATCTCCAGATCCACTCGTGCACCCGCAGGCAGGACGAGCGTCAGGTCGCGCCGACCCTCGATCAGGCCTGGGCCGAGCGTGCGCCGCAGCTTTGACAGCAGCGCGCCCAACACCTCGTCTGGAAGCGCGGGCGGGCCGGAAGGCCAGAGCAGATCGATCAACTCGTCACGTGTCACCGGCCGGCCACGATTACAAGCGAGATACGCGAGCACGAGCGGTCCTTGGCGACCGGGCAGGCCCCGCGTGACATCCCGCCCGCCGACCGTCACCTTCAAGCGCCCGCACAGCCGGATCGTCGCTTCGGTCCAGTCCACATGCCAACGGTACGCCGGCACCAAGGTTGGGGCAAACACACGCGACTAGGTTCCCACAGGGTTTTCGCAGGCCGGCCGGAGCAAGCTCCGCGCGTGCCTACCGGCTACACAACCCAACCAGAGGGAGGAGCGCAAATGCCGCTCATCAACGTCAAGCTGATCGAAGACGTCTTCACACCCGAGCAGAAGGGACAGATCGTCGAGCGTCTCACCGACGCGATGGTCTCGATCGAGGGGGAAAAACATGCGAGGCGTCACCTGGGTCGTGGTGGAAGAGGTGCACAGCGGCGACTGGGGCATCGGCGGCAAGCCGCTACACACCGAGGACGTCAAGGCGCTCGCCGCTGGAGCGCCCGTCTAGACCACCGACTACCGGGCCACCCGGGTGCCGCGGCAGGCGCCCGGGAAGCCCGTCAGGAGCAAAATCGGGGGCCCGCCGCCGGACGTGCATACGAGGCCACACCGTCGCTGAGGATGCGCATGCTCGCTGTCCTCCCCGCTGCCCGGTCCGCCTCCGGCCCGACGGCGAACGCGGGACGGGAGTCCGAGCACGAAGCCACCATGCAGGTGCCACTCGCGCGCGGGCTACTCCTCTCGATTGGGTGCACCGCTCGCCGTTGAGATCTGGTCACCGGCCCATTTCTTACATACATTGTGTCGGTTCCGCCGGAACAGTGACTGAGTCCGTGAGTACCGAGCAAACTGCCTCGACTGAAGTAACCACGACGGCGCTCGCGTTCGCGCAGTGGGCCGCCCGCATAACCTGCGACCGCGGAAGTCCCCGACAATGCCGGCTGGGGCGAGGGGCGGCGCTATCGCCGGGCCACGCGAGACGCCTGCTCGCGCCCACGGGCAAGCGCCGCGTGTCTCGAGACCGGCGCTTGTTGTGCGGGCGGTGGCGATGTGCCACGATCGGGAGGCTTTGCCACTCTTCGGAAGACGACCAGCACCGCTCAGCGACGAGGAGCGTCGGGCGGCAGCGGTCGATCTCGAGCGGATTCGCGGCGGTGGAATCCCGCTTGGAGCGGAGCAACGCCTGAACCGGGTCGCAGCGGCAAGGTCGCCGTTTTTCACCAGCGACCTGAGTGCCAACGAGTACGCCGTCGCGCAAGCCTCCGGTTTGACGCCGATTGCCCAGGTCATGGGCTCCTCGGTCGTCCAGCACGGCTGGCAGAACTACGGTTGGTCCTCCTACGGAGGAGGGATCCGCGAGATGCCGTCGTTCGCTGCACCGTGGAATCTCTCGCGCCAGCGCGCGTTCGATCGTCTGCGGCAGGAGGCCCAGCTCGCGGGCGCCGACGCCGTGATCGGGATCGACATGACCGCCAATAGCCTTATGACGGGCCCGGGCAACGTCGAGTACCTCGTCTTCGGCACGGCAGTCCGCGAAACCACGCTTGTGGCGCCCGATGGTTCTCCGCTGCGGATGTGCGCCCTTTCGGGGCAGGATGTCGACAAGCTCCGCCGGATTGGAGCCGAGACGGTGGGCGTCATCGGCCACACCTCGGTGGTCACCGTGGCACTGAGTCCATGGGCCAATCAGATGATGGGCAGCTGGTGGGGCAACCAGGAGATGAGTGAGGTCACCGAGGGCGTCTACGCGGCCCGCCGTCTTGCGATGGAGGAGGTGCGCCGTCAGGCGAGCCAGGCCGGCGCGAATGAGATGGTTATCGCAACGCTCACGCACGACATCGATCATCACGAGTACGAGGGCTACGGCTCTCGACAGCACTTCTTCATAGTTTCCATGCATGTCCTGGGCACTGCGATTCGTCTCGGCGCGCATGAGCCTCATCCCGCCCCGCTGGCCCTGCCGGTGATGTCGATCAACCTCGGCGCCTAGGCCACCACCACTCAGGAGAGCATCTGATGTCGACATACGATCCGACGAGTACCGAAGGCCTCGCCGAACACGCCAGCGAGCGCCTCCAGATGAACGCTCGCGGGCTGTTCACGTCCGACCTTTCCGTGAACGAGTACCTGTGCGTGGAGAAGGCCGGATTCGAGCCCGTGGGTCTGGTGGTGGGATCGAGCATCTACCACATCGGCTTCCAGCAGTCCAACTGGAAAGCGAGCCAGGAGATGGCGGTCCTCACCCAGGCGATGTACTCCGCACGCGAGCTCGCCATGACGCGCATGGAGGAGGAGGCCGACCAGCTGGGCGCCGATGGCATCGTCGGGGTCCGCCTGGACGTGGGTCGCTATGAATGGGGCGCGGACATGGCCGAGTTCATCGCCATCGGCACCGCGATCAAGCACAAGGGCGGCAAGGTACACCGCGCCCCCAACGGGCGCCCGTTCACATCCGATCTCAGCGGTCAGGCCTTCTGGACCCTGATGCAGACAGGCAAGCGTCCGGTGGGGATGGTCATGGGCAACTGCGTCTACCACGTCGCCCATCGCGGCATGCTGCAGTCGATTCGGCAGACCGGTCAGAACGTCGAGCTCGAGCAGTACACCCAGGCCCTGTATGACGCGCGCGAGCTCGCGATGGAGCGCATGCAGAAAGAGGCCGAAGCCATCGGAGACGGCGTTCTCGGGATCGTTGAGGTCAAGCTTCACGAGAACAACCACGGCTGGGGCAGCCATGTGATCGAATTCTTCGCTCTCGGCACTGCCGTAGTACCCAACGAGCATGCCGAGCAGGGCCAGCAGCTGCCGGACATCACGCCGGTCATGGACATCAACGACTAATACCTGGTGGGGCACCCGTGTGCCGCCGGCGCGCGGTTCCTGATGTTGCTTGCTTAGCGGCTCGAGTATCGGACACCCGGCGAGCGGTTTTGTCGAGGAACGGATCGGTGTGCGATCCTCGGTGCTCTGCTGCTGATCATTGAGGAGGGTCCAAGATGCCGGGTCTGTCCGGGCGTATGACCACTGTGGTGAAGGCAAAGGTCTCGAAGCTGTTGGATCGGGCCGAGGATCCGGCGGAGACGCTTGACTACAGCTACGAGAAGCAGCTCGAGCAGCTGCAGAGCGTCAAGCGAGGGATCGCCGACCTCGTTACCGCCAAGAAACGTCTCCAGATGCAGGAGGCGAGCGCGCAGCAGCAGATCGCAAAGCTCGATGAACAGGCCCGCCAGGCGATGGCCGCTGGGCGTGAGGACCTTGCGCGAACGGCGCTCGAGCGCAAGCACCTCGCGGACGGGGAGCTCCAGTCGCTTGACCAGCAGGTCTCACAGCTCGAGGACCAGCAGCAGAAGCTGATCGACTCGGAGGAGAAGCTGCGCGTCAAGGTCGAGGCGTTCCGCACCAAGAAGGAAGTCGTCAAGGCGCAGTACTCGGCCGCCGAGGCGCAGGTGCACATCTCCGAGGCCGCGACCGGCGTCGGTGAGGAGATGGCCGACGTCGGCCTGGCGATGCAGCGCGCGCTGGATAAGACCGAGAACATGCAGGCACGTGCCGACGCCGTCGGCGAGCTCGAAGCCGCGGGAACGTTCGACGACATCACGGCGCTTGGCCCACCCCAGGACGACATCGACCGCCAGCTCGAGCAGCTTGGCCGCTCAAGCGCCGTCGACGACGACGTCGCAAGGATGAAGGCCGAACTCGATGCCGGCGGCTCCCCCGCTCAACTCGAGCAGGGCGAGGGGCAGCCGAGCAGAGAGGGCAGGCCGTGATCACCGCATCTCCGGCGGAGGGGAGTCCGAGCTTCCCGGAGCGGCGCGACGGTTCTCTCATCGCGAATGTGGTCGAGCGGACGGCCGTAGGGTGGTGACAGCGCTGCGGGTCGCCGGCGTCCACCGCGCTTCCTCAGTTTGCCTTGTCCGGTTCGGGGGCCGGCCGGCGCAGATGGGCGCGACGGTCGCATTCGCGTCAGGCGCGCCGGCGGCGGGGCGTCAGCGTGAAATCAAGCCGGGTGGTGGCGCCGGGTTGCACCAGCGCGCTGTGGCGGACTGTCACCGGATGGGGGAGGTCCACCTTGACGCTCGCCGCCCACTTGCCGCGCGCTAGCCCGCCGAGCCTGTAGCTCCCATCACTGGCCACGCGGCTGCTCGCGCCTAAGTAGACGGAGCCGTCGGGCTCGCGGATCGTCGCGGTCACGCCCGCGCCGGCGAGGGGATGAGAATGGCGGTCGCGGACGTGGCCTGTGATCGCGCCCGGCGGCTCAAGTATCTCGAGTCCGATGCTCGCGTTCTGCCCTGCGGTGACCTTGACCCACTGGGCACGACCAGGGTCGGGTTGCTGCGGATACCATGACACCGGATACGCCGTCCCGGCGCCGCCAGGAGGAACTCGACCAGGTAGGACCCGGTTGCGAGGCCGACGATCGTGTAGCCGCCGTCGGAGGTCACGGAGTAGGTAGAGGCGACCATCATCGGAAAGGCGACGTTCAGTCCCTTCGCGTCCGCGAACACCGCGAAGGACGGCCCGGGTGATTGGCCCGAGCTGGTTAGTGCGGCGACCTAAGGGTCTACCCACCGGGAGGGAGAGTGCGCTCAACCAAGCCTCACCTCGGCGTCACCCGCGGATCATTTCCGCAGCCGGCTGGCCGCCGCGACTCCGGCATCCGCCACCGATCAGTTCCGGATCCACGAACCGGCGCCACGACGCCGTCGCTGCCGCTCCGTCGAGGCTTCGGCCGAGAGCAGCAACGAGGGTCCCCAGGCCTGCCCCGGCGGCGGGCACGACACCGGCAGACTGCTCGTCGCTGCCTGCGCGGCATTGGGCGCCGAAAGACCTGCTCTGAAATGACCGCGGTACTCCGGCGCAGCGGCGCTCGCAGTCGGCGCGGCCACGGAGCCTTGGCGTCACCCGACTTGGCTCGACCCTTGCCTGTCAGCGTCTCGGCGTGTGTGCTTGCTCAACGGACGAAGCAAGCCGGCCCGACCTCGGCGACTGTCAGTCACCGCAGCGACCTCCATTACTGTGCGGGCGCAGCGAGAGGATCGACACGACGGGGACGATGGGAGCGCGAGCGTGAGAGACTCGGTGCGTGACCAGCCTGCCCGACCGCGAGCGCGCCATGCTTGCGGCGCACGACGCGCAGCGAGCGCGGCAGTTGTTGATGCTCGAATTCGGGTCGCGGAGGGAGTTCGACGATCCGCGCCTCGCCTACCGGCGGTTGTTCTCCGAGCTGTTGGGCACCTTCTTTCTGGTGCTCGTCGCCGCTGGCGGTGGCGTCCTGCACGCCAAAGGCCAGATCAGTCTGTCGGCCGCGGTGGTTGCGCCTGGCCTGATGGTGATGGCGATTATCCTGTTCATGGGCGCGGTCTCGGGCGCGCATCTGAATCCCGTGGTGTCGCTTGCCTTCGCGTTGCGCGGGGACTTTCCGTGGAGGCGGGTGCCGGGGTACATCATCGTTCAGTTGCTCGGGGCGACACTCGCGTGCGTGTTCCTGCTCGCAGTGCTGGGCAACGTCAAGCACCTCGGCGCGACGCTGCCGGGCCCCGGATACGAGGCGTGGCAGGCGTTCCTGATGGAGATCGCCCTTACGGCGACGCTGGTCAGCGTGATCCTGGGAACCGCGTCGGCGGCTCAGAACGTGGGCACCATCGGAGCACTCGGTGTAGGCGGCTACATCGCGCTCGCTGGGCTCTGGGCAGCGCCCGTGAGCGGCACCTCAATGAACCCCGCCCGCTCCTTCGGCCCAGCCCTGGTGAGCGGCGACTGGAACGCGTATTGGGTTTACCTCGCCGGACCGCTGATCGGCGCGATGATCGCCCTCGGTTGCGCCCTGATCCTGCGAGGCCGCGGCGGCGATGCAACCGCTCGCATGGCGGCGTCCGGCGATCTCACGTCCGAACCGGAGAAGAGGCCGCCCGCGGCTTTGAGCAAACGACGCGGAGCCGACGTTCCCGGCGGAGCGTCTGCTGACGGCGCCTGACATCATCACCGCGAATGGCGAAAGGCGGCGCAAGAGGGATCGAGATCGAAGCGGCGGTCAAAATCAAATGGGCCGACCATGTTGCGGACCACGACTACGCCGCGGCCGAGGCCTACCTGTCGCTTAAGCTCGACGAGGACGCAGTCGCCAAATCCGTCCAGCGGCTCCGCAAGGCCGCGCTCACCACGCGCCGCGCGAACGACATCCTCCGAGCCGCCGGACTGACGGCGGCACCGCTCGACGACCCCGGCGTCCTGAAGGATCTGATCAAAGCGATCGAGGGCGAGCAGCTCAGCCCCGTACTCGTCCTCAGCGGCAAGAAAGCCGCCGACATCGCCGACGGCTTTCATCGAGTCTCACTCGTATACCGGATCGACCCATACGGACCAGTACCGCTCAAGCTCGCTTAACGTAACCCAACAGCGACCGTCGATTCTGGGCGAGCCCTGCTTCGAGCGGCGGACGAGCCTCTCGGCGCTCCCCCCCTCTCCGCGGAACGCAGGGCGGCGACGACAACGGACTTGACGCCGTCGCAACCAGGCGTCCTCGGCGATGAAATCATGCTGGTTGCAGGAGCTTCTAGCGCTTCTGTGCCCTGCCTCGAGGATCTGCGGTCCGTCCCTGTGGAGCGGTGCATCGTGACTAAGAGACTGAGGGCAGCGGCCGGAAGGCTGCTCTTGGCGTGCCGAGAGCAGCTCAGGCGTGAGCGACGACCTCTCGTACATCCATGTTCTTGAGCGTCGCCATCGGGTCAGATAATGTCGATCTTAGTTGCTCTGCCGCAGCGTTAGCGGCATCTTCTGAATCGAACACGATCATTGACAGCCCCGCGTCGCCACTCCGTGTCCAGTAGCCGGTGACGAACCCGGGGGCTCGGGATACCAGAGGAACAACGCGCTCGCGCAACGCGCGCAAATCGGCTTCCGGTTCGTTGATGGTGAGGTTGACGACTACCGCGTGCATTGCTTCTTCTCTGCTTCGGGATCTGGCTGATCGAGTGTAGCCCCGAGCCCATCAGGAGGGAGAGGAAACCGGCTGTTCGAGCACGCCGGAACTTGCGAGCGCGGACGCCTCGTTCGTCGCCCCCGATCCGGTCGTCCCAACGACCACCAGCAGCGCCAGGGCGCTTCCGCGGAAGCGCGTGTCGCGCTTCCGTGACTGCCCAGAACGATCGAATACGAGGTGTCGACCGACGCCTAAACGCGCGCGGGATGCGTTTGCGAACACTCGAATGACGGTGGCTCGTAATCGCCATGCAGCAGCTCCGGTGCGAGATCGAGCCCGTTCGGCCAAACAACCGTTCCCCCCTCATCGTCAACGCGCACCTGCTCGAAGTACTCGGGATCGCGCAGCGGCTCACCGAGCGAGCCGCGGAACAGAGCATGAAAGCGTGGCGGCGGATGGTCGGGCCGGTACATCCAGATGACGATGCCGTAGAAGGCAGCGAGGCGAGGCACGCCACGGTTCTCGACGACGGGTCGGCGAAGCGAAAAGGCCCCAAAGGCCCCCGCCGCCCTGCGAGGACCTCACCACCCGGGGTGCGCCGCGCCGAAAGGCACAGATATCCAGCGCCTTCCTAGGGGTGAGCGAGGGGACTCGAACCCCCGACCGCCTGGACCACAACCAGGAGCTCTACCAGCTGAGCTACGCCCACCGCGGGACGTTGAATTTAGCACTGCCGGGCACCCGGAATGGACCAGGCGCGGCGATTGGAGCGTCGATCAGGACTGCCGATGTCAGACGGATTAGCGATAGACCTCAGACAGCATCGTGCGAGCCCACAATGCTCGGTAATCATTCTCGCCTGTAGGCGAGGTCGGATGCGGGCAGCCGGGGGAGCCTGACGTGGCGATCAACGCCTGGTTGTCGTGGAAATACGTCCATAGGTCGGGGCCGTGGACCAGCTTCGGGTAGGCCGGGTACAAGCTGTGGACGATGTCGTAGTTCGCGGTCCCCGGTGTCGCCGGATTGTCGTTCGCCAGATTTGAATTGCAACCAGCCGGAGCCCACGGAATCGTCGGGACGACCGGGATCCGCCCCGCTTTGACCACGTCTTTGACCAAGGTCTTCATGTGCGCGAGCACCGTGGAAGCCGAGACGCCTCCGCCTACGTCGTTCGAGCCGAGATTGATCGTGACGTAGTGCGCGTACGGGAACGCGCTCAGGAAGTCGGTGATGTACGGCTGCCCGGTCTTCGGGTCGCTATCCAGGAAGGTGCTCGTGAGCCAGAACGACATCCCGCCGTTCACCTGGCTCGGCCAGTAGGAGGACTTGGAGGCGTTAATCGCCTGAATCCAGTTTGTCGGCTCCCGGTGCGTCATCGAGTTGTTCGTGATCGAATCGCCCAGGAACAGCCACGTGTCGTTCGCCCCGCTGTTCGCAGAGGCGACATCCATCTGCCACGAGGCATCCTGGTTCTCGGGTGAACCGTTCACGGCCGTGACACGCATCCGAATCCAGTTCGCGCCGCCCAGCTTCAGGACGTACTGCCCGGCGTTGTAGAGGTTCCCCGTGACGGCGCGGAGAGTTGTCCATCCGGTTGTGGGCGCGGATCCGCCGCCGGCCCCGCGGTTGACGTCGATCGTGAAATCGCGCGGCTCGTTGTAGGCGCCGACGCGCTCCGCTACGTGCTGGAAGGTGGTGGCATCGTTGTACCAGGAGACGACGACCGTCTGCCGCTGGATCGACGGGACCCCAGAGATGTCGAGGTCGGCAGCGCAGGTGGGAGTGCAGCGGTACTCGGTGCCGTAATCGGAGTCGTTGACGTTCGTGACGGGATACAGAGCCGAGCCCTCGGCCTTCGCCGGCACGCCTCGGCTGATCAGCGTCATCGGAGTGGGACCGCAGTCGCTCGACGCACATGCCGCGGACGAGCGGGTACTTGTTGACGAGATCGTTTGGCGTTCTGAACTAGAGGGCGGTTGGCGCGCGGAGCTAGAGGTCGGAGAGGAGGATGAGCCGCACCCAGCCACCAGGAGCGTGGTGAGGATGGCGAGGACAAGCGCCGGGCGCCGCGGGCAGAGCGCTCGAGGCAGGACGTGGGCGGGCGGGCTGGCGTGAGGCTGGCCGGCGTGGCAGCGTGGCCCGATCCTCGCGTTCGCGCGCCGGCCGACGCATCGATCCGGATCGCACCCTTGCGAAGCGGCTTCGCCTCCGCCGCTACGCGATGGCGCTCGCATCTCGCCGCGACGAAGAGTGGCCGCTGCACGCAGGCGACACGCAACCCGCCGTGCCGTGGCGGATGCTGCAGTCCGCGCGCGTCGAACCGGCCGCGAGAAACCCCGGCACGACGCCACCACCAAGCTCGCGAGCGCCATCCAGGCCCAACGCATGTCTCGACCTCCCTCGGCTCGAAATCCGATCGATCCCACCGGATTCACTTGGTCCTAATGTCTATCAACGGGGCGGGACGTACGGCACGTACGAGGCCATCGCCGGCGCTATAGATCCGCGAGGACGCGGTGTACCCGCCGAGTCGCCGAGCTCCCCGATCACGAGATCACGCCAGCTCGGGTGAACCCACCCGATGCCGAGCGGCGTGACCCGCAGGAAGTGGTCGACGAGCCGGTCGATCAGCTCGGCGGGCGGTCGTCTGAGACCGCCGGCGTGGTGGCGCCGAACCGCGGCGGCCAGATCGCGCTCGTCGATCAGCCCGGCCGGAGCGTCCAGGAGCGCGATGAGCAAGTCCCGGTGCTCGGTCTCGAGGCTCCTGAACGAGTTACGCATCGCCTCCGTGGGTCTGGCCAACTCGTCCTCGACGATGCGCAGCACCCTCCGCTCGCCGCCGCGGTTGCCTGCCGAGCGCAGCTCGTCGAGCCGTTCGGCGACGAGTCTCCGAATCCGCTCGGGCGTGAAGTCCGGATGCTCCACGATCGGCACGCCGGCAAAGCGCAGCACGTCGCGCGCCGCCTGGTCGGCATCGCGGTTCTTGGCATGGCGGAACAGGATCAGCGTCTTCTCCGCCAGGTCGAGTTCGCTCGCGTCAACCAGAACCTCCCCCGGCGCCGGGAAGTGCTCCGAACCGCACTCGCGCTGGACGCGCCGAAGCCCCGCCTTGAGCGGCGCCGGCCGCGAGGTCCAGATCAGCCAGTGGCGGTCGTCGAGCGCGCGCAACATCCGCCCGAGATCTCGAGAGAGCTCCGCCGCATCCGCGCGGTACTCAGGTCGCGCGGCGCGATGCGCGGCACGCCGGCCGCGAGATGCTTCGAAATCCCGAGGTCCCGGATAGACGACTTGCAGTTCCACTGGCTCGCGCCCGTGAAGAGACAGTCCCCGGGGCGGCGATCCCACCGTAGATCTCGACCCCGGGTTAGTTCTCTTTTACGATGCCCGTGCTATGGGTGATGGCATCGTCCCGTTCCGCATCGACGTCCCCGAAGCCGAGATCGAGGATCTTCGGGACCGGCTGCGTCGGACTCGCTGGCCAGAGCCTGAGACCGTGGATGATTGGTCGCAGGGGACACCGCTCGCGTATGCCCGTGAGCTGTGCCAGTACTGGCTTGACGAGTACGACTGGGCGAAGGCGCAGGCCCGGCTCAATCGCTTCCCGCAGTTTCGAACGAGGATCGACGGCTTGGACATTCACTTCGTCCACGTTCACTCCCCGCACGAAAGCGCCGTCCCGCTGGTGATCACGCACGGCTGGCCTGGCTCGGTCGTCGAATTCGGCAAGGTCATCGAGCCGCTGACCGATCCGGTGGCGTTCGGTGCGAGCGCTAGTGACGCGTTCCACGTCGTGTGCCCGACGCTGCCAGGATTCGGGTTCAGCGGCAAGCCGGCGCGGCCAGGCTGGGACACGCTACGCATCGCAGGCGCCTGGGAGCAGCTCATGGCCAGGCTTGGCTACGCGCGCTACGGCGCCCAGGGCGGCGACTGGGGGTCCCAGGTGACCACGGCGCTCAGCGTTCGGTACCCGGAGCACCTGATCGGTATCCACCTGAACATGGTCTTCGCGTTCCCCGATCCCGGAACTGCCGATGAGCTCACCGAGCGCGAGCGCGACGCACTGGCCGCGCTGGACTACCACCGCAGGTGGGGCTCGGGCTATGCCATCGCGCAGTCGACCCGTCCGCAGAGCCTCGGCTACGGCCTGGTCGACTCGCCCGCGGGGCTATTAGGCTGGATCGTCGAGAAGTTCTGGGCGTGGAGCGACTGCGACGGTGATCCGGCCAACGTCTTCACCCGGGACGAGATGCTGGACAACATCATGCTGTACTGGCTGCCCGGCACCGCAGCATCCGCGGCCCGCCTTTACTGGGAGAGCTTCGGCAAACGCATCCAGGACCCCGTCTGCGTGCCCGCCGGCGCGTCCATTTTCCCTAAAGAGATCTACCGCCCGTCGCGCCGCTGGGCCGAGCCGCAGTTCCGCGAGTTACGGTACTGGAACGAGCTTGCCAAAGGTGGGCACTTCGCCGCGATGGAGCAGCCCGCAACGTTCGTGGACGAGGTGCGAGCGGCTTTTCGGCTGTTCCGCTGAGGTCACTGACGCGAGCCGCCCACCGAGCAAGTGAGCGCCGGACTCGGGTCGATCCCATCTCACAGCCGCCAGAGCACGTGGCTGTCATCATCACCGCCGGGTGTGACATCCTGCAATTTCACGAACGCGGGTACGCGCGACCCGCCGCCCTTTGTACGAGGTGTGCCTCTTGCCGCATGCCGATTCGGACGGCGAGACGGGCTGAACTGTGATTGTTGGCATCGAGCCGGGGCAATGCCGCGGTGAAGGCCAAGCTCGTCGAAGACCAGATGCAAGAGCCCGTTGCGCGGCCTCGGTGGCGTAGCCGCCACCAGGCCCTGGTGTCCCCACGACCCGTGGGGACGCTCGCGCACAGAAGTTGCGAGCAAGAGCCCTGCTCACGATTAATCGCCCGCGGCGCGGCGGTCAGCCTTTGCGCCCGGAGACGAGAAAGCCGAGGCCCACGGCGGCGATGCCGAGGCCGCCCGCTGCCCCTACGAGCTCCAGGCGCCGAGGTGAGCGAGCGAACCACCCGCGTAAGGCTCCGGCGGCAAGTGCCCAGAGGGTGTCGGAGGTGACCGCAATCGCCGCGAACACCAGCCCGAGCAGGAGGATCTGCACGGGGACGCTCCCGGCGTGGCGGCTGACGAACTGCGGGAGGATGGCAGCGAGAAACACGACTGTCTTCGGGTTAGTGACCCCAACCGAGAAGCCCTGCGCAAACGAAACCCGACCCGTGCGGGCTTGACCCGATGCCGTTAGGGCTGCCCCAAGCGATTTGCGCTGGCGAAGCGTCTTGAGCCCGAGGTAGACCAGGTAGCACCCGCCGATCAGCTTCAAAGCGGTGAATGACGCATTCGATTGTTCGACTAACGCGCCGATCCCGAACGCGATAGCCACGACTTGGATGTATTCCCCCGCGGCGTTCCCGAGCACACTGAACATGGCGACTCGGCGCCCGCCGGCGAGCGCTCGGCCGACCACGAAGAGCACGCTCGGGCCAGGAATCACGATGACCGCGAACGCGGTGGCGACAAACGCCAGCAGTCGACCCGATGACATCACGCGACCAATCTAGGCCAGGCGGCAGAAGTGTTCATCGTGGTCCTTCTGATCGCTCTTCTGGGCTCGGTGCTTGGCGGGTGCCCCCGCCGCCCGGGGAATGGTCCGGACGGCGGGCGCATGGTTCGATTCAGGCGGCCGGGCCGACGTCTGTGAAGCCGTAGACGTCGCGGATGCGGCCGTCCTCGGCGACGATCACGTCAAAGCCGACGTAGGTCTCCGGCGCGTCGGCAGGGCCCGCGTGCCACTGGAACCTGGCCTGGTTGTGATGGGCGTCGATCGCCCCGCCGAGGGTGAACGTGAGCCCGGGGAAACGCTCTTGCGTCTGCGCGATGAACCCGTCGATCTGCTCGGCTCCGTGGAGATCCACATGCGGGTCGGTATAGGTGCAGTCGAGGGTGTAGAGCGCGTCGAGCAGCTCTCGCCGCCGATCGGCGTCGGTCTCGTTGAACGCGTCGATGTAGCGCGTCACGAGCGTCTGTACGTCCAGCGTTTTTGTTTTTGTGTCCTGCATTGATTCCTCCTATTTTGTGGTCAGCAACTGGGCAGAGGATCCAGCCGGAGCGGCGGCGTGTCGATTACTCCCCGGGTAAGCGCCGTACATGCAGCTCGCCACGTCGGGTCAAACGGCCGGCGCTCTACTGAGGGCGAGCGGGCTCGTGAGCCGCGGTCCGTTGGCTGGTTCCCCGTGATGGCCAGAGCGTGGAATTGGTCAGCGCGCGGTTCACATCCATCGCCGCACGCGGCGCTTGTAGTCCACGTACGACGGGCCGAACTTCCGCTCCAAGTAGCGCTCCTCACGGACGATCACGCCGCGGTCGATGACGGCGATCGCGACCGGCAGCGGAACGAGCGCCCAGGGCGCGTTCGCGACGATCGCGATCCCGGCATAGGTGAGCGCCATCCCGAGGTAGCCGGGGTTGCGGGTCAGCCGGTACGGACCGTCGGTGACGATCGCCTCCGACGGCGTGTACGGATCAATCGGCGTTCGAGCGCGCCGGAAGGCCCGCACGAACGACCCCATCAGTCCCGTGCCCGTGATGATCGACGCGGCTCCGACGGGTACGGCGACCCTAGACGGCAGCGAGCGGGTCCCGATTACGGCGTCGAGACCAAAGCCGATCCCGAGCGCGCCCAGGTAGATCAGCGGCGGCGGTGCGATCACGCCCGCATTGTCATCGCGCGGTTCGCTTTCCCGGTCTGACTCGAGTCGGGGTCCAGCCGCGGTTGTCATGGTGTTTGGCCTCGGTGCGGAGGGCAGGGTTGTTCAAGGCGCTGGTCTGCCTCGCTGTCGGCAAAGACGATCGTTTGCACCAGCCAGGTGACGACGTCGTAGACGTGCCACGAGACGCTGACGCGCGGGGAGATCGCGGAGGCGGACCGTTGGCGCTCGACGTTGTCTGTGACGGTGGTCGCCGGATCGAGGACGGCGCGCTCGCGCAGCACCGACTCTTCTGCGCCAATCCGATCGGTGTAGCGGCCGCGGAAGGTGTCGTCGGCGAGCGCGCCGGCTCCGCGCTGGGTGTGGTGGATCACGGCGACCTCGAACAACGGGCCGTCTGGTAGTACGTTCTCGGCGATCTGGCTGATGAAGGCGACGTCGTTGATCACCTCGGGGTAACCCGCCCGCCGACATTGCGGACGGCCATGGCGTCGCTGAGTCCGAGGCCGCGAAGGTGAGCAGGGAGGACCCGCGGGTCGAGGCAGGTGATCACGAGCAGGCGTAGGTTGGGGAAGACGACGGCGTCCTTGTGGCCGCCGGCGGCGGCGAAGGACTGGTTGCGCGCGAGCGCGGTCTCGATGTTGCCTGCGCCTGGCTGGGCGCGTCCGGTCACCTCGAACCTGTTCGCCGGGCGCTCTTGGAGAGGGGCTGGTGGATTGTGTGCTCATGTTTGTGTCTCCTTTGGTTCGTTGACTGTGGAACTCGTGCTTGGGACCGCGGCGCGTTCAGGCGCGGGAAGGTGTGGGCACGGGAGTCGGTGTCGATACGTCGTCTCGTAGCCCGATCCGGCCCCGGAGGCGCCGCAGCGGCCTCGGCGCCGACAAGTTGGCCTGGCCGAGCAGCCACATCAGGGATGGGACGAGCAGCGCACGGATGATCGATGCGTCGATGAGCACGGCGAGCGCGGCGCCGATGCCGAGCTCTTTGATGAAGACGATCTGTGAGGTCGCGAACGCGCCGATCGCGACCGGATAGCAGCGCCGCGGCGGTCACGATCCGGCCGGTGCGTTCGAGCCCGACCAGCGACGGCGTCGGCGTTGGAGGCGCCGGCCTGACGGGCCTCCTTGATCCCGGAGAGCAGGAACACCCCGCAGTCGGTCGCCAGCCCGAAGGCGACCGCGAACAGGAAGATCGGCTGGGTGGCGTCCAGTGCCCCCTCGCTGTGGAAGGAGAGCAGCCGCTCCAGTTCGCGGCACTCCGCTGCCGAGCGGTCCGCTCGGTTCCGTTGATCCGTGTCCGGGCTGCTTAGTGGTAGCGCAGTCCCGGGAAGTTCGGCTCATTGCCGCGGCCTTCCGGCGTCATATCGAGCACGTTCCAGATCGGCCAGATGGAGTCGACGTGACGGGCCTCCAGTCCCTCGTCTCGCGGCGCGTACATGAGCTCAGAGGCCCACGTGTGGCGAAACTGGTTGCCGTCGCGGACGAACACATTCAGCACGGGCATCTGCTCGCCTTCTGGGATCTCTGCGTGGTAGTCGCGGTTGTAGGTGTTGCGTCGCGAGGACAGTAGCCGCAGGTGACGCCACCCACGCTCGCGCGCGAAGGTGCGGATCCGGCCGGGATCAGACTTAGCGACCACCACGAGGTTCAGCCGCCCGGCGAGATGACGGGCGGCGCCGTCGAGCGAGTCCAGGATCGAGGTGCATGATGCACAGGGAGTCTCGGAAAGCGGCAGTCGCGCCGTCTCGCCCTCCTCTGGTCCCGGCCTGCTATCCCCGGAGTATCGCGGGAACATGAAGCTGTAGACGACGAGCGTGTCGGTGCCTGCCTCGAATAGCTCGCTGAATCGCACCTCGGCGCCATCGGATGCCTCCTCGAAACCGTAGTCATCGGGAACGACACCGCCCCGCGGCAGCGCACGCCGCTGCGCCGCGACCACTTCGATCGCCCGCCGCAGCCCGGCCTCGGCTTCCAGCAGACGATTGCGCTCACGACGGTACTCCTCCGACTCACCGGGGAAACGAATGCCGGAGTCAATCGGGGTCATCTACCTCTCCTTGTCTAGTCGGTGCTTACATAGTCTTTCCGGTTCAGGCCGCGATTGGCAGCTCTGCGCGCTCGACCTGGACAACCTGACGTCGGGGGATGTGGACGCAGGCATCGACCTCGCCGGCAGCCCGCGCCGAGCGTGACGAGCACGGCGCCTCCCATCCTCGACCCCGTAGGTGGCGACCCCCGCGCGGCGACGTCCCAGGCGACCGGCGCTCTGCAGCTCAGGCGGCTGCCGGACTCGACCTGCGGCCGTCGATGAGCTCCCGCCCCCAGCACTCCCGGAGCACCTCACCGGGCCAGTCCCGGCTCGTCCCCTGGCAGCGGCCGCATCTCGCAGGTTCGTCTGGGCATCCCGATCACATTGTGCGTCGCCTGATCGCCGCCTCGACTGTCGAGCTCGGTGTCGCGGTGGGCTCGGTACTCCTGCATCCAGGTTTCGTCGTGGAGGGGATCAAGCGTCATGACCAGGCTCGTGCGATCACCGTCGGGCTGGATGTCGATCACCGTCAGGTGCTCATACGGCTCTTGCTCGGGGCTGAGCTCGAGCTCGCTCACCCGGGTCTTGAAGCCGTCCGGGGCTCACCGCGCTTCGAGGCCGCTCGCGGTGATCCACCGCTCCCAAATCAGCTCCGCCCGCGCGTCGTGGTGCGCTCGAGCCGCGCGACGTTCGAGCTGGGCGTGGATCCGGTGGGCATCGATCCCTCCTTTGGTTGTGGCCGCCTTGTCGTCTGGTTCTACCTGGGTGACGAGTGGCGGGACGCTGGACGGACATCGGCGCGAAAAATCCTCGTGTCCCTCTCGGCCGCGCTACTCCCGGCCCGTACGAGGTCCGGCGATCTCACCCTCGCATTTGGGTTGGTGCCCCCGCCGGATGCGCGGCCGTCGGCTAGAAAAGTGGCCGACACGTTCGTGATCGCCGTGCTGATGCCGATCGTCAATTCGAATCGAGGTCAGCCTCGGCCACTAAACCGAGAACACCTAGGCCTCGCTACCCCGACGCTTCTGCAACCACGAATCACCAGCATCGTCGCCGCCGGCATCAGACGCGCGCCGCCTTCCGCTGTGCGTCGGGCAGCCCGCGGAGCAGGAGTCCCGAAGACGCAGCTTCCAAGGCGACGACGCGGGAGTCTCGCGCCGACTAGACCCCGCTCCTCCAAGCCGCCCCGAAAGCAATGCCGACATTGCTGCCGCTCAGCCTGCGGATGCGGCAGTCGTGTTCGCCGGCGCTCGTCCGCTTGCTCGACCCTCGATGAACGGGTCGCCGGCAAGCGGTGCCAAGGCTCAAAGCAGCAGCCACGCTCGACGCCCAGCGCGCTGATGCTCGGGACGATGAGCGAGCGTCATTCGGCGCTCCCGCGGAAGCGGCGCTGAGACACGCGCAAATCGTCCATTGGATCACTGTCGCGAGCGCCCGCCAGGATGGCTGCTCGCCCATGCGAGCGACAGCATGGCACGCCTGATGGCACATGCGGCTCGTGCGGCCGGCAAGCGCCTGGTCAAGTGCCGCTTACGCTGCCTGAGCGTCGGCGTCGCACGGCGACCTCCCCAACGGCGCCGGAGGAGGCGTGAGACGGGCTCAAGATGTTGAGTGCGGATACACCGTGACGAGATGCCGGACGAGCTCCAAGTCGAGCGCGCGAGCGTCCGCGAGCGTCTCCAGGACGTGGAAGCGTAGCCGTACGTGTGACCGTTGGCGTTCCAGATCAGCAGGAGGTGGTCCCTGAACGCGCTGGGCGAGTTCTCGTCGACGAAGTAGAAGTGCATCAGCCGCCGGGCGACGCGCACGACCCCCTCGGGCCGCGCGCGGAGGCCGGAGTGCAGCTCGGGTCCTCCGATCGCGTCGGTTCGGAGACGCCGCGGGGCGCCTTGGACAACTAGGTGCTCGGCGTCGAGAGCCGGTGCGGGACCGCGGCCTACCCGTCGAAGCGGGCAGGCCGCGTTGTGTTTCGCGTCAGCCGATGCGCACCACCTCGCCGGTGGGGCCGCCCGTCGACGAGGCCGGCATGATCGACCAGTTGGACACATAGATGCTGCCGTGGTCGTCGGCGGCAAAACCGTTGGGCGCGAAGAGCTGGCCGGCGCCGAGCACGGTGCGAGCGCCGTCCTTGGCGATGCGCACGACAGCACCCGCAGGGGCGCCGTGCGGCGGGAACCCCGTGGTGTCGAACTCGACCACGTAGAACGATCCGTCCGAACCGAAGCCGCATCCCGTGATCGCCGAGAACCCGGTCCGCCATACACGCAGGCCCTGCTGGGTCGTGTAGCGGAAGACATCGGCGGCGCCTGCACCATTGCCGTTGCCTGTTAGCTCACCGATGTACAGCGCGCCGTCGCTGCCCTGCGCGATGCACGTCGGAACCGCGTCACTCGCGGGCGGGTTCGGGAACTCAGCGAGGACCTTCACATGGCCGGCGTGATCGATCGAGTCGAGCGTGTTCGCCCCAGCGTCGACTACGAAGGTGTTGTGCTTGGTCACCAGTAGTCCATACGGATTGGCGTCCGGAAACTGGGGGTTGGTCGCCTTGTTCGCCGGCAGGTCCGACCAGGCGAAGTCGTAGTCGCCTGGATCGGCACGCGCGACCGGCGAGCTGTCGTCATTCCGGTCTTCGCGGGCGCCGCGGAGCAGTCGGCCGGCCTGGGCCATCAAGTCGACCGAGAGGCTGGGCGAGAGTCCCTGGGGAACTGAGAAGTCCGATCTGGCGACCACGGTGTAGATGTAGTTGTCGCGAATCGCCAGACCGTTCGGGCCATCGGCTTCGGTGCCGTCCTGCGCCGCGTCCGAGGCGATGCCGGTGAAGACGCGATCGACCTTGCCGTTCTTGATCTCGCTGAGCGACCCCGTGGTACCGAAGCACGTCGGATTGTGCGGCTCGCCCGGTGTGCTCAAGCAGTCCGTTCCACCGGTGCCGGCTTCGGCCACCCACAGGTTCCCGCCGCCGTCGAGCGCGAGCCCGCGCGGATTGTTGAGACCTGTCGCGATCACCGTTACCTGCGGTGTGTGATTCGAGTGCGCGTCCGCCGACGCGCTCGCCGCGCTGCCGCCGGGCACCGCTCCTGGGACCACTAGCGAGACGGCAAACGCTCCGACCGTCGCCATGACCAGACGGGACTTGAGGGGCCATCGTTGTTCAGCCATTGCCGGTGCCTCCGTTGCATGGGTTGAGGGGGAACGCCAGCGCGACCGCCGGGGCGGCGACCAGCAGCGCGAGTGTGAGAGTGAGCAGGGTCGCCGCCAGGGCGCCGAGCCTGCGGATCAGGGCGCCAGCGCGCCGGTTGTGGGCGGTTGGGCGCGAGTTCGTCATGGGTTGATCTTGGCGGCGGTCACCGCGCCGTTCTTGATCTTCTTGGTGGTGACCGCCCCGTTCTTGAGCTGCGCTGCGCCGACGCCGTTGCTGGGCCGCCTCGACGCGGCGTTGGTGCTGCCCCCCGGCGCGTAGAGCAGCGTGGCCGTGGCCGTGGCCACCACGTCCGCGGCGGTGAGTCGTGGTCGCGTACGCATCGGACCTCCGGCCGGTGTTGTGTCGCTCGTCACGCCCGGGACGCCTGCGCGGTCGCTGTGTCAGCACCGGTGGCTGGTGGCGGCCGCGATCGAGCAGGTTGCTGAGAGCACCCGGATCGGGCCGGTGGGATACTCGAGCTTGAACGTGACCGCCGGCCCGTCACTGCTCGCGCCTCCGGGGAGCGCGGCGACCAGCTCGGCCATGTAGGTCCCGCCAGCGAGCCGGTGGCCGGCGACGTGAAGGTTCCAGCGGAACTGCGAGCGGCCCTTGAGGTGCGGTCCGAGCGCGACCGCGCCGAGCAGCCGCCCACCGCGGCGGCCGAGCCGGAACACGAGCAACTCAAGCATATGGGGCCTGCGGAGTAGCGCGAGCACCTCACCGCGGCGGGTGATCGACAGCGCGTGCGGGCCGCTGGTGGCGGTGAGTTGCTCGCCGAGCGTTCCGGCGGTGTCTGAACCGACCGCGATGCACTCCGTGGCCGATGGGCAGGAGATCCCGTTGAGGCTCGCGGCGATCGGGGTCCCGCTCGGGTTGGTGGGTGTGGGGATGCTCATAGTCGACCAGCCGGCGGGAGGGGAGCTGCCGTCGTAGACGTCGGCCAGGGTGATGAACGTGCCTGCGAAATCGTTGCTCTTGCCAACGGCAACGCACCTCAAGAGCTCTCGGACCGCGAGCGGCCCGCCCGGGCACGAGACGGCGCCCAGCAGGCTGATGCTCCTACCCGGGCTAGGGGTGGTGAAGAACGAGACGCCGAGACCGGTCGGGTTGATCAGGTTGGCCAGCGTGAACTCGCCGGCCAGGTTGAAGTTCTCCCCGACCGCGTAACAGGTGGTAGTGGAGAAGCACGACACGCCGGCGAACGACGCGCCGGTGCTGTTGTTGGCGATCCCAAACCCGGCCGACCACCTGCTGCCGTTCCAGCTCTCATACAGCGGGCTCTTGCCGTTGCCTCCGACCGCCAGGCAGGACGTCGCTGACGCGCACGATACCGAGTTCAGCGTGTCGAAGATCGCCCCGAACGGGTCCTGAGTCGTTTGCAGTTCCCAGACGCTGCCGTTCCACAGGTAACCCAGGGTGTGCTGGATGTTGGCGCTGTCGGTGTAGGACCCGACCGCCATGCAGTTGCTTGCCGACGTGCACGACACCGAGTTCAGCGTGCTGCCCACCGCCAGGCCGGGCTTCAGCAAAGCCGGCGTCAGATTCCAGGTCTTGCCGTTCCACAGCTCGGAGATGGCCAAGCCGGACACTTGGCCCACGGCCAGACACGAGCTCGCCGACGTGCAAGAGACGCCGTTGAACATCGTGTTGCTGGACGGGAAGGCAGGGTTGGTCGGCTGGATCGTCCAGCGTGCGCCGTTCCAGCGCTCCGCGAGCGCCTGCAGAGGATGCCCGAACGACGTGGACGTACCAACCGCGGTGCATGCGTTACCCGCCGTGCACGACACCGCTCTGAGAACCCCGGTTGCGCCCGGCGGGTTGGGCGTCGGGGTGATCGACCAGGCGGGGCTGGGCGAACCGGGTGGCCGCCCAACGACCGTAGCGGCGCCGGCCGTCGGGGCCAGCGCCAGCCCAGCCAGCACAGCCACGACACTGGCTAGCCCCGCTCGCCGCAGACGGGCGAACCGGGGCCGCCGAGTGAGCGCATTGGTGGTCATGAAGTTCCTCCTGTTTGGCGGGATCGATGTGTTCGAGTGGAGTGGGTTTGCGTTCGCGCGGTCGATGTGTCAAGTGGCAGTACGGCGTTTTGGCGAATGGTTCGCTGATACCGTGTCCCAGACGATTGATAGACTGATAACCCAAGAATAGAGTAGTACTCTAACTCCGTACGGACGCTTCTGTCAACCCTCGCTCGACGGTAATCGTTTGCCGTTGACAAGGGTTCGCCGCTGCCAGCCCCCGGTCGGAGGCGCTGGCCGGGTGAGAGCTACCGTCCCCGCCCGCTCCTTCCAGCCGTCCAACACGGCCCGCTCGCCTCGCAGCTCCGCCTGCTGAGCGAGCTGACATGCCGACGCCACGCGCGCACGTCGCGACGCTTCCGCTAGACCTGGTAGGCGCGCCCGCCGGCGCGCACGCCGCCACCATGTCATCAAGCCACCAGGACGCCCGACACCCTCCAACGTCTCCGGGCGACTCGCCCTCAGGACGGTGCTCCGGGGCGGCTACTACTGTTGTGCCTGCGCGACGAAGTCACGCAGCCGGACGCGATCGATCTTGCCGTGCCAGTTGCGCGGCAGCGCGTCGAGGAAGATCACCTCGCGGGGGTGCTTATAGGCGGCGAGCCTGTTCTCGAACAGTCCTATCACGCGCTCGGCGCTGAGTGTGCCGTCGGCGGTGGGCACGACGCAGGCGACCGGCACCTCGCCGAGCTCATCGTCGGGTCTGCCAACGACCGCCGCCTCGCGGATCGCGCCGCAGGCGTCGAGCACAGCCTCCAGATCGCTCGGGTGGACGTTCGAACCGCTGACGATGATGATGTCCTTGAGCCGGCCGACGATCTGCAGAAAGCCGTCATCGTCGAGCACGCCGAGGTCGCCGTTGCGAAACCAGCCGTCGCAGAACGCCTCCTGGGTGGCCTGCTCGTTCTCCCAATAGCCCTGCATCACGGCGGGCCCGCGCAACCACACCTCCCCCGGCTGGCCAGGCGGAAGGTCCCGACCAGATACATCGACGATCCGGACCTGGGTGTAGAGCGTCGGCTTGCCCGCGGTGAGCGCCGCCTCCGGTGGGCTGCTGGGGGGCATTGCGGTGGCGGTCGGGCAGGCTTCGGTTGAGCCGTAGCCCTGCCCGATGCGAACACCCTTGGCCTGCCAGGGCTCGATCGCGCTGCGCGGCACGCTCGTCGAGCCGGTGAACACGTACCGCAGGCTGCTCAGATCGGCGCGGTTCCACGCGGGATCGGCCGTCAGCTGGAATGTCATCGCGGGCACGCAGGCGAGCAACGTGATCCGCCGATGCTGGATTTCCGCGAGCACCTGGCCGGATTCGAACCGAGGGTGGATCGTGACCGTTGCGCCGGCGCACAGGCCCGGCAGGGTGTGAATGAACAGCCCGCCGGTATGGAACATCGGCACGGCCGTCAGGATCTCGTCCGCGGCAGTCAGGCCGACTGCGGTGATCACGTTCAGGGCGTTAAAGGCGATGTTCTGGTGCGTGAACGTCGCGCCCTTCGGGCGCCCCGTGGTGCCGGAGGTGAACAGGATCAGAGCGGGCGTTGCCGCTTCGATGCTCGAGTTCGCGGACACCCGCTGCGCGGCCCGGCCCGCGAGCTCGCCGCCCAGGGCGAACGTCTCCACCCGGTCGCGCCCCAGGCCGCCGACGCTGTCGCGAGCCACCTCTTCAAACCCCTGCTCGGCGACCAGCAGCCGCGGCCGCGTGTGCTCGACGAACACGCGCAGCTCGGCCGGGGGCATCCTTGAGTTGAGCGGGACGAAGATCGCGCCTAGGCGCGCGCAGGCGAATAACGCCTCGAGCAGGTCCGGACAGCTAGGCCCCAGATAGGCGACGCGGTCGCCGGGCAAGACGCCGCTGGCCCGCAGCCAGGCCGCCATCGAGCCGACGTTTTGCTCGAGCTCGGGGTAGGTGATCTGGCCCCTCTCGAAGCGTAGCGCCGCGTTGGCCGGCGTCCAGCTTGCCCAGTGCGCTATCCACCCAGAGACATCCATGATGCCGTCCCGGTTCCCGATCCACGACCACCCGTGATAGAATGACGGCCCATCAATAGAGTGCTACTCTACTGAGGTATGGACGCGCCTGTCAAGGCCCCGCTAGGCCGGCGAGCACGCAAAGCGCTCGAGACCCGCCGCCGCGTGCTCGACGCCGCCGAGGCCCTGTTCACGCGCGACGGCTACACCGCCACCACGATGACGGCGATCGCCGATCAGGCCGACGTCGCTGTCCAAACCTTGTACGCGGTCTTTGGCACCAAGCGCGCGATCCTCGCCGAACTGATCGACGCCCGCGTAGCCGGAGACGATCACTCCGGATCGCTGCCAGACCGCGCGGACTGGCGGGCGATGGAGCGCGAGAGCGACCCCCGCCGCCAAATTGCGCTATTCGCCTCGATCGCAACACGAATCGGCAGCCGCAGCGCCGCGATCAACGAGGTGCTGGCCGCCGCCGCCGGCTCGGACGCCGAGATCGCCGCCATCTACGAGCAACAACGACAGGCGCGCTACAAAGACGAACGTCGGCTCGCACGCTCCCTGGCTCGCAACGGGGCCCTACGCGCCGGGATGTCCGAGACCCAGGCCGCCGACATCATCTGGGCAATCGCAACCACCCGCACCTATCGTGCGCTCATCCACGAACGTCGGTGGACCACCGACCAGTACGAACACTGGCTAGCAGACCTGCTCGCCCGAGCGCTGCTAGACCAACCGCCAACATAGAGCAGCCACGCGCGAGGGGACGTGCAATAAGGCGACCGCATGCGCAAAGAACCCCGGTAGTTCGGGACGCGGCCATGCCCCTTGACGCCGACCCGCGGATCCGCGTTAGAACATGCGCATCGCTCGGTACGAATGACAGGCCCGCAAAAACGAGTTCCCTATCGCGCGTCCGGGCCGGTGCGGCTCCGCTCCGCGATGGCGATGCGGACGATAGCTGTGCGCCGACGGGCCAACCACACCGGCGCGGGGCGGCGGCCTCGGACTGGGTGGCCGGCGCGGGCGCCGCTTCGCAACCGCGCGTGGCGTAGAAGGCAGAGTCGGCCCAGGAGCCCGGCGCGGTCGGAAAGGGCGGAGCCGCGATAGCCCGACCGACGGCGTGCTCCCGCTGTCGCTCGCTCGAGGATCGCAAGAGTGGCCGGCGACCTCATCGGCGCCGGGATTTCGCTTCCGCATTCAAACGGGGAGCATCACTGCCAACGACCGGGAGGTTGGCTGTCCCTGCGGACGATTTGCGCGTGTGCGCGGGAACCGGCCGTGCCGTGCTCCTCCTCCGCGATCGCGAAGCGGAGTCGCCGGCGCCGGGGTGATTTGCTGCTCGCGACCGGCGGATTGCAAGCACACGTCGTCCGACGGCTCGCCGGCGCCGATAGCTGACCTCGCGCGGCGAGCAAGCACGAGCGGTGGAAGCAGAAGTCCGCCTTGACCTCAGGCTCGCTGATGCTCGGAACGGAAAGCAGCCGCGTGAACTGCCCTAGCAGCAAGGCTGGAATGATCGAGAACCGGCAGTCTTGCGGCTCCACCTGTCCACGCGGTCCCGACCGAACGCGACCGGCTGCTGCTCGGGGACCAAACCAGCAGCTCGCTAACTGCCAGACCGGCATCACCTGGATGGGATGATGGCGGCCGCCGGGCGCCTGCAAACGTGGGTCCGTCCGCGTCATGACCCAGCCTGCTGGCACAAGTGATCCGTCTCCCGCGCCCGGAGGCCGACATGCCGTGACAGACCGAGCGCGTCGGCGTCTCGACGCTGCGCGTCGTCGCTATGAGGGGTGGTGGGTCGCGGACATCGTCGCGCAACTGACGGACCTTCACTTCTTCGAATGGACGATAATCTTCGGTGCCGAGCTCTTGTGGTCGGCCCTCCCGTTCATCATCGTTCTGAGTTCGCTGGCGAATACGCGAATCGACGACGACCTGAGCCGCCACCTCGGTCTCAACAGCCGTGGCGCCCACATCGTCGAGACCCTGTTTCGCAGTAGGCCGTCGCACGCCTTCGTGCCGATCGTGACGGGACTGCTCTTCTCGTTCGCCGGAATCGTTGCCGTGGTCGCCTCGCTCCAGATGGTCTATGAGCGCCTGTTCGATCAGGAGCACCGGGGATGGCGCGACCTCCCCCGGTATCTCGTGTGGGTAGTCGTCGTGCTCGGATTGTTGGCCGCGGAAAGCATTATCGACCACCCCGAGCGGAGGGCAGCCGGGCCGGTGGTCCAGGCACTCCTGACGTTCGTGATTGCGACGATGTTCTTCTTTTGGACGATGCACTTCCTGCTGGACGGACGGGTACCCTGGCGCCGGCTCGTCCGGCCAGCCCTCGTTACCGCGCTGCTCTGGGTCGCTCTCGCTTCCTTCTCTTCGCTCGCCTTCTCGACGACAGTCATCGACGACACCAAGACGTACGGGACGATCGGCGTCGTGTTCACCTTCCTGACGTGGTTCATCCTCATCGGCACCGTCATCCTCCTCGGCGCCGCGGTCGGCGCGGTGTGGCAACAGCGAACAAGCCGACGCGCGGAGCGGGCCTAACCCGGTTCCTGAGACAGGTGCTTTGATCGAAGAGCAGCTGGAACGGCCTGTGGCTCCTTGCTGGGATAGCGTCCGTGCTAGAGCCGTTCCAAGAATGCCAGGAGGGTGTCGGGCGGCTGGTATCTGCGCGCGGGGTGCCGGTTGGGGTGGTGCGTTCGTGCGGCACGGCGCACGGCGATGAGCGTGTTCACCGACGCCGAGCTTCGCTACCTGACCGGAGGGCGCCAGCTCGGCCGGCTCGCGACGGTCGGTCTGGACGGTACCCCGCACGTGGTGCCGGTCGGATGGATCTACAACGCAGCCCGCGAGACGATCGACATCGGCGGTAACGAGCTCGAACGGACCAAGAAGTTCCGCGACGCCGCACGCTCCGGCCGGGCGGCGATCGTGATCGACGACCTCGAGAGCACGGACCCGTGGCGCCCGCGCGGGGTCGAGGTCCGCGGGCGGGCCGAGGCGATCGCGCTGCCCACGCCGTTGATCAGGATCCATCCTGAGCGGATCGTCAGCTGGGGTCTTGAATCTGGCCGCAGCGCACGCACCGTCACGAGCTAGCACCCTAGCCTCGCTGCCGAAGAACCCGGCTGCGCCCGACTGCAACCCGGGCCGCGTACCGGCGCGGGGTGTCGCTCCCGCCGGCTACTCCGGCCAGTCCAGCCGGTCCGCCGCCCCCTCGGTCCGGCCTGGATTCGCCGGCTTCGCGTGATCCGCTCGTACCCGGGTGGGGGGCGGAGTTTTCAACCGTCGCGGGTGGCCCAGTATTCACCCGGCGCCCAGCATGTTGCCGCTTCTCGATCAGCGCGGCATCCCCCGCCGCAACCAGAAGGCTGCTGGCATTGGTGCCTCGCCCGGGGTACCGTTGCCGGATGGCCAAACGGAAGACGTCCAGGGGCGGCTGGCGGGAACGCGGGCGCGAGAAAACGCGCGACAGGCCGGCGACCTGGCCGTGAGCACCTACGTCCAGCGATCGGGCTCGAGCGGCCTGGCCGACCTGCTCGATGTGCTCCTCGACAAGGGCCTGGTAATCGACGTGTTCCTGCGCGTCTCGCTGATCGGCATCGAGATCGTCACAGTCGACGCGCGCGTGGTGATCGCCTCGGTCGACACCTACCTGCGCTTCGCCGAGGCCGTCAACCGCCTGGACCTGGGGAACGCCGAGGGTGCGGGACTGCCCGAGCTGATCGAGGAGACTCCACAGCGCGTGGCTCGGGCCGCGGGCAGGGGCGTGGTGGAGGGCGCCAAGGAGGCGCTGTTCGGCGAATGAGGCTGGCCTCGGTCAGCCCGCCAGGCTGCGCGACTGGGGCGAGGCCGCGACCTCGGAGCTCCGCCACCTGTCGAGCTGCACGTGCTCGCGCGGGCTACGAGCTGGCGCTGCAAGAAGCTCGAGCGGCTGGTCGCCGCTGAGCAGGCCGGCCGGTGCGCTCATGATGAGGTGGTCGTGGAGGCTCTGCGAGAATCGGCCGTCCCCGGGGTGCGACGCGCACCCAGGCGCGGTGCTCAACGGGGCTGACCATGCGTCGCCACGCCATCGTGAAGGCGGGCCGTGGTGGGCTTTGTCCAAGCCTCCGCCGCGCAGGGCCTCGCGACGGCCTGTTTACCGTGCGGGAGGACTGTCGGCTCCACCCGCGGGGATCGGTCAAGCGGCGTAGTCGGAGGGATCGACCAGGTTTCGGGCCCGTTCGCCGCGGAGGTGACGGGCCACGTTGCCGGCGGCGCGCGCGGCCGCCTCGGTCAGCGACCCGGCCACGATCGCCGAGTTGTGTGGTGAGCCGATCACGTTCGGGAGGTCCAGTAACGGCCGTCGCGTGGCGAACGCGCGCTGCCCCCGAGGCTCCTGCCACCAGGCATCGATTCCGGCCGAGGACGATGGATTGCGCTCCAGGTGCTCGTACAGCGCGTCCTCGTCGATGATCGCTGCTCGGGCCACGTTGACGAGGATGGCGTCGGGCTTCATCAGCGACAGCTCGCGCCGGCCGATCAGCCCGTCGGTGGCGCGCGTCAGGGGAAGCGAGATGACCAGGATGTCTGCGGCGGCCAGCAGCGCATCCAGATCCTCCATCGTGCCGATCCGGTCGACGGCGGCATCCGTGCGGCCGGAGCGGTTGATCGCGTGCACGTGCGCGCCGAGCGCCTGGAACAGCCTCGCGCTGGCCTGGCCGATGCCGCCGAAGCCGAGGATCCCGACGAGCGAGCCGTGGATGGAGCGGGTCGGCGTCTGCTGGTCGAACACACCTCGGGCCAGGGCGGCGTGGTTCTGCGGCAGGCGCTTGGCCAGCGCCAGGGCCAGCGCGAGCACGTGCTCGGCCATCGGCTCGGCGTAGGCGCCGGCGTTGGACGCCACGGGCACGCCGTCCGGGAGCTGATCAAACGGGACGTGATCCACGCCGGCCGAGAGCAGCTGGATCAGCCCAGCCGTGCCCAGGTGGGCGAGCTCCTCGGGACCGAGCTCGGCGCTAAGCATCCAGGCGAGTACGGCCTCCGCCGATGCGAGCGCCTCCTCGCGCCGGCCTTCGCCGGCGTCGCTCAAGTACGTAACCTCGGCGACTCCGTCCAGGGTCGCCCCGATCACGTGTCGCATCTGACGATCGGGCGCGAACGTGACGAGGGCTCGCGGCTTGCTCACTCGGGTTGACTGTACCCGCGTGGTGATGGGCCTTTCGCACATCCCGGAGTCGGGTCCGGTCGGGCCGCGCGAGCCGGTCGATCAGCTCGAGGTCCTCAGTGGCGAGCGTGCCCGGTCGCGCTCGAATCGGCCGGGCTGGCGGGGCAGCGTGTAGGCCGCGGGCGTCCATACGGGGGCGGTCACAGCGACCTGCCGTGCGCTGTCGCGGCGCCTCGGAGGCGCCGGGTCCCCCCGCTTCACTGGCCGGAACCAGAAACGGCCCGGAGGCCGCCCAACCGGGGCGACCATCCGGGCCGTGTAGATGAGGGCTGGCGGCGGAGCGGGTTTCTGGTCGGCCCCGAGTCATTACCTCGGGGTCGACGCGTTTGTCGGGACGACCGGTTCCGGCCCGACGTCACTGACGCCGGGCTTCGGTCTGACCATCGGTCCTCCCTTCGTTCGCAGAATTGCTGATGCTCGAAGCGCGAGTTGGCGCCGGGGCCGATTTTTGGTTGCCACTGTGGCGAGATGGGAGGAGCGTCTCGGTGCCCGGCGAACTTGATCGGATGACCCGCCTGGCCCCAATCGTCTACGTATTGATTGGCGTGATCGTGGCCTCCCAGCACAGCTACTACGCCCACCTGGGCAGCCTGTCCCAGGTGCTCTCGGCGGTGGTGGCCACGTCCCTGTGGCCGCTTATCCTGCTCGGAGCGAACCTGCACCTCAGCCTCGCCAACCTCTAGCGTCACACGGGCGCTCCTGTCTGGGAATGTTCGATCGGCTTGACTTCGTCTACCTGCCGAGCCGGGACGTCGCCGCCGACCTGAAGCACTTCACCCGGGGGCTGGGCGCGGAAGTTGTGTTCGCGATCGAGGCCTTCGGGACGCGTGTGGCAATGGTGCGGCTGGCCCCGGATCCTCCCCCGCTCCTGTTCGCCGGGCATCTCCAGGGCGACCAACCAGTCCTCGTCTACCGCGTCGAGAATCTCGATCGGGCACTCGCAGAGCTCCGGGCCCGCCACGTCGACCCCGGAGTGGAGTTCGAGATCCCTCACGGGCGCGGCGCCGAGATAACCAACCCGGGACCGCAGAGGGTAGCTCTCTACGAGCGCACACGGCCAGAGGCCGACGAGCGACTCGCCGGACGCCGCGACTTCTGACACCCGCGACCGACTCCGCGGTTCGGTCGCCGGCTGAACTGATCAAGATGTTGATCACGACCCTCCCCCACCCGAGTTGTCCCTGACTTTGTGCCCGGTGCCGCGTCCTCCCCAGTAACGCCGAGAGGGCGTAGATCCCAGCGCCAGGAGGGCGCGAGTCCCACGGAAGGGGCGTTGGCCACGACGGCCTCGGTGAGTGGGCGCCGGCCGGGGCGCCCGCTCCGGGCCACCCCGCTACAGGATCACGGCATCGGCTCCGCAAAAGGCCTGCAAACCACGGAGAACGTCGACGTGATCGACGTCGACGGAAAGCGGAGGAGCGGCGCACTATTGCGGAGTTGAGGCGCGATATCGCGGGCGGACCTTTAGTCGATCAGCCTGCTGGTTGATCTCGATCGCTGCCGTTGTTGGACGCTGCCGGCTCGCGCTCAACGACGAAGCGCAGCGACGGCGGGCCTGCCGCTCGGCGAGGCGGAGCCGTCGCCCCGCCCGCGATTCTCGTGGCTCCGAGGTTCTCCTGGCTCGCGCAAGCGAAGTCGGCAGGTGGTCCAGTGGGTGCTCTGGGCGGGCAAGGATGTAGCTTGGTGGTTAGAAGCGCGGGGTACCCGCTTCCGTCCTGAGTTCGTGGAAAGGAGGATCCGCCGTGACGATGATCATCAACGGCCGCGAGGCGCCGGTTCCGACCGATGCTCGGGTCTCGTTGCTCGACTTCCTGCGCGAACAATTGGAGCTCTATGGCACGAAGAAGGGCTGCAACCAGGGAGCTTGCGGTGCCTGCACCGTGCTCGTCGATGGCGAGCGGGTCCTCTCCTGCCTGGCGCTCGCCGTCCAGTATGAGGGCCGTGAGGTGACCACGATCGAGGGGCTTGCCTCGGGCGGCGCGCTGCATCCTCTGCAGCAGGCGTTCATCGATCACGATGGGTTCCAGTGCGGCTTTTGCACCCCGGGCCAGATCTGCTCGGCGGTCGGCATGGTCGAGGAGCTTCGCCGTGGTGTGCCCAGCTACGTCACTGACGACGTTACCGCCGCGGACGTCGGGTTCGGCCACCATGAGTTGCGGGAGCGGATGAGCGGCAACCTGTGCCGTTGCGGCGCGTACAACGGAATCGTCGACGCGATCAACGCCGTGTATTCGGAGCAGGGAGCATGATCGAGCTCACCTACTCTCGCGCGGCTGACGCGGAAGATGCGGTTCGCCGCGCGGCCGGCGGGCAGGGGCGGTACCTCGGTGGGGGCACGAACCTGGTTGATCTGATGCGCGAGACGGTGGAGACGCCGTCGGGGCTGGTCGACGTCACGGGTCTATCGCGCGAGATCGCGCCGACTGCCGACGGCGGCTTGATGATCGGCGCGGCGGCGCGCAACACCGCGGTGGCCGAGCATGAGGCAGTCCGATCCGGCTACCCGATGCTCGCCCGCGCGATCGTGGCCGGTGCTTCGGCGCAGATCCGCAACATGGCTACGGTCGGCGGCAACTTGCTGCAGCGCACCCGCTGCACGTACTTCTACGACACGGACGGTTCGCGTTGCAACAAGCGGGCTCCGGGCGCCGGGTGCGACGCGATCGAGGGCTTCAACCGCATGCACGCCATCCTGGGCGCCTCGCCCGCGTGCGTCGCCACGCACCCGTCGGATATGTGCGTCGCGCTCGCGGCTCTGGACGCTGTTGTCCATATTCGCAGTGTGTCGGGACAGCGCACGGTCGATCTCTGCGATCTGCATAGGCTCCCCGGGGATCGTCCCGATATCGAGACGGTGCTCGAGCCGGGCGAGCTGATCACGGCCGTCGAGCTTCCTGCGCCTAATCCCGCCGAGCGCTCTACCTACCGCAAGGTGCGTGACCGTTCCAGTTACGCGTTCGCGCTGGTGTCGGTCGCCGCGGCGCTCGAGCTCGACGGCGACGCCGTTGTCAGTGCGCGCCTCGCGCTGGGCGGCGTCGCTCCCAAGCCTTGGCGGGCGCGGCGTGCCGAGGAGGGGCTGCGCGGTCAGCCGGCGACGGAGGCCACCTTCCTCAAGGCGGCCGACGCGGAGCTCGCCGATGCTCGCCCCATGGCCGGCAACGCGTTCAAGGTCGAGCTTTCGCGCCGCACGCTCGCCGCCGCCCTGCAACACCTGACCGAGGGAGCACGACCGTGAGTACCGGAGAATCCCGACCCGCAGTCGCGACGGTCCCCGAGGCCTGGACTCCGGCCGCCGGTCCTGACCCATTGGTGCGCGCGCAACACGGGCTCATCGGGGCTCAGGTCTCGCGCCTGGACGGGCCGCTCAAGGTCCAGGGGGAGGCGCGGTTCGCCGCCGAATACGTGATGGAGGGCATGGTCTACGCGGCGCTCCGCTACAGCACGATCGCGCGCGGTCGCATCACGGCGCTCGACACCGCGGCGGCCGAAGCAGCCGCCGGCGTCGTGCTCGTGATGACCTACCGCAACGCGCCGCGGATGCAACCCCCGCCGCTGTTCCTGACAGGGCCCAAGGCGGCCGGGGGCGCCGACTTGCCCGTGATGCAGGACGACAGCATCCATTGGAACGGTGAGCCGCTCGCCGTCGTCCTGGCCGAGACACAGGAGCAGGCCGACCACGCCGCGTGGTTGATAGAGGTCGCGTACGAGTCGTCGCCGCCGCGAACATTTGAGCAGGCGAGAGCGCATCCCCGGACGCCCGACAGTCTCGTGGGGCAGCCGGTCGAGGTCCTGGTTGGCGATGCCGAGGCCGCGCTGATCGACGCGTCTCACTCGGTCGATCTCACGTACCGGACGCCGCGCCACAATCACAACGCGATCGAGCCCCATGCGGTGACCCTTGCCTGGGACGGTGACGAACTCATCGTCCACGACGCCAGCCAGGGGGTGAAGGGGCACGCCTGGACGTTCGCGCAGGTCTTCGGCATCGACGAGGAGCAGGTGCATCTGACCTCCCCTTACGTCGGTGGCGGATTCGGCGGCAAGACGCTGTGGTCCCACCATCTGCTAGCCGCGGCCGCGTCGAAGCTCGCCGGCCGTCCCGTACGGGTCACCCTCTCCCGAGAGGGCGTCTACAGACTGGTCGGCGGTCGCACGAACACCGAGCAGCGAGTCGCGATCGGCACCGATGACGAGGGCCGTTTCAAGTCGCTTATCCACACCGGCGTCTCGGCCATGACCCCGTACAACGCGCTCGCCGAGCAGTTCACATTTCCGGCGCGGCACATGTACGCGACCGAGACGTTGAAGACCGACCAGCAGGTCGTCGACATGGACATGCTGGCCAACTCGTTCATGCGCGCGCCGGGGGAATCGGTCGGCACCTTTGCGCTGGAGTCGGCGATCGACGAGCTTGCGATCGAGCTCGACCTGGACCCGATCGAGCTGCGGATACGCAACGAGCCCGAGAAAGATCCCAGCACGGGTCTGCCCTACTCCTCGCGGCATATCGTCGACGCGTGGCGCGCCGGCGCGGAGCGCTTCGGCTGGGAGCCGCGGGCGCGGCCGGGTACGCGCCGGGAAGGAGAGTGGCTGATCGGCACCGGCTGTGCCATGGCGACCTACCCCTACCACCGCTTTCCCGGTGGCGCGGCGCGGATCACAGTCGACAAGACGGGCCACGCGGCAATCGACGTGCCGGCCAACGACATGGGGATGGGGACCTCGACGACCCAGACGATCCTCACCGCCGATCGGCTTGGCCTGCCGTTGGAGCGGGTGACGGTCGCCCACGGCGACTCCTCATTCCCCGGCAACCTGCTCGCCGGCGGCTCCTCACAGACGGCCTCCATCGCCGGCGCGGTAATCGCGGCCCAGCGAGCGCTCGTCGAGCAGCTGCTGGCACTTGCCAGTGACGAATCACCCCTGGCCGGGTTGACGGCCGACGAGGTCGGGGGGCGCGACGAGGGGCTGTGCGAGCTGGCCGATCCCAGCCGCTGGGAGAGCTACACCGAGATCCTGAGACGGGCGGACCGTGACGAGGTGACTGTCGTGGCTTCTGCCTCGGACCCGGAGGAGATGCAGACGTACTCGATGCATTCCTACGGCGCGATCTTCTGTCAGGTCCGAGTCAACGCGACCACCGGCGAGACACGCGTCGACCGTGTGCTCGGCTCCTATGACTGCGGCCGGATCATCAACCCGAAGACTGCTGCCAGCCAGTTCCGTGGCGGGATCATCATGGGACTCGGCCTCGCGCTGACGGAAGACACCAACTTCGACGAGCGGACTGCTCGCATCATGAATCCGAGCCTTGCGGAATATCACGTGCCTGTCCACTTGGACGTGCCGACCATCGAGTTGATGTGGACCGACATCCCCGACCCGTACGCTCCCGCGGGCGCGCGCGGGATCGGCGAGATCGGCATCACCGGCGTCGCCGCAGCCGTCGCCAACGCGGTCTACAACGCGACCGGTCGCCGAGTGCGCGACCTTCCGATCACCCTGGACAAGTTGCTTTGAGGGCCTCGATGCGACCATACGCCCCCGTTCCGGCAACTTTTAGACGCGACAACCTCCGCACTGGTCCAGGCAAACACTCGTGCCGACGGCGGGCGCCGCGCGACCGCATCCACGGAGACCTATAGGCAAAGCGATCACGCCGCCAGCCCTGGTCCCGGGCCATTCACGTCTCGGCTCACGGCACGGCCGACTTGCTTCGGGGGCGGTTGCTTGCCGAGGCGCGGCTAGCACCGGATGCTCACTGAGGCGAGGAGCGGGCGCGTGCAGCCGGTCAGTCGCGCTCCTGCTTGTGCGTATCCGCGGTATTACGGTGCCGTCAGGCGCCGCCGCCGGCTGACCGGTTCGTCCACTGAGTGGACCATTCCGCGAGGGGCCGGAGCCGTTCGAGGAGATCGCGCCCCCTGGGAGTCAGGAGGTACCCGTCGGCTGCGCGGCCCACGACCCCGGCCTCGGTGAGCTCACGCAGACGGTCGGCGAGCACGCTCGATGAGATCCCTCCACAGCGCCGCTGCAGTTCGCGGAAGTTAGGCGACGGCGCCTCGCGCAACTCCCAAATGATGCGCAGCGCCCACCGCCGTCCGAGCAGGTCGAGCAGGGCCATGATCGGGCGACCGGTGCTGGATCCGCGGACGGGACGACCGGGGAGCGGAGTGGGCTTGGGCATAAGTGGATTATTGCTTCTCATTTCGAAGCGCTTCGTGGTAGGCTCCCGTCGTGCTTCGTAATTCAAAGCAGCCACGTATCGAACCCGTCACTCCGCCCCATGACGATGCGACCGCCGCCGCGCTGGCCGACCTCGGTCCGCCGATCGCCCTTTTCGGGGTCCTCGCGCGGAGGCCCGGCCGCGCCCAGGCGATCGCGCAATGGGGGCGGTATTACCTCTCACGCAAAGTCGCGCTGACGCTCCGACAGCGCGAGCTGATCATCGACCGCACGACCGCGCTCTGCGGCGCCGATTACGAGTGGGGAATCCATATCGAGGTCTTCGCCGCCAAAGCCCGGCTGACCGACGCCCAGATCCGATCCCTCGCTACCGGGCAGCCGACCGATCGATGTTGGAGCGACCGCGCCGACGTCGCAGTCCTCGCAGCCGTCGACGAGCTTCACCTGTCCAGCGATCTCGACGACGAGACTTGGGACGAGCTCGTCGCGACGATCGGCGAACAAGGTGCCATCGACCTAATCCTGATCGCGGGGTGGTACCACGCGATCTCGTTCGCCGTCCGCGCGCTCCGGCTCACGCAGGAGCCCGGCACCCCGCGGCTCGCCGCCTGATGTTCACAGTCATCGCTACCTAGCGGACCATCCCAGGCGCCGCGCAAGCCGTGCCGACCTGCTCGCCAGACACGCCGCGGTCAGCGAGCAGGAACCTGGGTGCGGCCAGTTCCTCGCCCACCAGGCCTTCGACGACCCCACCCGGTACTTCCTCTACGAGACGTACGACTCCGCCGAGGCGCTCGCCGAGCACCGTCGCACCGAGCATGTCCGGCAGAACATCGAACGAACGCTTGCGCCGCTGGTGATCGAACGCGACTGGCACGTCTGCAGCGAGCCGCTGCGCACCACGCCCGAGTAGACGCCCCCCCGATATCTCCCCTCGCTTCGAGAGCTCCCCAGCCAGCCTCGCCAGACAGCTGGCAGTGAACACGTCGTCGCGTTGACCGTGGGAGTCGAAGCGGATTTGCCGGCACGTACTCGACCAGCAGCTCTCACTCGATGCGCCCGCCGCGATACGGCTCGAGCGCGAGCGGCTGGTGCGCCGGCGTCCTAAACCCGCCATGGCCGCCGTTTTGTGGCCGAGGATGCGAGCGGTGGGTGTGTGAGGGACCGCACATATCACCGCCGATCCGTCGCGGCCATTCAGTTGTTGAGGTTTAGTGAGCAAAAGGAGGTGATGCGTAAGGCCAACCCAACTAGGCCGCGCTGAAGGAAGTCAACGTACGAGTGCGCCGCCGATCCAGGGCGGTGGCTGCGTGGCCTGGGCTGCACCTGACCAACACACGAACGCAGGAGTGTCATGAAACGATGGACTCTCGCGGCGGGCGTTACGCTCGCCGTTTCTATGCCCGCTGCCGCAGCCGCGAAGACAGTGACGCCGCCGCACGCGGGCGCGTACTCCCGCCTGTATCAACAGGTGGCCCGCCGGTTCGGCCAGCGCACCCCCGGGCGGAACATCGTCCGCTGGGGGTTCGCGCCAGGTCAAGGCGTAACCGATGGACAGGTCGTAACGTCGATAGGCGTGCTCGAGCGGATGCTCGCCCCGCCGCCACCGCCGGCGGCCGCGGTGGCGCGACCCTCCTCGGGTCCGGCGCCGGCCGAGCCCGCGCCAGGCGGTACGGCGTCGCCGACTCCGAGCTCAAGCCCGCTGCCGGCGTGCACGTGGCAGCCTGAATCGGGCGGCAACCCAACGGCCGTGAATCCCAGTTCGGGCGCCGGCGGCTACTACCAGATCATGCCCTCGACCTGGCGAGCGTACGGCGGGACGGGCTCGCCGCAGGGCGCTCCGATGAGCGAGCAGACGGCGGTCGCCCAGAAGATCTATCACTCGCAGGGGCCAGGCGGCTGGGCCAACTGCTGATCCCCCGGGTCGGAGAGGGCCCACACGGGCCCTCTCCGATTTCCCGCCTCTCGCCACTGTCGGCTCCTTCCTCTCGGCACCTACGCGGCGCTCGCCAAACAAACGCCCCCGGCAGGACTCGAACCTGCGACCCACGGCTTAGAAGGCCGTCGCTCTATCCAGCTGAGCTACGGGGGCGGTCTCGGGAACAGTAGGGCGTAGCCGCACAGCCAACCGACGGGCGCGCGCCGCCGCGGCGGGCGCGGCGTACACACATACAGACATCGGGGCGCCCGGATTCGAACCGGGGACCTCAAGCACCCAAAGCTTGCGCGCTAACCAGGCTGCGCTACGCCCCGTCGCTGAGCGAGTTTAGTGCCCGCACCCGGTCGGTCGGCGGCCCCGCGCCGGTACCGAGCCGGTCAGCCTCGGACATCCGGTCCATCGCCACCGTCGAGTAGCCTCAACCGGCGGCATGGCCGATGTCCAACCGCTGCGGGCGCTGCATTACGACCTGAGACGAACCGGGGGCCTGGAGGACGTCATCGCCCCGCCCTACGACGTGATCGACGCCGACGGGCGGTCCGAGCTCGAGGCGAGATCGCCCTACAACGTGGTGCGCATCGATCTGCCAGGCGGCGAGGATCCCTACGCCGACGCCGCCCGGCAACTCTCAGAGTGGCGCCGCGACGGCATCATCGTCCGCGACGAGCAGCCCGCCCTGTGGGCGCTCGAGCAGGAGTACTCGGGACCGGACGGTCAGGCGCGCACGCGCCGAGGGCTTCTCGCGCGCGTGCGCGTCGAGGAATACGGCCCCGGTCGCATCCGCCCGCACGAGCGGACCCATCCCGGTCCACGCGAGGACCGGCTCAGGCTCACCCGGGCGACGAAGGCCAACCTCTCGCCGATCTTCTCGCTGTTCGACGACCCGGCCAGCGCCGTCACGACGCCGCTGGAAGCGTCCATGGCCGGAAGCGCTTACGGTCAGGCGAGCGACGAGGACGGCACGGTCAACCGCGTATGGAGGGTCACGGACCCCGGCGCCATCGAAGACATCACGCACGAACTCAAGACGGCGGAGCTGCTGATCGCCGACGGGCACCACCGGTACGAGACCGCGCGCGCGTACGCCGAGGAGGTCGGCGGGGAGGGACCCCACCGGTATGTCCTGATGTGCCTGGTGGCGCTCGAGGATCCGGGGCTGACCGTGTTCCCCACTCACCGCCTCCTGCGCGGCCTGCGCCCGGACCAGCACGAGACGCTCGCCGACGCCCTCAGACGGGACTTCGACATCACACGCCTCGAGTCCACCGACGATCTGGCCCCGGCTTATGGCCAACCGGTCAGCCTGGGATACATCGATGCACACTTCCGCCAGCCCTTCATGCTCACCCTGAAGGAACAGGCGACCGCCGACGCTGCGCTGGCCGGCCACGCCGAGCCGTATCGCCGCCTTGACACGGCGGTGCTCGAAGCCCTGATCCTGAAGGCCGCGTTGGGAATGACCGATGAGGACATCGATCACCTGGACGGGCTGGGCTACGCGCGCGACTTCGACAACGCGCTGGAGCTGGTCCACAGCGGCGAGTACGACGCCGCCTTCTTCGTCGCCCCCACCCCGATCGAGCAGGTCCAAGCGGTGGCCGCCGCCGGCGAGAGCATGCCGCCCAAGTCGACCTACTTCTTCCCCAAGGTCCCTACCGGCTTGATCTTCAATCCGCTCGACGAGTGACCGCCGAGGACCCTCGATCCAATCCTCACAACCGACGCTAGGATGAATCCAGCGCACAACTTCGACCAGCGAGGACCGGAGAGATGAAGGCCATCGCACGCCGCACCGCACGGAACGCATTTACACACCGGATCGACATCCGCAGCCACCAGCTCGTTACCGATGAACCGCCTGAGCACGGTGGCGAGGACGACGGTCCGAGTCCCCAGGAGCTGCTGGCGGCGAGCCTGGCCTCGTGTACCGCGGTGACGATGGAGATGTACGCCAAGCGCAAAGGCTGGGACATTGGCCCGATCGAGGTCCAGTGCGAGTACACAGCGGCCGACCGCGGCTGCAACACCAGCTTCAAGCTCGTGCTGCGGCTCCCGAGCGGCTGCTCCGAAGAGCAGGTCGAGAAGCTCCGAACCATCGCTGCCAAATGTCCGGTCCACCGGACGCTGGATGGCGAGGTCAGCTTTGACGAGCGCGTCGAGCTCGTCGAACCGGCGACCGCGTAGGCCGGCTAGTCCACGACCTCCACGCCGGCCGCCCGCAGCTCGTCGACCGCGCGCTCTGCGTCGCCCGGCTCCACCTCGACCGCGCGCGTCGCGTCACGATGGACCACCACGTTCAGACCCGCCCGCCGCGCGTCGAGCGCCGTCGCCTTCACGCAGTAGTCGAGCGCGAGCCCGGCGACGTCCACCGTGTCGACATCGTGCTCGCGGAGCAGACGGTCGAGCTCGGTTCCCTCGAAACCTGAATAGCCCTCCCGATCAGGCACCTGCCCTTTGTCGAGGACCACGTCCACGAGATCTCGCTTGATCCCGGGATGCAGCTCCGCCCCGACCGTGCCGGCGACGCAGTGGACCGGCCAGGGTCCGCCCCGCTGCGCGAAAGAACCGTGATCGGCCGGATGCCAGTCGCGCGTGGCGATCACAAACGGCGCCTCGCGCGCCAGCCGGTTGATCGGCTTGACCACGGCGTCGCCGTCCGGCACGGCCAACGCCCCGCCCGGACAGAAGTCGTTCTGCACGTCGACGAGGATTAGGGCGCGCATTTCCCGCGAATATAGTCAGCGGGTGCCGTCGCGGAACGATCACCTGTACGAGAAGCTTCGCCGCGTTCTCCTCGCTCCCGAGGATGCGTTGACGCTCGAGGTTCGCGGCGCGATCAGCGCGGCCGTGCTGGTCCCGCTGTATCGCGATCGAGGCCGGCTCCACGCCGTGTTCACCAAGCGCCACAACGACCTGCGCCGGCACCCGGGCGAGATCTCGTTCCCGGGCGGACGCTACGACGAAGGCGAACCGGACCTTCGGGCGACCGCGCTGCGTGAGGCTAACGAGGAGATCGGGCTCCCGGGCGACGCCGTCGAGATCGTCGGAGCGCTCCAGCCGACCGCGACGATCGCCACCGGCTACGCCGTCTACCCTTTCGTCGGCCTCATCGAGGCCGGCCGGACCTGGACCCCGAGCGCGGGCGAGGTGGCGGAGGTGCTGGAGCTGCCCCTCGACACGCTGCTCGCCGGGTACGCGCGCCGGCGCCTGGTCCGGCGCGGAGTGCCGATCCGGACCGACACCTACTTGGTCGGCGATCACCTCATCTGGGGAGCGACGGCCCGGATCCTGGCCGACCTGTTCGACCGGATCGGGCCGTGGCTAAACAGCGCCGGCTCCAGATTCGCCGTCAACCCTTCTCGATCGGCACGTTGACCAGATTCCCCCACTCGGTCCACGACCCGTCGTAGTTCTTGACGTCGTGCTCGCCCAGCAGCTCGTGCAGCACGAACCAGGTGTGGGCCGAGCGCTCGCCGATCCGGCAGTACGCGATGATCGGCTCGCCGGAAAGCACACCCTTGCCGCCGTACAGGTCACGGAGCTCAGAGGCCGACTTGAACGTGCCGTCCTCCTTGACTGCCTGCGCCCAGGGGATTGACTTGGCGCCGGGGATGTGCCCGGCGCGCTGCGCGCCCTCGCTCTCGTAGCCCGGCATGGCGATCAGCTCGCCCGAGTACTCCTGCGGTGAGCGCACATCGACGAGCTGGTGGGAGTCCTGCAGCGCGGCCAGCACCTCGTCGCGCTTGGCGCGGATCGACTCGTCGCCCGGGTTGGCCATGAAGGTCGTGGCGGGATACTCCGGGACGTCGGCCGTGGTCGGACGGCCCTCGGCGATCCAGCGCTCACGCGGCCCATTGAGCAGCTTCACGTTGTCGTGGCCGTAGTACTTCAGGTACCAGTACGTGTAGGCCGCGAACCAGTTGTTGCGATCGCCGTACAGGATCACCTGGTGATCGTTCGAGACGCCGCGGCGGCCGAACAACGCGCCGAAGTCCTCAGGGCCCAGGAAGTCGCGCTTAACCTGGTCCTGGAGATCGAGTCGCCAGTCGAACCCGATCGCCCCCGGGATATGCGCCTCCTTGTACAACGCCGGGTTCTCGTCGACCTCGACGATCCTGATCGCGTCGTCGTTCAGGTGCTGCTCGAGCCAATCCGGCTCGACCAGCACGTCTTTCGCGTAGTCAGCCAACTCGTCCTCCGAATTCCGATCGACTTTTATCTATTTTTTTCCAGTTTATCGCGGCCGACCGGGGCCGCCATCGAGCGCACGCTCCACCGCCCCCACCGCGGCCCGCGTCCACGCGGAATCGTCGCCGGGGTCGGCGTCGAGCAGGACGTAAGGGGTGCGGGAGTCCTCGCAGCGCTCGCGGACGAGCGCCGCGCCCCGCGCCAAAACGTCCGGAGCCACCGAGCCGGCGGCCTCGTAGACCACGCCGCGCACGGTCGTGTCGAGCATCCGCGCCAGCAGCATCTCGAGGCGCGTGCCGTGCAGCGCGGCGAGCTGCGCCGGCGTTCCGACCGCCGAGCCCAGGAGCACGCAGGCCACGACCACGTGCTCGAACGAGCGAGCGAGCGTTGCTATCACGTCGGGATCGCCGACGACCCCCTGGGCGCCGGCAGCCTCGATCGCAAACCTGCCGGCCTCGGACCGCGTCGTCCCCCGCACCGCATGTCCCCGCGCCACCAGTTCACGCGCGAGCGAGCGCCCGCGGCAGCCGCAGCCGATGATCAGGCAGCGAGCCAACGGTTATCGCCGCGCGCCGTCATGTCTCCTGCCGCGCCGGAGCAGCCGCAGCCCGGCCAGGCCGCCGAGAACCACGGGGGTAAACGGATCCACCGCCGCGGAGTCTAGGGCGTGAGCGAAACTTCGCCCCTAATGCTGTGTTTTCAGGGGCGTTCAATCGCCACCGCCCGGTAGGGAGCCGGGAATCCGGCGGAGGCACCATACATCCACGCTTCGAAAGGAGCGCTCATGCGCCCACGCTTTGCCGTGCTGGCGACGGTGGTGACCACGCTCGTGGCCGTTGTCGTTCCGAGCGTAGTCAGTGCTGCGCCCAGCCACAACCGCGGTCTCACCATCAACGCGATCCCGAACCCAATCGACGCCGGGGAGGGCGTGTTCATCTACGGTCACCTGAACGTCACCCCGGTGGCCGGCCAGACGATCATTCTCTACCACCACCTCGCAGGCTCGGGCCGCGGGTACACAAAGATCGGCCAGACCACCACCGACTCACATGGCTTCTATGAGTTCACTCGCGCCGAGAATGTGGTGATGACCAACCGCAGCTGGTTCGTGCGGGAGGCTGGTATCCATCAGATCCATAGCCGCACCGTGTTCGAGCGGGTGGCCGCACTGGTCAGCCTCAGCGCCAGCACGTCCAGCGCCGCGACAGGGCAGCCGGTCGTGTTCACCGGCCATGTCGACCCGAGCCACGCCGGCGAGCCAGTAGTCCTCCAGCAGGAGACCGCTTCCGGTGACTGGCGGGACTTGAGGAGCGGCCGTCTCGACGGCGGATCGAACTACTCGATCACCTACCGCTGGCGCTTCGCCGGCGATCACACCGTACGGGTGCTGTTCGGAAGCGATGTCCGCAGCATCCGCGCGGCTGCGAACCCGGTTACGGTGGCAGTGCAACAGAAGCAGATCCCGGGTTTCACGCTCGACACCTCCGACCAGTTGATCTCCTATGGCCAGTCGGTCACCATCTCGGGCGTGCTCGACGGGCCAAGCTCGCAGGCGACGCCGGAGCCGAACACGCCGGTGACGCTCTGGGCGCGGGACGCCTACCAGGATCTGTTCACTCCGATCGCCGACACCACCACGCGTGCGGACGGGAGTTACACGTTCGCGCCACAGACGCCGGCGTACAACACCGTCTACCAGGTCCGCACGACGCTGGCTCCGCACCGTCACAGCGCCGTGTTGTTCGAAGGCGTCCAGGACGTGCCCACACTGACAGCGAGCTCCACGACCTCCGAGGTCGGCGGGCACGTGACGTTCACCGGCACCGTGCTGCCTGACAAGGCGGGTCGTGTGATCTACCTCCAGCGCCTGGGAGCTGATGGCGACTGGCACAACGAGGAGATCGCCATCGTCACCCCCGGCTCGACGTTCCAGTTCGGATGGACGTTCGGCAAGGCCGGTACGTACCAGTTCCGCGCCCGGATCACGGGTGACCGCAGCAACGTCGGCGGCGCCTCGCAGCCGCCGGTGAGCATCCAGGTCTCGCCCGCCCCCAACCCGGCCGCGCTCCCGCCCGCCTCCTGAGCCGCAGCAGGGCCGCCTCCCCGCCGGTCCCCGCCGCCCCGCGCGGCGGGGGCCGGTCCGGTAGCGTCCCGCCGCATGGACTTCGAACTCAGCGACGAGCAGCGCCTGGTTCGCGAGACCGCGCGTGCTTTCACCGACAACGAGATCGTCGAGCGCGCGCGAGAGAACGATCGCAACGAGCACTTCGACCTCGAACTGGTCCAGAAGATCGCCGACCAGGGCTACCTCGGTGCGATCATGCCGCGCGAGTACGGCGGCGCCGGCCTCGACTACCTGACCTACGGGCTGATCGTGGAGGAAATCGGGCGCGGCGACTCGGCCATGCGGACCGTGGTCTCGGTCCAGACCTCGCTGGTCTGCTCGGCCATCCTGCGCTGGGGCACCGAGGAGCAGAAGCAGCGTTGCCTGCCCAAGCTGTGCTCGGGCGAGTGGCTCGGGTGCTTCGGCCTGACCGAACCTGACAGCGGCTCGGACGCCGCCAACCAGCGCACCCGGGCCAAGAAGACCGACTCGGGCTGGGTCATCAACGGCGCGAAGATGTTCATCTCGATGGGCAACCACGCCAAGCTAGCCATGATCTTCGCTCAGACCGATCCGGACAAGGCTCATCGAGGGTTGGCCTGCTTTCTCGTCGAGACCGATCAGCCCGGCTTCCAGCCCCAGGAGGTGCATCACAAGCTTGGCCTGCGCGGCGCGGACACCGCGGCGATCTCGCTCGACGACGTCGAGGCGGGCGAAGAGGCGATGCTCGGCGAGATCGGCGACGGCTTCAAGGTGGCGATGAGCTCACTCGATTCGGGGCGCTACAGCGTGGCAGCCGGGTGCGTGGGCATCTGCCAGGGTTGCCTGGACGCCTCGATCCGTTACTCCAAGGAGCGCCGGCAGTTCGGCCGCCCGATCGCCGCCTTCCAGTTGGTTCAGGAGATGATCGCCGACATGGCGCTCGAGACCGACGCCGCGCGGATGCTGGTGTGGCGCGCCGGCTATCTCAAGGACCAGGGCAAGCCCAACACGACCGAGACGTCGATCGCCAAGCTGTTCGCCACCGAGGCCGCCGTCCGCTGCGCCAACTCGGCCATCCAGGTGCATGGGGGCTCGGGTTACGTCGACGACTACCCGGTCGAGCGTTACCTGCGCGACGCCCGCGTCACGACCCTGTACGAGGGCACCTCACAGATCCAGAAGCTGATCATCGGGCGCGCGTTGACCGGAGTCAACGCGCTCGTGCCTGCGTGACCGGCGGGGAGGTTCCCTCCCGGCCGCTCGGGGTCGAGCCTCCCCGCACCGGCGGCGTCGAGTCTTCCCGCACCGACGGCGTCGATCCTCCCCGCACCGTCGGGGTCACCGGCGCCGGCACGATGGGCGCCGGGATCGCCCAACTGGCCTGCCTATCCGGGGCACGAACGTTGCTGCACGATCCGGTCTCCGAGGCGCTCGACACCGGCCTTCAGCGGATCAAGGCCCAGCTCGAGCGCGCCGCGGAGCGCGGCCGGGTCAAGGCATCCCAGGCGGAGGAGGCGAGCGCGCGACTCGAGGCGGCGCCGGCGCTCGAGGACCTGGCCGACTGCGAGCTCGTGATCGAGGCGGCGCCGGAGCGCCTCGAGCTCAAACGCGAGCTCTTCGCCCGGCTGTCTGACGGGGTCGTCTCCGACGATTGCGTGCTGGCCACGAACACCTCCTCGCTGCTCGTGACCGCGATCGCCGGCGCGGCCAAGCGGCCTGAGCGGGTCGTGGGCATGCATTTCTTCAATCCACCCCCGATGATGCGCCTGCTCGAGGTGGTCGCCGGCGAGCAGTCCTCAGAGGGAGCGCTGGCGCTGGCCCGCGCGGCAGGGGAGGCCATGGGAAAGCACGTGATCACTGCTGTCGACGGCCCCGGCTTCCTGGTCAACCGGTGTAACCGCCCGTTCGGCCTCGAGGCGCTGAAGCTCCTCGAGGAGCGCGTCGCCGCAGTCGCTGAGATCGACCGCATCTGCCGCATGGGGGGCGGATTTAGGATGGGACCCTTCGAGCTGATGGACCTCGTCGGGGTGGACGTGGGACTCGACGTCTCGCGCTCGTTCTACGAACAGAGCTTCGGCGAGCCGCGCTGGCGTCCCTCCCCAATTGCCGCCAAGACCGTGGCCGCCGGTCGGCTCGGCCGGAAGTCCGGACGCGGGTACTACGACTACTCGGGCGGGGCGCGCCAGCACCGGCCGCCGGACCCCGAGCCGCTCTCGTCCGGAGGCGGCGAGGGCCTGATCGTGATCGCCGGCACGTCGCCGCTCGCGCTCGCTCTGGCCGATGCCGCATCCGACGCCGGCTGGGAGGTCGTCTTCCCGGAGGACGCGCACGATCGGGAGGCGCCCTTCCTGATCCTCGACGTCGGCTTCGGCGAGGATGCCGAAGTCCCGCTCCAGGGCGGCCCGCAGGCGATCTGCTGCGCGCACGGCTCGCTCGCCACGCTCGACCCGGGAGGCGGCGCCGTGGGCTTCCACGCGTTGCCGCCGCTCGAGGAGGCCGGCCTGATCGAGTTGACGCGCGGCCCTGACAGCGCGGAGTCGGCTGCATCGGCCGCCGAGCGTTTCTTCGCCACCCTCGGCAAGCACACCGCCTGGGTTGCCGACGCGCCCGGCCTGGTCCTGGGACGGATCGTCTGCCAGGTCGTCAACGAGGCCGCGTTCGCGGTGGCAGAGGGCGTGGGAAGCGCCGCCGACGTCGACGCCGGCATGGTCCACGGCCTCAACTACCCGCGCGGGATCCTCGCCTGGGGCGACCAGATCGGGCTCGACCACGTCCTGGCCGTGCTCGACGGGCTCTATGCGGAGCGACGCGAGGAGCGTTACCGCGCCTCACCCCTGCTGCGCTCGCTGGTGATGTCCGGCCGGCTGGGCCGCCAGACCGGCGAGGGATTTTTCCCACACGATGGCTGACGCCACAGGCCCTCCACGTCGCGTGCCGCCAGGCCGCTTTCGCATTACTTCTGCCGTCGAATCGGCCATTTATCCTGTCCGCACGTGAAGGCAATGGCCTGGTTTTCAGAGTCTCGACTCAGGCCGGTCCCTCACGGTCGTGCGAAGTCGAGCCGGAGCGTCGTCCTCCTCGCCTCCTCCGAATCGTGATCGCGGCGGTGACGATCGCGGGCAGTGCGGCGTTCGCGACGATCCCGGCGGCGACCGCCGACCCGACCGACTCCTCGCACCAGCCTGACCACCAGGCCCGGACCGCCGGCGGCTGCCCCGGCGCGGGCGCATCTGTCCGGAGCGCCCCGTCTGCTGTCCTGCGCGACGCCGTCGTGTGCCTGATCAACCAGCAGCGCGCCCTCCATCACCTTCCGCCGCTTCACGCGTCGGCTCAGCTCAACCGCTCCGCGCAGAGCTGGACAGATGTGATGGTGCGTACCCACCAGTTCACGCACGGCGCCAACTTCGCCGCCCGGATCAGCGCCGTCGGGTATGCCTGGCGCACCGCGGGCGAGAATATCGCCACCGGCTACGGCACCCCACGCGCGGTCGTCCGTGGCTGGATGGCCAGCGCCGGGCACTGCGCGAACATCCTCAACCCCACCTACCGGGATATCGGAACGGGCGTCGACCCCCATCCGGTGAGCGGATTTGCGACAGGGGCCGGAACCTGGACTCAAGACTTCGCCCTGCGGGTGAACCAGTCGCCGCCGTCGCGCAACTTCGGTCCGGCCCACGGCTGCCCGTATTAGCCGGCGAGCGCCTTAGGGTCCGTAGGCCCCCGCAGCGGCCTCGGCGGTCTCCGCCTCGGTCAGCGGAAACGGGGTGTCGCGCAGGTACCACTCGGCGTCGAGCGCGGCCTGACAGCCCGATCCCGCCGCGGTGACCGCCTGGCGGTAGGTGTGGTCGACGAGGTCGCCCGCCGCGAACACGCCGGGAACGCCGGTCAGCGTCGTGCGACCCTCGGTCACCACGTAGCCGGCGGCGTCCGTCTCGACCTGATCGGCGACGAGCTGCGACTGCGGTTCGTGCCCGATCGCGATGAACGCCCCGGTGATCTCGAGCTCCCGGCTCGAGCCGTCTGCCGTGTTGCGAAGCCGGGCGCGGGTGAGCGAGCCGTTCTCGCCGCTGAACTCCTCCACGACATAGGGGGTGAGCCATTCGATGTTCGGGATGGCGCGAGCACGCTCGAGCATGATCTTGGACGCCCTGAAGTCGTCGCGGCGGTGCACGATGGCCACCTTGGCTGCGAACTTGGACAGGAACATGGCCTCCTCCATCGCGGAGTCGCCGCCGCCGACGATGAGGGTCGGAGCCTGCCGGAAGAACGCGGCGTCGCAGGTCGCGCAGTAGCTGACCCCGCGACCGGCCAGCTCGGCTTCTCCGGGGACGTCGAGCTTGCGATGCTGCGCGCCCATGGCCAGGATCAGCGCGCGGGTCACGTGCAGCTGATCGCCCGTCCACACCTTGTGCAGTCCGCCCTCGCGCGAGACCTCGATGCGCGTCGCGTCGTCGGTTTCGAGGCGCGCCCCGAACCGCTCCGCCTGGGCGCGGAAGTGCTGCATCATCTCTGGCCCCATGATCCCTTCGGGGAAGCCCGGATAGTTCTCGACGTCGGTGGTCTGCTGGAGCAGGCCACCCCAGGCGAAGCCTTCGATCACGAGGGGGTCGAGGTTGGCGCGCGCCGTGTACAGCGCGGCCGTGTAGCCGGCAGGGCCGCTGCCCACGATGATCACGTTCTCTACGGGCTGGTCTGTCACTGTCACTTCACAAAGTATAGCGGAGGCAGGGAGGCGTCTTGGTCACGGCACCGGTTCCGATGCCTCGCGGAGTATCCCCGATGGCTCCTCGTTCCAGCGCTGCACCGTGCGCCGGAGTTGCAGATACGCGACGGCGCCGGGCAGGGTAGGCAGCCAGAAGGCGAACGCCCGGTAGGCGAGCACCGCGACGATGGAAAGTTCGACGTCGACGCCGAACGCAGTGAAGGCGCCGATCATGCCTCCGTCGACGCCGCCGATCCCGCCCGGGAGCGGGAGTGTGTTGGCGAGCATCCCGACGAAGTAGGACATGACGATCACGCCCTTGGGCGGCGAGGCGCCGAAGGCGTGGAAGCAGGCCCACAGCACCGCGATGTCGAACGCCCACCAGGCGACGGCCCCGAGCACGCTGGGGTTGCGCTCACGCAGCAGGTCGATCGCGGTCCGCACGCCGCTGGCTGCGGTGGCCGACGTGGTGGCCACGCGGTAGGCGAGCCGGGGCACGAGATTGCGCCGGGCCGCCCAGGGACCGACCATCAGCCCGATGTCGCGGGGCAGCATCGAGATGCCCAGGAACAGCACGATCACCACCGCGCCGAATATTGCCGGGACCACCGTGATCGCGAACGACCCTCCGCCGGGAATCACGCCGAGGTACAGGCCGACGCCGTCGACCACCAGCGTGACCATGTACACCCCGTACAGGAGGGCGAGGAACGCGATCATGCGGCAGGCGACAGTCCGCGCCGGCAGCCCCGACCGGCGCACCGCCCAGGCTGTCAGCGCGATCCCACCCGCGCCGGCCGCCGCGAACAGCCGCGTCGCGGCCAGGCTGGCCATCGTGATCTGGTAGCTCTCGGCCCAGTTGATCCGCGAATCGCCGCGGATGAACACGCCTCGGAACAGCACGATGTAGCCGAGGAACGAGCAGATCTCAAGCGCGAAGGCCAGGCCGAACCACCACCCGTTGCCGTGCTGGATCCGGTTCCATGTTTCGTGCAGCCCGAGCAGCTTGGGCAGCACGAAGTACAGGAAGGCCAGTGCCGAGGCGACGAACACCAGCGTGGCCAGCACCCGCCCCCGCGTCAGGCGCAGGCGCGGCATCTCCTCCCCGCCGGACCCGTTTCGCCTGGCCGAGGCGCGCGTCTGCCCCCCTGATGGGCTCGCCTGCCCAGGCACTAGCTAGGCGGCCGCGCGGGACTCGAGGGCCTGCAGGGCCGACGAAATGCGCTTGGACGCCGGCACCAGGCGTGGCGCCGCCACCCGCACCCCCTCGGCCAGGACCGCCCCTCCGATCAGGTCGACCGCATAATGCTCGCCGAGGTAGACGAGGGCCAAGCCCAACGTGACGGCGTAGGCCCATCCCACAGCGCCGGCCACCGGACCAACCTCGGTGAGCAGGTGCGCGCCCATAAGTGACGTGGCGAAGTGCAGCGACGGCATGGCGGCAAGCGGATTTCCTCCAAGGACATCGTAGAGGGCGTCCCAGCGGTCCCCCCAGAATTGCTCGCCGTACTCGATCATCATGCGCCGGACCCGGAGCGGCCGACCGTCGTCCAGGCGCCCCCGAGCCGCGGCATACCAGGGCGGCGCGGTGGGAATCGCCCAGTAGAACACGGCGCCCACGTCGAACACCCCGTACATCCGTGGCGCGGCGGCGGGGAAGCGACCGGGGGCCCGCCACAGCACGTAGGCGACCGTCGCGTGCGGCACCGCGAACCACATCCAATGGCACCAGACCAGCACGCGCTCGAACCGGTTGACCGTGTCCGGGGCCGAGAAAGTTCGCTGCAGGCGCAGCGTCGGCGGCACCCCGAGGCCGATCGCGCGGTCGACCGCGATCGGGTAGTCGACCAGCACCCGCTCTGCCAGTCGCTCCGGATCGTCGTTGGGCATCTCGTAGGCGGCCAGATAGGCCCACATGTTCAGGGCGCACACGGCCACGTCGCGCGCCCGCGAGCGGGGGACCACCACGCATAGCGCAGCGGGACTCAGGCCGGCGCCCGCGAGGACCACCGGCCGGGGGATCCCGAGGCGGCGGCGCAGCGCGGGCAGCGCGATCCCGGTCGCGACGAGGACCCAAGCCGTCGCTCGAATGCCCCTCGGTGCGCGCAAGGGCGGCGAGTATATGAGGTGCCCGCCGCGGCCCGACGACGGCGAGGCGGAGGCATCCGCCGCACCTCCGCACCGCGTCTCGTGGCGGCTCAAGCCGAGAGCAGCCGAGATAGAATCCCGCGCCTTGCGACCCGACGCCTTCGACGCCAGGCGCGGCCGGCGCCTCCCCCGGCTCCTGAGCGCAGCACTCGCGTCGTGCGGCCTGCTCTTGCTGGTTCTGGCCCCGTGCGCGTCCGCGAACCTGCTCACGCCGAAGGCGGGTGGCTCGCCGAACGCCGACCAAATCCACTCGCTCTACACCATAATCCTGTATATCGCGGCGGTGGTGTTCGTGGGCGTGGAGTCGACCCTGATCTACTCGCTGTACAAGTTCCGCGCGAAGAAAGTGCGGGTGGCGGCGCAGATCCACGGCAACACCCGTCTGGAGATCGGCTGGACGGTCGGTGCCGCGCTGATCCTCGTGGTCCTGACTGTGGTCACGTTCGTCAAGCTGCCGAGCATCATCAACCCGCCGAACTCCACCGCTCCTTTCCTCGAATCGTCCCTGAACCAGCCCTCGCCCCCCAACGGTAGGCAGCTGACGATCTGCGTCCAGGGCCGGCAGTTCATCTGGCGCTACGTGTACGGCGCCGCCTGCCAGAGCAATCCGTTCAAGGCCGGGCTGCCCTACTCCTACCAGGAGATGTACGTCCCGGCCGGCGTCACCGTGGTGCTGAGCATCACCGCGATCGACGTGATCCACTCCTGGTGGGTGCCGTCGCTCGGCGGCAAGGTCGACGCAGTGCCCGGCTACACCACCTACACCTGGTTTCAGGCGCGCGGTCCCGCGCTCTACCACGGCCAGTGCGCACAGCTGTGCGGCCGCCAGCATGCGTTCATGACCGCGCAGGTGGACGTGATGTCTCCCAGCGACTACCAGAAGAAGATCGCCCAGCTCAAGCAGGACATCCAGACGGCCAACTCACAGGTGACCCTGCTGCGCGCCTATCTGACCAAGACAGGAAACCTCTAGGAGACTGCGTATGTCCGTGACCACGGCTCAGGCGGCCAGAGCGGTTCCACAGATCACCACCCGCGAGGTGAGCGCGCCGCGCCAAACCAAGCGCTGGATCGATTGGGTGGTGACCACCGATCACAAGAAGATCGGGATCATGTACCTGGTCACCACGTTCGTGTTCTTCTTCCTGGGTGGCATCGAGGCGCTGCTCATGCGCGTCCAGCTCGCAGAGCCGAACAACACGCTGCTGAGCGGCGAGCGGTTCAACCAGCTGGTCACCCTCCACGGCACGACAATGGTCTTCCTGTTCGTGGTGCCGGTGATGGCCGGGTTCGGTAACTACTTCGTGCCTCTCATGATCGGCGCGCGCGACATGGCCTTCCCGCGCCTCAACGCACTTTCCTACTGGCTGCTGCTGCTCGGCGGGATCGTCTTCTACCTCACCCTCTTCTACCATCCGCCCGAGGCCGGCTGGTGGAGCTACCCGCCCCTGTCCGAGATCCAATACTCGCCCAGCGGCGGACAGGATGCCTGGATCTTCCTCATCCACCTCACCGGCATCTCCTCCCTGCTCGGCGCGATCAACTTCTACGCGACGATCGTCAACATGCGCGCGCCCGGGATGAGCTGGGGGCGCCTGCCCCTGTTCGTGTGGGCGATCCTCGTGTATGCGGTGCTCCTGATCATCGCGCTGCCCCCGGTGGCCGCCGCCGTCACCATGCTGCTGACCGACCGCCACTTCGGGACCCACTGGTTCGACCCGACCGCCCACGGCTCGCCCGTGCTATGGCAGCACCTGTTCTGGTTCTTCGGGCACCCGGAGGTCTACATCATGGTCTTGCCCGGCTTCGGGATCATCTCCGAGGTCATCCCGGTCTTCTCGCGCAAGCCCATCTTCGGCTACAAGGCGATCGCCGCCTCGACCGCGGTGATCGCCTTCCTGGCCACGCTGGTGTGGGCGCACCACATGTTCGCTTCGCCCGTGCCAATCGTCGTGCTCGGCTTCTTCATGCTGAGCTCGTTCCTGATCGGGGTGCCGACCGGGGTGAAGATCTTCAACTGGATCTCCACGATGTGGCGGGGATCGCTGGTCATGAGCACCGCGCTGTACTACGCCGCCGGCATGATCGCAATCTTCGTGCTGGGCGGGATCACCGGGATCTTCCTCGCGGTGTTCCCGGTCGACTGGCAGCTCAACGACACCTACTTCGTGGTCGCCCACTTCCATTACACGATCTTCGGCGGCGCGGTCTTCCCTGTGCTGGCGGGGCTCTACTACTGGTTCCCGAAGATGACCGGCCGGCTGCTCAACGAGCGCCTGGGCAAGATCTCGTTCTGGTTCACCTTCATCGGCTTCAACATGACGTTCTTCGTCCAGCACGCGCTCGGCCTGTCCGGAATGGTGCGGCGGATCTACACCTATCAGCCGGGCCTGGGATGGTCGACGTACAACTTGATCTCGACCATCGGCGCCTTCATACTCGCGACCGGCATCGTCCTGACCGTCATCAACGTGGCTATGAACTACAAGCGCGGAGCGCTGGCAGGGCCGGACCCGTGGAAGGCAAACACCCTCGAGTGGTTCGTGACGTCTCCCCCGCCGGTCAACAACTTCGACGTGATACCACGCGTGCGGTCCGTCGAGCCGATGCGCGACATCCGCCGTCAGGTCGAGCGGTCCACCGAGGTGACCCAGAAGACCGGCGGCAGCGAGCGGTTCGCCCGGGCCTAGCGGCATGGACGCGTCCTCGTCGGTCAGCTCCGCCCGGTCGGCACCGGCCGTCGCCGGGGCGCGTCAGCTGCTGGCCGACTACTTCGAGCTGACCAAGCCCAAGGTCCAGACGCTGCTGTTGTTCACGACCATCACCACGATGGAGATTGCCGGCAGCCCTCCGGTGTCGAAGATCGCCCTGACCTGCCTCGGCGGCTACCTTTCGGCGGGCGGCGCCGGCGCGGTCAACCACTACTACGACCGCGACATCGATGCCCAGATGCGGCGCACCGCCACGCGGCCGATCCCGGCCGGACGGATCTCGCCACGGGCTGCCCTGACCTTCGGCTTCATCCTCTGCGCGTTGTCGTTCGCATTGCTCTCGCTGACCGTGAACATGCTGGCCGCGCTGCTCGCGCTCGGTGGGTTCGTCGGCTACGTCGGCGTGTACACGGTCTGGCTCAAACGCCGCACCCCCCAGAACATCGTGATCGGCGGGGCGGCCGGCGCGGTGCCCCCGCTGGTCGGGTGGGCGGCGACGCGCGGCTCGCTTTCGTGGACCGCGGTGTACCTGTTCGCGATCGTCTTCTACTGGACGCCGCCCCACTTCTGGTCCCTCAGCCTCCTCATGAAGGACGAGTACGCCAAGGTCGGCGTCCCGATGATGCCCGTGGTGCGCGGCGAGCGGGAGACCCGCCGCCAGATCCTGCTCTACACGCTGCTGCTGTATGCCGTCTCGCAGCTGCCCTTCTGCGCGGGCAAGTTCGGCGCCGCCTATCTGGTCGGCTCGATCCTGCTCGGGCTGGCCTTCATCGCCGGCGCCTTCTGGCTGGGCCGCCGGGCGGATCGGCGCACCGCGCTGCGGCTCTACCTGTTCTCGCTGGCCTATCTCGCGCTGCTGTTCGGGATCATGGTCGCGGACGTGAAGTTGTAGGCTCCCGCTCATGGATCGACGGCTCGCCCGCAAGAATCTCCGCTCCGGCCTCCTGGCCGGCGCGCTGTCCGCCATCTTGTTCGGGATGACGTTCCTGGCTGCGGCGATCTACGTCCACCCGTGAACGAGTCCGACCATCCGGCCCCGGCGCCCCCCGCCGGCGAGGAGCTTCACCTCCCGGGGCCGAGCGTGCTGCCCCTGCTCACGGCGATCGCCATCACCCTGGTCGTGGTCGGCACCACGGTCAGCCTGATCATCAGCATCGTCGGGCTCGTGTTCCTCGTGATCGTCGTCTGGCGGTGGGTGGGCGACACCCGGCGCGACGTAGGCGAGCTGCCCGAAGAACACACGCATTAGAGAGCGCTGCCGGCGCGCTACGTCTGGGCCGCGGCCGGCACTTCGCTGGTGGCACCATCCTGGGTCCAGCAGCGCACGATGTCGCGCATCGACAGGATGCCGGCCAGCTCGGCTCCGTCGACCACAACCAGGTGGCGGAAGCCGCCCCTCACCATCGCTGCGGCGGCCCGTTCGAGCGACCAGCCCGGAGAGGCGAAGGTCAGCTCCGCGGTCAGGTGATCGGCCACGAGCTCCCGGTCGGGATCCTCGCCGGAGCCGATCGCCGTGAGGATGTCGCGCTCGGTGATCACTCCGGGCCCGGGCGCCTCGGGATCGAGCACCACGGCGGCGCCCACGTTACGGCGGCACATGGCCGCGGCCGCATCGCGAAGCGTGTGGCGCGGCCCGATCGTCAGGACGGTCTCGGACATCCCCTCGCGTACCTGCATCACGCCTCCTGGTTGGCTTGCAACAATTGCCTCAATCATAGTGAACCAGCCGCTCCCCGACAGCATGCGCGCGCGTCCGCCACAGGGCGGCGCGGGCCCAAGCGAGCGCTTGGCCGAGGTGTCCTTCGTCGACCAGAAGGCTTAGGATGCGGGCCGGAGTGACGCTCGAGGGCCCGCAGAACGAAGACCGCCGTGCGTAACCGCCCGATTCTCCAGATGGTGGCGATCGGGGTGATCGCCACAGCGATCGGGATCCCGCTCGCGCTGATCATCCCGTGGTTCCCGGCCAAAGGGTCGATCCAGGCGGGGAACATCAGGACGCTCTACGACGTGCTGATCATCGCCACGGTGCCGATCTTCGTGCTGGTCGAGACGGTGGTCCTGTTCTCGGTGTGGAAGTTCCGGATGCGTCCGGGGCAGGAGGAGATGGACGGCCCGCCGATCCACGGCAACACCCGGCTCGAGGTGGTGTGGACCGCAGTGCCCGCGATCCTGATCGTGTCGCTGTGCACGTACGCCTACACGGTCCTGCGCTCAAACGAGGCCAACAAGAGGGGCGCGATGACCGTGAACGTGACCACTCGGCAGTTCGCCTTCCAGTTCGGCTATCCGCAGGCCAACGGCAGGCAGGTCCTCTCGTCGGTGCTGTACCTGCCGGTCCATCAGCCGGTGGTGTTCAAGCTGCGCTCCTATGACGTGGTCCACAGCTTCTTCGTCCCGAGCTTCTCGGAGAAGGTCGACGCGGTGCCCGGGATCGTCACCACCCTGCGCGTGACTCCCACGGCGGTCGGGACCTATCCGGTCGAGTGCACCGAGCTGTGCGGCGCCGGCCACTCGCTGATGAGGACCAGTGTCCGCGTGGTCAGTCCCACCGACTTCGAGCACTGGCTGAGGACGCGGCCGGCCAACGCTCCGCCGCCGATCGGCGCTCCGCCGCCGGAGGTCAATCAGGCGGTGCCGGGCTACTCGCCCGGCGGCTCGGGCGCGTCGCCGCCTGGCTCGACGCCAACTGGTTCATCCGCGGCCTCGTCGTCGGGCTCGTCGTCGAGTTCGCCCTCCTCGGGCGCCGCCTCGAGCACGAGCGCCGCGGCCGGCAAGGCGGTGTTCACCGGCGACGCCGGATGCAGCGGCTGCCACACGCTCGCCGCCGCCAACGCCACCGGAACGGTCGGTCCGAACCTCGACGCCCGGCTGAGAGCGGACTGCGCCAGCGCCGCCTCCAAGCCAATCCGCGGCACCACGCTGCAGAAGTGCATCGAGACCGCGATCACGAAGCCCTACGCCTACCTGCCCTCGGGCTACAGCGCCGGGATCATGCCCAGCAACTTCGGCCAGCGTCTGACTTCTGACCAGATCCAGGCGCTCGTCAATTTCTTGGCCGGCGCGGCCAAATGAGCGGCGGCCGTGGCGTCCGGAGGAGGTATCTTGAAGACGATGGATAGCGGCCCTCGTCGCGATAGCGATCCTCGTCGCGAGGCCGGTTTTGCGCGCCTGATCGGGTGCGCGGGACGGGTTGGAAAGGAGGTCTTCTGATGGCAGTCACGACGACGGCGGCTCACGAGGCCCCGACCGCAGCGCGCCCCACCCGCGTCCCGCTTCCGCCCAAGCTCCGGGCCCCGGGCTGGTACCGCGCTGCGCTGTTCGAGGTGCTCGGGTTCGCCTTCGGATTCGGCATCGTCGTGCTGATCCGGTGGCTCATGCACGACCACCCGATCATCGACGGGCACGCGATCACCATCGTCGAGTTGTTCTCCGTGCCGCTCTTCTTCCTGGTCGGGATCGGCACCTGCGACTACTGGCTGTACTGGGCGATCGGACGCCCCGCCCGCCCGGAGGATCACTCGAGCCACGGCGCCTACAGCTGGCGCGACTATTTCCGCGTCAACACCGACCACAAGGTCATCGGAGTCCAGTACACGGTCACCTCGTTCTTCTTCCTGCTCGTCGGCGGCATGCTGGCCATGCTGATCCGCGCCCAACTGGCCAAGCCCGGCATGCAGTTCCTGACCCCCGAGCAGTACAACGGCGTCTTCTCGGTCCACGCCACCGTCCTCATCTTCCTGTTCGTGATCCCGGTGTTCGCCGGGCTGGCGAATTTCGTGCTGCCGCTGATGATCGGCGCGCCGGACATGGCCTTCCCGCGCCTGAACGCCCTGTCCTACTGGCTGCTGCCGCTCGGCGGCGCGATCATGCTGATGAGCTTCCTGGCGCCCGGCGGGTCGTTCGCCTCGGGCTGGACCGCGTACGCGCCGCTGTCCACCACGATGCCCGTGGGGCAGCTGTTCTTCTCGATCGGGGTCCAGTTCGCCGGCTTCTCCTCGATCTTCACCGCGCTCAACTTCCTCGTGACGATCATCACGATGCGCGCGCCCGGGATGAGCTTCTTCCGCATGCCGCTGTTGGTGTGGGCGAACTTCTCGACGTCGCTGCTGGTGGTCATCGCCACTCCCTTCATCGCCGCCTCGCAGTTCTTCATCCTGCTCGACGCCGGCCTTCACTTCCACTTCTTCGATGCGTTCGTCGGCAAGGACATCAACGGCAATGTCCTCATGTACCAGCACGTGTTCTGGTTCTACTCCCACCCGGCCGTCTACATCATGATGCTCCCCGGGTTCGGGATCATCTCCGAGATCATCGCGGTCAAATCGCGCAAGCCGATCTTCGGCTACCGGATGATGGCCTTCTCGCTGCTGGCCATCGTGGTGCTCGGCTTCACCGTCTGGGCGCACCACATGTTCGTCTCCGGGATGCAGCCGTGGATCCGCATCCCGATGATGATCACCACCGCGATCATCGCCATCCCCACCGGGATCAAGATCTTCTCCTGGCTGGCCACGCTGTGGCGCGGGGTGCTCCACCTCGACACGCCGATGCTGTTCGCGCTCGGCTTCCTGACCATGTTCACGCTGGGCGGGATCAGCGGCGTGATGCTGGCCATGATCCCGTTCGACATCCACGTCAGCCAGACCTACTTCATCGTCGCCCACATCCACTACGTGCTGTTCGGCGGATCGCTGTTCACGATCTTCGCCGGCGTCTACTACTGGTTCCCGAAGATGACCGGCCGGATGTTCGATGACCGGCTGGGCAAGCTGCACTTCTGGCTGACCTTCATCTTCTTCAACCTGACCTTCGGGCCGATGCACCTGATCGGCATCCAGGGCATGCCGCGCCGCGTCGCCGAATACGCGTCGAAGTTCGCGGCCTGGAACCTGTTCATCTCGATCTCGGCCTTCATCCTCGGGGCGAGCACGCTGATCTTCCTCTACAACATCCTGGTGAGCTGGCGCGGCGGACCGCGCGCCGCGGCGAACCCGTGGCGTGGGCTCACGCTCGAGTGGCAGGTCTCCTCGCCGCCGCCCGTGTTCAACTTCGACGCCGTGCCGACCGTGGTTGGCGGTCCGTACGAGTATGGCGTGCCGGGGGCGGTGCACGGGATCTTCAAGTCGCCCGCCGAGGCGCAGAAGGTCACCGCCGGCACGTTCTCCACCCCGCCCAGCCAGGAGGCGCATTAGTGGCCGCCTCCGCCAATACGTTTGGAGGAGACCAATGAGCGCGGGCAGCGGCCCGAACATCGCCTCGAAGACGATTCTGGTCGTCGCCAACGAAACGCTCGGCGGCAAGGAGCTGCTCGATGCAGTGCAGGAGCGCGCTGACAGCGACACCCGTTTCATCCTCTGCGTCCCGCAGAACCGGCCGCGCGCCGGTCTGGTCATCTACGACGACGCGGTCTTCGACGCCGCCCAGGTGCGGCTCGAGCTTGCCCTCGAGGTGGTCCACGGAATGGACATCCGGGCGATCGGCGAGGTCGGCGACCCCGACCCCTTCTCGGCCACCCTCGATGCCGCGCGCGAGTTCGCCCCGCAGGAGATCATCATCTCGACGTATCCCGCGTCGCGCTCCGGTTGGATGCGACGGGATCTGATCGAGAGGGTGCGAGACGCGACGGGGCTGCCGGTCACCCACGTGGTCAACGACATCGACAGCGAGGGGCTGCCCTTCCACGTGACGCTCGCCGTGGCCAACCGCACCGCATCGGGGGACGAGCTGCTGGAGGCGCTCCAGGACAAGGCGGAGGCGTTCTCCCAGCCCGACCGCCGGCAGCTGTTCATCATCGTCGTGCCGGCCGAGGGCGGCGAAGGCGCCGCCGTCCACCGGGCACGCAGCCGCCTGAAGCTGGTGCTCGACCGCCTGCACGTCCGCGGTCTGTACGCGGCCGGGATGGTCGGCGATCCCGATCCGTTCACCGCGATCACCAACGCCCTCCAGTACTTCCGCGTAGACGACATCGTGATCTCCACGTTTGCGGAGACCAAGTCCGGCTGGCTGCGCTCGGACCTGATCGAGCGCGTCCGGCGGGCGAGCGGCAAGCCGGTGGAGCACGTGGTCCACGAGGACGTACCGGCCGCGACGGCCTAGGAGCCCACCATGGAAGCCGCCTCGATCGCCCACGCGGAGCACCACGGACCGCCGCCCGCGCACCGCTCCTCGCGCGTCGAGGCGCCGACGCTCGGGATGCTCCTTTTCATCATCTCCGAGGTCATGATCTTCGGGGCGTTCTTCACCGCGTATTTCTTCATCCGGATCGTCACCAAAGATCCGTGGCCCGCGCCGGGCACGACCGTGCCGGAGGCAATCGCGGGAGTCAACACCGCGATCCTGGTGTCCTCCTCGCTCACCATCCACTGGGCGCTCGTCTCGATCCGCAACGGCAACCGCTTCGGGCTGAAGGCCGGGATGGCCGCGACCTTCTGCCTGGGCGCGACCTTCCTATTCATCCAGGTCAACGAGTACATCCACCTGGGGTGGGCGCCGCACGACTCAGCCCAGGCGACCGTGTTCTACTCGCTGACCGGTCTGCACGGCGCGCACGTGTTCATCGGCCTGTGCGCGCTGGCCATCGTGACGATCCGCTCGTTCCGCGGCCACTACTCGGCCGCGCACCACCAGGGCATGGAAGTGCCCGGAATCTATTGGCACTTCGTCGACGCGATGTGGATCGTCGTCTACACGACGGTCTACGTCCTGTAGGGCGCCACGGTGGGCAACCCGCTCCGTTCCGAGGCCGACGCGTTTCGCCTTCTCGTGCGCTTCGTCGCGGTGGTGGCGCTGATCGTGGCGATCGTGCTGATCGTCCGCGCGCTGACGTAGGGGCGCGTAGCGTCCGGGGCATGGTTGCGCCACCATTGAAGGCGTGCACCTGACCGCTCCGGCCCTGGCCAGCGCCGGCCCGATCAACGGAATCGTTCCCTCGGTGATCGTGCTGCTGTGCTGGCTGCCCTACCGTGCGCGCGTGCGCACGCTCTCGCACGCGCGTCGCGCCGTGCCGGTCTGGCGCCAGGCCTGCTTCGCCGCCGGCCTGATCATGCTCGCCATCGCGCTGAGCGCGCCCGTGGATTCCCTCGCCGACGAGCTGCTGAGCGCGCATATGGCCGAGCACCTGGTCATCGGCGACCTGGCGGCACTGTTGATCGTGCTGGGCTTCACGGGGCCGTTGCTGGCGCCGCTGCTGCGCGTGCCCTGGCTCGCGCCGCTCCGGGTCTTCGCCCATCCGCTCGTGGCCCTGCCGGCGTGGATGATCAGCTTCTACGTCTGGCACCTGCCGGCGCTGTATCAGGCGGCGCTCCGCCACGATTGGATCCACGGCCTCCAGCACGCGTGTTTCCTCGCCTTCGGGATCGCCGTCTGGATGGCGCTGCTCGGGCCGCTGCCCAAACCGTCGTGGTTCAACAACGCGGCCCGCCTCGTCTACATCATCGTGGTCCGGCTGGCCGGGACGGTGCTGGCCAACGTCCTGATCTTCTCAGGGACCGTGCTCTACCCCATCTACCGCACCGGCGACGCCCACTGGCACATCAGCCCGATGGGCGACCAGATCGCCGCCGCCGGCCTGATGATGGTCGAGGAGAGCGTGCTCACCATCGGGCTGTTCTGCTGGCTGTTCCTCAAAGTCGCTCGCGAGGCCGAGGAGCGCCAGCAGCTCCTCGAGGCGGCGGCCGCCAGCGGAATCGAGCTCGATGAGCAGCGGGCCGCGCGCGCCGTCGCCGCCGGCCGCGGTCGCGAGCTCTTGGAGCGTCTGGGCGCCACAAGCGGCCGGCGAGCAGGCTGAGAGCGAGGCTGCGGCACCCCATCGGCGGCCCTCGCGCCCGATCCGATAGCAGGACGGCTGCTTCCGGGGGCGCGCCGGGCCGCCGGCGGGTGAGCAGCCGAAGCGAACTATTTCGCCGTCGATGACAGGAATGCCACCAGCGCCTGGATCTGGCTGGGGCTTAGCGTCTGGGAGAAGTTGCTCGGCATGATCCCAGCGCTGAAGCCCGGCGGCAGGTAGGCGTACGGCTTGGTGATCGCGGTCTGGATGCACTTCTGGAGGGTCGTGCCGCGGATCCTCTGCGACCTCGGCGTGGCACACGCGGCCTTCAGCGTGTCGAGGTTCGGTCCCACCGTGCCGGTCGTGCCGGCGGCGGACAGCGTGTGGCACGAGCCGCACGAGCCCACGCCGGTGAAGACCTGCTTGCCGGCCGCCGGCGTCGGGCTGACCTTCTCGGCCACCGCCGCCGCGAGCGCGCCGGTGTCCTTGCCGGGGACCGCCGCCGCCGCGGCCACGTACGACGCCACGTCCTGCGCCTCCTGGCCCTTGACCAGCATCGCGGGCATCCGGCCCTGCGTGTTCGGAAACTGGATCCAGTAGGCGACGAGGCCGGCGATCGACGTGCTCTTCACCCCGTCGACGCGGTCCTGCCGGAACGAGTCGTCGAGGTTCGGCCCCACCGATCCCGTCGTGTTCGCTCGGGCCAGGGTGTGGCACGACCCGCAGTTCGAAGCGAACAGCTTCTTGCCGCTGACCAGGTTGCCGTTGGCGTGCTTGACCGAGCAACCACCCAGCGCAACCACGATCAGCGCCCCGGCCATCAGCGTGGCGATGCGTCCCAGCGACTTGACCATACCTTGACGGTCGGGACTCTATCCAAGCGCTCGGCTTCGGGCGCGGCGGGCAGAGGCGGACGGCTGCGCCACCCGGGGGAGATCCGGGCCGCGGCCATCACGGTCCTGGGCGCGCCGCGGTTCCGGCCGCACCGCGGCCATCACGGTCCTGGGCGCGCCGCGGTTCCGGCCGCACCGCGGCCATCACGGTCCTGGGCGCGCCGCGGTCCCGGCCGCACCGCGGCCATGACAATCCTCCTATACGATGGCTGAGGATGAGGATGCGTCAGAGGTACCGGATGAGGACGCCATCCACCGGGCGGGAGGTCGTGATCGAGGCCGAGCCGGGAAAGGCGTACGTGGATCGGGAGACAGGCGAGCCGCTCGAGGTGGTCGCGCAGCTTCTGCCCCTCGCCCCGACGCCCTCCGAGCTGCCCTGGTCCGTGGAGAACCTGCGCTTCTGCAACTGGTGCGACCAGCTGTGCCAGAAGGACCTCAACGACTGCCCGCACTGCGGACGGCGCATGGAGCCGCTCGAAGTCTGAGGCTAGGCCGTGATGCGCCCCAGCGTCGTACTCGGCCGTGGCCCGTTGGCCCGAATCACCGCCGTCGCGCGCGGCGGCGGTCTGCGTCGGCCTGGCCGCCTGCGGAGGCGGCTCCGCCTCCACCGACACCTCCGGCGCCCCGCAGCTGACGGTGCCGACGGCGACGATCACCGCCTCGCCGGCCACCAACACCAGCACCACATCGACCACCTCGACCACCGGAACGACGACCTCATCCTCCTCGGGCGGCTCGCCCGCGGCGGCGGCACCGTCGAGCGGCACCTCGGGCGCCTCCGGAGCCTCGTCCGCCGCTACCGGGGGCGCTACCAGCGGCGGCGGATCCTCGAGCGGCGCGACTGGCTCGGCCGGCACGACCGGCGCCGGCGCGGGCTCCGCGGCCGGCACGACCGGCGCCGGCGCGGGCTCCGCGGCCGCCCCCACCGGAGCGAACGGCGGAGCGGCGCCGACTGCCGGCGGCACATCCGGTTCGGGCGCCGGCGCGACCGGGTCAGGCTCGGGGTCGGGGTCAGGCAGCGGCGGCGCCGGCATCCCGTAGTTGGGTCGGGCTCGGGCAGCGGTGGCCCGCGGCTCGTGGTCCATCGGCCATCCCGGGCGCGCGCTCAGCGCGAGTACTACTTCTTGCTCGGCGTGGTGGCCGACGGCGCCGGCGTGGGCACCGGGTTGGTGATCTCGGTGGCGCTGTACTCGACCCGGGTGCCCGGGTAGTCGCAGCCGTACGACGTGCTCTGGCCGACCGTCACCTGCGCCTGGCTCGAGGCTGGCGGACGTGCGCAGTTGCGGCTGCGGCTCTGGCGGTAGGCGAAGTGAACAGTCGACAGGTCGATCGACAGCGCCGGCACCCAGGTCGGCGTGGTCAGGGCGATCGTCTCACCCCGGACCACGGGGATCGACGTGGTCAGCGGGAACTGAACCACCTGCCCGAGGTAGGGCTGGACGTCGACCAACGGGCTCTGCGTCACGACCTGCCACGTCCACCTGGCCTTCGGGCCGACGCGCTTGAGCACGGTGATGGCGACCTGGGCGTCGCCGCCGTAGGTCTTGTCGAGGAACGCGACGTCGCTCTTCGCCGTGGTCGGATTCGAAGAGAGCGCGGACAGGCCAACCGTGAAGGCGACGAGGCGGCCGCCCTGCTTGACGATGGACGGGTAGGCGGTGTTGTCCCTGATCGTCTCGAGCGCCGTGGCCCGGGTGAGGATGATCGTGCACTGCACCGCCGCGACCCCCTTGGGGCAGACGGGGGCCACGAGGGGCGACGTGGTCGCGCCGAGCTCGACCGCCGCAGCGCTCGCGGAGGCGGAAAGGAGCCCGCAGAGCACAACGGCACCGGCGGTGGCCAACAAAGAACGTTTCATGTCAGATTCAACACGAAGGCCCGGCCCCGAGTTGCGCCATGCCCCGGCGGCAAGCGCCGATCCGGCGCGATGGCCGAGCGCCCCCCTCCGCATCCACTAGGCGTTGCCCGTGCTCAGATCTTCGTCACGTTTACTGCCTTCGGCCCCTTCGGACCGGCCTCCTCCTCGTAGGAAACCTTCACACCCTCGGACAGCGAGCGATAGCCATCCCCCGTGATGCCACTGAAATGAACGAACAAGTCTCGCCCGCCGTCATCGGGCGTGATGAAGCCGAAGCCCTTGTCGTCGCTGAACCACTTGACGGTACCCGTTGCCATGTACTCCCCTTAGATGCCTTCTTTCGGACACGCCGGTTGCGGTGCCCGAGGGCCCCGACCAACCCGGGGAAGGTAGCAAGGACGGGCAGCGCGTGGTTTTCCGGAGTGATCCGCTGCAGCCTACGCCCGGGTGCGCGAAACCGCTGAGCGTCAGCGAAGCTCGCGCGCCACGGCCTCGATCTCGGCGGGATCGCCCTCGCCCGGGATCCAGGGCAGCCGCAGCGGATCGTCCTCGTAGCGCGGGATCACGTGCACGTGGAAGTGGAAGACGGTCTGCCAGGCCGCCGATCCGCACGAATTGAGCAGGTTGACGCCGGCCACGCCGAGTCGCTCGGAGACCCGCCGTGCCATGCGCTGAGCGCTCGCCATCGTGGCCTGAAAGTCCTCCGGCTCGACCTCGAGCACATTCCGCACGTGCTCGCGCGGCACGACCAGCAGGTGGCCGCGCGTCGCGGGGCTGATGTCCATGAAGGCGACGGTTCGCTCGTCCTCATCGACCTTCTGGGAGGGCAGTTCGCCGCCGACGATCTTGCAGAAGATGCAGTCGGGATCGCGCACAGTCGCGCAGCCTATCGCTCGGGCCCCTGTGCCGCTCCCCATGAACGCCGGGCCATGGCCCTAGGACCCTCGGGCGCCGGCCAGCTCCCGGGCCCGCGCGATCGCCTGCTCGCGCGAGGTGATCTCCCCCGCGAAGCTCGCCTCCTCGAGTTCGGCCAGGATCCGACCCAGTTCGCGGCCCGGCCGCATGCCCACCGCCCGCGCCACCTCGTCGCCGCGCAGCGGCGGCCGTGGTCGTCCTTCCCGCCACGCGAGCGCCTCACCGACGAGCTGGCGCGCCAGCTCCAGATGCCGCGCGATCGCCTCCTCCGCGCCACGCCCACGCGTGGCCAGCCGGTCGGCCACGCTCAGCAACGTAACGTCCACCTGCACCGGCTCGGAGTCGCGCAGATACCGGTAGATCGCGCGCCGCCCCAGCGGCACCTCGTGGACCAGGAAGCCCAGGCGCAGATGGTGGCGCGTGAGCGCGGCCACGTGCTCGCGCAGGCGCTCGCTCGCCCGCAGACGGCCCAGGATCCCGGCAGCCATCTCGGCCCCCACCGCGTCATGCCCGATGAAGGTCACTCGCCCTTCGGACGTGACGCGGCGCGTAGCCGGTTTGGCCACGTCGTGCAGCAGGGCGCCAAAGCGAAGCGCCTGTCCCCGCGTCAGCTCGTTGGCCAGCGGCTCGGCGAGAAACCGCGCCACCGCTTCGCCATGTTCGCCCACCGCCCGCCCTGGATCGAGCGAGATGGCGATCGTTTCGGCGAGAACCGAGCGCGTGTGCTCGTACACATCGAGGTGGTGATAGGGACTCTGCTCGACCCCACGCATCGCGGTCAGCTCCGGCAGCACGACCGCGGTCGCCCGCACCTCGTCCATCAGGCCGAGGCCCTCGAGCGCGCGGTTCGAGACCAGGATCCGCTTGAGTTCGGCAAAGATCCGCTCGGGGGCCACCTGGGCCAGCGCCGGCGCACTCGCGGCCGCGGACGCCACCGTCTGAGGGTCGGCCACGAAGGCCAGCTCGCAGGCCAGCCGGGCCAGGCGCAGCGCGCGCAGCGGATCCTCCGCGAATGCGCGCGGGGAGACCATCCTCAGCCTCCGCTTGCGGATGTCGGTGAGGCCGCCAAATGGATCCACGTGCGGTCCACCGCCCAGCGGCTCGGCGATCGCGTTGACCGTGAAGTCGCGCCCGGCCAGGTCGGCCTCGATCGAATGCCCCACGAGCGGCAGCATGTCGACCTGCCAGCGACGAGCTCGATCGACCACGCGCCATACGCCGAACGCCTCCGACAACGCGAAGGCGTGGGCGTCCGCGCAGCGCGCCAGCGAGCGCGCCAGCTGGCGCGGGTCGCCCTCGAGCGCCACATCGTAGTCGTCGGTGGGACGCCCCAGCGCGCGGTCGCGCACCGCGCCGCCGACGAGCCAGGCCGGCTCGTTCGCGACCTCGACCAGCGCCTCCATCGGGTCCGAGACGGTCACGCCGGCGTCCCGTCGTGGTGGTAGGCGCGGGGCACCCGCGCCGAGATGCCACACACGATCTCGTAGTTGATTGTGTCGATCCGGCGCGCGAGCTCCTCGGTGGTCACGCGCTCGCCACCGCCCTCACCGGCACCGATGATCGTCACGCGATCACCGCACCGCACGGCGTCGCGCGAGCCCACCTCGACCGTGATGTTGTCCATGCTCACCGTCCCCACCAACGAAAAGCGCCGCGCCCCGATGATCACCTCGCAGTTGTTGGTCAGCCCACGGCGGATCCCGTCGGCGTAGCCGATCGGAACCGTGGCGATCCACGTCGGCGCCCGAGCCACCCACCGGCGGCCGTAGCCGGCGCTGTCGCCGGACGCGGCTCGCTTCACCGCCGCCACGTACGAGCTCAGCTCGAGCGCCGGCTCGAGACCGTGCGAGAAAGGGTCCTCGTTCATCGGGTCGCAACCGTAGACGGCGATCCCGCACCGGACGAAATCGAAGTGGCTGGACGGATCGCGCAACGTCGCCGCGCTGTTGGCCGCGTGCACCGCCACCCGCGGCCAGCGATCCCGCACCAGGCGCACGAAAGGATCGAACCTGGCCAGCTGCGTCTCGGTGAACTCGGGATCCTCGTCGGCACTCGCGAAATGCGTCATCGCGCCGGCGAGCTCGAGCGCCGGCGCGGCCGCGGCGACCCGCTCGGCCACCCGCGCCGCCTCCGCGAAATCCCGCGTACCCAACCGGCCCATCCCGGTGTCGAGCTTTACGTGGAGGCGTGCGGGTCGACCACCTACGGCGCCGACAACGCGCAGGAGCTGCGACACGAAGCGATCGTTCCATGCCACCAGCTCCGCCCCGGCTCCCACCGCCACCGGCAGCTCGTCATCGCTCACGGCGCCCATCACGAGCACCGGCGCATCGATCCCGCCAGCCCGCAACGCCGCCGCCTCGACCGCGGTGGCCACGGCCAGCAAGCGCGCTCCGCCGCCCAGTGCCGCTCGCGCCACCGGCACCGCGCCATGCCCGTACCCGTCCGCCTTGACCACGGCGCATAGCCCCGCCCCACCGGTCAACGCCCCCCGCAGCCGCGCGACGTTGCGCTCGATGGCCGCGAGGTTGACCCGCGCCAGCGCGCGCACCGGCATGGTCAGGACTCCAGCGAGGCCCGAGCGTGCGGGAGCCCCGCGATCACGTCGCTGGCGATCACGCCTTCCGGCCCGATCTCGCGCGCGGTCTGCAGGCCGGCGCGGGAGTGCACCAGCACGCCGCCGCAAGCCGCATGAAACGGATCCACCCGCTTGGCCAGGAATGCTCCGATCACACCCGACAGGACGTCGCCCGTGCCGGCGGTGGCGAGCGCCGATGCCCCGCCCCGATTGACCGCCACGCGCCCGTCAGGGCCGGCCACCAGCGTGTCGTCTCCCTTGAGAACCACGATTGCCTGCGCCCTCAAAGACGCCTCGCGAGCGCTCTCAAGGCGCCGGCCAGCGACCGAGGAGCTGTCGGTGTCGAGCAGCCGCGCCAGCTCGCCTGCGTGCGGGGTAAGCACGGTGGGCGCCTCGCGCCCGGCCAGCCGATCGAGTGAGCCCGCGTGGGCGTTCAGGCCGTCGGCGTCGAGCAGCAGCGGCAGGCGCGCCTCGTGAGCGAGCCGCCGGGCGAACTCGAGCGCGCCCGGCGTGCGCCCCAGTCCCGGCCCGAGCACGAGCGCGTCAGCGCGCTCCACACGCTCGAGCACTTGCTCGACCGCGACCGGCTCGAGCGACCCGTCCGCGTCGGGGAGCGGCGCGGTCATCACCTCGAGCAGCCGCGACTCGAAGATCGGGTTCAGTGACGCGGGCACGAACGCGGTGACATACCCGGCGCCGGCCCGCATGGCGGACTCGGAGGCCAGGCACGGCGCTCCGGTCAGCCCCCGCGAGCCCCCGCAGACCAGCACGCTGCCCGCGGCGAACTTGGTCGAGGCTCGGCCCCGGCGCGGGATGCCGTCCACGACGCGGTCGGTGATCAACCCGACTTGCGGATCCGCCGGGCCCCCGGGCGGGATCCCGATGTCGACCACCGACACCTCGCCGGCGTGCGTCTTCCCGGGGTCGATCCAGAGCCCGGGCTTCGCCGCGTGGAACGTAACGGTCGTCCGCGCGCGCACCGCGACCCCGGCCACCTCCCCGGTCGACGCGTCGACCCCGCTGGGAACATCGCAAGCGACCACAATCGACCCAGAACCGGTCGCGTTGATCGCCTCGATCGCGCCCGTCGCCGGGTCGCGCGGCTCCCCGGAGAACCCGGTGCCGAGGATCGCGTCGATGATCGCACCCGCGCCGACCAGCGTCCCGGCCGCGAACGACAGGGGCGGCTCCCCGGGCAAGCGCTCCAGGTTCGCCCGCGCGTCGCCCCGCAGGTCCTCCCGCGACCCCAGCAACAGCACGTCCACCTGGCGCCCACGCGAGCGCAGCACCCGCGCCGCGACCAGCCCGTCACCGCCGTTGTTCCCCTTGCCGCACACCACCGCCACCCGACCCTCCGGCGCCAGCGTTCCGACGCGATCGGCCAGGCCGGTGCCGGCGCGCTCCATCAACTCGAGGCCCGGGATTCCCCGGTCAGAGATCGCCCACTCGTCGAGCGCCCGCTGCTCGCGCGCATCGGGAAGCGGATCAAGCCAGTCGGGGAGGCTCGTCATCGCGGAGAGGCTATTGAATGCGGAACTTCAGCCGGCGATCGCCACGGCGCCCGCGTCGCGACCCGTGTGGGTCAGCGACACCGACACCGTGACGCCGAGTTCCGCCGCGCGCGCCGCCGCAGTGCCGGACAAGCGAACCGCGGGCGGGCCGCCCGTCCCCACGACCTCCACCTCGTGGAAGTTCCACGAGCGCAGATCGAGCGCCTTGGCCACCGCCTCCTTGGCGCAGAACCGCGCGGCCAGATGCTGTCCGGGGCGCCTCCGGGACGCCGCGTAGGCTCGCTCGGCATCGGTGAACACGCGCTCGGCGAGACGCGGGGTCCGCTCGAGCGCCCGCTCGAGCCGCTCGATTTCGAGCAGGTCTATGCCGACGCGGAGACCCGCCCCGCCCACGCCGTCACTCCACCGTGACGGTCTTGGCCAGGTTCCGTGGCTGGTCGACGTTCAGGCCGCGACGGCGGGCGATGTGGTAGGCCAGCAGCTGAAGCGGGATCACGGCAAGCAGCGGCGCCAGCATCCACTGCGTCCGCGGCACCTCGATCACCTCGTCGGCATGCTCGGCGATCTGCTCGTCGCCCTCAGTCGCCACGGCGATCACGCGGGCCCCGCGGGCGCGGACCTCCTGGATGTTCGAGATCACCTTCCCGAGCACCGGTGACTCGGTGGCGACCACGACCACCGGCGGCCCTCCTCCAGCACCGAGATGCCGGCGCTGTCGTAGCCGCGATATTCGAGCTTCTCCAGCCCCGCCAGCAGAAGCGTCCGCGCCCTGCGCGGATCTACGTACCCGACGATTCCACACATCCGTCCTTACTTTCCCTTTCGTGCGGGCGATGCCTCGCTACTTGCCGGCCGGCGTGCGCAGCCGGTGATGTTAGCCGGATGCGCTTCGATCGATTAACGCCCCGACCGGTAGGTAGTTCGCGCGATCACGACGGTTTCCTGGGCCCCGCAGCCGCCGCGGCGAGACCCGCTAGGTCAGAGCGGTATCCACGACCCGCCGCAGGCGGTCGCAGATATCGTCGGTCTCCTGCTGGGTGGGCGCCTCGACCATCACCCGGATCAGCGGCTCGGTGCCCGAAGGGCGCACCAGCACGCGCCCCCGGCCGGTCAGCCCGGCCTGCTCGCGCGCAATCGCCTCCTCGACGCCCGGGTCGGCCAGCGCGGCGGCCAGCCCCGCTCGGTCGCCGGCCCGGATGTTGACCAGGCGCTGCGGGAGCTTCTCCATCGCGCCGCGGTCAACCAGGTCCCGGCCGCCCAGCGCCTCGAGCGTGAGCAGCGCGCTGGCGATCCCGTCGCCCGAAGGGCCGAAGCCCAGCTCGATGATGTGGCCGGATTGCTCGCCGCCGAGCGCCCAGCCGCGCTGGCGTAGCTCGTCGAGCACATAGCGGTCGCCCACCGCGGTCGTCGCCACCTCGATTCCGGCCGCCTCCATCGCGCTGTGAAAGCCGTAGTTGGTCATCACCGTGACCACGACCCCGTTGCCCGGCAGACGGCCCAGCCCGCGCAGATGAGTGGCGGCCAGGGCGATCAGCTCGTCACCGTCCACCACCGTGCCGGTGCGGTCAACCGCCACCATGCGATCGCCGTCGCCGTCGAAGGCGAAGCCCAAATCGTGCCGCCCGCCGACCATCCGCTCCACCATCCCCTCGAGGTGGGTGGAGCCACATTGCCGGTTGATGTTCACCCCGTCGGGCTCGTCGGCCATCACCTCGACGGTCGCGCCGAGCCGGCGGAAGACCTCGGGCGCGGCGCGGTACGTGGCACCGTTGGCGCAGTCGAGCAGAACCCGCATCCCGCCGAGGTCGAGACCGCCGAAACGGTCGTGCAGCCGCCCAACGTAGTCCTCCAGGGCGCCCTCGAACGGTCCCACCCCGCCGATGTGCGGCGGGAGCGCCGGCGGCGTCTCGAGCTCGGCCTCGATCGCGTGCTCGGTGTCGTCGTGGAGCTTGAAGCCGTCGGAGGCGAACAGCTTGATGCCGTTGTCCTCGTAGGGGTTGTGCGACGCCGAGATGACCGCGGCGAGATCCAGCCCGTGCCGTCGCACCAGCAGCGGTGCGGCCGGCGTGGGCAGGACGCCGGCCAGCCACGCGTCGCCGCCGGCCGCCGCCACCCCGGCGGCGATTGCCGACTCGAGCATCTGGCCCGACTCGCGTGTGTCCCGGACGATCAGGACCTGGGGACGCTCGGCCTCGAGCCGGGCCACCGCGGTGCGGGCCAGCTTGAGTGCGAGCTCGGCGGTCAGGAAGTGGCCGGCGCGGCCCCGGACACCGTCCGTGCCGAATAGCTGGCGTGCCACGAGCGGTTAGCGCTTCGAGAACTGAGGCCGCTTGCGGGCCTTCTTGAGTCCGGCCTTCTTGCGTTCCTTGACGCGAGGATCGCGGGTCAGGAAGCCGCGGCGCTTGAGCTCGCCGCGCAGGTTGGGGTCGGCCACGATGAGCGCGCGAGAGATCCCGTGGCGCAGCGCGCCGGCCTGAGCGGACACGCCGCCGCCGTGCATCCGCGCAACCACGTCCATCCGGGACTCGTAGCCGACGGTCTCGAGCGGCTGGCGGATGACCCGGCGCAGCGTCTCGCGGGGGAAGAACGTCTCGAGCGTCTTGCCGTTGATCAGGTAGGTGCCGGTGCCGGGCTTGACGATCACGCGCGCCACCGCCGTCTTGCGCTTGCCGGTCGCCGTGTAGCGCGCGCCGGCGGCGAGATCGATCGCGGCGTCCGCGATCGGCCTTGCCTCGTCTTCATCGTCCTCCTCCAGCCGGGCAGCGGCCTGGGCCTCGGCCTCGGCCTCGGCGGCCGCCTGCGCTTCGGCGTCGAGGAACTGCTCTCCCTCGGGGACGATGTCGGGGATCAGGTCGGCGCCGGGGATCTCGGGCTTCGCTCGCGGAGTGAGGTCCTCGAGCTGCTCCTCGTCCTCGACCAGCTCCTCGCCCTCGGCCGGAGACTGCCGGGCTTCAATCCTGGCCTCGTCCTCGGCGGCGGCGGCCGGCGGCTCTTCGGCAGCCGGCGCAGGCGCGGCCTCGGCGGGTTCGGGCTGCTCTTCCGCAGCCGGCTCAGGCGCGGCCTCGGCGGGTTCGGGCTGCTCTTCCGCAGCCGGCGCAGGCGCGCCGGTCTCGGCCTCCGCTCCCGGCTCCTGGCCGGGGATCTCCTGCTCATCGTCGCGCTGCTCGTCCTCGGGACGTTCGGTCACTGCTCGATCTCCATCGGTTGCGGCTTCTGGGCGGCGTGCGGATGCTCGGGCCCGGCGTAGACCTTCAGTTTGGTCAGCTGCTTTCGCGCCAGGCGGTTGCGCGGCAGCATGCCCTTGACCGCGAGGCGGATTACCTCCTCCGGCCGGCGCTCCAGCATGTCGTTCAGGCTGCGGGACTTCAGGCCGCCGGGATACCCGGAGTGGCGGTAATAGCGCTTGTCCCGGCGTTTGTTGCCGGTCACGGCGATCTTCTCCGCGTTCACGACGATCACGAAGTCGCCGGTATCGACGTGCGGCGTATAGGTCGGCTTGCGCTTGCCGCGCAGCGCGTCGGCGATCTGCGTGGCCAAGCGGCCGAGCGTCCGTCCGGACGCGTCGACGAGCAGCCAGTTTCGCTCACGATCTGCGGGGGTGGCAACGTAGGTCTTCATGGCACGCATAAGCCGCGCGTCGATCGCGCGGCTTGGAGCAATGATAGGCGATCCGCCGCGTACTCTGAGTGCGCCGCGTACGCTGGCCTGATGCGCCTTTCCGTGCAGGCTCGCCGGGCGGCGGTTCGCCTGGCCTACGCCGGCCTGCGCACGTACTGGTTCCTGTTCCGGCCGCAGATCGACGGCGTCAAATGCGTGGTCACCCACGGAGACGCCGTCCTGCTCGTCCGCCACACCTACGGCAAGCCGGTCTGGGACCTTCCCGGGGGCACCGTGAAGCGTCGTGAGTTGCCCCGCGACGCCGCCCGTCGTGAGATGAACGAGGAGATCGGCCGGCGCATCGAGGACTGGCTGGACCTGGGCGAGCTCTACGTCAACACCAACCACCACCACGACAACCTGCACCTGTTCCAGGCCCAGGTCCCCGACCGGCAGATCGACCTTAACCTGACCGAGCTGGCCGAAGCGAACTGGTTCCCTCTCCAGGCGCTGCCGCCGGATCTTGGCCGCTACGTCCGGGCCATCCTGGCTCGGGTCAGGACAGCCTGATCGCGGCCACGCGGGTGGTCGTCCTCCGCTGCGTCGCGTGGGAGCTCGCGGTCAGGGTGACCCCGAGCGACACGCGCTGGTGGCGACGAAGGGCGCCACGCAGGGCCGGGAGGACGCCCGACCCGGGCTTGACGACGAGCACGGTCGGACGCCCCGCCGCGATCGTGGCGCGGATCGTGCCGAACTGGAGTTGGAAGGCCCTGGACCGCCCCTTCCGCCCGGCGAGGGCTTTGACCGTGATCTGAATGTTGGCGCGGGCGTCGCACGTCACCAACACGCCGAGCCCGGCCGGGCGCAGCCGGCGCGACAGCGTCCGCAAGTCGCATCGTTGCGCGCTGACTCCGATCGTCGCTATCCCGCTGCTCGCGGCATGCATGGCGTCGCCGCCGTAGCCGGCCGACACGCGCGCCCGACTGGGGGGAAGCTGGCCGGGCGTGAAGCGCACCGCACATACCGACACGCCTGACATCGCGGACGGACCCAGCAGGCACGAGCCGGCTTGCGCGAACGCCGCCCCCGGGGTAGGCGAGGTGAACGAGACGAGGCCGGTCGGAGCGTTCCGGTTTCCGCCGGCGGCGTCCGAGACGGTGGCGGTGCAGGTCGTCGCGGCGGTCACGGCAACCGGCGAGGGCGAGCACATCACGCTGGTCGTGGTGGCCCGCAGACCAACCGCGATGTCCGTCTGCGAGGTCTGTTGCGGACCCTGGAAGTCCTCCACGGTGACCTTGGCCGTGTAGCCGCCCGTCCCCGCGTAGGCGTGGTTGCCGGTGACCACGAACGCGCCGCCGGCGGCCGGTGCGGTCGTGCCCGGCGTCCGCGCGCCATCGCCCCAGTCGATCACCGCCCTGACGAGCGAGCCGGGGGTGCTCTCGGTGAACGTGTCGAGCACCGCGGTGACGGGCAGGCCCGCCGTGGCCGTGACCGGCGCCCGCGCCGGCGCCGGCTCGGCCAGGGCGACGTCGTCGCCGGCCACCGGATCGTCGGTGATCGGCCCCGGCGACGCGGTGCTGCCGTCGAAGTCGAAGATCCTTCCGGTTCCCAAGGTGACCACGACCCGGGTGACCACCGGGTTTGGAAACAGCAGCCCGGCGAACGAGGGACCGCCGGGATTGACGGGCGCGAACACCTGCCCGAGAAGGATGTCGCCGTTGTAGTACTGGATCTCGGTGGTGTTCGCGAGGCTGACGTCCAGGAACACCACGCCGAGCCCCCGCGTCTGCGCCGGCACCGGCGTGCTCCCTTGGCCTCCCGGGGCAACCACGTCGAACTCGGCCACGTTCGAGTTGAACGGCGCCCACGAGTTCGGCTGGCTGAACGGCGTGAACTGGACGTTCGAGTTCACCGAGCGAAACCCGTCGCCCGCCACCGCGATGTCCGGCCCGAGGCTCAGTCCCCACGGTTGCAGGCGGCTGGGCGCCGGGGAGACGACCGGGCCAGGATTGATCACGACCGAACCCGGGTCGCTGCCGTCCAACCGGATGTCGTCCCACCTCACTTGCCGAAAGCCACCGCCTAGCTCACCGACCCGCGTCCCGTTGTCCGCGCCGCCCGCAGCCGCCTCGAAGGCCGGCAGGCTGGTGAAAGCCAGGGGCGGACCACCGGTCGGGACGGACAGCGACGCGCGCGCCACCGGCGCCGCGGCGCCGAACGCGGCTACGACAGCCACAAGCCCCCAAACCGCCCTACCTACGCCAGAGAACCCGCGTCGGGTCACTCCCATTCGATCGTGCCCGGCGGCTTGCTCGTGATGTCGAGCACCACCCGGCCGACGGGACGGATCTCGCCGATCATCCGCGCCGCGATCTGCTCCAGCAGGTCGTAGGGCAGCCGCGCCCAATCGGCGGTCATCGCGTCGTCGCTGGTGACCGCGCGGATCACGATCACGTTGCCGTACGTGCGCGCGTCACCCTGCACACCCACCGCGTGGATGTCAGGCAGTACGCAAAAGGACTGCCACAGCTCTCGGTACAGCCCGGCCTTGCGGATCTCGTCCTGGAGGATCGCGTCGGCCTCGCGCAGGATCTCGAGGCGCTCGCGCGTGGCTTCCCCGCCCACGATCCTGATGGCCAGCCCGGGGCCGGGGAACGGCTGGCGCCACACCAGCCGCCCGGGCAGGCCGAGCTCCTCGCCCACCGCGCGCACCTCGTCCTTGAACAGCGCGCGCAGCGGCTCGACCAGTTCGAGGCCGAGATCTTCCGGCAGGCCGCCCACGTTGTGGTGGGACTTGATCGTGGCCGCGCCGGTGCTGCCCCCGGACTCGATCACGTCGGAGTAAAGCGTTCCCTGGACCAGGTAGCGGACGTCCTCGAGCTTGCGAGCCTCCTCCTCGAACACGCGGATGAACTCGGTGCCGATCCGCTTGCGCTTCTCCTCCGGGTCGCTAACGCCCTGCAGGCGCGCCAGGAACCGCTCCGACGCATCCACCGCGACCAGCGGCACGTGGAAGTGATCGCGAAACGCGGCGATCACCTGCGCCCCTTCGTTCTTGCGCATCAGCCCGTGGTCGACGAACACGCAGGTCAGGCGATCGCCGATCGCGCGGTGGACGAGCAGCGCGGCGACGCTCGAGTCCACGCCGCCCGACAGGCCGCAGATCGCCCGGCCCTTGCCCACCCGGGCCCGGATCGCCTCGATCTGATCCTCGATCACCGACGCGGGGCTCCACGACCGCTCACAGCCGCACACGTCCTCGAGGAAGTTGGTCAGGACCTGCTGGCCGTAGGGCGTGTGCACCACCTCGGGGTGGAACTGGATCCCGTACACCGCCCGCTCAGCCGACTCGAACGCCGCCACCGGGGACGCGGTCGAGGCGGCCAGGGCGGTGAACCCCGGCGGCGGCGCGAACACCGTGTCGCGGTGGGACATCCAGCACGTCTGCTCGGGCGGCGTCCCGGCGAGCAGCCGGCCGGCCTGGCTGACGGTCAGCCGCGAGCGCCCGAACTCGCCCACCTCGGCGCCCTCGATCCGCCCGCCCAGCGCCAGCGCGATCAGCTGCATCCCGTAGCAGATGCCGAGGACCGGGATGCCAAGCTCGAGCAGCTCGCGATCAAGCGGCGGCGCACCCTCTTCGTACACCGAGGCCGGACCGCCGGACAGGATCACCCCCTTCGGGCGCCGGCGCAGCACCTCGTGCAGGCCCACGTGATGCGGGAGCAGCTCGGAGAACACGCCGCACTCGCGCACCCGGCGGGCGATCAGCTGCGAGTACTGGCCTCCGAAGTCGAGGACGACGACCTCTTCCTGGATGGGGGGCCGCTTCGCGGCGTCCGTGGGACCGTGCGGGCCCGTCCGGACGGTGGTCGTGCTCACGTTGCGGTCCCTGTCCGGACGGGGTAGAGGGCCCCAGGGATGCCGAGCGCAGCGAGGCCCGTCTTAATCCACACTGACGGCCGCCGCCGCCGGCTTGGCGCCCATACCCACACCCTGCTCGCGCTGAAGCTGCTTGCCCTCGGTCTGGAGCGCCGGCGCCACCGCCAGCTCGGCGCGGTTGAACTCGGCGATGTCCCGGTACCCGCAGGTGGCCATCGAGGTGCGCAGCGCGCCCATCAAGTTGAACGTCCCGTCGTTGACGCGGGCCGGGCCCTTGACGATCTCCTCGAGCGTTCCGTTTGGCGTGGTGGCGACCCGGGCCCCGCGCGGCAGCGTCGGGTGGAAGGTGGCCATGCCCCAGTTGTAGCCGCGACCGGGTGCCTCGTAGGCCCGCGCGAGCGCTGAGCCGAGCATGACAGCGTCGGCGCCGCAGGCGATCGCCTTGGCCATATCGCCGCCGTTGCGCATGCCGCCGTCGGCAATGACCTTGACGTAGTCACCCGTCTCGAGCATGTGCTGCGATCGCGCGGCGGCCACGTCGGCGATCGCCGTGGCCTGCGGAACGCCGATACCGAGCACCCCGCGGGTGGTGCAGATCGCCCCCGGACCGACCCCGACGAGCACGCCCGCGGCGCCCGTGCGCATCAGGTGAAGGCCGGTGTGGTACGAGGCGCAGCCGCCCACAATCACCGGCGTCGGCGCGAGCTCTCGGATGAACTCCTTGAGGTTGAGCGGCGGTCGCGTCTCGTCGCGGGAGACATGCTCGGCCGACACCACGGTCCCCTGGATGACCAGGATGTCCAATCCCGCGTCGAGCGCGACGTCGCAGTACCTGCGAACCTTCTGGGGCGTCAGGGAGGCGGCGGCGACCACGCCGTGCTGTTTGATCTCCTGGATCCGCTGGGCGATCAGCTCGGGCTGGACCGGCTCGCGGTAGATGTCCTGCATCTCGCGCGTGGCGATGTCCTTGGAGAACGTCGAGATGCGCTCGAGCTCAGCGTCGGCGTCCTCGTACCGGCAAAAGATCCCTTCGAGGTTGAGCACGGCGAGGCCGCCGAGCTTGCCGATGATCCCGGCTGTCTCGGGCGAGACGACACCATCGAGCGCGGCGGCCATCAGCGGGAGCTCAAACCTGTAGGGACCGAGGGTCCAGGAGATGTCGACGTCGTCGGGATCGCGCGTTCGCCGGGACGGGACGATGGCGATCTCGTCGAATCCGTACGCCCGCCGAGCCTTCTTCCCGCGTCCGATCTCTACTTCCATTGCGGCATCGTATTCATGGACGCGGACGGCAGCGGGTTGGGACGCATCGGGCTGTCGATCGTAGCAGTGGGCCTAACGGCTTCAGCGGGAGCCGACCTACCGCGCCGCGCCGATCTCGAGGTGCTCGAGTTCGACCTCGCCCAGCAACCGGTCCACGGCGACTGGGTCGACCAGGCCGGCGCCGAAATGTTGCACGGACTCGGCCCCGCACGCCACTCCGTAGCGCAGGCAGTCGGTCGGCGCGCGGCCCAGGTAACGGGCGGCGATGTAGCCGGCGAGGAAGGCATCGCCCGAGCCGATACTCGAACGCGCCTCCTGCTCCTCGATGCGCACCCGGTACAGGGCGTGGCCGCCGCCGTCCAGCACGTGGGCGTAGCAGCCGTCCGATACGGTCATCATCGCCTCGGCCGGCCCCCGGCGAGTCATCTCGAGGACCGCGCCGGTGCGGTCGTCGATGTCGTTGAACTCGTGCCCGACCAGCTCCTCAGCCTCGAGCTCATTCGGCGAGATGATGGCGGGCTCGGCCCGCGCGGCGAGACGAAGCGGTTCGCCCTCGGTGTCGACGATGGTCGTCACGTTCAGCTTCTTGAGCTCGCGGATCAGGCTGGCGTAGACGTCGGGCGGCACTCCGCGCGGCAGGCTGCCTGCGAACACGCACATGCTCGCGCCCTTGGCCAGGTAGAGCAGCTTGTCGCGGAACAGCTCGAGGTCGTGGGCCGAGACCGCCGGCCCGCGCTCGTTGATCTCGGTGTGGACGCCGGTCGTCGGATCGAGCACGGCCGTGTTCGTCCGCGACTCCTCGCGGATCCGCACGAACCCGTTGAGGATCGCCTCGTCATTCAGGGCGTCGACGATCATGTTGCCGGTGGCGCCGCCGGCCAGCCCCGTCGCGATCACCGGCTGACCGAGGCGCTTGAGCGCCCGCGCGATGTTCACGCCCTTGCCGCCCGGCATCGTGGTTTGCTCCACCGACCGGTGCCGGCGCCCGACCCTGAAGTTCGGAACCTCGAGCGTCTTGTCGAGCGCAGCGTTGAGCGTGACGGTGATGATCATTGCGGCCTCACTGCTCCCTGATCCCGCGGCGCGTTACCTCGGGTGCCACTTGCGCCAAAACATCGTCAGCCCGAGTGCCGCGCCCGCTGCCACCAATAGTCCAGACAGCGTAACCGATAGCACGACCACGCCCGCGAGCGAGGTCTTGCGGCGGACCTTCGATAGTTGCACGGCCAGCAGCAGCGGGATCCGGGCCATCACGCGATGGTTCGCGAGCACCGCCAGCGAGCCGACCACAGCGTGGCGGGGCAGCGGTCCGGCGAGCTGGGCCGGAGCGTTCACGCGCAGCCCGGTTCGAGCCCGGCGAGAAAACACGCTGGTGTAGCTGGACGCAGCGATCAGACGGACATGCATGCCGGGCCTGCCGCTCACCGCCGGCCGGGCGAACACCTGGCCGGCGCGGACCGGTGTGCGCAGCTTGTAGTTTGCGAAGCCGTAGTTCAGGAGGGCGAGGGCCGCGGCGTCGCGACCGCCCTCGCTCGGGGCGCCGAGAACGGCGCCGATCAGCGTCATCCCGTTCCGGGTCCCCGACGCCACCAGCACGTAGCCGGCCTGGAGCGTATGCCCGGTCTTGACCCCGTTGACCCACGCATACCGCCCCACCAGATCGTTTCGGTTGACCACGACGCGAACATGGCTGCCCGTCCTCAGCACCGCGCGCGGCTGCGCCACCGCCGCCTTGAAGAACGGCTCGGTGCGAAGCAGATAGCGCGCCAGGGTCACCAGGTCGCCGGCGCTCGAGTAGTTGCCGGGCGTGTCCAGCCCGATCGGCGTCGTGTAGTGGGTGCGCGTGAGGCCAAGCTCGCGCGCCCGGGCGTTCATCATCGCCAGGAACCGGCTGACCGACCCGTGGCCGACGTTGTAGGCGAGATCCTCGGCCGCGTCGTCTGCGCTCGGCAGCAGCATCGCGATCAGCAGGTCGTGCACGCTCATCCGCTCGCCCGGCTGGAGGCCGACCTGCGAATCCTCGGCAGCGGGGTAGTACAGCGGATCGGCGAACATCTGGTTCAGCCGCGTGTGCCGCAGCGTGACGAGCGCGGTCATCAGCTTGGTCGCGCTGGCGATCGCGATCCGCGCGTCGCCGTTCGCGCTGTACAGCGCTTGCCCGGTGCTCGCTTCGATCAGGGCGGCGGCGCGCACGCCCAGTACCGGCCGGCCCGCGGCGTCCGCGCTCGCGGCGCCGGGCGTGGGCGGCGCGGCATCAGGGCCGCCCGCGGCGACCGCGCTCGCGCCGCCGGGCGTGGGCGGGGTGGCGGCGTCGGCGCCGCCCGCGGCGACCGCCACTACGGCAAGCGCGCAGATCACGAGCGCGAGCGCTCTGATCCACGCCGGCGCCGGCGATGGTCGGCCGGGCACCCCTACCTCATGGCCGCAGCCGGAGCCGCTGTGTGGGGTGAAGCGCGTCGGGATTGATGCTCGGGTTGAGCGCTTCGAGGGTGCTGAGCGCCACGCCGGTCCTGGCCGCGATCTTCGACAGCGTGTCGCTGGGCTGGACAACATAGAACTTCGCCTTAGCCGCAGTCGCGCTGCCGCCGTGGCGCGTGTGAGTCGACGTCGTCTGCACGATCGGCGCCGGCGGCGACGCGTGTTTGTGCTCCAGCGCGTGGTGGACGATCGAGTACGCGGCTGCCGCCGCCGCGGCGAGGGCAAGCGGGGCCAGGTAGCGCGCTGGGTTCCTCCACCCCACCATCGCACGCGCGATCATACAAGCGGCCGAAGTCCGCAACGTACGCCCGCACGCTGCTCGCCGTCTGACCGCGCAGCCCGCCGCTCGCCCTCTGACCGGGCAGCCCGCTGCTCGCCCTCTGACCGGGCAGCCCGCCGCTCGCCCTCTGACCGGGCAGCCCGCCGCTCGCCCTCTGACCGGGCAGCCCGCCGCTCGCCGTCTGACCGGGCAGCCCGCTGCTCGCCGTCTGACCGGGCAGCCCGCTGCTCGCCGTCTGACCGGGCAGCCCGCTGCTCGCCGTCTGACCGGGCAGCCCGATCGGCTGGGGCATACCTCGGCCCACGCTCACGCAGCCACGCGCCAGGCCAGCTCGCGCAGGCGCGCTGCCTCGCGCGCTGCCGCGGCGCCCGGATCCCCGCCGGTCTGCTCGTGCGCTGCCACGATCCCGCGCGACGCCGCGATCAGCGCACCGGCCCGGCCGGGCAGGAACGCAGGCGCGAGCTGTTCGACCCGGCCACCCTGGGCGCCGACGCCGGGCAGGAGGAACGGAGCGTGCGGCATACGCTCGCGCAGTGCCTGCAGCCGGTCCGGGGCGGTGGCGCCCACCACCGCGCCGATGTCGGACAGGCCGCTCTGTCCTTTCCCGGCGGAGCCGATCTCATCGACCAGAGCGGCCAGGACGTCGCTCACCGAACCTCCGTCGGCGAGGCCGCGCTCCTGCAGGTCGCCGGCCCCGGGGTTGGAGGTGCGCACGAGCACGAACAGGCCGCGGCCGTGCGCCCGAGCGGCGGTCGTGAACGGCTCGAGAGAGTCGCGGCCGAGCAGCGGGTTCACGGTCATCGCGTCGACGGCCAGGCCGGGGACCGGCCCGAAGGGCGTGGGCGTCTCGCCGAGGAAGGCCTGCGCGTACGCGGCGGCGGTCACGTCGACGTCGCCACGCTTGGCGTCCGCGATCACGAGCAAGCCGTGCTCTCGCGCGCGCGCCGCGGTTTCGGCGAGGGCGCTCCAGCCGGGCGCGCCGAGCCGCTCGAAGCAGGCGACCTGGAGCTTCACCGCCACGCAGTGCTCGCCCGCCGCCTCGATGGCTAGCGAGCAATGAGCCGCGACGGCTCGTGCGGCGCGCATCGCCGGCGGGGCGGCGACGGTGCCGTTCGCCTCAGCGCGTCGGATCGCCGCGGGCCACAGGCGCGCCGGATCGGGATCGAGACCCAGCACGAGCTGTGACTCGCGTGCGGCGACTCGCTCGGCCAGGCGGTCGCCGAACCTCGTGATCGCGTCTACCCCCGTGACGGGGTATGAGCCTTCGGTGGACGCCACGGTCACGGGACCCCGCTCGCGACCGCAGCATCCAGCTTCCGGCACGGCCCTCGTGGCGCGGGAACTCTCCTACTTGAGAGCCTTCTTGAGCGAGGCACCAGCCGTGAACCTCGGTACGCGCGAGGCCGCGATCTGGATCGTCTCGCCGGTCGCAGGATTACGTCCCTCGCGAGCGCTGCGCTGCGAGACGCTGAACTTGCCGAAGCCCGAGAACGTGACTTCGCTCCCCCGTTTGAGCGCGTCTTCGACCGTATCCAGAAAAGCGTCGACCGCGCCCGACGCGTCCCTCTTGCTCAAACCGGCACGATCGGCGACCTGGTCCACGAATTCTTGTTTGGTCACTTGCTCCCTCCTTCGAGGTGGTAGGAATTCCCGACGCTAACACGCACGGCGGACGCCCACGCCTGTCGCCGGGACCGGCGGATTCTCCCCGTTGAGCGGCAAATGCCACGCGATCGCACACTTTGATTACCGCAATTTGCACATTTCGACACGATGATCAGCCGCGCTGACCGCACCGAACCGGCCGAAGCCAAGCCGACCGTCGGCGAGGCCGATCAGAATAGTGCCGTGGACCTGGGCCGACTCGCCTGGCTGGGGACCGTCCTGGCGTGCCTCATCGCGGTGTTGATCCTTGTGCTGCAGGGCTACTACGGCTATGCCGCGGTGACCTTTGCGGTGGCGGTGGCGGCGGGGATCAACCTGCTCTAGCGGATCGTGGGGTCCTGCCGCGATCCACTAGCGGGAGGGGGGCCGCCCCCTCCCGCTAATCGAGGGCGACAAAGTCCTCACTCGGCTCCCGTTGCCTGACGAGGCCGGCGAAACGCGCGTTGTTCGCGAGTTAACCCGGATTCACCCCGGTCTAGGGTGTCGAATGAGGGGTTTGTCGCCACCGGAAAATGGTGCGTCGAGGCTATGGCGAGGCGGGCGCTCGAGATGCCGGCGCGCAGTCGGGACGCCGGGCGCGCGCTCGAGATGCTGGCGGTCCCGCGAGCACACCGGCCCCGTGAACACGGCCGGCGGCCCCGCGAGCACACCGGCCCCCTCCCCGAACACGGCCGGCGGCCCCGCGAGCACACCGGCCCCCTCCCCGAACACGGCCGGCGGCCCCGCGAGCACACCGGCCCCCTCCCCGAACACGGCCGGCGTCCCCGCGAGCACACCGGCCCCCTCCCTGAACACGGCCGGCGGCCCCGCGAGCACACCGGCAGTCGCGCGGGGCGCCGCCACCGCGACGCCGGCGAGGTCAGCTCGCCGTCGCTCGCCGTAGCTCCTCTCCGGGACGCACCCGGTCCTGCGGCTCGAGGTGGATCAGGACGTCGGCGCCACCGAGCCGCTCACCGATCACCTTCTGGAGCTCATGGGCGGTGCGGTGGGCGTCCTCGAGGGAGGTGCCGCGACGAAACTGGACGTGCAGGTCGACGTAGCGGCGCGCGCCGGCGCGGCGGGTCCGCAGCTCGTGATAGCCGACCACCCCGCGGCTCGCGAACTCCTCGACGGCGCCGCGAATCACTCCGACTTCCTCCGCCGGCAGCGCCTCGTCGACCAGGACGCGGGACGAGCGCAATAAGAGCCGCACACCGGTCGCCACGATCGAGCCGGACACGATCAGGGCGACCACGGGATCGAGCCACTGCGCGCCGGTGATCTGGACGAGCGCAAGCCCGACCAGCACGGCCAGGGAGGTCAGCGCGTCGGTCCGCAGGTGGGCCGCGTCGCCGGCGAGCGCCGGCGATCCGGTCTGGCGCGCCGTGCGCCCGATTACGCCGGACACGATCACGTTGACCACGAGCGAGAACCCCACGACCGCGATGCCGACACCCAGCTTCTCGACGCGCTGGTTACCGGCCAGATGGCGGATCGCCTGGAATGCGATCGCGGCTGATCCGACCAGGATCAGGATGCCCTCGATCGCGGCGGCCAGGTTCTCTACCTTCTCGTGGCCGTAGCGGTGGCTCTCGTCGGCCGGCTCCCCCGCCTTGCGGACCGAGAAGAACGCCACGACCGACGCGACCAAGTCGATGCTCGAGTGCACCGCCTCGGTGAGGATCGAGACCGAGCCGGTAATCGACCCGGCCGCGACCTTGAGCAGGATCAGGACCGAGTTGGAGGCGAGCGACAGCGCAGCGGTTCTGAGCTTGGTCTGAGGATCCGCGGCGCCGTCGTCGGACGGGATCAGATGCGGATCCATCTCAACAACGCGCGCACCGCGTGGCCGCGATGGCTGATCGCGTCCTTCTCGGCATCCGAGAGCTCGGCCATGGTTCGATTGTCCCCGGTCGCATCGGGAACGAACACTGGGTCGTAGCCGAAGCCGTTCGAGCCGGCCCGGTTGCGGGCCATCCGGCCGCGGCAGTCGCCGAAGAACACGCGCTCCTCGCCGGTGTCCGGGTTGACGTACGCGAGCGCGCAGACGTAGCGGAGCCGGCTGTCGGATGGGACTTCGCGCTCCAGCTTCTGCAGGTTCTCCTCATCGGTGGGGTTGGAACCGGCGTAGCGCGCGGAACGAACGCCGGGCGCGCCGTGCAAGGCCGCAGCCTCGATCCCGGAATCGTCGGCGATGGCGGGCCGACGGATGGCCGCTGCCGCCGCCAGCGCCTTGGGCACGGCGTTGTCGGCAAACGTGGCGCCGTCTTCCGGCGGTAGCTCCACCCCCTCCGGCAGCTCGTCCACCGCGATACCCGCCGGCTCGAGCAAGCGCCGCATCTCGTTCAGCTTGTGCGCGTTGCGGCTGGCGAGCACGAGCGAGCTCATCGGCTCACGGCGTCCCGGCAGCGACGGCGGCCTCCTGGAGCGCTCGCAGCTCCGCGATCCCGCCGGCGGCCAGCGCCAGCAGGTCGTCCAGGTGCGCCCGTGACAGGGGCGTACGCTCGGCCGTTGCCTGCACCTCGACCAGCCCGCCGTCGCCTGTCATCACCACGTTGGCGTCGACCTCGGCTGTCGAGTCCTCGCGGTAGTCAAGGTCGAGCAGCGGAACGCCGTCGACGATCCCGCACGAGATGGCGGCGACCGTGCCGGTCAAGGGCAAGTGAGCGAGAGCGCCGGCGGAGATCAGCCGCGCACACGCCAGCTGCAGAGCCACCATCCCGCCGGTGATCGAGGCGCAGCGCGTGCCCCCGTCCGCCTGCAGAACATCGCAATCGACATATACGGTCCGTTCCCCGAGCCCGCTGAAATCCACCACGCCCCGCAGCGAACGCCCGATCAGCCGCTGGATCTCGACGGTGCGTCCATCGAGCCTGCCCCGGCTGATGTCGCGCTGCTTGCGTTCACCGGTGGAGGCCGGGAGCATCCCGTACTCGGCGGTGACCCATCCTCGTCCTGAGCCGGCTAGCCAGCGCGGGACGCCTTCCTGGACCGAGGCGGTGCAGATCACGCGCGTCTCGCCCATCGAGATCAGCGCCGAGCCGGTGGCGGTGCGGACGAATCCGGGCTCGATCGCCATCGGACGCAGCCCGTCCGGGGAGCGGTCGTAGCTCCGTGCCGGAGCGACGTCGCTCACGCCGCCGCCCTCGCCGCCAGCTCGACGTGTGCCACTTCGCCGAGCGGCATCTGGAGAAACCTCGTCCCGAGCGCGCGAAACGACTCCACGTCGCCGGTGCACAGGAAGCGATACGCGCCCTCACCGGCCTGCGGGTTGAGCAGCTCCCGCCGGGCCAGCGCGCGCTCCACGCTGCGCGCGACGCCCGTGCCGGCGGACACCAGTGCCACGCCCCGGCCAAGTATCCGCTGCAGCATCGGCGCGCACAACGGGTAGTGCGTCGAGCCGAGGATCACCGTGTCGACGTCGGCCGCGCGCAGGGGCACACAGTACCCGCGCACGGTCTCCACGACCGCCTCGTCGAAGGGAAAACCACCCTGGATGATCGGGGCCAGATCAGGACAGGCGACGCTCTCCAGGTGAACGTGCGGATCGGCCGCCGCCACGGCCTGCTCGTACGCCCGAGAGGCCACGGTCGCCGGCGTGGCCAGCAGCCCGATGCGGCCGGTGTGGCTAGCCACTACCGCCAGCTGCGCGGCCGGCCGCAGCACCCCGATCACGTCGACGTCGCGTCCGCTTGCCGCCAGATGACGCTCCACGGCGTCCAGGGCTGCCGCGCTGGCCGAGTTGCAGGCAATCACCAACAACTTTGCCCCGGCCGCGAGCAGGTGCTCGGCGATCTGGATCGAGAACGCCTCGAGCTCCCGAGCCGTGCGGGCTCCGTAGGGGAAGCGCGCGGTGTCGCCCAGGTAAAGGTAGTCCTCGGCGGGCAGCGACACCAGCAGCTCGTGCAGGACGGTCAGCCCGCCGGCGCCCGAGTCGAAGACTCCCACGGGTTGATGGGCGCGCGGGTTCAAAGCGGTCGGTGGGCGCGCGGGTTCAAAGCCGTCGATGGGCGCCGCGGGTTCAAAGCGGTCGGTGGGCGCGCGGGTTCAAAGCCGTCGATGGGCGCCGCGGGTTCAAAGCGGTCGGTGGACACGTCGAATCATCCCGCGGCATGGTGCCAGAGGCGGCGCGATGTACCTCGCCCCACCCGATGCCTACACCACGAGCCGCGCCCGCGCGCGCCATACGGCCAGCGCCCAGGCCAGCCCCGCGAACGCCACCAGCGCCGCGACGTGCACGAGGTCGGCGCCCGGGTGCAGCCCGAAGGCGCAGTGCCGGACCAGCTCGACGCAGTGGTACAGCGGGTTCAGCACGGCCAGCGAACGGAGCCACTCCGGCAGGCGCGTGAGCGGGAAGAACGTACCGGCGACGAGGAACAGCGGGGTGATCACGCCGCTGATCATGTAGCTCAGGTCGTCGAACGTGCTGGCCATCGCCGCGAAGAGCATGCCCAGCGCGGCGAACCCGATGCCGGTCAGCATGCCGACGACCGGGACGAGCACCATGGTCGGCGTGGGCGGCAGACCGAAGCAGAACGCCACGAACAGCGGGGCAACCCCGTACACGCCGGCGCGCACTCCCAGGAACAGCGACTCGCCCGTTACGAGCTCGTCCACGTCGACCGGCGCGGCCAGCATCGCGTCGTACACGCGCTGATAGCGGCGCTTGTACAGCGAGTCGAACATGGCCGAGAACACCGCGCTGAACAGCACGGCGGTGGCGACGGCCCCCGTGCCGACGAACTGGATGTAGGGGATGCCCGCGACATGCGAGACGAGCTTGCCGAAGCCGATGCCGAAGGCGACAAGCATGATCACCGGCTCGACCACCGCGGCGAAAGTGCGGGTTCGCCAGTAGTAGCGGAACACGGTCCACTCGCGAGCCCAAACGCCGGCCAGGGCGACGCGCTCGATCCGTCCGGGAAGAACTCGAGCGCGACTCATTCGACGTAGTCCCCCGTGAGGCGGACGAATACGTCCTCGAGGTTCGCACTGCGGCGTACACCGGCGGGCACCCGTCCATCAAGCGCGTCGGCGTGCAGATAGGTCAAGGAGGGGCCCGATTGGCGCGTCGGCAGGCCGTTGGACTCCGCGAGTGCGCGGAGCTCGCGCAGCCGCGCCGTCGATGCGTGCACGTCGACGACCTCGCGGCCGGCGTGCGTGCGGATCAGCTCCGCCGGGGTGCCTTCGGCGACCACGCGACCGGCGGACATGATCGCCACCCGGTCGGCCAGCCGCTGAGCCTCCTCGATGTAGTGCGTGGACATCAGCACGGTGGCGCCCCGCTCGCGCAACGAGACGATCAGCGACCACAGCTCCTGGCGGATCTGCGGGTCGAGCCCGACCGTCGGCTCGTCGAGCAGCACCAGCTCCGGCTCGTGGATGAGCGCCCGCGCGATCAGCAGCCGGCGCTGCATCCCGCCCGAGAGCGTCACGGCTCGATCGGCGCTCCGTGCGTGCAGACCCGACAGCGCCAGCGCGCGATCCACCGCGTCAGCGCGCACTCGCGATGGCACCCGGTACAGGCGCGCGAACACCTCAAGGACATCGCGTACGCAGAGGTCGACGTCGAGGTTGCTTTCCTGCGGGCAGACGCCCATGCGGGCTCGCGCCAGCTTGGACTGCTCCGGCAGCCGGTAGCCAAGTACCTCGATGTCGCCTGCATCGGCGACCGCCTGACCGGTGAGGATCCGCATCGCGGTCGACTTGCCGGCGCCGTTCGGGCCCAGGAGGCCGTAGCAGATGCCCGCCGACACCGTGAGCTCGAGGCCGTTCACCGCGCGCACCGCGCCGAATCGCTTGCACACGCCGCTCATCGACAGCGCCGGCCGTGCCGGCGCGTCCAGTGAGCCAGCGGCGAGACTGCGGTCTGGGATGAAATGCAACGACACGGAACCTCCAAGAGAACAACGAGCGGCGGGCGCCCACCGCTGATACGCGGCGGCACGCAGAATCTGCGCAGGCTCAGAACCTGGGGGTCACGGAAGGAACTGTAGCGCTAAACGGCCAGCTCCGGCCACCACTCCGACAGCCGCTCGCGCGCCTCGTCGACGAGCGGCGGAGCGGCGCCGTCGCTGCTGGGCTCCGGCTCCGCCACCGGCAGCGGCGCCTGCAGAGCGGCGAGCGTCGCCGCGACCGAGCGGGCCAGCGCGCCGAGGCCGTAGCCGCCTTCGAGCACGCAACCGAGCGGCGCCTCGAGCGTCCGGCAGATCCGGCGCATCGATCGCGTCATGGCCGCGTAGCCGGCCTCGGTGACCTCGCACTGGCCGAGGGGATCCTCTTGGTGGGCGTCGTAGCCGGCCGAGATCAGCACGAGTTGAGGCGCGAAGGCGCGGGCCAGCGGGACCGCGACAAAGTCCACGAGCGAGCAGAACAGACGGTCGTCGGCGCCGGGCCGCACGGGCAGGTTGACCGTGAAGCCACGACCCTGCCCCGAGCCGACGTCGCTCGCCGGACCAGTGCCCGGATACAGCGGGGACTGGTGGATGGAAACGAACAGGACGCGGTCTGTGTCGTGGAAGATGTCGTTGGTCCCGTTGCCGTGGTGCACGTCCCAATCGAGGATCAACACCCGCTCGAGCCCCCGGGCATCGAGCGCGTGCCGCGCGGCCAGCGCGACGTTGTTGAACAGGCAGAAGCCCATGGCGCGCGCCTCGGTGGCGTGGTGACCGGGCGGCCGGTGCGCGCTGAACGCATACGGGACGGCGCCGTCGAGCAGCAACTCGACCATGCGGACCGCGCCTCCGGCCGCGTGCAGCGCGGCCTCGAACGAGTCGCGGCTGACCACCGTGTCGAGGTCGAGGTAGCCGCCGCCGCTGGCGCACACCTGCTCGATCGACCCGACGTAGGACTCCGGGTGGACGCTGCTCAGCACCGCCCGCTCGACCTCCGGCGAGATGACCCGCTCAAACCCGAGCCAATCGCGCGTCGACAACTCGCGGTCGATCGCGATCATCCGCTCAGCGCCTTCGGGATGCGTGCCGGTGTCGTGGCGCACGGAGGAGGGATGTTCGAGCCATACGGGGGCTGAGGCCACCGGGTTACGGTATCGGTACCGATGGAGATCGATGCCGCTCAGATGGTCGTGGTCGGCGCCGGCGCCGCTGGCCTCTACACGGCCATGCGCGCCGCGCGCGAAGGAGCACGCGTCATCCTCGTGTCGGCTACCCCGCTGGCGGAATCCTCGAGCTGGTGGGCGCAGGGCGGCCTGGCCGCCGCCGTCTCCGCGCCGGACAGCCCGGAGCGCCATCTCGAGGACACCATCGCCGCCGGGCGCGGTGCGGTACGCGAGTCCGCCGCTCGCATCCTGTGCGAGGAGGCGCCCCGCGCAGTCAGCGACCTGGCTCGCCTCGGGGTTCGCTTCGATGCGGATCGGAGTGGCCACCTGGCGCTCGGGCTGGAGGGTGGTCACTCGAGGCGGCGGATCGTGCACGCGGGCGGGGCGGCCACAGGCCGGCGTCTGGTCAGGCAGCTCTCCGCGGTGGTGGCCGAGGATCCCGTCATCGACGTGCTCGAGGGCCGACGGGTGGTCGAGGTGCTCGTGGCGGAGGAGCGCTGCGCCGGCGTCCGCCTCGATGACGGCCGCGTGATCGCCAGCGGCGCCGTCGTGCTCGCCACCGGCGGCGCGGCCGCGCTGTGGTCGCGCACGACGAACCCCGCGGGAGCGGTGGGCGGCGGGTTGCTGCTGGCCTTCGCGGCGGGCGCGAGGCTGGCCGACCTGGAGCTCGTGCAGTTCCATCCCACCGCGGTGGTGGGCGGGGACGGCGCGGACGGGTTGCTGGTCACCGAGGCGGTGCGCGGCGAGGGAGCCCGCCTCCTCGACTCGAGCGGCGAGCGATTCGTGGACGAGCTGGCCCCGCGCGACGTGGTGGCCCGGGCCGTGCAGCGCCGGATGGCGCTGACCGGCGCAGCGTCGGTCGACCTCGACATGCGCGACGTCGACCCGGCGCTGTTCCCGAACGTGGTCAGCGCGCTTCGCCATGCGGGCTTCGATCCCGAGCGCCAGCTCGTCCCGGTGGCGCCGGCCGCCCACTACGTGATGGGCGGGATCGCCACCGACGTCCAGGGACGGGCCAGCCTCGCCGGCCTGTATGCGGTCGGAGAATGCTCGTGCACCGGCTTGCACGGCGCCAACCGGCTGGCCTCGAACTCGCTGACCGAGTGCTTCGTGTTCGGCGCGCGAGCGGCGCGCTCGGCGGTGGCGCAGCCCCGGCCCGATCGGGAGGCGGTGGCCACGCTCGCCGCTGAGCGGCCTCGCTCGACCCGACTCCCGGCTGTCTCGAAGAGGAGCCGCGAGGCGCTCTGGCGCCACGCCGGGCTGGAACGCGAGAGCGCCGGCCTGCGCACGCTCGCGGATGATGAGCATCCCCTGGTGCGGTTGATCGCGTTCAGCGCGCTCGCACGCACCGAGAGCCGCGGCGCGCACCAGCGCAGAGACTTGCCCGAGCCCAGCCCGCAATTTGACGGCCGCCACGTGACGATCGACCCGGACGGACGGACCGCGATCGAGACTTGGCGCTAAGGGACCCGCGCGAGTCCTAACCATCCATTGAATGGCCCCGAACGTCGCTGATTTCCGGTAACCGACGACCTCCGGGGAAGGCCCGTCCTCCTTAACAGTAAGTCAATAGACGCTGCGCTCGAACTTCATATAGCCCGGGTAGCCAACCTATAGCCCGGGTAGCCAAGCCCTCGCGGCCATCAGGATTGCCTTGGCGCGGGCATGGGACGAGGAGTGGTGTGCCGTATGTACGGGTTCAGTCGAGGCATCTATCGTGAGCTAGCCGGCGAGATCATCGAAGATCCGCACGGAGGGCCGCAGGTCAACCACGAGCGCGTCCTGCGCGCATGCGAAGCCGCAGTGGAGCGGCTGGCGACCGACCGACATTACTTCGCTCGCCCAGCGCGGACGTTGTTCAACGACATCCGCATCTACTTCCCGATGACCTCGCAGCTGCGGGCGCTGCGCGTCGTCCAGCGCTACCTCGACCTCGCGGACGAGTTTCTGCGGCGGCTCCCCGAGAACGGCGTAGACGCCTACGGGAACCCCCTGCAGTGCCGCGCCAGCACGCGCAAAGGCACGTCGTGTCAGCGGATGCCGCTGGCGCACAACGGCTATTGCCCGTCGCATCAACACCTGGCCGAGACCGAGGAGCTCAAGGCGCCGCTCGCGGCGTAGTCCGGTTACCCGACCCCGCGGCCGCGGGACCGGCCGCAGTCGCCGGATTTCGTTACCGTCGCATCATGCTGATCGGCGTCGACGTGGGCGGCACCTTCACCGACGCTGTGCTCGCCGTCGACGGCCGTCTCGTCACCGCGAAGGCCCCCACCACGCCCGAGGACCAGTCCGAGGGGGTCATGGCGGCCATCAAGGCGGCGCTCGAGAAGGCGGGCGCCCCGGCTGGCCAGGTCGAGGACTTCTCGCACGGGATGACGGTGGCGACCAACGCCCTGCTCGAGGGCCGCGGGGCGCGCACCGCCTTCGTGGCCACCGAAGGCTTCACCGACCTGGTCGCGCTGGGTCGTCAGGACCGGCCGCAGCTCTACCGGCTGTGTGCCGGGCGGCCGGCGCCGCTCGCGCCGGTGCAGCTGCGGTTCGGGGCGGTCGAGCGGATGACGCCGGACGGGCCGCTGACCGAGCTGAGCGAGGACGCCGCGCGAGAGCTCGCCGACCACATCGCGGGCGCCGACCCGGAGGCGGTGGCGGTCACGCTGCTGCACTCCTACCGCCACCCGCAGCACGAGCAGGCGCTGGCTCGTGCGCTCACGGAGCGGCTGCCGGGCGTCCACGTGTCGCTCTCCCATGAGGTGGTCGGCACGTTCCGCGAGTTTGAGCGCGCCGCCACCACCGAGCTCGACGCAGCGCTGTCGCCGCTGCTCGCGCGGTATCTACGCCGGCTGGTCGAACGGACACGCGAGGCGGGAATGCCGGAGCCCACGATCATGCAGTCCAACGGCGGGCTGATCGACATCGAGGCTGCCGCCGGCCACGCCTCGTGGACGGTGCTGTCCGGGCCGGCGGGCGGCGCCGCCGGCGCCGCGTTCGTGGCCCGCAAATCCGGAACCGAGAACTCGCTCTGTCTCGACATGGGCGGCACCTCGTGCGACGTCTGCGTGGTCGACGATGGGAGGGTGCAGGAGCGATCGAGTGGCGAGGTGGCGGGCCGGCCGCTGGCGCTGCCGATGCTCGCGGTCCACACCGTGGGCGCCGGGGGCGGCTCGATCGCCTGGCGGGACGCCGGCGGGGCGCTGCGCGTCGGCCCGCGCTCGGCCGGGGCGGACCCCGGGCCGGCCTGTTACGGGCGCGGCGGGACCGAGCCCACCGTTACCGACGCGAACCTCGTGCTCGGCTACCTCTCGCCCGACGCGCCACTCGGAGGCGATGTCCGGCTGGACCGCGAGGCAGCCGAGACTGCGGTCAAGGAGCTCGGCGATCAACTCGACCTGGACATGCTCGCCTGCGCCGCGGGAATCCGTCGTGTGGCCGGTGCCGAGATGCTCCGCGCGCTGCGGGTGGTCACCGTGCAGCGCGGAATCGACCCGCGGCGCTACGCCCTCATGGCGTTCGGCGGCGCCGGAGGCCTCCACGCCGCGCAGATCGCCGACGAGCTCGGGATCGACACGATCTTGTGTCCGCGCGCGTCGGGGGTGCTGGCCGCCCTCGGCCTGGTCGTCTCGCCCCGGCGGCGCGACGTCCAGCGCAGCGTCCTGCTGGCCGGCGCTGAGCTGACCGCGCAGGCGATCGCGGATGCCGTGGCCGAGCTTGGCGACCGGGCCCGCGAGGCCATGCACGAGCCGGCGGCCGATTTGCAGGCGGTGTACGAGCTGCGCTACCGCGGCCAGTCGTTCGAGCTGCCGATCGGCGCCGGCACGAAGGCCACGCCCGAGGAGCTGCGCGAGGCGTTCGAGTCCGAGCACGAGGAGCGCTACGGCTACCGCGACGAGGAGCAGGAGCTCGAGCTCGTGACGGTCCGTGTGAGCGCTACCGCGGCGGGGGTCGACGTCGAGCTGGCCGAGTCCGGTGAGCAATCGGAGGTGGAGCGCGCCAGGCGCGCGGCGACCCTGGACGGCGAGCCGGTCGAACTCGAGGTCTTGCGTGGCATCCCTGCCCCCGGAACGCAAACCGATGGACCGGCAGTGATCGAACTGCCGGAATCGACCCTGCTCGTCCCGCCGGGATGGAACACCGAGGTCGATGACACTGGGACGATCAAGATGACGCGGGTGCGATGAGCGTCGACCCGGTCGAGCTCCAGGTGCTGACCGGCGCCCTGCGAGCGGTGTGCGAGGAGATGGGTGCGGTGCTGATCCGCTCCGCTCACTCGGCCAACATCAAGGAGCGGCGCGACGCATCGACAGCGCTGTTCGACCCCAAGGGCCAGATGGTCATGCAGGCCGAGCATATTCCCGTCCACCTCGGCGCGATGCCGGCGGCAGTGGCTGCGGTCCTCGACGAGGAACACGCACCCGACCGATCCTGGATTCTCAACGACCCGTACGCCGGGGGCACGCATCTCCCCGATATCACGGTCATCACCCCGCTGTTCGCGGACGAGCGGCTGATCGCGTTCGCGGCCAGCCGCGCCCATCACGCGGACGTGGGCGGGCCCACGCCCGGGTCGATGCCCGCCGACAGCCGCACGCTCGAGGACGAGGGGGTGGTGATCTCCCCCCGGGTGCTGGATGAGCAGGCGATCGCCGAGCTCAGTGAGCAGATGCGCCGGCCCGACCAGCGCCGAGCCGACCTGCGCGCTCAGCTCGCGGCCGGCCGAGTTGGCGGACGCCGCCTGTTCGAGCTCCACGAGCGCTTCGGCGCCGCCAAGCTGGAGGAGGCGTTCGAGGAGGTCCTCGACTACGCCGAGCGCCGCACTCGCGCGTGCATTCAGGAGCTCGATGACGGCAGCTACAAGGGCCGCGACGTGCTCGAAGCCCGCGAAGGTGACCTCGAGATCGTGCTCGCCGCCACCGTGCAGCAGGACCGGCTCACACTCGACTTCACCGGCACCGCGCCCCAGCACGAGGGCAATCTCAACTGCCCGCTGGCGGTGACACGTTCGGCGTGCTACTTCGCTATCCGCGTGCTCACCGACCCCGACATCCCACCCAGCGCCGGCGCCTATCGGCCGGTCGAGGTGATCGCGCCAGAAGGCTGCCTGCTCAACGCCCGCTCGCCGGCCGCGGTCGTGGGCGGCAACGTCGAAACTTCCTCGCGCATCGCGGACGTGGTCCTGCGCGCGTTCGGTCGTGCCCTCGGCCAGGGGACCATGAACAACGTGACACTTGGCAGTGAGGATGTCGTCTACTACGAGACGATCGGCGGTGGTCAGGGCGCATGTCCCGACGCTGACGGCCCCGGCGGCGTCCACGTCGCGATGAGCAACACGCTGAACACGCCGATCGAGGCGCTCGAGCTCGAGTTTCCGCTCCGCATGACCGAGTACGCGCTGCGCCGCGGCTCGGGCGGGGCCGGTGCGCACCACGGTGGCGACGGCGTGATTCGCGAGCTCGAGGCGCTCGCGCCGCTGAGCTACTCGCTGATCACCGAGCGCCGGCGCCACGCACCGCCGGGCGCCGATGGAGGCGAGGACGGACAGCCGGGGCGCAACCTGCTCGACGGCCAGGAGCTGCCCGCGAAGGCCATCGGCCGGCTTGAGAAGGGGCAGCGGCTCCGAATCGAGACCCCGGGCGGCGGCGGGTACGGACGACCACGTTGAGCCTGGGCCCCCGCGGGTACGGGCGACCACGTTGAGCCTGGACGGCCGGGGGTACGGACGACCACGTTGAGCCTGGACGGCCGGGGGTACGGACGACCACGTTGAGCCTGGGCGGCGGCGGTAGCCCCGCGCAACCGCGTGTTCGCGATCCGAAGCGATGTTCGATGTCCGGTTTCGGACACCACGGCGGCGGATAACAGTGGCGGGACCTGATGTCGACGATGTGTACGTATCAATCCGCACTCATCAACGCGACGGAACCCCTGCGATCGTGGCGATTCGCACACGCCGGCGAGAGTTACGCCGACGCAGACACGGCGTCCCCCCGGCGAACGCCCGTCCACGCACCGATTTGCGGTGACATTTGGCGATTTGCCATAGCTCGCGTACAATCGCCTCTTCCTGTGCTGCCGTTGCACTACGTGCCACGCGCGGGACCGTTCGTTTCTAACCCCCGTTTCCTCAAACTAATTCATGCCGATTGCTTTTAAAGAATGGGCCGTGACCGTGCGGGCCCTTGCGGAGGGCGAGCAGTTGCTGACGCTTCGCAAGGGCGGCATTCGCGAGCCTGACAAGCACTTCAAGCTGGACTACGACCGGTTCTTTCTGTATCCCACATTCGACCATCAGTGCTCGGACCTGGTGCGCGAGTCGCATCAGCCCGAGCTCGCACGCGCTCTCGAGGAGGGCGTCTGGTCTGACGGCGAGCCGCCCCCGCACGCGCTACGCCGTGGCACCGAGATCCCCCAGCCGGATCGCGTGCGAATCCGTGCCTGGGCCGAGGTGGCCGCCCACTACACGATCACTGACCGGCGCACCGTTGACGCGCTGTCGCCGTTCTACGTGTGGACGACCGACTATGCCGAGAAGCGGCTGGCGTGGAAGCGCCGGCATCCGCTGCACGTGATTCTGCTGCGGACCTATCGCATCCCGCGGCCGGTGACGGTCAAGGTGCGTGACGAGTACGGCGGCTGCCGGTCGTGGCTCGAGATCACCCGCGACCTTCCATTCGAGGGCACTCCGGTGCTGTCGGATGAGGAGTTCGAGCGCGCCTCCGAGGAGATCGCCGCGATCGCCTCGGACCGCGTACCCGTCCTTGCGTAGCTCGGCTCGCCGAGGGCGTTAGGCACACCGGCGACGTCTGTGGCATGGGTCGAGTCGGTCTCGCCCTCCTTCCGGGCGCGACACGACTCGACCCATGCTGACGACGCGGATCGCGCGCTGCATTCGCTCGAGCGCACGCGCGAGTACCTCGCGCAGTACTTCCCCCGCACGGTCGACGGGATCTCGGTGGTGTTCCATCCAGGCGTCGTGTCGCTGGCCATCGCCCGGCCGCTGATGCCGGTCGCCTGGATCGCGATCGCGCCCGCCGCTCGGCGCTACGTGGCCGGCTGGTCCGGACCCCACGAGCTCCACGTCCTCCTGCCTGATGCGCTCGAGGCGCGCGCCTCGAGCGTGCCCGGCTCACGGGAGATGCTGGCCAGGGCTATTCCGGCGCTGTACGCCCGGCGTGTGATCGTCGAGAACAACCCGGACGTGCCGAAGCATCTGAGCCCGCGCCGCCTCGGCGCCGAGCTGCGCTGGGCGTGGCTGCTCGAGGGCGCGGCGCGCTGGTTCGGCGGTCAGACGGCGCACGCCAGACCGGCGATCGCCCGCCGCCTGCGCGAGGGGCGCCCGCCTGCCTTCCCGCCCAGTGTTCGGGATGCCCCGCTCCTCGGCGGCACGGTGATCGACCTGCTCGTGCAGGAGCGCGGTGAGAGCACTGCGGCACGCCTGGCCAGCCGGCTGCATCCGCACGGACCACGCGGTGCGCTGCGGGAGGCGTTCAAGGGACGCGCGACACCGGACGTCGAGCAGGCGTGGCGCACCCACCTGGCGCGCGTGGCCTCCGCGGTCTGAAGCTCACCCCACGATCTGGCTCAGCAGCCAGACCAGCAGCGCCCCGAGCGCGAGGGCCACCAGCAGCCCGGCGAGCAGGCGCGCAGGAGCCACGGTGCCTCCACCCGGTTCGGGCGAGATCAGCTCCCCTTCGAGCAGCACGTCGCGGGCGGCGGCAAGCGCCGCCTCGGCCACCATCACGTCGCGGGGCCCGGCGGCGAGGAAGTCGGGCACGTCGAAGCCGGCGCTCCGGCGCAGGAGACTGGGAATGCCCTCCTCGAGCAGCAGCCCCTGGATGAACTCGGCCTCGGCCTGGTTGCGCGCGCCGACCACGCGCACGAGCGGCCCCTCGGTGAACTGCGGCTTGATTTTGCGCGCGCGCTCGTGGCGCTCGCCCACGTACTCGAGCACGCCCGTGCCATGATCGCCCCGGACGAGAGGCAGCCCACAGGTGGGACAGAAGCGTTCCTGCTCGCGATAGTCCGCACCGCAGCCGGGACAGTGCAGACGATCAGCCCCGGCGGCCCGCCCGGCCATAAGCCCAGTCACTCCACAACGAGCTCGGCGCCGGCCACCTGCCCGTCGTCGATGCGCCAGTTCCGCACCTCGGCCTGCTCCCCGTCCAGGCCGACGATGATCCACAGGACCCCCGGCCACAGCCGGGCGAAGTTGATGTCCGTCTGCGACGGCCTCGGCTCGGTCCGGGTGTGCGAGTGGTAGATCGCGCCCAATTCGAGCCCGGCATCCTCGATCCGGTTGTGCAGCTCGAGCTGCTCCTCGGGGTCGATCCTGAAGCGCAGCGGGCTCGCCTCGGCGTTCATCGCGCGATACACCGCAACCGCCTGGCCGTCGGTCGATCCGACCATCCCCACGCACTCGTTCGGCGCCTCCTCGCGAGCGTGGGCAACGATCTCCTCGTAAAGCTCGCGGGCAATCCTCATAGCCGATTCGAGCCTACCAGCCGCTCAACCGCTTCCGTACACGTAGGGCCAGGGCACGGCCTTGACGTACTGACCGGGGTTCCGGAGCCCGACCAGGACGGTCCAGTGCTGGGCCTCGCAGGCCATGATCTGCGCGCACAGCGTCACCAGCTCGGGCTGGCGGAGATTACCGATCGGGGTGTAGGCGGCGCCCTCGGCCACCGACTCGAGGTCGACCAGCAGCTTCAGGCACTGCTTCTCGGTGTGCAGGTCGGTGAGGCTCTCCGAAACGTGGTGGTGACCGAGCGCATCGCCGGCCGCCTTCAAGGACAGGGGCTCGGTCGACGCCGGGGCGCCCAGACGCCTGAGCTGGGCAGCGACGGCCGACGCGTGCGCGCGCTCCTGGGCCAGGAAGGGGGCGATTGCTCGCTCCACGTCCGGCGACAGCGCGCCCGACGCGAGCACCCGCTCGTAGGCCAGCACCATCAGCCGCTCGACCTCGAGCGTCTTCGAGAGCAGCTCGGCGTCGCTCGGCGGCGGCGAGTCCGCGACAGCCGAGGATCCCGGCGCCAGCTCGAGGCCCACCGCCGCCCCCGCGGCGGCCAGCGCGCCGGCCATCACCGCGCGTCGACTCGGTCGCACGTCCATCGCGCTCAGTCTCGCCCCGTCACGAACGCCGCCGGCACCGCAGGCTGATGGAGCGCCGCCCGCACGACCGCCACGTGCTGGGCGTCGTTGGCCAGAATCGCGGCCACCGAGGCCTTTACGAATCCGGGCTCGAGGCGCGTGATCGCCTTCAGGTACGCGCTCAGCTGCGCGTTCTCGATCGCGTGCAGCAACCGGAGCACGTCGTCGCTCGAGCGGGGGTGGCCGAGCGGATAGCTCGGCGCCGGCATGATCGGCTTTCCCCCCGCCTCCTTGACCAGCCCGGCCAGCGCTCCGGCGTGGAAGAGCTCGTCGTTGAGAAACAGCGCCGCCGCCTGGGTCACCGCCGGCGCCAGCAGCGGCGTCCCCGCCGTGTAGGCGGCGATCGCCCAGTGCTCGAGGTCCATCAGCTCGTTGAGCAGGTCGACGTCCGTGCCCAGGACCGGCGGGGAGTTGTGCACCAGCGCCTTCAGCGACTGCCTGCCGCACCCGGCGACGAGCAGCCCTGTCAGCCCCGCGCCGGCGGCGCGAAGCAGCCCCCTACGAGAGGAGGGCTCGCCCTCGCAATCCTCGCTCACCACCAGACAGTGGAATCCAGGTCTTCGATTTCCTCGAGCGGGCGGGTGTAGATGCCCGATGACAGGTACTTCCACCCGTCGTCGGCGACCAGGAACACCACGTTGCCCTCGTCGAGCTCGCCGGCGATGCGCACGGCCACCCGCGCGATCGCCCCCGAGGAGACGCCCACGAACAGGCCCTCCTCGTCGAGCAGCCGGCGCGTGAACAGGATCGCGTCGCCGTTGGTCACGAAGATCTTGCGGTCCAGCAGCGAGAGGTCGATGATCGGCGGGATGAAGCCATCCTCGAGCGAGCGCAGGCCCTGCACCGGCTCGCCCTGCATCGGCTCGGCCGCGACGATCTTCACCTGATCGCCGAGCTCCTCCTTGAGCCGGCGGCCATTGCCCATCAGCGTCCCGCCGGTGCCCAGGCCGGCGACGAAGGCGGCGATGTCATCGAGCTCTTCGAGGATCTCGAGCGCGGTGCCGTTGTAGTGGGCCAGCGGGTTGGCCTGGTTGCCGTACTGGTAGGGCATGTAATACGAGGCGTCCTTCTCGGCCATGTCGAGGGCGAGCTCGACCGCCCCATTGGACCCCTTGGCGCCCTCCGAGTAGACGATCTCGGCGCCGTACATGCGCAGCAGCTCGGTGCGCTCGCGGGTCACGTTCTCGGGCATGACCACCTTGAGCGGGTATCCCTTGCGGCTGCAGATCATGGCCAAGGAGATGCCCGTGTTCCCGGAGGTGGGCTCGAGGATGGTCTGCCCGGGTCGGATCAGCCCCTTCTCCTCGGCGTCCTCGAGCATCGCCCGAGCAACCCGGTCCTTGACCGAGCCGGTGGGGTTCCGCGACTCCATCTTGGCCCACAGCCTCACTCCGGGCTTGGGGCTGAGGCGCTTCAGCTCGACCAGCGGGGTGTGCCCGATCGCCTGGACGATGTCGCCGTACCGGCCCCCGCAGGGCTTGTTCTCGAGGCGCTCGGCGGCCATGCTTCACGAAGTGTAGCGACGTGTTGCCGCGGTGTTTGCGAGGCGGGCCGGCCCCGGCCGGTGGCCCGCCTCGCCCTACGTCAAGCGCCGATTAGTAGCCGTTCGGGTGCGGATTCGTCGGCGTGGTCGGCATCGGCGACGGCTGCGCCGCGTGGGACGACGACCCCGACGCCTTCACGATGTGCCAGATCGAGCCGAACGTCTTGAGCTCGTCGCCCAGGGCTTCGTTTTTGGGGACCTTGAAGTCCGGCGTGAAGTAGTACAGGGGCTGACCGTTCAGGGTGAGCTGGGTGACGCCGTGGTTGCGGAAGGTTCCGAGCTTGCCCTTGATCCCCGACGGCTTGGTCACCGCCCCGCTGCCCGACGGCGACACCGGCGGCCAGAAGGCCCAGCAGTTGGTCTTCGCGCTGGAGGTCTTCTGGCAGATGATGTGATGGGTCGTCTCGCCCTGGAAGGTGTAGACGGCGTGACCGGATGGGCCCACCGCCACCGCCTCGTGCACGTCCACCGCCTTGACCCGGAAGGCTTTGGTCGGCGTGTTGGTGACGTGGACGTTCTTGGCCACCTTGAGCGTGAATGACTTGGCGAGTGCCAGGCCGGCCACGGCAAGCGCCGCGGCGGCGGCGACGCCCAAGAGCATCGCCGCAAGCCGGCGCGGATGGCGAGCGCCGGCGTGAGCAAGTCGATTTGGCATCCCTCTGGCTCCCTTCGATCGATAGCGCCGATAGTGAGTACTGGCCACTATCGATACGGACGCCGCGCGGCGCCCCAGCCTTCCCGGCCGCGGTAAGAGGGAGCCTCCCCCGCCGCAGCGCTCAGGCGGTGGCGCCGCCGGCCATGGCCGGCAGGATCACCAGCGTGTCGTGCTCGCCGACGGACGTGTCCAGGCCGTCCAGCACGCGCACGTCCTCGTCGTTCAAGTAGACGTTCACATAGCGGTTCAGGCCACCGTCAGAGGCGAACAGCTGCGACTGGGTGTCCGGATGCGACTCGGCCACCGCGTGAAGAATCTCGCCGACCGAGGAACCGGCGGCGCTCAGCTCCTTCTCGCCGCCAACCGCAGCTCGCAGGACGGGTGGGATACGGACGGTGGCCATGCTGGCGACGTGAACCCTAGTGGGCGCCGGCGCAGAACGCCTCGTAGTCAGGGAAGACGCCGAGCTCTTCGTCGGTGATCGAGTCCGGCTCGCGCGAGCAGATCGGGCAGTCGGGATCGCGACGGACCTTGACCTCCGTGAAGCTCGCAGCCAGCGCGTCGTACATGAGCAGCCGGCCGATCAGCGGGTCGCCCTCACCGAGGATCAGCTTGACGACCTCGGTCGCCTGGAGCAGCCCCATCGTGCCGGGCAGCACGCCAAGCACACCGTTGGCACCGCAGGACGGCGCGAGCTCAGCCGGCGGCGGCACCGGGAACAGGCACCGATAGCACGGACCGTCGTAGGGCTTGAACACCGACAGCTGGCCCTCGAACCCGAGGATCGCCGCCGAGACGACGGGGATACCCAGCCGCACCGATGCGTCGTTCAGCAGGTACCGGGTGGGGAAGTTGTCCAGGCCGTCGAGGACGATGTCCCACCCTGGCAGGACGTCCATGATGTTCTCCGGCCCCAGCCGGAGCGAGTACTTCTCGACCTTCACGTCCGGGTTCAGCGCAGTGATGGTCTGCTCGGCCGAGTCCACTTTGGGCACGCCGATCCGCTCGCTCGAGTGGATCACCTGGCGCTGCAGGTTGGACAGGTCGACCTCGTCGTTGTCGACGATCCCGAGCGTGCCGACGCCGGCCGCGGCCAAGTACAGCGCCGCCGGCGAACCAAGCCCGCCGGCGCCCAGCAGGAGCACCTTGGCGTCGAGCAGCTTCTGCTGGCCGTCCATCCCCACCTCCGGCAGCAGCAGGTGCCGCGAGTAACGCTCGCGCTGCTCGGCGGTCAGCGTGCGCGGCGTCTCGACCTCGTAACCGCGATCCTTCCACAGCGTGAACCCACCCGTCATCGACTCGACGTGCTCGTAGCCGAGGTCGTCGAGCAGCGTTCGCGCGGCCCACGCCGATCGGTTGCCCGACGCGCAGTACAGAACCACGTGCTTGGAGCGGTCCGGCACGGCCCCCTCGATCCGGGACTCGAGATAGCTCTTGGGGACGTGCGCGGCGCCGGGGATGTGCCCAGCCGCCCACTCCTCGGGCTCGCGGACGTCGACGACCGCCGCACCGTTGGAGACCTGCTCACGCACGACGGCCGGATCGACCTCGTCGATCCTGCTCTTGATCTGGCGGAGAACTTCGGCTCCGGACGGGCTCATCAGAGAAAACTCCTCAAATGCAGTAGAGATTCAATACTTCAGAGAGTATAGCGGCAGAGCAGCGATGATCGAGCCTCTTTTTCCCCGCCTTGCCAGCCCCGACGCGCGCGAGGCGATCCGCATCGGCGAGGACGTGCTGAGCTACGTCGAGCTGGCCGGCGCCGCGGCCGCCGTCGCCGACCGCATCCACGGGATCGCCCGCGTTGCCGTCTGGGCGCAGCCGACGCTCGAGCTGTGCATCGCGGTGGTCGGCGCGCTGGCCGCCGGCGTCAGCGTGATCCCGATAAACCCGGGAATGGGCGCGCGAGAGCTCGAGCACGTCGTCACCGACAGCGTCCCGGAGAAGCTGCTGGTCTGGCCGGGGGTGGAGCCCGAGGGACGCCTGGCCTCCCTTCCCCGGCTCGACGTCGACCGAGCCGCCGCCGGCGGGCCGCTCGAGGACGCGCTGGGCGCCGAGGACGTCGCGTTCGTCATGTACACCTCGGGCACCACCGGCCTGCCCAAGGGCGTCCAGATCCCTCGCCGGGCGATCACCAGCAATCTCGACGCGCTGGCCGGGATCTGGCGATGGACGGACGAGGACCGCCTCGCCCATGCGCTGCCCGTGTTCCACGTCCACGGTCTCCTCATCGGAATCCTCGGCCCGCTGCGCCGCGGCGGCGAACTCGAGCACGCCGGCCGGTTCTCGCCTGCCGCCCTCGCCGGGGCGCTGCACCGCGGCGCCACCATGGTGTTCGGCGTCCCCACGATGTATGGGCGGATCGCCCGGGAGGCGGAGAGCGATCGCGAGCTGGCGCAGGCGTTCGCCGGCGCGCGGCTGCTTGTGTCCGGCTCGGCCGCGCTGCCCACGACCGTCCACGATCGGATCAAGCAGCAGACCGGGCAGGAAATCCTCGAGCGCTACGGCATGACGGAGACCCTGATGAACGCCGGGGTGCGGCTGGGCGAGCGGGTGATTCCCGGCCGCGTGGGTCCGCCTCTCCCGGGAGTGGAGCTCCGACTGGTGGCCGAGGACGGCACGATTCTCGACACCACCGACGATGAGGTCATCGGCGAGATCGCCGTCCGCGGCCCCAACCTGTTCATGGGCTACCTGAACCGCCCTGACGCCACCGCCGAATCGATGCGCGACGGGTGGTTTTTGACCGGCGACCTCGCCACCCGCAACGAATCTGGGTCGCTCAAGCTGGTCGGCCGCAAGAGCACTGACCTGATCAAGTCGGGCGGCTACCGGATCGGCGCCGGCGAGATCGAGGGTGCGCTGCTCGAGCACGCGGCGGTGGGCGAGGTCGCGGTGACCGCGGCACCCGACGAGGACCTCGGGGAACGGATCGTGGCGTGGGTGGTCCTCGAGCCGGGACGCACCGCGACAGCGGACGAGCTGTCCGAGCACGTGGCCGAGCTCCTCACGCGCCACAAACGCCCTCGCGACGTGCACTTCGTAAAGGCCCTGCCGCGCAACGCGATGGGCAAGGTCATGAAGCGCGACTTGGCCGCTTGCCACGAAACCCGGAAATAGTCCGAGGTACGTGGCACGCGCCGGCGGCCATGCCCAGCCGAGGCGCAGCACCGCATTAGCATCGGGACAGCATGCGCGCCCCGGTCGACCACATCGCCGCTCCCCCCTTCCCGCGCGGGCTGACCTGGATCAACTCCCGCCCGCAGCAGATCAAGCTAGGACAACCGATGCTGGTGGAGTTCTGGGACTTCTGCCGGCCCCAGTCGATCCGCGCGCTCGACTACACGAAGGCGTGGGTCGCGCGCTACCCGGATCTGCAAGTGATCGGCGTGCACGCCGCGGGTTTTGCCCCCTCGGCCGATCCGGACGCCGTGGGGGCAGCCGTCGAGCGCCTGGAGATCCGCTATCCGGTGGCGATCGACACCAACTTCGAGGTGTGGGACCTGTACGGCAACCTGGGCTGGCCGGCGCGCTACCTGTTCGACCGCGGGGGGATGCTGCTCCACTACCACTACGGCGAGGGCGGCTACGAGGAAACCGAGCGCGCGATTCAGGAGCTGCTCGGGGTCGAGCAGCCGCTGCTCGGTCCCGTGCGCCCGGAGGAGGCACCCGGCACATTGCTCGAGCCCCAGAGCGACGACGTCGACGGACCGTACGCCGGGCCCTACCGCGCCGGCGGGGTGTGGGCCGTGCTCGACGGGCACGGGATGGTGACCGTCAACGGCCGACCGATTGCCGTGGACCATCCCGGCTGCTACGCGCTGATCGCGCACCAGCACAGCACCGCCGGCGAGCTCGCGCTCGAGCTCGGCGACGGCGTGCGCTGTTACGCGGTCTGCTTTACGCCCGGCCTGGCCTCCGGTTCCCCACAAGCCTGACGCCCACTGCGGGCACCCGGCCGGCGCCGATCAGCCGCTCCTCCTCGCCGCGCAGCTCGGGCGACAACTCCCAGCGATAGAGGTACGGGCCGCGCACCGGCGGCCCGAGCTCGAACCACTCCATAAGCGCGCCTTGCATCGTGCGCAGGTCGTGAAGGTGATGGCGCATCCAGGCCACGATTTCCTCCGGGCTTCCGGGATCGTGCCCGTGGGGACCGCGTTGCTCGAGCCACCATCCGGCAGCCCGCTCGTCGAAGCACGCCACGTCGATCTCGTCCAGGACGAGCGTGCCGCCGGGCCTGACCACCTCGGCCAACCGCCGGCACGAGTCGCCCAGCGGTTCGACGTGATGCAGCGACACCACGGCCACCGCGGCGTCGAAGCTCTCGGGCGGCTCGCTCAGCTCGTGCAGCGCCACCGGGCGGACGTCTTCGGACGTCGATGCCGGATCGATCGCCACCACGTCGTAGCCGGCGCCGACAAGCACCAGCGCGAGCTTGCCCTCTCCAGCGCCCACCTCGAGAACGCGCGCCGGAGGGGGCGGAAGCGATCCGAGTGCGAAGCCCCTGACTGCGGCGTCAAGCATCGCCGTCCAGCAGGTTGACCAGGTCAGGCGGCCCCTCATCGCCGACGATCGCGGCGAACCCGGGGCGGTAGGGGCTGGCACTCGGGGAATCGCCGAGATAGCCGCGCTCGTACACCCAGCTACCCGTGTTGAGCAGGCGAATTCCGGCCGAGGTCGTCCACTCCCCGTCGTCATCTCCGGCCAACGGACCGGCCCGGTGCGTATGTCCGAAGATCACGTGGGCGGCGGGCACCTCGAGGCGCGCCACCACCTCGCCGAACGCACGGAGGGCAGCGCGACGCAACTCGGCCGCCGAGACGTCGGCGCGCAGCGGCCCCATCCCGATCCGGTTGAGGCCCGCCACCAGGGCCGGGAACGCCACGACCATTCCGCGGCGGCGCAGGCCGCCGTGCCCGCCGGCGCCGCTGAGCGCCCGCCACGCCGTGACCTGGAAGCTGCCGTCGCCGCCCGATCCCCGCAGCCCGCCCATCTGCGCCACCGTCTCGATCCAGGCGTACATCGGCGCGAGCGCCGCCTCGTAGTCCTCGGCCCGCGCCGGACCGCCCTCCGGCTCACCGGCGAGGCGAACGGTCACGCCGGCGCCTAGCCGCTCGATGATCGGGACGGTGTTGTGGCGATCGCCGTAGTGGCCGTGGATGGCGTAGATGTCCTCGCGCAGCCACAGCCCGGGGTAGGCCACCCGCACCCGGGCGGGGGCGAGCGACTCGACCACCGCGCCCAGCGCCTCGCGCGGGTCCCACTCGACGGCGGATTCCAAGCCGAGCGGCGCGGAGTCGCGGCGCTCCTGCCATCCCCGCAGCAGGCCGTGGTCGTGGTTTCCCGGCACCACCACGACCTCGTCGACCGTCGACCCGAGCGCGCGGAGCACCGGCTTGGCCTGCGCCAGCGCCGCGCGCAGCGGCCCGTGCCGCAGCTCGAGCACGTCCCCGAGCAGGACCAGCCGCTCGTAGTCGCGCAGCACCGCCACCAGCGCCGCCCGTTCGCGCTCGCGCCGCAGCACGTCCTGGCGCCCGCGGGCGCCCAGGTGCAGGTCGGACACGACCAGGGTGCGCAGGGCTTACGCCGCCGCCATGCCCTGGCGGATCACCTTGGGGAGCATGAAGCGGACGTCCTCGTGCACCACCTCGAGCTGCTCCACGTCGTTCGTCCCGCGCGCCCGGAAGAAGTCGACGAGCCGCTGCACGAGCGACTCTGGCGCGCTCGCGCCCGAGGTGATGCCGACCACGCGCTTGCCCGTCAGCCACTCGTCGCGCACCTCGCGCTCGTTGTCGATCAGGTGGGAGTCAGCGCCGTGCTCGCGCGCGACCTCGACCAGCCGGTTGGAGTTCGAGGAATTGCGCGATCCGATCACCAGGACCAGATCGCATTGCACGGCCAGCTGTTTCACCGCCGCCTGCCGGTTGGTCGTCGCGTAGCAGATGTCGTCCGTGCGCGGCCCGACGATGGCCGGGAAGCGCCGGCGCAGGCGGTTGATGATCGAGCGCGTCTCGTCGACCGACAGCGTGGTCTGGGAGATGTAGGCCACCCGCTCGGGGTCGGGGACCTCGAGGCAGTCGACATCCTCCTCGGACTCGACCAAGATGATGTTCTCGGGCGCCTCCCCCATCGTCCCCTCGACCTCTTCGTGCCCGGCGTGGCCGATCAGCACGATCGTGTAGCCGTCGGAGGCAAACTTCTTGGCCTCGACATGCACCTTGGTCACGAGCGGACAGGTGGCGTCGATCGTCTGGAGCGAGCGCCGGCCAGCGCCGGCGTGGACGCTGGGGGCCACGCCGTGGGCGGAGAACACCACGGTGGCGCCCTTGGGCACGTCCTGCTCTGACTCCACGAATACCGCCCCGCGCTCGCGCAACTGCTCCACCACGTACTTGTTGTGGACAATCTCCTTGCGCACGTACACGGGAGCGCCGTACAGCGTGAGCGCCCGCTCAACTGTCTGGACGGCGCGGTCGACGCCGGCGCAGTAGCCGCGCGGCGCCGCGAGCAGGAGCTTCTCAGGCGTTGTCCCCACGGCCAGTGAGTGTAGGGCGCGGATACGAGAAGATAGCGTGAGCGTTCCCGTCCCTCGCCGGAGAGGCCCGACCCATGCCGCCACGCCACCTGGACCGCCTCAGCTCGATCGACGCCTCGTTTCTCCACCAGGAGGGACCGACCTCGCACATGCATATCGGCGGGGTGCTGGTGTTCGAGGGACCGCCGCCGGAATTCACCCAGTATTTGGACCACGTCCGCAGCCGGCTGCACCTGGTCCCGCGCTACCGGCAGAAGCTGACCACACCGCCGCTCGAGACCGGCCGACCGCTCTGGGTCGACGACCCGGACTTCAACCTCGAGTACCACGTTCGCCATACCGCGCTGCCGGCGCCGGGAACCGAGGAGCAGCTGTTCCTGCTCGCCTCGCGGATCGCTTCCCAGCCGCTCGACCGGGCCAAGCCGCTGTGGGAGAACTGGCTGATCGAGGGACTTGAGGGGAATCGGTTCGCGCTTATCTCCAAGACCCACCACGCGCTCGTGGATGGCGTGGCGGGCGTCGACCTCGCCACCGTGCTGCTCGACCTCCAGCCGTCGCCGGCTCCGCCGCCCGGGAACCTCGAGCCATGGCAGCCCCAGCCCGAGCCTTCGCCGGTCGAGCTCGTCGCGGCCGGAGTCCGGGGGCTGCTCGGCGCAGGCGCGGGGATCTTCTCCCGGGCCGCCTCCGCCGCCGCCCGCCCGGCACGGTCGCTCGGCGTGATGCGGGACGCCGCGGAGGGCGTCGGCGAGATCGTCTGGGCCGGGCTCAACCCGGCGCCGGGCACGCCGCTGAACGTCGAGATCGGCCCGCATCGGCGCTACGCCGTGGTCCGCCACCAGCTCGACGACTACAGGGCGGTCAAGCACGCGCTGGGTGGAACCGTCAACGATGTGGTGCTCACGGTCGTTTCGGGAGCGCTGGCGCGATGGCTTCAGTTCCGCGGGGTGCGGACCGAGGGGCTCGAGATGCGCGCCCTGGTCCCGGTCTCGGTGCGGACCGAGGCCCAGCGCGGGACGCTGGGCAATCAGCTGGCGGCGATGCGAGGGCCGCTCCCTGTCTACATCCACGACCCGGTGGCGCGGTTGGAGTTCGTGCGCCGGGCGATGGACGGGCTCAAGGAGTCCAAGCAGGCGGTGGGGGCGGCCACATTGGCCGCGGTCAACAATCTGGCGCCGCCCACCGTCCTCGCGCAGGCCTCGCGGCTGCAGTTCTCCACCCGGCTGTTCAACCTGCTCGTGACGAACATCCCCGGTCCGCAGTTCCCGCTCTACCTGCTCGGCCGGCAGCTCGAGGACCTGTTCCCGCTCGCCTTCCTACCCAAGAACCACGCCCTCGCGGTCGCGATGATGTCCTACAACGGCGGGATCGACTACGGGCTGCTCGCGGACTACGACGCGCTGCCCGACGTCGATGTCATTGCGGACGGAATCGACGCCTCGCTGCGCGAGCTGCTCGAGGTCGCGTCGCGCGCGCGTCCGGCGGCCACGGCGTCCGAGCCTGCGGCACGATCACGCCCGTCGACCAACGACAGCGAGCGGAACGGCGGCCCGGCCCGGATCCTTCCTACCGCGAGCGTGCGGGCCAACCGGGGACCCGCGGCCGACATGCGCGCCAAGCGTGCCCCGCGCTCCGAAACCCCGCGCGAGGGTCCACCCGCTTGAGCTTGCCGTGGCGCGGGCTCCCGCTCAGCCGGCGCGCGCCCCTGCTCAGCCGGCGCGGGCTCCCGCTCAGCCGGCGCGCGCTCCCGCTCAGTCGCGCGGCGCGTTCGCCCTCAGAACCCGAGCGCGAACTTGGCGTCTTCGCTCATTCGCTCGGGCGTCCACGGCGGTGAGAACGTCATCATGGGGACGACGTCCTCGACGTCGGCGAGCTCGCCCACGAACTCCTCGATCTGCTCGGAGACCTGCGGCCCGATCGGGCAGCCCGGGCTGGTCAGGGTGTAGGTGACGCGCACCGTGGGACCCTCGATCTCGATGTCGTAGATCAGCCCGAGCTCGACGAAGTCGAGACCCAGTTCGGGGTCGATTACGTCGCGCAGCGCATCGGTGATGTGTTCGATAGTTGTCATTCAGCGTTCAGTTTAAACACTCGCGCTCGTTCCCCTTGTCGCCAGTGCACCGTTTTGTGTAGGTTTCCGCGATCGTCGAGTTCGTTGAAACCTCCGCAATCCTGCGCTGCTGCGGAGACGAGGACCGGTCAACGCAGGGGTGCCGCCGTCAGGCGATGGTGCGTGCGCTGCACGCGCAGAGCGACGTCACCGTCGACCTGACCGAGCTGGCCTTCGCGGACTCCTCGCTGATGCTCGACCTTGTCGTCCTGGCCCGCCGGCTGCGCGTGCGGGGACGCGAGATCCTGGTGCGCGGCGCTCAACCCCAGGTGATGACGCTGATCAAGGAGGTCGGCCTTCACCGGCTGCCCGCGATCCGGTTCGAGCCCGCGCTCGCGTTCGCGTAGGGCATCGCCTAGGGCCGGTCGCGGTCGCGACCTCGAGTCCCGATCAGCCGGGCACCGCCTCGGGGCTCCCGTTTGACTGCTCCTCGACCTTGGCCGGCTCGCGCGCCATCCCGGCCGCCACCGCAGAGCTCGGATCACGCAGCAGCCCAGCGACCTCCGATCCCTCCTCGCCGAAGCGCGGGAACCGCTTGCCCTCGGCCTCGCCGATGGCCACCAGCTGCTCGCCGACCGCCCGCATGTCCTCGATCAGACGGCGGCGCTCGCGCCAGATGGCCTCCGCGCTCCGGGCCAGCTCGCGCGCCCGGGTCTCGGCCGCCTCGGTCGTCTCCTCGGCGTCGCGGCGGGCGCTGGCGCGCGCCTCCTCAGTCTCGCGCTGAGCGGCCGTGCGCAGCTGCTGGGTTTCGCGCTCGGCCGTCTCGCGCATCTCAGCGACCTGCCGCGCGGTGGTCTCCCGCAGGTCGGTCATCTCACGATCCACCGCCTCGCGCAGCTCGGCGACCTCGATCCGGACGGCTTCGCGCAGCTCGGCGACCTCGCGCTCGGTGCTCGCGCGCAGCTCGCTCGTCTCATGGGCCACCGTCTCGTGCACCCGGCTCGCCTCGCCCCGGGCCGCCTCGCGCATGTCGGCCGCCTGGCGCTCCGCGGCCTCCCGGAGCTCCCGGCTCTCACGCTCGGCCGTTTGCAGTCGGTCGTCGGCCTTGGCACGCGAGCGGGCGGTGATCTCTTCGGCAGTCTGGTGCGCCCGTTGGAGGATGTCCCGGGTCTGGTCGCTGACCTCGTCCAGCGCGTGCCGAACCGCGGCCTCGGGCGAGGAGGACATCTCGAGCTCGGTGATCAGACGGCTCATCTTCTCCACGTAGCGATCCACGGCGGCGCGGTCGTAGCCGCGCAGCGCGGCCGGGAACTCGATCTCGCGCGCGTCCTTGAGGATGCGTTCGCGATCGGCCGCCGACAAGACTCGGCTGGCTCCAAAGCGCCGGGCCGAGCGCTCGTCCTCCTTCGCCCGCGCCCCGACCAGCTCCGCAGTCTGGCTTTCGACCTCGGGCGAGATCTCGGCGTCGCCTCGGCCGGCCTTGTTCCCGCGCATCTCCGAACGCCCCATGGCCTAAAGCTCCCTTCCTCGCGTGTCGGTGGACGCCAGCCCGTGGCATATGACACGAGCTCCAAGCATCAAGCTACCTGCTTCGTCAAGGGAGTCCGAGCCCACCGTGGGGCCTCCGCAGTGTTGGTGCCAGCTAGCCTTAAACCCGTGGTTGTGCTCCTTCTCATCGGCTGGTTCCTCGCCGAGCTGTTCGTCGCGATCGAGGTTGCCGGCGCGATCGGCGTGCTCGAGACCGTCCTGCTGCTGATCGTCGCCTGGCCGGTCGGGGCGTGGGCGCTGCGGACGCAAGGCGGCGCCGCCTGGCGCCGTCTGTCGGCGGCCGTGTCGGCCGGACGCGCGCCCGGACGCGAGGCGCTCGACGGCGGGCTGATCCTGGTCGGCGGCCTGCTCCTGATCGTCCCCGGGTTCATCTCCGACGTGCTCGGCGCCTGCGCGCTGCTGCCACCGACCCGCGCGCTGCTGCGCCGCCAGCTCGCCCGCCACCTCCACAGCCGCTTCGTGATCGGCGCCGCCCGGTTCGGCAGCTCTCCGCCGCACGACGTCGACTCGACCGCGACCGACGTCGATCAGGCGCAGCTGCGGCCATGACCGCCGCTCTGCGCACGCTTGCCTTCGGCGAGCTCGAGGGGACCGGAGCTTGGGGCGCGGCTTGGGCCGCCGACCCGAACGAGCCGGCGCTTACGACGATGGGCACCGGTCGCGACTGGAGCGTCCTCCCGGACCTCCGTCTGTCGCCGGGGGAAGGCAATGAGGAATGGCGCCTCGCCGGCGGCGCCGCCAGCCTGGTGATCGCACCCGCGGGCGAAGCGGCTGCCGTGCACGCGTCCGAGGACCGGATCGTGGGCTGGGACCAGCTGTGTCATGTCACCGGCCGGTTCGAGCGAGACGGTGCCGAATGCGCCGTCGAGTGCCTTGGCCTGCGGAGCTCGTTCTCGCCGGCGATCGAGCTCGAGCGCTACGAGTCGATCCGCGCCGTCTCGACGTGGTTCGGGCCCGATGACGGCATGGCGCTCGCGGCGTTTCGGCCGCGCAAGGCCAAAGCGCACGATCGCGATGTTCTGGCCGCGACGGTGATCACCGCGGATGGCGCAGCGCCGGTCGAGGACCCGCGTCTGTCGACGACGTACGCGGAGGGAGGATGGCCCGTGCGAGCGGGGCTCGAGCTGTGGGTGGCCGGCAAGGAGCCCGATCAGCAGTATCCGCGGCGCGCATCTGGCGAGGCCACCGGGGCCCGTGCCGAGGCCCTGTCCGGCTCGGCCGAGCTTCGCGTCGAGCCGTTCCGCTGGCACAGCCGCGGCCGCGACGGCGCCGGGATGTATCTCCTGGCCCGCCGGCGGTGAACCGGCGAGCAGTTTGGCGCCCGCACAGTGACACCAATCGAGGCGATCATCAGTGACTTCGGCGGGGTGCTCACCTCGTCGCTGACCAAGTCGTTTGTCGGAGTTCTCGACTCGTCGGGCATCTCGCTGGAGGAGATGGGCAAGGCAATGGCGGCCATCGCCGAGCGAGAGGGCGCCAACCCCCTGTTCGAGCTCGAGACCGGCCGCGTGAGCGAGTCGACGTTCATGGGGCGGCTCTCGGATGAGCTTTCAGCACAGCGGGAGAGCCCAGTTGCGCTCGACGGATTCGGCGAGCGCTACTTCCGCCATCTGCAACCGAACGAGCGGTTGATCGACTACATGCGCGAGCTGCGCGACCGCGGCTATAAGCTGGCGATCTGCACCAACAACGTCCGCGAGTGGGAGGCGCGGTGGCGGGCCATGCTCCCGGTGGACGAGATCTTCGACGCCGTCGTCGACTCGGCCTTCGTGGGCTGCCGCAAGCCCGATCCAAGGATCTACCAGATCACCCTCGAGCAGCTCGGTGCCGCGCCCGAACGCACGCTGTTCATCGACGACATCGACGTCAACTGCGAGGGGGCCCGGCAGCTCGGCATGCAAGCCGTCCGCTTCCGTTCGACCGACCAGGCCATCGCCGACATCGAGGCGGCGCTGCGACCGTGAGAGCTAAAGATGCGCAGGCGATCCTCGAGATCGCCGACAACGCATTCGTCAGTCTCGACGCGGAGGGACGGGTGCTCGAATGGAATCCGCGCGCGGAGCAGCTGTTCGGCTATTCGCGCAAGGAGGCGATCGGCGCCACGCTGGCCGATCTGATCATTCCGGACCGCTACCGCGTGCTGCATCTCGCGGGTCTGGAGCGGGTGCGCACCACCGCGGAGGCCGGGGTGTTCCGCCGCCAGCTGTCCGTCGAGGCGGTTCGCCGCGATCGCAGCGAGTTCCCGGTCGAAGTGTCGGCGACCGTGGTGCGCGAGCGAGGACAGCCGGTCATCCATGCCTGGATCCGCGACGTCTCCGAGCGGGCCCAACTCCTGAGCCGGGTCGAGGGGCAGCTGCGCGGGCGAGATCCAGGATTCGGCGAGATCCTCGACTCGCTGGCCGAGGCGGTGACGATCCGGGACGCGCACCATCACATCGTCTACGCCAATCGTGCCGCGCTGCACCAGATGGGCTTCGAGTCACTGGAGGAGATGCAGCGCACTCCGCCGCAGAACATCTTCTCCGAGTACCTCGTCCACGACGAGCACGGACGCGAGCTCACCATGGACGCGATTCCGTCCGTGCGTCTGCTCGACGGCAAGCCGGCCGACCCGCTCGTGATCCGCACCATCCATCGAACCACCGGCGAGCTTCGCTGGGAGCTTCTGAAGGCGGCGCCGATTCAGGGCGAGAACGGCCCGATCGCGACCGTGATGATCATCGAGGACATCACGCGCGAGCGAATCGCCGAGCTGCGCGACCGCTTCATGGCTCGTGCCTCGCAGACGCTTATGACCTCGCTCGACTACGAGCAGACGCTGCGTAACGTGGCCTGGCTTGCCGTGCCGGAGGTCGCGGACTGGTGTGTGGTCGAGCTGGTCGACGGGCGCGGCGCTCGCCAGCAGCTCGTGGTCGCCCACCGCGACCCGGCCAAGCTCGAGCTGGCCGAGCGGCTGCGCCGCTTCGAGCCCGATCGGCTCAATCCCGAGCGCGGCGTGGGCAAGGTCCTGCACACCGGAGCATCGGAGCTCTACCACGACATCCCGGACGAATTCCTGGTGCGGGCCGCCGTCGACGACGAGCACCTCGCGCTGTTGCGCGCGGTGGGGTTCCGTTCGGCCATCCTCGTCCCCTTGAAGGCGCGCGGGCGCACGTTCGGCGTCATGACCCTGGTCAACGCCGAGTCGGTGCGCCGCTTCGACGACGCGGACCGCGAGTTCGCCGAGCAGGTGGCAGCGCGCGCCGCCATCGCCGTCGATAACGCGCGATTGGCCACTGCACGGCGGGAGACCGCGCAGACGCTTCAGAAGAGCCTGCTGCCCGACGTTGTGCCGGACATCGACGGGTGGAGCGTCGCCACGCTTTACCGAGCCGCCCAGGCCGCGGAAGAGGTCGAGGTGGGCGGCGACTTCTACGACTTCTACGAGAGTGACGGGTGGGTTGTGCTGCTCGGCGACGTGACCGGGAAGGGCATCGAGGCCGCCGCTGTCACGTCCCTGGCGCGGCATGGCGCCCGTATCCTCAGCCGCTACGAGCGAAGTCCCAGCCGGATCCTTGCGGGATTGAACGCGGCGCTGCGCGAGCAGGCCGGGCTGCTCTTGTGCACCGCGCTTTGCGTGCGACTGCATCCGGATCGGGCGATCATCGCGTCGGCCGGGCATCCGCCTGCGCTGGTTGTGCGCGACGACGGACGTCTGCGGGAGATCGGAGGCGCCGGACCGATCCTGGGCGCTTGGAGCGCGCCGGGCTGGACCGATCAATCCGTGCCGATCGCCGGCGACGAGACGCTGTTCCTCTACACCGACGGCGTCATCGACACCCCTGGGGCGGATGGTCGCTTCGGCCTCGGCGGACTAAAGCGATTGCTCTCTGAGCACGCCGGCAGCCCGTCCGAGCGGCTCCTCTCCGAGCTCGACGCCGCACTCGAGCGCTTCCAGGTTGGCCCCCAAGCGGATGACACCGCGGCCCTCGCACTGCGGCCTACTTCCCCCGCCGGTGCCCTTCCCAAGGGACATGGCACCGGCCGAGTCCGTACCCTTCGGGTGTCCTGACAGGAGCGGTCACGTGGCAGCGCTGCCGAACTTCCGGATCGAGACGCTCGAGACGGGATCCGGAATCACCATCAAGCTGGGTGGAGAGCTCGACAGTGCGACGTGCGGCGAGCTGGTGTCCACGTTCGCGCAGATCGCCGCTCAGGGAGACACCCGCGAGGTCGTTCTGGACTTCGCCGAGCTGTCGTTCATCGACTCCGCGGGCATGCGCGCGGTCATCCTGGTCGAGCAGAGCGCCGGCGAGCGTGGCGTCGCGCTGACCGTCGTGCCGGCCGCCGACTCGGTGACGGAGATGCTCCGGATGGCTGGCCTCGGTGACCGGCTCACGCTGGCTGCGCGCGGCGCCGACGCGACCCCGGCCACTCCGTTCATCGAGCGCATCGAGCTCGAGCTGCCTCGGGAGCCGACAACGCCCGCGCGCGCTCGCGCCGAGCTGCGCGAGGCATTTGCCGGCCGCCTCGGCGACTCAGACCAGGCCACGCTCACACTGCTCATCTCCGAGGTGGTGACCAATGCGGTGATCCACCCGGATCCGGCGGTCGGCGGCTCCGTAGGGTTGCGGATCACCGCCTACGCCGACCGCGTGCGTGTGGAGGTCAGCGACGCCGGATCCGGTTTCGACGCGAGCAGCCTTCCCCCACGGCCCCGGGAGTCGGGCGGCCACGGGTTGATCGTGGTCGACGGCCTCGCGAGCCGGTGGGGAACGAGCCGCAGAATCAGCGAAGGCGCGGACGGCTTCCGCGTCTGGTTCGAGCTCGACTTCGAGCTTCAGCTCTCGCGCGCGCCGGACGACCCCGAGGCCGAACGTCCCGTGGCCGCGGCCGAAGCGGATTAGGCCCCGCGGGGCCGTTAGTTATCGGCCCCCAGGCGGTCCCAGCAGTACAGCTCGAGGCACTCCTTGGCGAGCTCGATGCACCGCGCCTGCGACAGCCACGGCAGCACGGTGTCGAACGCCTGATCCTCGCCCACACCGGCCTCGAACGCCTCCTCGCCGCGGAATCCGGCGGCGATCTTGAGCGCCTCGCGCCGGTGGTCGCCCAGCGAAGGGAACACGTTCACCAGGAACTCGCGGTTGGGCAGCGGATGGCCCACCTCGAGCGACGCGTGCCAGGCCGCGAGCAGCGACAGGTCGTGCTCGTCGAGGTCGACGAGCGCCTTGGCATAGTGCGACTCGAGCTCGGACTCCGGGATCTCGTCCACCCAGGCCCGCACCACTTCTCCGAGGATCTGGCGACGCGCCTCGCGCCCCACCGACTCGGCGATCACGCGGATGGCGTCCTGAGGTTCGATGAAGCAGAGTGACATTGCGGCTCCGGTCGGGGATGCGAACGCCGCAGACGGTAGGCGTTGGACCGGACGTAATCGGGTGCCGGGCGGGCGCCGGCGCCGCTCGCGTGGCGCTGCCTACGCCTTGACCGTCAACGTGAAGGTGGATGAAACCGACCTGTCGTTGCGCGCGTCGCCCGCCAGGACCGCTCTCAACCGGACCGTGCCGTGCTGCGAGAAGCGGTGCGAGATCGAGTAGCTCGAGGTACGCCCGAGCTTCGCCCGCGCCACGGCCCGCCAAGCGCCCCCCCGGCGCTGCTCGATCAGCACGGTCTCCCCGGCGTGAGACGGCGTGACATGGCCCCGCAGCCGGACCGCCCGACCGACGGTCGCCGCGTGCGTCGAGGAGGACAGACCGACTAGCGCGTTGACGTGCTGCTCCAGCGTCGCGCTGTGCACGCCGTTCGAGGCCGCGTACCACGCCTGATCGGTCATCACCGTTCCGCCCAGCGTGAACGTGTACCGCCCAGAGCTGTCGGTTGTCGTCTGGGCCAGCTTCTGAAAGCTCGAGTGGCCGGCGAGCTTGTCCCACAGCACGACCTGGGCGCCCGACACCGGGTTGCCGACGAAGGCGCCCGAGATCACCACCTTGCGCCCGGCCGTCGAGGGATTCGGCGCGGCGGCGATGGTCAGGCTGCCCGTGGTGCACGGGGTCGGACAGCAGCCGCCCGACGGGCAGCACGCGCTGGCATCGGTGCAGCACACGGTCGGGCTGACGGTGCAGCAGGTCGTGGGCTGGCAACAGATCGGCTGGATCTCGGCGCTGCTGCCTCCCGCGGGCCGCGGCGGAAGCGGGCAGCACGGCACGATCTGCGCGTTCGACACCGGGCACACGATGCGAGGCGCCCGCGCCGAGGCGCCCGCCGAGCCCGCTACGGCCAGTACGCAGAGCGCGGCGGCGAGGAGCGAGAGCGGAATGATCGTGCGACGCATCGTGGGTAGGACCGGTCGCCAAACGACAGTCGGAAGCCTACCTATTTTTCACAAACCGAGCGCCGCCTGGACTCCGGCCACCGCCTCCGGCTCGGGCGCGGACCCGGCGCCCAGCCCGGCCGTGGCTCGTTCGCCCCGCTGCCAGTTGTGCAGGCCGAGATCGAGCGCCTCGAGCGGGATCCCGCAGGCGCCGGCCAGGTCCGATGCCCGCCGCTCGAGCAGGAGGGGATCGCCGATCCCGAACGCCCGCTTGGCCCCCACGGTGACGTCGTTCACGCCCCCGAGGGCAAGCGACGCCGCCCGTACGTCGTAGACCCCAAGCCGCCCCAGGCTGACCAGGAGATCGAACCGGGCGTCCCGGTGCAGGCCCGGCAGCGCGAGCCGCTCGAAGGCGCGGGCGAACCGGCGCTCGGGCGGCCAGGCCGCTTCGCCGGTGAAGGCCGCCGCCTGGGCGCCCGCCCGGCCTGCCCACGTCCGGTAGGCCTCGAGCGTGCGCGAGCCGCGCGTCGGGTCGTGCGCGGTCCGGGGCCCCGTGACGATGCCCGCCACGTCCGGTGATTGTCCGGACGCCCAGGACGTCCTCACGCGCGCGATCTCGGCGAACGGATGCTCGGCCTCGAGCGGGCCCAGGTAGGCGATCAAGAACGCCAGCCACGTGCGCTCCTCCAGGTCGGCCTCGGCGTTCGCCACCTCGGCGTAGAGGCCTGGCGGCTCGTGCTCGAGCACCCTCAGCCGGTGCTCGGCGAACGCGATCTCCTCGGCCAGGCGCCGCGCATCCACGCTCGACTTCAGGCCGATCACCAGCGGGTTGCGGTACCCGTCCTCCGAGCCGCGGGCCACACGGCGCACGGTGAGTCCGCGTCCGCCGCCCGCGCGCTGCGTCGCGGCGGGACGTGCGCGGCGCGGCTGCGACGTGGTCGGGCGCGCCTGGCCGGTCCGCGGCGCGCTCGAGGTCACGATTGGGCGCAACTCGATCGCCTGCTCGCGCGAGCAGATCGGGCAGGTCTGGATCAGGCGGTTGTGGCGGCAGAAGCTCGGCACGCTCCCTCAGCCTAGCCTCAGCTCGCGCGAGGCGCCGGCAGCCACTACCCTCTCGGCGCTTGACCGCCGAACCGCCGACCTTCGATCTGCAAAGCCACTCGCTCCACTCCGACGGCTCGCTTGAACCAAGGGACGTCGTGGGCGCGGCCGCCGAGGCCGGGGTCGAACTGCTAGCGCTGAGTGACCACGACACCATGGCCGGGGTGGCGTCCGCCGCGGAGGCGGCGGCCGAGTTCGGGATCAGGCTGGTCCCGGCGGTGGAGATCTCCTCCGTGGACGGCGACCAGCAGGACCTGCACGTGCTCGGCTATCTGGTCGATGAGCGCAATCGCGCGCTCCGCGAGCGCCTCGCCGCCTGGCGCCAGGACCGTGAGCACCGCGCCAACGCCATGGCCGATGCCCTGCGCGAGCTCGGCTACGAGCTCGACGAGACCGAGCTGGCAAGCCGGCGGGCCCAGCGCAAACCGATTGGCCGCCCGCACCTGGCCGATGCCGTCGTCCGCCATCCGGCCAACCGCGAGCGCCTCGAGTCCGAGGGCCTGGCCGAGCGCTCGCGCTTCCTCGAGGCCTACTTGATCGACGGCCGGCCCGCCTTCCGGCCCCGCACCAAGCCCGCCATCGCGGAGTCGATCGAGACGATCCATGGCGCCGGGGGTCTCGCCGTCTGGGCTCATCCGTTCTGGGACGTCAAGGCCGCCGATGAGGTGTTGGACACGATCGACCGCTTCCGCGCATCGGGCCTCGATGGCGTCGAGTGCTTCTACGCCACCCACACCCGCGAGCAAGCCGAGCTTCTGACCGACCGGTGCGCCGAGCTCCATCTCCTGACCACCGGCTCCTCGGACTTCCACGGCCCTTCGCACCGTCTGTTCTCGCGCTTCAGGGCGTTCAGCACGTACGGCCGCACGCCGGCGCTCGGCCCCATCGCCGGCTGATCGCCGCCGACGCTCGGCACCCCCATCGCCGGCTGACGCGCGCCTACACCACGCCGCGGGCCCGCAGCTCGGTGACCAGCCGCTCGATCAGCTCCTCGATCGGCTCCTGGCACGGCCGAAGCTCCACATCGGCGTTCCGCGGCGCCTCGTACGGCGCGTCGACGCCGGTGAAGCCGTGGATCTTGCCGCCCCGTGCCCGCGCGTAGAGGCCCTTGGGGTCGCGTCGTTCGCATTCCTCGAGCGGGGTGTCGACGAACACCTCGAAGAAGTCGAGCTCGCCCCGCTCATGGATGCTGCGCGCCAGCTGGCGGTCCACCGCGTACGGGCTGATCACGCTGACGATCGCGATCGTGCCGGCGTCCGCGAACAGGCTGGCCACGTGCGCCACCCGCCGGATGTTCTCCGCCCGATCGCCCGGCTCGAATCCCAGATCGCTGTTCAACCCGTACCGCAGGTTGTCCCCGTCGAGCCGGTAGGCGCGGTAGCCGTCGCGGGCCAGGCGCTCCTCCAGAGCGCCGGCGATCGTCGACTTCCCCGAGGCGGGCAGGCCGGTCAGCCACACGGTGGCGCCGTGCTGGCCGAGCAGCGCCCAGCGTGCGGCACGCGCGAGCCGTCTTGGGTCCCAGGTGACCTCCGCGCGGTCAGCCGAAACCGGCTCCATATGCGCCTCGATGATCATCCCGGCGCCCACCGTCCCGTTGGTCGCCTCGTCGATCAGGATGAAGCTCCCGGTGGTGCGGTTGCGCCGGTACTCGTCGAAGATCAACGGCACGCTCGTGCGGAGCCTCATGCGGCCGATGTCGTTCAGGGCAAGCTGGCGCGCGTTCTCGTCGCGATGCAGCGTGTTGACGTCGATCCGGTAGCGCACCTCCTCCACCACCGCGCGCGCCGAGCGGGTGGTGTGCTTGATCGCGTACACGCGGCCGTTCGTGACCGGCTCGTCCGCCATCCAGCACACGATTGCCTCGACGTGGCTGTCGACGGTGGGGCGGTTGTGCGGGCGGCAGATCATGTCCCCGCGCGAGATGTCGAGGTCGTCCTCGAGCCGGAGCGCGGTCGACATCGGCGCGCAGGCCTCGGGAAGTGCACCGTCGAAGCTCTCCACCGACGCGATTCGCGTCTCCTCCCCGGCGGGGAGCACGAGCACAGGATCACCGGCCCGGAACACCCCGGCGGCAATCTGTCCGGCGTATGCGCGGTAGTGGCGGTGGCCGTCGCCTTCGCCGGGTTCCGTGCCCAGCCCCGCCCCCGGCCACTCCGCCGGACCGGCTCCCTGCCCCGCGGCCTGCCCCGGCCTGATCACCCACTGCACGGGAAACCGGCAGTCGATCAGGTTGCGGTCCGAGGCGATATGGACGTGCTCGAGGTGATAGAGCAACGCGGGCCCCTGATACCACGCCATGTGCTGCGAGCGCTCGACGACATTCTCCCCGCTCACGGCCGAGATCGGGATGAACGTCACGTCGGTCGTCTCCAGGCGAGCGCAGAACTCGCGGAAATCCTGCTCGACCTGCTCGAAGCGCGCTTGGGAGTACTCGACCAGGTCCATCTTGTTGACGCACACCACGAGGTGCCTGATCCCGAGCAGCGAGGCGATGAACGCGTGGCGACGCGTCTGCTCGACCACCCCCTTGCGCGCGTCGATCAGGATCACCGCGAGGTCGCCCGTCGAGGCGCCGGTGACCATGTTGCGCGTGTAGCGCTCGTGGCCCGGCGTGTCGGCGATGATGAATTTGCGGTGGGGGGTCTGGAAATACCGGTAGGCGACGTCGATCGTGATGCCCTGTTCGCGTTCGGCCCGGAGCCCGTCGGTGAGCAGCGAGAGATCGAGCCCGCCCCCGCCGTTGCGTCGCGCGGACGCCGTGCGCAGCGCCTCGAGCTGGTCGACGAGGATCTGCTTGGTGTCGTAGAGGAGCCGACCGATCAGCGTGCTCTTGCCGTCGTCCACCGAGCCAGTGATGACCAGGCGGAGCATCGCCCCGGCCGCCGAGTGCTCGAGTCCGGCCGCGACCGCCGCACCCGCACCGGTGAAGATCTTTTCGTCTCCGGTGGAAATCACGGGCCGACCGTAGCGCAGGGCACGGATAGGGGGCAGTTCAACCCGCCGCACCCCAGCGGCTGGAGCAGCGCGATGAAGAGCAGCTGCCGTCGAGGAACCGACCCGGCCCCGATCACGCACGTGCTCGGTAGGGCCGTCATCGACGCGACCGTAACAAGCGCCCGCCGAACCCGTCAAGGATGGGCCGAACCGCTCAGGCGCGCGCCGGCACGTCCTCGCCCTGCTCCACCGACGCCTCGGCGCCCCCGCCCTCTTCTCGTCGGTGGGCCTTCCCCCGATCGATCACCTCACGGAAGCTCCGGAAGCGGAAGATGAGCACGAGCGCCGCAAACCCGCACGCGGTGGTTAGTGCCGCAGTGGCGATCTGCTGCCCGACCGAGAACGAGGCGACGTAGCCGCTCCCGGCGAAGATCGTCACGAGCAGCGCCTGCTGGACCCCGGCGCCCCCGGGCGTGAACGGGAACACCGACGCCACCACCTGTACGGCGAGCACGAGCAATACGTTGCGCACGGACCCGCCGATGTGGAAGGCATCGAGCAGCGCCCAATAGGCGGCGAAGCGCGCCAGCCAGCTCGCGAACTGCCAACTCGCCATGTCCCGGCGGTAGCGCGGGAAGTCACGCAGGATCGTGAACCCTTGCCGCACGCGCGCCCAGAACGCCTTGACCCGCGCCGAGAGCAGCGCGAAGGCGACCAGGAAGCCCACGCCGGCCACCGTCAGCAAGAACAGGGTGAAGCGCATGTTCGAGGCAAAGAAGCTGATGTCGAAGGCGGGGAGCTTCGAGAAGTCCGGAGGCTTGGGGAACACGCCCTGCGTGAACGCGAAGCACATGATGAGCAGCCCCATGAACCAGTCGAAGATCACGCCCGTGCTCAGCGCTGCGGCGACGGTCGGGTAGCTGCTCGGCGGAATCGCCGTCCGCGTCAGGAATAGCTGGGCCAGGCTTCCGCCGCCGAGGGGGAACACGTTGTTGATGGCGTAGCCGACCATGTACGCGCCCCACACCTCGCGCCACCGGATCTGAACGCCCGGATACGCGGCCCGCAACGCGCCCAACAACGCGCGCGAGCGCAGTAGGAGGTACAGCCCGTAGAGGGCCAGACCCAGGAGCAGCGCGCCCCAGCTCAGGCTGGCCAGCTGCGAGAAGAACGTCTCGATCGACGAGATGAGGCTGTCGATCGTCGAGGCGATCGAGGAGCGGTGGGCGCTCGCCGTGACCGCCGCTGCCGCGAGCGTGGGCATGGACCAATTAAAAGGCCCGGGGGACCCAGATCCATCTGAGCCCCCCGGAGAGTCAGGGAAGTGGGGGCGCAGTTCCCTGACCGACAGGGGCGAGTTTCCCCGTCCCAAGCTTTCTCTAAACCTAAATCTAGTCCGCAGGCCGCTCCACCACGCGAATCCGTGTGAACGAGCTTACCATTCCCCTGCTCAGCCCACGCAAAACATAGGTCGCGCCGTGGTTGTTTTGCAACGGTGGGATGACCACTCACCGAGCGTGCGCGCCAGCACTACTCACCCAGCGTGCGTGCCGGGGGACCGCCAGCGTGCGCGCCGGGGGACCACTCACCCAGCACGCGCGCCGGGCCCGGTGAAGAACTCCTCCCCGGCCCGCACCGTACCCGCCGCCTCGGCCTCGTGGCGTAGCGTCCGATCCGCCTCTCCGCTCCAGGCGCCGATCGCCAGCATCTCCCGATCGGCGTCCATGGGGCTCCCGCCCAGGTCCCTGTTGACCACTCGCGCACACTTGCGTCCTTCGGCGATCGCCGTCACCACCAGCGACTGGCCGATCCGCGCATCGCCGCAGGCGTAGACGCCTTGGGTCGAGCTGCGGTAGGTCTGCTCGGTGCGGATGTTGCCCCGCCGGTCGAGGTCCAACCCCAGCTGCTCGACCAGCCCCGTGCGCTCCGGACCGGAGAACCCGATCGCGATCAACACCAGGTCGGCCTCGAGCACGAACTCGCTTCCCGGCACCGGCGTCAGGTCCCGCGAGGAGGCCCCGGTGACCTGCCGCGCGTACACGTGGCTGACCCGTCCGTCGCGCCCGCCGAAGCCGGTGACCTCGGTTCCCCACCGCCGCTTGCCTCCTTCGTCGAGCGCGTACGTGGTGAGCGTCCGCTTGGGCGGGAGCGGCCAAGGATGGCGAGGGTCGCGGCCATCCGGCGGTAGCGCCGCGTACACGTCCAGCAAGACCACCGTCCGCGCGCCTTCGCGGTGCGAGTTCGAGATGCAGTCCATCCCCGTGTCGCCGCCGCCTACCACGATCACCCGCTTGCCCGCGGCGCTGATCTCGGTCCCCGGCGCCGGCGCCTTGAACCGGCGGCCCTCGCGCGCGGCCACCCAACGGTTGCGCTGGTACAGGTAGTCCATGGCGGGATGGATCCCCCGCAGCTCGCGCCCCGGCGCCTCGAGGTCGCGCTGCACGCGGGAGCCGATCGCCACCACCACCGCGTCATAGCGCCCCGTGATCTCCGAGGCCGACACCGAGCGCCCGACGTCGACGTCGTAGGCGAACTCGATCCCCTCCTGCCTGAGGATCGCCACGCGCCGGTCGATGATCCGCTTCTCGAGCTTGGCGTCGGGCACGCCGAAGCGCAGCATGCCGCCCGGACCTTCGTCGCGCTCGTACACGGTAACGGCGTGCCCGCAGCGGTTGAGCTCGTCGGCCGCGGCCAGGCCCGCCGGACCCGAGCCGATCACCGCAACGCGCTTGCCGGTGCGCCGCGAAGGCGGATCCGGAACCACCCAGCCTTCCTCGAACGCCCGCTCGGCGATCGCCATCTCGATCTGCTCGATCGTCACCGGGTCGTCGTTGATGTTCAGCACGCAGGCCGACTCGCACGGCGCGGGGCAGATGCGCCCGGTGAACTCGGGGAAGTTGTTGGTGGCGTGCAGCTGGTCGATCGCCTCGCGCCACTTGCCCCGGTAGACGAGGTCGTTCCAGTCGGGGATCAGGTTGCCGAGCGGACACCCCTCGTGGCAGAACGGGATGCCGCAGTCCATGCACCGCGCCCCCTGCCGGCGCAGCTCGGGCTCCGGCTGCAACCCGAAGTACTGCTTGTAGTCACGGACGCGCTGCCGCGCGTCGCGCTTGTCGAAGCCGACCCGGTGGATCTTGAGGAACGCCCCGAGCTCGCCCATCGAAATCTATGCCTCGACGGCCTCGCCGCGCGACCCCGTCTCGCCGGGCGCGCCCGCCTCGCCGCGCGCCCCCGCCTCGCCGCGCGCCCCCGCCTCGCCGCGCGCCCCCGCCTCGCCGGGCGCCCCCGCCTCGCCGCGCGCCCCCGTCTCGCCACGCGCCACCGCGTCGCGCGCCACCGCCTCGGCCAGCGCCCGCTTGTAGTCACGCGGCATCACCTTGACGAACCGGTCGCGCGCTCCCCGCTCCCACGAGGCCACGACATTGCGCGCCACCAGCGAGCCGGTGCGCGCCACGTGCTCGGCAATCAGATCCCGCACCTCGGTCTCATCTGACGGCGATAGCTCCTCGAGGTCGACCAGCTCGAGATTGCAGCGCCCCTCGAAGCGCCGGTCGACGTCCCACACGTAGGCGATCCCGCCGCTCATCCCGGCCGCGAAGTTCCGGCCGGTCCGGCCGAGCACGACCACCCGCCCGCCGGTCATGTACTCGCACCCGTGGTCGCCCACCCCCTCGACCACCGCGCAGGCGCCCGAGTTCCGCACCGCGAACCGCTCGCCGGCCAGCCCTCGGAAGAACGCCCGTCCGGCCGTGGCGCCGTACAGCACGGTGTTGCCGACGATCATGTTCTCCTCGGCCCGGAAGCGGTGCTTCTCGGGCGGTCGCACCGAGACCACGCCCCCCGACAGGCCCTTGCCGGCGTAGTCGTTGGTCTCGCCGCGTAGCGCGAACGTCACGCCCGGCGCCAGCCACGCCGCGAAGCTCTGCCCGGCCGAGCCGGTGAACGAGATCGCGATCGTGCCCTCGGGCAGCCCGCCGGCGCCGTGCCGGCGTGCGATCTCGCCGCTCAGAATCCCGCCGACGGTCCGGTTCACATTGCGCACCGGGATCGGGCCCAGCTTCACCGTGTCGCGACCCTCCAACGCCGGCATGCACCGCCGCACCAGCTCCCAGTCCAAGGCGTCGTCGAGCACCGGCTGCTGCGGCCGGGTCCGGCAGCGCGGCGTCCCCGCCGGCAGGTCAGGCGGCGCCAGCACCATCGACAGATCAACCCGGCCGGCCTTCCAGTGATCTACCGCTCGGTCCATGTCGAGCAGCTCGATCCGCCCGATCATGTCCTCGAAGCGCCGCACCCCGAGCGAGGCCATGATCCCGCGCACCTCCTCGGCCACCAGCATCAGGTAGTTGACCACCTGCTCCGGTGTGCCGCGGAAGCGCCGGCGCAGCTCGGGATCCTGGGTGGCGATCCCTACCGGGCAGGTGTTCAGGTGGCAGACGCGCATCATGATGCAGCCCATCGCGATCAGCGGCGCCGTCGAGAACCCGAACTCGTCGGCCCCGAGCAGCGCCGCGACCACCACGTCGCGGCCCGTACGCATCCCCCCGTCCACCTCGACGGCGATCCGGGACCTCAAGTCGTTCAAGAGCAGCGTTTGCTGGGTCTCGGCCAGCCCGATCTCCCACGGCACACCGGCCCCCTGGATCGAAGACTGCGGCGAGGCGCCGGTGCCGCCGTCGTGGCCGGCGATCGTGACGTGGTCGGCGTTGGCCTTGGCCACGCCGGCCGCCACCGTCCCCACCCCGACCTCGCTCACCAACTTCACCGACACCGATCCCGTCGGGTTGGCGCAGCGCAGGTCGTAGATCAGCTGCTTGAGGTCCTCGATCGAGTAGATGTCGTGGTGGGGCGGCGGCGAGATCAGCCCCACGCCCGGCGTCGAGCTGCGCAGCCACGCGATGTACTCGTCGACCTTGTGCCCGGGCAGCTGCCCGCCCTCCCCCGGCTTGGCCCCCTGGGCCATCTTGATCTGGAGCTGATCGGCGTTGACCAGGTAGTGGATCGTGACGCCGAACCGTCCTGACGCCACCTGCTTGATCGCCGACCGTCGCAGGTCCCCGTTCGGATCCGCCACATACCGTGAGGGGTCCTCGCCTCCCTCGCCCGTGTTCGACCTTGCGCCCAGCCGGTTCATCGCGATGGCCAGCGTCTCGTGCGCCTCACGCCCGAGCGCGCCCAGGCTCATCGCGCCGGTGGTGAAGCGCCTGACGATCTGAGCGACGGGCTCGACCTCCTCGATCGGCACCGGCTCGCCCGCCGCCCGGAACGTCATCAGGCCGCGCAACAGCCCCCTGCGCACCGACTCCTCGTTGGCCATGCGCGCATACTCGGCATAGGTCTCGCGCGGGTCCCCGTTGACCCCCTGCACGGCGTGCTGGAGGCTGGCGATGGTGTCCGGGTTCCACACGTGGATCTCGCCGTGTCGGCGCCACTGGAGCACGCCGCCCACCGGCAGCACCTCGCGCTCGGTGCGCGGATAGGCCCGGAAGTGGCGTTCGATCGCCTCCTGCGCGAGCTGCTCGAGCCCGACCCCGCCGATCCGCGACGCCGTGCCCGTGAAGTGCTTGTCGATCAGCTCGTGTTCGAGGCCCACCGCCTCGAAGATCTGCGCCCCGCAGTAGGACTGGATGGTCGAGATCCCCATCTTCGAGATCGTCTTCATTAGGCCCTTGCCGATCGCCTTGACGATCCGCTTCTCGGCCTCCTCGCGCGCGAGATCGACCGGGAGCAAGGATCGGTCGGCCAGTTCGTCGAGCGACTCGAACATCACGTACGGGTTGATTGCCGCCGCGCCGTAGCCGATCAGCGTCGCCATGTGGTGGATGTCGCGGGGCTCGCCCGACTCGATCACCAGCCCGGTGCGCAGGCGCGTGCCCCGCCGCACCAGGTGGTGGTGGACGGCCGCCACGGCCAGCAGCGAAGGCGTGGCCACCCGCTCGGCGCCCAGGTTGCGGTCCGACAGGATCAGGATGTTGGCCCCGTTGTCGACGTAGCGGGCGGCCTCCTCGCACAGCGCCTCGAGCCGCACCTCCATCCCGTGATGCCCCTGCTCGATCGGCCACGTGATGTCGAGCGTCGCCGCATCGAAGATCTCGTGCGAGACCTGGCGGAGCTTCTCGAGCTCGTGGTTGCGCAGGATCGGCTGGTCCATGACCAGCTGGTGGGCCTGCTCCGGGCTCTCGTGCAGCAGGTTCACCTCGGCGCCCACGCCGGCCTGCAACGACATCACCACGGCCTCGCGGATCGGGTCGATCGGCGGGTTGGTCACCTGGGCGAACAGCTGCTTGAAGTACGCGAACAGCGGCGGCTGGCGGTCGGACATCACGGCCAGCGCGGCGTCGTTGCCCATGCTGGCCACCGGCTCCTCGCCCTTGGTGGCCATCGGCGCGATGATCATCCGCAGGTCCTCCTGCGAGTAGCCGAAGGCCAGCTGCTTGGAGCGCAGCGGCTCGATCCGCGGCGTACGCGGGTCGCGCTGGGGCAGGTCGTCGATGTGGACCACGGAGCGCTCGTACCACGCACCGTAGGGCTGGCGGCGGGCCACCCGGCGCTTGACGTCCTCGTCCTCGACGATCTTGCCTTCCTCCAGGTCGACCAGGAAGACCTTGCCGGGCGCCAGGCGGCCCTTGCGCTGCACATGCTCGGGCGCCACGGTCATCACCCCGGTCTCCGAGGCGAGCACCACATAGCCCTCGGTGTCCTGGATCCAGCGGCCCGGCCGCAGCCCGTTGCGGTCGAGCACGGCGCCGGCCACGCGCCCGTCGGTGAACACCACCGCCGCCGGCCCGTCCCACGGCTCCATCAGGCAGGAGTGGAAGTCGTAGAAGCCCTTGACGTCCGGATCGAGATCCCGGCGCGTCCGGTAGGCCTCGGGGACCATCATCATCACCGCGTGCTGGATCGAGCGGCCGCTCAACACGAGCAGCTCGAGCACGTTGTCGAAGATGGCCGAGTCCGAGCCGCCCTCGCGGACCACCGGGATCACCTTCTCAAGGTCCTCGCCGAACAGCTCGGAGGCGAGCTGAGACTCCCGCGCACGCATCCAGTTGACGTTGCCGCGCAGCGTGTTGACCTCGCCGTTGTGGGCGATCATCCGGTACGGGTGGGCCAGCTCCCAGCTCGGGAACGTGTTGGTCGAGAAGCGCGAGTGCACGAGCGCCAGCCGCGACGCCACCCGCGGATCCCGCAGATCCGTGAAGTAGCGCGGGAGCTGCGGCGCGGTCAGCATCCCCTTATAGATCATGGTCCGGCTGCTGAAGCTCGGCAGAACCAGATCGCGCCCGGCGGCCCGCTCGATGACCCGGCGGACCACGTACAGCTTGCGCTCGAACGCGTCCTGATCGGCGATCTCGTCCGCCGCTCCGATCAGCACCTGGCGGATGACCGGCGCCGACAGCCGCGCCGTGTCGCCCACGTGGCGGTCGTCGACCGGCACGTCGCGCCACCACAGCGCCCGCTGGCCCTCGGCCTCGATCGTCTCCTCGATCAGCTGCTCGAGCACCGCCCGGCGCTCCGGGTCGGCGGGCAGGTAGCACACGCCCACGCCGTAACGGCCGGCCGGCGGCAGCTCGACGCCGGCGACGGCCGCCCTCAGGAAGCCGTCGGGAATCTGCAGCAGGATCCCGGCGCCGTCACCGGTGTTCGGATCGGCGCCCTCGGCCCCGCGATGCTCCAGATTCCCGAGCGCGTCGAGCGCCTTCTCCACCACCGCGTGGCTGGCCTCGCCCCACAGCTTCGCCACCAGCGCAATGCCGCAGCCATCCCGCTCGTTGGCGGGGTCGTAGAGGCCACTGGCCCCTGGCGGAGCGATACGTTGGTACATGAATGGAGGATGCAGAAAGACGCACGGAGGAGCGGTCGGCGAAGAGTACCAGCGCCAGTTAGGGATCCGTTAGCGTCCTGTGATTTGGGGCCTCGCTGCGCTCGGCGTCCCTGGGACCACGTTCCCCGTCCGGACAGGAAACGCGGGCATCGGTGCCTAGCTTTTGGCCTTGGCCCGGCTCCGCGAGCCGCGCGCCGGCGCTCCATCGCCGTCGGCGCTCTTGGCCGCCGCCCGCCGGCGCGGTTTGGGCGCCGGCTCGTCGTCGTCCGCGGGGCGCACCGCGGCCAGGCTCGCCTCGAGCGCGGCCATCAGGTCGGGCGCGGCGGCCGGTTCCTCGGCCTGGGGCTGGACGGCGATCTCCTCGCCCGCCGCCTTGCGCTCGATCATCTCGAGCACCTGCTGGCGGTACTCGTCGTGGAACTTCTCGGGCTCGAACTGGGCCGACAGCGACTCGATCAGCTGCTCGGCCATCCTCAGCTCGCGATCCGTCGCCTGCGCCTCCTCGATCTCGCCGATCTCGTCGAGCCGGTCGGGCGACAGGACCTCGTCGCCCCACAGCATCGTGGTCAGCGCCAGCACCTCGCCCACCGGCCGCAGCGCGCACAGCTGCTGCTTGGAGCGGATCACCACCTTGCCGATCCCGATCTTGCCCGACTCGCGCATCGCGTCGAGCAGCAACCGGTAGGCCTTGGCCCCGCCGGCGGTGGGCGCCAGGTAATAGTTGTGGTCGTAATAGATCGGGTCGATCTCGGCCAGGTCGACGAATTCCTCGATGTCGATCGTCTTGGTCGCCTTCGGGTCGAGCGCCTCGAGCTCCTCGTTGGTGATCGTCACGAACCGGTCGGGCGTGATCTCGTACCCCTTGACGATGTCCTCGTAGGGCACCTCTTGGTCGGTCGTCGGGTCGACGCGCTTTTGCCTGATCCGCGCCCCGGTCTTGCCCGACAGCTGATTGAAGCGCACCGCCTTGGGCGACGTCGCGGTGTACAGCTTGACGGGCACGTTGACCAGCCCGAAGCTGATCGCGCCACTCCAGATTGCTCGCGCCATATGACCTCTTGTATAGCGAACCTTTGATGCTGGCAAGTGGTGAGCGACGTCTTGCCGGCGCCGCCTTTCCATAAGACATCACGAGGGTCTTGAAATCATCGGTAGGAGCCTTGTGTCGGGCCCGACGTGCCGATCGAGTGTTGGCCCGAGTCGCCCGCGACACCGTGCACGAGGCCCGTAGGCTTCCCCCGCGACGGCGCCCCTGGGACATAAGCATCCCCCAGGTGCTCATGTCCCAGGCGCGCGGAGAACCGTGGCGCTCTCGGGCGTTTTGCACGATCCCGCGGGCGCACGCGCCCCACCCCGGCGCACGCGCCCCACCCCGAGCGCACGCGCCCCACCCCGACCGCACGCGCCCCACCCCGACCGCACGCGCCACCATCTCACGTAATGCCACGCCGGCGCGTTCCATCTCCAGTGCGCCTCCCGCCGTTCCAGACCGTGCTCGATGCCCACGGCCCCGGCGTTCACCGTTTCCTCGTCGCCACCGTGGGACGGCTTGACGCTGAGGACTGCTACCAGGAGACGTGGCTGGCCGCGCTACGCGCCTACCCGAGGCTGCGCGACGCCTCGAACCTCAGGAGCTGGATCTTCACGGTGGCGCACCGCAAGGCGATCGACCACGTCCGAGCCAGACGCCGAGCCCCCGTGGCGGTGGGCGGCGAGCTGCCCGAGCCGGCGGCGCCCGCGTCCACGCCAGGCGGCGCCGGCGAGGCCGACGACGATCTGTGGGCCCGCGTGCGGGAGCTCCCGCCCAAGCAGCGGACCGCGGTGGCGCTGCGCTACATCGCCGACGCCGGCTACGACGAGATCTCTGCCGTGATGGGGACGAGCGAGGACGCGGCGAGGCGCAACGTCCACGAAGCCCTGAAACGACTGCGACTGGAGTACCAACGATGATGTCCGAGATCGAGCACGAGCTCAGGCGGCGTGCTCCAAGAACCGACCCCCTGCCCGACGTCACCGAGGCCGCCGCCGCGGCGGGGCTGCTCGATGTCGCCTTCGCCACACTCGACTCGCCCCTGGGCACGCTGCTCCTGGCCACCACACCCAGAGGCCTAGTCCGGCTCGCTTACGTGGACCACGAGGACGCAGACAGGGTGCTCGAGCAGCTGGCGGCCAACGTCTCGCCGCGCGTCCTGGCCGCTCCCCACAAGCTCGACAGGCCGCGCCGCGAACTCGACCAGTACTTCGCCGGCGCCCGCCGGCGCTTTGAGCTCCCGCTCGACTGGCGCCTGACGCGCGGCTTCACCCGCCGGGTGCTCCAGGCGACCGCCGAGGTGCCCTACGGCGCCACCTCGACCTACAAGCAGGTGGCGGCGCAGGCCGGCAGCCCGTTGGCCTCCCGCGCCGCCGGCAACGCCCTCGGGTCGAACCCGATCCCGATCGTCGTCCCCTGCCACCGCATCCTGCACACGGGCGGCGGTCTGGGCGGCTACACCGGCGGCCTGGAGCGCAAGCGCACGCTGCTGGCCGTGGAGGGCGGGCAGCCGCGCCTCGCCGACCTGTAGGACGTTCCCCACCGACGTCCCAGCACGCAGGCCAGAGGCCCTCGCAGAGGCCCCTACAACGTGTTCAGGCAGCCGTAGATCACGAACAGCGGGTTGACCACCTGGTGGCCGTTGGCGTCGCGCATGGTCTGCTGTCCCACGAACGACGGCGGCGACTGCGCTTTCCAGCATCCGTTCGATTGCACGGTGACGTCGTAGGTGACGGGCGTCTGCTGAAACGGCACCGCGCCTGGCTGGGGGATGAACACGGTCAGCGTGCAGGCCCAGTCTCCGGGCCCGGCCGGCGCGCTGCCTCGGCGGCTGCAGCTTGGCAGCACGTTCAGCTTCGCGCCCGCCGGCACCTCGCGCCCCAGCTGCTGCTGCTGCAAAATCGTCAAGTTGTTGAAGGTCGGCGTGATGCTCGCCTTCAAGCGGGTCGCCGTGATCCCCTTCGGTCCCCAGTTGCCCGCGAGGGCCAGGAACGCGATCAGCGCCGCGCTCGCCACCGCGACCCGCACGGGGACCAGCCACCCCGGCCGCCGGCTGACCGTGGCGCCGGCGAAGTCGCGCCGGCGCAGGTGCAGCCACGCGGCGCTCAGGCAGACCAAGATCCAGATCAGGCTGACCAGCTCGCCGATCACGAGCGGGCCGAAGAACGGCGCTGACACGAACAGCGGATGCCACCCGTCGAACGCGGAGGCCACGAGCAGCGAGTGCAGCCACACGCCGCTTCCGACCAGCGCGAGCAGCTGCATCGCCAGGTCCACCACCGCCGGACCGAGCACGCCGACGATCCCGTTGCGCGTGGCCACCGAGAGCAGCACCGCGAGGCTGACGAAGGCCAGCATCGGCGGCGCGCACACCAGCCACGCCAGCGCCACCAGCGTGAGCGAGCGGCCGGTCGAGATCATCGTCCCGCTCAGGCTGACCAGGGGATGCGCGCCCACCAGCAGCACGCCGGCGGCCAGACTGGACAGCGCCACCAGCGCGAGCAGCCCAAGCGCGAACACCGTCACCGCCAGCAGCTTGCCGGCGAACAGGTGCCGGCGCGTGCATGACCGGGTGAGGACCGTCTTCCAGGTCCCGTGGCGATCCTCCGAGGCGAACAGGTCGCCGGCCAGCACGCCGGCCATCAGCGGCAGCCCCCATGCGCCGGAGAAGCTGAGCACCACGAGCGAGAGGGCGAACCCCGACGAGTGCACCCACACGCCGTACAGCGTGTCCGCGGGGCTGCCGCTCTGCACCTTCAAGACCCCAGCGAACGCGAACGGCCCGAGCAGGCAGACCAACGCCAGCAACCGCGGGGCGAGCTGGTTGGCCAGCTTGCGCCGCTCGGTCCGATAGGCCGCGCGCACGCCGCCCACCGGCCGCGTCGCCGCGCCCGCCACGCCGACTCCGGGAGCAAGAACGCTCACGTGCCCGCCAGGACCTCGTCGGCCAGCTCGGCGGCTGCGGCCGGATCGTCAACCTCCGCCTCGCCGGTCAGGGCGAAGAACATCGACTCGAGCGGGCTGACCAGCAGCTCGAGCCGGCGGACCGCCACGCCCGCCTGACCGAGCTCCAACACGAACGGATCGAGCGACCCGGTGCGCGCGGCCAGCCGCAGCTCGCCCGCAGGCGAGCGCGTGATCGCGATCCCCGCGTGAGGAGCCGCCAACTCGAGCGCCCGCCGGTCGTCGCTCGTGAGAAGGCGGAACGCCGAGCCCGGCGCCGCCTCGCGCAGCCGCGCCGCGCTGCCGCTCCACACCACGCGCCCGTGCCGCAGCACCGTGAACGAATCGCACATCCCCTCGATCTCGCCGATCAGGTGGCTCGAGATCAGGACGGCGACGCCCTCGGACGCCAGCGCCCGCAGCAGCGCGCCCACGTCGCGCACACCGGCGGGGTCGAGGCCGCTGGTCGGTTCGTCGAGCAGCAGCACCGCCGGCGCCCGCAGCAGGGCGGCGGCGATCCCGAGGCGCTGGCGCATCCCGGTCGAATAGCCGCCGACACGGTCGCCGCCGCGCTCTGAGAGCCCCACCTGCGCGAGCGCCTCGTCCACCCGACGGCGATCCTCCGGGCCTCGGTCGAGCTCGGCCAGCAGCTCCAGGTTCACCCGACCCGACAGGTACGGGTAGAACGCGGGCTCTTCGACGAACCCGCCCACGCGGTCCAGGCGGACGGTATCGGGCGGGCCGAGCGGATGACCCAGCAGTTCGACCTCGCCGGCATCCGGCGTCAGGAGCCCGAACAGCAGCCGCAGGAGCGTGGTCTTGCCGGCGCCGTTGGGCCCCAGCAGACCGCGCACCTCGCCCGGCTCCACGACCAGGTCGACGCCGTCCACGGCGCACGTGGTCCCGAAGCGCTTGACCAGTCCGCTCGCACGTACCGCCGCCACGGGGGTCACTATACGGTCAGGCATTCTCACCGAATCCGTCGGGTATCACTGAAGACGTGGACGTCTTGCGGCCCATCCGGGTGTTTGACCGCTTTCAGCAGCGGCACGCGGCGTTCGCCTTCCCGATGGCGGTGATCCGGAAGTTCGGCAACGACCACGCCGGCAATCTCGCCGCCCTGGTCGCCTACTACTCCTTCGCCTCGCTGTTCCCGCTGCTGCTGGTGCTGACCACGATCCTCGGGTTCGTGCTCAGTGGCAATCCATCCGCGCAGAAGGCCGTCGAGCAGTCGGTGCTGGGGCGCTTTCCGGTCATCGGCGATCAGATTCACTTGCACGGGCTGAGCGGGCACGTCGGCGCGCTGGTGATCGGACTGCTCGTCTCCCTGTGGGGCGGTCTCGGCGTCACCCAGGCGGCCCAGAACGCGTTCGACACCGTCTGGGCCGTGCCATTCAAGGAGCGCCCCGACTTCATCCACTCGCGCCTGCGCGGGTTGCTGCTGCTGCTCTCGCTGGGGATCATGTTCATGCTCGCCGCCGCCATTTCGGGTCTCGTCACCGCCCTCGGCGGGCCGCTGGTCAAGGTCGGCGTGATAGCGCTGTCACTGGCGCTGAACTTCGGGATCTACATCGCCGCGTTCCGGTTCATGACCGCAAAATCGGTCCCCACACGCTACCTGTGGATCGGCGCAGGGGTGGCGGCAGCGTTCCTGGAGATCCTGCAACTGGTGGGCGGCATCTACGTCAACCACGTCTACCGGCATGCGCAGGGCTTCTACTCGCAGTTCGCGCTGGTCATCGCGCTGATCGTCTGGCTGCACCTGATCGCCCAGCTGACCATGTACGCGGCCGAGATCAACACTGTGGTGGTGCGCCGGCTGTGGCCGCGGAGCCTCCTCGGTCCGCCCGACGTTCCTGCCGACCAGGAGACCCTGGCCGCGCTGGCCAAGGTCGAAGAGCGCCACGACGAAGAGCAGGTAGACGTTCGCTTCAGCGACGGGTAGGCGCGCTCACCCCGTCCCGGCGATGTTCAGCGTCGCGGCCGGGGAAGTTTGACTGGCCACGGTGGCCGTGATCGTCGCCTGCCCCGGCTCGAGTGGGAACGGTCCGCTGCCCGGCGGCAGCTGAAACTCGATCGAGGTGTCACTCCACTTGGTGATCGTGAGCTTGGCGCCGTCGTAAGGCGCTCCCCAGCTCGTGTTGCCCTGGGCCAGCGTGAGGTAGCTCGATCCCTGCTGGTCGCCGAAGTTCTGGCCGGTCAGGATGACGGTGTCGCCCGGCGCGGGATTGGCCGGCGAGGTCGAGGTGATGACCGGCGGCGGAGGCGGCGCCGGCTGCGGCGGCGCCTGCTGCGTCGCGGTGACCGTCTCGGTGCGACCCGCGCTGCGGTAGGTGAGCTGGGCCGTCAGCGCAGCCGTCACCGGCGAGGTCGAGTCCGAGGGCGCGGTCACGCTCCAGGACTGCGAGCGCGAGGCGCCGGCGGCCAGATCGCCCGCTGATACCGGCGAGGCGGGCTTGACCGTCCAACCCGACGGAGCCGTCAGCCTGACCGTGGCGCCGTTCACCGATCCGGGTCCGGCATTGTGCTCGGTCGTTATGACGGTCGTCGATCCGCCCACGGGCAGGCTCAGCGGTGTGGAGGGATCGATGCTGAGCTGCACGGCGGCCGGCTCGGGAGAGCTGATCCGGGTTGCGCCGGTCACGGTGATGACTGCGCTGCCGCCCAGCGGGAGGTTCTCGACCGTCACGGTCAGGATGTGCGTGGCCGCGTTGTAGCTCCAGCCGCTCCCATTCGTGTTGCCGCGAACGCGCACGCTAGCCGGTGCGCTTACGCGCTCCAGCTTGATCACGAAGCTCCGGGTGCTCGGCTGACCCGGATACCGCCCCTGCGCCGGGCCGACCGCGACGAGTGTCACGCGCCCGCCGCGCGAGGACCACGTGCTGATCGGTGTGTGGCTGGCCTGGCCGTGCAAGTAGCCCGTCCCGGTGCCCGCGTCCTGATAGAGGGAGAAGCTGCCGCGAGCCCCCGGGTAGACCCGCAAGGTCGTGGGAGCGTCGGGTCGAGCGCCCACATGGCTCATCGGTGCCTGCTCCGGGATGATGCCGCCGCTTTTGACGAACACCGGCATGCGGTCGAGCGGCACGGTGAGCGTCTGTGTCGAGGGACCGGCGAAAGTCGCCCCGGTGAACCAGTCCGTCCACCGGCCGGGCGGGAACCACACCGACTTGGTGCTCACCGTGCCCGGCGTGGTCACCGGGGCCACGAGCACGTCCGGCCCGTACAGGTACTCGTTTGCGTTGGTGTAGGCCGACGACTGGTCGGGGTAGTCGAGGTACAGCGGATGGGTGATCGGCAGACCGCTGCTGACTGAGTGCGCGGCCAGGGTGTAGGTGTAGGGGACGAGCGCCTCGCGCAGGCGCAGGAAGTTCGCGGCGATCCCGTTGGCCGGCTGAGGAAAGTCCCAGGGCAGGCGATTGCCGTGGCTCGAGTGCAGGCGCAGAATTGGCTGGAAGGCCCCGAGCTGAACCCAGCGGGCATAGATGTCGGGATCATCCGGCGCGGTGTCCGGACGGTACGGAGGCTGGCCGAGGAAGCTCCCGATGTCGTCGCTGACGTATAGCTGGTCGATGCTCGCCTCGTCAGCTGACAGATGCGCCTGGAAGGCGAGCGTGTTCCACGTGCCCCAGGTGTCGCCGGTGAAGGCCAGGGCCGAGGTGTGGCCGGACCAGGGGCCGGCCGGGTAGACCTCGTCGGGGCTCTGGAACGAGCTGCCGATGCGCGACAGGACGAATCCCCGCTCGCCCTGGTTCAGGAGCTCCTGGGCGTAGAGATGGTTGATCCAGCTGTCCGGTGTGACGCCCGGGTTCGACGCGGTCGAGCCGTCGCAGCACCAGTCCAGCCACCAGAACGAGACGCCCTGCGATTCGAAGGGCTGGTGCAGCGCGAAGTAGGACTCAGCCTGCGGGATGCTGCTCCAGTCCCAGACCTTGCACGTGCCGCTGGGGGTGAAGCACCCGTTGTAGTCGGCCAAGGGAGTGCCGGCGAGCGCCTGCGTCGCGGGTAGCTTTGGATCGTTGTCGGCGATGCTGGCGTGGACGTTCAGCGTGACGTGGATCCCCTGCTCGGCCGCCCAGGTCAGGAAGCCCTGCGGATCCGGGAACAACGCTTCGTTCCACTCCCAGCCGTCCCACGTGTTGGGCGACTTCCAATCGGTGTCGACCGAGAGCGTGTCGAGCGGGACATCGTTGGCGCGGAAGGCGGGGATCAGGGAGTTCTTGTAGTCGGAGGCGCTGTAGGCGAAGTAGCGCGAGAACCACACGCCGAACGTGTACTCGGGGAGCAGCGGCGACGGGCCGGTCAGGCGGTTCAGGTCCTCGAGCGCGTGGCTGTAGTCGTGGCCGTAGACGAACAGGTAGCCGTCCTGCACATCGCCGTTCGCAGATCGCGGCGCTACCCAACCATTCGAGGTCCACACCGCGCTCTGGGTGTCGTCGAGCAGGCGGTAGCCCTCTCGATCCAGGAGCCCGGGATGCATGTTCGGCTCGGCGGCGGTGCACTGCGCCGCGGTCGGCGTGCCGGCCGGGCAGCTGTAGCCGGGGCCGTACGTAGCGGTATCGAACCCTCGCGTGTACCCGCCGAGATAGTGCATCGTGGGCTGCGTCGGGAACGGCGCGCCTACCGGTGCCACCGACAGCGTGTCCACGTTCACGGTGCAGCTGTTCCCTGCGGCACAAAGGACGCCGACGGTGTTCGTGCCGGCGTTCAGGTTCACGTTTGTCGTAACAGTCGACCAGCTGTCCCAGCTGTTCGTCGGCGGCAGGGTCAACGTCTTGACGTCGGAGCCGTTGACGGTCAGGTCGATCGTCCGCGGGGCCGGGCCGCCAAGCGCGCCGATGTAGTTGGAGTAGCGCAGGGTGACCGTCGCCTGGCCGCCGGGCGCGCCGAGCACCGTCCAGTTGGCGCCGGCCTGACTTGCCTGCCCGAGCTTCGCGACGAAGCCGGCGACGCTCTGATGACCCGTGTGATCGGTCTGGATGTTCGCCCCGCCGATCAGCGTCGCGGCGCCAGCGTCGCATACCTGGTCGAACGGGCACTCGTTCTGCCACTGCGGGCTGACCGTGCTTCCGTCGCTGAGCCGCACCGAGGTGTTGGAGGGTCCGAATGGCCCGGATCCGAGCCGGTAGCGCAGGGTCGCCCGTGACGTCATGATCGTCAGGTAGCCGCCGGCGCGGCTGACCCGGTAGAACGGGACCGCGAACCGTCGCCGCACCGCATTGACCGTTGGAGCGTCTTCGAAGCTCGCGGTCGGGGAGTACTCCATCCGGATGAGGCCGTCGCCCAGGACCTGGAAGCGTGCGTTGCCGGCGGTCACGGTCGCCTGGTTAGACGCCTCGGCGGCGCCGAAGCTCACAGGCGTGGCCAGGTTGACCGGTGAGGTCGGCGAGGTCGCCGTCGCCAGCGCCACGCCCGCCGTCGCGAGCAGGGCACCAGCCACCAAAACGGAGACTACGGCTACCGCTAGCGAAAACCTGCGCATATATCTCAACCTCCCTACAGAGCTCAGCGGGCGACCTGCGCCAACCAAGAGATCCCGTCCGGCGGGCAGGCTACCCCTCGGTCACCCCTCTGAACCAGCTCCTCAGAACAACCTGTCCGGCGCCTCTCGGCGCGTCATCTCGAGTGGCCACGAGCACAGCCCGCCCTCGGCCGGGCACCCGTCGCACACGCCGCGATGCGGCGCGTCGGTAACCCTGAACTCGCGGCGCAGCACCCCGCCGGCCAGGGCGCTCAGCTGCGTCTCGAGCGCGGGCGCCTGGTCTCGCCCGAACATCGCCACCGCCGGTCGCTGCGGGAGCTCGAGGAACGTGTGCACGACCTCGACCTCGGCGGCGCCCGCGCGCAGCGCCGCCAGTGCGTACACCAGCCGCTGGGTCGCGTAGGCGCGATCCGCGAGCGCCTGGGGATCCTCGCCCTCGAGCCGGTCGGTCTTGTAGTCGACCACGAGCGTCCGGCCGCCGGGCTCGCGGGCGATCACATCGAACACCCCGCCGATCAGGATCTCTCCCAGCAAGAATCTGAACCGCTCCTCCCGCCGCACGCTCGTGGCCCGGCCCAGTCGGCGGCAAAGATCACCGGCACCGAAGCGGTCGACCAACTCGATGATCTGCGCGGCATCGGCGCCGCCCGGCGCCACCGTCAGCCCGACCCGCGCGGCCGCAGCGGCGACCAGCGCCTCGGTGACGACCGCCGGTCGGCGAAAGTCCAGCCGCTCGAGCAGCGCGTGCACCAGCGTCCCGCGCTCGGTGGCGCTGAGCGCCGCCGCCTCCGCCGCCGCCTCGCCAGCCTGCCCGTGCCTGGCCAGCGCCGGCAGTCGAAGCACCCGCTCGACGTAGAACCGGTAGCCGCAGCGGTGGTACTCGGCCAGCGAGGAGTAGCTGAGCGCCGCCACCGGTGGCGCCGACGGGGTCGGTTCCGGCGCCACCAGGTCGTCCGGTGCCACCACGTCCTCCGCCGCCGCCCCATCCTCTGGAGCCACCCCGTCCTCGGGCGCCACGAGAGCGTCCGCCGCGACCACATCCTCCGCCGCCACCACATCCTCCGGCGCCACGAAGCTCACCGCCACCCCGTCCAGGTCGGCCACCGCCGGACCGATCCAGGCGATTGGGCCACCACCGCCGCCCGGTGCCTCGAGCTCGGGCCAGGCGTCGAGCTTCGCCGCCCCGCTCAGGATCAGCCGCTCGCGAGCGCGCGTCATCGCCACGTAGAACAGCCGGCGTTCCTCGCGCGCCTCGGCCGCCTTGCGCTCCTCGCCGAGAGTCCGGTACTCGAGCGCAGACTCGCGCTTACCGGTTCCCGGCTCGGCCAGGCGCAGCCCGAACCGGCCGTCGCGCCCGACCCGCATCAACTCGGTCCGCCACCGCGGTCCGCGGCCCAGGTCGGCCACGCATACCACCTCGAACTCGAGTCCCTTGGCCCTGTGGATGGTCATGAGCCGCACGGCGTCGAGCGCCTCGCCCTCGACCGGCGCCTCGCTCTCACGAACCCCGGCGGACCCCAAGCCGCCCCGCGCCCGCCGCGCCACCAGGTCGAGGAACCCGTGAACATCCGGGCCGTGGACGGCCTCGTGCTCGCGCGCCAGGCGCATCAGCTTGCGCACGTTGGCCAGCCGTCGCTGCCCGCCGGGCATGGCCAGCACGCGCAGGTCGTAGCCGGTCCGCTCGATCGCGCGCTCGAGCAGCGTCTCGACGCTCGCCCGCGCGGCCGCCTCCCGCTCGATGGCGAACCAGTCGGCGAACCCGGCAAGTCTTTCCGCATCCACGCAAGCCAGCTCGTCGAACGCCCCGGCGGGCTCGCGCACCACCTGCCACGGGTCGCTCTCCCGGCCCCGCGCCACCGCGGCGAGCACGACCAGCGCGTCAGCCGATACGCCCACTAGCGGGGAGACCAGCACGGTGTACAGGGCCTCCTCGGCGCGCGGGTTGGCCAGTGCCTCGAGGTAGGCGACCATGTCGATCACCTGCGGATGCGCCCAGTAACCGCGCCCGCCGATCACGTAGGTCGCGATGCCCCGCTCCTCGAGCGCGCGTTCGTAGACCCGCAGGTCGGTGGTGGCGCGGGTGAGGAGCACGACGTCGCGCGCCGCGGTGCCGGCGGCCAACAGCCGCTCGACTTGCGCCGCCAGCGCCCGCGCCTCGGCCACCCGCCACGGCGCGCCCAGCCCCTCCATCGCCCAATCCGCTCCCTTGTCGGCGACCAGCAACTCGACCAGGGGGTCATCCGCGGCGGGCGTCGGCGCGCGGCCCGGCCGCAGTGGGCGGAATTGATCGCCCAGCGCGCGCTCGAAGCACCCGTTGATCACCGACAGGATCTGCGGCCTCGAGCGGAAGTTCGTGTCGAGGGTGGCGCGCGCCCCGGCCGCCGCGAGCCGCTCGCCGCGTCGCTCGAACAGCGCCACGTCGGCGTGACGGAAGCCGTAGATCGACTGCTGGGCGTCGCCGACCGTGAACAGATTCCCGCTCGCGATCAGCTCGATCAGCTCGAGCTGGACCCGATTGGTGTCCTGGAGCTCGTCGACCATGATCCGCTCAAACCGCGCGCGGTAGCGCTCGCGCAGCGCGGCGTCCGAGCGAAGCAGCTCGCGGCACTCGAGCTCGAGGTCCTCGAAGTCCAAACCCGAGACCTCGCGTTTGGCGCGCGCGTAGCGCTCGCCGAACAGGCGCAGCAGCCGATCGAGCAGGTCGTGCACGCGGACGGCACGGCGGTGCTCGCACGCGGCGCGGAAGGTGGCGAGTGCGTCGGAATACCGCAGGCACGCCTCGCTCGACAGCGCGGCGCCGTTGCCGCCAGGCAGGGCAATCGCCCAGAGGTCGCCTGGCCACGGATCGTCGACGCCAACCACCTCGGCGCACCGCTCCAGCCGCGCCAGCGCCTCGATCACGCGCGCGCCGGGCTCGGCGATCACCCCGAGCTCCGCTGCCGCCGCGGCGCCCGCCTCCGCCAGCGACCGACGCGCCACCTCCGGGTCGGGAGCCGGCGGCAGGGGCGGCAGGCGCGGCCGGCGCTCGCCCCGCGAACGCAGCTCGTCGTGCACCTCGATGATCGCGCTGCGCAGGCCGCCCGACGTGTAGGAGGAGATCAGGTCGATGGCCCCCACCGCACTCTCGGGTGGGCGGGCCAAACTCTCGAGGGCGTCCTCGAACGCCGCGTCGGCCAGTCGCTCGGCGTCCGGCGTGTCGAGCACCGCGAACGCCGGGTCGAGGCCGGCCGCCAGGGCCTGGGCACGCAGGACGCGAGCGCAGAAGCCGTGGATAGTCGAGATGAACGCGCCCTCGGTGGCGCGGGCCGCCTCGTCGGCGCCGAGTTCGCGCAGCCGCCGGCGGATCCGCTCGCGCATCTCGGCGGCAGCCTTCTCGGTGAAGGTGATGGTGAGGATCGCGCCCACGTCGACGCCGTCCTCGAGGACCGAGCGCACGAACCGCTCGACCAGCACCGACGTCTTGCCGCTGCCGGCGCCGGCGTCGAGCAGCAGGTCCCCCTCCCGCCGCTCGATCGCGACCAGCTGCTCTGCGGTGAAACGACGCCCCGCCGTCCCCGCCTCCACGTCCAGGTCAAGCACGGCAGATCCCCGGGTACTTGCAGCCATCGCGCGAGCAGGTGGCCGGGCAAGGCTCGAGCGCACCCGAGCGCAGCCGCGCCGCCAGCCCAACCGCCCGCGTGCGGGCGTCGTCGAGCAGCTCCCCCAGCTCCTCGGAACTGCGGCCGTCGTTGGCCACCAGGCACTCGCCCGGCGCGGCTCCGGTCTGGTACACGCCCCGTGCGCGCAGGTCGCCGCCGCCCAGCGGCTGATAGAAGCCAGCCACCGGTTCGAGCCCGAGCAGCTCGCGCACGGCAAGCATGTACAGCGCCACCTGCAGCTGGCGGTCGGTCTCCCAGCGTGCGCCCTGATGCTCCGGGCGCGCCGACCCGCTCTTGTAGTCGCGCACGATCGTCTGGCCGCGATCGTCCGCATCCACGCGATCGATGATGCCTCGCAGGCGCACGTCCTCGTCCAGCTGGAGCGCGGGCAGCGAGTCGGCGCCCTCCGCGAACCCGAACCGGAGCTCGAGGCCCCGAATTGGCCACGTGGAGCCGTCGCGCGCCTCGTAGGTCAGGTAGCGCCGCAGGTCGGCCGCCACCGCGCGCGCCCACCCCGCCCGGACGGCCTCCCCGCGCCCAGCCGCGATCCCATGCGGCTGCTCGCCCAGCACGGCGTCGAGGAGCTCGAGCGCGCGCGGCAGCGAATCGGGCGTGACCGGGCCACCCAGCCGCCGCAGCACCTCCTCGAGCACGCCGTGCATGTAGCTGCCGCGGGCCAGCGGGTCGGGGTCGGGCTCGAGCCGCTCGGGCTGGAGCTCGCGCTCGACCAGCCACTTGACCGGGCAGTCGGAATAGGACTCGAGCGCTCCCGCGCTCAAGATTTGCGAGTGGCGGACGTGGGCCAGGGCTGCCTCTCCGAGCGAGCCGATCGGCGACGGCACCTCCCCGCTCGCCGGGGCGCTCGCCGCCGCGCGGCTGCGGGCCAGCTCGCGCTCGGTGGGCGCGGCGCCGGCCGGCCACACCACATCGGCGAGCATCCGCCGGCGCCGGCGCTCGGGCCAGCCCTCGGCCAGCAGCTCGGCCACGTCGGCCAGGAACGGCGAAGGCAGGGCCAGGTTGCCCTCCTCGTCGGAGCTCCGATAGCTCAGGCGGATCCGTTCGGTCGCGCGCGAGACGCTCGTGTAGAACAGGTAGCGCTCGCGGGCCAGGGCTTCCTCGCGCGGACGCAGACGCAGCCCGCTGGAGGCGGCCAGCTCACGGCGCAACTCGTCGGACAGGAACGGCTCGGGCGCGGCGGCGAGCGGGAACTCGTTCTCCTGCAGGCCGCACACGAGCACGGCCCGGAAGCGGCGGGCGCGGATCGAGAGCGGGTCGGCCACGAGCACGGCTCCGGGCGCCTGCGCCGGCGATCCCGTGGGAACCTCGAGCCGCTCGAGCAGCTCGATCAGCTCGCCTCCGGACGGCCTCTCCTCGAGCTCCGCGAGCTCCCCGAGCGCGCGCTCGAGCGCCCCAACCGCGCGGGCGTCGAGCTCCTCGGCGCTGTCGAGCACGGGCGCCTTGCCGCGGTGCGGGGCGGCCAGGAGGCGTCGAGCCTGGCGCGCCAGCTCCGCGCCGGCATCGCCGGCCCCCCGGACGGCATCGATCTCGGCGAGCTCGAGGCCGAACCGCCCACGTGCCCGCAAGCGCGCCTGCGCCGCCGTCCGCAGGCCCTCCCGGCGCACCTCCGCCTCCAGCCGGTCGATCGCCGCAGGATCCTCGACCAGCCCGGGCGCGCGCAGATACTCGAGTACGTCGGCCGCCCCGGCCTCGCGCCCGAGCAGCGCGCAGCGGGCCAGCGCGATCAGGGCCCTTCCCACCGCGGTGGCGCTCAGCGCCGTCCGTCGCTCCACCGCCACCGCGATCCGGTAGCGGTGAAACACGCGCTCGATCAGCGCCGCGCTGTGGCCGGGCGAGCGATACACCACCGCGATCTCCTCGCCTGGCACACCCGCGCGGAGCAGGTCGAGCACCTCGGCGGCGACGAGCTCTGCCTCGGCCAGCTCCCCGCCCGCTTCGAGCAGCCCGATCGCCGGGCCGGCCTCGACCCGCATCGCCTCCCCGGGTTCGAACAGCCCCCGTTCGAGGTGATGCAGGGCGGCCCGCGCCCCCGGCGCGTAATGCTCGCCGACCGCCGGCAGCTCGACCACCCGCTGGGCCAGCGGCCGGAGCTCCTCGACCACCTCGGCGCGGGCTGACAGCGCGACACGCCCGGGCTCGTAGGTCAGCGACACGGTGACCTCAGCGCCGACCACTCGGGCCAGCGTCTCGATCGCGTCGCGCTCGAGCGGGTGCAGGTCGTCGAATCCGTAGAAGAAGACCGGGTCGGAACCCCAGCGCCCCGGCGCTGCGCGCAGCGCATCCAGCGCCCGCCAGGCGTACAGCTCGGCATCGGCCCGGCCCAGCCGCTCGAGCGCCGCCATATAGGCCGGGTAGATCGAGGCGACGTCGCGCGCATATCCGGCTCGCCGCGGATCCTGCTCGGCCCAGGTGCGCATCGCCGCCGCGAACCGCTGCGGAGTGACGAGCGAGCGCTCGAGCTCGGCGATCAGCGCGCCCGCGGCGGCCGGGAAGCCAACCGTCCCGGCGGCGCCGCGGAGCGCGTCGAAGGCGGTCTCGCGCAGCGCCCGCTCGAGCACCCGCTCGCGCTGGAGCGCGGTCAGCCGGCGCCCGGCGTAGCCGGCGCGGGCGGCGATCTCGGCGGCCAGCCCGGAGAAGGTGAGCACCGAACCGAGCACCGCGCCGCCAGCCGCCAGCTCACGGGAGTAGTGGGCGGCGTCGGTGGCCGTCGGGACGACGAGGATCGCGCCCCGGCTCGACGCGGCCCCAAACGCGCCGAGCACCTCTCCGGCCTTTGCGGAGTTCGCGGGTCCGAGTACGAGGGTCAACGGCATCGCATCCCCATAGTGGCGCGCGCCCAGGACGGGGTGATTTCCCCGGCCTCGCGGCTCTTAACGGAATGGCAACCGAGAAAAGCCGCGAATATGGCGGCAAATCGCAGTCCCATCGAGAGATCGATCGGGAGATCGCTGCCTTGGCGGATCGGCAGCACGGGGTAGTCGCGGTCTGGCAGCTGCTTGAGCTCGGGCTCGGCCGCGACGCCATCCAGTACCGCAGATCGGTCGGCCGTCTTCATCGCATCCACCACGGCGCCTACGCCGTCGGCTACCGGACGCTCACCCGACACGGCCACTGGATGGCGGCCGTCCTCGCCTACGGCCCCGATGCGGTGCTCAGCCACCGTAGCGCGGCCGCGCTGTGGCGCGTCGGTCAGGGCTCCTGGAAGATCAACGTCACTGTGCCGCAGACGCGCCGCAGCCGGCCGAAGACCCGGGTCCACACCTCTGTGCTGCACCCCGAGGAGATCACGACCCACGACGCCATCCCGGTGACCAGCGTCGCCCGTACGATCCTCGACATGGCCGCGCTGCTCAGCCGCGAAGGCCTGACCCGCCTGATCGAGGAGGCGGATCGCGCGGGGCTGGCCGACCTCCGGGCGATCGAACGCACCATCGCGCGCCGGCCGCGCGTCGCTGGCGTGGCCCGGCTGGGTGCCGTCCTCGCCGACTACCGCGGGCCCGCCGACACACGCTCGAAGCTCGAACGCGACTTCCGCACGTTGATCGCAAACTGCCCCCTCCCCGAGCCGCAGTACAACGTGCTCGTCGCCGGTCTGGAGGTCGACGTGTTCTGGCCCCAGTGGAGGCTCGTCGTCGAGCTCGACAGTCGGACGTACCACGCGACCGTCAGCGCCTTCGAGCGCGACCGCCTCCGGGACGCGATCCTTCAGAAGGCGGGCTTCCGTGTACTTCGCATCACGTCCAAGCGCCTCGAGAACGAGCCGGCAGCCATCCTCGCCGACATCATCGCCTTCAGCCGAACTTGAGGCTAAGGGCCCGTAGGACCCTAAGCGGCGGCCGGTTGCTCGGCGGCGGGCTCGTGCCCCGCCTGCTCGACCGGCGCGCCGGCCGAGCCCTCCGCCTCCTCAGCCTCCGGTGGCTTCGCGCCCGTCCGCGCCCAAGGCTCGTCGAACTCCACGCGCCACTTGCCGTCCTCGGTTTGCTGCAACGCCAGCCGGGCCCGGAAGCTCTTGCCCGAGCGCCCCTTGAAACCTGAAACGGCCTTCTCCGTCCGCCCCGTCTTGATCAGCTCGCGCGCCACCGTCACCGGCAGCTGCTTGCCCGTCTTGGACTTCCAGATCACGAACCCGCAGCCGGGGTCCTCGCGCGACCAGCACGAGTAGCCCTTGCGGTTCTCGACGATGTCGCGGCCGCAGATCGGGCATGGCCCCAGGTTGGCCCGCGGGATCCGGACGTCCTTGAGATTCCGGTCCAACTCGCCGACGGTCTCCTCGGTAAAGCGAACGATGTCGCCCATGAACGCCTCGCGGGAGTCCCCGCCGGTCTCTATCAGCGCCAGCCGCCGCTCCCAGTCGCCGGTCAGGCCCGGCGAGGTCAGCGCGTGCTCGCCGAGCAGGCGAACCACGTTCAGCCCCTTCTCGGTCACCACCAGCGAGCGACCGTCGCGCTCGACGTAGCCGACCTGGATCAGGCGCTCGATGATCGCCGCGCGGGTGGCCGGGGTGCCGATCCCCGATTCCTTCATCGCCTCGCGGAGCTCCTCGTCGTCCACCAGCTTGCCGGCGGTTTCCATCGTGCGCACCAGGGTGCCGTCGCTGTAGCGCCGGGGCGGCTTGGTCTCCTTCTCCTCGGAGCCGATTTCCCGGACCGCGGCGTCTTCACCGTGCTCGAGCCGCGGAAGCTGCTGCTCGCGGCCTTCGTCTTCGTCCGACGAGGCGCGGTCACCGTCGGCCTGCTCGCCGTAGACCCCGCGCCAGCCCGGCACGAGCACGAGCTTGCCCCGCGTACGGAATATGTGCTCCGAGGCCACGGTCGTCTCAATCCGCGTGTTCTCGAACACCGCGTCGGGATGGAAGATGGCCAAGAATCGTCTGACCACCAGGTCGTACACCTTCCGGTCGTCGTCCGACATCTTGTCGACCGGGTGGCGCTCGGCCCGCGTCGGGATGATCGCGTGGTGGTCGGTGACCTTCTCGTTGTTAACCACACGGCCCAGCGGCAGTACGTCCAACCCCAGCACGTACTTCGACGCCTCCGCGTAGTCGCGCTGCGATCCGAGCAGCCGGGCGATCGGTTTGATCTCGGCGATCATGTCGCTGGTCAGGTAGCGCGAGTTCGTCCGCGGATAGGTGAGCGCCTTGTGCTCCTCGTAGAGCCGCTGGGCGGCGGCCAACGTGCGCCGGGCGGTGAACCCGTAGCGGCTCGAAGCGTCTGACTGCAGCGAGGTCAGGTCATACAAGAGCGGCGGGCGCTGTTTCTGCTCGGACTTCTCAAGCTTGGTGATCTGGCCGGTCTGGCTCTCGCACGCTCCGACGATCTCCGCGGCGCGCTCCGCGCTCGCCACCCGCGGGTTCGCGCCGGCGTGATAGCGGCCCTCGTAGACCCGCCGCGCCGGCGCCGCGGTCGGCTCAAAAACGGCGTCGACCACCCAGTAGGGCTCAGACTTGAAATCGCGGATCTCCTGCTCGCGCCGAGCCAGGATGGCCAGCGTCGGCGTCTGCACCCGGCCGAGCGACACCGCCCCGTCAAATGAGCTTCTGAGCCGGATAGTCGCCGCCCGGGTCGCGTTCATGCCCACGATCCAGTCGGCCTCCGAGCGCGATCGCGCCGCCTGCTCAAGCGGCGCGAGCTCGATGCGCTCGCGCAGCGCCGCTAACGCGCTTCTGATCGCGTCGGTGGTCATCGAGTTCAGCCACAGCCGCTTCACCAGCTTGCGCGACCCGGCCTTCTCGTACAGGTAGGCGAAAATCAGCTCGCCCTCCCGGCCGGCATCGCACGCGTTCACCACCAACTCGACGTCGTCGCGGTCGAGCTGCCGCTTGACGACGTTCATCTGCTTCTTCGAGCGCTCGTCGCGCACGACGAGGCGGAAGCGGTCGGGGACGATCGGCAGGTCCGCCATCCGCCATTTCTTGAACCGCTCGTCGTACTCGTCGGGATCGGCCAGCTGGACCAGGTGCCCGACGGCCCAAGTGACGATGTGCTCCGGCCCCTCGAGGTAGCCCTCCTGCTTGGTGAACGCTCCCGGCAGTACGCGCGCGAGGTCGCGCCCGACCGACGGCTTCTCCGCGATGACCAGAATCTTGCCCATGAGTCCGCCGAGGGTAGCGCCCGCGTCAAACGCCGCCGCGCAATGCGGCCACTTTGCGCGCCACCGACCCCGACCCGAACCTGTCCGCGGCATCCGCCGCCGCGGCGAGCAGCTCCTCGGCGCGCGCATGGCCGACACCACCCAGCACCCGGGCGTAGTCGACCTGGGTGCGGGCGAGGCACACCGGCGCCTGCAGCTCGGCATTGGCGGCCAGCGCCTGCTCGAAAAGCTCGGCCGCGGCCTCGGTTCGTCCCATGGTCGCCGCCAGCTTGCCCAGAAAGCTCGCCGCCGAGCCCAGGCACACGGCGGCCAGCCCGGTCACCACGTTCATCGTCCCATAGGGCTCGAGCCTGGCATAGAGCAGCCCGGCCCGCTCGCGGTCGCCCAGATCCGCGCACACGTCGCTCAGCAGGGTCATTGCGATCATCCAGTCGAGGTCCTTGGGGATGTCCTCGAATTCGCGGGCGGCCAGCCGCTCGAACTCCTGCCGCGCCTCGGGTAGCCTGCCCTCCTCGCACAGCAGGTTGGCCAGCGCCGCCCGCCACGCCGGCCGGGCCGGGTTCGCGGCCACCAGTTGCCGGGCCGTCTGCTCGAGCTCGCCGAAGCGCCCCTGGTCGCGCCGGATGGCCAGCAACTGGACCGCGTAGTACTGCGACGCCGTGACCGCCTCGGCCGGCGCCCCCGCCGCCAGCGCCTCGCCAGCAAGCTGATCGGCCCGCTCCAGCGAGCCGGCGAGGAGCGCCCGCATGGCCCGCCAGATGGTCGAGGTCCACTCGTACAGCGGTTGTCGCAGCCGGTCCGCCCCGGCCGTGAACGCCTCCATCTGCGCGTCGACGGCTTCCCCGTCCCCGCGCTCGAGCAGGTCGACCACGAGCCACGCATGCGCCTGAAGCTCGAGCTCGAGGTTTCCGATCTGGCGCGCCAGCGTGAGCATTTCGGTCGACGCCTCGAGGCGATCGCTCAGATGAGTGGCGTCCCACAGGACGCGCCGACGCGCGCTGCACGCGTACGCCCGCGCCTCGGGATCGCCTAGCTCGGCGGCGATCTCCAGCGCCTCCAGACTGAGGGCCTGCATCCGGTCACGGTCCGGCGAGTAGTAGATCGCCCCGCACTGGCAGGCGAGCAGGCACACCCGCACGAGCGTCCGCTCGGGCTCGAGCTCGAGCGCCCGCTCGATCATCGCGATCATCTCGGTGTCGACCACGCCCGGCGGCTGTACATAGCGCCGCGAGGCGCCGATCGCCGCCCGGGCCAGCGCGCCGCCGTCGCCGAGCTGCTCGGCCAGCGTCGCGGCTTCGCGGAAGGCCGAGAAGGCATGAGCCCGCTCGCCGCTTCGCACCCGCGCCTCGCCGAGGGCCAGCAGCAGCTCGCAGCGGCGGCGGGCCGCCTCGGGCTGAAAGCGCCCCTGGACCTCGAGCGCCCGCGCGTAATGCTCGGCTGCCTCCTCGTGGGCGAGCATGTTCGTCGCCTGCTCGGCCGCGCGCAACGCGTAGGTGATCGCCTTCTCCGCCTCCTCAGCATCCGCCGCACGCGTGAAGTGATGCGCCAGCTGGGGCAGGTAGCGGCTCTGCCGGCGTCCCTGCGTGGCCTCGATCGCCTCCCCCACCCGCTTGTGGATGCGGGCCCGTCGCGGCACCGACATCGACTCATACAGCGTCTCCCGGATCAGCGCGTGGGAGAACAGGTAGCGGCCGTCACGGCCCTCGGACTCGACCAGCAGCCCCGCCGCCAGCGCCTCCTCCAGCCCGCTCAGGAACTCGTCCTCGTCGAGCGGCACGACGCGCTCGAGCAGCCCGGCGTCCACGTCGCGCCCCATCACCGCGGCGACTCGCAGCAACTCCATCGTCGGCGGCTCGAGCCGCCCCAGGCGCCACGCGATCACCTGCTTGACCCCCTCGGGCAGCCCGAAGCGCTCCAGGTCGCTGGCGCTCGCGCTGCCCGCATGCACTCCGGCCTCGACCAGGTGGCGGATGATCTCCTCGACGAAGAACGGGTTGCCCTCGGTCTCCTCGTACAGGGCGTGCGCGAACGCACGCGAGGGCGTCTCGCCCTCGCGTAGCCGCACCAGCTCGGCCGTGTCGAGCTCGCTCAGGCCGCCGATGTCGAGCTGGGTGGCCAGCCGGTCGCGGCGCAGCTCCGTCATCGCGCTCGTGAAGGTGTCGCCCCGGCGCTCGGTGGCGCGGTAGACACCGAGAATCAGCACCCGGGCCGGGGTGGTGGCCCGGGCCAGGTGGCGAAGGAGCAGCAGCGTCGGACGGTCGGCCCATTGCAGGTCGTCGAGCACGAGCAGCACCGGCGCCGAGTGCGAGAGCTCCGTAAGCAATCCCACGACCGCCTCGAACAGCCGATAGCGCTCGGTCTCCGGCTCGTCCGGGGGCGGCGGGAGGTCGGGGGCACGCCGGCGCAGCTCGGGGATCAGGCGGGAAAGCTCGGAGCCGTACTCGCGAGCCGTCGAGCGCAGGTCGCTCACGGATGCGTTCAGGGCCCAGTGGCGGAGTGCCTCGAGGATCGGCTGGTAGGGCACCACCGTCTCACGCGGCGCGCGCCCGGCGAGCACGATCGCGCCTGCCGCGTGGACGCGCCGGGCGAGCTCCGCCGTCAGCGTGCTCTTGCCGACGCCGGCATCGCCGGCCAGGAGGACCACCCGGCCCGAGCGCTCCTGGCCGCCGGCCGACTGCCACAGCTCGTCGAGCTCGGCGAGCTCCCGCTCGCGCCCGAGCAGCGGTCCCGGCGGCCGCTGGCGCAGATCAGCCGGCAGCGGGATCGGCGCCTCGCCCGCAGGCCTCGTGCCCGAAAACTCGCCGCCCGAGCGGGCCTGCGGTCGCAGCAACCGCTCGTGGGCGGCGATCGCCTCCGGCGAGGGGTTCGTGCCGAGCTCGTCGCGCAGCAGCGTCCGCAGCCCGTCGAACACCCTCAGCGCCTCGGCGATGTTGCCGCGCGCGGCGAGCGCCTCCATCAGGATTGCATAGCCCGATTCCCGGTAGGGCTGATTCTCGATGAGCGTGCGCGCCGCCCGCTCCGCCGACTGCAGCTGCGTCCCGCCCATGCGCAGGCCGGCGCGGCCGATCACCTCGAGCGCGAGCAGGTGGACCTCCTCGAGCTCGCGTCGGGGCGGCTCGAGCCACGCGGCCTGGGCGCCGGGGAGCAGGCCGCGGCTCGCGATGTTGAGCGGCACCTGGGCGAGCGCCCAGGCCCGCCGCGGGTCACCGTCCTCGACCGCTTCGAGCGCGCGGGCCACCTCGGCCGCGGCCGCCTCCACGTCGATCCACACCGGCTCGGGCAGGGCCAGGATCAGCTCGTCGCGCCCGGGCAGCGCCGACGAGCCGAGGGTTGAGCGCAGCCGGGAGAGCAGCGTGCGCAGGGCGGCGTCCTGCGACACCGGCGCGTGGTTGGGCCACAGGGCCCCGATCAACTCGTCGCGCCCCACATGCCTGTCGCGGTTGAGCACCAGATAGGCGAGCAGCAAAGGCACCTGTTTGCCCCGCAGCCGCTCCGCCAGTTGCACGCCGTCGATCTCGACCGACAACCTTCCACAGAGCTGAATTCGGGTCATCACAAGCGCGCCCAGCCTGTTGCAACGTTTTGGAAACGTATCGACAACGTCAACGTTGCATCGTGCGCCCCAGTGGATACCCAGGTGAGACAGAACGATCGACTCGGCGGGGCGCAACGGTGATGCGGGGCCGCCGCGATGACGGCCTCACGACCGCCGCCACCGGAGGGCACAGACGAATCGCCTACTGCGAGTGCGGGGCGAGACTCGCAGGCGACGACGAGCGCGAGCTCTTTTCAGCGGCTCAACGACACCTCGCTCACCATCATCCTCAGCTCCTGGGGGCGCTGGGGCCGCGGACGGTGAGTCAAATGGCCGAGGACGTCGGGGGTTCGTAAACACCTAAGGGGCCCCGGGGGCAAGCACCTAGGGGCGGGCGGTGTGCAGACCACCGCCCGCCCACAGGAGCGGTTTGGGGCGCGCCTGCCACTTCGGGGACCCTGTGCGCTGAGCCATCGTCGTAGTGCGCTGGCGCTAGCGCGGGCGGCGCGCGCAAGGTGCGCGGGCTCCGCGCGAGTGTCCCCGAAGCGGCATCGCGCGCCCCGACTGAGCCCTCGGCGCAGTGACCTCGTCTCCTTGGCGCCGTGACCTGGTCTCGGCGCCGTGACCTGGTCTCCTTGGCACGGTGACCCGGCCTCGGCACCGACTACCCCGCGCACTGCCCGGTCGACACCGAGTGGACTCGGCGCGATGACTCCGCCAGCTGCTTACGCACCAGCGCGTTCGGGACGGCAAACCCGCCCTGCCCGCTGGGCGAGCCGGTGATTGCTGCGAACACCGTGGCCACCACTTCCCCGGCCCGGTCCACCATCGGGCCGCCCGAATTGCCGGGGCGCACCCAGCCGCGCAGCGCGGTGATGCTCCGTAGCACCGGGCCGTTCCCGTAGGCGTCCTCGGTTCTCACCGCCTCGGTCTGGCCGATCCGGCCCGGCTCGAGGTCGAACCCGCCGTCGAGCGGGTAGCCGAGGATCGCCGCCGGCGTGCCCGGATGGGCATCGGTGACCAGCCGCAGCACCGGCCGGTGCAGCCCCGGTACGCGCAGGATGGCCACGTCGTCGTGTGGGTCGAAGTCGATCACGTCGGCGTCCAGGCCGGGTGGGTTGCCGCCCAGCTGGATCGTGGTATCCGACTCGCCGGCCACCACGTGGGCGTTCGTCACCACGATCCCCGGCGCGGCCACCCAGCCGCTTCCCTCGATCCCCAGCCCGCATGCCGTGCCCAGCACCTTGACCACGCTTTCCTCCGCGGCCGTGACCCGCGGCGTGGCGACGATCCCGCGCGGCGGCGCGGGAACGTTCGCCGCCGGGCCGCGTACCGACGGCAGCGGGTCGACGCGCGCCAGCGCGTGCAGGATGGGCCCCGAGGGCGGCAGCAAGCCGTTTAAGCCCTTCAGGATCGCCGAGCGCTGGATATCACGCTGAAGTGCGGCCGAGCCGGACGACTGGAGCGCGATCGCGCCCACGATCCAGGCGATGCCGAGCGCCACCGACGCGGTCAGGGCCGCCCCCAGCACTCCGTCCACCGCGCGCAGCCCGGGCAGCCGCAGGAACATCCGGACGCGCGCCCCGATCCCCTCGAACCCGCTGGCCAGCACTGCGCCGGCCAGCAGCGCCCCGAGCAGGCCGAACAGCGGCGCGTACTGCGAGTGTGACCCGCCCGGCAGGATCAGCGGGGCTACCCGCGTGCCGATGAAGGCACCCAATCCGAAGCCGACCAGCGAGAGGACGCCGACGATGAAGCCCTGGGCGTAGCCGTAGATGGCAAGGAGCACAGTGAAACCCACGATCAGCCAGTCGACTTTCGTCATCGACGAGAGATTAGGGCGGGCCTTCTTCTACCGTTGCAGCTAAGGTGGCACGAGGGGTTCTAATGGAGGCGGACGCGCGGCGTCCCCGCCGGCGCCGTCGCTTCAAACGGCGCCTCCGTTTCGTCATCCCGCTCGTGGTGCTGGCGGCCGTCGCGGCCGGGATTGTGCTCGTCATCCGCGGCTCGTCCGGCCGCGCCGAGTTGGGCGTGGTCACCGGCTACGTGCACGCCTGGGCCGCCGGCGACTACGGCCGGATGTACTCGCTCCTCGATCCGGCTTCGCGCGCGCACACGAGTGAACGCCGCTTCGCCGCCGCATACCGGCGCGACGCCGGGATCGCCACGGTCGGGTCGATCCGGGCCGGCCGCATGGGCCGCCGGATCGCCGGCACGATCCCGGTGAACATGGCGGTAAAAACGAGGCTGTTCGGCACCCTCCACGAGACCGTCCATATCCCTCTTACCGGCAGTGGCTCGAGCGCCGCCGTGCACTTCGTGCCCTCGCTCGTGTTCCCGGGGCTGCGCGGCCGCGAGCGGCTCGGCCGGCGAACCGAACTCGCGCCCCGCGCCACCCTGTTCGCCGCCGACGGGACGCCGCTGGCCCAGGGCCCTGACCGCTCCTCTCCCATCCCCGACGTGGCGGTGCAGATCGTCGGCGTGTTGCGGCCGATCCCACCCGACCAGTCCGCCGCCTACGCCGCCGAGGGATATCCCCCGAACGCCACGGTGGGACTGGACGGCCTCGAGCGCGCCTTCCAGCCGGCGCTGGCCGGGACGCCGGGAGGCACGCTGCTGGCCGGCCACCGCCTGCTGGCCCGGAACCCCCCCACGCCCGGACACGACGTGACGACGACGATCGAGCCGCGTCTCGAGCGCGCGGCGGTCGCGGCGCTGGCCGGACGCTACGGGGGCTTCGCGGTCATGAACCCGCGCACCGGGGCGCTGCTCGCGCTGGCCGGCGTGGCGTTCTCGGCACTCCAACCGCCCGGCTCGACGATGAAGATCATCACCGCCACCGCCGCGCTCGAGGCCGGCATCGTGAAGCTCTCCGACACGTTCCCGATCAGCACCAGCGCGACGATCGAGGGCTACACCCTCCACAACGCGGGCGGCGAGGCATGCGGCGGCACCTTCCTCAACGCGTTCGCGGTCTCGTGCAACTCCGTGTTCGCCCCCCTCGGCGCCAGATTAGGGGCCGCGCGGTTGGTCGACACGGCCGAGCGATACGGCTTCGATCAGCGCCCCGCGATCGCCGGCGCGGCCGAGCCCACGATCCCGTCGGCAAAGTCGATCGGCGACGCCCTCGCGGTCGGCTCATCCGCGATCGGCCAGGGCCGGGTCCAGGCCACCGTGCTCGAGATGACTGACGTGGCGGCGACCATCGCAATGGGCGGCCGCCGGCCCATCCCCACGCTCCAGGCCCACCAGCCGCCGCGGTTCGTCCGCGTGACCAGCCCGCGCGTGGCCCGCCTGCTCCAGGAGATGATGATCGCCGTGGTGCGGTTCGGCACCGGGACCGCGGCCGCGATCCCGGGTGTGACGGTGGCCGGCAAGACCGGCACCGCCGAGCTCCAGAACACCGTGACCTCGACCGGCTCGAGCACGGCCAACGCCAACCAGGAGACCGACGCGTGGTTCGTCGGCTACGCGCCGGTCGGCGCCCCCCGGATCGTGGCCGGCGCCTTGTTCCCCAACCAGGGCGCCGGCGGCGCCACCGCCGCCCCCGCGGTCCGGCAGGTGCTCGTGGCCGGCCTGCAAGCGCCGCACTGAACCGGAAGCGTCCAAGCGCGGCCCTCCGACTCCACGGTCTCGGGCGCTCCGCGCTCAGAGGTCGAGCGAGATATCGCCCGTCTTCCCGCCGGCCGGCGGGAAGATTTCGAGCGTCAACGGTCGATTCGAGTACACCGCCGTGGGCAGCTTGAACAGCAGGAGCGCGCCCTGAGTGGGGCCGAAGCTGGCCGTCGTGTTGAGCTTTGGCTCTTGGCCTGACGGCGGCAACAGCTGCGGGGTCCAGGCGTAGCCGTTCAGCGCCGCGTTCAAGCGGACCGGGTAGTAGTGGTGGTTGCCCGAATCGACGATGTCGAAGCTGTGCGCCGTCAGCTCGGGGTGCTTGGTCTGGTTCTTGGCCCACAGGAACACGCCGTACCAGAGCTGGTTGGCGGCCAGCACGCCGGCGCCGGTCGGCAGCCCGGCCACGTACTGCGTGTCCTCGGTCAGGTACGGGTTGAGCTCGCGCGAGACCTGAAGCTGGTAGGTGATCGGCCCGGAGGTGACGTACACGCCGTTGTTGAGCAGGCTGGTCGGCTGGGAGGTCTCGCCGCACGCGCCGAGCCCGACGGCCAACCCGAAGGCGCACACGAGGATCCAGATACGGCGGGCGCTCACAGAGGCGAAAGTGTAGTGAGCGCCCGCCCGGACGCGCGCCGCCGGACAGCCGCCTGGCACCGTGGCGCGCGGATCAGCCCGACCACCGTGGCGCGCCGATCAGCCGCCGGGCCACCGTGGCCGCCGATCAGCCGCCGGCCACAGTGGCGCGCCGTCCCCGATCGCGACCCTCCTCGAGGATCGTGCGCAGCCGGCGCATCGCCTTGCGCGTCTGGCGCCGGGTCCAGGCGCTGCCGCCGAGCGCCTCGAGCAGGCGGTCGGACGGCATCACCGGGACCGTCTCGAGTGTGTACTCGACCCGCGTCGTCCCGCTCGGGCCCGGCGACAGCGTGTACGCGCCGAGCATCCGGATCCGGTTGTACTTGCCGCCCCGTCCGCGCGCGACGATCCGGTAGGGCGGCTGCACCTCGGCGAACGCCATGTCCGCCCACGCGAAGCGGCTCAGCGGCGCCTTCATGTGGAACCGCGCGCCGGCGCCTGTCCCGTAGGAGTCCTCGCGGGTCAGCCGCCAGTCGACCAGGTAATGGTCGGTGAACTCGGCGTGGTTGGCGATGTCGGCGAGGTACTCGAAGACCTCCTCTCGAGGCCTCGAGATCGTCTCCGTCACAGTGAACGGGTCCACGGCCCGAGGATTGTAGGTTCGGGCGGGACTCTCAGGCCCCGCGGGCCTCAGGCGGCGCGATGATCGGTCAGCCGCATGGTGTGACCGAACTCCGGGCCGTGGACGACTCGCGATTCGAGCGCCGCCTCAGGCCCCTCGAGCGCGCGGCACAACTCGCAGTACACCGCGCCGCCCTCGCGGTAGTAGACGCGCTCCCCGATCAGCGGCGTACGCCGGCAGGCGTGGCAGCGTTCGCGCACCGCATCGCAGTGATCGACAGCCCGCCGGACCAACGCGATTTGGAGTTCCGGGGCGCCCGCGTCGGGATGATCCCAGTCCGCCATTCCCGCTTGTTCGGCGCTTTGCAGGGGGTTCCTGCCCGCCTTGAGGAGGCCCCTAACGGGCGCTGCTAAACAGCGTTGTACATCCTCCGTAGAGCGCCCAGAGGCAGGGCCGGGCCTTTGACTCGGGGGATATGATGGCTGGACCGGCTTGTCCAAGTCGGCACGTGTGCAGCCCGTAACAGAGGAGAATGCGTCTTCTATGAAAGCTTGGATGTCGGGCAATGTTGCGGGGACCGGGACCTTCAGATGCACGGATTGCGACTATCCGGTATCGCTTGACGCGGTGGACGAACTGCCCACCTGCCCGAACTGCGGCGGGACCGAGTTCGTCCGTGCGTCGCTGTTCACGACGGCCCAGACAAGCGTGATCGAGGTGGCGGCCGACGACGATGACCAGGGCTGGCTGGAGGAGATCCGCGACGGCCTGCACGAGCCGGGGCAATATCTGGCCTACCGCAGCGAGGGCGAGGATCCCGTCGCCTACGCGCTCCAGCGCGAATGGACGCGGATCGGGCGCAGCCTCGCTGCCGACATCCGCTTCGATGATCCCACCGTCTCGCGCCGTCACGCCCTGATCGTCCGCCAGCCGGACGGCCTGCGCGTGCTCGACGACCGCAGCCTGAACGGCGTGTTCGTCAACGGCGAGCGGGTCGAGTGGAGCACCTTGGCCGACGGTGACGAGGTCGTGATCGGCCGCCACCACCTGCATTTCGTCGACGTGCCGGTGGTCTCGGGCATGCGCTACAGCCATGCCGCAGAGCACGGCGCGACCGCGCACACGAGCTGAGCCCAACCACTGCACTCTGACGGCCGGCGGCGCGCCCGCTGGCATATAGTGGCTACCCGGCGGCGATGGCGGCGACGATCTCGGTTCTCTCCCAAAAGGGCGGCACGGGTAAGACGACGGCCGTGCGTACCCTGACCGACGTGCTGCGGCGGGTCGATCTGCGCGTGCTGGCGATTGACCTCGACCCGCAGGGCAACCTGTCGGACTACCTGGACGTCGATCCCGAGGCCTCTCCCACGATCGGCGACGTCCTCTCGGGCCGCGCCACGGCGCGGGGCGCGATCCACGACGGGATCATCCCGGCCAACCTAGGGCTGGCCGAGGCGGAGCTGGCCCTGGGCGGCAAGATGGGTCGCGAGCTCGCCCTCAAGAAGGCGCTGCGCGACCTCCGCGAGGACTACGACGTGATCCTCATCGACTGCCCGCCGGCACTCGGCCTCCTCACGGTCAACGCGCTCGTCGCCTGCGACTACGCGCTGATCTCGGCCGAGGCCCAGTACTTCTCCCTTCAGGGGGTCGAGCAGGCGCTCGAAGTGATCGAGCTGGCGCGCGAGAACCTCAACCCCGATCTCGAGTGGCTGGGCGTCGTGCTGAACATCGCCGACATGCGCACCCGCCACTCGCGCGAGGCCTTCGACTCCCTGCGCCAGCACTTCGCAGATAAGCTGCTCGACACCACGATCCGCTCTTCGATCGCCTATGCCGAGTCCGCCGAACGCGCCGTCTCAATCCTCGACTACCGTCCCGACCTGGCCGCCGATTACCTGGCCGTGGCCGAGGAGCTGCTGGGCCGGCTGCGGATGGACGGCCCGCGCGGTCGGGTGCGTACGCTCGCAAACGAAGTCACGGTCTCTTAAGGGCCGCCTTCGGCGGCGTCCTCCGGATGACCTTGCGGCAGGCCCTTGAGGCGAGGCATGGATGCCGAGCGGGCCGTCGCCGCAAGAGCGTTCCGCCGGGCGTCCTTGCCCGGCGGCGTCGCCGCTCCCCCAGCCTCGGCACGCCGGGCGAGCGCAGCAGCGTCAAATAGCCGCGGGCGCTCACAGCGCCGGCGCGCCGGGCCACTCCTCGCGCAGCAGCCCGAACCACACCACGTCGACCCGCCGGCCCCGCTCGACGTTGCGCGCGCGGAGCACCCCCTCCTGGCTGAACCCCAGCCGCCGGGCCACGGCCCGCACCGCCAGGTTGTCCGGCGTCGTCGTCATCTCGACTCGGAGCAGGTCGAGCGCGCCGAACCCCCAGGTGAGCGCGAGCGAGACCGCATCGGATCCGATCCCCTGCCGGCGCATCGCCGCGTCGATCCAGAAGCCGATCTCGCCGCGGCGGTGCTCCCAGGCGAACGAGTGAAAGGTCAGCGACCCCCAGAGCCTGTCGCCCACCGGATCCACGATCGCCAGTTCGAGGGCCTCACCCTCCGCCGCCCGCTCGTCCCGGCGGTCGATCCGCTCGAGTAGCGACCGCTCATCGGGGTCCTGCTCGTATCCGAGCAGGGTCCCGAGCGTCGGCTCGGCGCGGAACGCCGCCGCGTACCCGACCGCGTCCTCTTCGCGCAGCGGACGCAGCGCCACGACCTCGTCGGCGAGACGACTCGGCACCTCGATCCTCACCGCGCCATTGTCGCCGCCAGCCTGGCCCGGTGGCCCGCATCTCCGCGTCACGCGGGCGCCCTGTATCCAGCGTCACGCGGGGCCCCTATCTCCGCGTCACGCGGGCGCCCTGTATCCCGCGTCACGCGGGCGCCCCCTATCTCCGCGTCACGCGGGCCCCCTACCTCGCCTCACGCGGAGCGCTGGTAGGAGCGGAACGCGTTGGTCGCGAAGGCCAGGCACACCACCAGCAGTGCGGCGAGGAACCCGGCGCGCGAAGCCACCACGCCCCAATCCGGATGCGCCGAGGTCGCCGTCCGGCCGGCCACCACGGCCCAGTTGACCGGGTTGACGTCGGACACGCTCCGCATCCACTTGGGGATCAGGTTGGCGGCGAGGAACGTGCTCGACAGGAAGGTCAGCGGCAGGACGATGAACTGGACCGCGCCGATCAGCGCCTCCTCCTGGCGCATGATCAGCGCGAAGCCGTTTGACAGCGCCCCGAACGTGGCGCCCAGCAACGCCGACACTCCAAACAGAGCAGCCACGCCCCCGACCCCGCCCGGGAACGAAGCCCCCACGATCAGCGCCAGCACCACGATGATCAGCGACTGGATCACGACGACCACCGCCTCCTTCAGGATCCGCCCGGCGATCAGTGCCTCGCGGCGCACCGGGGAGACCAAAAAGCGTGCCGTCACGCCACGACCCAGGTCCTCGATCAGCGCCATCCCGCTCCACGCCGAGTTGAACATCGCGGTCATCACCACCACACCGGGCGCCAGGAACGCGATGTAGGAGTGGGCCCGGAAGCCCGGGATCTCGATCACTCGCTTGAACAGCGCACCGAACAAGAGCAGCCAGATCACCGGCTGCACGAGCGTGACGGCCACGAACCAGGGCTGGCGCCACAGCTCGCGCAGGTGACGCAGCGTCATGTACAGGGTGTGCCTGATCAGGGTCATCGCGTCACCTCCGCCTCGGCCGCGTCGAACGTGCGGCCGGTGTACTTGAGATAGACGTCATCGAGCGAGGGGCGGGCCACACGCACAGAGGACACCGCGATGCCCTGCGCCTCCAGCGCCTGGAGCACGAGCGGCACGGCACGGCCGCCGTCATCCGCGCGAGCCCGTAGCGTCTTGCCGTCGACCGTCACGTCGCGAACCGCCTTCAGAGCGCTCAGCGCGCGACGAACCGTGCCGTTGTGCTCGGCCTCCAGATCGACGTGGATCGCGTCGCCGCGCAACTCCCGCTTGAGCTCTTCGGGGGTGCCCTCGGCCACCACCTTGCCGCGATCGACGATCGCCACGCGCTCGGCCAGTTGGTCCGCCTCCTCGAGGTAGTGCGTGGTGAGCAGCACGGTCTTGCCGCGCTCGCGCGCGAGCTTCGCGATCTCCGACCACATATCCGCCCGGACCTCCGGATCGAGGCCGGTGGTCGGCTCGTCCAGGAACAGCACGGCGGGGTCGTGGACCAGCGCCATGGCGATGTCCAGCCGCCGCTGCATGCCGCCGCTGTAGCCCCGGGCGACGCGATCGGCAGCATCGGTCAGCCCAAACCGCTCGAGCAGCTCCTGAGCGCGCTCCTCGATGGGCCGTCCCCGGATGCCGTGGATCTGGCCCTGCAGCCGCAGGTTCTCCCGGCCCGTGGCCTGGACGTCGACCCCAGAGCCCTGCGCGACCACGCCGATCGTACGGCGTACTCGGTCGGGCTCGGCGATCACATCGAGGCCTCCGACGCTGGCGCGTCCCGCGTCCGCGGTCGTGAGCGTCGTGAGGATCTTCACCGCGGTCGATTTGCCGGCCCCGTTAGGCCCCAGCAGGGCGAACACCGTGCCTGACGCCACCGCAAAGGACAGGCCGTCGAGCGCCTTCACTCCCTTCGGGTACGTCTTCACGAGACTCTCTGCCTCGACTGCCTTTCCCACGCTTATACCTCCACGCTATGATTCACTTACGTGCCATGCATCTTAGTCACTAAGAGATTTAGATGTCAAGAGAAACTTGGAATGAGCGGGAACGGCTTTACACGGAGCTCGGAAATGAGGTGCGCGCGAGCCAACGGGCCACCGATGTGGTCGACGAGCTGATGTGCCACCTGCTGCAGATCAACCGGACAGACGCGCGCTGCCTGGACATCCTCGATCAGCATGGGAGCATGAGCGCGGGCGACCTGGCCGAAGCCAGCCGCTTGACCACCGGTGCGATCACCGCGGTGATCGACCGCCTGGAACGCGCCGGCCTGGCCAGTCGCGTGCCCGATCCGAAAGACCGCCGGCGCGTTCTCGTCGAACCCACGCCCGAGGCATACGCGGCCGCACTCGAGCTGATGGTCGAGCCGATGATCGCAATGTGGCGCCCCCTCGGCGACCGCTACACCGATGAGGAGCTGCGACTGTTCATCGACTTCACCCGCCGCGGACGCGAGCTCCAGGAGCGCCATGCCGAGTGGCTCCGCGTCCGCCTGCGCGAGCGGTCGCGGAGCGCTTAGGACGAGCGGTCGCGGAGCGCTTAGAGCGAGCGGTCGCGGAGCGCTTAGAGCGAGCGGACTTCGACACCGTGGGGTTCGAAGCGGCCACGCATCACCGCCGCCCAACCCGCGGTTCCGCGCTTCAAGGCTTCAACCAGCGGCCCGGTCTGCTCGTAGGTGCACCACACGAGCACGGTCGGTCCCGCGCCCGAGATCGTGGCACCGAGCGCGCCCAGGCTGCGCGCCCGGGAGAGCAGCTCGACCGAGCGGGGATAGAGGTGTGCCCGCTGCGGCTGATGCAGGCGATCCTGTAGACCGGCCGAGATCATGTCCCAGTCCCCGGTGGCCAGCCCCAGCATGAGCATCGAGGCGTGGGCGACGTTGAACACGGCGTCGTCCCGCGGGACACTCGCCGGCAGGGCGGCGCGGGCCCGATCCGTGTGCACCGCCTCGTTGGGGACTACGAGCACTGCCTCGAGCCCCATCGGCGGCTCGAACCGATGCGCCCGGCCGTCGTTGCAGATCACAAACCCGCCTTCGAGCGCGGCAGCGACGTTGTCCAGGTGGCCCTCGAGTTCGGCGGCGATGCCGAGCACGTCTGCGTCGAGCTCGAACAGGTGGTCGGCCGCGGCCAGCCCGGCTACGATCGCCGCCGCGCTCGAGCCGAGACCGCCGGACAGGGGGATGGTCGAGGTGATGGTGAACTCGAAGCCGTCGGCGGGATGGAGCCGCTCGAACGCCCGTACCACGAGGTTGTCGCGGTCACGCCGTACCGCAAGGTCGGTGTGCACCGCGAAGGCGCCCGTCTCACGGACCTCGAGCTCGAGGTGCAGGGCGATCGCCGCGGCCAGCACATCGAAACCCGGCCCCAGGTTGGCTGAGGAGGCGGGTACGCGGACCAGGCGCCGGCGCGCCAGCGTCATCACGACCGCCGCCCGGGGCGTGTGCTGAATCTGTGCCCGCTCATTCCAGTACGGCGCGCTCGATCGCGCTCAGCTGCGGATCGCACGGCACCACGGCGCCGGCGTGCTCGAGCGCGGTCTGCGGATCCTTGAGTCCATGCCCGGTCAGTACGCACACGACACGGTGGACGTCCTCGCCGGCGCCGTGGACGAGCAGCCCGGCCACGCTGGCGGCCGAGGCAGGCTCGCAGAACACGCCTTCGTTGGCGGCGAGGAACCGGTAGGCGGCGAGGATCTCGGCGTCGGTCACGGCCTTGACCGCGCCCCCGCTCGAGGTCATGGCGTCCATGGCCTCCTCCCAGCGGGCCGGGTTGCCGATCCGGATCGCGCTCGCGATCGTCTCCGGATGCTCGACCGGCCTGCCGTGCACGAGCGGAGCCGCGCCGGCCGCCTGGAAGCCGAGCATGCGCGGGTCGACGCCGGCCTCGCGAAAACCCTTCCAGTAGGCGGTGATGTTTCCGGCGTTGCCGACCGGGATGCACAGCGCGTCCAGCTCGCCGGCCAACGCTTCGACGATCTCGAACGCGGCGGTCTTCTGACCCTCGATCCGGTACTCGTTGACCGAGTTCACGAGCGAGATCGGGTGGCGGTTGACCACCTCGCGGACCAGCTTCAGAGCCTCGTCGAAGTTGCCCCGGAGCGCCACCACGCGAGCACCGTGCATGAGCGCCTGCGCCAGCTTGCCGGTAGCGATCTTGCCCTCGGGCACGATCACCACGCCTCGCAGGCCCGCCCTGGCCGAGTACGCGGCGGCCGACGCTGCGGTGTTGCCCGTCGAGGCGCAGATCACCGCCGTGGCGCCTTCCCGCACCGCGGCCGACACCGCGCAGGTCATGCCCCGATCCTTGAAGGAGCCGGTCGGGTTGGCCCCCTCGAGCTTCAGCCACACCTCGAGGCCGGCCTTTTCGGACAGCCGCTCGGCGAGGACGAGCGGGGTCGATCCCTCCTGCAGGCTGACGACCGGATCGCCCGCCGCGAACGGCAAGCGTTCGCGGTAGCGCTCGATGATCCCCGGCATGGTCACGGGAGAATGTCAGAGCGGACGGGACCGCTACAGCGCCGGCGTTGGCGCAGAGCAAACGCGGCCGCTACAGCGCCGGCGTTGGCGCGCTTCGGGGGTTACCCCGCCACGTCGAGCACGATCTTGCCGGTCGCGCCGCGGCTGTCGATCAGCTCGAGCGCTTCGGCCGCATGCTCGAGCGGGAACCGCGCGCCCACGAGCGGGCGCACGAACCCGCCGCCGATGAGCCGGTCGACGGCCTCGCCGATCTCGCGGTTCAGCCCGGGCTTACCCAGCACATAGGCGCCCCAGCCGGCGCCGATCACTTCGGTGTTGCCCAGCAGCAGCCGGTTCACCCGCACCTCCGGGATCGAGCCGCCGGTGAAGCCGACCACGATCACCCGGCCACCTTCGCGCAGGGAGCGCAGACTGTCGGTGAAGCGCTCGCCGCCGACCGGGTCGACGACCACGTCGACGCCGCCGCCCGAGATCGCCTTGGCCTGGTCCTTCCACGGCCCGTCGCTGCGCACGACCTCGTCGGCGCCGGCCTCCCGCGCGACTCGCTCCTTCTCATCGCTCGACACGACGGCGATCGTGCGCGCGCCCAGACCGCGGGCGACCTGGAGCGCGGCGGTGCCGACCCCGCCGGCCGCGCCGTGCACGAGCACCGTTTCGCCCTCGGCCAGTCGGCCCCGGACGGCCAGCGAGAAGTACGCCGTGTGATAGTTGAGGACCAGGCCGGCGCCCTGGGCGAAGTCGAGCTCGTCGGGCAGGCCGAACACGAAGAACTCGGGCGCCACGGCCACCTCTGCCCACCCGCCCAACATGCAGAAGGCGGCCACCCGATCGCCGACCTTCACCGCAGCGCCGTCCGGGGCCGAGCGGACCACGCCGGCCGCCTCGGACCCTGGCGTAAACGGCACCTCCGGCTTGACCTGGTACTGGCCGCGCGTCTGGAGCACCTCGGGAAACGACACGCCGGCGGCGTGCACGTCGATCAGCACGCCCCGCCCCGGCGTCATCGCGTGCGACGCCTCCGGCTCGGCCACATCCACCACCCGCAGCGCGTCGCGCGGGCCGCTCAGCTCGACGATCTGGACGGCCTTCATCGACGCGGCACCCTAACCGAACTCCTCCTCGAGCACCCGGATCGCCCGCGGCGGCGCGCGCAGGACATCGAGATCCCCCAATGCCGCCATCGCGGCAAAGAACCGCGACTCCAAAGCGGGGTGCACGACCATCACCAGCCGAGCCTGCTCGCCCAGACCACGCTGCACCACGGATTTGACCGACACCTGCCGCTCGGCCAGGACCTGGGCCACCGAGGCCAGAACACCCGGCTCGTCGGCCACCTCCAGATGCAGATAGAAGGCCGACACGACATCGCCCACGATCTCCAGCACCTGCGAGGTGGGCGGCGTCGAGGCCGGCGGGATCATCGCGCTGATCACGTCACCCAGCACGGCGCTGGCGGTCTGCGGGCCGCCGGCGCCCGGCCCGGACATCGTGATCTCGGTGATCTCCTCCGACTCCACCGTCACCGCGTTGTACGGACCGCTCACCGAAGCCAGCGGATGGTTCGGGTACAGGAAGGCCGGGTGCACGCGCACGTTCAGACCCGAACCGACCCGCTCCGCCGTGCCGATGAGCTTGAGCTCGAGCCCCAGTTCGTGCGCGTAGGCCAGATCGTCGGGCTGGATGTGCTCGATCCCGTCGTAGCGGACCTGATCCAGATGCACCGGCGTGTCGAAGGCCAGCCGGGCCAGGATCGCCATCTTGGCCGCCGCGTCGCGCCCGTCCACGTCCTCTGAGGGATCAGCCTCGGCGTACCCGAGGCGCTGAGCCTCGGCCAGCGCCTCAGCGAACGACATCCCGGTCCGCGCCATCTCCGTCAGGATGAAGTTGGTCGTCCCGTTGACGATCCCATGCACGCGGTCGATCGTCGCCCCGGCCAGTGCCTCCTGGAGAACACGGATCACCGGCACGACGCCCGCCACCGCCCCCTCGAACCGCAGCTGCACGCCGTTGGCCCGCGCGCATTCCCAAAGCTCCTCGCCGTACTGCGACAGCAGCTGCTTGTTCGCCGTGACGACATGCCGCCCCTGCTGCATCGAGCGCAGCAACCACCCCCGGGCCGGCTCGATCCCGCCCGTCAGCTCGACGATCAGATCCGACTGTTCCAGGATCTCCTCGAACGACCCCGACCGCCGGGTCATCACCCCGCTCAGCTCCGGGCGCAGCCCTGTCAAGCGCTCGATTCGCGCGGCATGCTGCGGCACGAGCGCGGCGAAGGCCGAGCCCACGGTGCCGTGGCCGAGCAGGCCGACCCGGAAGATGCCCTCACTCGACATCACGCGCGGCCAGGTCCTCGTAGCCTTCGCGGCGCACGACCATCCGGGCCTCGCCGTCACGGCAGAACACCACGGGCGGGCGCGGGACCCCGTTGTAGTTGTTGGCCAGCGAGTATCCGTACGCCCCGGTCCCCGGCGTGGCGATCACGTCGCCCGGAGCCGGCGCCGCCAGCCACACATCGCGAACCAGCACGTCGCCCGACTCGCAGTGCTTGCCCGCGAGCTTGCACCGCTCCCCGGCCGTGGCCGCTGGCCGGTCAGCCACCAGCGCCTCGTACTTCGAGCCGTACAGCATCGGGCGCAGGTTGTCCGACATTCCGCCGTCCACGGCCACCCAGATGGAGACGTTGCGCTTGACCGTCTGCACGGTGTACAGCGTGACCGCCGAGTTGGCCACCAGCGCCCGGCCCGGCTCGAGCAGCAGCCGCTTGTCGGGCCCCAGCTCGCGGTGCACGGCCGAGACGATCGCATCCACGTAGTCGACCACCGCCGGCGGCCGATCCGAGGATAGATATGCCGCCCCCAGCCCGCCCCCCACGTTGTACACGCGGAAGTCGCCCAGCGCAGCGAGCGTTCGCACCGCGGCGCGGAACGGCTCGAGCTCGAACAGCTGCGAGCCGATGTGGAAGTGGAGCCCGACCAGATCCAGGTGCGGCGCCCCGGCCAGGCGCTCGATCGCCGACCGGGCGTCGACCGGCGCGAACCCGAACTTCGAATCGGCCTGCCCGGTCGAGATCGCGTGGTGGGTGTCCCCCGCCACCCCCGGCGTGATGCGCAGGAGCACCTCCTGGCGCCGCTCCATCTCGGCCGCCACCCGCTCCACCCGTTCGAGGTCGTGCAGCGAGTCGATCACGATGTGTCCGACGCCGGCGTTCATCGCCTCGCGCACCTCGGCAGGGGACTTGGCGTTGCCGTGGAAGTAGATCCGCGCCGGGTCAAACCCTGCTCGGAGCGCGAGGAACAGCTCGCCTCCCGAGGCCACGTCGCAGGCCAGCCCCTCATCGGCCAGCAGCCGGTAGACGGCAGTGCAGGGGAACGCCTTGGAGGCGAACAGCACGTCGTAATCGCGATGCCGAGTCGCGAGCGCCTCCACAAACACCCGCGCCCGTGCCCGCAGATCGTCCTCGGCCACCACGTACACCGGCGTCCCGAACTCGCGGGCCAGCTCGACCGCGTCGCACCCCCCGATCTCCAGCCGTCCGCGCTCGTTGACGCGCGTGCCGAGCGGATAGACGGGCGACAAAACCGACGTGGTCGTACTCATTGCGGTGGCCGATCATGCCATGCCTGGCATCATCGCCGCGTGCCCCGCGCCCGCAGTGTCACGCCAGAGCTCCCGAGCGAGATCGGCGTGCGCGACGGCCTCTCCTACTCCCTGTGGCTGCCGAAGATCCCGGCGCGCGGCGGCGTCGTCGTGCTGCACGGCGCCGGATCGTGCAAGGAGAACCATCACGACTTCGCTCGCGCCGCGCTGGGCGCCGGCCTGGCCGCGGTCGTCTTCGACCAGCGCGGTCACGGCGAGAGCGACGGCCCGATGGACGGTCGCGCGCTCGATGACGTGGCCCAGATGGCCGACCTGCTGCGATCGCGCATGGGCGCCCATCCCATAGCGCTTCGCGGCTCGAGCATGGGCGGCTATCTCGCGCTGCTCTGCGCGCGGGCGGTGGACGCCGAGGCGGTTGTGGCGGTCTGCCCCGCCGGCACCCGGGGCCTTCGCCGCGGCCTGGCGCAGAACCGGTTCACCTTCGAGGCCGACGTACCCGCCCTCGACGCGTTCCTCGCCGCCCACGACGAGCGTGCGGCGATCGCTGAACTGGAACACATCCCTGTGCTCCTCCTGCACGCCGAGGGCGACGAGCAGGTCCCGGTCGAGCACTCGCGCGAGCTCGCGGCGCTGGCGCGCTCATCGCGCAGCCGGTTGATCGCCGTCCCGGGCGGCCATCACGGCTCGGTCCAGCACGACCGCGACCTTCAGGCGCTGAGCGTGCGCTTCATCGAGCGGGCGCTCGCCGCCCCGCCCGCCTAGAGAGCCCGGATGCGGTACCGCCGTCGCCGGGCTTCGTCACTTCTCACGCTCATATTCCCTGTTCAGGAAATCCTTACCTGGCGCGTCCTAAGATATAGGTGCGTATGGATCGTTCCAACTCATTCGGCCGGGACACCGGCCTCCAGGCTCGGATGCTCCTCACGATCTTCCTCCTGGGGCTGGTCTACGCCATCCTCGTCGCCGCGCTGATCGCGGCCGGCGCCGGCGCGGTCACTATCGCGATTGTCGCCGCCGGCCTGTTCGCCCTCCAACTCTTCACCTCCGACAAGATCGCTCTGTACTCGATGGGCGCCCGGGTGGTCGGCCCCAACGACGGTCCCGAGGCGCGCACGCTGCACGCCATCATCGAGCGCCTGTGCATCCAGGCCAACCTGCCCAAGCCGCGAGTGGCGATCGCCCAGACCCCGATGCCGAACGCGTTCGCGATCGGCCGCTCCCCGAAGAGCGCCACCGTCTGCGCCACCACCGGGATCCTCAGTCTGCTCGATCCAGCCGAGCTCGAAGCAGTCCTCGGCCATGAGCTCACCCACGTCCAGAACCGCGACGTCGTGGTGATGACGGTCGCGAGCTTCTTCGCCTCGATCGCCGCGTTCATCACCCAGTGGGGCTTCCTTTTCGGGGGCGGCTTCGGTGGCAACAACCGCAACAACAACGACAACAACGGCTTCTTTGTCGTGATCCTCGTCTCGGCCGCCGTGTATGTGGTCTCGTTCCTGCTCCTCCAGGCCCTCTCGCGCTATCGCGAGTTCGCCGCGGACCGGGGCTCGGCCATCATCACCGGCCGCCCGAGTGCGCTGATCAGCGCGCTGATGAAGATCGATGGCGGTATGTCCCGAATCCCGCAGCGCGACCTGCGCGCGGCGCCCGGTGAGCTGGCCGCGTTCTACATCTTCCCGCCCAAGGCCAAGCAGACCGTGGCCACGTTGTTCTCGACGCATCCGCCGCTCGAGGCCCGGATCGCGCGGCTGCAGCGCCTCGAGGCCCAGCTGCAGGGCACCGCCTAAACGGTCGAGTGGGCTTCCTCGATGTCCTGACCGGCAAGCGGAAGCTGGCCAAGCCGGCGCCGGACCGGCTGTTCGCCATCAGCACCGCGTACGTGACCATGCAGACCGGGCTGGGGATGAGCTCGCGGGGAACGGCCGCGATCGTGTTCCAGCCGCTCGCCACGGCCGACTTCGACTCGATCGTCCGCGACATGGAGGAGGTGGTGCGCGCCACCGCCACCGACAGCGGCACGACCGTGACGAGCACCGACGACACCTACGGCTTTCGCTGGCTGGTCCTGCGCGGCAGCGACTTTGACGACCTCGTGGTCGGCATCAACGCGGTCTCGAGCGCGCTCGAGGCGGGCGGCTACGGCGAGCGCGTCCTGTGCGCGGTGTTCGCCTTCAACGACTCTCGGGGCCGTCCCGTCTACTGGATCTACAACTACAAACGCGGAACCTTCTACCCGTTCGCGCCCGCGCTCGGTGGCAACGAGCAGCGCGACAACGAGCGGGAGCTCGTCCTCAAGGCCCAAATCGGCAAAGAGCTCCCAGTCGAGCAGGAGCTCGAACGCTGGTTCCCCCTCTGGGGCATTCCGATCTGATCAGCGCTCCCCGTCGTTGGGGCCGCCGCGCTGGACCTGCGCCTCCTCCTGGCTCACCGCGCCGCGCTCATATCCGTCGGCGCCGCGGTCATAGCCCTCGGCGCCCCGGTCATAGCCCTCGGCGCCCGGCTCGCGCTGGGTCCGTCCCTCGCCCCCGAGGTCGTCGTCGGCCAGCCCCATCTCGTGCGCGCGGGCCCGCTCCTCGTGCAACCTTGCCTCAGCCCGCTCGCGCTCAGCCACGGCGCCCGCCACGCGAGCGCGGTGCTCGGCCTCCTCGGCGGCGCCGCTGCGCGCTTCGGCGACCTGACGATGCTCGCTCGCCGCCTCCTCGCGGCGCCTGATTAGCTGGCGCTCTTCGCGCTTCTGCGCCGCGGCGCGACGTCCCTTGATGGCCCCGAACACGAGCCCGATCAGCAGGATTACCGCGACGACGATGATGACGATGAGCAGGACAGACATCCTCAACCTCCTTGACGATTACCCGCAGGCTTCCCCGCCTCGAAGGGGCCAAACTGACGGTCGCGGCGTGATGCCGCGGGCTCAGCGACGCGCCGCCCCCGCCGGGCGGCCCAGCCTCAGCCCGGAATCAAGCCCTCGCCCGTGAACTCCGCCCGGGCTTCCTCGAAGGACACATCGGGGGGAGGAATGATCACGTCGGAGGGCTCCAGCGTGTCTTCCGGGACCGGCTGGCCGTTCTTGCGCACGAACTCGATGAGCTCCTTGAACGTCTCGTTGAACTGCTCCTCGTCCCCGGCGTCACACGCCGCAACCGCTTGGTTGTCGAGTTCGCCCAGCACCTCGGCGTCACTTTCGGTCAGCTCGTACTGGCCCTCGGTGGCGATCCGGACGATCACTGAGCCTGCCCCTGGCTCGGGCCGGCCTGCTGCTCGGCGGCGGCGGCGCGGCGCGGGGTCGCGTCGCCGGCGCCCAGCTCGCCGGCAGGACCCGACCCGGTTCCGAGCTCGGCCCTTATCTTGGCCAGCTCGGAGTCCACCTCGCTCGAGCTCGACAGCTGCTTGAGCTGACGGTCGATGTCGTCCTCGCCGGCCCCGAGCTGGGTGAGGTCCTCGAACGTGCCGGCCGCCTCCAGCTCCTGCACCGCGTCGGCGCGCGCCTTCATGTTCTCGGTCTTGTCCAGCGCCCGCTGCATGGCCAGCCCGACGTCCGCCATCTCCTCGCCCACCCCGGTGGCCGCCTCCGAGATGCGCACCTGCGCCTCGGCCGCGGAGTACTGCGCCTTGATGACCTCCTTGCGGGAGCGGAACTGCTCGATCTTGGTCCGCAGCTTCTGCTCGGAGGCCGTCAGCTGCTCTTGCTGCTGCGCGAGCTGGCCGATCTGGGTATCGAGCGACTGAAGTTCGGTCTGGGCAACGTTCTTGCGCTCGAGCGCGATTCGCGCGAGCTCCTCGTTGCCCGCCGCGAGCGCCTGACGGGCCTGCGTGTCCAGCTTCACCACCTGCTCGCGCAGCTTCTGCTCCTGAAGTTGCAGGCGCTTCTTCGAGGTGACGACGTCGGCGATCCCCTTCTTGACGTTCTGGAGCAGCTCGATCTGCTTCTGGTAGCTGTACTCGAGCGTCTCGGCGGGGTCCTCGGCGCGATCGAGGAGCTTGGAGATCTTCGCTTTGATGACTGTCGACATGCGTCCGGAAAGGCCCGGCATCGCATCCTCCTTGGGCGGGTCGCTGGACTAGCCCTCCAAGCGTAGCGGGGCGGCGCGCCCCAGCGCAGGCGACGGCGCGTCCTAGAACCCCGCGGGATGCCGGGCCGTGTACGCGCTGGTGCTGGTCATCAGCGGGCGCCAGCGGGGGCCCGACCCACGCCCGGGGTGCGGGTCCTGCTCCGCCGAGGTGTCCAGGCGGATCCCGGCGATCTCGATCAAGGCGTGACCTGGGTTGGTGTAGACGGTGATCCACTGGCCCGCGCCGGTGAGGCCCCAGGTCATGAAGTCCGATGAGTCCTTCGACGTCTTCAGCAACCCGGCCGCGTGCAGGACATAGGAGGCCGAGCCCGAGCAGTCGTAGCCGATGTCGTTCCATTTGGCGTGCCCGCCGGCGTACACGTACGGCTTGAAGCGAATCCGGTCGCCCGCCCAGATCGCCCGCTGCACCTGGATCGGTGCGGCGGCGGGAGCATAGGCAAGGCCGTTGATGATCTTGGCCGTGACCCCCGGGACGGTCGGATGAAGAGATGGAAGCGGCGAGGGGGATGCTGGGACCGGCGGTGCCGGGGGAAGCGTTGGCGCGCTGAGACCGGCGCCGCCGGAGCCCACCGTGCCCGGCGGCGCGGTTCCCGACCCGTTCGCGCTCCCTCTGCTGGCCCCCGCCGGGGGCGCCCCTGTGAGCGCCAACACGGCCAAGCTGGGGAGTATCAGGTGAGCTACCCGCAACGGTCTCTTTCGTCGGCCTACGGGGTTAGCTGACGGGCTGGCGCTAAAAGAGCCTGCGCCTCCCGCGGGTTCCGCGGGACTCGCCCCAAGAAACTGGGTCCCCCGCTCCGCGGATGTCGAGCCCCGCGGATTCGGCGTGGCGGCAATATACATATTTCGCCGGCCAGGCGCGGGCCCCTCGCTGGCGCGGAGGTGCGCTCAATTCCGCCGGCCGGCGCTACTGTGCGGGCGGATGCGACGGATCGCCGCCACTGCCATCGTGCTCCTCGCCGCGTGCGCGCTCGTCGGGGGCTGCGGCGGCAAGGCGACGACGCTGGTCGTCAGGACCACGACGGCGGCCTCCTCGGCCGGGTCGGTCACTGCGGCCATCGGCTTCCCCGTGCTCGCGACCAAGAACACCACGCGGGTGTCGGGCAGCGACCCGGTCGCCGACGCCGCCGGCGTGGCGCTCGCCGTGTATCCCTCGAGCACGCCCGGCACCCACCCCGCCGCGGTCACCATCGCGCCCACCGACGACTGGCAGGCGGCCCTCGCCTCGTCGGTGTTGATGGCTCCGCCGATCCGCGCGCCCGTCCTGCTGTCGCCTTCAACCACGCTTCCGGCTGACACCCAGAACGCGCTGAACCTGCTCGCCCCCACCGGCGCCGGCCCGCTCGCCGGCGCCCAGCTCATCCGGATCGGCGACGTCCCGACCGCCAAGGGCCTGCGGACCGCGGCCGTATCGGGCCGCGGGCCCTACGCGCTGGCCGCCGCGATCGACCGATTCGCGAGCGCCGCCGCCGGCAAGTCGAGCCCGGACGTGGTCATCGCCTCGGGTGACGATCCCGCCTACGCCATGCCCGCCGCCGGATGGGCGGCCGAGAGCGGCAACCCCGTGCTGTTCGTCACCTCCTCGGGTGTCCCACCCGCCACCCAGCAGGCGCTCATCGCCCACCAGCGGCCGCACATGTACGTACTCGGCCCCCGGAGCGTCATCCCTGACCGTGTCCTCGCCCAGCTGCGCCACTACGGAACCGTCCACCGGATTCAGGGCGCCGACCCGGCGGCCAACTCGGTGGCCTTCGCCGTTTACCGCGACCCGCCGTGCCCGTTCGGACAGCCCTGCGCCCACGTCCCCGGAAGCTTCGGCTGGGCGATGCGGAGCCCCGGCCACGGCTACACGCTGATCAGCTCGAGCCGCCCGCTCGACGCCGCGGCGTCCGCTGCGCTGTCGGCCAGCGGCAGCTATGGCCCGCAGCTCGTGCTGAGCACTCCGGACGAGCTCCCGACCTCGCTCAACAACTTCTTTCTCGATTACGCCACGCCCGGCTACACACAGGAGGGCCCGACCGCCGCCGTCTACAACCATGGCTGGGTGATCGGCGATCCGAGCACGATTTCGGTCTCGGTCCAGGCCGTGATGGATAGCCTTCTCGAGGTGGTGCCGCAGAAATGAGCCAAGCCGAGCATCCGGATCGCCTGAAGCCCGAACATCAGGTCAGCGTCGAGGACGTGCGCCAGCTGATGGGAGCCTCGACGCCGCATTTCGCTCTGCAGCTGCGCGAGCGCATCCGCGCGCTGATCCGCGACCTGCCCGGCGACCATCCGGCGCGGATTGAGGGCGAGCGCGAGATCGCGCGGCTGAACCGGATCGCGTTCGTCGGCGAGGTGCGAGGGCATCCCGCCGAGCCCGGGCTCGAACCACTCCCCAGCGTGACCGCGGACGCTCAACTCTGAGGCCCGTATGAGCTCCTCCAGGTCCGTCTCGGTGATCGGCCTCGGGCGCGTGGGGCTGCCCCTGGCGCTGTCCTTCGCCGACCACGGCGTCCGGGTGCTGGGCGTCGACCACGATCCGGGCGTGCTGGCCTCGCTCAGGGCAGGCCGGATGCCGTTCGCCGAGACCGGCACGCAAGAGCTGCTCGAGCGGGTGCTCCCCACCCGCCGCCTCGAGCTGGCCGAGCGCGCGGCCGACGCGGCACGCGCCGATGACATCGTGATCACGATCGGCACTCCGTCCTTCTCGCACATCGAGTCAGACCTGCGCCAGGTCCGCGCCGCGGTCGACGATCTGCTGCCGATGCTCCGCTCCGGCCACGCGCTGATCCTGCGCTCGACCATCGCCCCCGGCACCACCGAGTTCGTCGCCGGCTACCTCGAGAAGCGCCGGGGCCTGCGCGTGGGCGAGGACCTGTTCGTGGCTCATGCGCCGGAGCGGATCGCCGCCGGCCGTTTTCTCGAGGAGATCTCGACCCTGCCCTGCATCATCGGCGGCGTCGATGACGCCTCGACCGAGCGCGCGGCGAGCACCTTTGCCGTGTTCGGCGCCCCCATCGTGCGAAGCACGCCGGTCCAGGCCGAGCTGGCCAAGATCTGGACCAACATCCTGCGCTACACCACGTTCGCCCTGCCCAACCTGCTGATGATGGACTGCGAACGCTACGGCGCCAACGTGTTCGACGTGATCGACCTGATCAACCGCGACTATCCCCGGGGCGGGATCGCTTCGCCGGGCATGACGGCCGGGACGTGCCTGCGCAAGGACTTCGCCTTCTCCGAGGAGCGTTCCAACGCGCCGGGGATGCTCCTCGCCGTCTCGCGCGTGAACGAGTCCGTCCCGCTGTTCCTGGTCGAGGGCATCAAGCGCCGGATCGGCAGCCTGGGCTCGCGGAAGGTCGCCGTGCTCGGGCTGACCTTCAAGCGCGACACCGACGACGAGCGGGATTCGCTCGCCCCCAAGCTGATCCGGCTGCTTGAGCGCGAGCTGGCGGACGTGGCGGTGTGCGACCCGCACGCGCTCTCCCCCACCCAGCCGCTCGAGCAGGCCGCGCAGGATGCCGACGTGGTCATCGTGGCCACCAACCACTCCGAGTTCGAGGGTCCCGCGGTCCTGTCGGAGATCGTCTCGCGAGCGACGGCCGGCTCCCTCCTGGTCGACCCGTGGAACGCGCTCGGCACGGGGCAGGTGTTCGTGTTCGCCGCGGAAGCCGCGGCGCTTTCGCCCGGGTCGATACAGGCGGCCGCCCGCCGCGAGATGACATGAGCCGGGTGTTGGTCACGGGCGGCGCCGGGACGATCGGCGCGGCCGTGGTCAAGCGGCTGCTGTCCGACAGCGCCTGGGAGGTGCGGGTCGCCGACCATCGCGAACCGCCTCTTTGGATGCGCGAGGGGTGTGAGATCCGGACCGCCGATCTGCGCGAGCCGCCGGCCGCCGGCGCGGCCGTGCACGGCTGCTCGCATGTGCTCCACCTGGCCGCAATCGTCGGCGGCATCGCCAACTTCCACAGGCTCCCGTTTACTCTGTTCGAGGTCAACAATGCCCTGACCGGCGCGATCAGCCAGGCCGCGGTCGATCACGAGGTCGAGCGCTTCGTCTACGTCTCCTCGTCGATGGTGTTCGAGCGCGCCACCGAGTTTCCGACCCCCGAGGCACATCTCGACCACTGCCTGGCGCCGCGCTCGGCCTACGGCTTCTCTAAGCTGGCCGGCGAGGTGTACACGCGAGCCGCGCACGACGAGCACGGCCTGCGCTACACGATCTGCCGCCCGTTCAACGCCTACGGCCCCGGCGAGCTGCCCGACGCCGACGAGCCGGGTATTGCCCACGCCGTACCCGACCTGATCCATAAGGCCCTGGCCGGCCGGCGCCCGCTCGAGATCTTCGGCTCGGGCGAGCAGACCCGGACGATCACCCACGTCGAGGACATCGCCGACGGGATCGTTACCGCCATGGCCTCGCCGGCGGGCGAGAACGAGGACTTCAACATTTCCGCCTCGCAGGAGCTGACCGTCGCCGACCTCGCGCGCCTGATCTGGGAGGCGTGCGGCAACGATCCGGCCGAGTTCGAGCTGAAGCGCCTCCCGAGCTTCGCCGTCGACGTCCAGCGGCGCTGGCCGTCGGTCGAGAAGGCCAAGCGGCTGCTCGGCTGGCAGGCCGAGATCGACCTGGACGACGGGATCGCCCAGACTGTGGAGTGGCTGCGCGGTGTCGAGCGCGAGGGAGCGGTCAGCTCGTAAAGCTGAACATGCACCCTCGAGCCTCGAGCTCGGCGAACATCAGCGGCGGGTTGATGCAGCGCTCGGGCGGGTGAGCGCCGGTGGCGCTGAGCGCGCCGCGGGCGAACAGCCGCACGCAGGCGGCCGCCGGCGCCGCGGTCGACACCACCGAGCCGCCGAGTCCGAAGTGCGGACGCGTGAGCGCGCGGGCGGTGACGGTGCCCGAGCCCCCCTCGCCCCGGACCGCCACCAGATGCACCGAGACGGTCTCGTCCGAAGGCGAGGCGGCGTGGCGCGAGGCTTTGGCGACGTCCTCGGCCGGGGCGCCGACCAGCTCTTTGAGCCGCACCAGCAGCGCCGGCGCGAGCGAGAGGCGGAAGCTGGCGTTCGCGCAGCCGAAGCTCGTGCCGAACGTGGCCAGCTCGGAGTGGAGCGTGTAGATCGTCTCGGCGAGGCCGATCGGTTCTCCGTAGTCAACGGCGCCGCCGCTCGTCAGCGGCTCGATCTGCTCCGGACGGCCGTCGCGGATCACTACCGGCTCGAGCGTCAGCTCGTCGAGCAGCGTCTGGATCGCGTATGGCGGGCGCAGCCGGCCGTCGGCCGGCGCCGCCGGATCTCGCCCCGCCGCCATCACCTCGATCGTGTCGATCCCGTGCACCGGGTCCCCGAGGCGGCTGACCGCCTCGGACGCCATGAGGTTGGTCTTGCCTGGGCTCGAGCCGATGCCGAGGACGGCGAGGCGCCCGACCCGCTCGAACTCGGGACCCAGTTCGAGCTGACGGGCCGTCATCCAGTACAACCCGCCCAGGTCGAGGTAGTGGCAGCCGGCCTGGAGACACGCCCGCATCGCCTCGAGGTTGACGCGGTAGGACGCGGTGTTGACCAGCACGTCGACGCCCTCCAGAGCACGGGCGAGCCCCTCGACGTCACGCGCGTCGATCGCCGCCGCCGTCGCCTTGCCGGCGCCGTGCGCGTGTGCCACCGCCTGCGCCTTGGCGGCATCGAGGTCGAGCAGCGCCATGGTCGCCACCTCGCCTGACTCCGCCAGGTCGTGGATGATGGCCGGGGCGATCGTCCCCGCCGCCCCCAGCACCGCCACCGACACCTGATCCCGCGCCATCGGTCATGCACCGTACCGGCGCGCCGGTTAGACGTTTCGTCTAAAGAGACCAGTACTTTCTGCTCCACCCGCGGCCTCCCGATTTGCGTAACTTTCCAGCGCTTTGGAGTCCACAACCGCCGCTCGCCCCACCGATGTAGCGCCGGACCCGACCGCGCCGGGCGCCAAGGGGCTCAAGCCCGACGCGATCGGCTACATCTCGAACCTGGTCATCGCGGTCGCGTCGACCGCGCCGGCCTACAGCCTGGCCGCCACTCTCGGCTTCATCGTGGCCGTCGCCGGCGTCGGCGTGCACGCGCCCGCGGTCCTGATCGTCTCGTTCATCCCGATCCTGTTCGTCTCGGTCGGCTACCGCTTCCTCAACCTCGCCGATCCCGACGCCGGGACGACGTTCGCCTGGGTGACGCGTGCCTTCGGGCCGCAGCTCGGGTGGATCAACGGCTGGGCGATCTTCCTCGCCGACATCATCGTGATGGCCTCGCTGGCCGCCGTCGCCAGCCAGTACACGTTCGCGCTCTGGAACGGTCACCCGTCGAACTTCGCCGTCATCGCAGGCGCGATCATCTGGATCGCGTTGATGACCTGGATCTGCTATCGGGGCATCGAGCTGTCGGCGCGCATCCAGACGTTCCTGCTCAGCCTCGAGATCTTCACGCTGGCGCTGTTCGCCGTCGTCGCCCTGATCAAGGTCTATAGCGGCCATCCCGCCGGCGCGCTGCACGTCTCGGCCTCGTGGTTCAACCCGTTCGACCTCGGTTGGGGGCCGCTGATCGACGGCGTCCTGCTCGGCATCTTCATCTACTGGGGGTGGGACTCGGGCGTCGCGGTCAACGAGGAATCGCGGGACCGACATCGCGGGCCGGGCAAGGCCGCGGTCGTCTCGACCCTGATCCTGCTCCTGATCTATGTGATCGTCAGCGCCGCCGCGCAGGCATACCACGGCCCCGCCTTCCTCTCCAAGAATTCCAGCGACGTGTTGAACGCGCTCGGCAAGGGAGTACTCGGCTCCGGGCTGGACAAGCTGCTGATCATCTGCGTGCTCACCTCAGCCTCGGCCTCCACCCAGACCACGATCCTGCCCACCGCCCGGACGACGCTCTCCATGTCGCGCTGGGGGGCCATCCCGGCGGCGTTCGGCCGCGTTCACCCACGCTTCTTCACCCCCACCTTCTCGACGCTCCTGATGGGTGGCCTCTCGATCCTGTGGACGATCGCGTTGCTCGCCTTCAACCCCAACCAGGACGTGCTCGGCGACACGATCTCGGCACTCGGCTTCTCCGTGTGCTTCTACTACGGCTTCACCGGGATCGCCTGCGCGGTCTACTTCCGGCGCGATCTCTTCAAGAGCGCCCGGAACTTCTTCCTCGCCGGCCTGATCCCGTCGTCGGCGGGTTGATGATGGCCTACGTCGCTATCAAGGCCTACGGCTACTACAACACCGCCGGCAACAATTACGCCAAGCCGTTCCTGGGCATCGAGGTGCCGATCTTCGTCGGCATCGGCGGCCTGATCCTCGGCGTGATCCTGATGCTCGCCTCGTGGCCTTTCTTCCGCGGCTTCTTCAGCCGGGACTGGTGGCATGTCGCGGATCCCGCCGTGCTCGAGGCGGACGCCGCGCACCGGCCCGAGCCGCTCGTTCCGGGCGAGCCGCCGGAGATCGAGCGTCCCTAGTCCGGGCGAGCCGCCGGACATCGAGCGCTGCTCGTCCGGGCCAGCATCCGAAGTTCGCGCTGCGGTGACGCATCCGGCGCAGGACGTCCTGATCAGGGTCGGTCTGTCGGCGCCGGCGGGGCGACCCGCCGGCGCCGGGCGCCCGCCGACCGCTACCGCCTCACGCAGGTCTACACGCCGGCCAGGTCCGCCACGCGGTCGCGGTGCCAGCGCGAGTCCCCGAACGCGTGGGCGTTGGCGTGTGCCCGCTTCAAGAAGAAGTGCAGGTCGTGCTCGTAGGTAAAGCCGATACCGCCGTGCACCTGTAGCGCGGACGCCGCCACACGGAAGCCGGCGTCGCCGGCGTAGGCCTTGGCCGCCGATGCGGCACGCGGTCCGGTGTCTGGCTCGTTTTCGAGCGCCCAGGCCGCCCAGTAGCAGAGCGAGCGCGATCCCTCGACCTCGAGGAGCATCTGTGCGCAGCGGTGCGACACCGCCTGATAGGAGCCGATCGGCCGGTCGAACTGCGCCCGGTCCTTGGCGTACTCGACGGCCATCTCCATGGCCCGCTGACCCACGCCTACGTTCTCGGCCGCAAGCATCGTGACGGTCGTGGCGTAGGCGCGCGCCACCGCGTCCGGCGAGACGGCGAGTGGCTCCACGGCAACTCCCTCGAGCGCCACCCGGAACAGCTTGCGGGTCGGATCGATCGCCGACTCCGCCACGAGCGTGATCCCGGGATCCGACACGTCGTGCTCCGAGAGGTCGGCCAGCCAGTGACGCCCGTCCGCACCCGACACGATCAGGAAGTCGGCCCACGCCGCGTCCGGCACGGCGATCTTCACGCAGCTCAGCTTCCCGTCCGGACCCGGCTCGACCTCGGAGTGATCGGGGGCCCAGCCCGAGTGTTCGTCCCACACCGCCAGAGTGCCGCGGGTCTCGCCTCGCGCTAGCGGCCCGAGCCATCGCTCACGCTGGGCATCGGTCCCCGCCGCGACCAGCATCAGCGCGGCGGCCGTGGTCGAGAACCACGGGCTCGGCGCCAGCGCATAGCCCATCTCCTCGGCGATGACCACCAGCTCGACCGCGCCGAGCCCGAGCCCGTCGCTTTCCTCCGGGACGATCACGCCCGCCCATCCGAGCTCGACCAGCTCCTGCCACTGCTCGTCGGTGAACCCGCGCTCGTCCTCGGCCAGCGCACGGATGGTGGCGGCCGGGTAGCGCGCGCCCAGGAACTCGCGCGCGGTGCGCTTGATCGCCCGCTGGTCGTCGGTGAAGTCGAAGTTCATCCCCCGGCGCCTTTAGTGCAGCTCGGTGTCCGTCCGCAAGCCGTGGCCCTCACCGCATCCGCGGCAGCCCGAGCACGCGCTCCGCCACGATGTTCTTGAGGATCTCGGTGGTGCCGCCCTCGATCGAGTTGGCCCGCGAGCGCAGGAACCTGTAGCTCCAGTTGCTCCCGGAATCGCTCAGCATCGCCCGCGGGCCGGCGATCTCCATCGCCACCTCGGTCAGCGACTGGTTGACCTCCGACCAGTGCCACTTGCCGAGCGACCCCTCGGGTCCGGGCACTCCGCCTCGCATCACCGCGGACAGGCCGCGATACGCATTCAGCCGCAGCACCTCTGACTCGATCAGCAGCTGCGCGAGGCGCTGCCTGACCACTGGATCCTCACTCGCCGCCCGGCCGTTCACGCCCCGAGCCTCCCGGGCGGACTCGATCAGCTCGCGCAGCGCGATCTGCACGCTCACCTGCAGCCCGAAGGCCAGCGTCGCGCGCTCGTGCATGAGCGTGGTGATCGCCACCGCCCAGCCTTCCCCCTCCTGGCCGACGATGTTCTCGTGGGGGATCCGCGCCTCCTCGATGAACAGCTCGTTGAACTCCGACTCGCCGGTGATCTGGCGCAGCGGCCTGACCTGCACGCCGTCCTGCTCCATGTCCATCAGGAAGTACGTGAGCCCTTTGTGCTTGGGCGCGTCGGGATCGGTCCGCGCCAGCAGCATGCACCATTTGGCGTGGTGGGCGAACGTGGTCCACACCTTCTGCCCGGTGACCCGCCACTCGTCGCCGTGCCGGAGCGCCCGGGTCTTCAGGGAGGCCAGGTCCGAGCCGGCGCCCGGCTCCGAGAAGCCCTGGCACCAGATCTCCTCGGCCGACAGGATCGGCGGCAGATAGCGCCGGCGCTGCTCCTCGGTCCCATGCGCGATCACGGTCGGGCCGCCCATGGCGAGCGCCAGCACGTTGGCCATCGACGGGGTGCGCGCCCGCACCACCTCCTCGCTGAAGATCGCCTGCTCGACCAGCGTCGCGCCCCGCCCACCGTACTCCGTGGGCCACGACACGCCCGCCCAGCCGGCGTCGTTCAGCTTGCGCTGCCAGGCGCGGCGGAACTCGAACGCGGCCTCGTCGCCCGCGGGCTCGCGGCCGGGATGGTTGGCCTCGAGCCAGGTGCGCAGCTCGTCGCGGAAGGCCTCCTCGGCCGGTGAGAGCGTCAGGTCCACAGGCTCGCATCGTATCCGTGTGGGGCGGCCGATAGCCTCGATGGCAGAATGAGCCAGCCCGCGATCGCCGCCGGTCACCCCCAGCGCGAGCTGCCCGGTCCCTACCCGGTCGGCGTCTACGCCGCCCGGCTCAAGCGCCGGCTGCTCGAGTTCGCCCGGGTCCAACTGGTCGGCGAGATGTGGGGGTTTCGCTCGAGCCGCGCCCGGGTGTACTTCGAACTGCGGGATCCCGTGGGCGCCCTTCCCTGCTCGATGTGGCTCTCGGACTTCGAGCGCCTCGGCGTGACGCTGGCCGACGGCCTCAAGGTGGTGATCGCAGGCGGCTGCGACTACTACCCGGGCAGCGCGTCCTCCTCACCGTCGTTCACCTTCTCGGTGACCGACCTGCGCGTCGCCGGCGAGGGCGATCTGCTCGCCGAGCTCGAGCAGCTGCGCCGGCGACTGCTTGCTGACGGGTTGTTCGAGCGCCAGAAGCGCCTGCCCCGGCCGCTCTTGCCGCGCACGATCGGCGTCGTCACCGGCGAGCGCGGCAAGGCCCGCGACGACCTCCTCGCTGGCCTCAGGCGGCGCGGCTGGGCCGGCCGGCTGGTCTGGGCGTTCGCGCCGGTGCAGGACCGCCACGCGGCGCCCAGGATCACCGCCGCCCTGCGCGAGCTGGCCGCGATCCCCGAGGTTGAGGTGGTGATCGTGGCGCGTGGCGGCGGCTCACTGGCCGACCTGTTCGCGTTCTGCGACGAGACTCTGTGCCGGACCGTGGCGCTGCTCCGGGTGCCGGTGATCTCCTCGGTGGGCCACCACACCGACCGGACGCTGATCGACGACGTCGCCGCCGTGTGCTGCTCCACCCCCACGCACGCCGCCGAGGCCGCGGTCCCGCTCGATTGTGCCGCGGCTCGCGCGGGGCTGCACCAGAGCGCCGGCCGCCTGGAGCGCCACAGCCGCCGGGCCATCACTGAGCGCGCCCGCACGCTCGAGCGCCTGGCCGCCGCGCCCTCGCACCACATCGCCCGCCAGCGCCGCCACCTGCACCAGCTCCTGCGCGAGCTCCGGGCCACCGCGCGCCGCAGCCTCCAGGACGGCCGGTCGCGCGCGGCGAGGCACCTGCTCGTGCTCGGCCGCGCCACCGAACGCGCCCGCGCCTATGAGCGGACCGCGCGCCAGCGCGAGCTGACACGCCTCGCGCTCGCGTTGGCCGCCCATGACCCCGAGCGCACCTTGGCGCGCGGCTACGCGCTTGTCGAGGACCGGGCCGGCGAGCCGCTGAGCTCGGCGGACGCCGCCCGCGCGGCACGCGACGTCTGCCTTCGCTTCCACGACGCCACCGTCCCGGCGACCGTGACCGAGACCGACCGCACGTGAGCGCCACCGATCCCACCCCCACCTACGAGTCCGCCGTGGCGCGGATCGAGGAGATCATCCGCCGGCTGGACTCGGGCGAGGCCGGCCTGCGCGAGACGCTCGCGCTGGTCAAGGAGGGCCGGGACTTGGTCGAGTTCTGCGCCGGCGAGCTCGAGGCGGTCAGCCGCGGGCTTGAGGAGCTTCGCCTCGACGACCTGGTCGCCCGGCTCGAGGGAGCGCAGCGGTGAGCACGTTCGACCTGCTGGCCGATCTGCCTCTCGAGGTCGACGGCTACACGCTCGAGGGCCTGCGGGCCAGCGTGTCAAGCGGGTTCGAGCGTTTTACGACCGTGGTGCACTTGCACGGCGGCGGGCTCGAAGGCATCGGGGAGGACGTCGTCTACCAGGCCGAGGATCACGTGGCGCTTCAAAACGCGGGCGCGGTGCACGCAAAGACAGTCGCCGGACGCTTCGCCCTGGCCGAGTTCTGCGAGTTGATCGACGAGCTCGACCTGTTCCCGGTCGCCCCGCAGTGGGAGGTCTCCCGGCTGTACCGCCGCTGGACGTTCCACAGCGCCGCACTCGACCTCGCCCTGGCCCAGGCAGGACAGCCGCTCCACGCCGCCCTCGAGCGCGAGCCGCGTCCGATGACCTTCGTCGTCTCGCTGCGCCTGGGCGAGCCGCCGCGCCTCGAGCCGATCGAGCGGCGCCTGGCCCGCTATCCGAAGCTCCGCTTCAAGCTCGACCCCACCAGCTCGTGGACGCCCGAGCTGATCCACGCCCTACTCGCCACGCGCGCCGTCGATTCGGTCGACTTCAAGAGCCTCTACCGCGGCACGGTCGTCGACCAGCCGCCCGACCCCGTCCTCTACGAGCGGGTCGTCAAGGCGTTTCCCGAGGCCTGGATCGAAGACCCCGATGTGGTCACGGCGCAGACGGCGGCGGTGCTCGAGGCCGACCACGAGCGCATCACCTGGGACGCTCCGATCCACTCGATCGACGACATCGAGGCGCTGCCCTTCCCACCGCGCATGGTGAACATCAAGCCCTCGCGGATCGGCGGCCTGCCCAAGCTGTGTGCCACCTACGACTACTGCGCCGAGCACGGGATCGGGGCCTACGGCGGCGGCCAGTTCGAGCTTGGACCGGGCCGCGGACAGGCGCAGTACCTGGCCTCGCTGTTTCACCCCGAGACACCCAACGACCTGGCACCCGTGGGTTACAACGTGGAGGACCCGCCGCCCGGGCTGCCGGACAGCCCGCTGCCGCCGGCCCCGGCGCCGACCGGGTTCCGGTGGGGGGCCACCTAAAACGTTGCTTGGGGATTTGTCACGTAACCCGGAAATATTCCGGGTTTTGTGACGAGTTCCCAAAGGGCACCCGCCCGACGACGGCTAGACCCGCTGGATCAGCGTCCCGGTCCCGAGCCCGCCACCGCAGCACATGGTGACCAGCCCGATCTCCTTGTCGGAGCGCTCGAGCTCGTGCAGGAGCGTGGTGATCAGGCGGGCCCCGGTCGACCCGAGCGGATGCCCGAGCGCCATCGCGCCACCATTCACATTGACTCGATCCATGTCGGGGCCGAGCTCGCGCCGCCAGGCCGCCACCACCGGCGCGAACGCCTCGTTGATCTCCACCAGGTCGATGTCGTCCATCTTCATCCCGTTGCGCTCGAGCAGCTTCTGGGTCGCCGGGATCGGACCGGTCAGCATGATCACCGGGTCGACCCCGACCGTGGTCTGATCGATGATCCGCGCCCGCGGCTTCAAGCCGAGGGCCTCCGCCTTCTCGCGCGCCATCAGCAGCACGGCGGCGGCGCCGTCTGAGATCTGCGAGCTGTTGCCGGCGGTCACCTTGCCGTCGGGCTTGAACACCGGCTTCAGCTCCGCGAGCGCCTCGATCGTCGTGCCGGGCCGGATCCCCTGGTCTGAGACAAACGTCGAGCCGTTGACTCCGAACGGGACGATCTCCCGCTCGAAACGGCCCTCCTCGGTCGCCCGCTGGGCGAGCTGGTGCGAGCGCAGCCCGAGCTCGTCGAGCTCCGAGCGCGGGATCTCCCACTGGTCGGCGATCATCTCGGCCGATAGCCCCTGGGGGATCAGGCTGTAGCGCTCCATCAGGGCGGGCGGCCACGGCGTGCCCACCTCGTCCACCCACTTGAAGCCGATCCCCATCGGGACGTGCGCCATGTGCTCGACGCCCGAGCCGATCGCCACGTCGTGCACACCGGCCGCGATCAGCGCGGCCGCGAAGTTCACCGCCTGCTGGGCCGAGCCACACTGGCGGTCGACCGTGGTCGCGGGCGTCTCGACCGGGAGGCCCGCCTGGAGCCACGCGTTCCGGGCCACGTTGAACATCTGCTCGCCGTACTGCTGCACGCAGCCGGCGACGACGTCCTCGACCTCGCCCGCATCGATCCCCGCCCGCTCGATCACCTCGCTGTAGCAGCGGCCAAGCAGCTCGTTGGGGTGGGTGTCCTTGTAGTAACCCTTCTCCTTGTGCCCACGGCCGATCGGCGTGCGGACGGCTTCGACGATGACTACCTCCCGACCAGACTGCGGCATGCAGTTGCTCCCTTTCACGGATTTCGGATGCCGAGAAGGCCCCGATGGCGCTTCCAAGTGAATTCGTTACTACTGTACTGAAGCTTTCCGGAGCCAATCGACCAGACAGGAGCTGACTTGGCGGAACGACTGGGAATCGCCGGCTCCGGCGTGATCGCCTGTGGGCTGGCGGTGGTGGCCTCCGGGCAGGGCGAGGTGCTGCTGTGGGCCCGGTCCGGCGGATCGGCCGAGCGCGCCCGCGCGCGGGTCACCCAGACGTGCGCGAAGCTGGACGGCTTTGATCCCGATCGGGTCCGAATCGTCACCCACCTCGACGAGCTGGCCGACGCGACGTTCCTGGTCGAGGCCGTGGTCGAGCACCATGGCTCGAAGACGGCGGTCCTTTCCGACCTGGGTGAGCTGGCCTGCCACGCCGACGTCGGCGCCGTGCTCGCCACCACGACCTCTTCGCTGTCCGTCACCGAGTTGGCGCGCGCCAGCGGCCATCCGGAGCGCTTCGTCGCGTTTCACCCTTTCAACCCGGTGCCGAAGATGCAGCTGGTCGAGCTGGCCTTCCCGCCCCAGGCCAGCGAGGAAACCCGCCGACGGGCCCGAGAGCTGTGCCAGGAGCTCGGCAAGACCCCCGTCGAGGTGCCCGACATCCCCGGCTTCGTGGTCAACCGCCTGCTCTTCCCATACCTGTTCCACGCCGTTGACCTGCTGTCCGAGACGGGCATGGCGCCCGAGGACATCGACAGCTGCATGACGCTCGGCGCCGGCATGCCGATGGGCCCGATCGCGCTGCTCGACTACGTCGGCCTCGACGTCTCCAAGGCCATCGGCGAGTCGATCGGGGCGTGCGTGCCCGACCGGCTGGCCCAGCTGGTCGCCGCCGGGTCCCTCGGGCGAAAGACGGGCGCCGGCTTCTACCCCTACGACTGACCTTCTTTAGACGAAGTCTTTATGACCTGTTCATCTGGGGGGCGCACACTGGACGCGCGACGTACCTCATAGCAGCACCTCCTCCCCAGAAGCACGAAGCCGGCCCGTCCCCAGCGGGCCGGCTTCCTTTTGTCCACAGATAGACGAAGCCGGCCCAGGCGCGGCCGGCTTCCTTTTGCCCACAGATAGACGAAGCCGGCCCAGGCGCGGGCCGGCTTCTTCTCTCCTCTCAACCACCGGGAGATGGTCCACTTGTCTGAGACCCGACTCTCCGGCCGTTGCCGAGCCGGAAATGTAACGAATGACGCGAGAGAACGGGCGGCCGGTTGCCACCGTGCTAACCGCGGGTAGAACCTGCCTGTGGCGGAACCTTCCAACAATGCTCGCGAAGGGCGCAACGAGACCGAGCCCGAGCGCAACGACCGCAACCTGGTCGAGCTCCTGCAGGAGGTGCGAGTCGTCCAGACCGGCGTGCAGATCCTGTTTGGGTTCCTGCTCACGATCGCCTTCCAGCCCAAGTTCGAGAAGCTCTCGAGCTTTCAGAAGGGCGTCTACCTCGGCACGCTGGTGGCGGCCGCCACCACCCTGATCATGCTGACTGCCCCGACGTCGTGGCACCGCATCCTGTTTCGCGAGGGCGACAAGGAGCATCTGGTCGAGGTAGCTAACCGCTTCACGGTCATCGGCCTGGCCGCGATGGGCTTCACCATGATCGGCGTGGTGCTCCTGCTCAGCGACATCGCCTTCCCGCCGGGGCTCACCGCGATCGTCACCGCCACCGCGGTGATCGCCTGCTCGGTCCTGTGGTACGTCCTCCCGCTCGCGCGGCGACGGAGACTGGAGGATCGGCCCCGGAAGCCGGGCGCGGTGCGCGAGCTCGGCGGCGCCCGTGGAGTCGAGCTGCCGCCTAAGCAGCGCTCCGGCGCTGCCTGATCCGCACCGCCTCGATCCGGTTCTGCCGGACCGACTCCACCCGGATCGAGTAGCCGTTGGCCGAGACGGTGTCGCCGCGTTTGGGCAGCCGGCCGAGCTCGGCGAACACGAACCCGCCCACCGAGTTGTATGCGTCGGTATCAACCGGCAGCTCGAGGCCGTAGTCCTCGAGATCGGCCACCGACACGTGGCCGCGCACGAACCAGTCGCCGTTGGCCAGCCGGCGCACCGCGCCGCCGGCGGGATCGGTCTCGTCGGAAATCTCCCCCACGACCTCCTCGATGATGTCCTCGAGCGTCACGATCCCGGCCGTGCGGCCGTATTCGTCGACCACGACGGCGAGCTCCGTCCGTTCGCGCTGCAGATCGGCCAACAGGTCGTCGAGCGGCTTGGTCTCGGGCACGATCGGCGCCTCGCGCACGGTCCGGTCGAAGTGCGCGTCGTTGCCCTCGGCCATCATCACCTTGACCAGCTGGTTGACGTGGACGATCCCCTTCACACGATCCTGGTTCTCGTCCTCGGTCACCACGAGCCGCGAATGGCCGGTCGCCACCGCGGTGCGCAGCGCCTCCTCGACCGTCTGCGAGACGTCCACGGTGACCACCGCCGGGATCGGGGTCATCACCTGCCGGGCCTCCTGCTCGTGCAGGTGGAACACGCCGGTCAGCATGTTCGCCTCGCCCACGTCGAGCTGCCCGCCCGTCGAGGACTGGGCGATCAGCCGCTTGAGCTCATCTGGCGTCCCGCCTTCGGGCTCGGCGTCGGGATTGGTCCCGAGCATGCGCAGGATCGAATACGAGGACCAGTTCAGCACCACGATGAACGGGTGAAACAGCGTCCGGAAGAACTTCATCGGCCGCGCGATCCGGCGGGCCAGGCCCTCGGCGTGCTGGATCGTGTACAGCTTGGGAACGATCTCCCCGACGATGCTCTGGGTCACGGTGATCAATAGGTAGGCGAGGACCACCGACAGCGCCACCGCGGCGGCGTGTCCGAGCACGCCGCCGAACAGCGGCTCGAACAGGTGCGCGAGCGCGGGCTCGCCCAGAGCGCCGATGGCGATCGACGCCATCGTGATGCCGACCTGGCAGGCCGAGATGTAGTCGCCGATGTGGTCGATCTGGGTAAGCGCGAGACGAGCCCCGCGCGCGCCGTCCTCGGCCAGCGCCTCGAGCCGGGCGCGCCGCGAGCGAACCAGCGCGTACTCCGCGATCACGAAGAACGCGTTGGCCAGGACGAGCAGCCCGGTGAGGATGATGAACAGCGCCGTCACTGGCGCGATCGGGCTACCCCGCAGGTGGCCCGCATAGCCCCGTCGGCTCTCGGGGGCAGCTCTGTGAGCTGCTACTTCGAGATGGGTCGTCGTCGTTCATGCAGCGACCGGGGAAACGGTAGCAGCACCACCGCACGTATCTATTCTCCTTGTCGTGCGCATCGTCAGCCTGATCCCGTCCGCCACCGAGACGCTGTTCGCTCTCGGGCTCGGCCCCGACGTGATCGCGGTGACCCACGAGTGCGACTATCCGCCGGCTGCCCGCGAGCTGCCCAAGATCACCCGCGACGTGCTGGAGCCCGGCCTGAGCGCCAGCCAGATCGATGCCGCGGTCAAGGAGCGCACGCTGGCCGGCCAGTCCATCTACGAACTCGACGTCGAGCTGCTCCGAGACCTGCGGCCGGATCTCATCGTCACCCAAGAGTTGTGCTCGGTGTGCGCGGTGTCCTATGACGATGTCCGCGCGCTCGCCGAGGAGATCGGGACCCGCCCGCGCGTGGTATCGCTTGACCCGCACACGGTGGGAGAGGTCCTCGGCGATGTCCGCACCCTGGCCCAGCTCACCGATCGCAAGGACGCCGCGGTCGATCTCATCCGCGACGCCTCGTCGCGCATCGATCGGGTCCGCCTAGCCGTGCGCGGCGCCCGGCGGCCCCGTGTGGCCGCGCTCGAGTGGCTCGATCCGCCGTTCGCCGCCGGCCACTGGACGCCGCAGCTGATCGAGTACGCCGGCGGCGAGGATGTGCTCGCCTTCACCGGCGAGAAATCCGAGGAGACCACCTGGCGAGCGGTCGAGGCGGCGCAGCCGGACATCGTGATCGTCATGCCTTGCGGCTATGACGCGGAGATCGCCCATCGCGAGGCCGAGATGCACCGCGACGAATTGGCGCGCGCCGGCGCCGGCGAGGTGGTGGCGGTCGACGCGGCGGCGTACTTCTCGCGTCCGGGCCCGCGGATCATCGACGGGCTCGAGCTGCTCGCGCACATACTGCATCCCGAGCGCGTCCCCGAGCCGCCGGGGCGCGCGTTCACGGTCGAGCTCTAGAGCGTCAACCCGTTCGGCGTGAGCCCGGCGCCGCCGGCGACCGCCAGCGCGCCGAACACGCTGGCCGCAGCCAGCACCGCGCAGCCGCCCAGCGCCAGCCTGGGCATCCGACGCCGTTCCCCCAGCTCCACGACCAGCCATCCGGCGATCAGCCCGCCCACCAAGCCACCCAGGTGAGCGCCGATCGAGATGCCGCGGAAGGTCAGCGAGAACACCAGGTTGAGCACCAGCACAAGGCCGAGGCCGCTCTGCCAGATCGGGATGCCGCGGCTGCGAGCGACCACGATCAGGGCGCCGAAGATGCCGAAGATCGCTCCCGACGCCCCCACCGTCGGAATCATCGGCTGGAACCACAGCGCGCCGAACGAGCCGGCCAGCAGCGACACGAAGTAGATGAAGAGGAAGTTGACGCGGCCCACGGCCGGCTCGAGCGCGGAGCCCACGAACCACAGCGAAAGCATGTTTACCAACAGGTGGAACAGCCCGGCGTGCAGAAAGCCGCCGGTCACGATGCGCCAGTACTCGTGGTTATGGCTGATCAGCGGACCGAACAGCACGCCGTGGTTCCAGACCGTCCCGCCGCCCTCGCCGCCGATCTGGGCTCCGGCTCCGGTCTCGGCCAGGAACACGATCACGTTGATTGCGATCAGCACCTGCGTGGCCACGGGCGTGCGCGAAAGCGATGGCATGCGCCTCACCTCAGTGCGCTCGCGGGCGCACCCGGGGCAGCGCATCCCGACCGGCGTCGGCGTCATGCAATCCGGGCAGATCGGCCGGCCGCACGACGAGCACGAGACACCGGTCTCGCGGTTCGAGTGTCGGTAGCAGACGGCCATGTCTTCGATGACGCTATCAGCGGCAAAGCGCCCGGCCGGGGCGCCCGCTGGTCTGAGGGCCCGGTCGAGATCCTCGCTTTACCGCCGGCGCAAGATCCGCCGCGCTTCTTCGACGACGTCCTGGAAGGTCCGCTCGACCAACTCGATCGGATTGTTCGAGCGCTGCTTGCGGGCCCGGTGCCGCGCCCGCACCCGGAGCACGACCAGCGCGGTGCCCGCGCTGGCGCCGACCACCGCGGCCGCCACCGGGCGCACCCAGTTGCGGGGATCGCGCATGGCCGAGAGCTCCCAGGAGTCGAGCTCCTCCTGGGCCAGCTCGGTCAGGCTGACCAGAGTCGACTCGAGCCGGTGGGCCAGGTCGGCCGGCGGCTCGACAGGCGCCAGCGCCTGACGCAGGAGAGCCTCGAAATCGGTCGCACCCGAGCTCATTGGAGCGCCTCCTCGGGTTCGGGCGCGGGCTCGGACACGAGTCCCTCGAGCTGGCGAATCGCGCGGTGCAGGAGCACCTTGGTGGCGCCGTCGGTGCGCCCCAGTGCGCGGGCGATCTCGCGGTTGTCCATGCCCAACGCGAAGCGCATGATCAGGGCCTCGCGCCGGTCATCGGGAAGCTGCTGGACGCCGTCGAGGACCGCCTTGAGCTGTTCGCGGCCCTCCACGAGCGACTCGGTCGTGTGGGGTGAGGAGATCATGTCCGCATCCTCGATCCCCGCCTCGGGTTTGCGGGAGCGGTCGCGGTAGAAGTTGGCCGCCAGGTTGTGCGCGATCCGGATGAGCCATGGCCGCAGCGGCCGCCCGTCGGCCTCGCGCAGCGCGCGCTCGAAGTGGCGGTAGGCCTGCAGGAACGTCTGCTCGGTGAGATCCTCGGCATCGTGGTGGTTGCCCACGCGGTAGTAGCTGTAGGAATAAACGTCTCGGAGGTGCGTTTTGTACAGCTCAGTGAAGCGCGCATCGATGTCTGCTTTGTTACCGGATAGTTCTTCTTCCGCCACACGCGCAGCCTAGCCTTCCTCACGCGGCGCGGGCACGGGAGTTGCGCTTCCCTCGCGCCGGCTCGGTCACCGTCGCCGTCCACTGCTCGGGCTCGATCCGTCCTTCGATGAGCGCCGCGAGGCTGTCCAGCGCCGGCGTCTCCACGTGGGCGTCGCGTGCCGCGCAGACGAGCAGCGGCGCCGAGTCGACCGCCTCGACGGGATGGCCGAGCGCGTTGTCGATCTCCGCCGCCGGCACCCCCTGCGCGAGCAGTTCGCCGGCACGCCGGTTACGCGAGCGCTCCGAAACCACGCTGGCCACCAGATCGCCGGCGCCGGCCAGGCCGGCGAACGTCTCGGGGCGGCCGCCCCGGGCCCGGGCGAGCGCATCGACCTCGGCGAACACCTTGCCCGCGGCGGCGCCAGCCACGTTCGGCCCGGCGCTCGAGCCAACCGCGGCCGCCAGCACGGCGACGTTCTTGGCCGCGCCGGCCAGCTCAACCCCCGTCACATCGCCCGTCCTGGTCACGTCGAATCCCGCCGTGCTGAGGGCATCGCCGACCTGGCGGCAGAAGCCTCGATCGACCGACGCCAGCACCACCGATGCCCCATGTTCGAGCACCTCGGCGGCGTCGGCCGGACCGCCCATCGCCGCCACCGCGCGCGCCGCGCACCGCTCCGCGACGAACGCCGACGGAAGCGTTCCCAGCGGCGGCACGAGGCCCTTCGCCAGGACCAGCACGCCGGCTCGCCGTGGGATGTTCTCAGCGTGGGCGGCCATCACGGCCGGGAGCGCCCGAGCGGGGACGGCCAGGCAGATCAGGTCGTGGCCGCCCAGCTCGAGGTCCGCGGCGCGGGCGATCCTGACCTTGTCCGGCAGCTCGACTCCGGGCAGATAAGCGTCGTTGCTCCGGGCGGCCGCGATCAGCTCGGCCTGCTCACGCGTTCGGCAGCCGAGCTCGACCTCATAGCCTCCCCGGGCGAGCAGCACGGCCAGGCTGGTGCCCGCGCGCCCCGCGCCGATGATCGCCGCGCGCCGGATAGGCGGCGTGCCGCCGAGCCACTCCCATTGCAGCATCACCATCGGCCAGATGCGGTCGGTGACTGCTCCCGCCAGTGCCGGCGAGGCGTCCTCGATCCTCGGGAACTGAAGGGGCCGGCCCGCCCGGGCGCGCACCTTGCGCGGGCGGATCCGCCATCCGTTGCGGATGTCCTCGGTGCCGATCACCGCGATCGGGACCACTGGAGCGCCCGTCTCGAGCGCCAACCGACCGACGCCGCGTCTTGGCCGGCCCAGGGCGCCCGGGCGAGTGCGCGTGCCCTCGGGGAACATCAGCACGATCCCGCCCCGGGCCAGGATGATCTTGGCCGTCTCGATCGTCTCCTGATCGCGGCGCCCCCGGTCCACCGGGAACGCTCCGAGCGCGTTGAGCAGCCAGCTCAGCACCCGGCTGAAGCCGAACAGCTCCTTCTTGGCCACGTAATACACCGGCCGCCGGGTCATCGTCCCGATCACGAACGGATCGAAGAAGCTCCGGTGGTTCGCGGCCAGGATCACCGGGCCCTCCTCGGGGATGTGCTCCCGCCCGATCCGCTGCATCCGGAAGTAGATCCAGAAGAACGTGGTCAGGATTATCCGCACCACCAGCAGGACAAAACGGTTGACCCCTCGCTCCCGGGTCCGCCGGTGCAGAGCTTCGTGATCCATCGCACATTGGCGTACCCGCTCCAGCCCCGCCCGTTACAGTTTGCCCTCCTTGAGCAACGGAACGATCAGCACCCGAACGCTCAACGGAGCCCTCGCCGGTGCCGTCGCCGCCACCGTCTGGGCTATCCAGCAGCCCCTCGACAAGCTGCTGCTCCGAAGCCGCTACGACGACGTCGAACTGCTCGGGCGGGCCCTTCGCGACGGGCCTGGCTGGTACGGCGTCGGCCTCCTGCTGCACGTCCAGAACGGCGCCGTCTTCGGCGCCGTGTACGCCAACGTGGCGCCGGCGCTGCCGGTCGCCCCGGTCATGCGTGGCCCTGCGTTGGCGCTGGCCGAGCACCTCGCCCTCTGGCCCCTGACCGCCCTCTGCGACCGCTTCCACCCAGCCCGCGAGCACCTGCCCGCCCTGGCCGGCAACCGCCGCGCCTTCGCCCAGGCCACCTGGCGTCACCTCCTGTTCGGCTTCGTCCTGGGCGAGCTCGAGCGTCGGCTGAACGGCGACGAGGCTCCCCTTCCGCCGGGCCCGCCTCCCGACTACGCCTCGAACGGCCACGGCTCGCTCGACCGCGCGGTCTCTACGGTACGAGACTGAGCCGCGTAGTCAAACCGTGGTGGCTGGCGGCATGACGCCGTTCTCCCCCGTCCGCCTGGCGGCTACGATGCGCGGACCTGGCCGACGTAGCTCAGCTGGCAGAGCAATCGCCTTGTAAGCGATAGGTCGCCGGTTCGATCCCGGCCGTCGGCTCTGTCGGTCTGGCTTAGAAAGCCCAGAGTCAGTCGTCGCCGCTGTCGCCGCTGTCGCCGCTGGCGCGGCGGCGCTCTCGCCGTGCTGCTTCGACGAGGCGGTCGACCTCACGGTGGCGGCGCTCCACGTAGCTCCGTAGCTCCTCCTCTGCCTGCGCCCGGAGGGCGCTGACCTCTTCCGCCGCCTCGGCCCGCATCGCGGCCAGGAGCTGCTCCGCCGCCATTCGCGCGCTCTGAAGCTCCTGTTCACAGCGCTCCCGACTCGCCGCGGCAAGACGCTCAGCCTCGCGCTCGCCATCGGCTACCACCTGTTGGGCCCTCTCTTCTGCCTCACGCACGACATCGGCGGCCGCCGCCTGCAGCCGAGCCTGATCAACGATCGCCGCGGCTTCTCCTCTTGCAGCCACCCGGACCCGGTCGGCTTCCTCGCGCGCCTGCGCCAATAGCGTGGCGGCCTCCTCGCGCGCCCCCGGGAGCACCGCCCGGGCCTCTTCACCCGCCTGTGTGAGCAGCCCATCGGCCTGAGCGCGCGCCCGGGCGAGGATCTCCTCGCGCTCTCGGCGACCATTCTCGAGCGCTACCTCTGCTTCCCGAAGAAGGCGCTCGGCCGCGTCGCGGTCGGCCTCGGCTCGCAGTCGAGCACCCTCCAAAGTCGCCTCAGCCTCCAAGCGGCTGCTCTCGACAAACCGCGCCGCCTGCGCCTCCCTGTCGGCCGCCGCGCGCTCGCGGGCCGCCGACTGCTCGCCAAGCTCCCGGGTCTTCTCGGCCGCGCGGCTCGTCCGAAACCACTCGCTCACCAACTGGAGATGACGGTCAACCTCAGCCGGGTCATAGCCCTTGCGCACGCGTCGGAAGTGACGCTGGATGACATACGCCGCACGAGTCTCGCCTTCCTGGCTCGGAGACATAGCCCTGCCGTTCGCTGCCCAATCCGCAACTCCTTCGCGATTCGGCCAACGCCGACACCGGCGCGGATCTGCACGCCGCCCGGCGGCCGGACGGGCTCGGTCGCCGCGCCCAAGGCCACGACCGAGCTCTCGCCGGTGGTTGCGAAATCGGCCGCGCCAGCTGACGGAGCCGGGTGACCGACATCGACCGATACGATCGGGCAATGGAGGTTCTGGGAGGCGGCTGTCTCTGCGGCGGCGTGCGCTTCGAGGTCATGCTGCCGTTCCGCCGCGCCAACCACTGCCACTGTTCCCTCTGCCGTCGCCACTCGGGATCGACGGGCTTGTTGCAGGCCCGCATCGCGCGCGAGCGCTTCCGACTTCTCCAAGGGGAGGAGTTGATCCGCGTCTACAAGCCGGAAGGGGGTCGCTCGGTAAAGGCCTTCTGCGCGGTCTGCGGGTCCAGCCTGTTTGGCAATCAGTGGCCGCATGGAGACGAGATCTCGGTGCGCCTGAGCACCCTCGATGACGACGCGCAGATGACGCTTGATTACCACTCATGGGTCGCCGCGAAGGCAAGCTGGGACCAGCTGCCGGACGACGGGCTGCCCCGTTACGACACGGGTCCGCCGCGCGACTAGGCGGTCACGGTGGGCGGGCTTACCGTAATCGTCCGGCTCCGGCGGAGCTAAAGAAGCTTGGCCAGGCGAACCTCGGGCGCATGCGCAGGGTCGACGAGCGCCTCGAGCGCAGAGCCATACGAGGGGAATGAGAGGACGCCGCCGTCGTGCAGGACCATCAGGAACCGGTCCATGCGACGGAGGAAGGCGCGGTCGTGCGACACAGCCACCACGGTGCCCTCGAAGCTGTCCAGCGCCTTCTCGAGCGCCTCCGATGAATCGATGTCCAAATTGTCGGTGGGTTCGTCGAGCAGCAGTAGGTTGTGCCCCTCCAGCTCCAGGATGAGTATCTCCAGTCGCGCCTTCTCTCCGCCGCTGAGCACGTCGTAACGGCGGCGAGCGGCATCGGCGAGTCCGTAACGCGCCAGCGCGGCCATGGCCATCTGCATGTCGCCGCGCTGCGCCTGCACGATGTCGAGGACGTAGCGACCGTAGAAGTCGCTTCGCGACTGCTGCTGTGTGAATAACCCGGCGGATACGCGCGGGCCGGTCCGAAGCTGGCCGCTGTCGGCGGCCGTCTCACCGGCGAGCAGGTGTAGCAGCGCGCTCTTGCCGGATCCGTTGGGACCGATGACGCCGATGCGCTCACCGAAGTGAATTTCCTCCGAGAACGGTGTCACCAGTCCAGCCACTCCCACCGAGCGCAGGCCAAGCACCACCCGCGCCGAGTCTCCGCCCCGCATTCGCACGGCGATGGCCTGGTCCGCGACCGGCGAGGGCGGCGGCCCGCCGGCGCGGAACCGGCGCCACCGCGACTCCATCGCGTCCGCCCGCTTGGCCCAGGCGGCGTAATAGCGAGCGCGCTCCTTGAACGTCTTCATCAGGCGAAACAGCCGCCGTTCCTCCTCGTGCCAGCGCTTCACCGCGTCCCCGAGCCGCCGCTGCCGATCCTCCCGTGCCTGGGCATAGGTGGCGTATGAGTCGCCATGCACCCACGCGCCGTTGCCCTCCAGGGTCACGATCGTGCCCACCGCGGCAGAGAGGACCTCGCGGTCGTGCGAGATCATGACGATCGTCTTCTTGGACGTCCGCACGCGACGCTCCAGCGCCAGCTTGGCCGGCACGTCGAGGAAGTTGTCGGGCTCATCGAGCAGCAGGACTTGGGCATCGGAGGCGAACAACACGTCGAGCACGAGTTGCTTGCGCTCACCCCCGGACAGCGTTCGCGCCGGCCTGTCGGCCACCTCGGCAAAGGAAGCCCGAATGATCCGCCGGCACGCCGCGTCCCACTGTCCCTCCAGCTCATAGCCGCCGAGCGCGGACCAGTCGGCGATCGCCTCTCCCAGCTTCATGCCAGCCGACGGATCCCCGGCCTCGAGCTGCGCCTCGAGGGCCAGCATGCTCTCGCCGGCCTGCCGCACGGCTCGCGGCGCCAGCGACAGCAGAAGCCCGCGCACCGTCCGCTCGCCGTCGCTCACGCCGACGTCCTGCGGCATGTAGCCCACCAATCCGCCGACTGCGCACTCGCCTTCGTCTGGCGCCAACTCGCCCACGAGAATCTTCAGAAGCGTGCTCTTCCCGACTCCGTTCGTCCCGACCAGCCCCACGTGCTGACCCGGTGAGACTCGGAACGACACCTCCGAGAAGAGCAGGTCCCCGCCCGGATGGGCATACGCCAGATTCGAGACCCCCACATGCGCCACGGCCCTATGTTCTCAGCACGGTGAAGCTCGCCCGGGTTAGCGCAGGCTCGCCCGTGAGCAGACAGTTGTCGGAAATCCCCTGCTCGGTAAGCGCGACCTTCAGCCTCAACATGGCGGCGCGCAAGATGAGCTACGGCGCCCGGGTGAGCTTCGGCAGACTGGCGCTCGCCGGCCTGTGCGGCAATCAGCCGGCGTCGAGCGTCCGCGGATCTGTAGTTTCTCGCCGTCCGGCGCAGCTACAGGAGGAGAGATGAGATGTTCAAGTCGATCGTCTGGGCAAACGACGGCTCGGAGGTCGCCCAGCAGGCGCTTCCGCTCGTCAGACAGCTGGCGGGGGAGGGCGGCGGCGCGATCACGATCGTCCACGTGGTCGAGCGGGTCGAGGGCGCGGGTGGAGTTGGTCCCACGCGGCGGGTCGACGAGCCACAGTTCCAACGCCAACTCGAGCAGCTGACCGCCGAGCTCGAGCAGGAGGGGTTCGCCGCCTCGCTCTACATCAACGCCGACGTCGGAGCGCGGCCCGCACACGAGATCGTTGCCATCGCCCGCCGGCAGGGCGCCGACCTGATCGTCGTGGGATCGAAGGGTCGCTCGATGATCGGCGGGGTGTTGTTGGGCAGCGTGGCGTATCGGCTGCTGCACCTGGCACCGTGCCCCGTGCTCGTCGTGCCGCCCGAGACGGAGTGATCGGACCGGCCCGCGGCTAGCGACCCGCGGCGGGCTCGAGCACGCGGCTGAGCAGCGAACGCAGCATCGCGCGCTCCTCGTCGCTCAGCGCCGCGAACATCTCCTCGCCCAGGCTCTCCTGGGCCTGCTCGGCGCGCTCGAGCGCGGCCCGGCCCTCGTCCGTCAGGACGACCACGTGCCGGCGGCGGTCGGCTGGATCTCGCCTGCGCTCGACATAACCCATGTCCTCCAGCTCATTGAGCAGGAGCACGCAATTGTTGGGGTCGAGCCACAGCGCCTCGCACAGCTGCTGCTGCAGCGCCGGGATGCCGCCTTGCAGGTAGCCGAGCAGCATCAGCTGACGCAGCTTGACGCCCATCAGCTCCTCGGTGCTGCGCTTCTTGATGGCCGTGGCCAGCCGCATGAGCATCACGACCGTGCCGGGAGAGGTGTCTACCGCCATCGCCGTTTGCAGGGTATCAGGATTATCATCTTGCATTCGATGATAGTCCATGGTACAGTGATCATCAATGGGAAATCGAAAAGCTACGACGAGGGGATGATCACGATTTTCAAGAGCTTAATCACTCCAGCTCGCCGGCGCTGGATCGCGCTGGCGATCGTCTGCATGGGACAGCTGATGATGGTCCTCGACGCCACGATCGTCAACGTCGCGTTGCCCTCGATGCAGCGGGATCTCGGCTTCTCGCAGGCCAACCTGGCCTGGGTCATTGACGCGTACATGATCGCGTTCGGGAGCTTCCTGCTGCTCGCCGGCCGGCTCGGAGACCTGCTCGGCCGCAAGCGAATGTTCCTCACCGGTCTCGTCCTGTTCACGCTCGCCTCCGTCGTGTGCGGGGTCGCGGGCAGCCAGGCGATGCTGATCGTGGCGCGCTTCGTCCAGGGCCTCGGCGGCGCGGTGGCGTCGGCCGCGGTGCTGGCGCTGCTCGTCACGGAGTTCTCGGAGCCCCATGAGCGCGCGATCGCGATGAGCGTCTACACCTTCATCGTCGCAAGCGGCGGCTCGATCGGCCTGCTCGCGGGCGGCGTGCTGACCCAGGCGATCAGCTGGCACTGGATCTTCTTCATCAACGTCCCGATCGGGATCCTGACCTTCATCCTGGGGCGGGCCTTGATCAACGAGACCCCGCGGCTGGGTCTGGGGCACGGCATCGACGTGCTCGGTTCGCTGCTCGTCACGCTCGCGCTGATGCTGGGCGTCTACGCGATCGTCAAGGCCAGCGAGTACGGGTGGTTGTCCGCCCACACGCTGGGCTTCGGCGCCGTCGCCCTGGCGCTGCTGGCGGTGTTCGTGGCCGTCGAGGCACGCCTCGCGAACCCGATGTTCCCGCTGCGCATCCTGCGCGTCCCCGGCCTTGCCGCCTCGAGCGTGGTGCGCGGCTTCCTGGTCACGGGCATGTTTTCGACCTTCCTGCTCGGCGTCCTCTACCTGCAGCAGGTGCACGGCTACGGGGCGCTCGAGACCGGTCTGGCGTTTCTGCCACTCACGCTGATGCTCGGGTTGCTCTCGGTCGGCGTCACCGCCCGCCTGATGGAGCGCTTCGGCCCCACGCGCGTGCTCGTCGCCGGTCTGGTGGCGATCGCCACCGCGCTCGCGCTGCTCTCGCGCCTGCCCGCGCACGTGGCCTACTTCCCGGCGATCTTCGGCCCGTTCGCGCTGCTCGGTCTCGGCGCCGGGCTGTCGTTCCTGCCCCTGACCACGATCGCCATGGCCGACGTGCCGATCGCCGACGCCGGACTGGCCTCGGGCATCGTCAACGCGTCACTGCAGATCGCGGGGGCGATCGGAGTGGCAGCGCTGGGCACCGTGGCGGCCGACCGGACCAAGATCCTGGCCGGTCTCGGGCAGCACCATCTGCAGGCGCTCACCGGCGGGTTCCACCTCGCCTGGGCCATCGGCGCCGGCGCGGTCGCGATCGGCGCGCTGATCACGCTGCTGGCACTCAGGCCGCCGCAGCGACCGGACGAGATTATCCGGCTCGAGGAACCCGAGCCGGCCGAATTCCAACTGGAGGCAGCATGATGGGACACATTGGCGAAGCCCACATCCATCGAACCGGCGATCGCACGGCCGGCCGCCGGCCGCTCCGCCTGGAGATCGGCCGCCGGCGCACCCACACCCGCGCCGGCATCGAGAAGTTCGTCACCGAGGTCCGGATCGGCGAGGCGACGGCGCTCGTCGTTCCCTGGCGCGACGACCGTCCGGCTCGGGACGCGCGTCTAGCCGAGGCTGCGTGAGAGGACAACGCGTTCGGACTGCTGGGCCGTCACCACGGTGACCGGCAGTCCGAACCGCTCCACGCGGCTAGGCAGGTCCCGCCGCAGCCACTGCGACACCCGGGCCGGAAGCGTCGAGATGATGATCTCGTCGATGGCCAGTTTGGTCACCGCGTCGCGAACGGCGACGAACGGGTCGCTGTCGCCGGTCACTCCCTGCACACGAGCGCCGACCGCCTCCTCGAGGAGCGGAATCGCCAGCTCGAGCGTCATCGATGCCTCGTCGGTGTCGGGGTCCCAGTAGGGCCTCGGCACGAGCAGGGTGAACATGCACTCGCCGCGATGGGCACGGGCACGCACGGCATTGATGAGCAGGGGGGTCGCGGCGGTGCGATACGCCACCACAAGCACACGCGAGGGAGCCGCAGAAGCCATCTCGAACGCCGTCGATTATCTCACCGGCGACCGTCGTGAGCGGGCGCGTGGCGTAGGCTCTGCGGCCTGGACCGCCCTGCCTGGCTCGATCCCTCGGAGCTCCGCATCGGCCTGGGCTGCATGCGGTTCTCGACGGAGGCCGAACGTGACGAGGAACTCGCCGCCGACACGATCGCCGCCGCCCTCTGGGCCGGGATCACCGTGTTTGACACCGCCCACGCCTACGGGCAGGGTGAGACCGATCTCGGGCGGGGCGAGCGGCTGCTTGCCCGCGCCCTGACCCGCGCCGCCGCGCCCCGCGGAGCCCGCGCCGGCGCGCCCCGCGGAGCCCGCGCCGGCGCCCCCCGCCCCGCCGCCGCTCGGCCGCACGCGCGGGTCATTACCAAGGGAGGCATGACCCGCCCCGCCGGCGCATGGCTGCCCGACGGGCGGGCCAAGGCGATCCTGAGCGACTGCGAGGCCAGCCTGACCGCGCTGGACGGCGTCCCCATCGACCTGTACCTCCTCCATGCGCCGGATCCCCGCACCCCTTGGCGGACCTCGGTCCGCGCCTTGCAGCGCCTGCTCGACGAAGGCCTCGTGCCGCGCGTGGGGCTGTCCAACGTCAACCGCGCGCAGCTCGACGAGGCGCTCGAGATCGCTCCCGTCGCCGCGATCGAGATCGCCTTGAGCATCCACGACGACCGTGCGCTGCGGGCGGGCCTGGTCGAGCGCTGTGAGGAGTTGGGGATCGCGCTGATCGCCCACTCGCCGCTGGGCGGCCCGCGCCGCGCCGGCGGACTTGGCCGGCGTGAGGCCCTGGCCGAGGCCGCCGCCACCTGCGCCGCCACGCCGGCCGAGGTCGCGCTCGCCTGGCTGCTGCATCTATCCCCGGCCATCGTGGCGATTCCCGGCGCGCGACGGCCCGAGACTGCGCGCTCCGCGGCCCGCGCCGCCGGCCTCACGCTCGCCCCGGCGACCACCGCCGCGCTGCACGTCGCGCGTGCCACTCGCCGCGCGCCCTCGCCCCGCGCAAACGGTGCAGACATCGTGCTGGTCATGGGCATCCCAGGCGCCGGCAAGACGCGTCTGGCCGAGGATTACCGCGCGCGCGGATACCTTCGCCTCAACCGCGACGAGCGAGGCGGCGCGCTGCGGGACCTGGCCAACGAGCTCGAACACCGCCTCGGCCGAGGAACACCTCGCATCGTCCTCGACAACACCTATCTGACCCGGTCGGCCCGCAGCTACGTCGTCGACGCCGCCGCCCGGCACGGCGTCCCTGTGCGGTGCGTGTGGCTCGAGACCCCGCTTGCCCAGGCGCAGGTCAACCTCGTCGCGCGCCTGCTCGAGCGGTTCCGCGCCCTGCCCACCCCCGAACAGCTGCGCGAGCTCGCCCGGCGCGAGCCGGGCGTCCTCGCCCCCACGCAGCAGATGCGTGCGCTCCGCGAGCTCGAGCCGCCCTCGCTCGACGAGGGCTTCGCGACGGTCGAGGTGATTCCGTTCGCCCGGACGCCGCCCGTCCTGTGCACGCGCGCCGGGGTATTCGTGGCGGCCGCCGCGCTGCGCGACCCGGGCGCCGAGCCGGCGCTCGAGCAAGCGCACCCTGGGGCGCCCCACCTGGTCTTCGACTGGATCCCGGACGGCGCGGCCGACGCGCTCGAGCCGACGGTCGCCCGGGTTCGCGCCGCCGTCGGCGCCGGGCTCGTCGAAGCCGGCCTGTGCCCCCACGGCGGCGGTCCGCCACGCTGCTGGTGCCGCCCGCCGCTCCCCGGACTCCCCCTCGCGTTCGCCCGCCGACATGGCGTCGATCCCACTCGCTCGGTCGTGATCGGAACCTCCGCCGCCCACCGGACGCTGGCGGGCGCCCTCGGCGCCCGCTATGCACAGGTGTGACGCGCGCTCAGCGCCGGGCTCCCCGCCGCGCGCGCCACTGCTCGGCACGGATTGCCCAGCGCTCGTGGTCGCGCCACCGGCCGCCGATCTTGAGGTAGCGCTCCGAGAACCCTTCGCGCACGAACCCCACCCCACGCACCAGCGCGATCGACGCGCGGTTGCCGGGCTGAATGTTCGCCTCCAGGCGATGGAGCCCCAGCTCTGTGAACGCTCGGGCCAGCACGAGTTCGAGGCCCTCGCGCATGTACCCGTGGCCCGCGTAGGCCGCGACCGCTCCGTAGCCGACGTACGCGCTCTGGAAGCCGCCGCGGACGATCTGGCTGATGTTGATGAAGCCGACGATCGCGCCGTCCTCGCGCCGGCAGATGAGCATCGGCTCGTAGCGCTCCTCCTCGACGTGCCTGAGCATCGTCTCGAACGACTCGGGCGTCGGCGGCGCCAGCCACGGGCGGTGGAGGTTGCGGCTGGCGCGCATGGCCGCCAGATACTCCTCGCGATCGGCGGCCCTGGGCGGCCTCACCAATACGCGCGACTCGGAGGGGCTTGCCGGCGCCATCGCGTCTTTCTAGCGGACGCGGTGGTCGTCGCGGCGCAGCGCGTCGCGTGATCGGTGACCGCGACCAGCATCGGCCGTCGCGGTTACGGGTAGCTGATCACGTCGACCGGCGTGTCCGCGTTCGCCGCCGTCGACGGTCCGCCGACTCCGTTGATCACCGACAGGATCCCGCCGCTCCCGTTCACCTTGTCGAGGAAGATCGTGAAGATGTCGTGGAACTGCACACCCGGGCGGGTCGGAGACTGGAACGCCTGGGTGGCGAAGATCGGCACGTGCTGGTTGAAGAACGAGTAGCTCCCCATACCGTAGCCCTGGAAGCTCCGCACCCGCGGCGTGACGAGGAACGCCGCATAGCCATCGGTGGTCGGGCTCGACATCCAGCCCGCCTGGCTTGGCGGGTCGTACGGCATCTCGTTCTGGAAGAACACGTCTTCGCCGTCCTGGCCGTTCCAGATTACCTCGAACTTCTGGTAGTGCTCGACGAACAGCCCGTAGGCCTTGACGTTGTCGCCGTTGACGATCAGCCCGGTGTCGGCGATGTTGCTGGTCCAGCCCACGCCGGCGCCGTGATCCGCCCGCCAGGCCCAGATGTCGTCGAGGATCGTGTTATCGGTGTTGATGATCAGGCTGTTCTCCGCCTGGCCTGGCTCGGCCCCGCCGATGCGGAAGAACACGTCCTGCACGAGCGTGGGATCGCCTGACCGGTCGGCGTCCTCGGCCCGCCGAGCGTTGGCGAAGTGCTCGCGTCCCGTGCCCACCTCGAGCAACACGTGTGAGCGCCGCGGCCCCGCGTCGAAGATCATCCCGGACAGCTTGATCCCGGGTACGTTCGCGGTCTCCATCGCCGCGTTGCCGGCCTGCGGGATCAGCGTGGCGAAGCCGAGACCCAGCACGACCGTGTCGGGCCGAACCACCCGGATCGGCTGGCGCAGGTCGTACACGCCGGGCGTCAGGATCAGGTTCCTTCCGGACGCGAGCGCTCCGTTGATCCAGCCGACGGGCGTGCTCGGGTCGGCGATGAAGAAGCGCCGGATCGGGATCGACCGACCCGCCTCGGCGCCGCCGGCGTACGACGGACCGACCGAGTTGTGTTGGATCGCAGGCACGAACACGTTGTAATCCCCGCTCGCGTCGGTGTAGAGAAACGGCTCCGCCTCTGACAACGGGGTGGCCGGCAGCGTCGTGTATTGCTGCGTGCCCGGGCCGAAGCTCGTCGCCGGCGCGCCGTTGTCGCCCAGGAACACCTGGTTCCAGACGCCGTTGGTCCAGTTGTCGATGTTGCTGTTGCGGGTGAAGAACTGCTGCTGGCCGGCGTTGATGACCGCGCCGCCGGTGAACTCGTCGTCGGCGAAGAAACCGCCGCTCACGAACCCCTGATTGCAGTAGTCCTGGAGCGTGACCGTCCCGTTCATGATCACGCGGCGCATCGGCGCCGCCTGAGACACCGCCCACATCTCGTTCGAGTTCCGACAGGCGGCGTCCTCCCCGTTGTCCGGCACGTACGTCGGCGGGCTCTTGGGCAGCGTCACGTTCAAGGTCAGGTTCGACAGGGAGCGCCAGAAGTTGTCGAGCCCCTCGCATGCTCCACCCCCGCTGGGACACTGATTGAACACGTCGATGGCGCCGTTGACGGTGACGTCGCCCGGGCGCGCGCCAAGTCCTGCGACCTGGGTGTAGTAGCCCACCTGGAAGATCAGAGGGTCGCTCGCGGAGCCGTAGGCCCCGGGCTCGAAGAAGATCGCGTAGCGCTGCCGGCCGAACTGGTTCGGGACCTGCTGTGTCGCGATCGCGTTCAGCGTCGACTGGATGGTTGCCTGTGGCTGAGACGGGTTGAAGACGATGACGTTCGGCCCGAACCGGGGCCGGGGCGAGGCCGCCGCGATCGAAGGTACGACCGCGCCGGCGGCACACAAGCACCCGAGCACAAGCGAAACCCGCAGGACCACTGACTTACGCATCGGCATCCTCCTCGCTCCACACCGCGACCCGACCCGACCGTAGCACCAGCCCAGCCCGACGCGGGTCAGGCAGGTCATCCTCCTGACCCGCGGCCGGAGCGCGACAGCGCGAGCCTGAATAGCTCGCGCGCGTCCGCCACCGGACCCAGGTGTGAGAGCTTGTCGGGATTGACGATCGAGTTCAGCGCGACGATCTCCCCGCCCGCGAGCTCGAGCGCCCACACGGCGACCAGCCGACCGTCGCCGTCGAGCAGCAGCGCGCCGGGCGTCCCGTTGACCTCGGCCGGCCGGATCGAAGCGCCCGGGATCCGTGAGCCAACCCGGATCCAGTTGAGCAAAGCCCGGGCCACCCGAGTGCGACCGCGCAGCGCGCGAGCCAGCGCCGGCGCCTTGCCCCCGCCGTCGCCGGTCAGCACCACGTCGTGCGCCAGCAGTGCCTCGAGGCCGGCCAGATCGCCTTCCCGCACGGCCGCGAAGAACCGCCGCGCCAGTTCGTCGCGCTGCTCCCGCGAGGTCCGAAAGCGCGGCCGGCCTTGCTCGACGTGCGCCCTGGCCCGGCTCGCCAGCTGCCGCACGTTGTCCTCGCTCTTGCCCACGATCCGCGCGATCTCGTCGTAGCCGTAGTCGAACACGTCGCGCAGCAGCAGCACCGCGCGCTGCTCGGGCGACAGGCTCTCGAGCAGCACGAGCATCGCCAGCGACAGCGAGTCGGCCATCTCGGCGTGGCGGGCCGGGTCCTCGCGGCTGTCGGTGAGGATCGGCTCCGGGAGCCATTCGCCGACGTACTGCTCCCGCCGCGAGCGCGCCGAGCGGAGCTCGTCGATGGCCAGCCGGGTGGTCACCGTGGCGACGTACGCCCGGGGCGAGTCGATCCGCTCACCCGCCTCGAGCGCACGGTGGACCCGCAGCAGCGCCTCCTGGACGACGTCCTCGGCCTCGGCCACGCTGCCCAGCATCCGGTAGGCGATCGCGAATGACGCCGGCCGGAGCTCCTCGAGCAGCTCCTCCTCACCCCGGTCACTCACGCGGCAAATCCCTCACGCCAGGTCGGATGCCCCGGCATCCAGCCGAGCTCGCGCTTGGCCTTTGCATTCGACGCTCCCCGCATCTCGGTCATCATCACCGCGCCGGCCTCGCCGGCGAACAGCCGCCCAACGAACCGCGGCACCCGCCGCGGCTTGGGAGCGCCGAGCTGCTGGGCCAGCGCCGGCAGCCACTCGGCGACCGGAGCGGGCTCGTCGTCGACGACGTTGTAGATCCCCCGCGTCCCGTGCTCGACGGCGGCCACCGTCGCCTCGGCGGCGTCACCGATGTGCACGAACGACCACATCCCGCGACCGTCGCCGACGACAGGGAACTTGCGCTTGCGGATCATCTCGAACTGCTCGCCGCCGGGAGCCATCGAAGTCCCCGGACCATAGAACGCGCCGTAGCGAAGCACGATGCCCTGCGTCCATTCGGCGCCGCTGACCGCCTCCTCGAGGTGGCGGATCGCCGCCATCGACTCGACCATCTCCCGCGGCGGCGTGGGATCGAGGGGATCCTCCTCGCTCTTGACCGCATCGCCCGTGCGCGCGTATGGCCAGCTCGTGTAGCTCTGGGCGATGAACCGCCGCACGCCAACCGCTCGGCCGGCCGACAGGAGGTTATCGGTGCCCTCGGTCCGCAACCGGTTGGTCAGCGCGAAATCGCGGTCGAAGTGGCGCGGGTCCAGCCCGGCGATCGCCGTCAGCTGATGGACGATCACCTCCGGCTCGGCGTCGGCCACCGCCTCGGCGACCTGAGCGGGGTCGAGCGCATCGGCGACGATCGGCCGCGCGCCCAGGTCCCACATCGCTGCTGCCTTGGACTCGGTGCGGGTCATACCGACGACCTGATGGCCCGCCTCGAGCAGCCGGGGGACCAGTTGCCGCCCCATCACGCCCGTCGCGCCTGCGACGAAGACTCTCATCTTGGCTCCTCTCGTCATGGGTTGTCTCACCCTTTGACGAGCCAGCCCGGCCGCGTGTGACACTCGTGCCGGGATGGGCCACGGCCCAGCCGGCCGGTACGTAGGTGCTTCACAGAGCGGGAATCGGTAAGCATCCCGGTGGATGTCCGAATCGAACGGCTCGCTGCTTTCTAATCTCGACCGCCTCGTGGGTGACGGTGTCGAGGCGGCGGTGCGCGCCAAGCACCGTTGGCGCCTCCGTCGCCTCGGCTGGAACCACGCCCTGGACCCACCCGACGACGGACGTTGGGCCGCCGGCGACCCGCCGCCTCGCCCCGGCTGCTCGCTCGACGTCCTGATCGACGGGGCGGACGCCTTTCGCGCGATCGCGGAAGCAATCGAGCGCGCCCAGGATCACGTCCACCTGACCGGCTGGCATGTCGCGCCGCACTTCGAGCTCGTCCGTGGGGAACAGGGCCGCGCGATCGGGCAGCTCCTGGCCGACGCGGCCGAGCGGGTCGACGTCCGCGTGCTCGTGTGGGCGGGGGCCCCGGTGCCTGCCTTCCATCCCACCCGCCAGGAGGTGCGCGACGCCGTCGAGGAGCTGACCCGCGGCACCCGCATCCGCTGCGAACCCGACCCGCGGGAGCATCCCTTCCATTGCCACCACGAAAAGACCGTGGTCGTCGACGGCGAGGTCGCCTTCGTGGGAGGCATCGACATCACCGATTTCGCCGGCGATCGCTACGACACCCGGCAACATCCGGCTCGCCGGCGCCTCGGCTGGCACGACGTGGGCACGCGAATTCGCGGGCCCGCGGTGCGCGACGTGCACGACCACTTCGCGCTGCGCTGGCGCGAGCTCAGCGGTGAGCAGCTCGAGCAGCCGCCGGCGCCGCCTCCGGCGGGCGAGCACACCGTGCAGGTCGTCCGGACGATCGCCGAGAACATGTACGACGCGGTTCCGGCCGGGGAGTTCCGGATCCTCGAGAGCTACGTGCGCGCCATCCGCGGCGCCCAGCGTTTCGTGTACCTCGAGAACCAGTTCCTGTGGGCGCCCGAGATCGTCGACCTGCTCACCGACAAGCTCCGCCGGCCCCCGTGCGACGCGTTCCGCGTCGTCATCGTTCTGCCCGCGCGGGCCAACAACGGACAGGACGAGAGCATGGGTCAGCTTGGCGTCCTGGTAGGCGCCGACGATGACGCCGGGCGCCTGGTCGCCTGCACCATTCGCTCGCTCTCCGGCCACCGCGACGACCGCCTGTACGTGCACGCCAAGGTCGGGATCGTCGACGACACCTGGCTCACGATCGGATCGGCCAACCTGAACGCTCACTCGCTGCTCAACGACACCGAGATGAACGTCGTCACCGACGACCCCAGCCTCGCCCGCGACACCCGCTTGCGCCTGTGGTCAGAGCACCTGGGCGTCGACGTCGCCGGCGAGGAACCCCGCGCCGTGGTGGACGAACGCTGGCGCCCGACCGCCTTCGAACAGCTTGAACGGCTGCGCGCCGGCGAGCCGCCCACCCACCGCCTGGTCGCCCTGCCGGGGCTGTCGCGCCGCTCGCGCCGGCTGCTCGGACCTCTGGTCGGTCTAGTCGACGACGGCTGATTCTGGGCCGCCTGCGGCGGCGTCCCTGGGGCCGTTGCGCCGGCCGTCCGCCGGATGAGTCGCGGCAGGCCATCAAGGCGAGGCACGGATGCCGAGCGGGCCGTTGCCGCGACCCGGCGCCGCGGCGCCACCCTGCTCGCGCACCCACTGCCCCACCAACCCCCGCAGGTGCGCGATGAACCGCTCGTGCTCGTGGGCCGGGTAGGCCGTCCGCACGGTGTCGACCAGGAGCCGGTCGAAATCGTCGGAGTCGACCCAGTCGAGCACCATCTCGTCCACATGCGCCAGGCGACTGGCGCAGAAGTCGTGGTAGCGATCGGCCTCGAAGTAGTCGTCGATCAGCTTGCGGTACGCGGCCAGCTTCTCTCGATAGCCAAGGTCCTCGCGGTCGCCGATCTCGAAGTAGCTGCGCGTGTCGAGGTCGAGCCGCGGGCGCCGACGCGCGACCAGGCAGAACGCGCACCACTTGAGCAGCGTCTTCATCGCCCACGGGAAGTAGTAGTGGAGGCTGGTCAGCGCCACGTCGGGTGACGCGTTGGCGTAGTCGATCGGGTGCACCTGCTCGCCGCGCACCAGGCACTCGCACGAGTTGAACTCCCAGCGAAAGAACGCGTTGACCAGCCGGCTGATCGTCAGCACCTCCTCGCCCGCCTCGGGCGAGAGGAAGTCGTGTGCCACCGCATAGCGGTCGTGCATGGGCAGCTCGGGCCGGAACTTCATCACCATCGTCTCCGGGCCGATCGACAGCGAGCGGGCGAACACGTCGAAGCCCTCTACCGAAGCCTGCAGGTGCATGATCCGCTGGCCCGAGGCGTCGTAGGCGCGCTCGAGCTCCTCGCGGTTCCGGATGCGGCTGACCCCGATCCACTGCCCGCCGTCGTAGGGCTTCATGAACAGGGGGTAACCGATTTGCTGGGCGATTGCGGCCAGGTCGAACGGCCGGTTGTACCTCCCGGCCGTGTACTGAAAGCGCGAGTTCTCCGGCGGGTCCTTGTGCGGGACCATCACCGTCGCGGGGACCTTGAGACCGAGGCGGATCATCGCGCAGTAGGCCGCATGCTTCTCCATCGACTGAAACGTGAACGGGCTGTTGAGCAGGTACACGTCGTTCATCAGCGCGACCTTCTTCAGCCACTCGCGCGGGACGTAGTACCAGTAGGCGAGCCGGTCGATGACCAGCTCGTAGATCGGTCGATCGCGCAGGTCGAACGGCTCGATCGTGATCCGCTCGGTGGCGATCCGGTGGCGGTGTCCCCCGGCGTCGGTGATCGCGCCGAGCCGCGCCACCAGCGTCTCGAACGCGCGCGGCCAGTCCTCCTCGGTGCCGAGCAGCAGGCCGATTAGATGGGTGGTCTCGCTCATCCGCGCATCATCCCCTCTCGCTCATCGGGCATGATCCCCCCTTCAGCACAAGCGTGGCAGGTGGTGCGCCAGCTGTCTTCGCCACCACGGCCAGTCGTGCGCCACATCGTGTCCCCACACATCCAGCTCGTGCCGGATGCCTTTGCCGGCGAGCAGCGCCGCGAACCCGCGCGTCGACTCGAGCGCGCCGGTGGTGTCCTCCCACTGCCCCTGCCCGCACACCAGCAGCAGGCTGACCTGCCGGCGCAGCCACTCGAGGTGGGCGCCCCCCAGCTGCGCGACGTAGTCCATCGGGTTGTTGAAGTAGGCCGCGTGGCCGCGCTCGCCCCACCCGCCCCAGGCCGACGGATCGTAGTTGCCCGACAGGCCGATGGCCAGCGGGAAGACATCGGCCCGCTTGAGCGCGAAGTTCGCCGCGTGGAAGGCGCCGAGGCTCACGCCGCACGCGATCAGCTCGCCGGCGCCGCCGCAGTCCGCGCGCACGAACGGGACTACCTCTCCGAGGATCCACGCCTCGTAGACCCCATGCCGGCGCGCCCGCTCCTCGAGCGGGATCTCGCGGTTCGACCACGATTCGCGGTCGAACGAGTCGACGCAGTAGAGCTTCATCCGCCCCGCCTCGAGCAGGTCGCCCACCGCGCTGACCATGCCGCGGCGCTCGAACTCGCCCGCGTCTCCCCCCTCGGCCGGGAACACCAGGACCGGCCGGCCCCAGTGCCCGTACGCGGCCACCCCGTTCACCGCGCCGGCCACGCGCGCGCCAGCAGGCGCGTCAGGTGCGGGTGCAGGGCATCGCGCCAGCACGTGTAGTTGTGCAGGTCGGGCACCGCGACCAGCGTCGCGGAATAGCCCTGTTCGCGCAGGGCCGCCGCGATCAACCGGTTGTTGTGGATGTTCTCCTCCTCGCTCCCGCACGTCATCGCCACCGGCAGCGGATCGGGATGCGCGCCGGCCCGCAGCGCGCCCCGAACGAACTGCACAATCCGTCCGTAACGCGGGAAGCCCGCCTCGTGGCGATCGAACCGGGGCACGAAGAAGCTGCCCGACTGCAGGAACAGCCCGTCGAACGTGCCCGGCCAGGATCGCTGCGCGTGGAGCATCGCCAGCGCCCCCAGGCTGGCGCCCATGCCGACCGGCCGTCCCGCCACTTCGATGTTCTCGCGCAGGGTCGGCAGGATGCGCCGGCACAGTGCACGCGCGTAGTTCGCCGAGGCCGAGTACCACTGCTCGCGGTCGCCCGGCGGCAGCAGGGCAAGGCGAAACGGCGCCACCGCTCGCCGCTCGATCATCGCGCCGGCGTAGCGGCTCAGCGCCGCCAGCTCGTCGTACTCAGGACCGTCGTGCGCGACCAGCAGCGGCAACTCGCCGTCGCCCGGCGACCACACTCGGATCGTCAGCGTGCGGCCGAGCACGCGCAGGTCGACCTCCTCGAAGCGCGCCGGCGTCCGCGCCGCGTCGAGCCAGTCCGGCGGCCGGTACCCCGGGGCCAGCAGGACCGACTTCTCTCCGAACGCCCCGGGCGCCCGCTCGGGGTTCTCGGGATCGCACACGACGTGCTTCGAGCCGTCACGCCCGACCACCTCGAGCTGGTACTCGAGGCGCGCCAGTCGAGCGCCTCCCGGCAGGCGCAGAACCCAGCCGCCGTTCTCGCGCACGAAGTCTCGGTCCGGCAGCGGCAGGTCCGAGCACAGGCGCACGGCCGCGTAGCGCCGCTCGCGATCCTCCAGGCGAAGATGGTCGAGCACGGGCCCGAAGGTAGCGGTACGGTGCATGCGTGGGCTACCCCGTCGTGCACGTTTACGAGATCGCGGGATTCTCGCTGGCGATCTGGTCGTCAGCCACTGCGCGCACGGCCGACACGAACCAGATGGCTACGGGCGCTTGATCCGCCAGTACTGGGTGTCGTCGTCTTCGCCCGCCGGATCGAAGCCCAGCCGCCACAGAACCGGGACCAGCAGCACCGCCAGCGCGACCGCGATCAGCGCCGCGTAGCGGCCCGTCACCACCACGAACACCACCGCTCCGAGGATCCCCAGAGGAAGCAGCCACGGAAGCATCCACGGCTTCATCGGCCAAGGCTACTCCCGCAGGCGCGCGGTGAATAGAGCGAGCCGCGGTCTTCAGTGCCGCGGCCGGCGGTGCGCAAATCGCTGATGGTTTGCGCGCCGCCGACCGATAGGTCCTCAGCCGAGGCGGATTGCCTTCTCGAGCGCCTGCGCCAGGAGGGACTGCCCGGCGTAGCTCGGATGGATGCCGCACTTGGTGGATGCGTTCACCAGCTGAGTGAGCAATCCTGCGTAGCACGTGCTGCCGCCCGAGTGCGCGGCCGCCGTCTGGAGCTCGCCGAAGCCGTCCGCGACCTCCACACGGAACGGCGCCGCGCCCGTGTCCATCGCCTCGTTGAGCGCCACCGCCTGCGTGGTCGTGGCCTGCGAGGAGTAGTCCAGCGAGTAGTAGTTGACGATCGCTAGCTGCCCGCGATAGTGCGCCTTGTTGCGGATCGCCGAGAGGATCGTGTTGACGTTCTTCTTGATCGTCGCGATGAAAGCCGCCTGCTCGCTCAGAGCCTGGCAGTGGTCGGCGGTGGTCTCCTGGCACACGAAGCCGTCGTTAGCGCCGATCATCAGCGACACCAGTCGAACGTCGTGGTGCTTGCGCAGGTAGTTCACGGCGAACGCGAGCTGGGAGCCCGAGTAGCTCACGTGCAGCGGATACAGGGTGCGGTAGCCGACGTTCCCCTATGCGACGCCCTCAATGCGAGCGGAGCGCCAGCGTGCGCCGCAGGAAGTCGTGCTCAGCGGCGAGCGCGACATCGGCCACGCTCATCGGGAACGACACAAAGCCATGCGGAGCGTCGGGCCAGATCCTCAGCTCGGTCGGGTGACCGGCCCGCCGCCAGCGCGCCTCCATGAACAACGTGTCGTCGAGCAGCGGGTCCTCGGTGCCGATCGTGAAGATCGCCGGCGGCATGCCCGACAGGTCCGCGAACAGCGGCGAGATGTCCGGGTCCCGGCGTTGCTCGCGATCCTGCGTGGGCAGAAACTGGTCCGCGAACCAGGCGATGATCGGCCCCGACAGCACCAGGTTGCGCTCGCCCCACAGCCGCTGACTGGGGGTCATCGACAGGTCGAAGGCGCCGTACTCGAGCACGGCGGCGCCGAACGCGCCGATGATCCCGTGGCGATCGCGCAGCCGCAGCAGCGTGGCCGCCGCGAGTTGTCCCCCCGCCGAATCGCCGCCGATCGCGCGCGGGCCCGAAGCGCCGACCGTGGCCTGCCCGTCCTCGCTGAGCAGCCACAGCGCGGCTGCCTCGCAGTCGTCCGGGCCCGCGGGATAGGGATTCTCGGGAGCAAGCCGGTAGTCGACGCTCACCGCGGTCAGGCCGGTGTCGCGGGCCAGCCGCTGGAGGCGTAGATCCTGGCCGTCGCTCTCACCCAGCGTCCAGCCCCCGCCGTGGAGATGCAGGAAGGCGCCCGTCGGCTGGCCTTCGGGCACGATGATCCGCAGCGAGATCGGACCCCCGGGGCCGTCGATCTCCACCGTGCGCGCCTCCGGCACGTACACCGGCGCCGGGAAGATGCCGCGTCCCTCACGTCGTGCGCGGCGCGTCTCCTCCGGTGGGACCGTGTTGACCGGCGGCATCGTGGCCAGCAGCCGCTCGAGCTCCGCGTTGAAGGCGCGCGTCTCGGCCAGCAGCGTCTCGGGATCGGGCGTGGTCATAGCTCCGGACGCGCGACTGTACCCCGTCGCGGGTCGCCTTGTCCTGCCCGGCTTTCTTGACAGAGCCTGTAGGGCCTTATTAGCTTTCGCCGCGTTCGCATGGCAGACGTATTGTTCGAATACCGAACAGTGCGGCTCAAGGCGCAGGTGCGTCCGGACGACAACAACAAATAGGTTCGGCTCAACCGAAGCCAACGCTCAGCTGTGGTGCCGGCCCGACGGCTAGGGCTGAAATGCTCGCCCTCGGGGCACCACAGCTGGGCCGCGATCCGCCCGCTTGTACAGTCGGTCGCCATGCTCGACCTTGACGCGTATCTCGCCCGAGTCGGGGCGCAACGCGAGTCCAGCTTGGCCGAGGTGCACCGCGCTCATGCCATCTCGATCCCGTTCGAGAACCTCGACCCGCGGCGCGGAATTCCCGTCTCGCTCGAGCCCGAGGACCTCGAGCGCAAGCTCGTCCACCAGCGGCGCGGCGGCTACTGCTTCGAGCAGAACCTGCTCCTCAAATCCGCGTTCGAGGCACTCGGCGCCGAGGTCGACATGCTGCTCGCCCGCGTCCGGGTGGGCGCCCCACCGGGCAGCCAACGCCCCCGCACCCACCTCGTCCTGCACGTTCGTGCCGAGGGTGGCGACTGGCACGCCGACGTCGGCTTCGGCCACGGCACCCTGCTCGAGCCGCTCCCGTTCGGTCCCGGTGAGGCGCACGAGCAGTCCGGATGGCACTTCCGGGTCGTCGAGGACGGTCCGGAGCTCGTCCTCCAGACCATGCAGGGCGGAGAGTGGAGCGACCTCTATGGCTTCATGCCCGAGCCGGTCCCGCTGATCGACGTGGAGACCAGCAACTGGTTCACCTGCACGCACCCGCGCTCGCCGTTCGTCACCGGCCTCATCGTCAGCGCCCAGCGGCCCGACGGCACGCGCGAGTCGCTGAGCGATTGGCAGGGGCTCTCGCTCGCCGAGGAGACGCCGGGCGAGGTTTCCGTCCGCGCCGTAGAGCCCGGCGAGGTGGCCGCGCTGATCGCCACGCGATTCGGCATGGACGGCCTCGATGCCTAACGACGGGCTGACCGTCGCTATCACCGGTCCGACCGGCACCTTCGGCTTCGGGCTGATCCCGCTCCTGCAGGCGCAGCCGCGCGTGGCCCGCGTCCTCGGGATCGCCCGCCGGCCGTTCGATCCCTCCGCCCACGGCTGGAGCAAGATGGAGTACCGACAAGGCGATGTCCGCGACCCCGAGTCGCTCCAGGCGACGTTCGCGCAGGCCGACGTCGTCGTCCATCTCGCATTCATGATCACCGGCACGGCCGCTCATGAGACCGTCCGGGCGATCAACGTCGAGGGGACACTGGGCGTGTTCGCGGCCGCGGCCGCCGCGGGCGCGCAGCGGTTCGTCTACGCCTCCTCGGTCGCGGCCTACGGCTTCCATTCCGACAACCCGATCGGGATGACCGAGGAGTGGCCCGTGCGTCCCGCCGAGCGCCTGTTCTACGCACAGGAGAAGGCCGAGCTCGAGCGGCACCTGGCCGAACAGGCACAGGAACATCCCGACGTTCAGCTGTATCTGCTGCGGCCGCCGATCGTCTTGGGACCACATGCCGTCGGCGCCAAGGACGTGCTGCCGGCACCCGTTGCGGCGGCCGCCCAGCAGATGCTGCGCCTGGCCCACCGCTTCGGCGTGCCGGTCCCGGTCCCCGCCCCGGACCTGCCCGTGCAGTTCATCCACGAGGACGACGTCGGCCAGGCTCTGCTCAAGTGCGTGCTGGGCGAGGGACCTCCCGGTGCCTACAACATCGCCGGCGACGGCGTGCTCACCGCGGCCGACGTGCTGCGCGAGCTTGGCCTAACTCCTCTGCCCCTTCCCGCCGCCTTCGCCCGAGGGGCGGCGGAGCTCGTAGGGCTGATTCCCCGCGCATCGTTCATCCCTCCAGCCACCGAGTGGGTCGAAGCGATCAGCCACCCGGCGATCATGGACACGACCAAGGCCAAGCGGGAGCTTGGCTGGCGCCCGCAATACACCGGGCTCGAGGCGCTTCGCGACACGCTCCGCGCGTCCGATCAGCCCACCTGATCGTTGGACACCGGGGGGTCCGTGCGGGACACTGCTTCTCGTGCTCGGACCCGGCGCGTACCGGAACCGACTGGCGCGGACCCTGAACGCGGCCTACGCCGAGGGCCTCATGAGCGAGCGCACGCTGGCGCACCGCCTCGACATGCTGTTCGCGGGCGCGGTGATCGAGCCCGCGCGGCTGGTCGGGGACCTCACTCGGCGCGCGCCGCGCAGGCAGGTCCGTCGCCGGCTGCTCACGGCACTGACCGGCCTCACCCGTCCAAGCCCTGCCGTCGCCGGCGCACCCGAGCACGTGATCCTGCTCGCACTCGATTGGAGCGGCGCTCGAGATGAGCTGCTGATCGGCCGCCACCCAAGCTGCGACGTCGTTGTCCCGGCGGACACCGTCTCCCGCCGGCACGCGCGGCTCGTCTTTCGCGACGGCAGCTGGATCGTCCAGGACCTCGACTCGACCAACGGCACACGGCTGAACGGTCAGCCCGTGGGGCGCTGTCGGCTGCGCCCCGGGGACCAGCTTGCGCTCGCCGATCAGCTCCTTCAGGTCGACTGAAACGGGATCTGAAGGCGGGGAATCCGCTGCTAGCCTGATCCCACGTGAGCCTCATCCTCTACCTGATCATCCTGGCCGTCTCGGGGCTGTTCGTGGGGGCGCTGGCGAGGCTGTCGCTGCCGGGCCGCGACCCGATGACGATCCCCCAGACGATCGTGCTCGGCCTCGCCGGCAACTTCATCGCGGGGATCATCGTCTGGCTGATCTGGGGCCATGGCGTCCCCGGCATCGTGCTCTCGATCGCCTGCTCGAGCGTGATCCTGTACTTCGTCCGCCGCTCCCGCGGCGGCGGGTTAGCCCGCCCGAGCGCTTAGGCGCCAGGGAGCCGGCCGCGTTGACTGGCGCGGCGTTCGACGCAGCGACGCCCGGTTCGAGGCGCCGGCGGACGCCGCACCCGATCCGCCGACCGGCCAGCCCCGTGATCACAACCCGAATCGATCACAACCCGAATCGAGCACACCCCGAATCGATCACACCCCGAATCGATCACACCCCGAATCGATCACACCCCGAATCGAGCACACCCCGAATCGAGCACACTCCGAATAAGTCCGCATTCGCCCATCCTCGAACCGCCGAATGCGTATTCGGTCGGCTCTGGCACGAGTTTCGCCGCACTCGAGTGGCGGGAGCGGCTCGAGTGCGGAGTTCCTCGTGTTGAGAGGTCCAGAGACCAGATGTCCCGGGACCTTCGGCTAGGCGCCCGTCCACACCGACACCACGACGCCGGCGTCGAGCGGCACATCGACCGACACATACCCGCTGTGCGGATCGTGCATCCGCTCGCAGTACGCTGCTTGCTCGGGATCGCCCGCACTCAGGTCGGCGATCACGAGCGATCCCGCGGTGAGCCGTGGCTCGAGCAGGTCGAGCACGGACAGGTACAGGTTGTTCCAACCGTCGAGGAACAGCAGGTCGAGCTCGCGGACATCCCGCAGGGTGTTCAGCGCGTCGCCCTCGCGTAGATCGACGACATCGTCCAGGCCCGCCGCGGCCAGGTTCTCCCGCGCGATCCGGGCCTTCTCGGGCTCGAGCTCCGTGGAGATCACCACGCCCGCGCCCGCATCGCGCACCGCCGCGGCGAGATGCAGCGTCGAGTACCCCAGCGACGAGCCGAACTCCACGGCCGTGGCGGGACGCCGTGCCATCGCCAGCACGTACAGCAGCGCGCCCACCTCCGGCGCGACCGACAGCGGCGCCAGGCCGTATACGGCGCCGCGCTCACGGCCGTACGCCCTTCGGCCGGCGCGCCGTTCGTGGGCGCGCACGCGCGCCACGGCCGGCGGGTCCTCCGCTTCAGAGCGCCGCTGCAGTTCGTCGAGCACATGACGCACCCGGGCGGTGCGCAGCGTGGTGGTCAAGCCCTCCCGCCCGCGCCCCAGTAGAAGGGCTCGTCCGCCGACGCGCTGACCGCGATCGCCCACCCCAGCTCCCGCAGCCGGCGCTCGAGCTCCTCGGGCCGGTGCGCCACTTTGACGACCCGGTGCGTGGTGCCGTCACTCAGGCGCCGCTGCACGATCGAGGAGCCCTCGCCGTAGATGAGCTCGTCCGCCGTCCGGTGGGCGTCGTCGACGAAGAACACCCGGCCGCCGGGCTCTAGCCACGCTTCGACCCGCGACCAGAACTCCGCGAAGCGCGCAAGCGGGACGTGTGACAGCCAGAAGCCGAAGAACACAACGTCATAGCGACGCTCCGCCTCCCACGCAAACACGTCGGCCAGCACGAACGTCACCCGCTCGTCGCGCATGCGGTTCGCTGCGATGGCGAGCATCTCCGCGGAGGCGTCGAGCGCAGTGATCGTGTCGGCGTGGTGCAGGAGCTTGGGTGTCCAGGCGCCCTGCCCGCAGGCCAGCTCGAGCACCGCCCCGGCCGGTGCGAACGCGTCCAGCGCGGCCTCCGGCTCGCCGCCCCAGGCTCCCGGGATGGCATGCCGCTCGTATTCGGGCGCGACCGCACCGTAATACGCGAGCTGCTGCGCCAGCAGCTGCTCGAGCTCGCCGCCCGCAGCGGCCGCCACCGCTACTGGAAGATCTCGGTCGTGCAGTCCCCGCCCGGCAGGTGGATCTCGTGTGGCCGGGCCCCGTCGGCCTGCTCGTGGAAGTCGACGAAGAAGCCCGGGTCGAGGGCATAGCTCCCGTCCGGCTGTCGCTCCAGCTTGACCAGCCATCCCTCGATCCCGGGATAGAACTGGTTGTCCCACGTCGAGAACAGCGAGTTGGTGACGTACACGCGATCGCCGTCGAGCGAGTTCTGGATCATCTGCGGGCCGCCGTTGAGGGATCCACGCGCCTTCGGGTGCCCGCCGTCACGACCGAGCAGGCCGCCCAGCCACACCTGCGACTTGAGCTGCGGGTTGGCCGGATCGGACACGTCGTAGTGGCGCACGTCGCCGTGCAGCCAGTTCGAGAAGAACAGGTTCCGATCGTCGAGCGACAGCACCAGGTCGGTGATCAGCCCGGGAACGCCACCCTCGAGCGGCCAGCCCTGGAGCTCCTCGTTGGCCACGTCGATCGCCTTGTCCACCGCCCAGCTGCCGTTTTCGCGCTGAAAGCGGATGATGTTGCTCGACAGCGTCGCTCCCACGAACCCCTGCGCGGAGTCGGGGTCGTGCTGCCAGCGGATCTCGAGCGGGATCCAGCCGTCGTCCCCCAGGTCGATCGTCTGCACCTTGGCCCGTCGTTCGAGGTCCCAGAAATGCAGACGCCGGCCGTACTTCCCGGCAGCGACGTCGGCCGGGTTGAACCCGTCCAGGAATGTGTTCGGCGCGCCCCACTCGCTCGAGACCAGCGTGTTCTGCCGCGGCTGGTACCAGAAGTCGTAGGTGAACTCGATGCCGCCGGCATCCCGCTCCCAGCGCTCGGCAATCGAGAAGTCGCGCGCGTCCAACACCGCGAACCCCCCGGGCGTGTTGCCGTCGGCGTCGCCGAGCATCGAGATCGTGACGATGTCGCCGGGCATGCAGTGCACGGTGTGCGGCGCGCTCAGCCCGAGCTTCTGCTTGATCTCCTCACCCTCGATCACGTGCTTGATCCGCGGCGCGCGCGGCTGGGAGATGTCGATGATGTGGATCCGTGACGAGCGCACACCTGGGACGATCATCGTGTCGCGCTTGAGCTGCGAGTGGCAAGCCGAGGAGCACGCGTTCCAGCCGAAGTGGTGGAGCTCGTCGCCGATGTTCGGCATCTCGGTCCGGTGCACGATCTGCCCGTAGGTGCTGGATTCCGGGTCCACGTCCACCACCGCGATGAAGTCGGGTCGGTTGATCCCGGTTCCCTCGTACAGCGACGCGACGTACACGAACCGCTCGGGCGGCTGCTGGCGCGCCACCTCGGGCGAGGCGTAGCCGGGTCCGCCATGCTCGTGATGCTCGTGTGCCTCAGCGCTCATCGGGAGCTCCTTCTGTCCGGCATTTATCTAACAGCCGTAGCCTACGCCCCGGCTAAACCCGATGAGTCTTATAGCAATCGGCAGCTTCTGCCGGCTACGCGACCGCGCGCTCGGCCAGATGCTGGCCGACCTTGCGCTTGACCCGCTGAAGCGCGTTGTCGACCGTCTTGCAGTCGCAGCCGATCCGCCGCCCCACCTCCTCGTAGGAGTGCCCGTCGAGGTACAGGGCGAGCACGCGCGATTCGAGCTCTGACAAGGCGGTGGAGATGCAGGCCACGAGCGCGCGCAACTCCTCGGAGCTGATCACCTGGTTGACCGGATCGTGCACGGGTGAGCCGGGAATGATCTCGTCCAGCGTCGGCTCGCCATCAGATACCGCGGTGGCCGAACTCGAGAAGGACACGTACTGGTTCAGGGGCGTGTGCTTGTTGCGCGTGGCGGTCTTGACCGCGGTGATGATCTGGCGCGTGATGCACAGCTCGGCGAAGTTGCGGAAGCTCGACTCGCGGTCGGTCCGGTAGTCCCGCACGGCCTTGTAGAGACCCACGAGACCTTCCTGGATCAGGTCGTCGGAGTCTCCGCCAGCCAGGAAGTACGACGAGGCCTTCAGGCGCACGAACCCGTAATAGCGGCGGACGATGCAGTCGTACGCAGCCGCGTTTCCCTGTTTCGCCATGGCGATCAGGTAGGGATCTTCAACCTGAAGTTGAGGGTGCGAATAGGGGGAAAGTCGAGCCACGAGTCTCCCTTCTCGACCCCGGCCACCGGCAAACTGGGATCGGTCCGATGCCGTGGCGCACTTACCTCCCGTGGCGCCTGTGTACATGACGTGCGGAGGAGCCTAAAGCTTTACTCCACCCTTATTCTCCCGCCGGGAGACTCCCACAGCACCGCTTTCTTGTCAAGCAGGAGAGCTTTCGGGCCGCGCCGGGCTTACGCCGCCGGGAGCAGCTCGGGGCCGTCCGGACCCGCGCCGGGCTTACGCCGCCGGGAGCAGCTCGGGGCCGTCCGGACCCGCGCCGGGCTTACGCCGCCGGGAGCAGCTCGGGACCGTCCGGACCGTCCCGCACCTCCCAGCCATGGGAGCGGATCTGCTCGCGCAGCCGGTCGGCCTTCGCGTAGTCGCGCGCCGCCCGGGCCCGCTCGCGGGCGTCTCGCAGTTCCGTCACCTCGGTCGGCGCCTGCACCTCGCCCACCTCGAGCAGGTTGTCCAGCCCGAGCGCCCAGAGCATGTCGCGCAGGTCCTCGGAGCCGGCTCCCGCCGGCGCTCGGTTGGCCTCTCGGACCCATTCGAACGCCACGCCGAGCGCAGCCGGGGTGTTGAAGTCTTCGGCCAGCGCGTTGAAGAACCGCTGGGACAACCGGCCCGACCACTGCGGCGAAGGCCCCGGAGCCAAGCGCCGCGCGGCCTCGGTGAACCGCCGCACCTGCGCCTGCGCCTCGGCCAGCCGCTCGTCGTCGAATTCCACCGGCTTGCGGTAGTCGCTGCCGATGAAGTACATGATCAGCGCGTCGCGCCCGTAGGTATCGAGCGCCCGGTGGAGCAGGAAGATGTTGCCTACTGACTTGGACATCTTGGTGTCGTCGAGGCGCACCATCCCGTTGTGCATCCACAGGCAGGCGAGCGGCTCACCGTGCGCGGCGAACGTCTGGGCCGCCTCGTTCTCGTGGTGGGGAAAGATCAGATCGGATCCGCCCCCGTGGATCTCGAAGCCGACGCCGAGGAGTGCCTCGGCCATGGCCGAGCACTCGATATGCCAACCGGGCCGCCCCCGGCCCCAAGGCGCTTCCCAGGCGGTGTCCTCGCCCGGCTTCTGCGCCTTCCAGAGCGCGAAATCCGCCGCGTCACGCTTGCGCTCGGCGCCTTCCACACCTTCCCCCTGGTCCATCTGGTCCAACGAGCGATGGGACAACTGACCGTAATCCGGGTAGCTGCGGACCGAGAAGTAGACGTCACCTTCCACGGCATATGCGTGCCCGCCCTCGATCAACGTCTCGATCAGCTCGATGATCTCCTGGATCGTCCGGCTGGCCAGCGGCTCGTGATCGGGGCGGCCCAGGCCGAGGCGGTCGGTATCGCTGATGTAGGCGTCGATCATCTCGCTGGCCAGGTGCTCGCTCCCCACCCCGGCGGTTCGGGCGGCCGCATAAATCTTGTCGTTGACGTCCGTTATGTTCGTAACCAATGTGACGTTGTAGTCCTCATGCACGAACACGCGCTTGAGCAGCGAGAAGACCACGAACGGTCGGGCGTTCCCCACGTGGATCCGTCCGTACACCGTCGGGCCGCAGGCGTAGATGCGGATCCGGTTGCCGGAGCCGGGTTCGACCGGCAGCACCCGGCCGGTGCGCGTGTCGTGCAGGCGGATCGTCCGTCTCACAATTCGGCAACCTTAGCCCTTCCTACCGCCCGTCCCGTCGGGCAGGGCTCGCTTCCAGCCGAGGCTTGCGGCCGGGTCCGACGCTAGGGGGGGCGCCGTGCCTGACAGGCCTGCGCACGTTCAGCGGCTGAGCGTGGTTGACGAGGCTTTTCGTTCGCTTCCCGATCGCTCGTCACGGGTTCTACCGCCGCTTGGCCGACCCGCGGCCGCCCGCGCTGTTTGTCTGGGGCGGCCACGATTGGCTCGTGCCGGCCGCGTTCTCGCGCCACGTGCGCAAATGGCTGCCGCGGGCGGAGCAGCTGACGCTCGAGCGTTGCGGGCACGTCCCGCAGGTGGAGCGTCCCGAGGAGACCAACGCGCTGCTGCTGGACTTCTTCCGGCGCGCCGGCTCGGGAGCGCAACGCGCTGACGTCGCCGGGCCGGACTTTGGCGATGGCGCTGACATATGCGTGGCTTCAGCGCCAAAGTCCGGTGTTGGCCTAGGTTTTCGTAGCCCTCCATCGGAACGACCTCCCGCCGCGCCTCACTTCGCGCACGTCGAGGCCGACGCCGCGCAAGCGCGGCGGCAGGCCATCCGGATCCACGAGGTTGAGCGTGTCGCCGATATGAATGGCGCGGAACATCCAGCCGGTGCCGAGGCTGTCGGTGCCGGCGAACGTCCCTCCGGGACGGAGCACGCGTGCCACCTCGGCGAACGCGCCGTCCTGCTGCGCCACCGTCGGGATGTGGTGGAGCATCGTGAAGCAGAGCACCGCCGAGAAGCGCCCCTCTGCCAACTGAAGCTGGGTGGCGTCGCCTTGGATGACCTCGACTTTCCCGTTGCCCAGCTCGTCTCGCAACCGCTCGCAATAGCGCGAATCGAGCTCGAGCACGGTCAGCCGCTCCACGCGTGGCGCCAGCACGCGGGTGGTGGCGCCGAAGCCGGGGCCGATCTCGAGCACGTCGTCGCCCAGGTGCACCCCCTCCAGGCCCCAGGGCACCAGTTCGCGCTCCACCCTCCGCGACCACCAGCCGGACGAGCACAGGACGTTGTGGACAGCGTTCACCGCTCGACCGTAGCAACCGCCAGCGCCGCCGCCCCCTCCTCCCGGCCGACGAACCCCATGCCCTCCCCCCTCGTCGCCTTGACGCTGACGTGCTCGCGCGAGATGCCGAGCGCCTCGGCCAGCGACGTCCGGATGCGTTCGCGGAACGGCGCCACGTGCGGCCGCTCGATCACCACCGTCGCGTCGACGTGCAGGACCAGGACGCCCCGGTGCATGAGCATCGCCACCGTGGTGCGGAGCAGCTCCAGCGAGTCGGCGTCGCGGTAGCGCTCGTCGCGATCCGGGAAATGCTCGCCGATGTCGCCAAGCGCGGCGGCGCCCAGCAGAGCGTCGATGATCGCATGCGTGAGGAGATCGGCATCGGAGTGCCCGGCCAGCCCGCCTTCGTGCGCGATCTCGACGCCTCCCAGAACCAGCCGCCGCCCCGCGGCAAACCGATGGCAGTCGTAGCCGATCCCGGTTGCGACCGTCACACCCGCGCCCCGGCCAGCAACAGCTCGGCCAGCCGTAGGTCGGTGGGCGTGGTTACCTTGATGTTCGCCGGCGTGGATTCGACGACCTCGACCACGCCGCCCGCGCGCTCGACCAGCCACGCGTCGTCGGTCGCCCCGGCCAGCACCTCGGCGCCGGCGTCGAGCAAAACCCGCTCCAGGCACGCCCGCCGGAACACCTGCGGTGTCTGCACCGCCCATAGCCGGCTGCGATCCAGCGTCCGCGCCACCGTGCGGCCGTCGGGACCCACTTCCTTGACTGTGTCAGACACGGGCGCCGCGGCGATCACTGCGTCGGATCCCGATGCCTCGAGCTGCGCCAGGGCCCGCACGAACAGCGACGCCGGCGCGAGCGGCCGCGCAGCGTCGTGGACGATCACCGGGTCGCCGGCTTGCGCCATCCGTAGCGCCTCGCGCACCGACTCCGAGCGCACGGCGCCACCGGCCACGGCTACGGTCCCAGCCGGAGCGTCGTCCAGCCCATCGCCGGGCAGCGCCACCACGATCCGCTCCACCTCCGGAATCGAGCGCAGCGTCGAGACGCTCCACTCGAGCATCGGCCTGCCTCCCAACGCGACGAGCGCCTTGGGCCGGTCCGACCCAAGGCGCCTCCCGCGTCCTGCGGCCACGATCAACGCGACCGCCACGTGCTTTGCGCCACCCGCCTACTCGGCGGCGACGGTCACCTTCCCGGTCTTGCCGCGTTTCCCGTTGTAGGACTCCAGCAACAGGCCCTGGAGATGCTCCTCGACCTCGTCCTCGTCCATCTCGAGCGCGTACATCAGCTCGGAGGCGAGGATCTTCTTGGCCCGCGTGAACATCTGCTTCTCGCCGGTGGAAAGACCCTTGTGGGCTTCGCGGATGGCCAGGTTGCGCACGACCTCGGCGAGTTCGTAGATGTCGCCGGTCTTGATCTTGTCGCGGTTGTACTTGAAGCGACGATTCCAGTTCTTGGGCATGTCTGAGCACTCGTCCTGGAGCACCGCGAGCACCTTCTGAACCGTCTCCTCGTCGATCACGCGGCGCAGGCCGGCGAGGGCCGCATTCTCGGTCGGGACCATCACGGTCATGTCGTTGTGCAGGATCTTGATCGTCAGGTACTCACGCCGCTCGCCCAGGATCTCCTTCTGCTCCTTGCGGATCACCTTTCCCGCACCGTGGTGCGGGTACACGACGTTGTCGCCGATCTCGAACTCGATGTGCGGGGCTTCTACCTCGGCGATCTCGAGGTCCTCCAGGGGCTCTTCCATTAGCTCTGTGATGGTGTCCTCCTCTGTCCGTGACGGGCGGGGTCATAGACCCGCACGCGGTTTTCTCCCATAAGTACATGTGCCTGGATCGATCACGTCTGCAGGTACCGGTCGACCAGGTTGATCTCCTGCTGGCGGCGTAGGCCCTCGCGGATGTCCTTCGCGCGGATCTCGCCGACTCCGTCGACGGTCTCCAGCTCGCCGTCAGTGGCGGCCAGCAACTCCTCGAGTCCTCCGAACTCGCCCACGATCCGCTGCACGACGAGCTTGGGGAGACGTGGAATCCGCCCCAGGATGCGGAACCCGCGCGGCGAGGTCGGGTAGTCGAGGGTATTCAGCTTGCGGTCGTAGGAGAGCAGCTCGGCCAGGCGCCCGAAGTCCAGCAGATCCTGGTTGGGCAGGCGGACGAGCTGATCGAACGCGGTCGCGAATGTTTCGTCGGTGTCCTCCATCAAGTAGTCGTGGACAAGCGCCGCCTTGTCGGCCGAGACGCCCACCATCGTCTCGTCGAGCTGCATCTCGATCAACCGGCCCTCGGTTCCCAGCTCGACGATGTAGCGCTCGATCTCTACCGCCATCCTGGTCACCAACTCGGCCCGCTGCAGCACGGTGAGCACGTCATGCAAGGTCGCGCCGCCCTCGAACTCGAGCGCGGTCAACCGGGTCGAGACCTGGTCCAGCCGGCTGCGGTACTTGTCGAGCGTGGCCAGCGCCTGGTTGGCCTTGGCCAGCACCACCGGGATGTCCTCCAGGATGTATTTGATCCCGTCGACGTAGAGCGAGACGACCTCGCGCCGCTCGGAGATCGCCACCACCAGCGCGTCGGTCTGCTTGGACACGCGCTCAGCGGTGCGATGGCGGGTGCCGGTCTCAAAGGTCAGGATCGTCGGATCGGGCGTCAGCTGCACGTTGACCTGGGCGATCTTGGTCGCGTTCGAGCTGAGCACGATCGCGCCGTCCATCTTGGCCAGCTCGTACAGCAGCGCCGGCGAGTAGTCAAGGTCGAGCTTGATCCCGCCCGAGAACAGGAAGGCCAGCTCGTCGGCGTCGCCGATCACGATCAGCCCGCCCGTCCGGGCATGGAGGATGTTGTCGATCCCCTCTCGGAGGGCCGTCCCGGGGGCAACCATCTCGAGTGCCCTTACCAGCCGGGAATCCTGTCGAGATTCGAGCTCTCCCTTGAGCTCTTCCCCGGAACGCGGCGGCATCGGGGCCGATTTTACCGCTTATTGACAGGTGATCGGGCCCTCACGCCGCCAGGGGGCGCTGCCGGCTCTCGAACGTGTGTGCGAGTGCCGCACGAAGCGTGCCATGCGCCGCCGGCTCTACGACCGGGCCGAGCCCGAACTTGGCCGCCTCAGCCAGGCGTCGATCGGCATGCGCGACCGAACGGAGCTCCCCGGTGAGGCCGAGCTCTCCGAAGCAGGCCAGCGGCTGCCCATCGCCCCTGCGGGGCCCCACACCCCGCACCGCGCTGGCCACGGCCAGCGCCACGGCGAGGTCCGCGCCGGGCTCGTCCACCCGCACGCCGCCGACCACGTTGACGAACACATCGGAAGTTCCCGCGCCGATGCCCGCGTGACGCCCCAGCACGGCCAGGACGAGGGCCAGGCGGTTGCGATCGAATCCCGACGCCACCCGCCGCGGCGGGACCAGCTCCGAACTCGAGACCAGTGCCTGGATCTCGACCAGCAGCGGACGCGACCCCTCGATCGCGCACAGCACGACGCTGCCGGGCGCCCGGGTGGCCTCGCTCAGGAACCGCGCCGAGGCGTCCAGCACCTCGACCAGTCCGTCGTCGCGCATCTCGAACACGCCCGCTTCGTTGGTCGACCCGAACCGGTTCTTGATCGCGCGCACCGTGCGGTAGGTCCGTTCACGCTCGCCCTCGAACTGGAGCACGCAGTCCACCAGGTGCTCGAGCACGCGCGGCCCGGCCAGCGTCCCATCTTTGGTCACGTGGCCGACGAGCAGGACCGCGATCCGCATCGCCTTGGCGAGCGCCATGAGCTGGGCGGCGACCTCGCGGACCTGGGCCACCGAGCCGGCGGCGCTCGAGAGCTCGCCCGAGTGCAGCGTCTGGACCGAGTCGATCACGCACACCTCCGGCCGCTCACGCTCGAGCGTGGCCAGCACCGTGTGCAGGTCGGTCTCGGCGATCACCGGGATCCCCAGCGCGCCGGCCCTCAGCCGCTCGGCCCGGAGCCGGATCTGCGCCGCCGACTCCTCGGCCGACACGTACAGTGTGCGCCGGCCCGCCTCGTGCAGGTTGGCCAGCACCATCGTGGTCAGGGTGGACTTCCCGATGCCCGGCGAGCCCCCGATGAGCACGAGCGAGCCCGGCACGATGCCTCCGCCGAGCACGCTGTCGAGTTCCCCGATCCCGGTTCCGAGTCGCCGCTGCTCGATGGCCGCCACGTCGCGCAGCGCCACTGGTTTGACGGCGGCCGCGCCCCGGACCGCCGCCGCGCCCCGGCCGCGCGGCGCGGGCGTCGGGTCCCGCGCCTGTTCGACGAGCGAGTTCCATTCGCCGCAGCCCGGACAGCGCCCGGCCCAGCGGGAGGACTCGTGGCCACAGGCGGAGCAGACATGGATCGAGGCGGGACGCGGCATCGTGTCCCGAGGCTACGCGGCGCGCCCGACGGAAAGCGGGTGCGCCGCGCAGGGGACAGCGAGGCGTGCTACTCGGGCGCCGGGGGCTCGACGGTCTCGGCCCGGTCGTCGGGCTCGGCCGATGGCGCGTCCTCGTCGTCGCCGCCATCGGCACCGACGGCAACCGGGGTCGGCTTGGGCGCCGGCTCGATTACCGTCAGCTTGACATCGGCGTCCGCCGGGGCCTCGCCGCCGTCCTCGCCGCTCGGCCAGTCGACCATCACGGTCGAGCCCGACGCCACCTGCGAGCGCAGGACGAAGTCGGCCAGCGGATCCTCGACGTAGCGCTGGATCGCGCGGCGCAGCGGCCGGGCGCCCATCGCGGGATCCCAACCCTTGTCGACCAGCATGTCCTTGGCCGGCTCGGAGAGCTCGAGCTGGAGCTCGCGCTCGGCCATCGACTCGCGGATCCGCCGCAGCAGCAGCTCGACGATCTCCTTGATCTCGTCCTTGGCCAGCTTGTGGAAGACGATCACCTCGTCGATCCGGTTCAGGAACTCGGGCCGGAACACCTTCTTGAGCTCGCCCATGATCCGGGTCTTCATGTCGTCGTAGGTGATCCCGGTGTCGTCGTCGGAGACGGCAAACCCGAGCGGGGTGTTGCGGGCGATCTCGGAGGCGCCGATGTTCGAGGTCATGATCACGATGCAGTGGCGGAAGTCGACCGTCCGGCCCTGGGCGTCGGTCAGCCTGCCGTCCTCCAGGATCTGGAGCAGGATGTTGAACACGTCGGGGTGGGCCTTCTCGATCTCGTCCAGCAGCAGCACGCTGTAGGGCTTGCGCCGCACGGCCTCGGTCAGCTGCCCGCCCTCGTCGTAGCCGATGTAGCCCGGAGGCGAGCCGACCAGACGCGACACCGCGTGCTTCTCCATGTACTCGGACATGTCGATGCGGATCATGGTGTCCTCGTCGCCGAACAGGAACTCGGCCAGGGTCCGCGCCAGCTCGGTCTTCCCGACACCGGAGGGGCCCAGGAAGATGAACGAACCGGTCGGGCGCTTGGGATCCTTGAGGCCCGCGCGGGAGCGGCGGATCGCCTTGGAGACGACCTCGATGGCCGGGTGCTGGCCGATGACGCGCTTGTGGAGCTCGTCCTCCATGCGCATCAACTTGGCCGTCTCGGCCTCGGTCAGCTTGAACACCGGGATACCCGTCCACATCGAGACGATGTCGGCGATCTCCTCCTCGCCGATGGCGGGACGCTCGGTCGACTCGCCGGCCTCCCACTGCTCGGCCAGCTCGCGCTTGCGCTGGGTCAGCCGGCGCTCCTTGTCGCGCAGGTTGGCCGCCTTCTCGAACTCCTGGTTCTCGATCGCCTCCTCCTTGGCGCGCCGCGTCTCCTCGATCTCGTCCTCGAGCTCGCGGTACACCGGCGGGGAGGTCATCGACTTGATCCGCATGCGCGACGCGGCCTCGTCGATCAGGTCGATCGCCTTGTCGGGCAGGAAGCGGTCGGAGATGTAGCGGTCGGCCAGCTCGGCCGCCGCCTCGAGCGCCTCGTCGGTGATGTTCACCTTGTGGTGCTGCTCGTAGCGGTCGCGCAGGCCCTTGAGGATCTGCACGGTCTCCTCGGTGGTGGGCTGGTCGACGGTGATCTTCTGGAACCGGCGCTCCAGGGCGGAGTCACGCTCCAGGTACTTGCGGTACTCCTCGAGCGTGGTCGCGCCGATGGTCTGCAGCTCGCCGCGGGCCAGCGCCGGCTTGAGGATCGAGGCCGCGTCGATCGCGCCCTCGGCGGCGCCCGCACCGACCAGGTTGTGGAGCTCGTCGATGAACAGGATGATGTCGCCGCGCTGGGTGATCTCCTTCATCACCTTCTTGAGGCGCTCCTCGAACTCGCCGCGGTACTTCGAACCCGCGACGAGGGCAGCCAGGTCGAGCGTATAGATCTGCTTGCCCTTGAGCAGCTCGGGAACCTCGCCGTTCGTGATCCGCTGGGCCAGGCCCTCCACGACCGCGGTTTTGCCGACGCCGGGCTCGCCTACCAGCACGGGGTTGTTCTTGGTTCGGCGAGACAGGATCTGCATGATCCGCTCGATCTCGGTCTCGCGACCGACCACGGGGTCGAGCTTCGACTCGGCGGACAGCTTGGTTAGGTTGCGGCCGAACTGGTCGAGCAGCTTGGAGGACTTCTTGCTCTCGCCCTGGGCGGCGGCCGCCGCGCCAGAGCCGCCGGCCCCGCGCTGCCGACTGCCCGGGCCGGACAGCATCCGGATCACCTCGTTGCGGATCTTCTCGGAATCTGCGTCGAAATCGAGCAGGATCCGGGCGGCCACCCCTTCGTTCTCGCGCACCAGCCCGAGCAGGATGTGCTCGGTGCCGATGTAGTTGTGGCCGAGGCTCAGAGCCTCGCGCAGCGCGAGCTCGAGCACCTTCTTGGCCCGCGGCGTGAACGGGATCTGGCCGGAGGTGACCTCCTCTCCGGAGCCGACGATCCGGACCACCTGGGCGCGCACCCGCTCGACCGTGATGTCGAGCGACTCGAGCACGCGGGCCGCCAGGCCCTCCTCCTCGCGCAGGAGCCCGAGCAGGATGTGCTCGGTGCCGATGTAGTTGTGCTTGAGCGTCCGCGCTTCTTCTTGAGCCAGGACAACTACCTGACGGGCTCGCTCTGTGAATCGCTCGAACATGATTCTTCTCTCTGCGTGTGGCGGGTCTCGGGCTGTGCTCGGTTGGGGTGCTTTCCGGTCTGCTCCTCCGCTACCTGATGCTTTACATGGTAGTTGGCGGTTGCGGGGACACCGACGATTCCGTCTCTACCCACCTAATCGGCTGCTCGACGCCGCTTGATGAGCGCAACGGTCTCGTTTTCTCGGGCCATAAGCGAGTTTACCAACGCCCATACACGCCTCTCACGCCCCGGGTCGCGGCTTTGCTATCGGTTCACAAGATGTTCATGCGTGGGATGTCGCCGGCCCGGACCCCCGCGCCCGACGCTAATAGCGTGTTTGCAGGTCGATTTGACGCGAGGGGGTCCGGCCCGGCATACCTCCCACGCACCCATCAGCGCGGCTCGCCAGCCGCGACCCGGGGGGCTCGGCGCGCACCCACCGGGGTGCACAGGCCTTCAAACGAGCGCGCCGGGGACGGAAGCACGCGCGGGTTGGCCGGCCGGACCCCCTCGCGTCCTACACCCCGCGGGACCGATTGACGGGGCGAAGCCGGGGGTCCGGACGGCCCCCCCGCGCGTGCCCAACGAAATTAGTCGCGCATCGCCGGAAACAGCACGACCTCGCGGATTGAACGCCGTCCGGTAATCACCATCACCATGCGATCGATGCCGATGCCGATCCCGCCGGTCGGCGGCATTCCTTGTTCCAGAGCCTCCAGGAAGGCCTCGTCGAAGGGGTGGGCCTCCATGTCCCCGGCGCCGGCGAGCGCCCGCTGCTCCTCGAACCGCCGCCGCTGCTCATCGGGGTCGTTGAGCTCGGTGAACGCGTTGGCAATCTCCATCCCGCCGACGTAGGCCTCGAAGCGCTCGACCAGTCTCGGATTCGAGCGGTGGCGCTTGGCGAACGGCGACAGCGCCACCGGATAGTCCATCAGGAACGTCGGCTCGATGAGCGTCGCCTCGACGTGCTTGGAGAGCAGCTCGTCGACCAGCTGCGGCCAGCTGTCCTTCGGCGAAACGTTCAGCCCGCGGGCGGCCATGGCGCGGGCCAGGGAGTCACGCTCGCGGTGCTCCGCGATGTCGATCCCGGTCCGGTCCAGGATCGCCTGGGTCAGCGTTTCGCGCCGCCAGGGCGGCGTCAGATCGATCTCGCCCGAGTAGCCCGCCTCCGAGGCCACATACGCCACCAGCCGTTCGCAGCGCGCCGCGATGTCCTCGTAGTCGGCGTATGCCTCGTACCACTCGAGCATCGTGAACTCCGGGTTGTGTGTGGAGTCCACGCCCTCGTTGCGGAAGTCCTTGCCGAGCTCGTACACCCGCTCGAGGCCGCCGACGATCAGCCGCTTCAGGTAGAGCTCGGTGGCGATCCGCAGGTAGAACTGGCGATTCAGCGCGTTGTGGTGCGTCGTGAACGGCCGGGCCGCGGCGCCCCCGTACAGGGGCTGGAGCACCGGCGTCTCGACCTCGATGAACCCCTCGGCGTCCAGAAAGCGCCGCACGGCGGAAATGACCCGCGCGCGCACGATGAACAGCTCCCGGGCTTCCTCGTTGGCCATCAGGTCGAGCTCGCGGCGGCGAAACCGGACCTCGACGTCGGTCAGCCCGTGGTGCTTTTCGGGGGGCGGCCGCAGCGACTTGGCCAGCAGCGTGAACGAGTCCATGCGCAGCGTCAACTCGCCCCGCCTGGAGCGGAAGGCCACGCCGTCAACGCCGATCAGGTCGCCCAGGTCGAGGCCGAGGAGCCGCTCCATCCCCTCGGCCCCGAGTTCGTCGACCCGGGCCTGGAGCTGGATCCGTCCGGACCGGTCGACCAGATCGAGGAACGCCATCTTGCCCTGCCCGCGCCGCGCGGCCAGCCGCCCGGCGACGCGGTGGCGCACATCGGTCTCCTCGCCGTCGCGCAGCGACTCATGCGCTGCGCGCACGGCCGCGATCGGCTCGACCCCATCGAACTCGTGGGGAAAGGGCTCGATCCCGGCCTCGCGCAGCGACTGGAGCTTACGGCGCCGCGTCGCCAGCAGCTCCGCCGAGCCGTCCGCCTGCTCGGTCACGTCGGCCTTTACTTGGACTCGACGTCGATCTTGGTGATCTTCAGCCGCCGCTCGCCCTTGGGCGTGGTGATCACGACCTCCTCGCCCCGTTTGCGGCCGAGCAGCGCCTTGCCCACCGGCGACTCGTTGGACAGTTTGGCCTCCCCGGGACTGGCCTCGGCCGAGCCCACGATCGTGTACTTGGTCGACTTGCCGCCGTCGTCCTTGACGTGGACCACCGACCCGACGCGCACCTCGTCGGTGCCGAGGTCGGACTGGTCGATCACCGTGGCCGAGCGAAGCTTCTCTTCCAGCGCGGCGATCCTGGCCTCGAGCATCGCCTGCTCGTTCTTGGCGTCGTCGTACTCGGCGTTCTCGGAGATGTCGCCGAACTCGCGCGCCTCCTTGATCCGGGCGGCGACCTCGCGGCGGCGTGCGGTTGTCAGATGATCGAGCTCGGCCTTCAGATTGGCGAGCCCTTCCGGTGTGATGATGACGTCCTTAGGCATGGTGCAGACCTGTTTCGGTGGTCGCCGCCGGGACTTCCGGCGGTCCGGACGAAGAAAAACCCGCCTGCTCAGCGGGGGATTCCCAGGCAGCTCGGGCTGCCGGGCGGATGAGTATAGAGCCCCCGCTGGCCCGTCGAACTCAGCGGCGGCGCGCTCACAGGCCAACCTGTCAGGCCGCTTGCTTCAGCGCCTCGCCGTGGAACAGCGCCCGCGCCGCCTCGAGCGTCGGCGCGGTCTGGAGCGACGCCTGCAGGCTCCGGCTGCCGCCGAGCTGCTCCACGTACCATGGATAGAACTTGCGCAGGTACCGGGTGGCACGCTCCTCACCCAGGTGCTCCACCGCCCGATCGAGAACCCAGTCGAGCTCGGCCAGGATCTCCGCCCGATCCGGGTGTGAGGAACGCCGCCCCAGGACCTGCTCGAACAGCCATGGGTTGCCGAGCGATCCCCGGGCGAGCAGCACGCCGGCTGCCGCCGTCCGCTCGAACGCCCTGCGCACCTGCTCGGGCGTGTGCAGCCCGCCCGAGATGAGCACCGGCACCGGGAGCTCCTCGACCAGTCCCCGCGCAAGCTCGTAGTCGGGCGAACCCTTGTGGCGCTGGGAGGCGTGCCGGGGATGAATCGAAATGCCCGCGACGCCGGCGTCGAACACCAGCCGGCGCGCCACCTCGAGCCCGCTCGCGTCCCCCGGCCGCTGACCGGAGCGGAGCTTGACGGTCACCGGCAGCCCGCTGCCGCGCGCCGCGGCCCGCGCCACCGCCACCGCTCGCCCGGGCTCCTCGAGCAAAGCCGCGCCGGCGCCGGTCTTGCACACCTTGGGCACCGGGCAGCCCATGTTGATGTCGATCAGGTCGGCGCCGGCGAGGGCCACGCGCTCGGCGGCCGACGCCATCACGTCGGGATCGTGGCCGAACAGCTGGACCGAAACCGGGTGCTCCTCGGGATGGATGCGCAGCAGTTCGCGGCATGTACGCTCATTGCCGTAGTGCACCGCGAAGCTGGAGACCATCTCGGACACCACGAGCCCGGCGCCGTGGCGTTTGGCCTGCAGGCGCACGAACCAGTTGCCGATGCCCGCCAGCGGCGCCAGCACGACCCGGTTGGGAATCGCCACCCCGCCGAGACGCCAGGAATCCGTGAGAGATCGGCCCATGGCGTTTCATGGTATGCATGGACGGCATGAACCTGTTCGAAGCGCTTCGCCCCTGGTCGGAGGTCGTGCTCGAGCAGGTGCCGGGGCTCGAGCTGTTCGACGCTCACACCCACCTCGGCTCCAACGATCCGGACGGGATGAAGCAGACCGGCGAGGAGCTGGTCGCGGCGCTGAGGACCGCCGGTGCCCGTGGCGCGTTCGTGTTCCCCTTCCACGAGCCGGACGGCTATCGCGTGGCCAACGACGCGGTGATCGCAGCCGCGCAGAACGCCGACGGCGTGCTCGTCCCGTTCTGCCGTGTCAACCCCCACGATGACCCGCTCCCTGAGGCCGAGCGCAGCCTGAGCCACGGTGCGCGCGGGATCAAGCTCCATCCCCGCGCCGAACAGTTCACGCTCGATCACCCAAACGTACGACCGCTCATCGCCCTCGCCCACGAGCGCTCGCTGCCGGTGCTGATCCACGCGGGACGCGGGATTCCCGCTCTCGGCCTGCACGCCATCCAGCTGGCCGAGGAGTTCCCGAACGCCCGGCTGATCCTCGCCCACGCCGGTATCTGCGACCTGTCCTGGATCTGGCGGGTGGCCGGCGACCTGCCCAACCTGCTGTTCGACACAGCGTGGTGGATTCCAGCCGACTTCGAGGCGCTCGTCTCGCTCGTGCCGCCGGGGCAGATCCTGTTCGCCTCGGACGCACCGTACGGGCACACCTTCATCTCCGCCGCATTCCAGTTGCGCTGGCCCCTGCAACTCGGCCTCTCGCCGGATCAGATTCGCTCCATCGCCTCGGGGCAGTCGCTGCGGATCGCCGCTGGTCAGCCGCTCGAGCCCGCTGGACCGGCGATCGGCGAGCGCGACCGCGCGCCGCACGTGTTGCTCGACCGGGTGGCCGGATTCCTCCTGTTCAGCGCACTGAGCGCGATGCGCGGCGGCGATCCGACCGAGATGCTCGCCCTGGCTCGGCTCGCCTGCGATGTGCCCGACGAAATCGACGACGCCCCGGTGTTCGCAGCCATCCGCGGTCTGCTCGACGATTACGAGAAGTACGCTGCCGAGCACCCGGACGAGCGCCGGCGGCTCACCTTCCTGATCCTGGCCGCGACGGTGGCCAAGACGCCGGACGTGCCGATCCCGGCCCAGGCTGGGGAAGTCCTCCGCGAGCCATCCAGGCTCGCGCGGTGACCCGATCGCTCGGCATCACGCCCCGCTTAGCGGTTCCGCTCCCAGATCAGCCGCAGTCCGGTCAGCGTGAGCAAGTCGTCGACCTCGTCGATCGTCTCGCGGATAAAGGGAACGAGCTCGCCGGCCAGTCCGCCGGTGGCGATCACGCACGTCGTCGGCCCCAATTCACCGCGCAGCCGTCGCACGATCCCCTCCACCTGACCCGCAAAGCCGTACACGATCCCGCTGCGGATCGCATCGACGGTCGACTTGCCGATCAGTGAGCGCGGGCGTCCCAGCTCGACCTTGGGCAGCTTGGCCGCCCGGTCATACAGCGCGTCGATCGAGATCTCCGCTCCGGGGGTGATGATGCCGCCCAGGTACTCCCCGGCCGACGACACGATGTCGTAGGTGATCGCGGTGCCGAAGTCGACAATCACGCAGGTGTCGCGCACCTTTTCGTACGCGGCAACCGCGTTGGCCAGGCGATCGGCGCCGACCTCGTGCGGGTTGTCGTAGCGGATCGGCATCCCGGTGCGAATCGACGGTCCCACCACCAGCATCTCGTGTCCCAGGTAGCGCCTGGCCATCAGCGTCCACTGCTCGGAGAGCTGGGGCACGGTCGAGGACACGATCGAGCGGTCGACGTCTCCGAACGCCATCCCCCGCAGCCCAAGCAGGTTGGACAGCGCGGCCCCGAGCTCGTCCCCGGTCGAGTCACGTACGGTGGCGAACCGCCAATGCTCCGCCACCGTCATCTGCCCGTCGCCGAACAGGCCGAAATGCGTCTGGGTGTTGCCGACGTCAACGACCAGCAGCATGGGCGAACCCTAGCTGGCTCGGCGTCACGCCCCTACACGAGCGGATCGCCCACCCGCCGGACCTCCTGGCCCTCGCCACCGAGCGCCGCCGCCGCGTCCGCCAGCCGCACGGCGCCTGGCAGCGTCAACTCCGGATCGAGCTCCAGCAGCGGCACGAGCACGAACCGCCGCGACACCACCTCGGGGTGCGGGAGGTTCAACCGCTCCGACGAGTACACGAGCGAGTCCAGCAGCAGCAGGTCGACGTCGATCGGCCGCGGACCATGTCGCACGCCCCCGGTCTGCCGTCCGAGTGCCCGTTCGACCTCCTTACACGCCGTGAGCAGCTCATCCGGACCGAGCGCGGTCTCCACGCGTACGCACGCGTTGTAGAAATCGCGCTGGTCGAGCACCAGCCCCACCGGTTCGGTTTCGTACACCGACGACGAGGCCAGGACCTGCACGCCGCGCGCCTGTAGTTCGCGCACCGCCCCCTCCAGATGACCTCGCCGGTCGCCGACGTTCGACCCCAGGCCGAGGAAGCCCGACGTCATTCCGCCTCGCGCCACACCTCGACCGACACCTCGCTGACCGGCAGCGCCATCGGCGGCTCCGGCTTGGCCGCCTTGACCCACACCGCCCCCAGGTCGTAGCGCTCGAGCAGCCGGTCGGCGATCGCCGCGCACAGCCGTTCAAGCGTCTTGTAGGAGCGCTGCTGCGCCACGAGGTTGGCCATCTCGCACACCTGCGCGTAATCGACCGTGTCCTCGATCCGGTCCGTGACGGTCGCGTCGCACTCGCCGACATCGAGCCGGAGGTCCAGCAGCAGCCGTTGGCCGACCTCGCGTTCGGCCTCGGTGACCCCCACGTGCGTGAACAACGAGAGCCCGCTGACCTCGATCGCCACCTCGGGCTCGGAGTGCTCCTCCTCCTCGTCGTCTTCCTCTACCTCGTCGTACTCGTCCGGTTCTTCCATGGCGCGCTGACCGTAGCAGCCGCAACCGTCAGCGCGTCGCGAACGGGCGCCACGTCGTGGACGCGGAACACGCGCGCCCCGCGCTCGTAAGCCAGCACGTTGGTGGCGAGCGTCGCGGCCACCCGGTCGTCCACCTCGCGCCCGGTGAGACGGCCCAGGAACGCCTTACGCGAGGTCCCGATCACGACCGGACGCCCCAGCTCGACCAGCTCGTCGAGCCGGCGCAGCAGCTCCAGGTTGTGTTCGAGCGTCTTGCCGAAACCGATCCCCGGATCGACCAGGATCCGCTCGAGCGCCACGCCCTCCGCCACCGCGAGGGCCGTCCGCTCCTCCAGAAAGGCCTTGATGTCGCCGACCACGTCGTCGTAGCGAGGATCGCGCTGCATCGTCCGCGGGTCGCCGAGCATGTGCATGAGGCAGCAGTCCGCGCCGGCATCCGCCACCACCCCGGCCATCTTCGGATCGCCGCGCAGCGCCGTCACGTCGTTGACCAACGTCGCCCCGGCCTCGAGCGCCCGCACCGCCACGCCGGCCTTCGAAGTATCGATCGAGATCTGCGCGCTGACGCCTCGCCCCAGCAAGCCCTCGATCACCGACATCACCCGCCTGAGTTCCTCGGACTCGGGGACGGGCGCGGCGCCCGGGCGGGTCGACTCCCCCCCGACGTCGAGGATCGCCGCGCCCTCGGCCTCGAGCTCGAGGCCATGCTCGATCGCGGCCTGCGCGGCCAGATAGCGGCCGCCGTCAGAGAACGAGTCGGGGGTGACGTTGATCACGCCCATGATCCGGAACTCGCCCGAGGGGCCGGGCGAGCCGTCACTCATCCGGCCACCGTCCGTGCTCGTCGAAGTACTCGCGCGCCTCCTCCTCGCGGTCGCGCTCGCGGTTGCTCTGCACGCTCATCCGGTACATCCAGTTGATCATCCACACGATCAGCGCCGCGATCACCAGGGCCACGCCCGCGCCGGCCGCCGCCGTCTTCCCGTGGCCGATGACGATGCCGATCACGCCGCCCACCGCGATCGCCGCCGGCACCCAGACCCGCGTGACGGCCAGCATAAACCGGCCGAAACCACCCGGCTGCTTGGCGTCGTCGTTCATCGTCTGCGGATAGTGTCCCGCCACTATGCATACCCCGTCGCCCGAGCCAGTCGCCCTCACCCGGCGGACGCTGCTGCGCTCCGCGGCGGGCGGCGCGGCGCTCATCGCCACCCGCGGCCTGCCCGCCTGGGCGCATCCGGTGGCGCATCCGGCGGGTCTGCGCGGCCCCGGCAGCCTCCCCTTCCCGGGCCGCCCCGAGGGGATGCCGAGCATGCCCCAGATCGAGCACATCGTGGTGCTGATGATGGAGAACCACTCGTTCGACAACCTGCTGGGGATGGTTCCCCACCAGGTCCCCGGTCGAGCCCGCGTCGACGGATTCCGACTGAAACATGGGCGCCCGGTCAACGCCAATCCGGACGCGGCCGGCCAGCCCATCCGCGCTCAGCACGCCACCTCGCCGTGCCAGCTCGCCGGCGAGCCGAGCCAGTCGTGGAACGCCAGCCACCAGGCCTACGACAACGGCCGCAACGACGGGTTCGTCAAAGCGAGCGCGCCGGTCGCCATGCGCTACTGGGACAAGCGCGACGTCCCCTTCACCTACTCGCTGACCGAGTCCTTCCCGCTCGGCGACCGGCACTTCTGCTCGGTGCTCGGACAGACCTACCCCAACCGCTCGTACTTCTTTGCCGGCACCTCCCAGGGCACGATCAACGACACAATCGCCCTGACACCGCCGCCGGACGGCTCGATCTTCGACCGGCTCGACGCTCACAACATCGACTGGGCGATGTACTACCAGAATTATCAGAGCGCCCTGGTCGTGACCGGGATCATTACGCCGGCCCGCGCCCCTCGCATCCGCACGTTCGACCGCTTCAGCGCCGACGTGGCCGCCGGCCACCTGCCCCAGTTCACCTTCATCGACCCCAACTACTCGACCACCTCGGAGGAGAACCCCCAGGACATCCAACTCGGCGAGCGCTTCATTGCCCAGGTCGTGCGCACGCTCATCGAGGCAGGGACGTGGAAGCACACGGTCCTGTTCCTGACCTACGACGAGCACGGCGGCTACTACGACCACGTCGCGCCGCCGGCGGCCATCGCGCCCGACTCGATCCCGCCGAACCTGACCTCCGAGGACGTCCCGGCCGCCTTCGATCGCTACGGCTTCCGCGTGCCCATGATCGTGATCTCCCCCTGGGCCAGGCGCCATTACGTCTCACGCGTGGTCCACGATCACACCTCGATCACGGCGTTCATCGAGCGCAAGTGGAACCTGCCGGCGATGACCTTCCGCGACGCCAACGCACGCCCGATGATCGACTACTTCGACTTCGGCAGGCCGACGTTTCTCAAGCCGCCCAAGCTGGCCGACGCGCCGCCCCTCGGCCCCGGCCTGGCCAAATGCCACGCCGCCGGCCTGAACCCCCCGTTGCCCGACTGACCCGGTTATCTGGCGGTCGGCTCCGCTTCTCTGCTTTACCAGCCGCGGGACGTGCCGCTCCTGAGCCTCGCCGCCCGCTCGCCAGAAGCTGCGCGCTTACTCGGCGGTGCCACCGGCGAGACCCGGGCGCGGCAGCGGACGCGGCCCTTCGCGCCGCTCGCCGGCGGGTAGTCCGGGAATCGGCACCTCGGGCGGCGGCGGCGCCTCGGCGCCGAACACGTCGGCCTCGGTCTGCCCGTCCAGCAGCGCCTCGAACTGTTCCTTCTCGATCGTCTCGCGCTTGATCAAGATCTCCGAGAGCTTCGCGAGCGAGACGCGATGGGAGTTCAGGATGCCCTTGGCCTGGACGTGCGCCGCCTCGACGATCCGCCGGATCTCGTCGTCGATCTCACGGGCGATCTCGTCGGAGTAGTCCGGCTCGGCGGAGAACTCGCGGCCCAGGAACGGCATACCGTGGTCGTGGCCGAACACGCGCGGGCCGAGCTTCTCCGACATGCCGAAGCGCATGACCATCTGCTTGGCCGTGGCGGTGACCTTCTCGAGATCATTGGACGCGCCGGTGGTGACCTCGCCAAACACGATCTCCTCGGCGGCCCGGCCGCCCAGGGTCATCGCCATCATGTCCTGCAGCTCGGCGCGGGTGGTCAGGAACTTGTCCTCGGTCGGCAGCGAGATCGTGTAGCCGAGCGCCTGCCCGCGCGAGATGACCGAGATCTTGTGCACCGGATCGGCGTTCGGGAGGAAGTGGCCGACCATGGCATGACCCATCTCGTGGTAGGCGGTGATCCGCCGCTCCTTATCGGACATCACGCGGGTCTTCTTCTCCGGACCCGCGATCACCCGCATGATCCCTTCCTCGAGCTCGACCTGGGTGATCTCGCGCTTGCCGTTGCGGGCGGCCAGCAGCGCGGCCTCGTTCACCAGGTTGGACAGATCCGCCCCGGTGAAGCCGGGGGTCTGACCCGCCAGCGCGTCCACGTCGATCTCCCGCGCCAGCGGCTTGCCGCGCGTGTGGACGTCGAGGATCTTCTTGCGGCCGAGGCGATCCGGGCGGTCGACGACGATCTGGCGGTCGAAACGGCCGGGACGCAGCAGGGCCGGATCGAGAATGTCCGGACGGTTGGTGGCGGCGATCAAGATGATGTTGTCCTTCATCTCGAACCCGTCCATCTCGACCAGGAGCTGGTTCAGGGTCTGCTCGCGCTCGTCGTGGCCGCCGCCCAGACCGGCGCCACGATGCCGCCCGACCGCGTCGATCTCGTCCATGAAGATGATGCACGGCGAGTTCTGCTTGGCCTGCTCGAACAGGTCGCGCACGCGCGAGGCGCCCACGCCGACGAACATCTCGACGAAGTCGGAACCGCTGATGGAGAAGAAGGGCACGCCGGCCTCACCGGCCACCGCGCGCGCCAAGAGCGTCTTCCCTGTCCCCGGGGGCCCGTACAGCAACACGCCCTTGGGGATGCGCGCGCCGAGCGCCTGGAACTTCTTGGGGTTCTCGAGGAACTCCTTGATCTCGTGTAGCTCCTCGACTGCCTCGTCCACGCCGGCCACGTCACGGAAGGTGATCTTGGGCGAGTCGACCGACATGCGCTTGGCGCGCGACTTGCCGAACGACATCACCTTGGACCCGCCGCCCTGGACCTGGTTCATCAGGAAGATCCAGAAGCCGATGAAGATCACGAAGGGCAGGATGTAGGTGAGCAGCGACAGCCAGCCGTTCGACGTCTTGCCCTGGATGTCGAAGTTCTGCGGCGAGAGCTTGCTCTTCGCGGTCCCGATCAGCTGCGAGACGTACCCGTCCGGGAAGCCGACGGTGTACTTCTGGCCGCTGGTCGTGGTCACGTCGGCCGTGTTGTCCTTCTGGTGCAGCGACAGGCTCTGCACCTGGCCGTTGTCGAGCTGGTAGATGAGGTTGCCGAAGGTCTGGGGGTGCCCGCTATGCGAGCCGCCGATCAGCTTCTGGGCGAAGAACGCCAGCACGACGACGATCAGGATCGGGAAAGCGGCGCTCTTGAAAAACCTGCTCATGAGAGGAAAATGCGGCTCGCGCCGCGCCTGGACTCGGAGTCTGGGACTGCCAAGCGTAGCATCTGGGTTGGGGCCGCCGGTGAGGCCTGCATGCGAGCGTTCATGGTGTGTTCACTCCTTCAACGCAGCCACGAACGGGAGGTTTCGGTACCGCTCCGCGTAGTCGAGGCCGTAGCCGATCGCGAAGCGGTTGGGGATCTCGAAGCCCACATACTTGGTACGTAGATCGACCTTTTGCCGCTCGGGCTTGACCAGAAGCGCGCAAACCTCGAGGGAACGCGGGTTCCTCCCGGCCAAATTGCGCAAGAGGTACTGCAGGGTCAGCCCCGAGTCGACGATGTCCTCGACGATCAGCACGTCGCGACCCTCAATCACCGCATCGAGGTCCTTGAGGATCCGGACCACGCCCGAGGACTTGGTGGCCGACCCATACGAGGCGACGGCCATGAAGTCGACCTCGCAGGGGACGTCCAGGTGTCGCATCAGGTCCGAGAGAAACAGCACGGCACCCTTCAAAACGCCCACGAGCACCAGATCCTTCCCCTCGTAGTCGCGCGAAACCTCCGCGGCCAACTCGCGGACGCGGCGCTTCAGATCCTCGGCCGGGACGAGGATCTCCCCGATCGCGTGGTCGCCTTCCACCCGCTGCATTATGAGGTCAGGCAGCTCAGGCGCACCGCCTCCCGCGTGTCGGCCCTGACCTTGAAGTGCTCAGACGTGGCGACGCGCGCCACCCAGGCGATCTCGCCGCGAGCCTCCACCACCGGTACCGAACGCCGCTGGAGCCGCGGCACCCGCCGCGCCGTGAACAGGTCCTGCAGCGACTTCGTGCCGCCCAGCCCGAGGGGCGCCATCCGATCGCCCGGCCGCCAGGCTCGAACCGTCAGCTCCGAGGACCCCAGGGCCGCGCGGTCGAGCACCCCGTGTATCCGGGCCGGCGCCACCACCTCGCAGCTCACCTCGCACGCGCCAAATTGCACCGTTCCAGGGACGGGCAGGCGCACTGGCCGCAGCGGCGCGTCCGCCTCTCCGCCACGCCGCTCGATCCGCACCTCGCCGTACTCGGCGACCGCCCGCAACCCGCACCCGATGTCGAGCATCGCGGTACCGCGGTCGCTCAGCCCCGCCACCGAGTCGCCCCGCCGCCCCGCTCCTGGCGCTGGGCCGCCCGCCGCGTCGTCGGCCAGCCGCTGCACGACCAGGCGCCGCAACGCGCCCGGAAGCTCCCGCAGCGTCGCCAGCGAGACCCGCGAGCGTCCGCCCAGCACCTCCGCGACCAGCGCATCGAGGACCTCGGCTTCGTCGCGCAGGATCTCCGAGGCCGCCAGGACGTTGCGCAGCGCGCCCGGGTGAACTTCGATCAGCGCCGGCAGCAGCCCGCTCCGCACGCGGTTTCGCGCGTATGCCCGGGACGCGTTGCTTCCGTCCTCGCGCCAGTCCAGACCGCGCGCCCGGCAGTACGCCTCCGTGTCATCGCGCGTGAAACGAAGGAGCGGCCGCACCAGCGAGCCCTCCCGGGGTCGCATCCCGAGCAGTGCGCGCCGGCTCGGCGATGACGCAAGCCGATAGAGGATCGTCTCGACCTGGTCCGCGGCCGTGTGCCCCACGGCCACCTCGCCGTCGCGCGCGCATGCCAGCTCGCCGGCCGCCCGGTAGCGCGCCTCGCGGGCCCATGCCTGCAGGTTGCCCCGCGCGCGAGGCGCCGGCCGGCGCACCTCGAGGGCGACGCCGAGCCGCTCGCACAGTCGCGCGCAATGCATCTCGTCCTCGTCTGAGGCTGCCCCGCGCAGGCCGTGATTCACGTGCAGCACGCTTACGGCGTCCGCGCCGCAGATCCGCACGGCGAGGTCCAGCAGGCACGTCGAATCGCTCCCGCCGGAGAGCAGCACCACGACGGGGCGCCCGGCCGACAGTAGTCCTTGCTCGTGCACGCGCGCGAGCAAGTCCGCCGCCGTCCTCATACTGTCCGCACCCGCGCTCATCTGGACATCCCTGACACGTAGTCTGCTACCCGTTAGGACGCCCGCGATTGCGCGATCAACGTGTGCGCTGAACAAAGTCGGCGGCGGGGCCTCGACGAGCACGAAGCCCCGCCGCCCGCGGGCGTCACGGCCCGCTGCGTCGGCCGTAGGCGCTCGTCACGTTTCCGGCGGCGCCTCGCGAGCGTGCTCCCCAGCTGGCCTGGGCAGCGCGTCACGCTCCGGCCTGTTGCCTTTTTCGGGTGTCGTAGGTCTACTCGCCGCGGCCCGATCTGTCAATGGCAACTACACCTAACGGGCATGAACAACAATTCTTCACCGCATGCCCGCTCCGATCGGACTTCACCCCACTTCGGATCTCGCCGAGCGTGTCCTGCTCCCGGGTGACCCGGCGCGGGCGCTCCTGCTCGCCCAGTCGCTCCTCGAAGGCCCGAAGATGTTCAACCACCACCGCGGGCTATGGGGCTACACCGGCCTCGCACCCGACGGAGCGCCGCTCACCATCCAGAGCACGGGGATGGGTGGGCCCAGCGCCGCGATCGTGATCTCCGAACTGGCTGACCTCGGCGCCCGCCGTCTCGTGCGCGCCGGCACCTGCGGCGCCTTGCGGTCGGGCCTTCAGCTGGGCGACCTGGTCACCGCAACCGAAGCGATAGCTGCCGACGGCACCAGCCGGGCCCTCGGCGCTGGCGAACGGACCTTCGCCGGTCCGGACCTGCTCCCCGCCCTCGCGGCGGCCGCAGAGCATGCCGGCCCGGTCGTGACGACGGACCTGTTCTACGATCCCCGCGGCCTGGAGCGATCCTGGAGCGCCGACGGCGCCCTCGCGGTCGAGATGGAGTGCGCCGCCCTTTTCGCCTTGGCCGCCGCCAGGGGCGTACAGGCCGGCGCCCTGCTCGTGGTCTCCGACCTCGTGTTGCCAGCGCGCGAGCGGATCGGCCAGGATGACCTGCGCGCCGCCGAGCAGCGAATGGGCCGAATGGCGCTGCGCGCGCTCAGCCTCGTCGGGAAGCCTCAGCCCTGAGCGGGCGACCCCGCCGATTCACCGACTTCCGAGGCGACCGCAGCGGGGGCCATCGCCTGCGCCTCGAGCGTGGCCTCGAGCCGCGCGAGCACCTCCTCGATCGCCCTGAGCCGCTTCTCGATCGGGCTCGAGGACCCGAGCTGGTCGATCCGCTGCTCGAGACGGTCCAGTCCATCCTCGATCGTCTCCAGCCGCTGCGAGACGCTCCGCAGACGGCGGGTGAGCCGTTCCAGGTCGCCTGCCGAGGGGAGGTTGAGCGCGCCCATCGCCATCTCCTGGGCCCGGGTCGCCCGCTGACGGGTCTCGAATGCCGCCGTCAGCGCCTTGTTGACCACCGGGTTCTCGAGCATTCCCTGGGCCACCTTGCCGATCGCTTCCTCGCCCTGCCTCGTCACCCGGCCCCGGAGGCCAGCCTTGTCTTCGCTCATTGTGTCCCCTTCCGCATGAGGGTAAAGCTCTCCTAGAGGGATCGCTGACGCTTACAAAACGCCGCCGTCGCTACAGTGGCCCCCGCATCCTGCCGATTGTGAGAAGGATGCCTGACGTGAGCGATGCGCATTCCCACGCGTTGATACCCGTAGAGACATCCGAACACCCGGCGGTTGCCAATTGCAAAGCTCGACGGCACCGAGTAGCTTCCCGGGCAAGCCTATTTGTGATCGTAGCTGGGACGAGTTTGCGAGTGGCATCCTGCGGGAGGAATAGGCCACTGTGGTGAGCAGGCGGAAGCTGAAAATCGCTGCCGTAACTTTCGGTGCCGTTGTTGCGGTGCTCGGAATGGCCGCGATCCCCTACGCCTCCGCCAACGGCTGCACCGTGATCATCACGGTCGCCGGCGGCAAGACGTACACCTTCCAGAACGTCCCGCCCGGCACGCGCCCGAGTTCGCTGCCGCTCCCGGTGAACCTCCCGATCACCCACGTCTGGCAGTCGTGCCCGCCCGCCACCACCACCACGACCGCGCCCACGACCTCGAGCTCCACGTCGACCACGGCCAAGCCGAACCCATCCCAGGGGTCGTCCTCGACCGGGTCGACCTCGAGCACCCCGACGACGACGATCAAGTCGAACGCTCCCCAGCCGGCACCCAAGAACGGCTCGGGAAAGGGCAAGGGGCGCAAGCCCTCCCAGCCGAACCAGGGCAGCTCGCAGACCGGAAACCACGTTACGCAGCCGAAGGCTCCGAAGCCGAAGAAGGCGAAGAAGCCGAAGAAGCCGAACAAGCCCAAGAAGCCGAACAAGCCCAAGAAGAAGAGCAAGCCGCGGACGCCTCCGCCCGCGAGGACCAACAGCGGCGTTCCCACGCCGGCCAACCCCACGTTCTCCTTCGCGCTCCCGGGGCCAGCCCCGATCGGCGTGCCGAACTTCTTCATCGAGAGCTTCCAGATCCCGCCCTTCCTGCTCCCGATCTACCAGGCGGCGGGCATCCAGTACAACGTGCCCTGGCAGGTACTGGCGGCGATCAACGAGATCGAGACGGACTACGGCCGCAACCTGTCGGTGTCGACCGCCGGTGCCGTGGGCTGGATGCAGTTTTTGCCCTCGACCTGGAAGCGCTGGGGCCTGGACGCCAACGGCGACGGGATCGCCGATCCCTATAACCCCGCCGACGCGATCTTCAGCGCCGCGCGCTACCTGCACGCGGCGGGCGCGTCCACGAGCATCCCTAACGCGATCTTCGCCTACAACCACGCCTCGTGGTACGTGCAGTCAGTGATGCTCCGCGCCCAGCTGATCGGGGGCATGCCCAAGTCCTTCATCGGGTCGCTGACCGACCTGGTCGAGGGTCACTTCCCGGTCGCCGCCGCGGCCAAGTACGCCGACGACGCGGTGCTCAAGCTGGCCAAGACACGCGTGAAGAAAGGCAACGCGGCGGTCACCGTCCAGTCCGATCCGAACAGCCAGGGCACGGCGATCTACGCCAAGCAGGGCTCGCCGGTTATCGCGGTCAACGACGGCAAGGTCGTGAAGATAGGCCAGAGCAACAAGCTCGGCCGCTACCTCGAGCTTCAGGACGCCACCGGCAACATCTACACCTACGCGAACCTGGGGTCGATCCCCGCGCGGTATCCGGTTCCCAAGCCCGTCAAGGCAAGCGCCGCTTCGATCGGCAAGGCGCTGCTGGCCCCGGGGGGTCCGGCGCCCAGCCAGCCCGCTACCGCCGGCACACAGCAAGCGCCGGCCCCGCCCAGCGCCGCCACGGCCACCAAGGAAGCCAAGAGCGGTTCGATCTCGCTCCCGGTCACCCGGGCCGCCGCGAGCCAGCCGGCCACGCCCGCCGCGGCATCCGGGGTCGCGCCGGCGATTTCGACGCCGATGGTCAAGGAGCGGCTGTTCGCCAATCCGAGCCGGCCCGCCTCCTATGCTGCCGGCGGCAAACAGCAGGTGTCGAGCGCCGAGCCGCAGATGTCGAGCTTCAGCAATTACTTCTCCGACGTCCTGCACCTGGCCAAGAACCAGTACACGCTCCAGCCGCTGAAGCCCGGAGCGGTGGTCGTCGCCGGAACGATCCTGGGGCGCCTGGGTGCCGGCGCCCCCACCGACGCCTCGCACGTGGAGTTCATGATCCAGCCCGCCGGCAAGAGCGCGCCCTACATCGATCCCAAGCCGATCCTCGACGGCTGGAAGCTGCTCGAGGCGACCGCGGTCTACCGCGCCGCCGGAGTGGATCCGTTCTTCGGCCCCAAGGCCAAGAACCCGATGATCGGCCAGGTCCTCCTCATGTCCAAGGAGCAACTCCAGAGCCGCGTGCTCCAGGACCCGAATGTCCAGATCTATCCCTGCGGCCGACGCGACATCCAGTCGGGCGCGATCGATCGCCGCGTCCTCGCGGTCATCGAGTTCCTCTCCGCCTCCGGCCTGAAGCCCCAGATCAGCGGCCTGAAGTGCGGCAACACCCCGACGGGCGCAAACGGCATCGATCCCGCCGGAGCCACCGGCGCGAGCGTCGACATCTCGGCAATCAACGACATCCCGATCAAGGGCCACCAGGGCGCCGGGTCGATCGCCGATGTGACCATCCGCCGCTTGCTCACCCTCCAGGGCGCCATGCAGCCGGACGAGATCGTCTCGACCATGAGCTACAAGGGGCAGCCCACCGCGATCGCCCAGTCCGACCACGCGAACCGTCTCCAGGTCAGCTACACCGACCTGTACGGCGCCAACCAGAAGCTCGCCGACACGGTCGGGAGCATCCTCCAGCCCGGCCAGTGGACGAAGCTGATCAACCGCCTCAGCCAGATCCACGAGCCGATCGTGCCGATCGCTCCCAGCCAGTACGCGATCAAGACCCCTGGGCAATAGCCTCCGGGCATCCCGCCGCTCTTTCGCTTCACCCAACTCGAGCTGCCCTGGTCACTCGGAGCCCCTGACGGCCGCTACCTGATCCGTGGCGACGGCGAAGGTCCCGACGGCCCGCCAGCGCACGTGCTCGTGCTCGCGACGCTGGGCGCCGTCGAGCGCCGTCGAATCGTCTTCCAGCGCAAGCACCGTAAGGCTCGACCTGAACCTGAGCCTGTCCCGGTTGCGACCGCCCGGGCGACCATCGTCGACGTCGGCGAACCGCTGGGCGGCGCCGACTCGGCGGCCGCGTGGCTCGCCGGCGCCGGCGAGCCGGAGCTGGCGGGCGGCCTCGCCGTGCTGAACGGCGCCCTGCACGCCTACCGCATCGCGGCGGCCGATCCGCGCGCCCACGGCGTACGCCGCCAGGATGCCCTGGTGGCCAGGCTGGGCTACGGCGCCGGCGAGCAGGTGGCCGACGGCCTGTGGACCGATGCGCGCGAGCTGATCGAGCCGGTTCCCCGCCGGCGCCCCTCCCGGGTGCCCGCCGCCCACGCTCGCCTCGCGGCGCTCCTCACGGGGCGCCAGGATGGGCTGGCCGCGGAGGAGCTCGCTCTCCGCACGCGCCTCGACCTCGAGGAGCGGCGCGAGCGCGAGGCCGCCCTCCAGCTGCGCGTGGCCCTCGACGCCGCCCTTGCCGAGCTGCCCGGCGATCCGGCCGGGCCGGCGCTCGCCGGGCGAATCGAGGAGCTGCGCGCGCTGCAGGCGAGCGTCATCACCGCGGCCGAGCACGCCCTGAATGGGCGTCTGCAGCCAGCTGACCGGGAGGCGGTGGCGTTCGCGCTGGGCCGGCTCGAGGCTGCCCTCAGAGCGCGGGCGGCGGCGCTGGGGCAGTAGGGCTCCGCAGGCCGAGCTCGGTCAGGACCGCCTCGAGCTCGTCCACCACGTCGCCTCCCATCCGCACCGCGGCCTGCCGGTCGAACGGCGTTGGTCCCTGGGTCAGGATCGCGATCCGGCCGCCGGCGAGGAGCGTGGTCTCGGGCAGCCCAGCCACCGGATAGACCTCCAGCGAAGAGCCGATGCAGAGCATCAGCGCGGCGCCGGCGGCGAGCTCCTCCGCCCGCTCGAACGCCGCCAGGGGCAGCAGCTCGCCGAACAGCACCACGTCCGGCTTGAGCGGCTCGCCGCAGTCACAGCGCGGCACACCCTCGGGATCCCGTCCCAGCCGCGCGCGGACGTCTTTCAATTCGTACCGTAGCCCGCAGACAAGACACGAGGAGTACGCGATGGATCCGTGCACCTCGACCACGTTCTGTGTGCCGGCACGGGCGTGAAGCCGGTCGATGTTCTGGGTGATCACCGCCGCGAGCAGGCCCGCCCGCTCGAGCTCGACCAGCGCCCGATGAGCGCCATTCGGCTGCTTGTCCTCCAACGTCTGGAACCGCTTGCCGTAAAAGCTCCAGAAGCGGACCGGGTCGCGGCGAAAGGCGTCGATGTGGGCCACCTCCATCGGGTTGACATTCGCCCACAGCCCGGTGCCCGGCGAGCGGAAGTCCGGGATCCCCGAGGGGACGGAGATGCCGGCGCCGGTCAGCGCCACCACCGAGCCCGCCGCCTCGATCAGCCGGGCCAGCGCTACGCCCGGCGCCGCGCTCCGTTGCATCCCCTCGTTCACCCCCGCTGGCTCCCGTTCACCCCGCCGCCTCCCCGTTCACCCCGCTGGCTTGATCACGGCCGTCCCGGGCGAGTGTAGGAGCTAGTCTCCGAACATGACCGAGACGCTGCCGGAAAACATCGAGCCGTACCCGAGGATCTCCTCCAAGGCCTACGAGCACCCCGCCGACCGGGCCGCCACCGCCGCGCTGAAGGCCGTCCCGATGCTCGACACCGTGGTGCGCAAGCTGATCGAATGGGGCTACGAGCGCGCGCTCCGGCAGTCGTTCATGGGCAGCTCGATCAGGGTGGGCGAGAACCAACTCCCGGACCTGTGGTCTGCGCATACCGGCGTGTGCCGGATCCTCGACATGCCCGAGGTCTACGACCTGTACGTGAGCTGGGGGGTGCTGGGAGGAGCCCAGGCGATCGGCGCCGGCAAGCCGATGGTGGTCGTCGGCTCGAACCTGCTGGAGAAGCTCGGGCCTGGCGAGCAGCGGGTCGTACTCGCGCACGAGGTCGGTCACATTCTCTCTGACCACGTCCTCTACATGACCGCGCTGAACATCCTGCTGCGGGCCACAGGCGGGGTGCCGTTCCCACTCGGCCTGCCGGTGCGAGCGGCCACGACCGTGCTGCTCGAGTGGTACCGCGCAGCCGAGCTCAGCTGCGACCGTGCCGCCACGCTGGCCGTGCGCGACCCGCGGATCGTTTGCCGCACGCTCATGGTCATCGGCGCGGGGCTCCCCGCCGAGAAGCTGAACCTGGACGCGTTCATGGCCCAGGCGCTGGAGTACGAGAACTGGGACGATCCCAGCGACCGGGTCCGCCGCTTCTTCTACGAGATCGGGCAGACCCACCCCCTCGTCGTCCGCCGCGTGTCCGAGGTCATGAAGTGGGTGCAGAGCGGCGAGTACGACCGCATCCAACGCGGCGAGTACCGCACCCGCGACCAGGAGACCAACGTCCGCGAGGAGGCCAGCGACGCGGCTGAGTTCTACGCCGAGCGCTTCCGCACGATCTTCCGCGAGATGGGCGAGAACATCACCACGCTCGGCAACCAGATGGGCGGTGCGGCCGAGCAGGTGGCCGACTGGATCCGCGCCCGCGGCGGTCCCCGCGACGGCGGCGACGAGTAGCCGACCCCTCCACGAGTAGCCGACCCCTCCCGATCCCGCGCGAGCCGGCGGCTTCAGTCTCGGGCGCCGGCGTCCCCGCCTACGCGCAATTTCCTGGTTAGCAGCCGGCGGCCTCGGCAAATGGGGGGCTGCACGCACTTCGACCCAGGAGAGAACCCGATGAGTTCAAGCGCATCGATCACTGTTTTGCGCCCGCGCGAGGAGGTGGAGCGCCTGTGGCGCGACCCGCGGTACCGACCCGAGCACACCGACGGCGCCGACGCAACCGTCCGCTTCGTCAAGGCTCCGGGCGACCGCGGGACCGAGATTCACGTCGAGCTGGCGCAGAGGGCGCGGGGCGGCAAGCTGGGCGAGGCGGTCCAGAAGCTCCGCGGCTCCGAGCCGCTGTCGAAGGCGAAGGACGACCTGCGGCGCTTCAAGCAGCTCGTGGAGACCGGCGAGATCCCCCGCTCGGAGGCCGTCCCCGAGGGCGAGCTCCTGGAGCGCAAGTTCAAGCAGCGCCCGGCCCAGCCGCTCACGCAGGACGAGCTGCAGAAGGTGGGTGCCTGATGCGTGCCACCGTCTGGTCAGGCCGGAACACGGTCCAGGTCGAGAATGTCCCGGACCCGAAGATCCTGAACGATCGCGACGCGATCGTAAGGATCACCTCGACCGCCATCTGCGGATCGGATCTGCATCTCTACGACGGCTACATCCCGACCATGAAGAAGGGGGACATTCTCGGCCACGAGTTCATGGGCGAGGTGGTCGAGACGGGCAAGGGAGTCAAGAACCTCCAGGTCGGCGACCGGGTGGTGGTGCCGTTCCCCATCGCCTGCGGCGATTGCTGGTCATGCAAGCACGAGCTGTACTCGCTGTGCGAGAACAGCAACCCGAACTGGGGCATGGCCGAGAAGTTCTTCGGTCACGCCACAGCCGGGCTGTTCGGCTATTCGCGCCTCACCGGCGGCTACGCGGGCGGGCAGGCCGAGTACGCGCGGGTTCCGTATGCCGACGTCGGCCCGATCAAGATCGAGGACGGCATCACCGACGAGCAGGTGCTGTTCCTGTCGGACATCTTCCCCACCGGATACATGGGCGCGGACATGTGCGACATCAAGGGCGGGGAGGTGATCGCCGTGTTCGGCGCCGGACCGGTCGGCCAGTTCGCCATCGCCAGCGCGGTGATGATGGGCGCCGAGCGCGTCATCGCCATCGACCGGTACGACTACCGGCTGCAGATGGCGCTGAACAAGGCGCGCGCCACCGACATCATCAACTTCGACGAGAACCCCGACATCGTCGAGCAGCTCAAGGAGCTCACCGGAGGACGCGGCCCAGATGCCGTGATTGACGCGGTCGGGATGGAAGCGACGCACGGTCACGGCGCGATGTTCGCGTACGACCGAGCCAAGCAGGCAAACCGACTGGAGACAGACCGCCCGTTCGCGCTGCGCGACGCGATCCTGGCCTGTCGGCCCGGCGGGATCGTCTCGGTGATCGGCGTCTACGGCGGGCTGATGGACAAGTTCCCCAGCGGGGCGCTGATGAACAAGGGACTTCAGCTGCGCGCCGGCCAGTGCCACGTGCAGAAGTACACCAATCCGCTGTACGACCACATCTGCAATGGTCACATCGACCCGAGCTTCGTGGTCACGCACCGCCTCCCCCTCGGCAACGCGCCCGACGGCTACGAGACCTTCAAGCACAAGAAGGACGACTGCATGAAGGTGGTCCTCAAGCCCTGAAAGGAAGACCGATGCCATTTCCTCCGCGCCCCATCGACGCGACCCTGCACGGCGTCACCGACTACACGGTGGGTGCCACGCTGCTCACCGCGTTCCCGCGCCTGGCCGGGATCTCTGAAACCGAGTCCGCGCGCCAGATCCGGACCGCCGGGGCGTTCCACGCCGGCTACAGCACGCTCACCGACTACCCGCTCGGGCTGGTCAAGCTGATTCCGTTCAAGGTCCATCTCGGGCTCGATGCCCTGGGGGCGCTTGCGCTGGCGGCGACGCCGTTCGTCACCGGACAGTGGCAGAAGGGACTCCGGCACTGGGTCCCGCACGTTGCCCTCTGCCTGTTCGAGCTCTCTTCGTTGGCCATGACCGATCCGACCGGGGCGGGTGATTTCCATGGCGATATCGACGCGGTCCGGCGCGCGAACATGGAAGACCCCCACCGCAAGATCTACGACGGTCAGCCGGCGGTGCAGCCCGGCGCCGTGTACGCGACGGCGGCGACCCCGTAACTCGGGGGTCGCCGGCCGTCGGCCGGGCCGACGACGAAGCGCCCCGCGTCCTCGGCCCGGCTGCGCCCACTGACCCTTGACAGACCGACTGTCTACGATATATCGTTATGCATCGCAGACAGTCTCTAAGGAGGGACCATGACGTACGAACAGACAGCCGGGCCGTGGCCGTTACTGGCACGCCTGGCGATGATGAAGGGCGGCGGCGATCGCGGCCGCGGCCGCTCCTCGCGGATCGACGACCTCGAGCGGCTCGCCGCTCTACGCCACATGCGCGGGGGCCCGTTCGGCCCTGGACCGATGTTCGGCGGAGGAGGACCATTCGGCGGCGGCCGCGGGCGCAGGCGCCGGGGCGACGTCCGGCTGGCGCTGCTGATGCTGCTGGCCGAGGAGCCGAGCAACGGCTACCAGCTGATGCAGACCATCGAGGAGCGCAGCGACGGCCGGTGGCGCCCGAGCCCCGGATCCGTCTACCCCACGCTCTCCCAGCTCGAGGACGAGGGCTTGATCCGCGGAATCGAGCGCGACGGCACCAAGCTGTTCGAAATCACCGATCATGGCCGTGAACGCCTCGACCAGTCCAAGACCGATCCCGCGCCGTGGCAGGACGACGAGGACGCGGGGGCTCCTGACTTGCACCGGATGGCCTCGCTGGTCATCCAGATCGGCAAGGCCGCCTGGCAGGTGGCCCAGGAGGGTGACGAGCGCCAGACCGAGCAGGCCTACGAGACGCTGGCGGAAACGCGCCGGGCGCTATACCGGATCCTGGCCCAGGACAGCCACACCGAAGCCGAGGAGGCCGAAGCCTGAACCCCGTTGCGCCCCCACTAACGTTTGTGGACGAGATGACGGGCGGGAATGGCAATCAGCCACCGGTCGCGATCGAGGTCCGCGGCCTGGTCAAGAACTACGACGAGGTCGAGGCCGTGCGCGGGGTCGACTTCGAGGTGGACCCCGGCGAGGTGTTCGGCTTCCTCGGCCCCAATGGCGCCGGCAAAACGACCACGATCAACATGCTGTGCACGCTGGCCACGCCCACGGCCGGATCGGCGAAGGTCGCGGGCCACGACGTGGTACACGAGCGCGACGATGTCCGGCGCAACATCGGCCTGGTGTTCCAGGATCCGACCCTCGACAACTATCTCACCGCGGTACAGAACCTCCGCCTCCACGCGGAGCTGTATGGCCTGCAGCGCGACGTGGTGGCGCCGCGGATGCGGCAGGTGCTCGAGATGGTCGGGTTGTGGGACCGCAGGAAGTCGCCCGTGGGCACGTTCTCCGGCGGCATGCGCCGGCGGCTCGAGATCGCGCGGGGCATGATGCACTCACCCCGGGTGCTGTTCCTGGACGAGCCGACGATCGGCCTCGATCCTCAGACCCGCCGGTCGATCTGGAGCTACATCGCCGAGCTCAAGGAGCGCGAGGAGATCACAATCTTCATGACCACCCATTACATGGATGAGGCGGAATGGTGTGACCGCATCGCGATCATGGACAACGGCCAGATCGTCGCGCTCGACGCCCCGGACACGCTGAAGGCGCAGGTCGGAACCGATCGCGTCATGATCCACACCGAGGACGACGACGCCACCATTGCCGCGCTGCGGGACCGGTTCGACATCGAGGCGCGCATAGCCGAGGGTGCCGTCACGTTCGGCGTGGCCAACGGCGAGGCGTTCGTGCCGCGCCTGTTCGCCGATCTCGGCGTCTCTATCAAGGCCGTGAACGTCTCGCGTCCGACGCTGGACGACGTGTTCATGTCCTACACCGGGACCACGATCCGCGACGCCGAGGAGGATGCCGGCAAGAACCGCAACCGGATGATGATGCAGATGATGCACGGAGGTCGGCGATGAGCACCACTACAGCCAGGCCGGCAGCGCAGGAGCGCCCGCAGACGCCGCTCATCCAGGTCACGGTCCCGCCGCACAGCATCTTCTCCGAGCTGCGGGCGATCAGGATCGTCTGGCGGCGGGATCTCATCCGGTTCTTCAACGACCGCATCCGGATGATGGCCACGCTGGTCCAGCCGCTGCTCTTCCTGTTCGTGCTCGGCTCGGGACTTCAGCAGCTCTCGAGCGCGAGCACCCACGGCGTCAACCTCAAGACGTTCATCTACCCAGGCATCCTGTGCATTTCGGTGATGTTCACCGCGATGTTCTCGGCCGCCTCGATCGTGTGGGACCGGGAGTTCGGATTCCTGCGGGAGATGCTGGTCGCGCCGGTTCGCCGCAGCTCGATCGTGATCGGCAAGTGTTTCGGCGGGGCCACGGTGGCGTGCACGCAGGGGGTGATCATGATCCTCCTCGCGCCGCTCGTCGGCGTTCCGTACAGCCTCGAGCTGATCGTGGGGATCTTCGCGCTGCAGCTGCTGCTCGCCTTCACGATCACCGCCTTCGGCGTGATGATCGCGGTGCGGATCAAGCAGATGCAGGCGTTCTTCGGCGTCATGCAGATGATCGTGATGCCGATGTTCTTCATCTCGGGCGCGCTGTTCCCGGTGGCCAACCTCCCAGCCTGGCTCACCTTCCTCAACCGCATCGACCCGCTCACCTATGCAGTCGATCCGATGAAGAGGCTCGTGTTCAGCAACATCGATATCCCGCCGGTGGCGCGCCACGTGCTCGACCCGGGCGTCACCTGGTTCGGCTGGCGCGTGCCGGTTCTGCTCGAGGTGGCCGTGGTCCTGGGACTCGGGCTGCTGATGCTGGGTGTGGCGATCTGGGAGTTCAGCACGACCGAGTAAGACCCAGCTTAGTTTCACAAGACGTTCACTCGAACGCCCGAGAGATCTGGAACGCTCCGCGCGGCATGGGATCCACTTTCGTTCTCGTGATCGTGATTGTTGCCGCGGTCGCGTTCGACTTCACGAACGGTTTTCACGACACGGCCAACGCGATGGCGACGTCGATTGCCACCGGCGCGCTGAAGCCGATGGTGGCGGTTCTCATTTCGGCGGTGCTCAACTTCGTCGGCGCGTTCATCTCGATCAGCGTCGCCACCACGATCGCCAAGGGGATCGTTCCTTCGTCGGCCACCGCCGGCATCGACGGGCTCGCCGTCGTGGAGGCGGCGTTGATCGGCGCAATGATTTGGAACCTGATCACCTGGTACTTCATGATTCCGTCGAGTTCGAGCCACGCCCTGATCGGCGGCCTGATCGGGGCTTCGATTGCATCCGTCGGAAGCTCCGCAGTGAGCGTCCACGGGATCATCCAGAAAGTGGTGGCTCCGGGGATCCTCGCGATCTTCGTCTGCGGCGTCGTGGCTTTCCTCGCCACGTCCGCCGCCTACCGGCTGATCCGCAGACTGGGACAGGAAGAGGCCAGACGCGGTTATCGATACGGCCAGATCGGGTCAGCATCGCTCGTTTCGCTGGCCCACGGGACCAATGACGCGCAAAAGACGATGGGCGTGATTGCCCTCGCTTTGATCTCCACTGGCCACCTCAGCGCGATCCACTTCAGCGTACCGTTCTGGGTCAAGTTCATCTGCGCGACTGCGATGGCACTCGGCACCGTGACCGGCGGCTGGCGCATCATCAACACGATGGGCAACCGGATCACGACCGTCGAGTCACCGCAGGGCTTCGCGGCCGAGTCATCCAGCGCGGCCACGATCCTCGCATCGTCCTACTACGGCTATCCCCTCTCGACGACGCAGGTCGTCTCGGGCGGCGTAATGGGTGCAGGCCTCGGCAAGCGGGGCGGTGTCGTGCACTGGCCTGTGGTGGGACAGATGGTGACGGCGTGGGTGATCACGCTCCCCTCGGCAGCAGTAGTCGGCGCTGCGGCTTGGAACGTGTCGGACCTCTTCGGCAAGAACAGCAGCTTGGGCGCGTTCGTGATCGCAGCGCTCGCTGCGGCCATCGCATTCGGGCTCTACACCCTCTCGAAGCGCAATCGAGTTACGGCGGACGACCTCGACCGCACGAATATCACGCCGGAGCTCGAGGCGGAGCAGGCGAGCGCCGTGAGCCCGGCCCTGGCCTGACCGGCTCGATGTTCGTCCTCGCATCTCCGATCATCGACTGGAACGCGATGTGGAAGATCTGCCTCGTGGCGTTGGCCGCCGGCGCCGGGGTCGTAATCGTGTTCGGATTCCTGCTGCTCGGCCTCAAGTTCGCGAACCGCCCCGCCACCGACGGCATCCAGGGCAACGGATCACGGCTCGGAGGCTTCACGCTGGCCCTCGTGTGCGGCCTGTTCTGCATCGGGGTGATCGCGGTTGGCATTTACGCCATGACGAAGAAACCGTCGTCGAAGCCCGCCAAGCCGAAGTCGGCGCTCGTCATCCCCGCTGGTCCCCGCGCGAAGCTCATCGCCTCCTCACCGATCCCGCCGCATCTACAGTTCGGAGGAGCCTGATGCCTGATCCGACAGGGCGCTGGATCAATAACACGCAATGGCAATGCCCGAAATGCGCATGGGTCAACGGTCGCGCGGCCAAGCGCTGTCAGAGATGCGATGGGAGCGTCCGTCCTGCTGCGGAAGAGCCGGTCAGACCGCCCGACCCGCTCGATCTGATCAGCCACCACGAAGCCCGGGTGGGGGACGCGAGCCGACCCGTGGAGCTCGCGACGAAGGCAGTGCAGACCTTGACCAGGGTGACGCGCGATAAGGCCATGGCGCTGATCGGCGACAGCTTGCGCACTGGGCTGAGGAAAGGCGGCGAGCACGGCGATCGAGCTTGGCAAGCCATCACCGAGATGCCTGACAACGCGCAGAACGCGGCTCTGGGCTCGGTGGTGGACGAGCTTGAAGAGAGTGGCTTCGCGCTCTTCCGGATCGGCGAGGACGAGCCTGGATGACATCAGGCGAGACAAGGGGCGGACCGCCTCGCCAGATGGCGATTGGCACGCCGAACTTGACGCCTCCAAGAGGCCGGCGGCGAAGGACACCACGGCCACGCTGATCGCCGCCGGCGCGCGGATGTGAGGCCCAGCCCACCCAAGCGTTATGCGGGCGCGGCCGCGGGTTCCTCGACGCGTCGCGGCAGCAGCGTCTCGCGCGCGATCACCAGCCGCTGGATCTGCGCCGTCCCCTCGTACAGCTGGAGGATCTTGGCGTCGCGCATCAGCTTTTCGACCTTGTACTCCTTGATGAAGCCGTAGCCGCCGTACACCTGGACGGCGTCAGTGGTGACCTCCATCGCGGAGTCAGCCGCGAACCGCTTGGCGTGCGAGGACTCGAGCGTGTTGCGCTTGCCCTGGTCGAGCAGCACCGCCGAGTTGTAGGTGGCCAGGCGGGACAGATGCACCTTGGTCGCCATGTCGGCGATGATGAATTGGATCGCCTCGTGCATCGCGATCGGCACGCCGAACTGGACGCGCTGCTTGGAGTACTCGATCGCGAACTCCATCGCCGCGCGGGCCACCCCCGTGGCCATCGCCGCGACCCCGGGACGCGTCCGGTCGAGCGTCATCATCGCGATCTTGAAGCCCTTGTTCTCCTCGCCCACCAGGTGGTCGACCGGGATCTCGACGTCGTTGAACACCACGGTGGCGGTGTTAGACGCGCGCTGGCCCATCTTGTCCTCGTGCTTGTCGACGACGACGCCGGCATCGCGCGGGACGATGAAGCACGAGATCCCGCGGTGGCCGGCCTCCTTGTCGGTCTTCGCGTACACCGTGTACCAGTTGGCGTACTCGCCGTTGGTGATGAAGCACTTCGAGCCGTTGATCACCCACTTGTCGCCCGTGCGCACCGCGGTGGTCTTCATGCCCGAGACGTCCGAGCCGGCATCCGGTTCGGTCAGACAGAACGAGGCCAGCAGCGGCGCCTCGGACAGCCGCCCCAGGTACTCCTTCTTAAGTTCCTCCGAGGCGGCCAGGGCGATCGGAGCGGTGGCCAGCCCGTTGCAGGTCACCGAGGTGCTGATCCCGGAGCAGCCCCACGCCAGCTCTTCCTCGATGATGCAGCCGTCGAGGTAGCTCAGCCCCGGTCCGCCGTACTCGACCGGGAAGTGGTTGTTCATGAGGCCGAGCTCCCAGGCCTTGTCGATGATCTCCTGCGGCCACGTCCCGTCCCGGTCGTACTCCCAGGCGACGGGACGGATTTCCTTCTCGGCGAAGTCATGCGCCATCTCGCGCATGCTCAACTGCTCGTCGGTGAGCGTGAAATCAACCACTTTGGGTTCTCCTTGGAAAGCGAAAGCCGCGTAGATTGACTAGTCAGTCAATACCTCCATGCTAGCGATTAACGCGCGCCACGAAGCCTGATCTCTCGACGGGCGCCAGGAGGCTGATCTCTCGCCTCCGGCTGCCAGACTTAGATCGCATGCATTCGGCCTTCAGCATCGTGATCTGGGGCGTCTCGCTGCTGGCGCTGGTGATCGCTTTTGGGGCGCTGATCGCCAGCCGAAAGACCTGGGAGGACTTCGGCAAGGGGCGTTTGTCGATGGATCGCGGCGAGTCGCGAGATCCCCACCGCGGGTCGGGCGCGTCAATGGTCGAGCGCGACGAGGAGATCCGCCAGCTGCTCGAGGGCCGCAACGCCCGCCGAATCCGCCGCGGGGAGGCGGCGATGGACGTCGAGCAGGAGCTCGCGCGCCTCACCGCGCCGGCGGTGGATCCGGCCCTGCGCGAGGAGCTCCGCGAGCTCGTGATGGCGCGCAACCACCGCCGCGCACGCGCAGGCAAGCCGCCGCTCGACGTCGAGGCCGAGATCCAACGCGAGATCTCCGAGTTGGGCGGACTGTGAGGCGCGGTTGCGGGTAGCCTGTGGCCGCGATGGCAGATCCGCGCCGCTACGAGCTCGAGGACCTGGTCAACCGCCCGGGTACGTACTTCAACCCGCAGACCGAGGTGCTCCTCGTCGTCGATGACTCTCCGGAACTCGATGCCGAGATCTTCAACATGGAGGAGTTCGAAGGCGCGGACTGGGTGCTGATCGCCGACGAGGTACCGGTCGACGAGGACCGTCGGGATGAGCTCCTGCAGTCGTTCCAGGCCCGTCACGGATCGGGCGATGCGGCGGCCGATCCGGACGAGGAGCCCGAGGAGTACGAGGAGGAGCAGGAGGAGCTCGGCCGCGGCTAGCCGCCGCTGTTCAGCAGCGACGCGCACTTCTGCATCTTGCTCACCTCGCCGCCTGCCTGCTGGATGCACTGGCTGTACTTCTGAACGCTGCTCGAGCTGCCGGTGCTCGGGCTCGCGCCCCCGCCACCGCTACTACTCCCGGTGCCGCCGCTCGAGCCGAGCGCACCGGCCGCCGCGCCCTGGAGCGCCTGGACGAAGGCCGCCACCTTGGCCTGAAACTCGCTGAATGGCCGCAGGGTGGTGGGCGCAGTGATCGTCTGGGGCGCGCCCAGGTTGGAGTACTGCATGGTCAGCCCGATGTCGGCCGACTTCATCCCGCCCAGCTCGGCGGACGTGTTGCCGGTGACCAGCACGGTGAGGGCGACGGTCAGCCTGCGGATGGTCTTGTCGGCCGTGCCGGTCCAGACGTCGACGCTCGGATTCTTGATCGCGGCCGCGATCTTGGTGCGGGTCGCCGCCGGCAAACCCGACTTGAGACTGCTCGTTCCCGACACGCCCAGCGAGGACGCCTTCTCGAGCACGCTGTTCACGTCGGTCAGGAGCGCAGGCACGTTGACCCCAGCGTGAATGTGTGTCGTCTGGGCCCCGCCCACGTTCTCGGTTCCGGCGATCGTGGGATGAGTCAGCCAGTGCTGCGGGTGGATGCCGAGCTTGCCCAGCGTCCCCGAGCCGTTGCCGGCGCCCGGCGAGGTCGCCAGTTGCGCGAAGCTCGACTCGAGCTTCTGGAACGTCGCCTGGGGCATCCGGTAGCTCGTTCCCTGGAGCGTGACGTACCCGTTCGTGCCGGTCGACAGGATCCCGAGCGAGACGCTGCGGCCCAGCGCGCTCGCGCTCAGCGTGAAGTTGGACTCCGGCAGCTTGCCGGCGCCACGGGTCTGGAACGGGCCGCCGAAGCTCAACGTGATCGGGCCGTTCAGCGTGCTCGATCCCGACGGGTCGATCGTGAGCGTCAGGTTGAGGACTCCGCTGCTGACCTGGTGGGTGCCGCTGAAGGTCTGGCTGAGAAGCGTGTTGGGGTCGCCGCCACTGCCGGCGCTGCTGCCACATGCGGCGACGCCGAGGCTCGCCAGCACGACCATGATCAGGCCCCTGAATGCGGTTCTCGGTTGATGCATCACGTCCCTTCTCCGACTCAGCCCCCGGGCGAATGTAGCACCCGATCCTGGGCCTCGCGCCGATCCGTGAGCGCCTAGACTCGCGCGATCATGCCACCGCCGACGATCCTCTACCTCACGCGACCATGACCCCTCGGACGATTCTCTACACCGGCAAGGGCGGCGTCGGAAAGACGTCGGTTGCCGCGTGCACCGCCCGTGCCTGCGCCGCGTCCGGGCTGCGCACACTGGTGATCTCGACCGACCCGGCGCACAGCCTGTCGGAATCGCTCGCGGCCGACCTCGGGCCGGAGCCTTTGGCGATCGAGGACCGCCTGTGGGGGCAGGAGGTCAGCGCCCAGGAGGAGATGGAGCGTCACTGGTCGGGGGTTCAGGACTGGCTGGGCGAGCTGTTCGTCGAGCGCGGGATCGATCGCATTTCGGCCCAGGAGCTGACCGTTCCGCCGGGCATGGACGAGCTGTTCTCCCTCCTGCGCCTCCAGGCCGCGCACGAGTCGCCCGACTGGGACGCGATCATCGTCGACTGCGCGCCGACCGGCGAGACGCTTCGCCTGCTCTCCTTTCCTGACGTCGCCCGCTGGTGGATCGAGAAGGTGTTCCCGCTCGAGCGCCAGATCCTCGCCGCCGCCCGGCCACTGGCGCGTTCCCTGCTCGACATCCAGCTGCCCAGCCAGGCCGTGTTCGCCGACATCCAGCGCCTGTCTACGAACCTCATTGCGATGAACGAGATTCTCCGCGACCGCAAGCACTGCACTGTCCGCCTGGTGATGAACCCGGACAAGATGGTGATCGGCGAGGCGATGCGCACGTTCACCTATCTCAACCTCTACGGCTACCTCACCGACGCGGTGATCGTCAACCGCGTGTTCCCCTCGGACGTCGGCGATTACTTCGCCGGCTGGCGTCGCGTGCAGGAGGAGCACCTCGAGCTGGTGCGCTCCGCCTTCGCTCCCGTCCCGGTGCTGTGTGCTCCCTACTTCGATCAGGAGGTGCTCGGCGCCGATATGCTCGACCGCCTTGCCGACGCCCTGTTCGGCGCCGGGGGCCACGATCCCGCCGCGGTGCTTCACGACCGCCTCACCCAGGAGCTGCGCGTCTCCGAGGACCGCGCCGACCTCCGGCTGATGCTTCCCTTCGCGCACAAGGGCGACATCTCGCTCAAGAAGATCGGGCTCGAGCTGATCGTCGGCGTCGACGGGCAACGGCGCACGATCATCCTGCCCCCGGCCCTCGCGGCCTTCCAGCCCAGCGGCGCCACGTTCGAGGACGGAGCGCTCGAGGTCACCTTCCGCTGAGCTCGTGATGCCGAGCCCGCCCGAAGAGCGCGAGCCGCGCGGGCCTTCGCTGCCTCCCGACTCGACGGAGGAGGCGCTGCGCCGGCTCGAGCAGCGACTCGGTCGCGCCACCGAGGCGGCCAAGCGCCTGATGGCCCAGGCGGCGGCCGAGGCAGCCGGCGCCGGCAGCGCTGCCGGTGGCGCCGGCAACCCCGGCGACAGTACGGGCGACCCGCCCACCAACCCCGGCCGGGGCGCCGAGGACCCAGGCGACCCCACCGGCGGCGCCAAGCCTCCGCCGGCCGGCTGGCAGATCCCCGAGGATGTCCATTCCGGCACCTCCCCGGAGCTCGACCCATTCGTGACGCTCCTCCAGGCCATGCGCGATCTGATTCCTCCCGAGCTCCAACGGCGGCTCGTGGCGGCCCTCCGCGAGTTGCTGCTCGCGCTGCGCGCGCTGATCGACTGGTACCTCGAGCGGCTCGAGCGCCGACGTGAACAGTCGGTGGAGGTTGAGGACATCCCGATCCTCTAGGCGGCGCCTCGCCCGCGCCTACAATCGACCCGTGGTCCTCCTGGAGTCAGCTAGGACGGCGCTGGCCAGGCTCACCGCGCCGGCGGGCGCAGGGGCATGAGCGAGGGACGCACGGCAGCCGCTGGGCATCGTGATCGGTCTGGGCCGACTCGCCTGGTGCGAGCCTGGCGGGTGCTCCCGCATGAGTCGCGACTCGCCGCCGTCGCGGCTCTGACGCTGTTCCTGACGCTCTTCCTGCCTTGGTACCAGATGACGCTGATCGCCCCGGCGAAGGCGGCCAAGCTCGAGTCGGCCAGCGCGACGATCACGGGCTGGGGCGCATTCTCGTTCGTCGAGGCCGCCGTGTTGCTCGTCGCCGCCGCGGTCCTCACGCTCCTGTTCCAGCGGGCCGAGGGGCGAGCCTTCCACCTGCCGGGCGGCGACGGTGGCGTGATCACTGCGGCCGGCCTGTGGACCTGCGTGCTGATCGTGTGGCGGATCTTCGACAAGCAGGGCGCGACGACGCACGGCCCCTCGGCCACCTCATCCGGCATCGAGTGGGGCATCTTCATCGCGCTCGCGGCGGCGGCGTTCCTGGCCTACAGCGGGTCCCGGATCCGCGCCGCCCACCGACCCGAGCCCCCGCTGCCCGGTGAGGCTCGGGCGCTGTCAGGCTCGAGCGCCGCCGCGCCGCCCGACAAACCCCGTCGCCGGGCCGGCTCCACCGAACTGTTCGAGCGCGTGGTCCCCGACGACCCCACGACGATGCGTCGCGCCAGAACGGTGCGACCAGCCGGCGAGGATTCGCCGCCGCCCGATGAACACCCGACGGATCCGTTCGAAGATCGCGAGCACGCCACGCTCCCGCTCGGCGACAACGCCACGCTCCCTCTGGGCCACGACGCCACGCTCCCTCTGGGCCACGACGCCACGCTCCCTCTGGGCCACGACGCCACGCTCCCTCTCGGCGAGGATGCCACGCCGCCGTTCGGCGAGGACGCGACGCTCCCACTCGGCGAGGACGCGACGCTGCCGTTCGGGGAGGACGCGACGCTCCCACTCGGCGACGACGGGACGCTCCGGCTCGACGATCGCCCCCAGCGTCACTGACCGCCTTCACGGCACGGCGTGAAGTGTGCGGCCACGGTGGCCAGCACGAACGCCGGCTGCTTCACCACCTGGTCGCGCGTGAACGCAGCACCTCGAAGCCGGCGGCTTGTAGCGCCAGAACCTTCTCATGGTCCCGGGTGAACGCCCTCGGCCCGCTGTGGAACCCGTATCCGTCGATCTCCACGACCAGCCGCTGCGCCCGCCACATGAAGTCCGCTTCCCATCGGCCGAACGGCTCGTTGACGTCCGGCTTGGGCAGCCGCGCGTCTCGGATCAGCTTCAGAAAGGCCCTCTCGGCCCGGGATCGGGTGATGGTTGCCCCGCCACCGTTGGCGATCACCGCGGCCAGCCGGCCGGCGCCGCGGCACCGACGGTTGCGCTCGAGCACATCCTCGACCTCGCCCCGCTTCAGAACCCCCGCGGCCAGACCGTCGTCGATCGCATTCGCGAGCTCACCCGGCGACAGCGCGGCCGCGATCTCGAGCAGCGCACGCGCCGGCGAACTCAGCCACAGGCCCTCGCGGCGCCGCAATTCACGCCGGTCGATCTCGCGAATCCGATGGACTCGGATGCCCTTGCGCGAGGCGCACGATCGCCCCACCACCGACACATCAACGTCGACGGCGCGTCTTGCGCATCCCCCAGATGAACGCGACGGTGTGATGGCTGAGGAAGGCACGCTCGCCACACGCCAGCAATGCGGCCTGCTCACGCGCCAGCGGCGGCAACTCGCCGCAACCGAACGAATAGACGTCACGGAACACGATGTGCAGCGCCCCTTCGACCCGGTACTTGATCGCCCGCCTGCCAGCCCGCACGCTTCCAGCTCGCCCGTCACCACTGTCTTCTGCCCGCCACGCGCGCTGCGCTTACACCCAGCCATCCCGGCCCAACCCCTCTCTCGACACCCGCCGCCAGCCGAGGGGGGTTACAGCCGCTATACACACGCCTGGCCACTCTCGACGCTCGCGACCCGTCGGGGGCTCACGCCGGACCCCGCAGCCGCGCACAACCCCAGTCCGCACCCGCCACCGACCGTCCCCGCCTACATGTTCGGAAGCGGCGCCTATATTTGAACGACCCCGATGCAGACCGGAACGCCCCCGCCACCCACTCCGCCGCACACCGGGACGCCCCCGCCGCAAACCCCGCAGGACCTGGCCGCCGGCCTACGCAGCGTCGGCTACCTCCCGGGCAACTCGACGGCGCTCGTCAGCTACCTCGCCATAAAGCTCGGCAAGCCGGTCCTGGTCGAGGGCCCTGCCGGTGTGGGCAAGACGGAGCTGGCCAAGGCGCTGGGGACCCATCTCAACAGGACCCTGGTCCGCCTGCAGTGCTACGAGGGGCTGGACGAGGCCAAGGCCCTGTACGAGTGGAACTATCGCAAGCAGCTGCTCCGCATCCAGACGGAGTCAGCCACGGCAGGCTGGCAGGACGTCCAGGAGGACATCTTCGGCGAGGAGTTCCTCCTCCCGCGGCCCCTCATGACGGCGATTGCCAGCCAAGAGCCGGTGGTCCTGCTCATCGACGAGATCGACAAGACCGACCAGGAGTTCGAGGCGATGCTGCTCGAGCTCCTCTCGGATTTCCAGATCTCCATCCCCGAGCTCGGGAGGATCGAGGCGAGGACACGCCCGATCGTCCTCCTGACCTCGAACAACACGCGAGAGCTCACCGAGGCGCTCAAGCGCCGCTGCCTGTATCTGTGGCTCGACTATCCCAACCTCGAGCACGAGCTCGAGATCGTCCGCCTCCACGCCCCGGAACTCGACCAAACGGTGGCGAAAAAGCTAGTCGAAGTCATCCACCAGGTCCGCCAGCTCGACCTCAAGAAGCCGCCCAGCATCGCCGAGTCGATCGACTGGGCCCGCACGCTACTGCTGCTCGGCGCCGGCGACATCGACCACGCCACGTTCATCGAGACGATGAGCGTGATCGTCAAGCACCGCACCGACCTTGACACGGTGGCCGCCCGGGTGGGCGTGACGCTCGAGCAGGCCGATGCCGCCGCCTGACCGCGGCCCCCCCCCCCCCCCACGGAGCGCCGCCGCGGGTGGGAGCTCCGGCAAGGCCATCTACGGCGGCATCCCCGACCACCCGCCCGGCGCCCTCGACGGTCAACTGCTCTCCTTCGCCGAGGACCTCCGCACCGAGGGAGTGGCGATCGGCACCTCCGAGATCCTCGACGCGTTCGAAGCGCTGAACCACGTCGCCTGGACCGACCAGGAGCACTTCAAGGAGGCCCTGGCCGCCACCCTCGCCAAGTCCAATGACGACCGCAGGGTGTTCGAGATCGTCTTCGATCGCTTCTTTTTCCGCGCCGCCGAGGCCCAGGCGGCGCGCGAGAACATCACCGAAACCCCGGGGCAAGGCGGCGAACCACCCGGTGACATCAACCTCGACACGCTCAGGCAACAGATCGCCGCCGCGCTCCGTGAAGGTTCGGACGACGCGCTCCGAGACCTGGCCAGGCTCGCGATCGCCGCCTTCGGCCGGGGCGAGGGCTCCGGCGTGCTCGGGGTCGATGTGCAACGGATCAGACGAGCACTTGGCCTGCGAACCGAGCCGCAGCCCGACCTCCCGGACTCAGACCCGCGACACGACGGCCTGCCAAGAGAGCAACTGCGTAAGTTCGAGCAGCATCTCAGACGCGAGCTCGAGCGCGGCCTGATCGAGCGCACGGCCAGCCTTCCCCCCAAGCGCCCCCTCAACGAACTCGACCGCACGCTTCCGACCGGCCCGATCCAGGACCTGGCGGCCGTCCACCGAGTGGTGGCACAACTGAAAAGGCGCCTTGCCACCCAGGGGCACGAGCTGAAAGGGCACAATCGCCACGCGCACGTCGACTTCCGCCGCACGATGCGCGCCTCGCTTCAGACCGGCGGCGTCCCGATCGCGCTCAGATACCGCCCCCGGAGACCGAGAAGACCCGAGATTTTCGTCCTGTGCGACGTCTCCACCAGCGTCACCAGCGCATCCACATTCTTCCTGTCCGTTCTCCACGCGCTCCACGACAGCTTCCGCAAGCTCCGCTCCTACGTGTTCATCGAGCGGATCTCCGAGGTCACCGAGGTGTTCGAGCGCGAGCGCGACTTCCGCGCCGCCAGCGAGGCCATCTCACGCGACGCCGGCGTGGCCGACGTATCCGGCTACACGGACTACGGCCGCGTCTGGCTCGAGTTCCTCAACCTGATCGAGGACGAGCTGCACCCCCGCGCCACCGTCATCGTGCTGGGCGACGCGCGCACCAATGGCCGGCCCCCGCGAGACGACGTATTCGCCGCGATTACCGCCAAGGCCGGCCGCACCTTCTGGCTCAACCCCGAGCCGCGGCTGTACTGGAACTACGGCGACAGCGTCATCTCGGCATACGCGAAGCACTGTACGGCGTTCGAGTGCTGGCGTACCGATCAGCTCGAGGACTTCGTGAAGGCCCTGACACGTCCAGAGGTTTCCTAAGCCGTCGAGAGCCCGGGGTTCGCCCGCTTCGCCGGGACCTGCGAGCGGGGTCGCCTCGTATAGCTGGTGTGCGCAGAGTTCTGGTGGCGCTCTCGGTGGTAACGGTCGTGGTCCTGGCGGGTGCAGCGGCGGCCGGCCCGATCGACCTCATGTGCAGCGGCGATGGCCGCATCAACCACGCGTGCGCGGCTCCGATGCGCTCGCCACGGTGCAGCGGCGGCCGCGGCGATCGACCACGTGCAGCGGCGGCCGGCGCGTCGACCACGTGCAGCGCGGCCGGCGGCGATCGAACCACCAGCGTCCCGAGTCGGCTCAGCCTTCGCCTGCCGTCCGGCTGGCACGTGCTGCATGGTTGGCTCAGCGACGTCATCGACCCAGCGCCGCGGCTGGCGGCGGCCTCGTTCCCGGCGAGGCTGTCCCGCCACACGTGCTCACGCGGGTTTCCGGACTCGTCAACTTCCCCCCGACGGCGCGTTCATCTTCGTTTGGGAGTACCTGCGCCCCTTCGCCCACCGCGCGCTCGCCCGTGTGCCAGACCGCCCCACCCGCTTTCAACTCGGGGATCGCGGAGGTGTGCGCCAGACGTGCGATGGATCCAGCGACACGTTCGGCTTCGAAGGACGCGGGCCGGGTCTTCCAGGTGGAGGTCTACCTCGGGCCCAGGGCCGGGCCGGCGCTTCGCGCACGTGTGGTGGCGATGCTCGACAGCCTGCGCGTGGCCCCAAGACGTGACTCCTCCTGACCCCGTCGCGGGGCAGACGCTGCGACCGTGATCTCGGACCGTCAATGACCTTGGGCGGCGGCGACCTGATTGCCCGCTGCTGCCGTCATTACCTGACCTTTGAAGCAAAACGTCCAGCCCCTGTCATAGCCGACGATGTCGTAGTAGATGCAGCGCACGCCGTGCGGCTGGCCATAGCTGCGAAGCGGTGGCCCGAACTGCTTGACGATCTGGTCGAGTGGCTTGGTGACGATGTTCTCGCCGATTCCGTAGTTGAAGACGGCGCCGCGCCGACGCACTCGCGGCCACGCCCCCTGCTCCACCGGAGTAACCGGTAGCTCCAACGCGTGCTGCAGCGTCCTGCCGTTGTTGGCGAACTGGAGCGACAGTCGAAACTCGCCCTGCGCAGCTCTCGAGAAGGCGACCAAGAACAGTCGATGTGCAGACAGGGGCACCGGTCGGCGTGTCGCGCCCGGACCGATCAGATCGGCGGTTGTGACCCCGACGCCGGCCTGGCCGTAGAGGACGGGGAAAGGCTGTACACGCCGCGGCCCCGGGATGTACTGCTCGCCAAGGGTCAGGACGAGCGGCTCGGATCCGCGCACCTGGCATCCGACGTCCCCATCCTCTGGGCTCTCGTTCGCCGTGTAGACGCCGAAGCGCACGTCCCGCGGCTCGTGCGCCACGAAGCGACCGAGCGTCAGAAACAGCGGTGCGGGCGCAGCCGCGTCGGGATCCTCGAGCCGTAGCTCGACCGTCCCGGAGATGCCCATCACCTCCACTCGGCGCGGATGCACCGGCTGCCCGAGCGCCACGAGCCGGGGCCGCAGGGCCGAGGGACTCGGTTCGGTTCGCGCCGCGGGCTTACCCCACACTCTCCTCATCTCCGATCCACACCCCGACTACCTCGAGAGCCCGAGACCACCCGACACTTCTGAACACTCGACCATTCATCTTGTCGATAGCTACGTCCCGCACCCACAGCGTCCCGTCTGCCATCCGAGCGCCGTCTCGCTCCTATGCCGCACGTACCCGGGGCTGGATCACGTCCAGCTCGTCGAGCCGTCATCACCACTCATCCCTTACCTGATGAGCTGGAGGGAGAACCGATTCAGCGCGCCGCCGCGCCGGACAACTCCTCGACGCTCGCCAAGGCGTCGTAGCGCACGTCAGAAAATGTAGGCAAAGCCAACGCCGATTAGACATCCAACAAGCGAATTCCACGGCTCGCCCTCGATGAACCGCGCTCCAGTCGCCGCACCTCCGATGCAGCCCGCGTACCACCTTGGCGCGTGTCCCAAGGCAGCGAGAAAGATCGCCTCGTCATGGCACTTGTCGTCATTGGGCCAGTACGCCTTCCGATCGTGCTTCCATGCCCTAGCGCACCATGCGACATCCGTGCGCAGCTGTCTCAGCGTGCATCTGCCGGTCCCGGGACCACCAGGGCCACACAGCCCACACGCGTCCCCGGCCGAGTCTTGCGGCGCCCACGTGCAAGGTGGTTGTCCCACGTCCTCGTGCGCGATCGCTGTGCTGACCAGACTCACGATGCGGCTGTCGTGGTAGCGGAGCTCGATGAGCCGCTGACTCTCTGCAAGCGTCTGGCCGCCACGCTCAATGGCCGGCGCAGCGGGACGCCGATTCGCACCCTTCGCGAACGAAGGGCCGGCAACAAAGGCAGCACCCAAGACGGCTAAGAGGAGCGCCGCCAACACCTTCGGGATCAAGCGTTGACTCATCGCGACGGGTTTCCGATGGCAACCGGCTTTGGCAAGGCTACCACCGCACCGATCCCGGGCGGAGCCAGGATCGCGGCTGTGCTGCGCATACTCTCACAGTCGCCCTTCGCCCGCAGATGCGCGCCGCTCACGCGGGTCGAGCAGGAGGCGCATCCGTCAGCGCGGCTCGACGCGGATCGAGGTTCGCGTGCGCCTCGGCGGCAGCGTCGAAGCCGACCTGCCGGTGCGACAGCGGCCGCGACGGATGTACGCGCGGTTTTTCGTCAGCGGCCGCGAGCTCCGGCGGTCATCCCGATGATGATAGCCGAGCAGCAGTCGTGCTGGTAGAAGCGCATCTTCGGCGGCTTGGCGGTATCGGTCCCCCAGATCCTCGGTCATCATGCCTTGCCCGCGTGGATCAACATACTGTCCGCCCCGGAGGCACCTCGGCGCTGCGGCGGGGCCTCAGCATCGCAATGTCGCGGCCATGCCCGCGGTGCCGCCGCGTCAGGGCGGCGGATGCCCGCCCATTGCGCGCGGACGCGCGACCACCGCTCACGCGCACAGATGACCAGCGCGACGCGCCACAGATGACCAGCGCGACGCGCCACAGATGACCAGCGCGACGCGCCACAGATGACCAGCACGCGCGCCACGATGACCAGCACGACGCACGCCACAGAGACCGGCACGAACCGCCGTCGCGTCCATTTTCGCGGTGCCCGGACCGCGCGCGAGCGGGGGGAGGGCTCCGCGTTTCTGACCTCTATATAGGCCGCCTTCAGGACGCATTGTCGGGTCAGATTTAGTAGGGTGGTTGTACCGTCAAAACAGCTGGTTCTCGCCGCCGAACACGGCGCTGACCGACCCATCGGTGAAGATCTGGCGGATCGTGTCGGCCAGCAGCGACGCGCACGACAGCACCACAACCTTTTCGGGCGCCCCCTCGCGCAGCGGGATGGTGTCGGTCACCACTACCTGCTCCAACGCCGACGCCGCCAGGCGCTCATAGGCCGGGCCCGAGAACACCGGGTGGGTGCAGGCCGCGAACACGCGCGCGGCGCCCTCCTCGAGCACGGTCTGCCCGGCGGCGATCAGCGTGCCGCCAGTGTCGATGATGTCATCCAGAATGACCGCGGTCTTGCCGCGCACATCGCCGATCACGTAGCCGACCTCAGCCACCTGCTGCGCCGGGCGCTCCTTGCTCATGAGGGCGAGGTCGGCGCCGACCATCTCGGCGAACTTGTGGTTGAGCTTCACCCGGCCGACGTCGGGCGCCACGACCACGAGGTCCGGGAGGTCGAGCTCGCGGAAGTAATCCGCGATCAGGAGTAGCGCGGTCATGTGGTCGACCGGCTTGCGGAAGAAGCCCTGCACCTGCCCAGCGTGCAAATCCACGGTCAGGACCCGGTCGGCGCCGGCGGTTTCCAGCAGTTGCGCCACCAGCCGAGCCGTGATCGGCTCGCGCAGGGCCGACTTCTTGTCCTGACGCGAGTAGCCGTACCACGGCATGACCGCGATCACACGGTGGGCCGAGGCGCCGACCGCCGCGTCGATCATCACGAGCAGCTCCATCATCGCGTCGTTGACACTGATTCCGGTCTTCGGGTTCGCACACGTCGGCTGCACGACGAACACGTCCGCGCCACGCACCGACTCGTCCAGGCGGCAGTACACCTCGCCGGCTGAGAACGTCTCGAGCGTGATGTGGCCGAGCTCGATTCCGAGTTTGCGGGCGATCGCCATGGCCAGCTCGGGATTGGCTCGTCCGGCGAACAGCATCAGCTTCTTGCCGGTGACGATCGGCCGGGATCCGGATCCACCCCGCGCCTCGCTGGCTCCCATGTAGAGGGTGAGTCTATCCACGTGTAGAGCCCCGCCTGGTTGTTGGTCAACCCCAAGCTCGCCTGTTGTTGTTAACCCCACGCTTGAGGCTCGATTGGCTAGCGCGTAGACTGCCGGAGCGCTCGCAGTGGCGACCGGCGGCGTCGCATCAGGGGCGATTGGGGAGCCCGTGGAGGCTTGATCGGGAATGAAAGGGACGCGGTTCTTTAGTAGCAACCGGAATCTCAAGGTGCTCATGCTGGGGATGGTCGCCCTTGCTGCGACCGGACTCGCGCTCGTAGGCTACGCCACCCGCACGCTGCGCTCGCTGGACCTGAACACGGTTAATGCGCGGTTCTCCGTCCGCGGCGCCGAGAAGCCGCCGTCGAATGTCGTGGTGGTCGCCATCGACCCGAGCACATTCGGGACAGTCAACAAGCAGTGGCCGTTTCCCCGAGCGGTCGAGGCCAGAGTGCTGGATCGCATCGATGCCGGTCATCCCGCCGCCGTGGCCTTCGACGTCGTGTTCTCGCAGCCCAGCCAGCTCGGCCAGAAGGATGACGTGGCGCTGCTGGACGCGCTCGGTGGCGCCAATGGGCGGGTGGTGCTCTCCTTCCAGGAGACAAATGCCCGCGGTGACGTCCTGTTGTTCGGCCTGGGCCAGACGCAGGCGGTCCTGCGCGGGGCGGGGGTTCAGCCAGGGAGCACGCTGTTCCCGTTTGACCCCGGCAACTACATCCGCCGGATGTCTTACTCGATCAACCAGCTGAAAACCTTCCCAATCGTCACGGCCGAGGTGGCGACGGGGAAGCATGTGCGCCCGTTCTCGGGCAGCAAGTGGATCGACTACGTCGGACCAGCCGGAACGTTCCATACCGTCTCGTACGGCGAGGTCTACGCAGGCAAGATTCCCCCGAGCTTCTTCCGGGGCAAGATCGTCGTCATCGGTCCTACCGCTCCGTCGCTGCAGGACGTGCATCCCACCTCGACCGATGCCTCGATGGCCGGCGCCGAGGTGCAGGCCAACGCAATCCACACGGTCCTGCGCGGCTTTCCGATGTCCACCGCTCCCGGCTGGATCAATGTGGTCCTGATTGTGCTGTTCGGCGTCGCCGTCCCGCTCGCGGCCGCGCGTGTGCGCCCGGGTGTCTCGATCGCAGTCGCTGTGGCGCTGGGGATCGTATTCGCGATCGTCGCCCAGCTCCTGTTCAACGCGGGCACGATCGTCTCGTTCGTCTACCCGCTGCTGGCGCTGGTGCTGGGCGCGGTCGGTTCGCTTGCCGTCCAGCTTGTCACCGAGGCGTTCGAGCGCATCCGCGCCATCGACCTATTCGCGCGCTTCGTTCCCGAAGACGTCGTCGACCAGGTGCTGGCCAGTGCCGACGGGCTCCGTCTCGGCGGCGTACAGCGTCAGGCTACGGTCATGTTCACCGATCTGCGCGGCTTCACCTCGTTCTCGGAGAAGCTGACCCCGTCCCAGGTGATCGAGGTCCTCAACCACTACCTCAGCGAAATGTCCGACGCGATCCTCGACCACGGCGGCACGCTCGTGGCCTACATGGGCGACGGGATCTTCGCCGTGTTCGGCGCTCCGCTCGAGCAGCCCGACCATGCGGACCGTGCCTTGCGCACCGCGCGCGAGATGCTCGACGTCCGCCTTCCGCGCTTCAGCGAGTGGATCCGCGCGGAGGGGCTTGGCGACGGTTTCCGCATGGGAATCGGGCTCAACAGCGGCTACGTCATGTCCGGCCACGTCGGCTCGGAGCGGCGGGTCGAGTACGCCGCCGTGGGAGACACCACCAACACCGCCTCGAGGATCGAGGCGCTCACCAAAGGCGTATCGCACCAGCTGCTGCTGTCGGACTCGACCAAGGAGGCGTTGGTCGAGCCGGCGGACGATCTGGTCTATGTCGACGAGGTCGGGATCCGCGGCCGCGCCGCGCGTATGAAGCTGTGGGGCCTGGGCGAGGGCCGACCGCCGGCGCCGCCGACCGCCGAGCCCGCGGCGCACGCCCCGGTCTGACGCGCCCGAAGTTCGGTTCGCGACTCGACTAAGCGCCGTCGGCAACAAAACCGACACACAGCGCCCCTTCACGACGAGCGTTCTCGTAGCGCATTTGATCTCTGCCTGACCGCTCCGGAGCCCGCTGGGGCCCCCTGGGTGCTCGGTACATTCCGCGCATGGGTCCAGCCCTGGCTCGGTTCGAGGTGGTGGCCGGCCGCGCCCGGGGCATGTCGGTTCTGCTCGACGACGAACTGCTCATCGGCCGCCACGCCGACGGCGCCGGGCGGCTTGGCGACGACGACGAGATCTCCCGCTCGCATGCGCGGATCAGCCTCGACCGCAGCGGCTTTTGCGCCATCGAGGACCTCGGCTCAACCAATGGCACGTTCGTCAACGGCCTGCGCATCAGCGGTCCGCAGACTCTTGCCGTCGGCGACGCGATCGAGGTCGGCGCCACCACGCTCGTGGTGCGCGAGCTCCCCACGCACCCCGCGGGCTCCTGATCACGGTCAGTCGATCTGCGTCACGAGTTCCGCAGCGCCGAGGTGCATCGGCGACACGTGTCGCCGCCTGATCTCAATGTCCCACCAGCAGCGCGGTCAAGAACAGGGTTAGGAAATGGAAGGCCTGATCGACCGCTGCCCCCAGCGACGGGTTGGCGTTGAGGTCAGCCTTCTTGACCAGCCGCGCGTATTGCGCGAGGAGGCGGCCGTCGTCCTGGATCAGGTGCGGGATCGCGATCAGCGCCGCGACGCCCACAGCACCGCCCCAGGAAATGCTGTCGGCCAGCCAGATCAAAGCCGGCACGAACGCCAGCGTGTACGTCGCTATGTGCAACAGCAGCGCCCGTCGTCTCACTCCTGGATTGGACAATCCACCGTGCTTGTGCAACGCCTGCCAGTCGGTCTGAAAGAGATAGTCACCGACCTCATGCGACACGAAGAACACCACGAACACCTCGACCCACGACATGGCCGAAGAACCTATCTCACCAGATCGTGACCGCGCCCGCCGCGCTGGCAAACCCGTCACTCGGGAGTAGATCTCACGCGGTCTCGGCCGCCGTCGCGAGCATGCGGGCGTACTCGCCCGCCGTCTGGGGCCGTTTGGCCGCATCCTTCTCGAGCGCGACCAGCAGCGTGCGCCAGAACTCCTGCGGTATGTCGGGCCGCATGCGGCGGGGATCTGGCGGCGGATCCTGAAGGTGTGCCCACAGGATGCGCATGCCCTGCACCTCCGCGAAGGGTGGTCGCCCGACCATGCACTCGTACATCACGCATCCCAGCGCGTAGATATCGGTGGCCGCGCCGACCGGCTCGCCGCGGATCTGCTCGGGGGCCATGTAGTCCATCGAGCCGAGCGCCTGGCCCGGCAGCGTGAGCAGGCTCCCCTGCGTGTCCTTGGCCAGTCCGAAGTCAGTGATGTATGCCCGGCCGGTCTCGTCGAGCAGGATGTTTGCCGGTTTGACGTCGCGATGGACCATCCCAGCCCCCCACAGCGCCTCGAGCCCAGCCGCGACGTCGCTGCAGACGCGCACGGCGGTCTGCGTGTCGAGCGGACCCTCGCGCCCCAGCTTCTCGTCGAGCGACATTCCCTCGATGAACCGTTGCGCCATGTACGGCAGGCCGTCGTGCTCGCCCGTCGCCACCACCGGCACGACGTTTGGGTGATGGACGGTCTGTGCGATCCGTGCCTCGCGGTAAAAGCGCCGTCGGAACGTGTCGTCCCGAGCGTGAGAGTCCTTGACGAGCTTGAGCGCGACGCGGCCGCCGTCCGGGCCGGTGGCCGTGTACACCTTGCCCATCCCACCCTCGCCGAGCACCGCGTCTACGTTGTACTCGCCGATTCGCCTGCCGATTCGTGGATCGTTCACGCTCATCGTTCACTGATCGGTGTCGGAGAGTCCGAGCCGGCCTCCGAACCGGCCGTGCGGAACTGCCAAGCAACCATGTGCGTGGGTGCCGATGCCCGCGACGCGGCTCCGCGCAGCCCAACGTTCAAGCGCGCTCGGATGCTCTGAGCATATGGGATCGGATGCCCCAAATGAAGCGCCCGACGCTCCCCGCCCGCCAGTACCGACGCTCCCCGCCCGCCAGTTCCGACGCTCCCCGCCCCCGCCACTACCGACGCTCCACGGCGCCCGGGGCGGATCCACCCGCGGGTAAAATCCTGCTGCTGTGCTACAGGCGGGCACGATCGTCTCGGGGTACCGCGTCGACGGGGTACTCGGAGACGGGGGCATGGGGGCCGTCTACGAGGCCACGCAGCTATCGCTGGGCCGCGTTGTCGCACTAAAGCTGCTGGCTCCCAACCTCAGCGATGACCCGGGCTTCCGGGCACGATTCGAACGGGAGGGACAGGTTCAGGCCGCCCTCGACCACGACCATATCGTCGCGGTGTACGAGGCCGGCCAAAGCGACTACGGGCTGTTTCTGGCCATGCGCCTGATCGCCGGGCCGACGCTCAAGCAACTGATCCTGGACGGCTCACTCGACCCGCGCCGAAGCGTCAGGTTGCTGGCTCAGGTGGCGCACGCGCTCGACACGGCGCATCGCGCGGGTCTCATCCACCGCGACATCAAGCCGCAGAACATCCTGATCGGCAAAGGCGACCACGCGTACCTGGCCGATTTCGGGCTGATCAAGGCTCCCGACGAGGCACGCCTGACCGCCACCGGCCAGTTCATCGGGACGATCGACTATGTCGCGCCGGAGCAGATCCAGGCCGAGCCCGCCACCCCGGCCAGCGATATCTACGCGCTGGCCGGCGTCCTGTATGAGTGCTTGACCAGCGAAGTCCCGTTCCCGAGGCCGTCTGACGCCGCCACTCTTCACGCGCATGTGATGCAGCCGCCCCCGAAGGTGAGCGAGCGCCGGCCCGACCTGCCCCCGGCGCTCGACGGCGTAATCGAGCAGGGGATGGCGAAGGACCCGTGGTCGCGGCCCGCGCTGGCCACCGAACTGATCCAGGCCGCCTCGCGCGCGCTGTCCTCGAGCGCTTCCGGCCTCGCGGTCGCGGCGCCCGGCCGCGACGGCGCTGCGCAACGCGAGCGGCCCGTCCAGACCACGAAAATGGCCGCGAGCCACAGCGCGGCGGCGCCGACCAGCACCGGATCGACCCCCGCCGTAGTGGCCCCAGCGGCCGAATCGGTGGCGGGGGAGGCTCGGGCGCCGGCCCCATACTGGCCGCGGCGCGTGATCGCGCTGATCGCCGCGCTGATCCTGACCGCGTTCGCCGCGGGCTTCGCGCTCGGCCTGATCGTCCGCTGATGTCTGGCTCCGGCGTCAACGAGCCGAGAACCGCTTCCCAGATCCTCGGGCGAACGCTGCGGGATCGCTACCGAGTCGATGAGCCCATCTCCTCGGGCGCCATGGGAGCCGTCTACCGCGCGATCGACGTCGAGAACGAGGCCGAGGTCGCACTCAAGCAGTGCACCAACCCGCATCACGATCAGCGCTTCGAGGCCGAGGCCCGGCTGCTCTCGAGCCTCCGGCACCCACGCGTCGTGCGGATCATCGACCACTTCGCCGCGCCGGGTGGCCAGTACCTGGTGATGGACCTGGTCCGCGGCATCGACCTCGGGGTGCTGCTCAAGCAGCGGGGCACCCCGGGGCTGCCGGTCGACCAGGCGATTGAGTACACCCGCCAGACCTGTGAGGCGCTCCAGTACGTGCACGACCAGCAAATCGTGCACCGCGACGTCAAGCCGCAGAACCTGATCCTCAGTGAGGACGGGATCGTCCTGGTCGACTTCGGGATCGCCCGCCTCCTCGACGAGGTCGACGCGCAGGGCACGGTCGGGATCGGCACCCCCCGCTTCATGGCCCCCGAGGTGTTCGCCGGAGGCAACGTCTCGACCCGCACCGACGTTTTCAGCGTCGCCGCGACGCTGTGGACCCTGCTCGCCGGTCGCCCGCCCGTGTACGCGGACCCGGCCAAGCTGTCGAGCATCGTCCCCGACGTCACGCCCGAGCTCGAGCGCACAATCGTCGCCGGCCTGGAGATGATCCCCGAGCGCCGGGTCGCGTCGGTGGCAGCCCTCGCCAAGGCGCTCGGCGCGCCCCTGCGGACCGAGACCGGCGTTTCGCTCGCGGTGTCCATGGACGACGCGGATGCTTCGCGCGGGCTCATGGAGGCGGTCGTTCACACCGCTGCGGGCGTGTTCGGCGCCGCCGCCGCCTCGATCTGCCTGGTCGACAAGACCACGGGCGAGCTCGTGTACCAGTCTGCCTGGGGCGCCGGCGCGCGCGAGATCGTCGGCGTCCGGCTTCCGCCCGGCGCCGGCATCGCCGGCCAGGTGGTGAGCAGCGGCGTCGCCGAGGCTGTGCCCGACTGCCGCACCGACCGACGGTTCGCCGCCCGCATCGCGCAGGGTACTGGCTACGTGCCGTACACCATGCTCGTGGTCCCGCTCCGGCGGGGCGGCCGCCCAATCGGCGCCCTTTCCATTCTCGATCGACGCGACGGGCGGGCCTACCGCAACGGCGACCTCGAGCCGGCGGGACTATTCGCCGATCTCGCTGTCAAGGCGCTGGACGTCACGCCGAACTCGTTCACGAGCCTCGGCATGACCTCGCTCGGTTGATAGCCCCGGCATCGGGTTCTTGCGCGCCAATTGGTCGTGGTGTAGGGTGCGGAACGGGTCGCTTGGGGCCGACGACCGCGACATGGATTCAGCGGGGTCACCAATCAGGGTGAAAGGGCTTGGGTGTTTGCTGTAGCCGTCGAACAGCTGGGCGGCTCCTGGCGGTGGTGGCAATGCGAGCGAAGATGCGTCGGATATCGCGATCAGTCGGGGGAGCCCTCGGGCTGATCGCGTTGCTGCTCGTGGCCGCGCCTGGCGCGTCGGCATCGACGCCGTCCGTCGATATCCACTCGGCTGGCCCGCTCAGCGATATCTACATCGGCAACGATCTCAGCTGCCAGGTGCGCAGCGGGGGGTTCTCGAGCACGGAGTACTTCCCGAACGCACCCGGGCCGGGTGATTGCGGAACGTTCCTGTTCGCCAACCGCGACGACAGCGCCGCGTTGTTCGGCCCAGACTTCGCGAACCACGCGGGCGGCACCCACACCAACGGGAACTTCTCCGACACGGAAGTGCCGTTCACGCCGGTCAGACAGTCATTCGCGGGGTCGGGGACAGCGACGAACCCGTACCGGGTGACGACCGTCACCTCGGGAGTTGATGGACGCCTCAGTCTCACCTTTACCGAGATCGACACGTACGTGGTCGGCAATAACTTCTTCCAAACCGACGTCACGGTCTCGAACAACAGTCTGTCAGCACGCGGGCCACACCACTGGCATGGCTCTTTTCACGGCGAGCTGTATCACGCTGCGGATTGCCTGCTGCGCGGCTCCGACAGCGGCTTCGGAGCACCCGAGCCGCCCGCTGCACCCGATACGGGCGCCTGCACCTTGAACCGTCTGGGTTCACCGGCATCCGCGCTCGAGGAATTCGCGCCGATCACCACCCGCAGCGCCTGGATCGAAACGGCCTCACCCAGGATCTGGTCCATCCTCACCGGGCGGCCTTTCGGCAACACGTGCTCCGGCTGCAACACGTTCGAGAACAACGCGCAGGCGATCGAGTGGCCCGTGTCGCTCAGGGCCGGGCAAGCGCAGACGTTCTCGTTCCAGACCAAGATCCTCGACACCGTGCCCACTGGCGGCTTCTCGCTGAACGCGACCGCCGGCAACCCGACCAGCGGGAGCGTCGCCACCATCACCGACCCAAACACGAGCGCCACCGCGAGCGCGTATTCGGCCACCATCAACTGGGGCGACGGCACCACGTCGCCGGGCACGATCACCGGGGGCAACGGCAGCTTCAACGTAGCCGGCACCCACGCCTACGCCAGCTCGGGTCGTCATCCCATCGCAGTCACGATCACCGCGGTCGGGACCAGCCAGGGCAGCTCCACGGTGAACGACTCGGCGACGATAACGTCGGCGCCGGGCCGCGTCGTAACGGGCAAACCCCCGTCGGTCAGCGGCACGACCGCCGCGTTCAGCGGTTCAGTTGATCCGAATGGCCTGCCCACCACGGCCTTCTTCCAGTACGGACTCGATGCGAAGTACCGGGGCGCTGGTCCGCTCGCCTTCACCCAGTCGACGCCGGTGCAGTCCCTAGGCGCCGACTTCTCGATCCACAGCGTCTCGGCGTCCGTCACCGGCTTGGTTCCGAACGCGCTGTATCACGCCAGGCTGGTGGCCGCCAATAGCGCCGGCACGACAGCAGGACCGGACATCACGTTCACGACGTTGAAGACGCCGCCGCCCGCACCGCCGACGATCGGAAAGACATTCACCATCTCGCCCGTCCGTGGTGTCGTGCTGATCCTGCAGCACGGCCAACTCATCCCGCTCACCGAGGTGCGGCAGATCCCGGAGAACACGCTGATCGACGCCCTCCACGGCACCTTGAAGCTCACCACCGCCGCCCCCGGCGCCTCCGGCCGAGCCCATGACGCAGCGGCAAAAGGCAAGAAGCGCAAGTCCAAGGTCAAGACCCAGTCGGGCATCTTCGGCGGCGCGATCTTCAGAATCGCTCAGGCGCGTAACGGTCCGGCCACCCTGTCCATCGTCGAGAACGCATTCAACGGCGCGCCGAGCTACGCGACTTGCAACCCAGGCAAGGCCGGCGATGCCACCGCGGCCGCGCTTTCACGTCGAACCCTCCAACTGCTGCACGCCAGCGCCAAAGGCAGGTTCCGCACCCGCGGCCGCTACAGCGCCGCGACCGTCCGCGGCACGATCTGGACGATCGCTGACCGCTGCGACGGCACCCTGACGCACGACATCACCGACTCGGTTGCGGTCAACGATTTCGTCCGCCACAAGACGCTCGTCCTCCACCGCGGCCAGCGTTACCTGGCTGCGGCTGCGGGCTCGCGTCGCCGCAGGCGGTAGATCCGCCAGCAGAGCATGATTGCGCCATGCTCCGCTTGATCGGCCTGGCCGTCTCGATCGGGCTCGCCGACTCCGTGAACCCGAGCACGATCGCGCCCGGACTCTACCTCGCCCTGGGCGAGCGGCCCCGCGCGCCGCTCATCCAGTTCACGCTCGCGGTGCTTGCCGTCAACTTCGTGGGCGGAGCGGCGATCGCGCTGGGACCCGGGCAGGCGTTGTTCGCGCTGGTGCCGAAGCCTGACGCCACTACGCGGTATATCGCCGAGACGGTCGCGGGCGCCGTCATGCTCGTCACGGCGGTCGTCCTGTGGGTCAGACGCAAGACGCTCGCGCGGCGCCAGCTTCCCTCGCCGGGCCCGAAAGGGAAGTCGGCGCTTCTTCTGGGTCTGACGATCAGCGCCGTGGAGCTTCCCACCGCGCTTCCGTACTTCGCGGTGATCGCGGCAATCGTGGGATCGGGCTTCGGCCCCGGGCGGCAGCTGTTCCTGCTCGCTCTGTACAACGTCGCGTTCGTGCTGCCCCTGATCCTGATGATCCTCACCGTCACGATCGCGCCCGACCGTGCAGGCCAGATCCTCAGACGGGCCCGGGACTGGCTCCAGCGACGCTGGCCGCCCCTGCTGGCCGGTCTCGCGCTGATTGTCGGCCTGTTCGTCATCACGCTCGGAATCACCGGGCTCACCGGCCAGACGCACGGCAGAGTGGGACGGCTCTCGCGACGCTTTCGCCGCTCGGTGACGCCCTAAACGCTCCGAAAGCCCACCGAGCCACGAGAACTTCACACCCGACCGGTTTATCCCGCGCCTGAGCGGTAACTCATTTCGGACCCGGTCCAATCTAGGAGGTACCACATGATCCTGCGGGTCGACCGTCTTCAGACGGAACTGCCGCCGCCCTCAGATCCCGACCCGGTGGGGGCGTCCGCGGTCCAGGAACTGCTGGGCGGCAAGTTCGGCGAAATGTCGACGTTCATGAACTACACCTACCAGTCGTTCAACTTCCGCAGCCGACAGGGGGCGCGGCCGTTCTACGACCTGCTGGCGAGCATCGCGGCCGAGGAGTTCGGGCATATCGAGCTGGTCGCCACGGCCATCAACACGATGCTCACCGGCGCGGCCGACGGCGATCCTGGGGAGGTTGGCGACCTCAGCGGCGTCAAGGGCACCCGCAACACCCAGCAGTTCATCGCCGGCGGCGCTGCCGCACTGGTCCAGGATTCCATGGGAAAGCCCTGGAACGGGGACTACGTCTTCTCCTCGGGTGATCTGCTCGAGGACCTGACCCACAACTTCTTCCTCGAGACGGGCGCGCGGAACAACAAGCTGAAGGTGTACGAGATGGTCGACCACCCGGCGGCGAGGGCCCTGACCGGCTACCTGCTGGTGCGCGGCGGCGTCCACCAGGTGGCCTACGCCCGAGCGATCGAGAAGCTGACGGGCGCCGACCTGATGAAGATGTTCCCCTCGCCCCGGATCCCGACCGAGAAGATCCCCGAATGCCAGCCTCACATCCAGCGCGGCGAGCACCTCAAGCTCTACCGCTTCTCGCCCAAGGACTACCAGGAGATCGCCGCGGTGTTCAACGGGCCGCACCCCGAGACGGGCGAGGAGCTGCGCATCGCTGATGAGGTCCACCCGGAAGGGGCGCCGCCGTTCGACCTGCCCCCGCAGCCGGCGGTGTTTGCCCCCGGTCCCGAGCCCGAGGAGATCGCCCAGATTGCGGCCAGGCTGCGTGAGGCGGCCGGCCTGCCCAAGGAGCCGACTGGCGTGGTAGCCAACGACGGCTCGGGCGTGCTGGGCAAGGTCAAGGAGGCGCTCACCTAGTGCACTAGTCTCGCGCAGCCGTTCCCGGCAGCCGCTGGACGACGGACAGCGCGGGCGCGAACAGGTCACCGAGGCGCTCGATTCGCTCGAGCGCCTCGGCCGGGCCGAAATACAAGTTGGCCCCGGAGCGCTCCACCAGCTCTTCGAGCGCTGCCCGGCGGCCAAGGCTCGGCTCGCGAGCCGCCATGGATTCTCAATACCCCGCTAGCATGCATCGAGCAACTTGACAACAGGGGTGCTGGCGGGAAAGCCGGCTGAGATAGCGCCCTGCGCCACGCGTGCGACCCGGCGCTGACCCTTCGAACCTGTGGGGTAATGCCCGCGAAGGGAGCGAGGACCGAGATGATCGAGGCTCCCCCCGAGGAGCCTCGCGAGCTTAACGCGACGTCGGACTTGGTTCGCGTCGAGCTCGTGAGCCGAGCATTCGAGACCAGACACGGGCGCGTACAGGCACTCGCCGGCATGTCTCTGCGCGCCGCGCCGAGGGAAGTGGTCGCCGTGGTCGGCCCGAGCGGATGCGGCAAGAGCACGCTGCTCGAGCTGATCTGTGGGCTCCAGAAGCCCGACTCCGGAATCGTTGAGGCCGGGCCCGCCGCGCTCATGCCGCAACGCGACCTGTTGCTTCCGTGGCTGAGCGCGATCGACAACGCCGCTCTGGCCCTCCGAGCGCGCGGCACCCGCCGGGTCCAGGCGCGCAGCATCGCCGCGCCGTGGCTCGAGCGCTTCGGCCTCGCCCGCTTCGAGCACACCCGCCCGGCCGAGCTGTCGGGCGGCATGCGACAGCGAGTGTCGTTTTTGCGCACGCTGCTGGCCGGCAAGCCGGTGCTGGCGCTCGACGAGCCGTTCGCCGCCCTGGACGCGATCACCCGGCAGGAGATGCAGGGCTGGCTCGGCCACGTCCTGGAAAGCGAGCCGCGGACGGTGATCCTCGTCACTCACGACGTCGAGGAGGCGGTAATGCTCGGCGACCGCGTGGTGGTGATGTCGCCGCGGCCGGGCCACACCGTGGCGGAGATCGAGGTCACGCTAAAGCGGCCGCGCAAGCGCACCGACCCAGCGGTGGTGGAGTTGCGCGAGCGGGCGCTCACCGCACTGGGGGTGCAGGCATGAGGAGGGCCCGCCGCGCCATCCCGGCTCTGCTGCTGCTCCTGGGGCTGATCGGGATCTGGGAGTTGTACGTCGACGTCAAGGGCAGGGATTTCTCGACCGCGATTCTCCCCGCGCCCCATCAGGTGGCCACCGCGCTCTACGACGATCGCTCGCTGCTGTGGAGCAACTTCCTCGTCACCGCCAAGGAGGTGCTGGTGGGCATCATGGTCGCGGCGGTGCTCGGCGCCATCCTGTCCGTGGCCATCCACTTCTCACCCACCTTGCGCCGCGCCATCTATCCACTGACGGTCGCCTCGCAGGCGGTGCCCGTCCCGATCCTGGCCCCCATGCTTGCCTTCTGGCTGGGGTTCGGACTGCTGCCCAAGCTGATGGTGGTCGCGCTGGTCTCGTTCTTCTCAGTGGTCGTCACCACGACCGCTGGACTGGCCGCGGTCGACCCCGACCTACCTAAGCTGATGCGGACGTTCGACGCCTCGCGCCTGCGCATATTCCGGCACATCGAGCTGCCCGCGGCGCTGCCCGGCGTGTTCGCCGGAGCGAAGATCGCCGTGGCGGTGTCGGTGATTGGTGCGGTCCTGGCCGAATACATGGGATCGAACTCCGGGCTCGGGTACGTGCTCCTGGTCTCCGAGCCGCAGCTGCTCGTCGCCCGCGCCGTCGCCGCGGTGGTGATTCTGTCGCTGTTCGCGATCGCCCTGTTCGCGCTGCTCGGCCTGGTTGAGCGGCTCGCGCTGCCTTGGGTATATCGCTCGCCTGGAGAGCAGGGCAGATGAAGCGCGTGCTCCTCATCACGGTGCTCGGCCTCGCCGTCATCGCCGGCGGGTGCGGCGAGAAACACGAGTCGGTGACCGGCTCGGCGAGCAGCGCGCAGCAGCTCACGCTGATGCTGGACTGGTTCCCCAACGCCGACCACGCCGGCATCTACCAGGCGCTCGCCGAGGGCGATTTCGCCAAGGCGGCCCTGGACGTCCGCGTGCAGGTGCCGTCCGACCCGGCCGCTCCCTTGAGGCTGCTCGCGGCGGGCAAGGTCGACGCGGCAATCTCCTATGAGCCCGAGGTGCTCCTCGCGCGCAACCAGGGCGAGGCGCTCGTGTCGGTGGCGGCGATCGTGCAGGAGCCTTTGACCTCGATCGTCTCGGTCGGCTCCAAGCACATCACCAAACCGGCGCAGCTTCGAGGCAAGCGGGTCGGGGACGCGGGGATTCCCTACCAGCACGCCTACCTGACCACGATCCTGGCTCGGGCTGGCGTGCCGGCAAGCTCGGTCAAGGAGATCAACGTCGGCGCCAACCTGGTGCCGGCCATGCTGTCGGGCCGGGTCGACGCCACCCTCGGCGCATTCTGGAACTACGAGGCGATTCAACTCGCGATGCTTAAAAAACACCCGAACGTGATCCACATGGAGCAGGTGGGCGTGCCCGCCTACGACGAGCTAGTCGTCGTCGTGCGCAAGAACACGATCGTCAACCATCCCGACGTGGTCCGCCGCTTCGTGCAGGCGCTGGCGCGGGGCTACGAGTCCGTCCGCCGCAATCCGCAGACGGCGGTGGCGAACCTGGTCCATGCCAGCCCGGGCCTTGACCCGAAGCTCCAGCTGGCCAGCGTGCGCGCCACCCTTCCGGCGTTCTTCCCCAGCAACCCGGCCAATCCCTGGGGCTGGCAGGACCCCAAGGGATGGGCCGCCTACGGCCAGTGGATGCTGGCCCAGCACCTGATCACCACACCGAACGCGGTCGCCGACGCCTCCACCAACGAGCTGCTGGCCGGCCAGGGCCTACCGTAGTCTCCTAACAACGCGGAAATTGGCCGCCCCAGGCCGATGATTTTCCGCGCCCCTCCGGGTCTGATGTCATACGATGACCTTCGTGCAGGAATCGCAAGTGGCGATCGCGCAGGGGGGACTGGAACGCCGGCTCGAGCAGCATCGCTCGGAGCTGACCGGCTACTGCTACCGCATGCTCGGCTCGCCATTCGACGCCGAGGATGCCGTCCAGGACACCTTCCTGCGGGCCTGGCGGGGCTTTGACCGCTTCGAGGGCCGGGCCGCCTTCCGCTCCTGGCTGTATCGCATCGCCACCAACGTGTGCATGGACATGCTGAACGGCCGCAAACGGCGAGCGCGGCCGATGGACTTCGGCCCGGCCCAGGAGCCGGTGGAGTCCAACCTGAACACGCTGCCCGAAGTCACCTGGATCGAGCCGATCCCGACCAGCTTGGTCAGCACGGAGACCGATCCGGCCGAGGTGGCGGCGCAGCGCGACACGATCCGTCTGGCCTTCGTGGCCGCCCTCCAACATCTCCCGGCGCGCCAGCGGGCCGTGCTGATCCTGTGCGAAGTCCTGCGCTGGAAGGCCAGCGAGGTCGCCGAACTGCTCGACACGAGTGTCGCCTCGGTCAACAGCGCCCTGCAACGTGCCCGGGCCACGCTTGACGAGCGCGACATCGCCGCCACGGACGCCGTGGCGCCGATGGACCCCGCGCAAAAGGAGTTTCTCACACGCTATGTCGACGCGTTCCAGCGCTACGACATCGACGCGCTTACCGCGCTGCTCCGCGAGGACGCCAGCCAATCGATGCCGCCCTTCGACATGTGGCTGTCGGGGCGGGAGGACGTTCTCAGATGGTGGTTCGGCCCTGGGATCGGGTGCCGCGGTTCGCGGGTCATCCCCGTGCAGACGGCCAACGGCTCGATCGCCTTCGGCCAGTACAAGCCGTGCGAGTCGGGCATTGGCTACGAGCCGTGGGCGCTCCAGGTGCTCGAGGTCGTGGACGGCAAGATCGTGGACATCACGTTCTTCCTCTCGACCGAGCGCCTGTTCCCGCTGTGGGGACTGCCGCCGCGGCTCGAGTCCTAGCTCACCAGGCTCGAGTCCTAGCTGACCAAGACGTCCTCGAGCCCCATGAAGGCGATCAGGTCGCAGAGCTCCTCCGACGCGTGCCTGAGCTCGATCCGGCAGCGGTGGCGCTGCGCGGCGAGCCCGAGGCGGGCCAGCGCATCGACGCTGACGAGATCGGCCGCAACGCCGGTGACGTCGCACACCGCCAGGGTCGCTCCGCTCTGCGTGAGCATCAGGCAGACCCGGCTATAGAGCGCCGGCAGGTCGCTGCGCGCGATCGGACCCCGGATCGCGAACGTGATCGTGCTCGGCGACGCCGCTGCCATCCCGACAAAGACTGCGCTCCGGTCCGAAAATCATCGGACCGGGCTCTTGCCGCCTTACCTCACTGCGGCTTGGCGATGACGTGAACGTCGACCAGGAACGACCTGCTGGCGGCGATCGGCAGCAGGTCGACGGGCCGACGCGGCCCGCTCCGCCTACTGCGGGCAAGCTTGCGGCCTGAGAGTCGCTTGACCAGGACAACAGTCGCGGCGCCCGCGACGAACCCCGTGGCGGCCACGGCAGCCACCTGCACCGCCGGCAGCGGCGCCGGCGCGGCGCGCTCGACCGTCCGCACCTCGGCGAGCACCGGGAGGCCATCGACGATCTCGACCTCGCCTTCCGCACCGACCTCGCCTTCCGCACCGACCTCGCCCTCCGCACCCGGCTCGGCTTTCGGCTTCGGCGGATCGGCGCCCGCGGCGGGAATCACGGGATCGGGCGCCGGCGCGTCGAGATGCGCGGCGCTCGGCTCGCTACCGTCAAAGGGCTGTGATTCGGTCATAGGCGCGACATGGTGACAGCGCGGCCCGTCATCTTCAAAGAGCCGTTCGTAGACCCGGTACGTGCGCACAATCTTGCCGCCCATCCGCTCCATGGCCCGGTTCATGGCCTTGTTGCTCTCGAGCGTCCAGCCGGTCTCGCCGCGCTTCTGCCGGGTCCGCTCGCCGGCGTCCCAGTGCAATTCGTACAGCTTGGCCCCGACTCCGGTGTGCTGGTACTCGGGCTTGACCCCGAGCGCGAACGCCCGGACGCGATCGATCTTGCGCCGGTACCAGAGCGCTTTGGCCCACCCGAACGGGAGCAGACGCCCGTTCAGGTGCCTCAGGACCTGGTTGTAGTCGGGCAGCGTCAACGCGGCCCCCACCGGCTCGCCGCCCTTCTCGGCGATGAAGGCCCAGTTCTCGTCGAGCACCGGCTTTAGGTCCTCGGCGTAGTGGCGGACCTCCTCCTCGGTCAGCGGCACGAACCCCCAGTTGCGCTCCCAGGCCGCGTTGTACACCTCGAGAAAGCGCCCGATCTCGGCCTGCATGTCCTTCTTTCGCATGTTCCGAGTCGTGATCCCGTACTTGCTCTCGACCTCCGCCGCGATCCGCCAGATCGCGGGGTGGACGGATGCCCGGTCCGCCACGTCGAGCGACCACATGTACAGGTCCATGGCCTTGGTCAGGCCGGCCCCCTCGAGCAGCCTCGGGTAGTAGGGGTGATGCCAGTTGGTCAGGATGGTGGGCAACCGGTCGTAGCCGTCCACGAGCACGCCGCACTCGTCGTTGGTCGTGAAATCCATCGGGCCGACCATCCGGTCGCGTCCGCGCGCTCGCAACCACTCCGAAGCGGCGGATAGCAGCGCCGCGGCCGCCTCGGGATCGTTCTCGCACTCGAAGAACCCGAACATCCCCCACTCGTGATGCTGGAACTCGTTGAAGTGCCGGTCGATGTGGGCGCTGAGCCGGCCCACCGGCCTCCCGCGCCGCCAGGCCAGGAAGAACTCGGCCTCGGCGTGCTTGAAGAACGGATTCCGGCTGCGGTCCAGGAACCGCTTGCGTTCGAACAGCAGGGGCGCGACCCAGTTACGCTCGTTACGATAGAGCCGCCACGGCAGCTCGATGAAGGTGTTCAGCTCGCGCTTGCCCGCGACGGGACGAACCTCTAACGCCCCACGAGCCGGGACTTTCACTTCGAGCGCCATCAGGCCGCGAACCCTATATGTCCACCTCAATCGACGTCTTCGCCAAGGCTCGCGAGCACGAGCGGCTCGAGCAGCTCCGGCTCGCCAAAGAGCTCGACCTGGTGCCGTATTTCCGCGTGCTCGAGGGGCCCACGCTGCCCGTCGTGGAGATGGAGGGCAGGCGCCGGATCATGCTCGGCTCCAACAATTACCTCGGGCTCACCGGCGACCCGCGCGTAGCCGACGGCGCCATAAAGGCCCTGCGCCATTACGGCACGGGACTGACCGGCTCGCGCTTTTTGAACGGCACCACCGACCTGCACCTCGAGCTCGAGCGGGAGCTCGCCGACTGGTTCGGCACCGAGAGCGCGCTCGTCTTCACCACCGGACATCAGGCCAATCTCGGCGCCCTGGGCACGATCCTCGGGCCTGGCGACACCGTGGTCGTCGATTCTGGCGACCACGCCTCGATCCTCGACGGGTGCATCCTCTCCCGGGCCAAGCTGCGCCCGTTCCGCCACAACCGTATCGACCGCCTGGAGCACACGCTCGAGAAGGCGGCCGGCGACGGCGGCGGCGTGCTCGTGGTCGTCGACGGCGTGTTCTCGATGGAAGGGGATGTCGCCCCGCTGCCCGAGATCACCGAGCTCAGTCACCGCTACGGCGCCCGGGTCATGGTCGACGAGGCGCACGCCCTCGGCGTGCTCGGCGCCCGGGGCGCGGGGGCCTGCGAGCTGCTCGGCGTCGAGGATCGGGTCGACCTGCGGATGGCGACGTTCTCCAAGTCGCTCGCGTCGTGCGGCGGCGTGATCGCCGGACCCTCCGAGGTCATCGAGTATCTGCGGGTGTCCTCCCGGCCGTTCATGTTCACCGCCTCGGCGGTCCCCGCCGCGCTCGGCGCCGCGCTGGCCGCCCTGCGGATCTGCCGCTCGCCGGAAGGCCGCGGCCTGTTCGACAAGGTGCTGGCCAACGCCCGCTATCTGCACCGCGGCCTTGACGAGCTCGGGTTCCAGGTGGTGGAGGCGACAAAGCTCGCTGACGGTACGGAGGTCGTGACCCCAGTCGTTCCGGTGGTCGTCAAGGACGACTGGAAGGCCGCGTTCCTGTGGAAGGCGCTCTACGACCTCGGCGTGTACGTCAACGTCGCGCTACACCCCGCCGTGCCGCCCGCGGGCGCGCTCCTGAGGACGAGCGTGATGGCGACCCACGATCAGGCCACGCTCGACCGAGCGCTCGAGATCTTCGCCGAAGCCAAGCGATCGTTCGAATCCGAGCACGGGGCGCTGCCCGGTCGGGCGCAGGGATAGCCACACCACCCGCAGAATGGGGGTGTTCTCCCCGTCCGCCTTGTCCACACTCGCACAAGCCACAGGCGGCCAGAAAAAACACGCTCTAAGCGCATGGCCTGCAGTTGTGGCGTTGCTGTAACCAGCGCGGATGGCGTAGCTTCTCCCTCTACCGAAACGGCCAGACAAAGCAGGTGGGCGAGTCGGTAGGGAAGGCCGGATCGGGGGCGTGATCAATCCGCGCGTACTAACGCGCGGGAATAGCTGCAACCAGTAAGACCCATGGCAGGGGCCATCGGACTCCTGCCCGTTTGTAAAGATGTCCGTCCAGGCGGACCGACCGGGAGGAAGCGAAGCACCACATGAGTGAGACCGCCACGATGACCCCGGCGCCGCAACGACTGCGAGCACTGGAACGAGCCAACGCGGTCAGGCTCGCCCGCGCCGAGCTGAAGCGAAGGATCGCCGAGGGAGATACCTCCGCAGCCAACGTAATCCTGGAGCCGCCCGACGAGGCGCGCAGCTGGGAAATCGGGGAGCTGCTGATGAGCCAACACCGGTGGGGGACGACTCGTTGCCGGAAGTTCCTCGCGTGCTACCACATCAGCGAGACCAAGACGTTGGGAGCGCTCACCGACCGTCAGCGCCGCGTGCTGGCCGGCGAGCTCGCGTCCTGTCCCACTCGAGCCCTCGCGCTCGTCTAGACGCACCTGCCCTTCCCCGCGCCACCTGTCTCGGCAAGTGGCGCGGGGGGAGGCGTCGGAACTCATGGCGCGATCAGATCTGGATCCCGACCGGCACCGGGCTTGCCCCGGCGAAGAAGAAGAACCACACCACGAACGCGGCCAGGGTCAGGCCCGCGCTCACCACCAGCACCGCTTCGAGCACGTAGTGGCCGGTGTCCTCGAGCCCGCGGGACCGACGGTTGGCCTGGTAAACGTTGCTCAGCTTGGCCAGGATCGCGGCCAGCAGCGAGATCGTCGCCACCACGCCGATGAAGCTGACCCCCAGCGCCGTCCCCACCGATGACGTCGCCCCCTGCACCTGCGAGCCAACCCACAGCCAAAGGAGCGGCGTGCCGATCCACAACACCAGGCTGCCGATGAACATGATGAGCAGCACCAGGGTGGCTCCCACGCCTGTTCTCAGCAGCTCACGCACCTCGCCGAGGTTAGGACCCCAAGGGCCCGGGTCAGGAAGGGGCCGCGGCGATGCTGCGGCCGGTGGCTAACGGACAGCCTGAGGAGAGCTTGACCTGCCACCACCCCATCAGCATCCCGATCAGGCCGAGGCGGGGGCGGACGTGCCACACGCCGCAGCCCGGCTCGCCGATGTCGCGGTTGGCGATGCGCACGAAGCGGTAGCGGCCGGGATCGAGCAGCATGCGCTCGAGCGCGAGCCGGCTGGCGGCCTGACGCTCGGCCCGCTCGCTGATCGTGGTCCCCGCGGCCCGCACGCGGGCGGCCAAGTCGTCGCGAACGCGCTCGAGTTCGCCGAGATCGAGCAGCCGGGGCGCGGCGCACGAGCGCGTCGCCTCCTGGTCGCGCCCGCCCAGCGAGTAGGCGGTGACGAACGCTTCGGCCAACTCCCGCTCGAGCTTGTCGATCTGAGCGCGCAGAGAACGCCGCGCCGCACGCTCGTCCTGCTCCGGAGTCGCCAGCCTGGCCGGTGGCTGGATCGAGGGGTCGTGTTGCAGGAGCTCCAACGCTGTCTTCTTCCGCAGCAGTCCGGACTTACGGGCGAAAACGATACCCCGATTACCCGCGTCTCCTACCCAGCCTCCAAGACGTCCACCGCCAGCCACAGCGCCTCCTCCAGGTGGATCGCCGCCACTCCTTCGACGCCCACCGCGAACAGCACGAGGCCGCGCGTGCGCGGCCCGGGTGCGTGCTCCGGGGCCGGCCGGCCGAACAGCGTGGCGTGCACGCTCGAAGCGTCCGCCACGACCAGCTGCCCGGCCGTCAGGAGAGAGCCGCCGGCGGCGCTCCCGAGCCGCTCGCCGCTTACCGCGAGCCGGATCCCCACGCTCGCCACGTCGACCGCGCGCCGGTCGAGCGCCCAGACGGGTACGCCCGTCTCGACCAGGGCGATCAGCAACGCGTCCTGGAGCGAGCCGCGGGACTCGAACCCGCCCTGGACCAGGCGCCGTACGGCAGCCTCTTCGCTCGGGATCCGCGCCGCGTCGGGATCGACGCCCACCTGCCGGAAGAACGCGCGGTAGGCATGCGGAATCGGCTGGGTCCGCATCGCCACCACGCTGGCGCCGAGATACCGGTCAGACAGCTCCCGCAGGCGGCGGCGGATACCGGGTGGGCTGGCGCGGGGGCAGGCCTCGAGCGCCGTCCAGTGCAGCCGCAGCCCGGGGAACTCGGCCCTCAACTCGGGCGCAATCACCCCGCTCGCGACGTCATTTCGAAGCCGGGGCACCGAGCAGTATCCGCACGCGTGCCGCCAGCGCGTCCCGGTTCAGCCAGTGCTCGCCGATCAGCCGCTGCGCCACCGTCCCCCCGCGATCGGCCAGTTCGAGCAGCGGGCAGGCCGTCACCTCGTACAGCGCCCCCACCGCCCCGTCGGCGTCGTAGGCCACCGGGATCGTCCAATGATGCGCTCGCACCACCTTGGCCGCGGCGGCGTGCGGTGTGTGGACGGCCACCGCCACGAACCGCGCGCCGCGCAGCACCCGCCTTCCCGCGAGCGCCTGCATCGTGTCGACCTCGCGCTCGCAGCCCCGCGAGTCGGTGACGAAGAAGGCGAGCACGAGCGGCGCGCGCTTGACCAGAAGGCACACGTTGAGCGCGCGCGGATCGTGGCGCGCCGCCGTGCAGGGCGGATTCACGTTGGCGTCACCGTTGAGCGTCGATGCGGCGAGCGGCGCAGCGAACAACCGCAGCGGTTTGCCGACCGGGATGCCCGTCGTCCCGGACGCGTGCGAGCTGAGCGTATAGAGCAGGAAGCCGACCGCCAGCGCCGCCGCCAGCAGCCCCACCGCCCAGCCGTACCGGCGCGTGTCGGTGGGAGCCGGACTGCTCGAGGGGGCGGGTCGCGTATCGCCCGCTGTCGGCCGCGATCCGCTCACGCCACCCGCGCCCGCCGGCGCCGTAGGAGCCAGCCGCCGGCGCGGCGCGTGCGCTCGCGGACGCTCTGCCACGCGTGCTCCCGCTCCGACAGCGCGAGCACGCAGGGCAGCACGAGCAGCACGCCGGCCAGCGACACCGACAGGTCGATCAGCGTCACCAGCCCGAAGTCGCGCAGCATCGTGATGCTCGACAGGGTGAGCACGCCGAAGCCGGCGATCGCGGTGATCCCGGAGGCGAGCACTGCCGAGCCGGTGAACCGGTAGGTGCGCGCGAGCGCGTCCGCCGGATCCAAGCCCCGGCGTCGTTCCGCCCGGAAGCGCTCGGACAGAAGGACGCTGAACTCGGTCGAGATCGCGATCACCAGCGCACCCAGCGCGGCCGACATCGGGTTCAGCGCCGTCCGGGTGGCGAACAGGATCAAGGCCGACCAGCCGGTGGCGAGCGCGATGGGCACGAGCGGCACCAGCGCCCGCTCGACCGTGCGCAGGATCGCCAGCAGCACCAGCCCGACCGCCATCAACCCCGCGGCCAGCATCAGCAGGCGGCGCCCGGACGAGGACAGGGAGGCGTCGGCCTGGGCCGCCAGCACGGGCAGGCCGGCCAGCTCGGCGCTGACGCCCGACGGCGGGTGCAGCTGCGATCGCATGTAGTCGATCACCCGCTGCTGGCGCGAGAGGGGCATCAGGCGGATCCCGAAGGCGAGCGTGGCTTCCCGCCGGTCCCGGGTGACGACCGCCCGGGAGAAGTAGCTCGGGACCGCGCGCAGGAAGCTCACGATCGTGCCGGTGCTCAGCGATTCGCAGGAGCCGGTGGCGACCGGGGCACCCGAGCAGAACAGGTCGGGGAGCGACAGCGCGGGGCAAAGCGTCGCGCGCGCGCAGCCTTTTGCCTCGACGTATCCGTAGTGCGACAGAAGCGCGTCCTGGTAGCGCAGCATCCAGCCGATCGTCCCCGGGGTGGCGACGTCAGGCGAGTGGACGACGACGTCGATCTCACCCGAGACGCCGGTCACGTGCTCGAGCGTGCGCAGATCGCGCAGCGCGGGCATGCTCGAGGGGACGAGCTTGGTCACGTCGGACTGCACCGGCGCCTGCGTGTCGAGCACCCATCCCGTCACTGCCAGCAGGAGGCCGACGAGCACGACGCGGCCGGGCCGGCGGGCCGCGGTGGCAACCGTGCCCCGCGCGGTGGCGACGATCGGTGACGCGACCCGGGCGCCGGCGTCGCTCAGGATCTCGCCCGCGCCGCGGGCCGACGCGCCCACCACGCCAAACGACGGCATACCTGTGCGCCACCCGCGCATGCCGGCGACTGGAGCGCGCAAAGACCGCACTCTCAGCACCATGGCCGCGGTTCCGGCGCTCAGCGCACACGCGAGCGCGATCGCAATGCCCACGATCAGCAGCTCGCCGAAGCCGCGGACCATCGGCACGGGCGAGAGCAGCAGGGCCAGGAAGCCGGCGGCGGTGGCCAGCGCGGCGGTGGCGATCGTGGGCGTGGCCGCGATCGTCGCCCGCGCGACCTCGTCGGACGCCGTTTCCCCGCCGGCCGCGCCCACCCCGCCGGCCGCGCTCACCCCGCCGGCCGCGCCCACCCCGCCGGCCGCGCTCACCCCGCCGGCCGCGCCCACCCCGCGCGCCTCCTCCACGCGCGCCTGGAACTGGATGCCGTAGTCGACGGCCAGCCCGATCAGGATCGGCAGCACCGCGATCGACGCCATCGTCAGCGACGCCCCCAGCAGCGACACCACGCCGAAAGTGATCCCCACCGCAGCGAGCGCGATCCCCAACGGGAGCAGCCGCAGCCGGCTTCGGAACACCACCAGCAGCATCACCGCCATCACCACCAGCGCCGCGACGAGCAGGCCGGCGATCGAGCCCGTGATCGTCGAGGCCAGGTCGTGCGCCACCACCGGCACGCCCGAGACCGTGTACGTGCCCCCATACGCCGAACGAAACCTCGGCATCCGCACCGCCTGCCGGATCCACGCGATCGCCTGAGCCTGCTGCGCCGCGCTGAGCGTGGACTTCAGCCGCACCTGGATCAGAGCGGAGTCGGCAGTCGGGAACAGATACGCGAATCGCGCCTTGGGCTGGTTGACTCCCCGCGTCCGGTCGAACACGATCTCGGGGATGAACTGGGGGTCGTCGATCTTCGGCTGACCGACGATCCCCGAGTTCAGATACATCCGGATTAGCTGCTCGGCCTGCTGCTGGGTGGCCAGCTGACCCGCCGCGTTCGCCACCGCAAGCGCCTGCTTGCGCGACAGGTGCTCGCCCAGGGCCAGCCGGTAGGCGTTTTGCCGCGCGTTTGTCACCGCCTGCTGCGCGGCACGCTCGAGCGCCACCACCTGCCCGTTCACCGCCGCCACAGCTCGGTTCAGAAACGTCCCGGGGCCGTACACGACCTGCGCCGGCCGCGCCTTCATCAGCTTGCCGCACGGGCTGTTCCATCCGCCGTAGGGCGTCTGGGCGCCGGCCGGCGCCGGCGTGAACGCCTGCAACTGCTGGTTCGGCACGACCACCTGGCCGGCCAGGCACGCCTCGAGCTGGCTGACCGTGCCGAGGTCCTTCGTCTCGACCAGGTCGGTCAGCGGCTCCCGGATCAGGATCACTACCGGATCGCCGCCGAAGTGGCGCTGGTCGTCGGCGGTGGCCTGGAAGCCCGGCGAGGAGCGGCTGACGAACGTGTCGCTGCCGGTGTTGGGCTGCAGCCCGAGCGCCAGCGCCGCGCCACCGAGCGCCAGCGCCAGCACGATCCCGAGCGTCACTGCCGGTCTCTCCGCAGCCCCGCGCGCGAGCCGCTCCAACATCCTCACCCTCATGGCCTCGCTGAGGCTACCGCGGGCAACCGTCAGCGCGCCGCGTCCGCTGTAAGCGAGGCTGCGACGCCTGGCCTGCGGCACTCGCCTTCGATCCAAAACGCCCTGCGCGACGGCAACGGAACGCGCCGTGCCGCAGGACAGGCGGGCAGCCGAAGCGCACTAGTCCATGGCCAGCGGACCCTGCGACTCCCCGGACAGGAACTGCCGGATGAACTGGTTGTCCGAGTGCAGCATGTCCTCGGCCGGGCCCGCCTCGACGATCCGCCCCTTCCACAGCACGTTGATGTAGTCCGCCACGCGGCGCGCGCTCATGATGTCGTGGGTGACCACGCAGAAGGTCGGCAGGTGCTCCTTCTCCTTCTGCTTGGCCTCTTCCATCATGTCGCGGTGGATCTCGAGGATCAGCTCGCCGAGCAGCGCCGTGCGCACGGGGTCGAGGCCCGAGTCGGGCTCGTCGAACAGCACGATGTCGGGCTCGAGCACCAGCGCGCGCGCAAACCCCGCGCGCTTGCGCATCCCGCCCGAAAGCTCGTTGGGCGCCTTGAAGCGCGCGTCGGCCAGCCCGACCTCCTTCAGCCGCCGCATGACGATGTCCTCGATCTCGTCCTCGCCCTTCTCGGTGTGCTGGCGCAGCGGGAAGGCCACGTTGTCGTACAGGTTCATCGAGCCGAACAGCGCGCCGTCCTGGAACAGCAGCCCGAACTTCTTGCGCATCTGGAACAGCTCGTCGTCGGGCATGCTGGGGACCGACTGCCCGTGCACGAGGATGTCGCCCCGGTCCGGGTACAGGAGCCCGACCATGTGCTTGATGCAGACCGACTTCCCGGTCCCGGACGGCCCGATGATCATCGACACCATCCCTTCGGGCAGACCCATGTTCAGCCCGCGCAGGATGTGCGCGCGCCCGAACGACTTGTAGACGTCGACGAACTCCACGGCGTCCGGGCGACCCGACGGGTACACGCGATATGAGTGCCACCTGTAGTCGTCCTCCTCGGCCCCGGGCGGCGGCCCGGAACGCGGCGGCTGCTCGTCGACGACTGATACCCGCGGCGACGGTTCGCGCTGCTCGGCGTCGGGATCCCGCTGCGGCAAGCGCTCCTCGGCGTCAGCGTCCTCGCGCCACTCGTCAGTGTCAAACCACATGGTCAGCCTCCAATCGGCGCCCGGGGATTCGCACCCCAGAAAACCTGCGTGCCGAGCATTCCGATGAGATGCACACCGACCAGGTTAAGCACCATCGACTTCGCGGTGGCGGTACCCACACCTACAGGCCCACCGCTCGCGTTGTATCCGTAGTAGCAGCCGACGAGCACGATCATCGTCGCCATCGCCATTGCCTTGATCAAGCTGAATAACAGGTCGGGCGGGTTCTGGAACTCCCAGAAGATCAGGAAATAGCCGCCCGAGGACACGTCCCCGATCTGCTGCACGACGGCGATGTAGCTGGCCAGGAAGCCGCATCCGATCGAGATCAGGTACACGAACGGCAGCACCATCCACGAGGCCAGCAGCTTGGTCGCGCACAGGAACGTCATGCCGCTGATGCCCATCACCTCGAGCGCGTCGATCTCGTCCGAGATCCGCATCGACCCGAGTTCGGCCACGATCCCCGTCCCCACCTTGGCGGCCATCATGTAGCCGAAGGCCAGCGGCGCCAGCTCGCGCAGGTCGCACCAGGCGGAGAAAACCCCGGAGAACGCCGGCGCGCCCTGGGATCGCAGCAGGTACGCGCCCTCGATCCCGCACGACAGCCCGACGATGAACACCAGCGTGCAGATCACCAGCGCGGAGCCGACGATCAGGATGCCGGCCTGGCGCAGCGCCTCGCCGAAGAACTTGAACACGCGCAGGCGCAGCACCTCGCCCATCACGCGCGCGCAGAACTTGGCGATCTCGCCGAAGCTCTCGATCCAGCCCTTGGGTGTGACGATCAGCTCGTTCATCGTGGAATCGTCGTTATCTCAGGATGCGTGGCGAGCAGCGTCTGCGTGAACGCATAGTTGAACGCGAAGATCCCCAGGAACGCGATGACCACCGCCTGGTTGACCGCGCGCCCCACCCCCTCCGCGCCGCCCGAGGCGGTCATCCCCTTGTAACAGCAGACCACCGCGATGATCGCGCCGAACATGGTGGTCTTGACCACCGAGCCCCACAGGTCGGTGGTCTCGGCGTTGTTGAAGAACGTGGCGAAGAACGGCCCCAGCGGCGCGTGGTTGACGATCGTGGCCAGGATTCCGCCGAAGATGCCGAAGATCAGCGCGTAGATGTCGAACAGCCCCGTCACCAGCATCAACGCGAGGAACCGGGGCACCACCAGGTTCTTGATCGGGTCGACGCCCAGCACCTGGAGCGCGTCGAGCTCTTCGCGGATCTTGCGCGCGCCCAGGTCCGCGGTGATGGCGGTGCCGGCCACGCCGGCCAGCACGATCGCGTCCACGAACGGCGCGAACTCGCGGATCGAGGCCAGCACGAAGAACCCGCCCAGCCGGTCGATCGCCCCGAACAGGACCAGGAAGTTGGCCGCCTGCAGGCCGGGCGCCTCATAGCCGAACGCGATCGTCGAGATCAGCAGCGGGAACCAGCACAGCCGCAGGGCGAACATGAACTGCCCGACGAACTCGCTGCCGTACGGATACGGCGGGCGCACGGCAGAGACGAGCGTCTTGCCCGTCAGGATCATCATGCTGCCGACTTCTTCGAGCAGACCCTTGATGGGCGCGTACCCTCGATCGGCGACCGCTCTGATCAAAGCTGCTTTGGCCTCCCGGGTCTAAGCACTGCCGCTGGACCCGGCGAAGCGTACGGTGCGGCGGATCGAAATACCAAATGGCAACCGTGGCGTCGCGCCGAGGTCAGTTGCTATGTTCGGCCTCGCCGTGACGTCCAGGAGCATTGGCCTGATCTGCGCCGCGCTGGCCGGGCTGCTCCTCACTGCCTGCGGTGGCGGCCAGCGCCAGGACGCGCAGGAGCCCAGCGGCAACTTCAAGGTCCAGATCCCGAGCGCGAGCTTCCCCGCCTCGCAGCGCCTGTCCGAGCACACCCACCTGGTGCTCGCCGTGCACAACCTGAGCGGCAAGACTCTCCCCGACGTCGCGGTGACCATCTGCAACGTCACCTGCGCCTTCCCCGCGCCGGCCGGCCAGGGAACCAGCGCCGCGGCGTTCAGCGAGCACCTGCAGATGCCCGGCCTCGCCCGGCCCTCGCGCCCGGTCTGGGTGCTCGACAACCCACCCGGGCCGTGCCACTTCGGCTGTGACGCGAACTCCGACAGCGGCGCCGGCAGCCCCGGCGGCGCGGCCACCGCCTACTCCAACACCTGGGCCCTGGGCCAGCTGCCGCCCGGCCACACCGCGAAGTTCGACTTCGGCGTGACCGCGGTCAAGCCCGGCCACCACGTGGTCGCCTGGGAGGTGGCCGCCGGCCTGAACGGCAAGGCCAGGGCCGTCCTGCCCGACGGCTCGCTCCCGCACGGCACGTTCGCGGTGACGGTCCTGGGCGCGCCGGCGCAGACGTACGTGAACAGCAACGGCCAGATCGTCACGACGTCGTCGAACAACTCCCAATAATGGGCCGCCTGCGGCGGCGTCCGTGGGGCCACCCACCCCATCCGGACACGTGCTGCCTACTCTTCGCTCGACGTCGCCCAGATGTTGACCTGACCCTCGGCCGCGTAGCGCTCGATCTCCTCGAGCTCACCCGGGTCGAACTCCAGGCGCTCGAGCGCCGCCACGTTCTGCTCGAGCTGCCGCACGCTTGACGCACCGAGGAGCGCCGAGGTCACCCGCGGGTCGCGCAGCACCCAGGCGATCGCCATCTGCGCCAGCGACTGCCCCCGCCGCTCGGCGATCTCGTTCAACGCGCGCACGCGCGCGAGGTTCTCCTCGCTCAGCATCGACTCGTCCAGGTAGTTGCCGATGCGAATGCGCGAGTCCTCCGGCACGCCGGTCAGGTACCGATTGGTCAGCAGCCCCTGCGCCAGCGGCGAGAACACGATCGCGCCGACGCCCTCGCGATCGAGCACGTCGAGCAGCTCCTCCTCGATCCAGCGGTTGAGCAGCGAGTAGGAGGGCTGGTGGATCAAGAGCGGCGTGCCCAGCTCGCGCAGGATCTCCGCCGCCTCCTCGGTGCGGCGCGGGCCGTAGGAGGAGATGCCGACATAGCGGGCCTTGCCCTGGCGCACCGCGGCATCCAGGGCGCCCATCGTCTCCTCGAGCGGAGTGTCGGGATCGAACCGGTGCGAGTAGAAGATGTCCACGTAGTCCAGCCGCATCCGCTGAAGGCTCTGCTCGAGGCTGCCCAGCAGATACTTGCGCGAGCCCCACTCACCGTAAGGACCGGGCCACATGTCGTAGCCGGCCTTGGTGGAGACGATCAGCTCGTCGCGGTACGGCTTCAGATCTTCCGCGAAGATCCGTCCGAAGTTGATCTCGGCGCTCCCGTACGGCGGACCGTAGTTGTTGGCCAGGTCGAAGTGGGTGATGCCCAGGTCGAAGGCGCGGCGGATGATCGCCCGGCTGCCCGCCAGCGGGCGGTCGTCACCGAAGTTCTGCCAGAGACCCAGCGAGATCGCGGGGAGCTTGAGCCCGCTGCGCCCGCACCGGCGATATGGCGCTTGGTCATAGCGGCCCGGGTCGGGCACGTAGGCCTGCCAGGCGAGCTCTCGGTTGAACGGCACGGACGCGAGTATTTCATGGCCCGCTTTGTCCATGTGCAATGCCCAGTTTGGACATCGGGATAATGACGCCTGCACGGTCGGCGGCTAGTCTCTCGCAACGTATGCCTCGGCTCCCGCCGAGGCGGGGTTTCTCATGCGCCCGCGCCGCCGCGGCGCTTACAGGAAGGAATCGAACAAGGCATGCCTCGAATCCGCCAGCAGAACGTGTACGCCGCGCAGTGGGCTCCCAATGGGGCTTCGCTGGGCGCTCCCGACCTGACCGTCCCGGACAACCAGGTGTTCGGGGCCAACGTGTTCAGCCCGGCCGTCCAGCGCCAGCGCCTTCCCACCGACGTGTTCAACCGCCTGCAGGACACGCTCGCCCACGGCGAGGCGCTCGACACCTCGCTGGCCGACGCGGTGGCGCTGGCCATGAAGGACTGGGCGCTCGAGCGCGGCGCCACCCACTACACGCACTGGTTCCAGCCGCTCACCGGATCGACCGCCGAGAAGCACGACAGTTTCTATGAGCCCACCGGAGAGGGGACCGCGCTGGCGGAGTTCTCCGGCAAGGAGCTGATCCAGGGCGAGCCGGACGCCTCGAGCTTCCCCACCGGCGGCATCCGGGCCACCTTCGAAGCCCGCGGCTACACCGCCTGGGACCCCACCTCGCCCGCCTTCATCCTCGAGAACCCCAACGGGACGCTGCTCTGCATCCCGACCGCGTTCGCCTCCTGGACGGGTGAAGCGCTCGACCACAAGATCCCCCTGCTGCGCTCGATGGACGCCCTGTCCAAATCGGCCATCCGCACCTTGCGGCTGTTCGGCGACGACGCCGCCCAGCGGGTCTTCACCACGATCGGCCCCGAGCAGGAGTACTTCCTGATCGACGAGCAGTTCTACTTCGAGCGCCCCGACCTGATCACCACGGGCCGCACGCTGTTCGGCGCCAAGCCGCCCAAGGGCCACGAGCTCGATGATCACTACTTCGGCTCGATCCCCGAGCGGATTCTCGCGTGCATGCTCGACACCGAACGCGAACTGGCCAAGCTCGGCGTGCCGGTCAAGACGCGGCACAACGAGGTCGCACCGAACCAGTACGAGATCGCGCCGATCTTCGAGAACTCGAACGTCGGCTCCGATCACCAGCAGCTGACCATGCAGATCATGCAGAACGTCGCGCGCCGCTACGGCCTGGTCTGCCTGCTGCACGAGAAGCCGTTCGCCGGGGTCAACGGCTCGGGCAAGCACAACAACTGGTCGATGGGCACCGACACGGGCAAGAACCTGCTGGCCCCGGGCGACACGCCGCACCGGAACCTCGAGTTCCTGTTCTTCTGCGCCGCGGTGATCCAGGCCGTCAACAAGCATCAGGGCCTGCTGCGTGCCTCGATCGCTTCGCCGGGCCAGGATCATCGCCTGGGGGCGAACGAGGCGCCGCCGGCGATCATCTCGATCTTCCTGGGCGCGGAGCTCGAGCGGGTGTTCGGCGCGATCGAGCGGGGGGAGACCTCCGAGACTCGGCCACAGTCGTTCTTGGGCCTGGGGACTCCCGTGCTCCCGCAGCTGCCCATGCACGGCGGCGACCGCAACCGCACCAGTCCGTTCGCCTTCACCGGCAACAAGTTCGAGTTCCGGGCCGTCGGCTCCAGCCAGTCGCCCTCGCTGCCCAACACCGTGCTCAACACGATCGTGGCCGAAGCCATCGACGAGCTGGCCGATGAGCTCGAAGCGGCGCTGAAGGGCGCTTCCGATCTCGACGGCGCCAAACGCGATGCGGTGATCGCGGACGCGCTGCGCCCAATCCTTCGGCGCAGCTACGGCGAAAACAAGCAGATCATCTTCGGCGGCGACAACTATGACGAGGAATGGCACGCGGAGGCCGAGCGCCGCGGTCTGCTCAACCTGCGCGCCACCCCGGACGCGCTCCCTTACCTCGTCTCGGACGACACGGTGGCGCTGTTTGAGAGCCACCGTGTGCTGAGCCGGCGCGAGCTCGAGTCCCGCCACGAGGTGTTTCTCGAGCAGTACGTGACTAAGCTCAACATCGAGTCGGAGACGGCCGCCTCGCTCGCCCGCACCATGCTGCTGCCGGCGGCGGCGCGCCATGTGGCCCTGATGCTCGAGGCTCAGCTCGGAGAGCTGGCCGCCGAGACCGCGGATCTCATCGCCGAGTTCACCGACTCGATCAGGCAGCTCGAATCGGCCAACCTGGCCGAGAACCAGCCGCGCGAGCTGGGGGCGCACGCCGAGTACACGCGGGACGTCGTGATTCCGGCCATGGCCGCGGTTCGCGAGGCGGCGGACAAGCTCGAGAAGGTCGTAGCCGACGATCTCTGGCCGCTGCCGAAGTACTCGGAGATCCTCTTCATTAAGTAGCGCCGGCCGGGAAAGGACAGTTCGCCCGGGCCCCCGCAAACTTCACCCGAGGGGGTCCCGGGCGACTGTCCTTCCCGCCGTCGCTCTCGCAGGGCTCCTCCTCGCCGGAGAGCCCTGAAGGCAACGCAACTTGCAGGCGCTCCCCGGGTTAGTAGCTACGGTGGCATTGGTGGCGGGCCGTATGATGCAACACCGTGGGCGCTGGCTGGCCCTGCTCGTTGGGCTGCTTCTCGCCGGACTCCCACTCGTCCCGGGGGTGACTCCAGCGCGGGCAAAGGCCGTGCACAAGGCGTCTGACTCACTCGCGGGGCGCGGCATGTGGGTCTGGTACGTGTCGCGGTCATCCGGCGGCTCGCTCTCCTCGATCATCTTTATGGCGCGCCACTACGGGCTCAACACCGTGATGGTCAAGAGCGGCGATGGGACCAGCATGTGGTCGCAGTTCAACCCGTCCCTGGTCTCGACGCTCCACGCCAACGGCCTGCGTGTCTGCGCGTGGCAGTTCGTCTACGGAAACCATCCGATCACCGAGGCGTATGTGGGCGCACAGGCTGTCCACGACGGCGCGGACTGCCTGATCATCGACGCCGAGGGTGAATACGAGGGCAAGTATCTCTCGGCACAGAGCTACGTAACGCAGCTGCGCAAGCTGATCGGGGCGAGCTATCCGGTCGCACTGGCTGGCTTTCCGTACATCGACTACCACCCTGGTTTCCCGTACTCGGTCTTCCTCGGCCCCGGCGGCGCCCAGTACAACTCGCCCCAGATGTACTGGGTCGACATCGGCACCAGCGTGAACTCTGTATACGCACATACGTATGCGTATAACCGCGTCTACGGTCGAGGGATCTATCCCCTCGGTCAGGTGGACGGCAACCCGCCGATGGGCCAGATCATCCGCTTCCGTCAGCTCTCGCGGACCTACGGCGCGGGCGGTGTGAGCTGGTGGGTGTGGCAGCAGGCGAGTCTCGCGGGCTGGAAGTCGATCTCGATCGGCGCCGGCAACCTCACCGGCGTCGCCCCCGCCGCCGCCACGCCGGTCCTCGGGCTGGGATCGACCGGCGACTTGGTGGTGTGGTTGCAGGAGCACCTTGTCAGCGTCGGCTACGCAACGGCAGTCGACGGCGACTTCGGCCCGACCACGCAGGCGGCGGTGCAGCAATTCCAATCGGTGCGCGGGCTCACCGTCGACGGGATCGCCGGACCCGCCACCTGGGCGGCGCTGCTGCGCTATGCCCCGGTGGCGGTGCGGTGGACGCATACCGGCGCCGTGGCGGCCTCCGCGGCGGATGCGCGCAGCGCCCGCGCCGGCCGTACGCTGCGGCTGGCCGTGCCGAAGTCGGCACACCTGCGCGCCAAGCGCGACGAGATCGCCGGCGCCGGCGGCCGCGGCTAGAGCGCCTTCGCACGGCGCGCTCACCTCTACGCAATAACCCGTTCGAAGTGGCACGCTTGCTTGCATTACGTAAAGCTTTGTCACGCTCGTTCAGTTCAACAGGGAGACCCGATGCCACCAGCCCGTAAGTCAGCCAGCAAATCATCCGCGCGCTCCGGCCAGGGAGCGCGCGCGCGTGCCGGCGCGAAGTCGAGCGCGACGCGCCGCGAGGTCGAGCAGTCCATCGCCCGCTTGGAGAAGCGGCTGGACGAGGCCAACGACGCACTCAAGACGCTCGGCGGACATCTTGGCGGCGGCGCGCGGAGCAGCTACAAGGAAGTGAGCGCCGCGCTCAGCGCGCTTCGCCGCGACGCCGCGAAGACCAACAAGCAGGCGCTCAAGGACTTCGACAAGGTGCGCGCCGCCGTCACGCAGTCGAACGCGTCGTCGTCGCGCTCGTCGCGGAGCACGCGCTCGGGCTCCGGCTCGACGCGGAGCAGCGGCTCGCGCACGACCAGCCGCTCGACGACGTCTCGCTCGAGCGGATCGCGGGCCGCCGGCTCGCGCTCTGCGTCTGGCTCGTCGCGCTCCGCCTCGTCGCGGTCTGGCTCGTCGCGGCCGACCTCTGGCTCGTCGCGGCCCACCTCGCCGCGCTCCGCCCCGTCGCGGTCTGGCTCGTCGCGGCCAACCTCGCCGCGCTCGACGTCGTCGCGCTCATCCGCGAGCCGGTCGACTGGATCGCGCGCCAAGAAGAGCGCCAAGAAGAGCTAACCCTCGAGAGTCGCGCCGGCGGCGATCTGCATCGGCTCCGGCGCCTCGAGTTCAACCGCGCCGCGCACGCGCACGCCGCCACCGAACGTGACGTCCCCGTGCACGACGAGTCGCTCGGCCTCACGCAGCGATGGAGGCCCATCCGGAAAGCGCTTCTCGAAGTCGTCGAGCAGCTTGTAGAACTTGGAGTCGAGCTCGACGTAGGGAAGGTTGTTCGCCCGCTCGGCCACCGGGCCGACGACCATGTCCCTCGACAGCGTGTACACGTCGGAGCGGACTACGAGCAGATCGTCGGTGCTCTTCACCGGCGCGAACCGCGTCCGCGGCACGCATAAGAGCTGCGCGCCCTTGAAGCTGCCGATCGCGGCGCCCATGGCGCTCTCGAGCTGGAGCACCGCCGGGGAGGTCGAGTCGCGCGGGTCGACGGTCTTGCGGTTGACGATGAGCGGAAGCTCGAGCACGCCGCCCGTCTCGTCCAGCGTGTCTCCCAGCACATGCAGGTCGACCCACAGATTGTTGGTGTTGTAGTAGCGCCAGCGACGGTAGTCGCGGAAGGACTCCTCGTCCTCGGGCGGCGTCTGCGCCGTCTCGCGCAGGACGAGCTGTCCATCGGACTTGCGACGAGCGATGTGACCGCCCTTGCGGTCGGCCTCGGTTCCGATCACCACCTCCATCAGAAACGGGATCCCGCCGCGCTCCATGTGCGCCGGGATGCGCGCGTCGATCGTCGCGTCCAGGTTGTCGGCGTTGGAGATCATCGCGTAGCGGGAGTTCCGCTCGAGCAGCGCGTCGAGCATGGCGGAGCCGCGCAGGGCGGCGTACACGTCGCCGTGTCCGGGCGGGGCCCACTCGAGCGCGGGGTCCTGCGGCCAGCTGATCGGCTCGAGCTCCTCAGCGTCGAGCTTGGGAACCATGCTCTGGAGGAAGTCGAGCGGCAGGCCCACGTCAAGCTCCGGATGAGCCTCGAGCGCGCGCATCGTCTCCTCGCGCGTGACCTGGCTGTTCATCAGCACGAGCGGCAGCCGGACGTCGTGGCGGCGGCGCAGCGCCACCGTCTGCCCGATGATGATGTCCAGAAAGGAATGGCCCTCCCGCGCCTCCACGAGCGACTTCGGGCTGCGCAGGCCCATCGTGGTGGCCAGCCCACCGTTCAGCTTGATCACGGCGACGCGGTCGAGGATCTCGCGCGCGTCCGCCTCGGGGAGCTCGGGGAGCTCATCGAGTGTGTCCACGTCGCCGACCGGCTCGAGGTCCGAACTCGGCAGCAACGCCGACTCGCCGCTCAACAGGCGCTCGTAGGCGCTGCGGAAGCTGCGGATCGCCTCCTCGGGCTGACCCGCTTCGCGCATCTTCTCCTCTGCTGCTCTGAGGCCGTCCTGGTCGCTCACGGTTGCCCGTAGTATGCCTGCGGGCCGTGCTTGCGTTCGTGGTGCTTGTCGCGGACCGCCGCTTGGAGCGGCTCGGCCGTTGGCTCGAGCAGTGTGGTGAGCAGCGCCATGCGGGCCACTTCCTCGAGCGTGACTGCGACCTCGACCGCCTTTGCCGGGCTGGCGCCCCAGCAAAACGGAGCGTGCCCTCGGACCAGCGCGCATGGGAGCTCCGCCGGTCCGCGCCCAGCGATCGTCTCCACCAGCACGGTTCCCGTCGCGCCCTCGTAGTCCTGGGCGATCTCCTCGGCCGTCAACGCGCGCGTGAGCGGAATCGGATGCGCGCACAGATCCGCGTGGGTGGTGCCCAGCAGCGGTATCTCGCGCTGGGCCTGGGCCCACGCCACGCTCCAGGTCGAGTGGGTGTGGACGATCCCCCCGATCTCCTCGAATTCGCGGTACAGGACCAGGTGCGTCGGGGTATCGGTGGACGGCCGGCGGCTGCCGGTCTCCACGGTGCCGTCGAGATCCAGCAGCACGATGTCCTCGGCCGTCAGCTCGTCGTAGGCGACGCCGCTCGGCTTGATCGCCACCACACCCCGCTCGCGATCGATCCCGCTGGCGTTGCCCCAGGTGAGTGCGGCCAGGCCGTACGCCGGCAGCGCCCGGTTCGCCTCGAGCACCGCTTCGACGAGGGCATCCGACACGACGCCTTCAGATCTCCACGTACTCGACGTCGAGCAGCTCCGCCAGCTGTCGCCAGCGATCCGCGTGATCGCCCAGATTGATCACGAAGTGGTGCGGAGCGCCCAGCGTCAGCCATTTGTCCATGAACGTGTCCACGCCGGGCTCGGGGCGGAAGTGGAAGTAGTGCATCTCGACCTTGGGCAGCTCGGGCGTGTCGAGCACTTCGCCCCGGCCGACGACCAGCCGGTAGATCTCGCCCTCGAGCGGAACAAGCGCGGCGCTGGTGGCCGGCCCCGGCTCGGCCGAGAACACCGGCGTCGGGGGGTTGTCGAGCCGACCGATCCCGAGCGGCCGGTCGATCAGCTTGATCGGGCGATCCTTGCGCGCGATCTTCCAGTTGCCCTCTCCCATGTGGCTGATCAGCACCGAGTCGAGCTCCCAGTCCATCGCGTACATCTCGCTGAAGTGGGCGTTGCCGATCAAGGTCTGGGCGGCGCACATCAGCGACGCGGTGTTGGTGTCGCCCTCGGCCGCGAAGCCGTACCCGTCCGCCATCAGGTCCGAGGCGGCCAGGAGCGGGAGCTGCTGGAAGCGGCCGTCGCCGCCGATCGAGTCGAAGTGGAACGAGAAGCCGGCGTAGTCGTTCTCCTCGAGCAGTCTCCGGAGCGCGACCTCGAAGCGAGCGGCGTAGGCATGGCGGTGGTGCGGCAGGTCGCCGGCGATTTCGAACTGCTCGCCGTGGCGCGCCAGCAGCGCGTCGACCTCGGCATCCGGCACCTCCCCGATCCGCGCCGCAACCGGCCCCAGGTCCTCCGCCACCACCATCGGCCCGATCCGCCGCAGCAACGACGGTGCGTCGTAGAGGATGTCGCCCATGCCGTTCATCGGGTAGCCGAGCAGCCCGATCCGCGTGCGCTTGAGGGCGCTCACCGCCTGGGCCGCGCGCGCCCAGTTCTCGAACGCGCGCTCGAACTCCGGCGAGCGCCAGTCGCCGGTGATCACCGAGAACGGTTGGCCGATCCGCACCAGCGCGTTGGCCTGGTCCTGGGCGCCGTGGATCCCCTGGTTGTAGGTGAGGTCCGCCATGTCCCACTCGGCGGTGACCGAACGCTCGGGCTGGATGTTGGCCAAGAGCAGCGGCACCGGCGTCTCCATCAGCGCGCGCACGGTCCGCATCGCCGGCCCGTAGGTGAGCATCACGATCGTGATCCCATCGACGCCACCCGCCACCAGTTCCCGCACGATCGCCTCGGCGTCCTCGCGGTTGCGCGCCGGCCGCGTGAACTGCACATCGGCCACGCCGTCCAGGCGCTGCGCCACCGACTCGGCGTACCGCGCCTGGTGCTCGGTGATGCCCGGGATCATGTCGTCGTAGAGCTCTTGCATGATCCCGAGCAGGCCGATGCGAGGTTGCCGGCTCATGCTCCTCTCCTTTCCACGCGGATTCGCTTCAGCTCGTGCAGCAGCCGGACCTCCGAGCGACCGAGGATGTCGTACAACGACCGGTAGATCTCGTACACGCGGTCGTAGGTGGTTTTGGCCTCCGGGTCGGGGCGATAGGTGCGCACCTGCGTCGGGCGCGTCGCCGCAATGGCGCTGTCGATGTCGGGGTATACGCCGGCCGCCACCGCTCCGAACAGCGCCGCGCCGCGCGCCGGGATCTCCTTGGTCTCCGGCACATGGACCTCGCGGCCGCTCGTGTCGGCCAGCAGCTGCATCATCAGCGGGCTGCGCTCCGCGATCCCGCCGCAGGCCACCACCCGCGAGAGCTCGAGGCCGTGCTCCTCGAAGTTGTCCATGATCCGCCGGCTCCCGAGCGCGATCGACTCGAGCAGCGCGCGATAGATCTCCTCGCGCGTGCTCTGGAGCGTCAGGCCGAAGATCGCCCCGGTCAGATCGGCGTCGGCCAGGATCGTGCGGTTGCCGTTCCACCAATCGAGCGCGACCAACCCCGTCTCGCCTGGCCCCAGCGCGGCGGCGGCGCGTTCCAGCTCCCCGTAACTGCCGGGTTCCTGAACCAGCTTCTCGACGAACCAGGCCAGCATGTCGCCCACCGCCGCCTGCCCGGCCTCATACCCGAAGAGCCCGGGCAGGATCCCGTCTTTGACCACGCCGGTGATTCCGGGCAGCCGGATCTCCTGCGGGTCGACCACCATGTCGCAGATCGACGTGCCGATCACGATCACGAACGTGCCCGGCTCCTTGACGCCGACGCCGGGCACCGACACCCAGGCGTCCACGTTTCCGACCGCCACCGCCACCGACTCGGACAGCCCCGTCTTCTCCGCGACCTCCGCTCTCAACGTCCCAGCCTTGGTGCCCAGCGGGACGAAGTCGTCACCCAGCTTCTCGCCCGGTTGCCCAAAGCCTGGATAGGCGGCCTCGAAGTAGTCGCTGGACGGCAGACCCTCGGTCGGCGACCACATCGCCTTGAATCCGGCGGTCGCGGTCTGGCGCCGCTCGACGCCCGTGAGCCACCATACGATCCAGTCGGTGGCCTCGATGAACTGCGCCTGCCGCGTCGTACACCTCGCGGTCCTCGAGCCACACCTCGATCAGCTTCGGGAAATACCACTCTGACGAGATCCGCCCGCCGTAGCGCTCCAGGAATCCCTCCTTACGCTCGAGCGCCACCTCGGTCAGGCGGTCGGCCACCGGTTGTGCCGCGTGGTGCTTCCACAGTTTGGGCCACGCGTGTCGGTGCTCGCGCCAGCGCTCGAGCGTGCACAGCGGGACGCCGTCGGGCGTGACCGGCAGCACTGTGCACGAGGTGAAGTCGATGCCCAGGCCGACGACCTGCTCCGCAGAGATCCCCGCCTGCTCGATCACCTCGGGCAGCGCCCGTTCGATCACGGTCACCCAGTCGTCGGGGTCCTGCAGCGCCCAGTCGTCGGGCAGCCGCTCGCCGGTCGAGGGCAGGCTGCGGTCGATCACCGCACTCGGGTAGCGCACCGCGCTCGTCGCCCTGACCTCGCCGCTGCGCACGTCGACGAGCACGGCGCGGCCTGATTCGGTCCCGAAGTCGACCCCGACCGCGTAGGACGGCCCGCTCACGGCGCCCGCCTCCTCGGCGATCGGTTCACCGCCGCCCGCCGCCCCTGGCGGCCGCTCATGCGCCGTTGTCTTCGGCCCTTGCCACGCGCGCCTCCTCGGCCATCGCGGCCTGCCGCGCGCGGCGATACTCCTCGACCACGATCTCGTTCAGCTCCTCGACGCTCGTCTCGGCCGTCGGCCGGTCGAATGCGATCACGCCGTCCTGGATCAGGCTGACCCGGTCGCAGGCCTGGAAGACGTGGATGTAGTTATGGAGGATCATGATGATCGAGACGCGGCCCTCGGCCTTGAGGCGTGCGATGAGGTCGAGGATCAGCGCTCCCTCCTTGGCCCCCATCGCCGCCAGTGGCTCGTCGAGCAGGATCACGTCGGCGTCGCCGGAGATCGTCCGCGCCACCGCGATCGCCTGGCGCTGCCCGCCCGACAGGCGCGCCACCGGGACGTCGATCCGCGGGATGTTGATCCCGGTCGCCTCCAGCGCCTTGCGCGTCTCGCGCTTCATGATGTGGTTGGCCAGGAACGGGACGGGCTTGCGGACCTTCTCCCGGAACAGGAACATGTTCTGGTACACGGTCAGCTGGTCGACCAGGGCCAGGTCCTGGTAGACCGTGTCGATGCCGTGCTGGCGGGCGTCGAGCACGCTCTTCGGGGCGTACGGCTCTCCCTTCAGCCACATCGTTCCCGCAGTCGGGCTTGTGGAAGCCGCACAGGATCTTGATCAGCGTCGACTTGCCGGCGCCGTTGTCTCCCAGCAGCCCGAGCACCTCTCCCTTGCGCAGGTGCAGGTTGATGTCGCGCACCGCGCTGATCGGTCCAAAGCTCTTGCGCACGTGCTCGACGCGCATCACGTCGTCGTCGGCCGTCTGCGGGCCGACGATCCGCTCCTGGGGAACCTGGACGTCAGCCATGGCCCGACCCCGTCCGCACCCGGGACACGTACGTGTTGAACGCCATCGCGATCAGAATCGCGATGCCGAGCCAGAAGTAGAAGTAGTTCGCGCTCACGCCCTTGATGTTCAGGCCGTCCTGGAGGATTCCCAGGAAGATCGCGCCGATGAACGCTCCGATGACCGTGCCGGATCCACCCTGCAGCAGCGTCCCGCCGATGACAGCGGCCGAGATGGCCTGGAACAGGATGACGTTGGACCCTGAAGGATCCGGCGTCGTGGTGGCGGCCCGCACGGCCTCGATGATCCCGACGAACCCGGCCAGGAGAGCGCACATGACGAAATTCCGCGTCAGCACCAGCTTGGTCCGGACGCCGGCCTCGGACGCGCCCAGGCGGTTGCCGCCCACCGCCACCGTGTAGATGCCCCACCGCGTGAACGACAGGACGAGCTGCAGGACGATCACGATGCCGATCGCCCAGAACAGTTCGGAGTACGTGCCACCCCCGAAGATCTGCGCGAAGGTCCCTACCTTCACGACCGAAGTCCCGGGGGTGGTGACCTGCGTCGCATGCGAGATGATCAGGGTCAGGCCGGCGAGCGTGAATAAGGTGCCGAGCGTGGTGACGAACGAGGAGATTCCCACCACGGACACGACGACCCCGTTGAACGCGCCGACCAGCATCGCCACGATCAGAGCGCCGATCATGGCCGGGACGAGCGGGAGACCGACGTTCACGTTCAGCTTGTAGAAGATGAACGGCGTGAACAGGTAGACGGCGCCGACCGACAGGTCGATCTCGGCGTTGATCATCACGAACACCTCGCCCGCCGCCATGATCGCGAACGGGGCGAAGTACGGAAGCAGCGACTTCATGCTGCTCGAGGTGAGGAACTTGTTCGTGCTGAGCGCGAAGTACAGGAACGCGATCAGCGTCACCACGATGATGCTGCCCTCGCGCAGCGTCAAAAACCGCTGCGCCAGGCTCAGCGCACCGCCGCGGCGGGCCCAGCCCTTGGCTGGGCCCTGCGGTTCGGCGCTCGCCGGAGGTGTGCCCTCGGACGCGACAGCCATGGCTAATCCCAGGCGACTCTACGACTTCTGGACGCCGGCTGCACTGCTCGTGCCTTCGTACCGGCTCTTGGTGCTGTTGTAGGGGCCAACCGAGGTCTTGTCGAGGAACTTCAGACCCGTGTTCACGTCCGCGATGCCGGTCAGGCTCTGAGACGCCTTGTACATGTATAGCTGCAGGACCGGCAGGAAACCCTGCAGGTAGGGCTGCTGGTCGATCGTGAACTGCAGCGCGCCCGAGGCCAGCGTCTGCTGGGTGATCGGGGTGAGGTCGTAGCCGCCGCCCTTGAACTTGCCCGCGCCCTGCTTCTGCAGCACCTGGCCAATGCTCTGGGTGCTGCCGCCGTCGACTGCGAAGAACCCCTTGTAACTTTGATGCGCGGTGATGTAGGCCTGGACCGTCGAGAGCTCCTGGGTCAGAGCCGCTCCGGTCGCCACCACGTGCGGCGTGATGCTGGGGTGGGACTTGAGCGTGGCCTGGGCGCCATCGATGCGCGGCTGGATGTTCAACGATCCCGGCGTCGCGATGAACAGCGCGATGTCGCCGGACGGCACGAGGCTCGCGATGTGCGCGCCCATCTCCTGACCGGAGACGAACAGGTCCTGACCGATGTAGGCCAGCCGCGCGTTGCCCTTGGCGTCGGCGTTGTATGAGACCACCGGGATGCCAGCCGACAGCGCCTTCTGCACCGGTGAGTTGAACGCGGTGAGGCTGACCAGCGAAATCGCGATGCCGTCGACACCCGCGCTGACGGCGCTGTCGAACGCGCTGACCATCTGGCCGACCACGCTGTTATCCGATCCGGTCCACTGGTAGGAGCACCCGAGCAGCTTGCAAGCGTCGGCCGCGCCGTTCTGGGTCGGCGTGAAGAACGGGTTGGTCGTGACGTGGTTGACGAACGTGAACTTGTAGCTCTGGTTCACGCCGAAGATGCTCGACGCGGCGCTCCCGCCGCCGGTCGCCGCCTTACTCGTTCCCGTGCCCGGGCTCGAGCTCGACGAGCTCGAGCCGCACGCCTCGAGAATTGCCGCCGCGATGCCGGCAGCCGCGCCGGTCAGGGCGGTCCGGCGCGTCATCTGCCGCCATTTCTTGGGCGGGGCGTCCTCCTCCTTGCGCTCGTCCCACTCGAGCCGCTCGAGTGCGTCGCCCATCATGTCTTCTGGTGACACCTACTCTCCTCCTCTGGTCCGCATCGGTCGGCGCCACCCTACCAGCAGGTGAGTCGCCCGAGTGTGTGGTTACAGCGCCCGTCACCGAACTCCTGCATGTGCACACCGTTCGCCGTCGCGTCCCACGCACGTAACCCGCGGCATGCCCCGATCCAGGGTCGGCTCGACCACGCTGGATTGCTCTCCTCTCGCAGTGATGCGGCGCGCATGTTAGCGATCACACGAGCCCGGTGTCAATGCCGCCGCGCCAGCCAAAAGCTCCCCCTAACATCGGCCGGCCCGGGATCGGCGACTCCCGGGCGCCGGCGCGCTCCTCCAGCGCCGACCGCTCCTGTCAGGCCCGGCGGGATCGGCGACCCCCGGGCGCCGGCGCCGTGCTGGCCCGCACGATCAGTTCCGGCGGCACCAGCGATCCCCCGGAGGCGCGGCGCCCGGTCTCGATCGTGCGCAGCAGCAGCGTCAGGCTTCGCCGGCCCATCTCGATGAAGTCCTGGCGGACGGTGGTGAGCGGCGGCTGGAAGTAGGCCGCCTCGGGGATGTCGTCGAAGCCCACCACGCTGAGCTCGCCGGGGATGTCGCGTCCCGCCTCGTGCATGGCCCGGAGCAGCCCGAGCGCCATCTGGTCGTTGGCGACGAACACGGCGGTGACGTCTGGATTGCCGCTCAGCTCCTGGCCGAGCTCGTACCCGGCCCGTGGGCTCCAGTCGCCGATGAGCGGCTCCGGCACGAGGGCGCCGGCCGTCTCGAGCGTGGCGCGCCAGCCGTCGCGGCGCTGCCGGGACTCGATGAAGTTGCGCGGTCCGGTCACGTGCCACACGGTCGCGTGGCCCAACTCGAGCAGATGGCGGGTGGCGCTGGTCGCCCCGGACGCCTGATCGACCGCCACCACCGGCATCGCCCGCTCGGGCCCCGCCTCAGCGGCGATCAGCGGCACGTCGGTGGGAGCGTGTAACAGGGCCTCGCTGGCTTCCGTGTGCGGGGCGATGACCAGGATCCCCTCCACGCCCTGCCGGCGCAGCCGCTCGACGGCATCCGCCACCGACGAGCGGTTGAGGGCCTCGAGGCTGGCCACGATGATGAAGTAGCCCGCCTCGTGGGCGGCGCGCTCGATTCCGAACAGCGTGGAGGCCGGGCCGTACAGCGTCGTGTCGAAGCTGACCACGCCGAGCGTCTTCGACCGGCCGGTGACCAGCGCGCGGGCGACGGGGTTGGGGCGGTAGCCGAGCTCCTGCATCGCCACCAGCACCCGCTCCCGCGTCTCGGGCCGCACGTGCGGGCTGCCGTTGATCACGCGCGAGACGGTCTGGTGCGAGACGCCGGCCAAGCGCCCCACGTCGGACATCACCGGGGCGCGCGGTGGCCGGCGGACGATCTCGGCCGCGGCCGCTGCCCGATCCACAATCGGCTCGCCCGCGGCCGCAGCCCGATCCACAGTAGGCTCGGCCGCGACTATTTCCTCCCCGTTTTCCATTTTGCATCAGCGCGCCGCTGGCCGTTTCGACCGCGGCGCTACCCCCGAAACTCCTTGCTAATCGCGGCATGTTAGCGCTAACTGCCGGTTCCGCGAAATATGATTGCCGCCTCGGTGGCGGCGCGGATCGACGATGCCGCGCTGCGCGAGGCCCAGCAGGCCAAGGATGCGGTCCGCGCCTGCGAGATCATCTACGCGGCGCTCGGGGCGTGAAGGACGCGTTGGTTCGCGAGGATCGTGTGCAAGCGCCGCGCCTCTCTGACCGGACGCTCATCCATCCGCTCCCACGTCATCCGGACGGTGACATAGCCATGCGCGAGCGTGTCGGCGTCGCGATCCCGGTCAGCCTCGAACGGGATCTTGCCGCCGTGGAACGTCCAGCTGTCGAGCTCGACGATCACGCGCTCGGCCGGAAACAGAGCGTCGACGATGTATCCGAACAGCGGCACTCCCATCACCGGCGCCGGCAGCCCATGCGCCGCGCAGAACGCAGGGAAGTCGTCCTCCAAGCCGGAGCGGGTGCGAGTGCCGGGCAAGCCGATCAGCTTGGCGATCCGCCTCGCCCCCCGCGCGTTGGCGTAGCGCGCCAGCGTCTCGGCCAGCTGTTCCTCGGTCAGCCACAGCGAGCCCAGCGCGTTGTTGACGGTCCGTTTCAGGCTCTTGTCCGTCAACCGCGGGGCAATGTCCAGCAGTGTCCGCGCCGGCGTGGTGACGCGGATCCCCAGCTGCGTGGTCACGTCGCGCCAGCGAAGGGTCGTCGACCGATGGACGCGGATCCCCTGCTGCGCGCGCCTATTCCCAACGATCGTCACCTCGAGCGGCGTGTCCCAGTGGCGCCAGAACCCCCAGAGCGTCATCCCGGAGCTGTGCGACAGCGACGCGCTGGTGCCGCACGCCAGGACAGCGGCGCCGGCCCGCTCCTGGGGGGTCGTAGCACGCCGCCCCACCGCGTAGACACCGCGGTGCACGCGAAACAGACGGCCGACCTTGACGCGATAGCGAATCGCGTCTTCATCCACCCCGAGGTCGAGCAATTGGCGCCGGGTGATGTTGCCGTTCTGCTTCACGGCCACTCCCGCGATTGCCGCATCCACCGCTTGCCACGTAACCGGGAATATTTCCGGGTAACGTGGCGAGCCATCGTCGGCGGGGTACGGTGCGCGGGACATCTCGCCCAGCAGGATCCCACCGCCACGGCGCACCGCCAGCATTTGTTGCAGAGTTTTGACACGTGACGGCCATCTTCGGCATCGACGTCGGAACCAGCGCCACCAAGGGGGTTGCCGTCGAGCCCGACGGGACGGTCCTCGCGCGCGAGGAGGCCGAGTACCCGCTCTCCACCCCGCGCGCCGGCTGGTCTGAGCAGAATCCCGAGGACTGGTGGCGCGCCACCGAAACCGTCCTGGCACGGCTGACCAAGACCGCCGGCGACCCCGCCGGCATCGGCCTGAGCGGGCAGATGCACGGCCTGGTGGCGCTGGACTCCGCCGACCGCGTCCTCAGGCCGGCGATCCTGTGGAACGACCAGCGCACCCAGGCCGAGTGCGATGAGATCGAGCAGACCATCGGGCTCGACCGGCTCATCGAGCTCACCGGCAACCGTGCGCTGACCGGCTTCACCGCGCCCAAGGTGCTGTGGCTGCGAAACCACGAGCCCGACACATACGCACGAATCGCCAAGATCGCCCTCCCCAAGGACTACGTCCGCCTCCGGCTGACCGGCGAGCACGCCACCGAGGTCTCGGACGCCTCCGGCACGCTCCTGCTCGACGTTGCCAAACGACGCTGGAGTGACGAGGTCCTGACCGCACTGAACATCGACCCGGACTGGCTGCCCCCCGCCCTCGAGAGTCCGGCCGAAACCGGGACCACAAAGGACGGAACACCCGTGGCCGCCGGCGCCGGCGACCAGGCCGCCGGCGCGCTCGGTGTCGGAGTTGACCGTCCCGGGCCGCTCTCCGTCGCCCTCGGCACGTCGGGCGTCGTCTTCGCCGCGCTGGACAAGTTCTCAGCCGACCCGCGGGCGCGCGTCCACGCCTTCTGCCACGCGGTGCCGGACGCCTGGCACGCGATGGGTGTGATGCTCTCCGCCGCCGGCTCGCTCGCCTGGCTGCGCAATACGACCGCGCCGAACACGCCGTTCGACACCCTCCTCAAAGAAGCGGACGCCTGGCCGGCCGGCACCGAGAACCTCATCTTCCTCCCTTACCTGGCGGGCGAGCGTACGCCCCACGCCGACCCTGACGCCCGCGGCGCCTTCGCCGGCCTGAGCATCCGCCACGACCGCGGCGCGCTCGTCCGCGCGGTGCTGGAGGGCGTGGCGTTCGCCCTCAGAGACTCCCTTGACCTGATCGCGGAGCTCGGCGCCGATCCGCCGAACCGCGGCCGCATTTCCGGAGGCGGCGCGCGCAGCGAGCTGTGGACGCAGATCGTCGCCTCAATCCTCGAGCTGCCGCTCGAGCGCGTCGCGGTCGACGAGGGCGCCGCGTTCGGCGCCGCGATCCTGGGCGGAGTCGCCGGTGGCGTCTGGCCCGATGTGCAGTCGGGCGTACAGGCCACCGTCCGCTCCCGCGACCCCGTCGAGCCCAACCCCGGCTGGATCGAGCCCTACAAAGAGCAGCGCGAGCGCTTCAAGGCCCTATATCCGGCCCTCAAAGGCGCCCTCACCTGAGCGGCCCGGTCGCAGCCTCGACCGCCCGGAGCAGTTCGCCCGAGGAAACCAGAGCCTCCACCTCGGCCAGCTCGGGCGCGAGGTAGCGGTCCGGACCCGGCCCAGCCACCCGCGAGCGCACCGCCGCGAGCGCCGCGCCGGTGCCGGGCGCCGGCGCCAGCGGCGCGCGCAGGTCGAGCCCGCGCGCCGCGCAGCACAGCTCCACCGCGACAATCCGAGTCAGGTTCGCCACCAGCAGGCGCAGCTTGCGCGCCGCGCCCCAGCCCATCGAGACGTGATCCTCTTGCATCGCGCTGGTCGGCAGCGAGTCGACGCTCGCCGGCGCGGCCAGCCGCCGGTTCTCGGCCACCATCGCCGCCTGCGCGTACTGCGCCAGCATCATCCCCGAATCCACTCCGGGACTCGCAGCCAAAAACGCCGGCAGCCCATGCGACCGACCGGTGTCGAGTAGCCGGTCGGTCCGCCGCTCGGCAATCGCGCCCACGTCCGCCGCCGCGATGGCCAGGTAATCGCAGGCCAACCCGACCGGCGCTCCGTGGAAGTTCCCGCACGACTCCACCCGGCCGTCGGGCAGCACCATGGGATTGTCGATCGCCGAGCGCAGCTCCACCGAGGCCACGCCCCGCGCGAACGCCAGCGCGTCCCGTGCCGCGCCGATCACCTGGGGCGCGCACCGCAGCGAGTAGGCATCCTGGACCCGGGGATCCCCGTAGCGGTGGCTCGCGACCACCGATGATCCGGCGAGCAGGGCTCGCAGATTGGACGCGCTGTCCACCTGACCGGGCTGGGGACGCAGCGCGATCAGATCCTCGGCGAACGCGCGATCGGTCCCGAGCAGCGCCTCGACGGACATCGCCGCCGCCACGTCGGCCACGCGCAGCAGCCGCTCGAGGTCCCAGATGGCCAGCACCAGCATGCCGAGCATTCCGTCGGTGCCGTTGATCAGCGCCAGCCCCTCCTTGGCCGTCAGCTCGAGCGGCTCGATCCCGGCCGCTGCGAGCGCGCCAGCCGCCGGCGTCACACCCCCATCGGCCATAACCGACCCTTCCCCGGTCAACACCAGCGCGCAGTGCGCCAGCGGGGCCAGGTCACCGCTGGCCCCGAGCGACCCGTGCTCGGGAACCACCGGGGTCACGCCCGCCCGGAGCAGCGCCAGCATCCGCTCGGCCACCACCGGCCGCGCCCCCGAGCGCCCCATGGCCAGCGAACGCGCGCGCAGGAGCATCATCGCCCGCACCACCTCCCGCTCGACCGGGGGACCCATTCCCGATGCGTGCGATCTGATCAGCGAGCGCTGCAGCTGCACGCGGGCCTCGGTCGGGATCCGCACGAGGGCCAGCGACCCGAAGCCGGTCGAGATCCCGTACGCCGGCTCGTCCGCCGCGGCCCGCGCCGCCACGACGGCGGCGCTTCGCTCCATCTCCTCGCGTGCCCGAGCGCCCAGGACCACCGGCGCGTCGTCCCGCGCCACCGCCACCACATCCACGGCGGCGATGCCCTCGGGTCCGAGCTCCACCGGCGCGTTCACCGCGCCGTCACCCGCGCCCCAGGCCCCGGCCTCACCTCGACCGCATCATCCGGCGGCACGCCGCCCGGCGGGAACAGCGCGAGCACGCTGCCGCCGAACCCGCCACCCATGATTCTCGCGCCCACCGCACCGGCCTGCTTGCAGCGCGCGACCGCATCTTCAACCGCGGGCGTCGAGATCTCGTAGCAATCGCGCAGGCTCGCGTGCGATGCGTCGAGCAGGCGCCCGAGCTCATCCATGTCGCGCCGCTCGAGTGCAGCGACCGCGGCGCGCACCCGCTGGTTCTCGGTGATCACGTGCCGCGCGCGCCGCGAGAGCGGCTCATCAAGACCCTCGGCCATCCCGAGCGTCGCCTCCCGCAGACTCTCGACCCCCAACCGCGAGGCCGCCTCGGTGCACTCCGCCCGGCGCTGGTTGTAGCCCGATCCCGCGAGCGTGTGCTCTTCACCCGAGTCGAGCGTCACCAGTCCGTAATCCCTCAACTCGAGCGCCACCGGCTGCACGTCGAGGGTCTGGAAGTCGATCAGGAGCGCGCGATCGGACGAGCCGCACAGCGACGCGATCTGATCGAGCAGGCCGGTCTGCGCGCCCACCCAATCGTTCTCGATCCGCGAGCACAACCTGGCCAGCTCGAGTCGGTCCGGTTCGGCGGCGTCCGACGCCCACAGCAGCGCCAGCACCAGCGCCACCTCCAGCGCCGCCGAGGACGACAGTCCCGATCCCCGCGGGACGGTTCCAGCGATCGCGAGCTCCGCCCCCGAGACGGCCACTCCAGAACGCTCGAGCTCCCCCGCGGCGCCGCGCACGAACGCTCGCCACCCATCCGCGCTCTCGACTCCGCCCAGATCGAAGCTGTCGTGCTCGCCGAGATCCGATGCCACCGCCTCGATCCGCCGGTCCGCGCGCGCGCTCGCGCGCACTGTCACGCCCTCGCTGATCGCGAACGGCAGCGCCAGCCCGTCGTTGTAGTCGGTGTGCTCGCCGATCAGGTTGACCCGACCGGGCCCGAATGCGGTGGCGTGTGTGGCCATGGTTTCACTAGTGTGCCGGGGCGATGTCCGCCGTGAAGTGGGGAATCATGTCGACCGCGCGCATCAACCGCCTGTTCCTGGCCGGCGCGCGCGAAGCCGACGGCGTCGAGCTGACCGCGGTCGCCAGCCGGGACCGTGCCCGTGCCGAGGAGTACGCCCGCGAAAACGGCATCCCGCGCGCCCACGACAGCTACGAGGCCCTGTTGGCCGACCCGGACATCGAAGCCGTGTATATCCCGCTCCCCAACTCGCTGCACGTCGAATGGAGCATCCGCGCGCTGCAAAGCGGCAAGCACGTTCTGTGCGAGAAGCCGCTCAGCCGCCGCCGGGAGGAGGTCGCGCGCGCCTTCGCCGTGGCCGAGCAAAGCCAGCGGCTGCTGATGGAGGCCTTCATGTACCGCCACCACCCCCAGACCCGCCGCCTCACCGAACTGCTCGATGACGGGGCGGTGGGCCGGGTTCGGGTGATCCGCGCGGCCTTCGGGTTCGTTGCCGGCGACCCGGCGAATGTCCGCCTCCAAGCCGCGCTCGACGGCGGCGGGCTGATGGACGTGGGGTGCTACTGCGTGAGCGCCGTCCGGCTGATTGCCGGCGAGCCAGAGCGCGTCAGCGCCGAGCAGACGCTCGGCGGCGACGGCGTCGACGTGGTGTTCGCCGGCACGCTGCGCCACCCCGGCGATGTCATCTCCCACTTCGACTGCGGTCTCGCCCTCGACAGCCGTGACCTATTGGAGGTGACCGGCGACGCCGGTTCGATCCTGCTCGTGGACCCATGGCACTGCCGCAACCCGCTCATCCAGCTGCGCCGCGACGGCGAAACGGAGCGGATCGAGATTGAGCGCGCGAACTCCTACCGCCTTGAGGCCGAGAACTTTTCCGCCGCGATCCGGGGTCAGGCCGACCCGCTGCTGGGACGAGACGACGCCCTCGGGCAGGCGAAAACGATCGAGGCCCTGTACCGCGCGGCCGACTGGGCCCGATCGGTCAGCCTCACCTGACTCGGGCGTAGACCGCGAAGAAGTCCCTATCGTCCGGCGTCAGGTAGCGGGTCGCATCCCGCGTCATATCGGGAAGCAGCTTCTGCGGCCCCGCCGTCCCCCACCCACCGTAGAAGTTGAACGTGACCCACTCCGCGTTGATGTCGAGCTCCATCGCGCGCACCGCGCCGGCACGCTGCAGGATCCGCGCGATGCTCGATGCCGTCTGGAGATCGGCCGCCGCATAGAGCAGATTGCCTCGCGCATCGACCCCCACCGCCGAGCGCCACACCCGCACGGCGTTGCCGAGCGTCGCTCCCCACTCTGGCCCGTCGCTCAGGTTCGAGGCGAGCCGCCCGCCGGACACGATCAAGGGCAGGTTCTGGCGCGCGAACACGACATCCGGCCCGGGCGCGGGCCCCCCCGTCCACGGCCGCACGTCCACCCGGCCGTCGCGATACGCGATGAGCGTGGCCTCGCCGTCTCGTAGCGGCGCGTAGATCCGGGAGCCGACCACGAACCCGCCGCCGGAATCCTCGAGTTTGAACCCCGCGTTGAACGTCGCCAGCAGCCGCGGCCGAAGCGCCATCGGCACCTCCGCCGCCTGTCCGCCGCCCCCCGGCGGCTCGTACCGCCCGGGATACAGGGCGAGCGAGGCCCGCGAAGTGTCGATCCAGGCGACGCCCGCCACCAGCTGGGGATAGCTCGCCTCCGGGCGAAAGGTCGCGACCAGCACCGCCGGCGCGCCGGCCACCAGCGGGCCGGTGCCGTGCCAAGCGCCCTCCCCCGGCAGCGCCGGCTCGATCGCGGGCGGGATCGGCGGCGGGGCATAGCCGCGCGCCGACGACAATCCCGCAACGCCAACCTTCGGCAGCGCCCGCAGCGCCGCGCCTCCCGTGGATGGGGCATTCAGCGTGTAGTAGATCGCCTCCGCGTCGGAGACCAGCCCGGCGGCGCCGTTGTCACGCAGCCATTCGACCACCCGCACCCCGAGACCCACGTTGGAGGGCCGCAGCACCGCACCGGCAAACGAGACGAACACGTCCGTGACCAGAAGTAGCGCTATGAGGGCAGCTATCCGGCGCACCCGGAAGCGGATGGCGCTGGTGGCGCGCCGGCGCTGGACGTGACGCCGCTGACGGGGGCGAGGGCGCGGATCGGGCGAGCGCTGGCGCGACTCGGGCAAACCCTGACGCGGGTCGGGCAAGCGGTGGCGCGGCTCCGGCGAACCCTGGCTCAGGTCCGACGCGCGCCGGCGCGGGGTCGCCCCTCGCGTCGCGAGCCCGCGCTCGTACGCGAGGATCCGCTCCTCGTAGTTCCGGATCGCCGTGTCGCTCCGCACGCGTCCCGGTTCGCCCGCGCCACCGCCGCTCCTGCGATGCGAGGCGATGAGAATCTTGCGAGCTGCCTATCCTGAGGGCATGGCGGCACGCACTTCAGCGGCCCTGGGCGAGATCATCCGCCGGCAGCGCGAGCTGGCCGAATTGTCCATGCGCCAGTTCGCCAACCTGGCCGGCATCTCGAATCCGTACCTGTCCCAGATCGAGCGCGGCCTGCGGGCGCCCTCACAGCACGTGCTCGACGGGATTGCCGGCGCACTCAGCCTCACCTCCGACGCCCTGTACGAGCAGGCGGGTATGACCCCGCCGGGCGCCGAGCCCGAGGACAACGCGGTGCTCGACGCGATCAACGCCGACCCGCGGCTGAGTTCGCGCCAGCGCAAGGCCCTGGCCGAGATCTACGAATCGTTCGTGGCCTCGTCCCCCTCCGGCAAACGCAACGCGCAATGAGCGCACAACAAGGCAAAGCCGCGCTGGTCACCGGCGCCGCGAGCGGAATCGGCCGCGCCGTGGCCGAGCGCCTGCAGACTGACGGTATGGACGTGCTGGCGGTCGATCTGAAGCCCGATTCGACGGGTCCCGGCACGCCGTTCAAGGCCGATCTCACGGAGGCGACCGCGAACGAGGCAGCGGTTAACGAGGCCATCAACCGGTTCGGCCGACTCGACGTGATCGTCGCCAACGCCGGCATCCAGCACGTGTCTCCCATCGAGGAGTTTCCGGTCGACAAGTGGAACACGATCGTCGCGCTGCTGCTCACCAGCCCATTCCTACTGGCGAGATACTCTTGGCCCGCGCTCAAGACCTCCGGCGCCGGCCGCTTCATCGCAATCGCCTCTGTGCATGGGCTGGTTGCCTCGCCGTTCAAGGCCGCGTACATCTCGGCCAAGCACGGCGTGGTCGGCCTGTGCAAGACACTGGCGCTCGAGGGCGCTGGTCACGGCATCACCGCGAACGCGATCTGCCCCGCCTACGTCCGCACACCGCTGGTCGAAAAGCAGATCGGTGACCAAGCCCGCGCCCACGGCCTGCCCGAGGACGAGGTCCTCGAGAAGGTCATCCTCGAGCCCCACGCGGTCAAGGAGCTGATCGAGCCCTCCGAGGTGGCGGGCGTAGTCGCCTTCCTGGCCGGCCCGGACGGCAAGATGTTCACCGGCGCCCCGGTCACACTGGACCAGGGCTGGACCGCCCGCTAGCCGCGCGCCCCGCGGCACGGACCCCGCGCCGACCAGCCCGCTAGCCGCGCGCCGCGCGGCACAGACCCCGCGCCGACCAGCCCGCTAGCCGCGCGCCCCGCGGCACGGACCCGGACCGGTCAGCGCGCCTGCGCCACCTCCTGGCGCAGCGGACGCAGCACGGCCTCCCAGCGCAATAGCGACTCGAGCATCGTGTCCACCGCCTGCTCCATGACCTCGTTGGCCTGGACCACCCCGTCCTCCGCGATGAACTGCTGGTAGAACGGGATGTTGACCTGCTCGATGATCGGCGTCAGCTTCACCGCGGTGACGACCTGCTGAAGCTGTTCGACCGACCGCGTCCCCGCCGCCACCCCGCCGTACGAGACGAACCCCACCGGCTTGTGGCGCCACTCGTGATGCAGGAAGTCGATCGCGTTCTTCAAGGACGCCGGATAGCCGTGGTTGTACTCCGGGGTGACGAATACGAACGCGTCGGCGGCGTCGACCTGCTCGCTCCACCCGTGCGTATGACGTTGCGTGTACTGGCGAAGCCGCGGATGATTGGGCTCATCGAGCAGCGGCAGCTTCAGCTCGATCAGGTCGACCACCTTGATCTCGAAGGCGCCGTGCTCATTCGCCCGTTGGATGAGCCACTGCGCCACCGGCCACCCACCGCGACCCGGCCGGGTGCTGGCGATGATGATCATCAAGCGGGGCACTCCGCGGCAGAGTACCCGGCTGCCCTGTACTCGAACCGAACGACGGCCCTACTGAAAGAGGACGGCGCCCTACCGGAAGCGGACCAGCGCGACCTGGCCGTGCGCGGTGGCGCCGCCGTCTGAGATCGTCACCGCCGCGCCCAGTTGATTCCCGCGCGCGCGGGCGAGCGTCGAGCGCCCAGCCGAGTTCAAAGTGAAGATCAGATAGCCGACGCCTCGGGCTCCGAGCACCTCCGACCCCGTCGAGGCGATCACCGTGGAGCCGACCGAGACGCTGGTGCGGACGTGACATGGCGTGGTATCCACGCACTCGGCCAGGATGCCGCCCACTCCGCCCGAGGACACGAAATCGGTCAACCCGATCAGCCGCAAGGTGCCCGACTGGGACGCGGCCCGCGCCGGGCCGGCCCCGCTGGTCGAGAACGGCACCAGCGTGATGTAGCGGCCGAACGTCAGCTTCGACACGTCTCGGCCGGTCATGTGGACGAGCAGGCGGTGCCCCCGCGCGTGCGCGAGCATCGAGCGGCCGGCGCCGGTCAGCGAGAAGTAGACGATGCCGCCGCCCTGTGCCGGAACCTGCTGGCTCCCGGTGCGGGCGATCACCGTGCGACCCGCGGTGATCGTCACCGCGATGTGGCAGGTCCGCGAATTGATGCACACCGCGGGCAGCCCGCCCACCCCGGTCGAGGCTACGAACGCGCTCCGGCCGGCGATCCCGATGTGGGGCGGCATGGCGGTGGCGGATGACGTCGCGAGCACGTGGCCGCTCGAATCGAGCGCCCGGACGGCAAGGTACGGCGACCCGGTCGCGGCCGCCATCGCCGTCTCGAATCCTCTCTTGGCCACCGTCATCAGCGGCACCAGCGAACCGGGACTCTCGCCGGCCAGCACCTGCCATGACGCGACGTTCGTCGCACCGTTCCAGCTCGCCCACGCCTCGAGCGTCCCGTCGTTGTTGGGCGCGGCCGCGATGTTCGGCGCCCCTGTGGGCTGCCCGCTCCAGCCCATGCGGTACGCCCGGTAGCTCGACGTGTTGGACGTGAAGCGCGCGTCGAAGACCGTCTTGCCGGCGGCGTTGAACTCGGTGAAGTAGGGCTGTTGGCCCCACCCGACGAACACGTCGCCGCCCGGCAGGACCTGCGCGTTGCCCTCGAAATTGGTGTCGAGCGCCGGCGAGTGCTGGTACTGCTTGATCAGCGTCACGGTTTTCTTGATCGGGTTCACCGCCACCCGGACGACCCGCCCCGCCCGGACCGTCGGCGGGCCGCCGCCATCGTCGAACATGGTGATCGAGCCGTCCGGTTGGACGATCGCATCGTGCTGGAAGGCCGTGCCCGCGCCCGCGCCCAGCTTGAAGCTGCTCTGGTTGCTCCCCAGCGTCCACATCACGGCGCCGGTCTGAACGTTGATCTTGTAGAGCGCCCAGGTGTTGCGCATCGACACGATCGGGTTGCCGTCGAGGTCGATCGTGATGGAGTTCAGGTGGTAGGGGTCGAACACGAGCCCCTTGGCGTTGGTCTTGAAGAACGACGCGGTGAGAGGAACGTGGTCGAGCGCGTGCCACTCGAACAGGACCAGCCCGGTCTTGATGTCGATCTCCTGCACGACCGAGTCCATCAGCGGCTTCTTCACCGTGCCCCAGCGCACCGGCGACACCCCGACGATCCAGGCGTCGCCCTGCGGCGTGAGGAGGAACTCGTGCAGGTCCATACCCTGCAGGCCGTTGCCCGCCTGCACGGTGGCGATCTGCTGATAGGAGGTGTTGTAGATGACGCCTTCCCCGCGCCCGCTCCCGTTGTTGGTGTAGCCCTGCCACCAGGTCAGCACCGGCTGCCCGCCGAGTTGCTGCACGCGGAAGTCCGCGGCGAGTTGATTGGACGGCAGCGGCTGGAACCAGATCAGGTTGCCCGACGGGTCGAGGAGCATCGGCCCGTTCTGCACCGGACCGTACTGCGGAGTCAGGAAGATGTCGCCGTTGTAGGCAGCGCTCGAGCGCTTGTTGATCGTGATCGAGGCCGGCTGCAGGTCGGGCCGCGAGTGGAAGTGCTGCACCCCATTGGATCCCGCCGGCACCATCGGCAGCTTCATCGGGTTGATCGACCCGAACGGCACCGCGATGGCGAACTTCCATGCCCCGCCCGAGCCGCCCACCACGTTCAGTCCGGTGGTGACCGTCACCGTCTCCCCGGGCGCGAACGGCTGACTCGGCACGAAGCTCCCGCCCTGGCCGTCGGAGTCCGCCCGGATCGTGCCGCTGTGCGCGCCCGTGCTCGACCCCGCCACCTGCACCGAGCCGATCTGCGCGGCGGGGACGCCCCGGAACGTGATCTGGGTCTGGGGCAGCGAGTGGGTCGATCCCGGCAGCGGGTACACGCTGACGGCCGGCGGCTGGGCCAACGCGCCGCCCGCCGTGAGCAGCGACACGAACAACGCCGCGATCAGCGACACGAACAACGCCGCGATCAGCGACGCGAACGCCGTCACGAGTGCGACGGCGCTAACCCTCCCGCTCGACACGTTCAGCTGTTCGGGAACCTCCTGCAAGCTCTGATCAAAACCCGTCGCGGCGGGAAATGTTGCGGCCGCAGCGTAGCTTGCCCTCCGGCCGGTCAGCCGCCCTATACGTCACGCCTCCTACAGGCCACCCCTCCCCACGCCACCCCTCCCACACGCCACCCCTCCCACACGCCACCCCTCCCACACGCCACCCCTCCCACACGCCACCCCTCCCACACGCCACGCCCCCTACACGTATCGTTCCGCGCCATGCGCTTCGCCTCGATCGACCACGACGGAGCACGCATGGCCGTCGCCGTCGAGGGCGACCAGGCCATTCCCCTGACCGGCATCGCAGAACTGGGTCCCGCGACCCCCCTCTCGCTGCTCCGCGACCCACCCCTTGACCGGGCTTCCGCGCTGCCAAGCGCTGATCTGCGCCGCCGGCCGGTGGTGCCGCGCCCGGGAAAGGTCATCTGCGTCGGCCTCAACTACGCCGCGCACATCGAGGAGACCAGACGCGAGCTTTCGGACTACCCCGTGCTGTTCACCAAGTTCGCCACCACGCTGACCGGCCCGTACGACCCCATCCCGCTCCCCGCGGAACCCGAAGCGATCGACTACGAGGGCGAGCTCACCGTGGTCATCGGCGAGCGCGCCCGTCGCGTGCCCCGCGACAGAGCCCTCGACTACGTGGCCGGCTACGCGCTGGCCAACGACGTCTCGATGCGCGACTACCAGTACAAGACCCACCAGTGGCTCCAGGGCAAGGCGTGGGACGCCTCGACCCCGCTCGGCCCCGACCTGGTCACCCTGGACGAGATCACCGAGCCCCTGACGCTCAAGACGTTCGTCAACGGCGAGAAGGTCCAGGAGGCCTCCACCGAGCTGCTCATCTTCGACGTGCCCACCCTCCTCAGCACGGTCTCCGAGTTCGCCACGCTTGAACCCGGCGACCTGATCCTCACCGGCACTCCTGGCGGGGTCGGCTTCCGGCGCGACCCGCCGCTCCTGCTCAATGACGGCGACGTGGTTATCGTCGAGATGGAGCAAGTCGGCCGGATCGAGAACCGCTGCGTCGCCGAGCAGCCGGGCTAAGGGCCCGTAACTACGCGGCGGCGCCCGCGAGCGCGCCGCGCACCGCCGCCGCGAAGGCGTCCACGTCCTCCTCGGTGGTGTCCCATGAGCACATCCAGCGGACTTCGCCCGCCGGCTCGTCCCACACGTAGAACGGGTAATCGCGCTGCAGCGCCGCCGTCACCGGGGACGGCAGGACAGCGAACACCGCGTTGGTCTGCACCGGCCGCGTGATCGTCACGCCGGCCACGTCCCGCAAACCGCCGGACAGCCGCGCCGCCATCGCATTGGCGTGCCCCGCGCAGCGGCGCCACAGCTCATCGGAAAGCAGCGCCTCGAATTGCGCGGCCAGGAAGCGCATCTTCGACGCGAGCTGCATCGACTGCTTGCGGATGTACAAGAAGTCGCGCACGAGCTCGGGATTTAGGAGCACTACCGCCTCGGCGCCGAGCAGCCCGTTCTTGGTTCCGCCGAACGACAGCACGTCCACGCCCGCCGCCACCTCGCGCAAAGACACCCCCAACGCCGCCGCGGCATTGCTGAGCCGCGCCCCGTCCATATGCAGCAGCAGATCGTGCGCGTGCGCGACATCCGCCAGCGCGCCCGTCTCGGCGACGCTGTACAGCGTCCCTAGCTCGGTGCACTGCGAGATCGAGACCAGCCGAGGCTGCACCGCGTGCTCGTCGCCGATCCGGGCGATCCGGCTCTCCACGAGCGCGGGCGTGAGCTTGCCGTCCACGCCCGGCACGGTCAGCAGCTTTACGCCCGCCACCGCCTCCGGCGCGCCGCATTCGTCGACGTTCAGGTGCGCGTTCTCGGCGCAGATCACGCCCTCGAAGCGCCGGCACGCCACCCGCAGGGACAAGACGTTCGCGCCGGTCCCGTTGAACGCGAAGAACGCGCTCGCCCCCTCGCCGAAGCTGGACGCCACCCGGTCCTGAACCGACTGCGTGTAGTCGTCGTGCCCGTACCCGAACGTGTGCCCGACGTTGACCCGCGCGATCGCCGCGAGCACGTCGGGGTGGATGGTGGCCGAGTTATCGGAGGCGAACCCGCGCGCGCCGTTCAAGCTCACGCGGCGAGCTTAGCTTTCAACGACGAGTAGAAGATCGAGAGCGGGAACTCGTCGTCGCGCACCAGGTCGATATACGGCCGTGGGTCCTCCACGTCGGTGAACTCGCGCACCGACGCGGCCCACCGCGACCCCGCCGCCGGCGGCACGCTGGCCGCCACCAAATCGTGCGCCGCTGCCCAGTGCTGGAGCTTGGTGCGGTCGATCCCCAGTCGATACAGCTCCTCCACCTCGTGGCGCAGTTCCGCAACCCCCCCAGCCACGCGCTCCCACTCGATCGTGAGCTGGTTGTCGGTCCAGTGCAGGTAGCCGTAGCGGTGCAGGTAGGCGAACAGGAGCTGCCCACCCAGCCCGTCGTAGTTGCGCACGCGCCCGCCGGTGATCGGGAAGCGCAGCAGCCGGTCGAGCAGGATCGCGTACTGCACGTAGCGCGCGAACGACACGCCCCGGCCCTCGAGCTCCACCGCCTGCCCGAACGCGGTCAGATCGCATCGCAGCTCCTCGAGCGAGTACATCCAGTACGGCGCGCGCTGCCGGATCATGAACGGGTCGAAGGGCAGGTCGCCATGGCTGTGGGCGCGGTCGTGGATCAGGTCCCACAGGATGTAGGCCTGCTGGGAGATGGCCGGGCTGGCCAGCATGCACGCGGCGTCGGGCGGGAGGTTCAGGCGCAGCAGATCCGCCGCGGCGCCGGCCAGCCGTCGCAGCCGCTCGGCCTCGCGGTCGCAGAAGATCGCGCCGAAGTTGCTCACCGGACGCCCCTCCACCGACACGGTCTCGGGGAACAGCACCGCGCACTCGCTGTCGTAGCCGCGCGTGGCGTCGACCAGTTCGACCGGCACGAACTTCGGGTTGTCGTAGCGCGTGCGCTCGAGTTCGGCGATCCACTCGGGCCACGGCACCCGCACGATCAGCGCCTCGAAGCAGGTGTCGCGCGAGCCGTTCTGCTTGTACATCGGGAACACGACCAGGTGCTCGATCCCGTCGGTGCGCTGAAGCTCAGGCCGGAACTGCGCCAGCGCCCGCGTGAAGTCCGGCTTGGTGAACCCGCCGGCGACCCACCCGCGCAGGTCCTCGACCACCGCGCGCAGGTACCCCCCGTCATGCGAAAACCTCGGCGCCAGCTCTTCGATCGCGACGATCATCCGCTCCACGTGAGCCTCCGCCGCGACCGGCGCACCGACCAGTGACCCATCGGGCCCCTGGAGCTCGGCCAGCGCGTTGATCTCGTCGCGAAGGACCAGCCAGGCCGGATCGCGCTCGGCTCCGGGCCGGCGGTCGGCGACCGGCCACACGCCACCGTCGGCACGGGACACCCAGTAACAGATGTTCAGCCACAGGATCCGGTGATCCAGCTCGTCGATGCAGTCGTCGCCGAACAGGTCCGAGTCGGCCAGCACGACCACGCGCCCTCGACCGTGCGTGGCGGCCACGATCAGCGGCCGCGCCGGCGCCGACGCCGTGTCGTGCGTGCGCGCAAGCACGGTGGCGCCGTTGCTCGAGGTGATCGTCGTCGCCCGGTACAGGCACGCGTCGTGTACGCGCGCGAGCAGATCCCCGCTGCGGCCGCGGGCGCCGGCCAACAGGTCAGCCTGGATCCAGCTCGGCGCGCCGCGGTGGTGCTCGTAGTCCTGCACGGTGTCGTTCTCGAGGTGCAGCCCGAACCGGGCGAGCAGCTCGTTCAGGTTGTTGCCGTACTTCTCCTGCTCGGTCTCCCCGAGTACGATCAGCCCGCCGCCGGCGGCCACGAACGCCTCGATGGCGTCGAGTTCCTCGGCGCTCAGCCGCGGCGAGCCCGTACCGGTCGTGCGCTCCCAGGCCGGATCCGACGGGTGGGCGATGACCAGCACCTCGCACTCGGCCAGCCTCTCGGCGCTGAGCGGCCCCTCCACATTGGGGGCCACCACGAAATCGCGCGAAGCGAGCGCGGCCGCCGCGCGCGCGTAGGAGGCATCGCCCGGATGCGCGGGCTGCATCGCGCGCGCCACCGCGGGCCGAATCGTCCATGCCTCGTTATGGGATTCGTCGAAGACGACGCGGGCAAGCGTTCCGGATGCCGTCATGACCAGCAGCCTACCTCCGCCTCCGGCGGTTGTCGATGCCGAAACGGATGTAATCTCTGCAATAAACCGCGCTATGGATGACCAAGATCGTCAGATTCTTGCGTTGCTCATCGAGGACGGCCGGCGTACCTACGATGACATCGCCCGCCAGGTCGCGCTGAGCGCGCCGGCGGTCAAGCGCCGGGTCGACCGCCTGAAATCCCGCGGCGCCCTCCAGGGCTTCACCGCCGTCGTCGACCGGGGCGCCCTGGGCGACCACACCGAGGCGCTGGTCGAACTGTTCTACGCGCCCGGCACGCTGCTCGATCAGGTGAGCGACACGCTCCGCCGCCACCCCGAGGTCGTCGAGGCCTGGAGCGTGACCGGCGAGGCCGACGCGATCGCCCGCGTGCGCACCCAGGACAACGCCGACCTCGAGCGCCTGATCATGGACCTCCAGCGCGACGGCCTCGTCCAGCGCACCCGCTCGCAGGTGGTCATGTCCCGGCTGGTCTCGCGGGCCGGTAGTTGATTCTGGGCCGCCTTCGGCGGCATCCATGGGGCCATGTTCCCCGTCCGGACACCGACGGTGGCCTGACGCTCGCCGTGGCTGCGTAGGCACATGTCCCGTTCGGGTGACTCGCGCCCGCGGACGGGGTGTCGACGAGCGCACCAGGGAGGGCGCGATCACCCGAAGGGGACGGTGCCGGAGCGAACCTTGACAGACTCATGTCAAGGTTTGCTAGCATCGCGCCGATGCGCGACTTCCTGGCCGCCACGCGCGAGCGCGTGATCGTCTACGACGGGGGCATGGGAGCCACCCTCGAGATGTTCGATCTCAGCCTGGAGGACGATTACCGGCTGCCCGGCCGTTGTCACGAGGTGCTCGTGCTCAACCGCCCCGACGTAATCGAGGGCGTTCACACCGCGATGCTCGACGCGGGCGCCGATGTGCTCGAGACCGACACGTTCCAGGGCTCGCGGCTGAAGCTGTCCGAGTGGGGCCTCGAGGACCATACGCTCGAGATCAATCACAAGGCGGCGGAGATCGCCCGCAAGGCCGCCGGCGAGCACCGCTTCGTGGCCGGCTCGATCGGGCCCACCGGTTTCCTCCCGGCCAGCGACGACCCGACCCTCGGCCAGATCACCTTCGCCGAGCTGGCCACCGTGTTCGAGGAGCAGGCGCGCGGCCTCATCACCGGCGGCGTCGACCTGATCATCATCGAGACGGCGCAGGACATCCTTGAGGTCAAGGCCGCCGTGCTGGGCGCGCGGGAGGCGTTCAAGACCACCGGCCGGAGCCTGCCCATCCAGTGCAGCGTGTCGCTCTTGCCCCAGGGCGGAAAGATGCTGCTCGGCACCGACATCAGCGCGGTGCTGACCACGCTCGAAGCGCTCGACGTCGACGTGATCGGGCTCAACTGCTCGACCGGCCCGGAGGACATGCGCGACGCGATCCGTTTTCTCGGCGAGAACTCGTCCGTGCCGGTCCACTGCATCCCCAACGCCGGTCTCCCGCTCCAGGGCCCGAACGGCGAGACGATCTTCCCCGAGCAGCCCGAGCCGCTCGCCAACGTCCTGGGCGAGTTCATCGAGCGCTACGGAATCTCGATCGTGGGCGGCTGCTGCGGCACGACTCCGCAGCACATCGAGGCGATCGCCGAACGGGCCCGCACCCACTCGCCGGCGGAACGTCCGCAGCGCAGGCCGCCCCACGTCAGCAGCATGATCGCCGCCACCCCGCTCGTCCAGGACCCGTCCCCCGCGCTGGTCGGCGAGCGCGTCAACTCGCAGGGCTCGCGCAAGGCCAAGGAGATGCTGCTGGCCGACGACTATGACGGCCTCTTGACGGTGGCCGAGGACCAGGTCCAGGCCGGAGCGCACATCCTCGACGTGTGCGTGGCGCTGACCGAGCGCCAGGACGAGGCTGAGCAGATGCGCCAGGTGGTCAAGCGAATCTCGCTCACTCAGCCGGCGCCGATCCAGGTCGACTCGACCGAGCCCGAGGTGATCGAGATCGCGCTCCAGCAGATCCCGGGCCGGGCGATCGTCAACTCGATCAACCTCGAGGCCGGCCGCGAGAAGCTCGACCGAGTCGTCCCGCTGGCCAAGGCCCACGGCGCCGCGCTGATCGCGCTGACCATCGACGAGGTCGGGATGGCCAAGACGGCCGAGCGCAAGCTTGAGGTCGCCCGGCGCATCAAGCAACTCGCCTGCGACGAGCACGGCCTCGACCCGGAACTCCTCATCTTCGACTGCCTCACCTTCACCCTGACCACCGGCGATGAGGAGTGGCGGCCGAGCGCGGTGGCCACGATCGACGGCATCCGCGCGATCAAGTCCCAGATCCCCGGGGTCAAGACGAGCCTCGGCGTCAGCAACGTCAGCTTCGGCGTCTCACTGCCCGCGCGCAGCGCGCTCAACAGCGTGTTCCTGCACCACTGCGTGGAGGCCGGCCTCGACCTGGCCATGGTCAACCCGAACCACATCACCCCGTACGCGGAAATCCCCGAGAACGAGCGCGAGCTGGCCGACGACCTCGTCTTCAATCGCCGTGAGGACGCGCTCGAGCGGTTCATCGCCCACTTCGAGTCCAAGGGCGAATCCGAGGCCGAGGCCGAGAAAGCCGATCCGACAGCAGGCATGGAGCCCGAGGAGGCCCTGCACTTCCACATCCTGCGCCGCAAGAAGGAGGGCGTCGAGGATTGGATCGATCGCAGCGTCGAGAAGATCGGCGCGGTGCCGACCCTGAACGACGTGCTGCTCCCCGCCATGAAGGAGGTGGGCGACAAGTTCGGCGCCGGCGAACTGATCCTGCCCTTCGTGCTCCAGTCGGCCGAGGTGATGAAGCGTGCGGTCAAGCAGCTCGAGCGCTACCTCGACAAGCTCGAGGGCTACACCAAGGGCACGGTCGTGCTCGCGACCGTGTTCGGCGACGTCCATGACATCGGCAAGTCGCTGGTCAACACGATCCTGACCAACAACGGCTACAGCGTGGTCGACCTGGGCAAGCAGGTCCCGATCCAGACCGTCATCGATGCCGCGGTCGAGCACCAGGCCACCGCGATCGGCCTGAGCGCGCTGCTCGTCTCGACCTCCAGGCAGATGCCGGCCTGCGTCCAGGAGCTGCACGCCCAGGGCCTCGAGTTCCCGCTGCTGATCGGCGGCGCCGCCATCAACCGCAACTTCGGCCTGCGCATCCTCTATCCGAACGGCACCGAGTCCGACGAGGTCTACGAACCCGGCGTGTTCTACTGCCGCGACGCGTTCGAGGGGCTGGCCAAGATGGACGCGCTGGTCGACGACGACGCGCGCGCGGCGCTGGTCGCCAAGACGCGCGACGCGGCGCGCGTGCTCCGCCAGCGGCCCGAGCAGACCGACGACGACGCGCCGCCGGTCACCGACTCCTCCGTCCGCGCGGCCGTCGCCACCGACAACCCGATCCCGGAGCCGCCGTATTACGGGGTCCGCGAGATCGAGGTCGACATGGACGAGGTCTACCGCCACCTCGACACCCACGTGCTGTTCAAGCTCCATTGGGGCGGCCGCGGGGTCAAGGGCGAGGCGTGGCGGCGCCTCGTCTCCGAGAACTTCAAGCCGCGACTGGAGCGCATGTGGCGCGAGGCTGTCGGGGGCCCGGACGGCCCCCGTCGCAATCAAGGCGCCGACCGGATGGAGGCAAGGGCACCGTGGTTGCACCCGCGTGCGCTGCTCGGCTACTTCCCGTGCAATTCCGACGGCAACGAGCTCATTATTTGGGATCCCGCCCACCCCGCGGCCCCAGGACAGAGCGAGCTGACCCGCCTGGTCTTCCCAAGACAGCCGCGCCACGACCGGATCTGCCTGGCCGATTTCTACCGTCCGCTCGAGACCGGGACCCCCGACGTCGTGGCCATCCAGGCCGTCACCGCGGGCGGCGAAGTCACCGAGCTGATGGCCAAGCTGGAGGCCGAGGGCGAGTTTGCCGAGCAGCTGTTCGTCCACGGCCTCGGCGTGCAGACGGCCGAGGGAATGGCCGAATGGCTCCACTCGCGCGTCCGCGCCGATCTCGGCATCGAGCCGGCCCAGGGCCGCCGCTACTCGTGGGGCTATCCCGCCTGCCCCGAGCAGTCAGAGCACGAGAAGGTGTTCGACCTGCTGGACGCGCCCTCCATCGGCCTCCGGCTCTCCGGCGGCTACGCCGTCGAGCCCGAGCAGTCCACGCTGGCCATCCTGGCGCACCATCCCCAGGCCGTCTATTTCGGCATGAAGTCCGGCTTCCTGCCCAAGACCGAGCGCCAGGCGGGCGACGAGCTGATCGCCGGCACCGACAAGGACCCGACCCGGCTGGACGAGCTCACCGACACCGAGCCGGACGAAGAGGGCGCCGGCGAAGCCGAGCCGGCGATGGCCGAAGCCTCCTAGTGGGTGGAACGTTGAGGTGAGACCCACTAGGACTGCGCGCCGGCGTCGGCCGCGCGCCCGGCGCGCGACGAGCTCGGACGCGCCGGCAGCTTGACCGGCGCGGTGTGCATGGCCCGCAGCCTGATCTCGCGCCAGGACATCCCCTCCTTGAGCAGCGCCGGCATGCCCATCACGATCGCCGTGGTCACCTCGACCGCCTGCAGGATCACGCCGTAGGCCACGCCGTCCCCATAGCTGACGTGCCAGCCGGTGTGCAGCACGGCGACGCAGGCGGCCTGGAACACGCCCAGGTTCGCCGGCGTGGCGGGCAGAACCGCGGTGATATTGACCGCGAACAGGACGCCGGCCGCGGCGGCAATCCCGGCGTGCTTGTCGAGGCCGAGCGCGACCAGGAGCACCCAGCAGGACAGACACTGGAGCGCCCAGGCGGACAGCTGCGCGCCCGCCGCGGCGGCGCCGAGGCGCGGCCGGCGGAACACGATCAGCCCTGCCCGAACTCGGGCCACGCCGCGCCGCGCTTGTGCCGCCAGGGCATGCAGGCGCGAGGATCCCGCCGGGGCGGCGCGGAGCAGCACCGGCGCGAGCAAGACCATGATGAGCAGCGCCAGTGGAGCGATGGCCGCCGCGAACAGCGCGTTCTGGTGGCCATTGAAGAAGTCGACCGAGGAGAACATGATCGCGCCGAGCGCGATCAGCGCGACGATGTTGAGCAGCGTCTGCGAGACGACCGTCCCGAGCACGATCGGCAGGTTCTCGCGCGGCCGGCCGGTCCGCCGGGCCACGACCAGGGCGCGTGAAGGCTCACCGAGGCGCGCCGGCAACGTCGAGGACATGAGCACGCCGATGAACGTCCCCTGCGCGGCGTCGGCCAGCCGGATATGGCCGCGCGGCAGCGCCGCCCGCAGGATCGCGTGCCAGGAGACGGCGCGCAGCACCATCGAACTGCACATGATCGCGAGGCCGAGCAGGACCAACGTCGGGCTCGCGGTGATCAGCGCGGACGCGATGTTGGTCAGCCCGATCTTCTGGAGCGCCAGGAACGCCAGCACGGCGCCGCCCACCGACACGCCGGCCAAGCCGAAACGGCGCGCCGCCGCCAGAGCCTTCCGCTGGCGCTGCGGCCCGGTCAGCTTGGGCTCGAGGCTCTCCAGCCGTTGCGCCGGGACGCGCGGCTTCAGATCCGCTGCCCGCGCGCCCACCCGCACCGCCACCCGTTCCACCGCCCCCGACGGCTCCGGCGACTCGATCGCGTCCTCGTAGGCCTCCATCACCTGGGCGGCCACGTGCGGCCACGCGAAGCGCTCGGCGCCCACGGCGGCGGCCTCAGCCATCGCCACCCGGCGCTCTGGTTCCTCCCATAGATCCCGCAGCGTCTCGGCCAGGGTCTGGGCGTCCCCGCGCGGGACCAGCACGCCGTCGATTCCGTCGCGCACCACGTCGCGGTAGCCGGCGATGTCGGAGGCGACCACCGGCGTCCCGGCCGCGAACGCCTCGGTCAGGACCATGCCGAAGCTCTCGCCGCCCAGCGAGGGCGCGCACAGCACGTCGCCTCGCTCGAGTTCAAACCGCTTGGTCTCGTCGTCGACCTTGCCCAGGACCCGGACGTCACGCATGTCGAGCATGAGCGGCGAGAGCTCCTGCTCGGAGGGGCCGATCACCGTCAGCTCGGTGGGGATGTGCTCGCGCAGCGCCTCGAAGGCGCGAAGCAGCAGCGGCAGCCCCTTACGCTCGACCGCCTGGCCGACGAACACGATCCGCAGTCGATCGCCTTGCGGCCGCAGCGCGGCCAGCGCCGCCCGCTGCGAGTCGACGTGCACGCCGTTGGGAATGATGCGGTAGTGGCCGCCGAAGAAGCGCCTCGCCGTCCAGGCGGCGGCCTCGGACACCGCGATCCTGACGTGCAGCCGGTTGAGCATCCGCCGCGCGCCGATCGCGCTCGCGATCCCGTTCGAGAACCGATTCTCGTTGTAGGTGTGGAACGTGCCGACGACCGGGAGCGGGGTCCAGTCGGTGATGCACCACGGCGCCACCGGGGCGAGCGGCTCGTGCACGTGGACTACGTCGTAGCGCCCGGTGCGAAGCTCCTGCTGGGCGCTGGCGAGCGCGTACGGCGTGACTGAGATGTTCGACATCGCCTGGTTGGCCTTCATCGAGATCGTGCGGCCGAGCGAGACCAGGTAGTCCGGGCGCTCCATCGACTGCGGCCAGGCACCCCGGTGAAGGGCGGACGCGAATCGGTCAGGCGGGTCGAACGGCGCCAGAACGCGGACGTGGTGGCCGTCCGCGAGGAACCGCTCAGCGAGCGCCTCGATATGCCTCGTGACGCCCCCCGGATACGTCCACGAGTACGGCGACAGGATCGCTACTCGCATGCACCTAAATGGTAGAGGCTGCGGCAACCGTTCATGGCACGGCGGATTTGGCTAGAGAGAGCGTGCGTATCATCAGATTCCATCGCTATGCCAGTACGTCAGTTCGTCAAATACACCTTCTTGAAGGTCGATTCTGCCTGGCGGCGACTGGGCGACGAGCGCCGCGCCGCCGACAAGCGCGAGTTCATCGCCGCCTGCGAGGACTTCGGCGACGGGCACCTCCTGCGCGCCTTCTCGCTGGTCGGGACGCGGGGGGACGCGGACCTTATGCTGCTCAGCCAGGCCCAGAACCTCGAGCGGATTCACGAGTTTCACGTCATCCTCAACCAGAGCGGCCTGATGAAGTGGTGCGAGGTGCCGTACTCGTTCCTGGCCATGACGAAGCCGTCGGAGTACTCCGACGAGTCCCGGCTGGAGGTCCGCGCCGCCCACGGCAAGTACCTGTTCGTCTATCCGTTCGTCAAGACCCGCGCCTGGTACGCGCTGCCGGCCGACGAGCGGTGGCGGATCATGCAGGAGCACATCAAGGTCGGGCGCGAGTACCCGTCGGTCGACCTCAACACCAGCTACTCGTTCGGGCTTGACGACCAGGAGTTCGTGGTCGCCTTTGAGACTGACAACCCGGCCGACTTCTTGGATCTGGTGCAGCGCCTGCGGATCACCGAGTCGAGCTCGTACACGCTGCGCGACACCCCCACCTTCACCTGCATCTCCTGCTCGGTGCAGCGGGCGCTCGGCGCGCTCGACGGCGCGGCGCTGACCGTTACCGGGAGCGTCTGATGACGGGCGCGGACCCCACCAGGCTGGCGATGGACTTCGACGAGGTTCGCGACGTGACCGTGATCGGCGGCGGGCCGGTGGGGATGTGCACTGCGTTCTGGGCGGGCATGCGCGAGGCTTCCTCCCGCGTGATCGACTCGCTGCCCGAGCTGGGCGGCCAGCTGACCGCGCTCTATCCCGAGAAGTGGATCTTCGACGTGCCGGGACATCCAAAGATCCGCGCGCGCGATCTGGTTGAGCTCATGCGGGTGCAATCGCTGGAGCAGTTCGACGTGCCGGTGCACGTGAACACCACGGCCGAGACCATCTCCTGGGAAGGCCACGGGGAGGATCGCGTCGTCGTCCTGCACACCGACCGGGGCGAGTTGCGCTCGCGCACCGTGATCGTCGCCGGGGGGCACGGCGCATTTGAGCCCAAGAAACTCCCCGGGTACGACATGACCCCGTGGGAGGGACGCGGGGCCCACTACATCGTGGGCGAGAAGTCGGTCTTCGAGGGCAAGCGGGTGATGATCGTGGGCGGCGGGGATTCGGCCATGGACTGGGTTATCAACCTGCTCGACACCGCCCGCGAGGTGAGCCTCGTCCATCGTCGGGAAGCCTTTCGCGCGCACGAGATAACCGTGGGTCAGGTGCTCGAGGCGGCCGAGCGCGGCGACGTCGCCCTGCACGTGCCGTTCCAGATCCGCGAGGTGCACGGCAACGGAACCGTCGAGCGCGTGCGGCTGTTCCACTCCGAGGACGAGGCGCGCGAGATCGACGTCGAGGTGGACGCGATCCTCTTGCAGCTGGGGTTCAAGACCGCCCTCGGGCCGCTCAAGGACTGGGGCTTCGAGGTGGTCAAGGGCGCGATCGTGGTCGATCAGCTGATGAAGACTTCGTTGGAGCGGGTGTGGGCGTGCGGCGATATCACCACGTTCGACGGCAAGCTCAAACTGATCGCCACCGGCTTCGCCGAATCGGCCATCGCGGTGGCCCAGGCCGTCCACGCGATCCGTCCCGAGACGAAGATCCAGCCCAAGTACTCGACCAACACCGGCGTACCGGGCGTCGTTGCCGGCCAGCCGTAAGACGGCCGCGACGCCCGAGGCGCCGGCCGTCGAGGCGCTGCGCACGGCCGATCCCGTCCTGCGCCGCCTCATCGACGAGGTTGGCCCCATCGACGACTTCTTCGCCGGCCGCCCCACCGACCACTACGGCACGCTGGTGCGCTCGATCGTAGGCCAACAGCTCTCCACGAGCGCCGCGACCTCGATCTACAACCGGCTGCTCGAGCGCTTCGGCGGACACCCGCCGACGCCGGTGCAGGTGCTCGCCGACGATCCCGACGAGCTGCGGACCGCGGCGGGCCTCAGCCGCGCCAAGGTGCGCTATCTCCGGTCGCTCGCCGATCATGTCCTCGACGGGTCGCTCGACCTCGACGGGCTCACCGGGCTCTCCGACGAGGAGGTGGTGGCGGCGCTCGTGGCGGTCAAGGGAATCGGACCCTGGAGCGCGCAGATCTTCCTGATGTTCCATCTGCGCCGCCCCGACGTGCTCCCGGTCGGCGATCTGGGCATCCGCCGAGCGGTGAAGATCCGCTACGGCCTGCCCGAGCTGCCGACGCCGGCCGAGCTCACGGAGATTGCCGAGCGCTGGCGCCCGCGTCGCACGCTGGCCTGCATCTACCTGTGGCGCTCGCTCCGCGTCACGCCGGTATGACGGGCGCGATGCGCCCGGGATGACGCGCGCGCGATCCTCGATAACGAGCGCTCGCACGCTTGAAAGGGCCCGATCAGCCCCCACCGCTGCTTATGCCGCCCCCGTTGGCCGCGCCGGAGCCGCTTGACGTCGCGCCCGAGCCGGTCGGCGTCGCGCCGGAGCCGCTCGACGTCCCACCGGCGCTCGCAGTGTTCGGCTGGGTGCGGGGGCCGCCGGACGATCCCGTGCCGCCCCCGGCCGGTCCGCTGCGGGTCGGGCCGCTGCTGCCAGCCTCGGGGCTGCCCGTAGGGGCGCCGGAGTTGCCTCTCATGTAAGCGCTCCCAACGGCGCCGCTGGTGTGGTCCGTACTCCCCGGCCCGCCATGCGCTGCGTTGGTCGGACGGTTAACACTCGTGGGAACGCCACTGGTCGCCGACCCCGCGGCGCGGGTGGATGTTGCCCTCGCGGCGCGCGTCACGACAGGCGCCGCGTTAGCCCGTGGACGCGACGGCGCCGCCTTCGGCGTGTGGCGCAGCTTGCCGGCGGAAGCCAACTTCGGCTTTGACCTGGGCGCGGGTCGGGGCGCGACGGGGGCGGCAACCGCGCTCGGGGCATGCGTGGTGCTCTGGGCCGCCGCTCGCGAGCCCTGAGCCTGGGTATGCGAGTCGCTGGTCATCTCCTTGGCCGCTGCGGCAATTACCAGAGCGACGGCGATAGCCCCAGCTCCGAGCCACAGCCTCCGGCGGGTTTGTCCGCCCGCAGCCACGCTGCCGTGTCGAGGACCGCGGTCGGTGTAAGCGGCCCATTCGACGGGCCGCGGAACCTCGGCCGTGGCCGTGGGTGCAGCTGGCGCGGCTTCGGGTGCGTTGCGCGGCTCGGCGTTGCCGCCTTGATTGGTCGGCCGGTCGGCCGCCTCGACGCGCTCCAGGTCTCGCTCCTCCTCGTGGGGCAGGGCCAGCCGCAAGGCGGCTGCGGCGCGTCCACGTTCAACTGCGCAGCGGTAAGCCTCCTCGGAAGTCAGCGGTTCGGGAGTTTGCGTCGGCACGCCGTCCTTACCCTCTTAGCACCTGGACCCCGGACGCACGGAACCGGGAGCGAGGCAGACGATTCGGACCCGCGGCCGGCGCCCAGCGCGGACGGTGAACTGGTAGTACTTGCCGATCCAGCCCGGCCGGGTGATGGTCACGATGATCTGGGCGCCGACCGAGAGACGACGATTGTGGAATCCGGGGGTCAAGTCCAGCGTGCCGTAGGTCGGGCAGCCCCGGGTCGCGGCCGGCCCGCAGCGCCTGGTCTTCGTGACCAGGGTCGTGTGCCGGACGAAGGGACATCCTCTGCCGTGGCAGCTCGCGATCACCGTCGCCCCGGAGGCTCCGTTCACCATCAGCGTGAGGACGTTCGTATAGGTGGCGGTGGAGTTGAACGTCCACTGCATCGTGGAGGTGATCCAGCCCAGCACCCTTGGGGGCGGCTTGACCACGGTTACCGGTTGTGCTGGTGCCGACGAATCGCGGAAATTCGCGTCCCCACCGTACTGGGCGGTGATGCTGTGGTTGCCCGGGCCGCTGTAGGTGAGGCTGCACGTCGCGCCTGCGTTGGTCAGAGGCTTACTGAGACACGAGCCGATCGGCTGTCCACCGTCGAAGAACTCGACCGTGCCGGTCGGTCGCAGCGTGCCGAGGCGGCCTGGTGTAGAGGCGACGGTGGCGGTGTAGGTGGTGACCGTACCGACGGCCACCGTCTTCGATGCGTCCACAGAGGTCGAGGTGGTGTCTCGCTCGACCGGGAGGCTCAAAACCGGGCTGGCAGACCCGGTCAGGGTGGCGCCGGCGCTCGGCGAGAAGCTCGCCACGAGCTGCGCCGTGGAAGTGGCAAACCACGTCTGACAGGTCACCACCGCGCTCTGGCCCGCCGGATTAGTCGGTTCGTTCGCGCACCCCGAAATGGGGCTGCTTCCGTTGAGGAACGTGACCGTTCCCGAGGGTGCGACCGCGCTGCTGCTCGAGGTCACCGCGGCGATCAACGTGACGGGTTGATTGACGACCGGGGCAGCGGGTGTCGCCACCAACGTCGTGGAGGTCGTAGGCGGGGAGCCCGGCGGTGGCGGCGGTGGCGGCGGGGGCGGTGGTGGTGGTGGCGGCGGAGCCGGGCTGACCGCCGCGGTCGGAGCCGAGGTCGCGGGCTTACTGGCCCCGGCCGCGTTATACGCGGTCACCCTGACGACGATCGCGTAGCCGACATCGGCCGGCTTCAACAGAAGGGTCCGGGCGGTCGCGCCAGAGATAAGGCCACATTTTCCAGCGCTGTCACAACGGCCCCACTCGTAGGTGAACCTGGTCGGCTGATTGGTCCACGTTCCGTGCTCTCCGGTCAATCTCTGGCCGACTTGAGGCGTGCCCGAGATCGTGGGGGGCTTGCCCGTGACGTTCGCCGGCACGCCGGCCGCGCTTGCCGGCGCCGCGATGAGCGCCGAGCTCAGCATGGTCAGGACGATGACCAAGCCCGCGGTGAGCCGCACCCGATTGAGCACGCCGTGCGCCAACGCGCGCGCATCCGGTCGCCGCCCCCTACAACCGCCTCGTCGCAAAACGCCCTCCCCCGGTCCCGTTCGCCTCCACGCTCGCACGCGCCCAGGGCGCGTGCATCCACTTAACGACCGTCCTGCGCGCCTACTTTCGACGCCGGACGACAAGAAAAGTAGCAGGATCCCGTCGCGCGACTGCGCACCCGAGTCAATCCCGAGGACAACAGTTCGATTGGACCTCCCCGGCGCGGTCATAAACGTCCAGGCGAGACGATTTGGCTGACGAAATGCGCCGGCGCTCCAACGCCGGCCCCACCAACCGTGGCTCATCAACCGGCCGGCCGCGACCCCTCCGCGCCCGCCCGACAGCGGTCAGACCGCGGAGACTTCTTCCTCTTCGGCGACCCGGAACGAGGACCCGCAGCCGCAGGCCGCGATCACGTTCGGGTTGTCCACCTTGAAGCCGGCGCCCTGGAGGCCCTCGACGAAGTCGATGACCGAGCCCTTCACGTACGGCAGGCTGGGCTGGTCGACCAGGAGACGGATGCCCTTGTCCTCGAACACCACGTCGGTCTCGCGCTGCTCGTCGAACGCCAGCGCATACTGGAAGCCCGAACAACCGCCGCCGCGTACGCCGACCCGGAGGCCGGCCGTCTCGGCCACCGCGCTCTGCGCGGAGAGGAACTCGCGGACCTTCTCGGCACTTTTGTCTGTGAGTGTGATCATGAGACAGGAAATCGGCTGCTTGCTTCATTCAGTATAGCGACAGCACCCCGCTACGCTAGAGGGGCATGTCAGCCAGTGGAGCAGCCGCCAGCCCTGAAGAGCTGAAGGAGCGGATCGAGGCGGGCATCCCGGGCGCAACCGCCGAGGTGACCGGCGACGGCCACCATTTCAACGCGGTCGTGACCGCGCCGGCCTTCGTCGGCCTGTCCCGCCTCGCCCAGCATCGCCTCATCTACGACGTGTTCGGGACCGAGGTGGGCGACCGCATCCACGCGCTTTCGATCCAGACCAAGGAGAGCACCGCATGAGCGACGAGACGACCAACCCGATGCGCGAGCAGATCCAGACCGCGATCGAAGAGAACCCCGTGATCCTGTTCATGAAGGGGACACCCGACCAGCCAATGTGCGGCTTCTCGGCGCGGACGGTGGCGATCCTCCAGTCGGTCGGCCAGCCGTTCGCCGCGGTCAACATCCTGCCCCACCCGGCGATCCGCCAGGAGCTCTCGACCATCTCCAACTGGCCGACGATCCCGCAGCTGTTCATCGACGGCGAGTTCGTGGGCGGGTGCGACATCGTCACCGAGATGTACGAGTCAGGCGAGCTCCAGCAGGCGCTCGGGCTGGACGCCGGCCCGGCCGAGCCGGCACCCGAGCCCCAGCCGGCCGAGCCCGCCCCCCTCAGCATCGAGAACCGCCTCTAGTTACCGATACTGGGCCTCGCTGCGCTCGGGTCCGTGGGACCGTTCCGCCGGGCATCCAGGCCCGGCGGGCGTCGGCGACCACGCCCGCCGGCAGCCGGTTAGCATCGGCCCCATGGCCGCGGTCCAGGCCACCCAAGCGCGCGTCGTCGCGCTTCGCTTCGACGGCGACGCGCTGGTCGTGCTCGACCAGACCCAGCTGCCCTGGCGTGAGCGTTATCTCCGGCTGACGAGCTCCGAACAGGTGGCGGACGCGATCCGCCGCCTGGCTGTCCGCGGCGCGCCGATGATCGGGGTGGCCGCCGCCTATGCCATGGCCCTCGATCCTCACCCCGAGCTCCTCAAGGCCGCGCGTCCCACCGCCGTCAATCTGGCGCGCGCCGTCGACCGCGTCGCCGCGGCCGCGGATCCCATCGCCGAGGCACGGGCGATCCACGCCGAGGAGGAGGCGGCGAGCGACGCCATCGCCGCCCACGGCGCCGACTTCCTCGCCGCCGCGGGCGCACGACGCATCCTCACCCACTGCAACACTGGGGCCCTGGCCGCGCCGGGTCGCGGCACGGCGCTGGCCGTGATCGCCGAGCTCGCCGCCCGCGGTCAGCTGGAGCGCGCCATCGCCACCGAGTCCCGACCGCTGCTCCAGGGCGCCCGCCTCACCGTCTACGAGCTGGCCAAGTGGGGCGTCCCGCACGAGCTGATCGTCGATTCGGCGGCGCCCGGCTTGATCGCGCGCGGCGCGGCGCAGGCCGTCATCGTCGGCTGCGACCGCGTGGCGGCCAACGGCGATGTGGCCAACAAGGTCGGCACCTACGGCCTCGCCCTGGCCGCCCAGGCCGCCGGTATCCCGTTCGTCGTCGCCGGCCCCACCTCCACCATCGACGAGGACACCCCCACCGGAGCGGACATCGCGATCGAGGAGCGCGATCCCGACGAGGTGCGCTCGGCCGCCGGTCGACCGCTCACCCTCCCCGGCACGCGCACTCGCAATCCGGCCTTCGACGTCACGCCGGCCACGCTCATCACCGCACTCGTCACCGAGCAGGGGGTCACCCCAGCTCCATGAGGGTGGCGCGGTCGTTCGCCCCGGGCGACGTCCGGATCGAGGAGGCGCCGGATCCCGAGCCGGGCCCCGGCGAGGTGGTGTGCGAGGTCCTGGCCTGTGGCGTCTGCGCCTCGGACGTGACCGACTGGTACGTGGCGCCGCGGCTGCCCGCCGTGCTCGGCCACGAGCTGGTCGGGACGATCACCGCGCTCGGCCCGGGTGCGGCCGCTCCAAAACCCGGAACCCGTGTCGCGATCCACCACCACGCCCCATGCGGCGAGTGTCGCCGCTGCCGGCGCGGCCACGAGACGCTGTGCGAGCACTTCCGGAGCACCCGGCTCGACCCCGGAGGCTTCGCGGAAAAGGTGCGGATCAGCCAGGACCTGACCGCCGAGCTGCTCGAGCTTCCGGCCGGCCTCGACCCGGCGACGGCCACCTTCATCGAGCCTCTGGCCTGCGTGCTGCGCGCCCAGGAGCGAGCCGGACTTCACCCCGGCGATGCCCTCCTCGTCGTGGGCGCCGGCGTCAACGGACTGCTCCAGATCGCCGCGGCCCACGCGCGGGGCGTCGAGGCCGTCTGGGTGCGCGAGCCGCGCCGAGAACGCCTGGAGCTGGCCGAGGCCTGGGGTGCCGAGCATCACGGCAACGAGCTGGTCGACGTCGCGATCGTGTGCACGCCGAAGCCCGAGGCGATCGCCTCGGCGGCCGGCGCCCTTGCCCCAGGCGGCACCCTCTGCCTCTACGCTCCTCCCGCCCCCGGCGCACCCGTACCGCTGGACGGCAGCGAGCTGTTCCTCCGCGAGCTGACCGTCACCGCCAGCTATTCGGCCGGTCCCAGCGACATGCAGGCCGCGCTCGAGCTGATAGCGCGGCGCCGAATCGACCCGGGCGAGCTCATCTCGCACCGGCTGCCCCTCCAGGAGACGGGGCGAGCGCTCGATCTCCAGCGCCGGGCCGCCGCCCTCAAGGTCGTCGTGCAGCCGTGACGATCGTGGTGTCGTCGTGAGGGCCGCGCTCCTCTACGGGCCGCAGGACCTCCGGGTGCAGGAGACCCCCGACCCGGACCCCGGCGACGGGGACGGCGACGGCGACGGCGCGCGCATCGTCGTCGAGGTCGAGGCCGCCACCACCTGCGGCACCGACGTGAAGATGTGGCGCCACGGGCATCGCGTGCTGCCGCCCTACCCCTGCGCCTTCGGCCACGAGACGGCGGGGATCCGCGCCGACACCGGCGAGCGGGTGCTTGTATCCGACTCCGTGGCCTGCGGCGCCTGCCCGGCCTGCCGCGCCGGCCGGTCGCAGATCTGCCGCAGCCCGACCTGGATCCTCGGCGGCTTCGCGGAGAAGATCGCCGCGCCCGAGGCTGCCCTTCACCGGCTCCCCGATGGGCTCCCAGCCGCGGCGGCGGCGATGGCCGAGCCACTCGGCGCCGCGGTCCACGCAGTCGACCGTGGCAGCGAGGCGCAGGATGTCGGGATCCTCGGCGGCGGCCCGATGGGGCTGATGCTGGCCGCGCTGCTGATCGCCGCAGGACGCTCGGTCACACTCGCCGACCACCATCCCGAACGGCGCGCCCAGGCGTCCCAGCTCGGCGCGCACACGGCGGCGCGCCTATCGCGGCACGAGCTGGTGTTCGAGGCCGTGGGGCGGCCTGAGGCCTGGCGGGCCGCGGTCGCCGCCGGCGCGCCGGGCGCCGTGGTCGTGTTGGTCGGCGGCTGCCCCAGCGGCAGCGAGGTCACGCTCGACCCGGGGCCGATCCACTACGAAGAGCTCGAGCTGCGCGGGGCGTTCCACCATGCCCCGATCGAGGTGGATCGCGCACTCGCCGCTCTCGCTGACCGCGTGCTCCCCTGGGAGATGCTGCTCGGCCCCACGATCTCGCTCGACGAGCTTTCCCCCGCGCTCGCCACCTCCGGCGGCGGGCCGGCGAAGAAGTGGGTGGTCGATCCGCGTCTTTAAGTCTCTAAAGCTTTCGGGAAGATGAGCCTGGTCGAGAAACCCCCCGCATGCGTCGTTTTCTCGACCAGCCTCCTCACAACGCCCGCCGCGTTGCCGGGACCGGCTCAGCGCTCGCCCTGCCGGCGCCGGCGCCCGCCGAAGGCGAGCGCCCCGAGTGCGGCGATTCCGCCACCCAGCACGAAGCCCGCGATGCCGGCGCCGATCAGAACGTCGCGCTGGCGGCGGCGGATCTGCGAGCGCCAGTCCATCAGCTCGCCGACTTCGACGCGCAGCTTGTCGAGCGAAGTCCCGAGGGCCTGGCGGTTCTGCTCGATCGACGCGCGGATCTCCTCTGGAGACCGGGGTCGGGCGGCCATCAGCTTTCCCCGCCGGTCTTGGTGGCCACCGTCTCGCGGATCTGCTTGGCCTCCTCGATCGCCATCGTCGGGGTTGGGGGTGCTCCTCGTTTGAGCAGCCGCGTGGCGAGGATGAAGGCCAGCGCCGTGAGCACGGCCAGCCCGCCGGTGACGATCGCGAAGCCCTCCCAGATGTCGCCGGCGCCCGGGATCAAAAGCGCGTTGAGTACCCACGCGATCGTCACCAGCAGGAACAGGACGCCGTACACCCCGAATACGGCGCCGGCCAACACGCCCGCCGAGCCCTTGGCCAGGCTGGTGGCCTTCCGGCCGACCTCGGCCTTGGCGAGCTCGATCTCCTCCCGGACCAGCGTGGTGATCCGGTCGGAGACCTCGGTCACCGCGCCCACGACCTTCTCGGGTGTGCCGTCCTCAGCGGGCAATGTGCTTGAGGATCAGAGCGAGGATCAAGCCGCCGCCAAAGGCGGCCCCGACCCCCACCTCGGGGCGTTCGTGGAGGATGGCGGCCGCGCGCTCCTGCAAAGACGAGGCGCCGGCGGCAGGCTGCTCCGTCGGCGGCGACGCACCGTCGCCGGCCGATGCCGGCGGCGAGGACAATGCGCCAACCTCCGCTGGCTCTCGGCTCGAGGTCTCGATGTCTTCGCTCACTCGGGCGGTTCTTCGCCGAACACGCGCATCCAGATAATGCTGGATATTCGCGTCGACACGAGCGTCGCGAGCGCACCGGTTCCGGCGAGCAAGCCCGACCAGAGCAGACGCTTGAGCAAGGGACTCTCAGTCATCGTCCCGGATTCAATCAGACGAAGCGGCGGCGCCGGCCGGTGACAACGCCGCATCCCGCTCCAGGCCGCGGCAGATCGTCTCGACGATCATCGTCTTAGCGGCCTCGAGCTCCTCGTCGTCGACCGGATCGCGATCGAAGATCCACCGCGTCAGCACCTGCTCGATCGAGCCGTAGAACGCCAGCGCGCCGAACTCCGGGGTGATCTCCTCCCGGAAGAGGCCGTCGGCCTGAGCGCGCGCGACGATCCCCGCGATCTGCTCGTAGGCCTCACGGATCTTGGCCAGGTGAGTGCGCCCGAACGTGTTGGCCGCGCGCGTGACCTCGACCACGATCACCTTCATGAGCTCGGGCTCGTAGCGATAGGAGTCCACGATGAATCCCGCGATCGTGCGCAGCTTCTCGCGCGGAGAGCGCTGGCTGCGGTCCGCCTCGGCGATCGCCGCGAGCATCACGTTCCACCGCTCGAGGAACAGGGTGTCGAGGATCTCATCCTTCGAGGAGAAGTAGTGGTAGACCAGCCCGTAGGCCACCCCGGCCTCGTCGGCGATGTCCGAGACCCGGCAGGTGTGGAAGCCCTGCCGGGCGAACACCCGCACGGCGGCGTCGAGGATCACCCGGCGCTTGTCGGCCGCTGCGGTGCCCGGCGCGGCCATCAGACCTTCCAGCCGTACGCCTCGGGCCGGCGATGGGTTAAGGCCGGGATCCGGCGCCGAACCCGCTGGAGTACGTCGAAGTCGAGGTCAGCGACGATCGCCGTCTCCAGATCAGGCGCCTGGGCCAGGATGAGCCCCCAGGGATCGACGATCATCGAGCGCCCACCGCACCGTGGGCCGGGCGGGTGCGCCCCAATCTGGTTGGGAGCGATCACGAAGCACTGGTTCTCGATCGCCCGCGCCCGCAACAGCACCTCCCAGTGGTCGCGCGTCGTCGCCAGCGTGAACGCGGCCGGCACCGTCACGACTTCCGCGCCGCGCACGGCGAGCACCCGGTAGAGCTCGGGGAAGCGGACGTCGTAGCAGACGCTCATGCCGAGCCGTGCGCCGTCGGCCAACTCGGAAACCACCACCGCGTCGCCGGGCTCCTCGGTAGCCGACTCCGCGTAGACGTCGCCATCCACCTCCACGTCGAACATGTGCATCTTGCGGTACACGGCGCGAATCTCGCCGTCGGGCCCGACGTGCACGCTGGTGTTCGCCGTCTTCTCGCGCCCCTGCACCCGCTCGACGATCGAGCCCGCCACCAGGTCGATCCCGAGTTCCCGCGCCGCTCCGCGCGCCCACGAGATGAAACGCCCGTCGAGCGGCTCGGCGGCGGCCATCATCTGCTCGGGCGGACCAAGCACGCTCCACTTCTCCGGAAGCACGACGACCTCGGCTCCGAGCCCTGCTGCCTCGCGCACCAGCCGGTCGGCAGTGGCCAGGTTGCCATCGGTGTCGTCGGTCGAGTTAAGCTGGACGGCGCCGACTCGCACGGCGCGCCTCCCTCGTTCGATTGACCGATCAGTCAGTGTATCCGACGCGTCCCCGCGCGCGCCGCAGGGCGGCCAGCAGCAGCTTCGAGTGCATCGCCCCGATCAGCTCGCGCAACGGCTCGGCGCCCGAGGAGATGATATCCACGGCGCGATCGACGTCGACCTTGCCGGCGAGCCGGTCGAGCAGGACCTGACCTCCTCCTCGACGAGCGGCTCGAGTGCCACCCCCGAGCGCGCGGCGAGCTCTGATATCCGCAGCAGTCCGTTGCCCGTCGCCTTCGCCATCACGCCATGAAGGTGCCGCTCTGGACCGCGTCCGCCGGCCCCGCCACCGCTCCGGCCTCCAGCAGCGCCTCGACCTCGGCACTCGCGTATCCCGCCTCGGCCAGCACCTCGCCCGTGTGCTGGCCGAGTTCCGGCCCCGGCGCGCGGCTCGGGTGGCCCGGCGTTCGGCTCAGCTTGACCGGCACGCCGAGGAGCCTGACCGGCCGCTCCGCCCCCGGCTGGTCGAGTTCGACGACCATCTCGCGCGCGGCGACCAGCTCGCCGTCCAGGACCTCGTCCAGGTCCATCACCGGCTCCAGGCAGCAGTCGTGCTCGGCCGCGAAGGCGCGCCACTGCTCCCGCGTGCGGGCGGCGAAGATCTCGGACACGGCGCGATGCGCCTCCGAACCGGGCGGGTCGAATGCATGGTCGGCCAGGTCCGCCCGGCCGACCCCCCGACAGAACGCGCTCCAGAACTTGGGCTCGAGCGCGCCGAGCGTGACGTAGCCGTCGGCACATCGGTACGGGCGGTAGCACACGATTCCGCCGGCCAGCCGCAACTCTCCCCGGCGCGGCACTGCTCCGCCGGCCAGCATCTCGGCCGCCAGCATGGCCAGGAACGAGAGCGAGCCGTCGAACATCGAACAGTCGACGAGCTGGCCGTCCCCGGAGCGGTCGCGCTCACGCAGCGCCATCAGGATGCCGACCGCGGCCATCATCGCGCCGCCGCCCAGGTCGGCGATCTGGGCTGCCGACGGAGTCGGCGGCCCGTCGACCTCTCCGCTCAGACCGAGGATCCCGTTCAGCCCCAGGTAGTTGAGGTCATGGCCGGAGCGCTCGCGGCCCGGCCCCTGCTGTCCGTAGCCGGTGATCGCGCAGTAGACAAGCCGGGGGTTCTCGACGCGCAGCCGCTCATACCCGACGCCGAGGCGCTCGAGCACGCCCGGCCGGAACGACTCGACCAGCACGTCGGCGTCTCGCGCCAGGCGCAGCAGCACCTCGCGCCCCGGCTCGGATTTGAGGTCGACGCGGATCGAGCGTTTGCCCCGGTTGAGCGACAGAAACAGAGCGCTGGCCGCGCTCGGTTCCACCCCGTCGTAAAGCGGGGGCGCCCAGCGCACGTAGTCGCCGGGCCCGGTGTCCTCCACTTTGATCACGTCCGCCCCGAAGTCGGCCAACAGCAGCGTGCAGAACCCGCCGGGCAACAGCCGCGTCAGGTCGAGGACCCGGACGCCGTCGAGGGCCGAGCCGCTCATGCTCGCGCTCCGGTCCGGATGCCGAGCAGCGAACGCGCCTCGTCCACGCTCGCCGGCCGCCGGCCCAGCTCCTCGGTCAGCCGCCGGGCCGCCGCGACCAGGTCGCCGTTCGAACGGGCCATCTCGCCGCTCGGCAGATAGAAGTTGTCCTCCAGGCCGACCCGAACCGACCCCCCCAGGGTCAGCGCCGCCGCCACCAACATCCACTGCTCGCGTCCGATCCCTATCACCCCCCAGTGATGACGACCCGGCCCCACGTCCTCGAGGTTGCCGGCCATCGCGGCCAGGTTTCGCGCATTGGCCGGGATGCCGCCGAGCACCCCCATCACGAAGTCTGCGTGCAACGGGGGCTCCAGCAGACCCATGTCGAGCAGCGGCGCCAGCGATCCGACGTGGCCCACGTCGAAGCACTCGTGCTCTGGCTTGATATCCAACCGGCGGATCGCCTCGAGCAGCTCGATGATCTCCTCGAACGGGTTGGCGAACACGAACTTGAAGACGAAGTCCCTGCGGCTGCGCGAGTACTTGGCGTAGTTCATCGAGCCCATGTTGAGCGCCGCGACCTCCGGTCGGCCGGCCTCCAAATAGGCGATCCGCTTGGTCACGGGCACCCCGATGGTGCCGGTCGAGAAGTTGATGATCGCCGCGTCACCGACGGCGCCGAGGATCGCGTCGCGGATCGCGACGAAGTCTTCGACCTCGTAGCTCGGGGCGCCGTCGGGCTTGCGCGCGTGGATGTGGATGTGTACGCCACCCTCCTCCACGATCCTCCGCGCCTCGGCCGCGTACTCGGCGGGCGTGTACGGGATCGCCGGGCACTGGTCGCGGTTCGCGATGGCGCCGGAGATCGCGCAGGTGATGACGACAGGATCCTGAAGGCTCATACCGGGGCCACGCCGTTTCGCTTGAACGGCCGCTCCACCCGCTTGCCCGACGCCAGCTCGAGCGCCCGGCAGATCGTCGGCCGCGTCTCCCGCGGGTCGATCACATCGTCGATCATGGCGTTGCCGGCGGCGACGTACACGTCGATGATCTGGCGGAAGTTCTCGATCAGCTCGCGACGCTTGGCCTCGGGGTCCTCCGCCTGGAGCACCTGTTTGCGGAAGATGATCTCGACCGCACCCTCGGCTCCCATCACGCTGATCTCGGCCGACGGCCAGGCCACGATCAGGTCTGGCTCGTAAGCGCGGCCGCACATCACGTAGTAGCCGGCACCGTAGGCCTTGCGCAGCACCACGGTGACCTTGGGAACGGTCGCGTTCGCGGTGGCGTACAGCATCTTGGCCCCATGGCGGATGATCCCTGCCTGCTCGACCTTGGTTCCGACCATAAAGCCCGGGACGTCCATCAGGTACACGAGCGCCAGCCCGTACGCGTTGCACAGGTTGATGAACCGGGCCGCCTTGTCGGCGGAGTCGTTGTCGAGGACTCCGCCGAGCTGCCGGGGCTGGTTGGCCACGATTCCCGCCGGCCGGCCCCCGAAGCGCGCCAGGCAGGTGATGATCGTCTTGGCCCACTGGGGCTTGAGGTCGAAGTAGACGCCGTCGTCGACGATCCGCCGGATCACCTCGTACATGTCGTAGGGCTTGCGGTTCGACTCGGGCAGGACGTCCAGCAGCGCCTCGTCGCGCCGGTCGATCGGGTCGCTCGTCGGCCGCCGCGGAGGCGGCTCGTCGCAGTGCTGCGGGAAGTAGCTCAAGTACTGCTTGATCGCTTCGATGCACGCCCTGTCGGACTGCACCTCGAGATCACCCACGCCCGACTCACGGCAGTGCACGCGCGAGCCGCCCAGCTCCTCCTGGGTGACGTCCTCGCCCACCGCCGCCCGGACCAGGTGCGGGCCGGCCAGCGCCATCGAGCCTCGACCGCGGACCATCGGCACGAAGTCGGCCAGGCCGGGGATGTATGCCGTGCCGGCGGCGCACGGGCCCATCAGCGCCGCGACCTGGGGAATCACGCCGGACGCGACCACTTCTTCGCGGAACAGGTTCCCGGTCCCGGCGAACAGCGAGCCAACCGCCTCCTGGATCCGGGCCCCGGCCGAGTCCAGCAGCCAGATCATCGGGATCCGCTTGGTCAGCGCCAGCTCGCGCAGCCGTGCCACCTTGAGCTCCCCGGTCATCCCCATCGAGCCGGCCATGACCGTGAAGTCGTAGGCGGCCACCGCGGCCAGACGGCCGTCGATCTTCCCGTAGCCGGTGACCACACCGTCGGCCGGCGCCTCCCGGCCGTCCATGGCGCGCTGCGAGAAGTGCGGTCGGCCGTGGATCCCGAGTTCGGTGAACGTGTCCGCGTCGATCAGCAGATCGATCCGCTCGCGCGCGGTCAGCTTGTCCTGCGCGTGCTGCGCGCCGATCTTTTCCTTGCCGCCCCCGAGCTTGATCCGTTCACGCCGGGCGCGCAGATCCTCGGCCAGGGGGCGCAGCAGGCTCGTGGGTGCGTCGGCGGCCATGACGTAGCGCCTCAGCGGCCCCTCCACTCCGGCTCGCGCTTCTCGAAGAAGGCGCGTACCCCTTCCTGGATGTCCTCGGTGGAGAAGGCGATCGTGAGCTGGGCGCGCAGGAAGTCGAGCGCGTCGAGAAACGCCATGTCCTGCTGGCGGAAGATCGCGTCCTTGCCCAGCTTCATGATGAGCGGGGATTTGGCGGCGAGCTTCTCCGCCCACTCGTGCACTCCGGCGTCGAACGCCTCGGGCGCGAACACGTGGTTGACGATCCCGATCCGCTCGGCCTCGGCCGCCGAGATCTGCTCGCCCAGCAGCAGCATCTCGGTTGCCTTTTTGCGTGGCACGTTGCGATAGATCAGGGCCATGATCATGAACGGAAACACCCCCACGTTGATCTCGGGGGTGCCGAACCGAGCCCCCTCGCGGGCGAGGATCAGATCGCAAGCCAGCGCGATCCCCAGCGCGCCCGCCAGTACGTGCCCGTTGGCTGCGCAGACGGTGGGCTTGCCGAGCTCGCCGATCAGCCGGAACAGCCGCGGGAACCGCCCCGTGCTCAGGTGCTTCTCGACCAGGGCGGTGTCCCCGGCGAATCCCGCCAGGTTGGCACCGGCCGAGAACACGCGCTCGTGCGTCGAGGTGAGGACCACGCAGCGAACGCTGGTGTCCTCGCGCGCGGCTTCGAACGCCACGATCAGCTCCTCGAGCAGCTGGTCGGACAGCGCGTTGCGGGTGTCGGGCTGATCGAGCGCGATGGTGGCGATCCCGGCGTCCGAAACCTCGTAGCGCAGCGTGGCGTAGGACATGGCGGCAAGCCTACGCGCCGGCGCAGGGCACCGCGCCCTCGCGCCCCGGCCCTCGGAAGTCAGAAGTAGAAAGTCCTACTGTCACGTCGCACGAGCGCTCCGGTAGCGTCCGGCCCATGGCCACCGCAGACGTCCTCAAGCCCGACTTCGCCACCCGGCGCAGTCACTTCATCTTCACCGACGAGCACGACCAGCTGCGCGAGTCGGTTCGCCGCTTCGTGATCAAAGAGCTCCAGCCGCACGCCGAGGAGTGGGAGGAGACCACCTTCCCCGACTGGGTGTTCGAGCGCATGGGCGAGCTCGGCTTCCTCGGGCTGGACAAGCCCGTGGCGTACGGCGGTCAGGGCGGCGACTACTACACCTCGCTGGTGCTGGCCGAAGAGCTCGTGCACGCGCGCTGCGGCGGTCTCGGCATGGGGATCGCGGTCCAGACCGACATGGCCATCCCGCCGATTCTCAAGTTCGGCACCGAAGAACAGAAGCAGGAATGGGTCGTGCCGGCCATCACCGGCCGCAAGATCCTGTGCCTCGGGATCACCGAGCCCGACGCCGGCTCCGACGTCGCCGGGATCAGGACCCGGGCAGTCCGCGACGAGACGACCGGCGAGTACGTGATCAACGGCTCCAAGACGTTCATCACCAACGGCCACCGCGCGCACGGGATCGTGCTGGTGACCAAGACGGATCCGGAGGCCGGCTACGACGGATTCACCCTCTTCCTCGTGCCTATGAACTCGCCCGGCGTGATCCGCGAGAAGCGCCTGCAGAAGCTCGGCATGCATGCCTCGGATACGGCGCTGCTCGCCTTCCAGGACGTGCGTGTGCCGGCGTCCGCGGTCCTCGGACAGGTCGGGAAGGGCTTCTACCACATCATGTGGGAGCTCCAGGGTGAGCGCCTGATCGGCGCCGCCGGGGCGGTGGCCGGCGCCCAGCACGTGTTCGACCGCACGCTGGCCTATGCCAAGCAGCGCACCGCCTTCGGCCGCCCGATCGGGCACTTCCAGGCCATCCGCCACAAGTTCGCCGAGATGGCGACCAAGATCGAGACCGCCCGGCAGATGGTCTACACGACCGCGTGGCGCTTCCAGAACGCCGATTACCCGGTGCGCGAGATCACCATGGCCAAGCTGTACTCGGCGCGCATCGCCGTCGAGGTCGCCGACGAGTGCATCCAGATTCACGGCGGGAACGGCTACATGAAGGAGTACGGGATCGAACGCTCGTGGCGCGACCTGCGCCTGAACCGGATCGGCGCCGGCAGCGACGAGATCATGCTCGAGGTGATCGGCCGCTCCTACGGTCTGTAGTCGCACGCCAAAGCTCGCGCGGCGGGGTCTCCGGCCAGGTGCCTGCCCGCGAGGGTTCGTGTGGCCCATCCCGGATCCCGCCGCTCCTCACACCGGAGTCCCTGCGGCGAGGCTCAATCTCGACAGCCCACCGAATTATCTTGCGTCATTCCGCCCTATCATTACCACACTGTTTTATAGTGTGACGAGCCTCCCCGTGACGCCGCACCTGCCATGACCGTGACCCTCACCGCAAGCACCGGTGCGAAGATCCTCGTGTGGCGCGAGACGGACATGTTCGCCGCGCTGCGCCCGGGCGCCGGCGAGGAACCGCAGATCTGCCTGGGCATCGACCTGTTCGAGGTGATCGCCGAGCTGGCCGGTCTCGATCTCGACGACGAGGAGCAGTCGGACGAGGCGTCCCGGCTCGCGCGCGAGGCGCTGCAGCAGCTGGCCTCGATGCCCATCCAGCGTCGTCGCTAACGCCCCCAGCGGGTAGTGGCCGCTGGTGATGGAGTCCATACGCGGACAGCTGCTCGTCGCCGGTCCGGCGCTCCTCGATCCGAACTTCTGGCGCACGGTGGTGCTGATCGTCGAGCACAACGAGGAAGGCGCGTTGGGCCTGGTGCTCAATCGGCCCTCTGAAACCAGCGTGGCCGAGGCCGTCCCCCAGCTCGGGACGCTGCTCGATCCCGACGAGCGCCTGTTCATCGGCGGGCCGGTGCAGCCGTCGTCCGTGATCGTGCTGGCCGAGTTCGAGGACGCCACCGACGCCGCGCTGCTCGCCTTCGACGACGTCGGCGTGCTAGGCACCGGCCCGTCGCCGGAGGACCTCAGCGCAGGCGTCAGATCCGGCCGGGCGTTCCTTGGCCACGCCGGCTGGGGACCCGGCCAGCTCGACGGCGAACTCGAGCGCGGCGACTGGATCCTCGAGCCGGCCAGACTCGAGGACGCGTTCTCGGTCGACGCGCTCGGCCTATGGTCGGAAGTCCTGACCCGGAAGGGCGGCAGCTACGCACTGGTGGCGCGCATGCCGGCCGACCCGTCCGTGAACTGAACAGCACCGCTCGGCGGCGCGGCGGCATCTACGATCAGGCCCATCGCGCCCGACCACCCACACGCGCCCGACCACCCACACGCACACGACCAGTCGCACGCGCATGGCCACACGCACGTAGACCGCGACACCGACCTACGCTCGCTGGTGTGGACGCTCGTGCTGATCGTGGCCTTCATGACCGTCGAGATCGTGGCCGGCGTGCTGGCCTCGTCGCTGGCGCTGCTGTCGGATGCCGGGCACATGCTGACCGACGCCGCCGCGCTCGCGGTGTCGCTCGCGGCGGCCCGCCTGGCCGCTCGTCCGGCATACGGCGCGATGACCTACGGACTAGGGCGCGCCGAGATCCTGAGCGCACAGGCCAACGGCCTCACGCTCCTCGTCCTCGCCGGCTTGATCGTGTACGGCGCCGTGGTTCACCTGGTCTCCCCACCCGCGGTGCACGGCGGCGTCATGCTCGCCGTGGCGCTGGCGGGCGTTCCCGTCAACCTCCTGGCCGTGCGCATCCTCGCCGGCGGCGCGCATCATGCGCGCACCCTGAACCTCGAGGGCTCCTACCGTCACCTCCTCACCGACCTGTACGGCTTCATCGCCACGGCGATCGCCGCCGGCTTGATCCTCGCCACCGGGTTCGATCGCGCGGACGCGATCGCCTCGCTATTCATCGCGGGGCTGATGCTCCAGGCCGCCTACGGCCTGCTCAAGGCGTCGGGTCGGGTGTTCATGGAGGCCGCGCCGGCCGGCGTCGATCCCGATGACATCGGCCGGGTGCTGGCCAGCCAGCCCGGTGTGGTCGAAGTCCACGACCTGCACGTGTGGGAGGTCACTTCAGGATTCCCGGCGCTGTCGGCGCACGTCGTCGTTCACGCCGACGATGACTGCCACGAGCTGCGCCGCTCCCTGCATGCGCTGCTCGAGGAGCGCTTCCACATCCATCACACCACGCTCCAGGTCGACCACGAGGCCGGTCCACTGCAGATCGAGGTGCCAGGCCCGCCCGAGGCCGAGCAGCAGCGGCGGTAGACTCGCCGGCCATGAGGGTGGCGCGGCGATGAAGTTGGTCAAACCGGGCCCGGACCGCGACGTTCCCCGCGGCGTGGTGGGCGGAAGCGAGATCTCCCAGTCCACTACCGGCGCGCAGAACATCTACATGGCCGTGTTCCGCGTTCCGCCGGGCGCGCAGTCGCGCCCGCACTACCACGAGAACTGCGAGAGCGCGGTGTACATGCTGTCCGGATCGCTCCGCGTCAAGTGGGGCGACCGGCTCGAGCAGGAGCTGCTGCTCGAGCCGCGCGATCTGGTGTACGTCCCGCCGCGCGAGACGCACGTGCTCGAGAACGTGTCGGACTCCGAGCCCGCCGAGTACGTGGTGGCGCGAGATTCGCCGCTCGAGGACGCCGTGATCGTGCCCTGGGCCGAAGCCTCAGAACAGAGCCTGCCCGGCTAGCGGCTAGCGGCTAGCAGCCTCGGCGCCCGGACGTTGGCGCTGAAGCCACTTATTTGTCAGCCTGAACGCCAGAGTCCGGGGTCGAGCACGACGAAGCTGCCATCGTCGAGCACGATCACCCCGCCGTGCACGAGCACGCCGCCCGCCTCCGCCGGCCCCCGCAAAAGCGCCGCCTTGCTCAGCGCCTCGGCCTCCGTCGCGCTCGGCGCGAGCGCGGTGACCTGCACCACGCCGGTGAAGGCCGGCGTCCCGGTGCCCGGATCCAGCAGATGGTGCGCCACGCGCCCATCCACACCGACCCAGCTGCGCTTCCCGATGCCGCTCGTCGCCACGCCGCCCGAGCGCAACACGAACGTGTGCAGGACCGCCCCATCGAATGGGCTCGCCACGTGCACCTCGCGCGCCGGCGCATCGCTTCCGCCGAGCCGCAGGTCACCGCCGCAGTCGACCACCACCGCCTCATGGCCTGCCAGCTGCACCGCCAGTTCGTCCGCGAATACGCCCTTGGCGATACCGCCGGGATCGATGCGCACTCCCGCCGGTCGCGTCACCGTGCCCGTCCGGCGGTCGGTGCGCACGAGCCGCCAACGCGCCTCGGCGGCCGGCCGGCCCGCCCGGCGCCCGGGCGCCCGCGCCAAGGCGCTCGCGAGGGGAATCCCGTCGCCCTCGAAATGCGCGTCGTAGCCGGCCCGCTCGAGCTCGCCCAGCAGCGTCGGGTCGACCAGGCCGTCCGTCGCCTCCGCGGCTCTCACGGCAGCCTCGACCACCCGCCGCATCAGCGGGCTGACCGGCACGGTCTCGCGCGGATCCTCGTTCAGGCGCGTCAACTCGCTTCCCGGCACGAAGCGCGAGAACTGCTCGTGCCAGTCGAGCAGGCGCTGGCGGGCAGTCGCCACCGCGGCAGACGCCGCACCGGAATCGGCGTCCGCCACGATCAGCGTGCACCGAGACCCGAAGCACGCGAACGTGTCCCGCCGCTCGACCGCTGGGACGGCGGTGGCGCTCATGACTGGCTGGTGGTCACGCTGCTCACGCCGCCGCTCGAGCCGCTGCCCGAAGACGACGAGCTTCCGCTCGAGGACGACGAGGAGCCGGTTGCCCGAGAGCTCGACGACGTCGTCGACGTATCGCCGCTCGAGGACGTGGTCGGCGTCGACGTGTCGCCGCTCGCGGTAGCGGTGGTCGCCGGCGCCGACGCGACCGTCGCCGACGATGAGCCGCTCCCCGAGGACTTCTTGGCGAGCGCCGGATCGTGCCCTGAGACGAGCACCAGCGTGATCATCAGCCAGGTGGCGACGAACAGCGCCAGGGAGCCCGCGATGATCCGCCGGCGAAGCCTGCGCGCGCGAGCGACCCGCGCACCTCGGATGGCCTGCCCGCGAGCACGGCCGGCGCCGCCGTCGTTGAAATCAGTCATGTCCTGTACCTCGTGGTCGGTTGCCTACGATTAGTCGAAGCGTGGGGACAGCTTCGGGCCCGGCCGTATCAGCCGCGTGAGGGCGGGCTAAGACGTGCGTATGAGCGAATCAGCGCCTGGTGGTGGCCCTCCCTATCAGGAGCACCTTGCCGGCCACGACCCGCGGCACCCGCCCGCCACCGCGCCGTCGCCGCTGTCGAGGAGCCCGGGACGGAGCACTGTCACCGGCGCGACGCCCCACCGGGTGACGGGATCGCGATCGAACAGTAGGATCGTTCTCTCGATCGACGAAGGAGCGATTAGCGATGCTGTCCTACGCACACGGCGCCTGTCCGGAGCCGCTGCTCGGTGAGACGATCGGCCACAACCTCGACCGGACGATCGCCCGCGTTCCCGACGCCGACGCGCTCGTGGCCTGCCAGCAGGGGCTGCGTTACACCTACGCCGAGTTCGGCGAAACCGTCGACCGGCTCGCCGGCGGCCTGCTTGCCGCCGGGCTGAACAAGGGCGACCGGGTCGGCGTGTGGGGTCCGAACCGGGCCGAATGGACACTGACCCAGTACGCGACGGCCAAGGCCGGGATCATCCTCGTCAACATCAATCCCGCCTATCGGGTCAACGAACTGCAATACGCGCTCGGCCAGTCAGGGTGCCGCTGGATCATTTCCACCCAGGCGCTCAAGGGCGCCGATTTCGTGGCGATGGTCGACCAGGTCAGACCCGACCTTCCCCAGCTGGAACGTGCGGTGTTCTTCGAGACGCCCGACTGGGAGGAGCTGGCCTCAGGCCAGGGCTTCACCGGGGACCTGCGCGCGTACGGTGATGAGCTCGACTTCGACGACCCGATCAACATCCAGTACACGAGCGGCACCACCGGCTTCCCCAAGGGCGCCACGCTGACCCACCACAACATCCTCAACAACGGATACTTCGTCGGCGCCTTGCTCGGCTATACCGAACGCGACCGGGTGTGCATTCCGGTTCCGCTCTACCACTGCTTCGGGATGGTCCTGGGCAACCTCGCCGCCACCTCGCGCGGCGCCTGCATGGTGTATCCGGCCGAAGTCTTCGAGCCGCTGTCCACGCTCCAGGCGTGCGCGCAGGAGCGCTGCACGAGCCTCTACGGTGTGCCCACGATGTTCATCGCGGAGCTCGGCCACGATCGTTTCGCCGAGTTCGACTACAGCTCGCTGCGGACGGGGCTCATGGCGGGCTCCCCCTGCCCGATCGAGGTGATGAAGCGGGTGAGCGCCGAGATGGGAATCGGCGAGATGAGCATCGCGTTCGGCATGACCGAGACTTCGCCGGTCAGCACCCAGGTGCGTCGCGACGACACGCTCGAGAACCGCTGCGGCACGGTGGGCGAGGTCGCGCCGCACGTCGAGATCAAGATCCTCGACCCGGTCACCGGCCGCACGGTCGCGCGCGGTGAGCCTGGCGAGTTCTGCGCCCGAGGCTACGTGGTCATGCGCGGCTACTGGAACGATCCCGCGCGCACCGCCGACGCGATCGACCCTCAACGCTGGATGCACACCGGCGACCTGGCCACGATGGACGAGCAGGGCTACGTGCGCATCGTCGGACGGATCAAGGACATGGTCATCCGCGGCGGCGAGAACGTCTACCCGCGTGAGATCGAGGAGTTCCTCTACACGCACCCCGCGATCGCCGACGTCCAGGTGATCGGTGTCCCCGACGAGCGCTACGGCGAGGAGCTGATGGCGTGGGTCATCCTGCGTCCCGGGGTGTCGCTCACCGACGGGGAGGTCAAGGAGTTCTGCAAAGGCCAGATCGCCCACTTCAAGATCCCGCGCTATGTGAAGTTCGTCGATTCCTTCCCGATGACCGTCACCGGCAAGGTGCAGAAGTTCAAGATGCGCGATGTGGCGACCGAGGAGCTCGGGCTCGCGGAGGCCGGCGCAATCGCGACCGCCTGAGAACCGGCAGGGGCCGGCCGCGACGATGGGCTCCTGAAACCTTCCTAACCTTGAGGCGGCGCCTCCGCCGAGGCCCGCCGCCTCTGGGCGCGGGCCGCGCGGCGGGCTCCCCGGCGCCCCACCCGCGTGAGCTCTGAGTGGAGCTCGCGGATCTGCTCGAGGATGTAGTCGGCCGCCTCCTGCTGCTGCTCGCGCGTCGCCTGCTCGATCATCTCGAAGCGGAACGGGCGGCCGAACTGGACCGTCACCTGGGGAAACCGAAGCCGCCTCCAGTTGCGCACCTGGTAGGACCCGAGAATCGCCACCGGCACCACTGGCACCCCCGACTCGAGCGCCAAGCGCCCGATCCCCGGCCGCGCCTCATCGGCCATCTTCCCTGTGCGCGAGCGCCCTCCCTCGCAGTACATGACGATCGCGCCGCCGCGGCCCAGGATCCGGAATGCGGTGATGAACGCCTCCTCGTCGTGGTAGCCGCGCCGGACCGGGAACACGCCTCCGTGGCTGAACACCCATGCCCCGATCCCCTTGAACAGCTGTGACTTGCCCATGAACTGGACCCGCCGGCGGATGAACGCGCCGGCGAAGAAGTGGTCCATGAACGAGGCGTGGTTGGGCGCCAGGATCACCGGCCCGTTCGGCACCTGCTGGCTGCCGTATCCCCGGGCTCGGTGCGCCAATAAAGCCCAGATCACGGTGCCCACCCGGACCGGCTCGTACACCTTGGCCTCGGGCTCGTGGTCGCGGACCAGCGCGTGATAGGGGTCGAAATCCTCCTTCGGGCGCGGGTCCTTGTAGACCTGGGGCCGTAGCTCGACGTCGGGCATGGCGCGGAGAAGCTAGCGGGTCTTACCTCAACGTTCGGTTCGCCCCGCTAACCGCTCAGCGGCAGCACCATCGCCGGCTTCTCGATCTCGTGCTCGTCGCTGGTCGCCACGACCCCGTTGCCGATCGCGAAGAACTCGATCACGTGTGATCCCCACCCATGGCTCCGCTCGACGATCCGGGCGCCCACGATCCCGCCCGCCTGCAGCTCGTCGGCCTCGCGCTGCATGCGCTCCATGGCCAGCTCGCGCGCCTGATACAGCGCCTGGGTGTAGTTGGGCATCTCCACGTTGCGCCCCACCTGCTTGAGCGAGGCGAGCATCCCCTGGCGCCCGACGTGGTAGACGCAGTTGCCCATCACCATCCCCACCGGGCGATAGCCGGCCCGCAGCAGCGTGGCGAAGTCCTGGCCGCTCAGGTCCGAAGTGAAGGGACGGCCGCCCGGCGCACGGTGCAACTGACCGCTCCGGTGCCTGACCGCCGTGCCTACCGAGATGAACTCGGCCAGGTCCGCGCCCCATTCGTAGCGGCCGATGTCGAGCCTCACCCCGACGATCCCGTCCGCTCCGAGCTGGTCGGCTTCCTCCTCCATGCGGGTCATGGCCAGCTCGCGCGCGTGGTACATGGCCTGGGTCAGCACCCCCAGCTCCTGGCTCTGGTTCCACATGGCCTGCTGAAAGCCGATGTGGTAGATCGAGCTTCCCAGCACCAGCCCGAGCGGCTCGAAGCCGGCCTGCTTGACGAGCAGGAACTCGTTCACCGACAGGTCACTGGTGAAGAACCCGCGCGCGACCTCCTGCTTCATCCGCTCGATTCGCTCGACCCCCGACGCGGGGATACCAGCCAGGGACCCCGCCTCGTAGGCGGCCAGATGCGGCGCGTCGCCGGCAGGCGGCGCCGGCGCCGCCTGCGCCGGCGCCGGCGCGTCGTCGTCGCCGTCACGCTTGAGAAATCCCATCGATCCTCCGCTCCTGTCGACTCATTGGATCAGCATGCGCTCGAGCGCCTTGCGCGTGGCCTCGCTTCGCCCGGCCTCCGCGGCCAGCGCCTCGGTCAGCATGGCCAGCCAGACGTCGGTCTCGAGCACCTCACTCTTCAGGACGATCCCGCCCGACAACCTGGCGCAACGGGCCTGGACCCCTCCCGAGCCGGTGCGCAATTCGAGACGGCGATCGTCGAGATCGACCGACAGGCTCCGCACGGTCTTCGGCCCGAACATCCCGGCTCGCCCGCGCTCCACCCGGACGCGCATCGGAACCGCCTCCTCGAGCTTGGCAGCCAAGCTCTCCACGAACGCGCTCAGGTCGCTCGAGTCGGCCCGCAGCGAGGCGGCGAACAGATCGAAATCCAGTGCGGGCTCGTCCGAGGTCACGGTTCCAGGCTACGGCATCTCAGACGGTGATTCGGGAGGGCCGGCGCATGGAAGCCTCTCGGTATGACGACCCAGACAACATCGGTCCCCTATGTGGACCTCAATGACGGCAATCGCATTCCCCAACTCGGCTTCGGCGTCTTCCAGGTGCCGGCCGAGGACACGGCCGAGACAGTGTCTCGAGCCCTGCAGACCGGCTACCGGCTGATCGACACCGCCGCAGCCTATGGCAACGAGGAGGGCGTCCGTGACGCCCTGAAGGCCAGTGATCTCAAGCGCGGCGACGTGTTCATCACCACCAAACTGGCCAACCCCGATCACGGTCGCGACCGGGCGCGACGTGCCTTCCAGCAGAGCCTCGAGAAGCTGGGCGGCGACTATATCGACCTCTACCTGATCCACTGGCCGATTCCCAGCCAGGATCTGTACCTGGAGACGTGGGAGACCCTGTGCACCCTGAAGGACGAGGGCAGCGTGCGCTCGATTGGCGTCTCGAACTTCCAGATCGAGCACCTCGAGCGGATCATCGATGCCACCGGCGTCGTGCCCACGGCCAACCAGATCGAGCTGCATCCCCGCCTCCAGCAGCCCGAGCTCAGGCGCTACCACGCCGAGCACGGCATCCTCACCGAGGCCTGGAGCCCGCTCGGCAAGGGCCAGCTCCTGGACGACCCGGCGATCCTGGAGATCGCGTCCGATCACGACCGCACTCCGGCCCAGGTCGTGCTGCGCTGGCACATCCAGCTCGGCAACATCGTCATCCCGAAGTCGGTGACGCCCTCGCGCATCGAGGAGAATTTCCACGTGTTCGACTTCGAGCTGAGCGAGGCGCAGATGCGCCGGCTGGCCGAGCTGAACCGCGGAGAACGGACCGGCCCGGACCCCGACGCGTTCGCCGGCTAACCGCGGTGAGCTTCAGGGGGTGTGGCGAAAACGCTCGCGCCAGCGAGCAAAATCGCCACGCCCCCTGCCGAGGCGCACCCGGCCACGGTCGCATATCCTCCACCGCGTGCCGGAGGTCGAGGCCCACATCACGGGAACCGTGTGGAAGATCGAGGTCGAGGTCGGCGACAGCGTGCAGGAGGGCGACACAGTCGTGATCCTCGAGTCGATGAAGATGGAGATGCCGGTGGAGGCCGAGGATCCCGGCGTCGTCAAGGAGATCCTCGTCTCCGAGGGCGAATCGGTCTCCGAGGGCGACCCGCTCGTTGTCCTCGAGTAGGCCGCCCGGGCGCGACCCCGACGAGCCGCCCCAAAGCGGCCGGCTGCTCGTCGACGAGCCGGCGCCCGGCGTGAGCCGGCTGACCATCTCCAATCCGGGCAAGCGCGGCGCGCTGGACCACGCGATCCTCGACGGCTTCGCGGCGACGCTCCCGAGCCTGGACGCCCGCTGCGTGGTCATCACGGGCGAGCAGACGACGTTCTCGGCCGGCTACGACATCGGGGACCTACGCGGCCGGGATATGTTCGCCGACGAGGCGGAGCGGCTCGTGGCGCACCCGTTCACGGCAGCGCTCCAGGCAGTCGAGGCCTACCCGTACCCGACCCTCGCCGCCCTGAACGGGCACGCGATCGGGGGCGGGCTCGAGCTCGCGCTGGCCTGCGACCTGCGCCTCGCCGCGGGAACGATCGCGCTCGCCATGCCGCCGGCCAAGCTCGGTCTGGTCTACTCGCACACCGGGATCCGCAAGTTCATCGAGACGATCGGCGCGCCCCGCACGCGCGAGCTGTTCCTGGTAGGGCGGCGAATTGACGCCCGGACCGCGAAGGATTGGGGGCTGGTGAACGCCATCGCCGAAGAGGGACGGATCGCCGAGGAGGCGGTCGAGCTGGCCAAGGAGATCGCGGCCAACGCGCCGCTGGCCCAGGCCGGCAACAAGCGCGTGATCAGCGCCGTGCTGAGCGCCCGGGCGACGATCGACCCCGCCACCGAACACGAGTTGATCGAGCTGCGCCGCGCCTGCTTCGCCTCCGAGGACTTTCGCGAGGGAGTTCGCGCATTTTCCGAGAAACGTCCACCGCGGTGGCGGGGACGCTGATCCATCCGGGCCTGGGCTTAGCCTACGGTTCCAAGATGATCGAGATCGAGGCTCGCCTCAGCGAGCTGCGCGCGTTGGGCCTTCACCAGCGCATCCGCTTGGTCAGCGGGCCGCAGGGTCCTCACGTCGTCCTCGACGGCAAACCAGTGCTCCTGCTGTGCTCGGACAACTGCCTCGGTCTGGCCGACCACCCGCGGGTTCGCGAGGCCGCGGCCGAGGGCGCCCGGCGGTGGGGCGTGGGTGCGGGCGCCTCGCGCCTGGCCTCCGGGACGATGACCGTTCACCGCCGTCTCGAGGAGCGTTTGGCCGGCTTTCTGCGGCGCGAGAGCGCGCTCCTGTTCGGCTCGGGCTTGCACGCCGCCGCCGGCGTGATCAGCGCCCTGGCCCGCCCGGGTGACGTGGTGTTCTCCGACGCGCTCAACCACGCCTCGCTGATCGATGGCTGCCGCCTCTCCCGCGCCGAGGTGTTCGTCTACGACCACGGCGACGCCGAGCACCTCGCCTGGGGACTCGCCCACGCGCAGGGCCGCGCCGCGCTGATCGTCACCGACGCCGTGTTCTCGCTCGACGGAGACGTGGCGCCGCTCGAGGACATCGTCGAGCTCGCGCACCGCCACCGGGTCCGGACGCTGGTCGACGAGTCGCACGGTCTCGGGTCCCTCGGCCCCGGCGGCCGTGGTGCACTGGCCGCACACGGCCTCGAGGATCAGGTGGATGTGCTCCTCGGCACGCTTGGCGGCGCGCTCGGCTCTTACGGCGCATTCGCGGCCTGTGATCGCGTGATCACGCAGTATCTGCTCCAGGCCGCGCGCACGCTGGCGTTCGCGAGCGCGCCGGCGCCGCCGGCCGTGGCCGGCGCGCTGGCCGCCCTCGCGCTGCTCGAGGATCGCCCCCGGCTGGTCGACAAGCTGCACGTCAACGCAGCAGCGCTCCGCGAGGGCCTGGTCGCGGAGGGCTTCGACCTGCGAGGAGCCCGCACCCACATCCTGTCCCTCACGCTGGGCGAGCCGGAGCCGACGCTGCGTACGGCCGAGGTCGCGCTCGCACGCGGCGTGTTCGCGCAGGCCGTGGTGCCGCCCGCCACCCGCGGACCTGGCTCCTGCCTGCGCCTGACCACGATGGCCACGCACCGTGCCGAGGAGCTTCGCGCCGCCGCCCCTGTCCTTGGCGAAGCCGCGCGCGCGGCGGGCATCGATCCTCGGGCGAGGGCCGCTGCGCTGCCGCCGCAGGACGAGTACGACGATCAGCCTCCGCAACCGTACGTGTACGAGACCGAGCAGAGCACGGGGCCGTACGACTACGAGCAGATCGCCCACGCGGCGTAGCTCGACGGCCCCCACCCCGGCGTAGCCCGGCGGGCTACTCGTCGTAGGGCTCGAAGTCCCGCTTGCGCGCGCCGCACACCGGACAGAACCAGGTCTCGGGGATGTCCTCGAACGCGGTTCCAGCCGGAATGCCCCCGTCGAGGTCCCCTTCGGCAGGGTCATAGATGAACCCGCACGATCCGCATATCCACTTCACCGGCCGAAGGCTAACGCGAGTCGGGGAGAATGGTCTCACATGACGAGCGCCCACCGACCCGGCCCGGAGCAGCCGCTCAACCTCGGTCAGACCACGGAGCCGCGGCCGGCCGGCACGGTGATCGTGCTGCGCGGCGGCGACACGGCGCTCGAGGTGCTGCTCGTTCGGCGCAACCCGAACGCGCGCTTCATGGGCGGCGCCTGGGTGTTCCCGGGCGGCGCGGTCGACCGCGGCGAGGGACGAGGCGACCATGCGCACCGCGCCGCCGCGATCCGCGAGCTCGGCGAAGAGGCCGGTATCACGATCGCCGAGCCCGACCAGCTCGTGCTGTTCAGTCGCTGGATCACGCCGGCCGAGGTCAAGATTCGCTTCGACACGTGGTTCTACCTGGCCCCGCTTCCGCCCGGCGCACACGCTTACCCCGACGGCAGCGAGGTCGTCGACGCCCGCTGGTACGCGCCGGCCGCGGCGCTGGAGGCCCGGGCCCGCGGCGATCTGTTCCTGGTCTTCCCGACGATCAAGCATCTTGAGCAGCTGTCCGCGTTCGCCTCCGCCGAGCAGCTGCTCGCCCACGCGCGCGGCCGGGAGGTCCATCCGGTGCAGCCCCGCGTCCTGCTCCAGGGCGAGACCGCGCGGATCGTGCTGCCGGGCGAGCCCGGCTACGCGATTTGACGCCCTCCCGGCCGTGCCTATACTCGCGCCGTGACGGCTTCGCTGCCCGCCGATGTGCAAGCGGTCTTCGACCGGTTCATCACCACCGAGCTCACCACCGTCAACCCCGCCGGCCAGCCCATCACCTGGCCCGTCACGCCGTACTACCGCCCGGGCGCTGCGTGCATCGACGTGACCACCGGGCTGGGCTATCCGAAGAAGGCCAATGACGCGCGCGCCAACCCGCTGGTCGGCCTGCTGTTCTCCGACCCGACCGGCAGCGGCCTGAGCGACCCGCCCACGGTCCTCGTCCAGGGGTCGGCCGACGTCGACGACCGCGACCTCGAGGCCAACCGCCGGCGCTACGCCACCGAGTCGCTCGAGAAGCTGCCCGGGCTGCGCAAGCTCGACCCGCCGGATGCCCTGAAGCACTTCCTGAGCTGGTACTACACCCGGATCTACATCCACGTCCGACCGGAGCGGGTCTACGTCTGGCGCGGCCCCGACGCCGAGCCCGAGCTGTTCGACGCCCACATCGAGGAGGTGCGCTCAGGCCACTCCGAGGAGCCCGCTCGCTTCCACGCCGATCCCGAGGGCGGCCGGACCACCTGGCATCCGCGTCTCAACGAGCTCGGCACCACCTACCCCACGGCGGCTCTCTCGATCGTCTGCCCCGACGGGTTCCCGTTTGCCGTACGCGTCAAGGTCCGCGCCCACGAGGCCGACCGCCAGATCCGGATCGACGACGCGCCCGCCGGCGCGCCCCTCCAGCCCGGCCTCGCCTGTCTGACCGCCCATGCGCACGATCCCAGCTTCGGCGCGATGCAGAACTTCCAGGTCCGGGGCGACCTCGTCCGCCGCGACGACGGCTGGGCGCTGATCCCGCACAAGCTGGTGGGCGGCCTCGAGGCGCCGGCCTCGCGCCTCGCGCTGATCCGGGCCAACGCCGGCAAGGCCCTGCGCTTCCGCCGGACGGCCAAGCGCGAACTCGCCCGCCGCGGCTGATCTGGGGCCTCGCTTCGCTCGGCGTCCGTGGGGCCGGGTACCCCGTCCGGTCAGGACGCGCCACGCCGCCGGGCATGGACGCCCGGCGAAACGCCGCCGCGGGCGGCCCCTACGCCGCCGCCTCCTCCTGCGAGATCACATGGATCACCGCGTTGATCAGCGCCAGATGGGTGAACGCCTGTGGGAAGTTGCCCAGGTGTCGTCCGGTCCGCCCGTCGAGCTCCTCGGCATACAGGCCGAGCGGCGAGGCGTGCGCCAGCAGCCGCTCGCACATCTGCGCGGCCGATTCGGCCTCCCCGATCTCCGAGAGCGCCGAGACCAGCCAGAACGAGCAGATCAGGAACGTTCCCTCCTCGCCGGTCAGGCCGTCGTCCGTCTCCTGCACCCGGTAGCGCAGAACAAAGCCGTTCTCCTGTAGCTCGGAGGCGGTGGCCAGCACGGTGGCCTTGACGCGCTCATCCTGGGCGGGCAGGAAGCGCACCAGCGGGATCAGCAGGTTTGAGGCATCGAGCGCGTCGGTCTCGTAGTGCTGGCGGAACACCCCCCGCTCCGAGACCCCGCGTGCGAGGATGTCGGCCCGGATCTCGTCGGCGACTCCCTGCCACTCCGCGGCCAGGTCCCGTTGGCCCTGAGCCGTGGCCAGCCGCGCGCCCCGGTCCAGCGCGACCCAGCACATGAGCTTCGAGGACACGTAGTGCTTGGGCTCGCCCCGGGCCTCCCAGATCCCCTGGTCGCCTTCGCGCCAGATCACCTGCGCGCAGCGAACCTGGTCCTGGAGCACGGGCCACAGGCGCGCCGGAATGTGCCCGCCCATCTTGGTGTGCAGGTAGACCGAGTCGAGCACTGACCCGTACACGTCGTTCTGGCGTTGGCGGTAGGCCCCGTTGCCGATGCGCACCGGCTTCGCGCCCTCGTAGCCGTGTAGGTGCGCGAGCTCCTGCTCGTGCAGGTCGCGCTCCCCGGCCAGGCCGTACATGATCTGCAGCGCGCCGTCATCGCCGCGCTCGAGGTCGGCCACGAACTGCATGAAGTCGTCCGCCTCCCAATCGAGCCCGAGCGCGTGCAGCCCCCACAGCGTGAAGGTGGCATCGCGCATCCAGCAGTAGCGGTAGTCCCAGTTGCGCTCGCCGCCGGGCGTCTCGGGCAGCGACGTCGTCGCCGCCGCCACCGTGGCGCCGGTCGGCGCATACGTCAACCCCTTCAGGGTGAGCGCCGAGCGCTGGAGGTGCTGGCGCCAGCGATGGTCCGGGAACCTTCCAGTGGCCAGCCAGTCGCGCCAGTAGTGGAAGGTGTTCTGCAGACGCTCCTTGGCGTTGGCGCAGTGCGCCGGGCCGTTCAGGCCGTGCCTCCACCCGAGGGCGACGAAGCGCTCTTCGCCCTCGCTCAGCGTGTGCCGGGCCCGCGCCCGGCCGCCCTCGATCCCGACGCGCAGGTCGGTGATCAGTCGCAAGACGCTCTCGCCGTCGGTGGCTTCGGCCGCCGACCAGTCATCCGACACCAACGTCCAGCGGCCCGGCCGGCGCCCGTAGTCGAACATCGGCTCGCACACCGCCTCGACCTGGACCTGCCCCTGGATGCACTCGATCACCCGCACCAGCATGTGGTCGGCGTCGTGGTCGGTCGGAGGCCGGGTATGCGACGTCTCGTCCGCGTGCTGGTCATGCCATGGGCCGACGGTCAGCCCGTCGCGAACCACGACCCAGCCCGACGGCGTCATCCAGGTCGTCTCGACGATCATCGTGCCGGGCACGTAGCGCACGGACAGCGGGACGACGATCCCGTAGGGGCCGACGCGGAACGATCCTCCCCGTCGGTCCAGGAGGGCTCCGAACACGCTCGGCGAGTCGAACCGCGGGATGCACATCCACTCGATGCTGCCGTCCGGCGCCATCAGCGCGCCGGTGTGGCAGTCGGACAGGAACGCGTAGTCGGCGATCGGCGGGAACGGGGAGCCTCCGCTCAGCGGCGTGTCGTGGGGCGGCAGCGGAATGCTCGGACTCATGCGCGCGCGCAGCCTACCCGTCTGGACTACCCTGTCGGTGTCGACTGACGGAGGTGAGTGGTGTCAGACGAGGCAAACCGGCCCCAGCGGCGGTCCAGCAGCGCGGAAGCGGCAGCTACGCGCTGGCGGCAGAAGCACCCCGAGGAGGACATCGACCACGACGCCCCCTCGCACATTCCCGAGCCCGAGGATGAGGTGCCTAACCGGCACTCGGCCAGTGCCGAGGCCGCCGCGTTGCGCTGGCACGAGCGTCATCCCGACGACCAGGACTGAAGGGTCCCGTGGGACGGGGCTGCCGGATCCGGCGACGGCGGCGGAATCACATCCCCCGCCGAGCGGACGCGGTCAGCCGCCGCCGTAGGTGACGACCAAGTCGGTGATCACGCCGACCAGGAAGCCCGCCGAGACCATCAGCAGGCCAAGTTCGCGGTGGCCGTAGCGGCGCATGCCGTTCCAGATCTCGCCGATCACGTACAGGATCGCGCCGCCCGCGCTGGCATAGAAGACCAGCTCCAGCGGGTGGCTGGTCACCGCGTAGCCGACGATCGAGCCGAGGAAGGTGGGCCCGCCACCGATCAGGCCGGCCAGCCCGATCCAGCCCCAGGAAGGCTTGACGTCCCCGAGCGGGCCGACGATTCCGAAGCCTTCGGTCGCGTTGTGCAACGCGAAGCCGATGATCAGCACGGTGGCGAGGCTGATCGCGCCGGCGCGTGCGGACACGCCGATCGCGAGGCCCTCGGCGAAGTTGTGCACGCCGATCGCGGCGGCGATCGTCAGCCCCACCCGCAGTGCACGCCGGCGGGCGGCGTCGAGCTCGGGCACGAGCGGATCCGGCTCGAGCGCGGCGGTCTCCGCTCCGCCCGCGACCGGCGGGCGCCGGCCGGCCGCCGGCCGGATCCGGCGCTCGAGCATCGCCAGGCCGGCACTGCCCGCGGCAAACCCGGCGGCGAGCAGCACGACCAGCCAGACCAGGTATGCCGCCGACTCGTGCCCGTCCTTGACCCCCTGCAGCGCGTCCTCGACGATCGAAAGACCACTGGACAGGACGTCGACGAAGATGAACGCCAGCACGCCGACAGAGAACATCGCCAGCGCCACGCGCGGGCGGCTGCCAAGCAGCTGCAGGCGTCCTACCGGGAGACCTAGGAAGATGGTCAAGCCGGCGAGGGCGCCTAGAGCGATGGTCTGTGCGAACGACAAGTGGCCTAGCAACAATTAGGAGACCCTAACGCCGACGATTCCGAGCCTACCAGATTAGGCCGCCCTAAGTCCCAGCGCGGCGGTCGGAGATGCGGGCGCACACCGTGTATACCCGCTTGCCGGGTGCCTTCTGCTCGGCTTACGTATCGGAGTTGAAGTCCGGTAGGCCCAGCGTCTGCAGCCAGTGGTTGACCGTGATGTTGAGCTGGGTGAACTCACCGGTCCAGATCAGCACCCCCATCCCGATCAGCACCACGCCACCGGCGCCGATCACCAGCGCGTAATGGCGCCGGACCGCGTCGAGCGCGGAGGTCATCGTCCCGAAGGCGAGCCCGGTGATCAGGAACGGGACAGCGAGCCCGGCGCAATACACGGCGAGCAGGAAAGCGCCGTGCGCCGCCGACCCGGACACGCCGGCGGCGGTGATGATCGCCCCCAGCGTTGGCCCCGTGCACGGCGTCCAGGCCAGCGCGAACGCGGCCCCGATCAGCACCGGCCCGCCGCGGCCTGCCCGCTCCATCAGCCTGCTCATGTGCCACTCGCGCGAGAGCCGGGGCACGAACGGGGCCAGCACGAACACGGCGCCCATGGCGACGATCACCGCGCCGCAGACCTTGAGCGAGGCCGGACCGGTGAGCGCCCCGTGCAGGGCCTGTTGGCCGAGCAGGCCGAGCGCGATGAAGATGGCCGAGAAGCTCGCCACGAACGCGAGGCTCGGCCCGAGCACCCGGCGCGCGCGAATCTCCGGACGCGCGCGGATCTCGGCCGGCGTCACGCCGGCCACCGCCGAGATGTAGCCCGGGACGAGCGGCAGCACGCAGGGAGACAGGAACGAGATCAGCCCCGCGCCGAACGCCACCGGAATGCCAATGCCCGAGACAGGATCCATCGTTGCTCGCAGCCTGAGGATATCGCCGCCGCGTCGAAGCGGATCCGCGTAGATGCTCCGCGTCGGCGCCGGCGGCGGGTGGTACGTTTGCCTGAACATGGCCACAGCTATCACCACCCTCCAGAACTTCATCGACGGCGCGTTCGTCGATCCCGCCGACGGTCAGACGGAGCCGGTCCTCAACCCAGCCACCGCCGAGGCGATCGCCGAGGCGCCGCTCTCCACCACCGCCGACGTCGACCGCGCCGTGAACGCCGCGAAAGCCGCTTTCGACGGCTGGGCGACCACCACCCCCGGCGAGCGCGCTCTGGCGCTGCTCAAGCTGGCCGACGCGATCGAGGAGCATGCCGACGAGCTCGCCGAGCTCGAGGCCGACAACGCCGGCAAGCCGATCAACGCCTTCCGGGACGACGAGATCCCGTTCATGGTTGACAACCTCCGCTTCTTCGCCGGTGCCGCCAGGTGCCTCGAAGGTCGCGCCGCCGGCGAGTACGTGAGCGGCTACACCTCGATCATCCGCCGCGAGCCGGTGGGGGTGATCGGGCAGATCGCGCCCTGGAACTATCCGTTGATGATGGCGGTGTGGAAGATCGGGCCTGCCCTGGCCGCCGGCAACACGGTCGTGCTCAAGCCGGCCGAGACCACGCCGCTGACCACCCTGAAGATGGCAGAACTGTCCGCGGAGATCTTCCCCAAGGGCGTCTTCAACGTGATCACCGGCCATGGCGATCCGGCCGGCCGGGCGCTCGTCACCCACGACGATGTGAGCATGGTGTCGCTGACCGGCTCGATCGAGACGGGGAAGTGGATCGCGCGGGCAGCGGCTGACACCATGAAGCGGGTTCACCTCGAACTCGGCGGCAAGGCGCCGGTGGTCGTGTTCGACGACGTCGACATGTCGACCGCGCTTGAGACCATCGCGGGCACCGGCTACTACAACGCCGGCCAGGACTGCACTGCCGCGACCCGCGTGCTGGCCAGCTCGAAGGTCGTCGATGACGTGGTCGGTGGCCTGGTCGAGCAGGCCCAGGGCCTCGTGATGGGCGATACGCGCTCGGCCGACACGACGCTGGGGCCGCTCAACTCCGCGCGCCAGCGCGAGCGGGTGGAGCGCTTCCTCGAGCGCCGGCCCGGCCACGTCGAGATCGCCACCGGCGGCCACGAGCCGGACCGGCCCGGGTTCTTCCTCGAGCCGACGGTGGTGTCTGGCCTGCGCCAGGACGACGAGATGATCCAACGGGAGATCTTCGGCCCGGTCATCACCGTCCAGCCGTTCTCCGACGAGGCCGAGGCGATCGCCTGGGCCAACGGGACGCCGTATGGGCTTGCCGCCTCGGTGTGGACGCGTGACGTGGCCCGGGCTCACCGGGTGGCCAACGCGCTGCGCTTCGGTTGCGTGTGGGTCAACGACCACATCCCGCTGGCCTCGGAGATGCCGCACGGCGGCTTCAAGCAGTCGGGCCACGGCAAGGACCTCAGCATGTACGCGCTCGAGGACTACACCGAGGTCAAGCATGTGATGGTGTCGCTGTCCTGACAGCGGTGCGGGGCGGCCCGACAGGCGCCTTTTGCGGAACTCCGCCCCGGCGCACCCGTTAGAGTGAGCACGGGTTTCACGTGGAAGCGTCCGCATTCCCAGCACCGGCAGCAGTAGCCCGGACTCGACCTTTTACTGGGTCCCGGCCGCCTCTCCCGCCCCCGCCTCTCCTCCGCCTCCGCTCCGACGAGCAACTCGTGGCGCTGTTCCGCGCCGGCCACGACGACGCATTCCGGGTCATCCACGACCGCTACCGGCAGCGGCTGTTCGCCTACACGCGCCAGATGCTGCCGCACCGCCAGGATGCCGAGGACGCCCTCCAGGACATCTTCGTGCGCGCGTATGCCGGCCTGCGCGCCAACCACCGCGAGCTTGCCCTCCGAGCCTGGCTCTACCGGGTCGCCCACAACCGCTGCATCGACGAGCTGCGCCGCCCCTCGCCGCCGCCGCCCGAGGTGATGGAGCTCCTGCGCTCCCCGATGCACGACCCGATCGCCCAGGCTGACCAGCGGGAGTCGCTCCGGCGCCTGATCGCCGACGTCCGCCGGCTGCCCGATCAGCAGCGTTCGGCCCTCCTGATGCGCGAGCTCGGCGGGATGTCCTACGCCGACATGACGGCCGCGCTCGGCGTGACGGTCCCGGCCGTCAAGTCGCTGCTCGTCCGGGCCAGGCTGGCCCTCGCCCAGGCGCTCGAGGCTCGCGACACCGCCTGCTCGGAGATCCGCGAGGAGCTGGTCGTCTCGCACGACCGCGGGTTGCGCCCCAACGCCACCGCCAGGCGTCACATGCGCGACTGCGCCGGCTGCCGGGAATTCCGCCACAACCTGCGCGGGGTGAGCCGGCGGTTCGCCGCGATCGTCCCCACGCTCGGGCCGCTCGGCGTACTCGCCAACCTGCTCGGGATCGGCGGGGCGGGCAGCGGCGCGGCGGGTGGCGCATTGGCTGCCGGCGGCGCAGCCGGTACCGGAACTGCCGTGACCGGAAGCGCCGTGACCGGAACCGCCGTGACGGGATCGGCAATGGTGGGCGTGGGGACGATGACCGCCGGCGCCACCCATGTGGCGACGCTGCTGGCCGCCGCCGTGGTCACCGCGGGCGGCGCGGTCGAGCTCCAGCACACTCTTCCGGCGGCGCCCCGTCACGTCCACCACACGCATGTCGCCGCCGCCGCCCGCGCTCGACCATCCGCGCCGCGGCCCGCTGCCCCAGCGAGCCCGGAGGCGCCCGAGGCACCGGCCGTCCCGCCCTCGGTGAGCCGCTCGCCGGCGCAACCGCAGGTAACCCAGACCGCCGCCGCGCCCGCGCATCCCTCCGGGCCGGCGACCACCGGGACCAAGCTGTCGCCTTCCACCACCTCTCGCGCGCGGGCCAAGCACCAGCCGAAGTCGACCGGCGGGATCTCAACCCTAAGCAGCGTCGGCGGCGCGACCCCGAACACCCCGGCCGACCCGGCGGCCACCTCGGGCGAGGGCACATCGGCCACCTCAACCACGGGATCGACAAGCTCGGGCACCGTCACAGCGACGCAGCCAAATGGGGGGCCGAGCGACACCACCTCAGGCACCCAGACGAGCTCCACCACCGCCTCGACCCAGCCGGATGCGGCCAGCACATCTGCGTCAAGCGCCTCGACGGGGAGCTCGACCGGCACGGGCTCATCGACGGGCACCACGGCAGGCGGGTCGCCGACCCCCACCCAGTGATCAAGCGTCGCGGGGCGGCGCCGCCGAGCACCGACAGCCACCTCGAGACGCTCGACCACGAGGACGTGATCGTCCGCCGCGGACGACGATCGGGCCTCTACACGTTCATCGCCGTCCACTCCACGCTGCGGGGCCCGTCACTGGGCGGCTGCCGGATGTGGGGGTATCTCGATTCACGCGAGGCCCTGCGAGATGTGCTGCGGCTCTCGCGCGCGATGACCTACAAGTCGGCGGTGGCGGACCTGCCTCTCGGCGGCGGCAAGGGCGTGATCATGACCGCGCTTGGCGCCTCGCTCTCCTCCGAGCGGCGGACCGCGGCGCTGCTCGACTTCGGCGATGCCGTGGAGTCGTTGGGCGGGCGCTACATCACCGCCGAGGACGTCGGCACGTCCAGCCGCGACATGCGGGTGATCGCCGAGCGCACCCGGCACGTGGCCGGGCTGCCTCGCCGGCGCGGCGGCTCTGGCGATCCCAGCCCGTTCACCGCGCTGGGCGTCGAGTCAGCCATTCGCGCGTGCTGCGAGCGCGTGTTCGGCTCCAGTTCGCTGCGGGGGCGGACCGCCGCGGTCGTGGGACTCGGCCACGTCGGCTCGAGGCTCGCCAAGCGCTGCGCCCGGGCAGGCGCCAACCTCGTGCTGAGCGACATCGATCCGCGAAAGCGAAGCCTGGCTGAGGAGCTTGGCGCGGGCTGGGCTCCACCCGAGCGGGCCCTCGAGGTCGAGGTCGACGTGCTCGCCCCTTGCGCCCTCGGAGGGGTGCTCGATCACAGCACCGTCCCGCGGCTGCGCTGCCCCATCATCGCCGGCGCGGCGAACAACCAGCTCGCCAGTGAGTCGGTGGCCGACCTGCTCGCGGAGCGCAAGATCCTGTGGGCCCCGGATTTCGTGGCCAACGCCGGCGGAATCATCAATATCGCCGAGGAACTGCATGGCTATGACGCGGCGGCGGCGCGCCGCCGGGTGCGCCGGATCGGCGAGATCGTGCTTGACATCTTCGATCGCGCCGAGGCCGCCGGTACCACCCCGCTGAGCGCCGCGATGGACCTGGCGCGCCAGCGACTTGTCGCCTAGAGCCGCCGCGACGGCCGCTCCACCCCATCCGGCAGACGGCCCTCGTCGGCCAGCTTGTCCAGGTGCGCGGCCAGAGTCACCGCGGCGGCGGGGCGCAGCTGAGCCGGGACCTCGCTCCAGGCCTCGTCGAGCAGCTCGTCGACACTGCGCTTGCCGTGCTCGAGGGCGGTGAGGAGGCGCCGCTCGCGGTCGAGCCGGTGGGCGATGTACTCCGCGAGCTTGGCCCGCGGATCACGGACCGGCGGGCCATGGCCGGGACACAGCACGTCGAGCCTCCGGCGCCCTAGCCGCTCGAGGCCCTCGAGATAGGCGGCCAGGGCGCCGGGGTCCGGCGCGATGAACACGCTGCCTTCGCCCAAGACGGCGTCGCCGGTAAGCGCCGCCGTTCCAGTCACGAACGCCAGGTGATCGGGGGCGTGGCCTGGCGTGGCCAGCGCCTCGAGCGGCCCGAACCTGTCACCCTCGGCGAGGACGACCTCCACCTCACCGCGGGCCGCGGCCAGCGGGGCACCCGGGTAACGAGCGCGGATTGCCGGAACCGCCTCGGTGTGGTCGGGATGGTCGTGGGTGAGCGCGATCCCGCCGAGACCGCCGCGCCGGTCGATCTCGACCGCCAGCGCCCCAACGTGTTCCTCGAGCGCCGGCCCGGGATCGACGAGCCATGCCGGGCGGCGGCCCACGATCCACGAGTTCGTGCCGCTCAGCGTGAACGGTCCCGGGTTGGGCGCGCGGATGCCCACGATTTCGTGACGGGGCAGCTCGAGGCTCCTCATCGCCTCAGGCGGTGACGGTCTGCCCGCGCACGGGGAGCACCAGGCGGTCGCTGATGCTGTTGCCGGCGAACGCGGCACGAAGGGCGTCGGCGCCCTGGGTGAAGTGAGTCCAGCCTTCGAAATGGACCGGGATCACGACCCGTGCGTCCAGCAGCTTCGCCGCCTCGGCTGCCCGGTCGCTCGACAGCGTGAGATAGGCGCCGTCAAACCGATGGGCGAGCTGAACCGCGCCCGCGAACAGCACGGCGACGTCGAACGGCCCCAGGCGATCGGCGATCGAGCGCACCACGTCGAGCGACGCGTTGTCGCCCGACACGTACACCTTCTCGCTCCCGGGCGCCTCGAGCACGAAGCCGATCACCGGTCCGGTGATGTGGTCGGTGCCATCCGGCCCGTGCTGAGCGGGCACCGCCGTAACCCTCACCGGATCGCTGTCGGAGCGCTCCACCTCGATCCGCGACCACGGCTCCAGGCCAGCCGCGTTCCCGCCTAGATTCTCCGCGCCCTGCACGGTGGTGAGCACTCGCCGGGCCTCTGGCAGGAACTCGCGGCCGGCCGGGTCGAGATTGTCGCTGTGTTGATCGTGCGAGAGCAGCACGACGTCGATGGGCGCGAGCAACTCGGGCTCGACCGCCGGGCCGGTCGTCTTGACCAGGCCGCCGGCGTACTCCCCCGGCGGGGAGAACGCGGGATCCGTGAGCCAGCGCAGCCCCGAGTACTCGAGCAGCGCGGTAGGACCCCCGACCAGCGTGAGCTTGACCGTCATCGGTACCGCCTGACGTTATAGACGACGCGTCGCTCGCCGTCGCCGGGTCGAGGCACAGCATCGGTTCGGGATAACCGCGGCCGTGCTCAGCCTGTTCAGCGTCCTGCAGTCGGCGGCTAAGACGCGCGTGCCCAATGTGGAAGGTAGACTTAACGTCCGCTTCTGTGCACGGAGCTGTTCGGCTTTGGGAGGTCCGACATGGCTTCAGATCGCGTTCTCGTAACCGAGCCGTCACCGGATGCTGAGATCCGGCGCGAGCGTGGACCGGGGGTGATGCGGCGGCTCGCCTACGTGCTGTTGGTGTTGGAGTGCGTGGTGATCCTCATCCCAAGCATTTACGGGCGACTGACGCCGAAGCTGTTCGGCATCGCGTTCTTCTACTGGTTCCAGCTCTTGTGGATCCTGGTCGCGATGGTCATCACCGGCATCGTGTATCTGCTCACTACAGTGCGCGGCACCGCCACGACGCCGGCAACGGCGCCACCGGGCCCGCGGGACGACCGAGGAGGCGTGCAGTGATCTCGGCACAGCACATCATCCTGGGGGCGAGCGGTGGACGGCATGTCATCGGTGTCGAGTTGGCCATCTTCATCGCGCTGTTTGCGCTGGTGGCCGGTATGGGGTTCGCGGCCGCCCGATGGCGCAGGGCACAGTCACTGGCCAGCATCGACGAGTGGGGCCTGGGCGGCCGGCGCTTCGGCACCTTCATCAGCTGGTTCCTGCTCGGCGGCGATCTCTATACCGCCTACACGTTCATCGCCATCCCGGCGCTGCTCTACGGCGCCGGGTCCCTCGGCTTCTTCGCCGTGCCCTACACGATCCTCGTATATCCGCTCGTGTTCGTGATCATGCCGCGCCTGTGGTCGGTCGCACACCGGCATGGCGCCGCCACGCCGGCCGACTTCATCCGCGTGCGCTTCGGCTCTTCGACGTTGGCGCTGGCGGTGGCGCTCACCGGGATCGTCGCCACGATGCCGTACATCGCCCTACAGCTGGTCGGGATCGAAGCGGTCCTTCAGAGCATGGGACTGGCCGGGACGGGGTGGCAGAAGGATCTCCCCTTGATCATCGCCTTCGCCATCCTCGCCGCCTACACATACACCTCGGGACTGCGCGCCCCTGCGCTGATCGCCTTCGTCAAGGACGCTTTGATCTACATCGTCGTCATCGTCGCCGTGATCTACATCCCGAGCCGCCTCGGCGGCTACGGCCACATCTTCAACGCGGCACAGGCGCATTTCGCCCAGCCAAAGGTCAAGAAAGCCGGTGGGTCCTTCCTCCTGGCCCCCGGAGGCGGGACGGCGTATTGGACGCTCGCGCTCGGCTCGGCCTTCGCGCTTTTCATGTACCCGCACTCGATTACCGCGGTGCTCTCCACCGGCAACCGCAACGTGATCCGCCGCAACTCGGTGCTGCTGTTTCCCTACAGCTTCCTGCTCGGGTTGATCGCGCTGCTCGGGTACATGGCCATCGCCGCGCACGTGAAGGTGACCAACACGAACCTGGCCGTACCCGAGCTTTTCCAGACGATGTTCCCGCACTGGTTCGTGGGGGTGGCGTTCGCGGCCATCGCCATCGGCGCGCTGGTACCCGCCGCGATCATGTCGATCGCCGCCGCCAACCTGTTCACGCGCAACGTCTGGGTGGAGTACTTCGACCGCAACGCCACCCCGGAGCGTGAAGCCGCCGTGGCGAGGATCGTCTCGCTGCTGGTCAAACTCGGCGCGGTGGTGTTCGTCCTGACGCTTAGCGGGCAGTTCTCGGTCAACCTGCAGTTGCTCGGCGGCGTGTGGATCCTGCAGACGTTTCCAGCGATCGTCTCAGGTCTCTACACGCGCGTCTTTCATCGCTGGGCGCTGCTGCTCGGATGGGCGGCCGGCATGGTCAGCGGGACTCTGATGGCGTATGCCGTCCCCAATGTGGCCAAGCACCAGCACCACTTCGGCGGCTCGGTCTACTCCTGGCACTACCTGGGCCTGCACTTCAAGGCCTACCACGGCTTCATCGCGCTCATAATCAACGTGATCGTGGTGTTGGTCGCGACCGCTGTGCTGCATGCCCTCCGAGCGCCACGCGGCGAGGACCGCACCAGGCCCCCGGACTACGAGGAACTCGCCGGTCCTCCGCTGCCCCCAGCCGAGGTCGGCGCACCTCAGCCTGCATAAACCGGCACGCCGTCTCGAGCAGGCACGCCGCCGTAGCTCGCGTCGTATGCTCGCGGCGTGGGTCTCAGGGTCGAAGAGTTTCAGCCCGCACCGGCGCTGCGCGGTGTTGTCCGTCGGGCCGCGGACTTCCATGAGCGTGCGGCGCCGTCGCGTCGGCTCGAGACCCCGCTGGCCGGAGTTGTGTTGATCGTCAGCTTGGGTCCGGACATGGAGATCGACGGCCGTCGCTCGGGCTCGTTCGTAGCGGGGGTGTGGGACCGACCGACAGTCACCGGCCACTACGGCGAGCAGGCCGGCTACCAGCTCTACCTTGACCTGATCGCGGCGCGGCAGCTGCTGGGGGTCCCAGCGGGCGAGCTGGCCAACCGGCTGGTCGCCCTCGAAGACGTGCTGGGATCGTTCGCGACCGAACTGACCGAACGGCTGGCCGCCGCTCGTGACGCCAAGGAGCGTCACGCCATCGCCCAACGTCTGCTGACCAGCCGGCTATCCGCAGACCCCGCGAGAGCGCCGGAGATCGAGTACGCGCTCGCACGCCTGCGGGCTACCCGCGGCGCGGTGGGCATCGAAACCCTCGCCATGGAGGTCGGTTGGAGCCGGCGTCATCTCGCCGCGCGCTTCCGCGGGGCAATCGGGTTGCCACCAAAGGCGCTGTGCCGCCTGATCCGCGTCGAGCACGCAGCGCAGCGGCTGCGCGCCGGGGATTCCCTGGCCGACATCGCCTACACGAGCGGCTACGCCGACCAGTCGCACTTCAACCGCGACTTCCGCGAATTGGTCGGCTGCACGCCAACCGAGTTCCCATTTGTTCAAGACATGCCGGCTGCGGCCTGAGATCGTGGTGGCATGAAGCTCTACCCATCACTCCGTTACAAGGACGCAAAGGCTGCCCACCAGTGGCTGCAGGACGTCTTCGGCTTTGAGCCGGTCGCCCTGCACGAGGACGACAGCGGAAATGTCGCCCACGCAGAAATGCGCTGGGGCAGCGACCTGATCATGTTCGGCAGCGCACGGGAGGATCACTACGGCGAGCGAGTCGGCCAGGGCTGGGTGTACGCAACCTGCGACGATCCCGACACGTTGTACGCCCGCGCCAAGGCAGCCGGCGCCGAGATCACCATGGAATTGACGAACCAGGACTACGGCTCGCGCGACTTCGCTGTCCGCGATCTCGAAGGCAACCGCTGGAACTTCGGGACCTACGAGCCGACATAGTCCCGCCCGGACGGATCGAGGACACACGCTGCCGCCGGTGCACGAGCGGCAGCCCCCGGGGAACCTGCCACCGAGAAACCGTGGCCCCTTCTCGGCCTCGCGGCTTGCTAAGCGCGACGCTATAGGCGAAGATCGCATCGTGGCGGCGGCGCGGAGCTCGAGCGAGTGGGAGCGGTACGCGTGGGCGGGCGGCATCGTTTACGTCATCGCGCTGGTGGCGGAGTCTGTGATCGCGACCACGCTCGGAGTGACTCAGAACGACTCGGCCGGGAAGATCGCGAGCGCGCTCCACGAGCACCGCGACCGGTTGTTGGTGATCGCATACCTCTCCGTCATCTACGCCACCGCGTTTCTGATCTACCTCTGCAGCCTTTACAACCTGCTGCGCGGCGATCCGCGCCGGCCGCGGGTCCTCGGCTCCTTGGTGCTGGTCGGCGGAGCGATCTTTATTGCCCTGCATGCCGTCAGCGACATCGGCCTCACCGGCCTGGTCGGCGCGAAGCTCGCGACGTTTGGGGCTCAACACGATCCGGGCGTCTCCTACTCGCTGTTCCTCATGACGTTTGCTCTGGACAGCGTCGGCGACGTCTTCGGCAGTCTCTGTTTTTTCGCGGCAGGCCTGATCGTGTTGAAGAGCGGCGTCCTGCCGCGCTGGCTGGGGTGGATTTCGATCCTCGTCGGGATCTTCTTCTTCCTTCAAGGCTTCGGCCTCGGCGGCGTGATCGCTTCGTTCGGGCTAGTTCTCGACCTCATCGGCTTTGTGCTCTTCCTGGTCTTCGTACTGGTCAGCAGTGTCATCATGCTGACGCGCGAAAACGCGGCCGCCACCACCGGGGACCCGATCGAGTAGACCACTACGCGCGTCGAGCTTTAGTTGCCCCGATGTCACTCTCGCCGTGGTGGTGACTCGGTTAACGTCCTCCTAGCCGTTGCGACTGACGAGAGCGGTATCGCCAACCTTCGGAAGATCGAGCATGTCGTCGTGCTGGTGCTCGAGAACCGCTCGTTTGATCAGATGCTCGGGTACCTCTCGCGGGAAGGTGGTCGCGGCGATGTTGATGGTCTGCGAGCGGAGTTCGCCAATCAGCATGATGGGCGCACGTATCGGGTCCATCATCTCGATAGCACCGCGCACGCGGACGATCCGGACTATTCCTCTCTGGCGCGACCTGGCCCAACCGCCTCGGCCATCGCTTTGTCGGCGCTGCCGGTACCCCGGCCAGCGAGATCCGCATGCGCGTGACCGCGAGGACGCCGCTCGGGGCACCCTGCCATCGGTCGCCTGGATCGACCCGAACTTCAGCAACTTCAACCCGATCGGCTTTCAGCCCAACGACGACCACGCACCCGCGGACATCAAGGACGGCCAGGAGCTGGTGCTTGCCGTCTACCACGCGCTCGCGACCGGGCCGCAATGGGAGAAGACGCTGCTGATCATCTTCTACGACGAGCACGGCGGCTTCTTCGACCACGTGCCCCCGCCCGAGGCGCCCGACGACGACCCGGGGAGGTTCGGGCACTACGGCGTGCGCGTGCCGGCGCTGATCGTCTCGCCGTGGGTGAGCGAGGCTCGGTCTCGCACACCGTGTTCGACCACACCACGATCATCAAGACACTCCTTTTGCGCTTCTGCCCCGAGGCTTTGTGGAAGCCAAAGCGCCACCAGCGGCCGCCGGCGCGCCTCCGAACCGGGGCAACCGAGGTACATGGGAACACGTGTCGCGCATGCCAACGACCTCGGCGAATTCCTCGCCCGCAGCGCGCCGCGACCACCACCCGACCGCTACGCCCTTATCCAAGACGCCGCCGCCCGTTCGGCCGCGAGGGCCGAAGGCACATCGACGGACCACGACGCGCTCGCGCGCCAGCCAAAGACCGACCTTCAGAAGCGGATCGCCGCCGCCAACCGGGAGCTGAGAAGACTGGGCACCCCCCCGACCGGCCGTAGATCCACTCACGCCCGAACGTCAAACGTGTGCTCAGTTCGGCGCGCCACCGGACTCTCGGACGCCCAGTCGACGCCCGCGAAACTGCAGGCCCTCTCCCGGCGGCGGTCGAGGCCACCGCCACCTCACGGTCGCGACAACATAAGGATGACCAAATGAGCTGGGGCGGCGCACCCGCAACACGATTGGTGCGGTACTCGCTGTCGTGGCGCGATCTCGAGGTCAGCGGCCGTGCGCGCCGGTGGTTCCTTCCGTGGCGATCAGTAACACGCGTGTCTGCGGGTTGATCTCGAGGTGTTCGCGCAGCGCACGACATTGCTGATCGTTGGTGAGGGCGCGTAGAGCGGCGAGCGGTGGAGCGCCGGACTCACCGATCGTGAGGCCGTTCGCGGAGAGCTTGCGCATGGCGACGTCCGCCTCCTCATCGCTGACGGTTATGGTTCCTGCGATCCCGCGGCGGAGGCTCGGCCAGGCCGCGGGAGAGACTTCGGCGCACTCGAGGCCGGCCATCGCAGTCCCGGGTGTCGGGACCCGCGTCGGGACGCTGCGCGCGAGTGATGCACTGAGGCAGGCGGCGGTGACGGGTTCGACGCCGATCACCTGTGCGCCCACCTGCGCGCCGTGCCGCGCGGCCGCGGCAGCCAGCGAGCCGACTCCCACGGGGACGAGGATGAGGTCGTAGGTTGCTTGCTCGGCTGCCTCCGCGAACAGCGTCGCGTAGGTACACCCGGCAGGACAATCCTCGGAGAGCGGCGGCGTGCGCGACCGCCCGTCCGTGGTTGCCGGCGCTCGCAGCGACCAGGGTGTGCACGGCCGGGTCGTCGCGGAGTGCACGTTCGATGGCCCACGACGCGCCCAGGATCTTAAACGCAGGCAGCCCCAGCCGGCAGGACTCGTCTTTGACCTGAACGGCAGCGACACCCAGTTCGAATGCGATGGAGTCGAGCTGGTGGACGGGCGTCGGCGCGTAGCCGGAGAGGGCGCGGTGAAACACGCCGGCGTCGTCGCTGGGCGTCGGAACAGCGGTAATGTCCAACGCCGAGTTGATGAGCGCTCTCATGCGCAGAAGCGAGTGGCCAGGCGGACCAGCGTGCGCGCCACCACCTCAGTGTCAGACAGGCTGACCCATTCCTCAACTGCGTGGGCGCCCTCACCGCCAGGGCCGAACAGGACGGTTGGGATGCCTGCGGCGGCGATGAAAGCGGCGTCGGCCCAATAGCTGGCGCCACCAATCCGCGCCGGTTGCGCTAACACCTCGGCGGCGGCTTGAGTCACGAGACTGACCAGCTCCTCGTCGTGACCAATCTCGAACGGCTCGCGCACCAGCAAGATGCGCTGCGTGGCCTCGAACTCTCGGTCCGCCCGCCGGCAGCGCTCCAGCAGTGACTCCAGCTCGGCCTCGATCTGCCCGCCGGTCTCGCCCGGAAGCGTGCGGCGCTCCAGCCCGAGCTTGCAGCGCGGCGGGTAGCTCGAGAGTTCGACGCCGCCCTCGATCAGCGACGCGTGTACTGAAGCGCGCCCCAGCAACGGATGGGTTTGCTGCGCCAGCAAGCGGTCCAGTTGCTCCATCTCGACCAGCACCGCGCCCATCTTGAGGATCGCGTCCACGCCCAAGCGCGGTCGCGACCCGTGCGCCGCCCGCCCGGCGACCTCGATCTCGCTCCAGACAAAGCCCTTGTGGGCCACCGCCACCTCTAGCTCGGTCGGTTCGGTGACCACTGCCGCATCCGCCGAGACGCGGCGCAGCGCCTCCTGGACGCCGAGGCTCGCGTGCTCCTCGTCGGCGACCGCGGCGACCACAACGTCGCCCGCCAGCCCCAGTCGCGAGGCCTCCCGTGCCGCGAGCAGCGCAGCCGATACACCCGCTTTCATGTCATAGGCCCCGCGGCCATAAAGCCGGTCACCATCGATGCGCGGAGCGTGCGGGTTGATCATGCCCTCGACGTTGACCGTGTCGATATGCCCACACAGCAGGAGCGTGCGACCGCCCCCCGTGCCGCGCGCACGCACCAACACGCTCGGACGACCCGGGCGTCTCCTCAAGCCGCTCGGCGTCAAGCCCGGCGTCACGCGCCCACCCTTCGAGCACCGAGGCGACCTCATGCTCGCCCGCGCCCCCTGCCACCAGGGTCGGATTCACCGAGTCAGCGGCAACCAGCGACGAGAGGAGAGCAATGAGATCCGAAGCCACAGGCGAATTTTCGTCCTCCACCTACTGAACCCGTCAATTCCCGGAGCCGCTCGCAGGCGGCGAGGGCCGCCTGGTCAACTCTGGTTCACGAGAACTGCCTTCAGCCCGCGACGGGCATCACCTGCGTACGGCCGCCGCCCCCGCAATGCGACGGAAGCAGGTCCGGCGGGCCCGTCGACGTCGGGGTCGCCATCGAGGTCCCCCGGTTCGCGGGCAAGGCGTGTGGCTTCGCCGAGGGGCGCGTGGCGGTAACGTGCGGGTCAGGCATGAGCATGCTCGCTGCGGCGTTTGCCCCGGTGCATCAGCAGTATCTGCTGGAGGCTCGGCAGATGCAGGCTCTGTCGTTCGCCGTGCACATCCCGCTCGTGTGCTTCGGGATCGCGTTCCCCGCGATGGTGCTGTTTATGGAGTGGCTGGGGATGCGGACCGGCGATCCGCTCTATCGGGCCGTGGCCCGGCGCTGGAGCCGGATCGTGTTGGCGCTGTTTGCGATCGGCGTGATCACCGGCACGATCCTCAGCTTTGAGATGGGTCTGCTGTGGCCGAACTTCACGGCCACCTTCGGCAGCGTGTTCGGTCTGGGCTTCGCGATCGAGGGGTTCTCGTTCTTCATGGAGGCGATCTTCATCGGGATCTACACCTATGGGTGGGACCGATTGTCGCCGCGAGCGCACTTCTTGTCCGGACTGCCGATCGTGATCACCGGCTTCACCGGTTCGCTCATGGTGATCGCGGTCAACGCGTGGATGAACCACCCTGGAGGATTTCGCCTCGTCGGCGGCAAGGTGGTCGCCGTCGATCCGTGGGCGCGCGCTGTTTGGCAATTCGCTGCTGTGGTCGGAGCTGATCCACATGTACATCGCCGGGTACATGGTCACGGGATTCGTGATGGCGGGCGCCTACGCGTTCTGCCGGCTGCGCGGGCGATGGACCCGGTATGAGCGCGTGGCGATGACGATCCCGCTCACGATCGCCTGTCTGGCGGCGCCGGTCCAGGTGCTCGTCGGCGACTGGATCGCGCGGGTGATCGCCGTGGAGCAGCCGATCAAGCTGGCCGCGCTCGAGGGGCTGTACAGGACGACCCGCGGCGCCAGCGAGCACATCCTCGGCTGGTACACCAACGGGCAGATCAAGTACGGAATCGGGATCCCCCACCTCCTGTCGCTGCTGGCCTTCCACAGCTGGAACGCTCGCGTCACGGGCCTGGAGACGGTCTCCGCGAGCCAGCGTCCGCCGATCAACGTCACCCGCCTCTCCTTCCAGACGATGGTCGGGATCGGCACACTGCTGGCGCTGCTCGGCCTCTTCTATCTGTTCGTGCGCATCCGCCGCCGGCGGCTTCCCGCTCTCCAAGTGGTTCTACTGGGCGGTCCTTGTGTCGGGACCCGCCGCGACCGTGGCGCTCATCGCCGGCTGGGTGACGACCGAAGTCGGCCGCCAGCCCTGGGTCGTCTACCACGTGATGACGACCGCGCAGTCGGTCACCGGCGCGAGCGGGATTCCCATCGGCTACACCGTCCTCGTCATCACGTACATCGCCGTCGCGGGGGCCACAGTGTGGATCCTGCGCCGTCTGACGCGCTCACCGCTTCACCTCCCGGGCGCTGACGCGCCTCCCGCCTCGACCCAACAGCCCGCCTGATGCTCGACGCGCTCCCGCTCGTGTTCGTGCTCATCGGTCTGGTGCTGTACACGGTGCTGGCGGGCGCGGACTTCGGCGCCGGCATGTGGCAGCTGATGAGCGGTCCGGGTGAGCTGGGGGAGCGGATCCGCGAACACTGCCATCATTCGATGGGACCCGTCTGGGAGGCCAACCACGTGTGGCTGATCTTCGTGCTGACCGTGACGTGGACCGCCTACCCCGTGTTCTTCGGGTCCGTGGCCTCGACGCTGTCGTTGGCCCTATTTCTCGCCGCGCTCGGCATCATCCTGCGCGGCGCCAGCTACGCGCTGCGCTCGGGTGCCGCCGGGACTCGAGAGCTCGTGACGATCGATGGAATGTCCGCGGTGGCGTCGCTGGTGACGCCGTTCGCGCTCGGCGCGGCCGCGGGCGGCATCGCCGCCGAACGCGTCCCGGTCGGCAACGCCGCCGGGAATCTCGTCACCAGCTGGCTGAACCCGACCTCGATCCTGATTGGCCTGTTGGTGGTGGTTTTCTCCGCCTACCTGGCCGCCGTATACCTCGCCGCCGACGCGGCGCGACGCGGCGAAACCGATCTGGTGGAGGCCTTCCGGGTACGCGCACTGGGCGCCGGCGCCGCGGCCGGCGGGCTGGCGCTGGCCGGGCTGATCGTCGTCCACGCCGACGACCACGCGCTGTACACGGGTCTCGTCCACGGCGCCGCCCTGGTGGTCCTCATTCTCTCGGTCTTGGTCGGAACGATGACGATGGCGGTCAATGCGGCGCGTCGATTCGAGCTGGCCCGCTACACGGCCGCGCTCGCCGTGGCGCTCGTGGTCGCGGACTGGGCGTTTGCACGGTGGCCGACGCTCCTCCCAGGCCTGACGGTCGACCAGGCGGCCGCTCCGCACGACACGATGGTGGCGGTCGTGGTGGCAGTGCTAGCGGGAGCCATCCTGCTGTTCCCCGCCCTGGCACTCCTATTCACCCTCACCCTGCGAGGCCAGCTCGGAGCCCACGACGAAGAGACCGAGCCGGCGACCGCCGATCACGCGGGCCTCGCCCACCTGCTCCTCGGACCGACCCTCGGAGCCCGGCTGGCGGTGGCGCTGCTGACCGTCGGCTTCGGGCTGCTCACCGTCGCCGACGCGCCGTGGGCACATGCCATCGGCGTCGTCAGCCTGCTCGCCTTCATCCTCGTCGCGTTCGCGGCACTCGTGCCCCGGGCGCTGGCCGAGGACGCCTGAGCCTCTCGCAACGAAAGCGAGGTGCCGGACACGGGGTGGCTGGCCTCGATCCCGGCGTTGGCAAGCGCCCACGGCCTCATGGCGGGACACCTCCTCCGCCTGCGAGGGACCAGATTCTCAACCGGCACCACGCCAATTCTCGACTGGGCTTGACGATCGCAGCACCGTGGGGTCGCAGCCACCACTCGGCCGCGAGCCTGTCATAGCTCGCCCGCCCCGTGTGTCCTCTGTGCATGGTCTTCCCAGCACGCCCTCTACGCCGGCCCAGCGTCCGGTGAACTGGCGCGAAGCCCGACCGCGTCATGACGCCAGAACGCGTCTGGGTACACGAGCGTCCCGACCATCCACGACTCATACGCGGCGAGGGTGATCACCTGGAAAGCGATATCCGGGATCGCAACGACGGCTTGCGGAATCCGAGCGGGCCAGCCGACACGAACCCCAACCGGCCGTAGTAGGCCGGATCCCCCTCCACGAACACCGCGGGCACTCGGCGGACGCTGAGGACATCTAGCCCACGTCGGACCAACGCGGACGCGATCCCGTTTCCCTGAAAGGCAGGCCTAACCCCAAGTGGGCTGAGAATCTCGACGGTGACGAGCCGAGTCGGTGCGTCGAGCAGTCCAGGGGAGAACAACGCGTGTCCCACGACCCCGCCCTCGTGTTCGGCCACCAGAGACAGGCCCTCACCGCCGGTCGCGCTTGCGCGGAGCTCCTCGACCAAGCCGGCTACGACAACGCCATGGTGCCCGAAAGCCTCGCGATGCACCTCGGCGACGGACTCTGCATCCCAAGCCCGCTCCTCCCTGATCTTCACGAACATGCACGCTACCGCCGACAACGCCGCGCGCGCTCGGCATGGCTAGACGATCGCCGCGATGGCCGCAGCCAAAGAGGCGACTCGCTCGAGGTCTACGGTTAGTTCGTGGCGGTGGCGATCCGGTAGCGATGCTCTGGACGGCCGGTGGTGCCGTAGTGCAGCAGGAGCTCGATTTTGCCTTGGCGGGCCAGTGCGGCGAGGTAGCGCTGGGCGGTGGAGCGGCTGATCCCAAGCTCGTCGGCGATCTCTGCCGCGGATACGTCGTTAGCCGAGGCGTGGACGAGCTCGCGGATGCGTGCCATCGTCGGGCCGGATTGTCCCTTGGGCAGCGGAGCGGGCCCGCGGAGGAGTCCGTACAGCGTGTCGACGTCGTGTTGTTCGGGTTCGTCGATGCGTTCGAGCTGCCCGCGCAGATCGCGGTAAGCGGTCAGGCGTTCCTCGAGCTGCGCGAAGCTGAACGGCTTGACCAGGTAGTGGACGGATCCGAGTTGCATGGCGGCCCGTACGCTGGTCATGTCGCGGGCGGCGGTGATGACGAGGAAGTCCGGCCTCGCTTCCTGTCGTGGGAGCGTCTCGCGCACGAGGTCCAGGCCGTGTCCGTCGGGGAGGTAGAGGTCGAGCAGCACGAGCGTCGGCGCGAGCTGCCTTATCGCGCTGCGGGCGCTGGCGACCGTGGAGGCATGACCGGCGACGGCGAACCCGCGGACCTTGCGCACGTATGCCGCGTGGATGGTGGCGACGTGGTAGTCGTCCTCGACGATTAGTGTGGTGATCATGAGCTCACCCCGACGCCGATCCTTTCCTTGGTCGGGAGCACGACGGTGAACGTGGTGGGGCCTGAGCTGTCCACGGTGATCGTGCCGCCGGCCCGGCGGACGAGCCGGTGCACGAGCGCAAGGCCGATTCCGCGGTGGCGCCCGCCGTCGGAGGGTTTGGTGGTGAACCCGTCGGTGAAGATCCGGCCAGTCAGCTCCTTCGGTACTCCTGAGCCCGTATCGGAGACTTCGATCCTCACGTTCTCCGCACAGGTGGTCAGGCACACCGTCACCTTCGCTGGGGCACCGCCGCCGGCGGCGGCGTCAATCGCGTTGTCGATCAGGTTGCCGATGATCGAAAGCATCGCGTTGGTGCCGATCGCGGTCTCCGTCAGGCGCGAGGCCTCGGACAGCTCGAGTTGCACTCCGCGCTCGGCCGCCACCGTGGTCTTAGCCATGAGCAGGGCGGCGAGCTCGGGCGTTTCGACTCGCTCTCGGATCGCCTCAGCCCGGCCCGCGCTCTCGCTGGAGACATCGAGCGAGTAACGCACCGCGGCGTCGTAATCGCCGAGCTCGATCAGTCCGGCGACCGTGTGCATCCGGTTCGAGAACTCGTGCTGCTGGGCGCGCAGCGCATCGGTGAGCGCGTCGACGCTGTCGAGCTCGCGCAGGAGCCCTTCGAGCTCGGTGCGGTCGCGCAGCGTGATCACGGCGCCCAGCTCGCGTCCATTTCGGGAGACCGGCATTCGGTTGACCATCAGGATGTGATCGTCGGTCACGACCATGCGATCGTGCCTGGTGGCCTGTCCGGTCAGCAGGTCGCATAGCCGCCGATGCGACACGAGCTCCCCGATCTGTTGCCCCACCGGATCGGCCGTCAGCGGGATCAGGCGCCGCGCCTCGTCGTTCATGAGCGTGACCCGACCGTTCCGGTCGAGCGTAATCACGCCCTCGCGGATGCCGTGGAGCATCGCTTCGCGTTCCTGCACCAGCGCCGCGATCTCCTCGAGCTCGAGCCCGAACGTGCTCCGCTTGAGCCGCCGCGCCAGCGTGAGCGAGGCGACTACTCCGATCGCCAGAGCGCACGCGAAGTACAGCAGCAAAGACGGGAGCTCGTGCACCAGCTGGTCGGAGACCCGCCCCTCGAGGATCCCCGCGGAGACCTCGCCGATGACCGAGCCGTCCGGGGCGCGCACCGGCACCTTGGCGTTGGCGGAGACGCCGAGGTTGCCGTGGTCGACGCCGGTGTGGTCGCGGCCGTCGAGCGCGATCACCGGCTCGGTGATTCGTTTGCCGATCAGCGCCGGGTTCGTGTGCGAGTAGCGGATGCCGTGACGGTCGATCACCACGATGTAGGTGGCGTCGGTCTGGCGCCTGACCTGCTCGGCGAGCGTCTGGATCAGCCGGCGGTCGGCCGGGCTGCGCCGGGCCAGGCCCTCGCGGATTGACGGCATCGCGGCGAACGTCTGCGCGACCGCCAGCGCGCGCTGCTGATAGTCGTGTTCGAACTCACCGCGCTGATTTAGCGTCACGAGCACGAACCCGACCAGCGTGCTGGCGAGGAGGGTCGCGACCATGCTGGCCAAGATCCGGCTCGAAAGCTGCCGTCGGCGTCTCATCTCAGGGCTCCGTCGTCAATCGAGTCTACGCCTCCGGGGCGTGAGCAAAACGCGCAAAAGGGCCGGAAATGCGGCTTAGCCGAGTAACTGGCAGAAGCCTTGTCGCGGGCCGGCCAGCACCTTACCTTGATGGCCAGGCGTCAACCAGGCGCCGAGGGATTGTTGTACGAGCGAGGAGAGCAATGACAATGGTAAATACCCTGTCCCGGCGTACCGGCGCCGAAACGGCGAGCGGCGGGAACGCTCGAACCCCGGTCCCGGCAGCGCCGGCCGCGAAGATCGAGCTGACCGGGGTGACGAAGCGATTCGTCTCACCGACCGGCTCCCTTCTCACCGCGATCAGGGACGTTGACCTGGTCATCGAGCCGGGGGAGTTCTGCGCGATCGTTGGCCCGACCGGGTGCGGCAAATCGACGACGCTGTCGCTTGTCTCGGGCCTTGCCCGCGCGAGCGCTGGCTCGGTGCGGGTCGGCGGGCAGGAGGTCGACGGCATCGCGACCGGCATGAGCTTCATGTTCCAGTCCGATGCGCTGTTGCCGTGGAAGACGGTGCTTGGCAACGTCGCGATGGGTCCCCAGTTCCAGGGCGTGCCCAAGAAGGAGGCCCAGGCTGAGGCGCGCGAGTGGCTGCGGCGGGTCGGCTTGACCGGATTCGAGGACCACCACCCCCATCAGCTCTCGGGCGGTATGCGTAAGCGCACCAGTCTGGCCGCGGCGTTGATCAACCAGCCGTCGATCCTGTTGATGGACGAGCCGTTCGGCGCCCTCGACGTGCAGACCAAGGCGATCATGTCCAACGAGCTGCTCGGGCTGTGGGAGCAGACGCGCCCGTCGGTGATCTTCATCACCCACGACCTCGAGGAGGCCGTCGCCCTCGCCGACAAGGTGGTCGTGATGACCGTTGGGCCCGGCACCGTCAAGGGCGTCTTCGACATCGATCTCCCACGTCCGCGCGGGGCGGTGCAGGAGATCCGCTTCGACCCGCGCTTCCTGGAATTGCATCACCAGATCTGGAACTCGTTGCGCGAGGAGGTCCAGCGCGCCTACGAACGTACCGCCCAGGCACCGAACAACGATGGAGGATCACGATGAGCGCCGCGTCGATCAACACCCAGCTGCCGAGCGTGTCGGTCTCCGACGAGGCGACGATCGCTGCGCGCGCGCGCAAGCGCGCGAGGCAACGCAAGCTGGCGATTTGGGGCGCCCGGGCGTTCTTCGCGATCCTCATCATCGGCGGCTGGCAGCTCCTCAGCGAGGCGAAGGTCATCGACAAGTTCTTCTGGGGCCAGCCGAGCGGAATCGTCACCCAGCTGCGCGACTGGGTCAATCACGGAACCCAGTACGGGTCGATCTGGACGCAGATCTGGATCACCATGAAGGAGGCGATCCTCGGGTTCGTGGTGGGCGTCGCCGCCGGCGTCATCGTCGGCGTGGCGTTGGGCCAGAATCGCTTCCTCGCCGACGTGCTCCAGCCCTACATCAAGGTTCTGAACGCGATCCCGCGGATCGTGCTCGGGGCGCTGTTCACCGTCGCGCTCGGCCTCGGCACGGGCTCCAAGGTGCTGCTCGCCGCGGTGCTGGTGTTCTTCGTGGTGTTCTTCAACGCCTATCAGGGCGTGCGGGAGGTTGACCAGAACCTCATCAACAACGCCCGTGTGCTCGGCGCCTCCAAGATGCAGGTCACCCGCAACGTGGTGGTGCCCTCGGCGTTGACGTGGATCATCGCGAGTCTCCACGTGGCGTTCGGGTTCGCCATCATCGGCGCGATCGTCGGCGAGTTCCTGGGTGCCCAGAAGGGCCTGGGCCTGGTCATCGCCAACTCGCAGAACAACTTCAACCCCAACGGGGTGTTCGCGGCAATGGTGATCATCGCGATCATCGCGCTCACCGCCGAGGGGCTGATCGGAATGCTGGAACGGCGCCTGCTCGCCTGGCGTCCGCCTTCCACCGTCGAAGCCGGCGGCATCTAGCCCCCACACCGGCCCGGAGCCCCGCCTAGACCGGCGGGGCTCAGGGCTCCCACCTAAATCAAAGAAGCAATCGGTTACCACCCCAGAGGAGGAGTACTTACCCATGTTCAAACGCAAGCTCACGATCGCGCTCGGGGCAGCCGCCCTGGCCGCCGGGGTCGCCGCGTGCGGCTCCAGTTCCAGCAGCAGCACCGGCAGCGCCTCGAACGCCGCCAACGCCGGTTCCGCGTCCAACCTGCCGACCGTGACCATGATGGTCGGCGGGATCGACAAGCAGATCTACCTGCCCTACCAGCTCGCCCAGAACCTCGGCTTCTACAAGAAGTACGGCGTCAACATGCAGCTCTCGACCGAGCAGAGCGGCGGCGTCGGTGCCGAGACGGCAATGGCCTCCGGTCAGGTCGACATGGCGGGCGCGTGGTATGTGCACACGATCGACTTCCAGGAGAAGGGCAAGGACGTGATCAGCGTCGCGCAGTTGAGCGGTGCTCCGGGCGAGCGCGAGATGTGCGCCAAGGGCACCACGATCACCTCGCCCGCGCAGTGGAAGGGCAAGACCGTCGGCGTCACCGACATCGGCTCGGGCACCGACGAGCTCACGCAGTACATGGCGCACCGCGCCGGGCTGACCACATCGCAGTACAACCGCGCCGCGGTCGGCGCCGGCCCGACCTTCGTGGCCGGCCTTCAGCACCAGCGAATCGTGTGCGGGATGACCTCACAGCCGACCGCCGGCGCGGTCCAGACGAAGGGGACCGGCTACACGGCCATCAACCTGGCCACGACGAGCGGGGCGCAGCAGGCGCTGGGCGGCGACTACCCAGCCGCCGGGGTCCTCGCCCAAGCCTCGTGGGTCAACTCGCACCACAAGGAGACCCAGGCCGTAGTCGACGCGCTGGTGGCCACGATGCACTGGATCAACACCCACAGCGCGGCGCAGATCGCCGATGCGATGCCGCCGGCGTTCGTCTCCAACGGCCTCACCACCAAGGCCGACTACATCTCAGAGCTCGCCGGTGACAAGGGTCAGTTCCTGCCCGACGGGATGATGCCCGCCAGCGGACCGCCGACCGTGTACACGATCGAGAAGTTCATCGGTAACGCCCCTCACCCGATCAACCTCGCCGGCACGTACACGAACTCGTACGTGATCGCCGCGAACAAGCTCGAGGGATACACGAAGTAACCGCACCCCCAAGCCCGGGACCGCCCGACAGTGTGCGGGCGGTCCCGGGACCCTTTGCCACTCGACCTACGGGACCAGTCATGCAGACCCCAACAGTGACACTTACCAGCCAACTGCCGAGCGCCCACCCGAGGCCAGGAAGATGAGCACTCACGCTCACGCCCACAACGCCAACGGCCACGGCCACGACAACCAGGCGAGCGGACCGTTGACCGGTATCCGCGTGCTTGACGTGAGCACCGTGTACGCCGCCCCGATCACCGCGATGATGCTCGGCGACTACGGGGCCGAGGTGATCAAGGTCGAGCACCCCCGCGGCGATCCCGCCCGCACCCACGGACACAGCAAGGACGGGCACGGCCTGTGGTGGAAGGTGATCTCGCGCAACAAGCACACGGTCACGCTGAACCTGGGCCACCCGACCGGCCAGGAGCTGCTCGAGCAGCTGGCGGTCGACGCGGACGTGCTGATCGAGAACTTCCGCCCCGGCGTCATGGAGAAATGGGGTCTCGGTCCCGAGCGTCTCCATGAGCTCAACCCGTCGCTGGTGATCCTGCGGGTGACCGGCTTCGGCCAGTCCGGGCCCTACGCCGAGCGCCGTGCCTTTGGAACCCTGGCCGAGGCGATGAGCGGCTTTGCCCACCAGACCGGGCAGCCGGACGGGCCCCCGACGCTCCCGCCGTTCGGGCTGGCGGACGGCGTGACCGGACTGGCCGGGACGATCGCCGTCCTGCTCGCCCTCTACGAACGTCAGCAGAACGGCGGGTGCGGCCAGGTGATCGACATCTCGCTGCTCGAGCCGCTCCTGACCCTGCTCGGACCGGGCCCGAGCGTGTACGACCAGCTCGGGATCGTGCCGGGCCGGCACGGCAACCGCTCGCCCAACAACGCTCCTCGCAACACCTACCGGACCCGGGACGGGCGCTGGGTCGCGATCTCCGCCAGCGCCACGTCGATCGCCGAGCGCGTCATGCGCCTGGTCGGGCGCCCCGACATCGCCCAGCTGCCGTGGTTTCACTCCGCCCGCGAGCGCGTGCGACACGGCGACCAGCTCGACGACATCGTCGCCGGCTGGATCAGAGCGCGTGACTTCGAGGACGTTATGACCGTATTCGAGGAAGCGGGCGCGGCGATCGCTCCGATCTACGACATTGAGCAGCTCGTGAACGACCCGCAGATCGAAGCGCTCGACGCGATCACCACGGTGCAAGACGAAGACCTCGGGCCGCTGCGGATGCAGAACCTCATGTTCCGGCTGTCCGCGAGCCCTGGCGCGATCCGCTTCCCAGGGCGGCGTCTCGGCCAGGACAACGACGAGATCTATGGCGAGCGCCTTGGTCTCGATCCCGACCGGATCGCCGAGCTACGAGAGCAGGGAGCGATCTGATGCACCGCAGCTACCTGTTCGCCCCCGGCCACAACGAGAAGCTCCTCGGCCGGGTGTTCGACGTCGGCGCGGACGCGGTCATGCTCGACCTCGAGGACGCCGTTCCGCCCCGCGCCAAGGAACAAGCCCGCGCGATGGTCGCTGACGTTCTCGCCGACCGATCGGCCTGGGTGCGGATCAACGCCGTCGGCACGGACCTCGCGGACGCGGACCTCGCCGCGGTCGGCGGCCTCGCGACCGGCATCCGCATCCCCAAGGTCGAGTCGGGCGCCGACGTTCGGTGGGTCCGCGAGCGCGCGGCCGACGTCCCACTGATCTGCGCCATCGAGAGCGCGCGCGGGATGCTCGCCGCGCTCGAGATCGCGTCTGTGCCCGGCGTGCGACACCTGTCGCTGGGAGGGGTCGACCTGCGGCGCGACCTCGGCGCGAGCGACGGCAACCTCCAGACGCTCTACGCCCGTTCGCACCTCGTCGTAGTCTCCCGCGCCGCCGGACTCGACCCGCCGATCGACAGCGTCTACGCCCGCCTGGACGACGAAGCCGGCCTGCGCGCCGAGACCGAGTTCGCTCGCTCGCTGGGGTTCTTCGGCAAGTCCGCGATCCACCCCCGGCAACTGCCGATCCTCCACGACGTGTTCACCCCATCCGCCGACGAGATCGACTGGGCGCAGGCCGTGCTCGACGCGTTCGATGCCGCCGGCGGAGACGCCGTCAAGCTGTCAGACGGCGAGTTCGTCGACCTCCCCGTCGCCGACCGCGCGCGCCGCCTGCTGGAGCTGTCCCGCCGGCTGGCGACGAGCGGCCGAGCGTAAGCATCATCCCGGATGTTGCGAGCTGGATAGCGTCGAACGTCGGTCGAATACAGCAGCCGCTTGACGGGAGACCGCCTTCAGGCGCCGCCGACGGCGTCGGCGCGGGCCGCCGCGCGGGCGGCGCTTCCGCCGCCATTTCCTCCGCCGCGAGTTGGGTCGGCAGGGGAGATCCCCGCCCACTGCACGTCCTCGGGCCGGGCGCTTCGGAGGAGCATATAGAGCACCACCGACTGCGTATAGCGCACCAAAACCCGCCGATTGCAGATGCGACCGTCGCCTGCTAGCGTGACCGCGGAGCGCGCCACGATGGTTGCGAAAATAGCAACGAGCGGGGACAGGAACGCGGTGCCGGCCGTCGTTTCCAACTCTGACCAGGCGCGTAGTTCACGGCGGCAGCGGTCATGACCGAACAGCGCCAGCGGCAGGTCGATGCGATTCGCCGTCGCATCGGTGAGGTGGAGAACGACCTCGTCGACGAGCTGGTCGCGGGGCGCATCGACCGGCGCGAGTTCGTACGACGGGGGACCGTGCTCGGGCTGTCGTTGTCCTCGCTCGGGGTCCTCGCGGGATGCGCAGCGCCGAACGTGGCCCGGGTGTCCCCGCCCCAGACCAAGCCCCCGAAGCCAGGCGGCACGATCCGGACCGGGATCGTCGCCCCGGCCGCCGCACTGGACCCGATCATGATCAGCGACGAGGGCGGACTGGCCGTGCTGGGACAGACCGCTCAGTACCTGGTCTGGTCAGACAAGCACCTGAACCTTCGCCCCGTGCTTGCCGAGAGCTGGACCCATGATCACACCGGAAGGGTGTGGACGTTCAAGATCCGCCGCGGCGTCAGCTTCAGCGACGGCACACCGATGACGGCCGAGGACGTGGCGGCGACGTTCAACCGCCTGGCGGACCCGAAGGTGGGGTCAAACGCATTGTCCAACTTCGCCGGCGTCTTGAGCAAGGGCAACACCAAGGCGATTGACCCTTACACAGCGCAGTTCACGCTCGACGCTCCCAACGGCAACTTTCCTTACCTGGTCAGCTCGGACAACTACAACTCGGTCGTGCTGCCGAAGAACTACGACGGCGGGTGGGACAAGACGTTCATCGGCACCGGGCCGTGGAAGCTCGAGTCATTCACGCCCAACCAGGGAGTCTCGTACGGGAGAAACCCCCGCTACTGGGGCCGACCGACGGTCGCCGAGCGCTCGGAGGTGACCTTCTATGCCGAGGAGCAGGCGCAGACGTTGGGCATCCTGGGCAACCAGGTCGACGTCGTCGCGCATTACTCGGTGTCGGGGGGGCGCGCCCTGATCACCAATCCCGACGTCCGAACGACGCAGTTTCGCTCCTCCGCGCACCGCCAGATCCACATGCGCACCGACAAGGAGCCGTTCCGCGACAAGCGCGTTCGACAGGCGATGGCGTTGCTACTCGACCGCCGAGCTCTCGTCAACGGCCTGCTGGCCACCAAGTCCGACTACGGCAACGACAGCCCGTTCGCGCCCGTGTTCCGGTCGACCGATCCGACCGTTCGGCAGCGCCAGCTCAACGTGGCGAAGGCCAAGCAGCTGCTGGAGGCGGCCGGCAAGGGCGCAGGTTTCACCACGCAGCTGCTCACCCTGACCCATTTCGAGCTGCCCGACCTCGCCCAGGTGGTGCAGAACGACGTTTCGGTGGGCGGCATCAATCTGAAACTCAGCATCCTCGATCCCGGCACCTACTACGGCTCATCGAAGTTTGGGACGTCGCCGTGGCTGGACTCGAGCATGGGCATCACCGACTACGGCCATCGCGGGGTGCCGAACCTGCTCCTTACCGCCCCGCTGAGCAGCACAGGCCCATGGAACGCCGCCCATTTCAAGAACCCTCATTACGACCGGCTCGTCGCCCGGTACGTGGCGGCGCTCGACCTCGGAGCCCAGCGAACCGCTGCCCGGCAGATCCAGGAGCTGCTGCTCGACGAAACCCCGATCATGTTTCCCTACTTCTACTACTTCCTGACCGGCGCTCGCTTGAACGTCTCGGGCGTCGAGACGACTGCGATGGGTCACGTCGATCTGTCGCGCGCCGGGTTTGCCGCCTGAGGTCTCCGTCCAATGACACGATTCATCGGTAAGCGGTTAGGTCTCGGCCTGATCACCCTGTGGCTCCTCAGTGTGCTGGTGTTTTTCGGCACCCAGGTCCTGCCCGGAGACGTCGCCAGGCGGATCCTCGGTCCGTTCGCGTCCCAATCCGCGGTGAACGCGCTCAACAAGCAGCTCGGCACGGACAAATCCATCTTCGTCCAGTACCTCAACTGGATCACGGGCATCTTCCACGGGGATCTCGGTACCTCGGTGGCGACCCGCACCTCAGTGTCCTCGATCGTAGGTCCCGCGCTGGTGCATTCTGCGAAGCTGGCCATTCTCGCCTTCATCATCGTCGTGCCGCTCGGGGTCCTGGGCGGCGTGGTCGCGGCGCTCAACGAGGGTAGGTTCCGCGATCGGTTCATCTCGGTTGGCGGGCTGTCGGCCACCACCGTGCCCGAATTCGTGTGGTCGGTGGTGTTCATCCTGGTGTTTGCCCTGTGGCTGGGGATCCTCCCATCCACCGCCACCCCTCCACCGGGCTCCGGCTTCTTCACGCAAATCGAGTACCTGCTGTTGCCGGCGCTGTGCCTGGTGTTCGTGCTGTTCGGGTACATCGCGCGAATGTCCCGCGCGGGGACGATCGAGTCGCTAGATGCCGACTACACCCGCACCGCCGTGATCAAGGGGCTGCCGTATCGAACCGTGGTTCGCCGGCACGTGCTGCGCAACTCGCTGCTGCCGACGATCGCGGTGGTCGCCACCCAGGCGGGCTATCTGATCGGAGGACTGGTGGCGATCGAGCTGGTCTTCAATTACCAGGGGATCGGCCAGGTGCTGTACCGCGCGGCGATCCAGAAGGACTTCCCCGTGCTGCAGAGCGCGGTCCTGATCGTCGGCGTCGTCTACCTCGTGGCGACTCTGCTGGCCGATCTCGCCTACTCAATGCTCAACCCTCGCATTAGATTTGAGAGTTCCTCATGAGTTCGTTCGGTGAACCGATCGGCTCGTCGGTGACCGCGGCCGAGTCGCCGGCGGCGGCCGAGCCAACCCTCGGCCCCGGGCCAGATCAGGCCAGCGTCATCCGCCGGGAGCGCCTGGCCCTGCTGCTGCGCTCAAAGACGTTCATCGCGGGGGCGATCATCCTTGCCTTCTGGATCGTGTGCGCGATCTTCGGCAGCCTGATCGCGCCCGACGACCCGCTCCGCACCAATCCCGTCAACGCGCTGCAGGCGCCCTCGTCGGCGCATCTGTTCGGAACCGACACGCTCGGGCGCGACGTCCTCTCACGCGTGCTCGTCGGCGCCCGCGACATCCTGATCGTTGCGCCGCTGGCGACGCTGCTGGCCACCGCGATGGGCACGCTGCTCGGCCTGGTCACGGGCTTCTTCCGCGGTATCGTCGACGATACCCTCGGCCGCCTCATCGACGCGATCCTGGCTGTGCCGGTGGTGATCGTCGGCCTGCTCAGCATGGTCGCGCTGGGTCCCTCGACGGTCACCGTGATCTTCGTGATCGCGGTGGTGTTCACGCCCGTGATCGCGCGCACGGTGCGCGCCGCCGTCCTCTCCGAGGTCCAGTACGAGTATGTTGCGGCGGCCCGTCTGCGCAACGAGCGGGCGCCGTACATCCTGTTCGGGGAGATCCTGCCCAACGTGATGGGTCCGGTGCTGGTCGAGTTCACGGTGCGACTCGGGTACGCGATCTTCACCATCGCCACGCTCAGCTTCCTGGGCTTCGGCATCCAGCCGCCGGCCCCGGACTGGGGCCTGCAGATCTATCAGCACTACGGGCTGATCAGCGGCGGGTACTGGTGGCCGGTGCTGTTTCCCGCGCTGGCGATCGCCAGCCTGGTGATCGGCGTCAACCTCCTTGCCGACGGCATCAGCCAGGCGTTCGAGCGATGAGCGCCACGGCTCCGGGACCGACCGCCCTGCAGACCGCGCCCGCGCTCGAGTTTCGCGACCTCGAGGTCGCCTATCGGGTGCGCGGGGTCTGGCGCGAGGTGCTGCGCGGCGTCACCCTGGCGATCGCGCGCAACGAGGCCTACGGCCTCGTCGGCGAGTCGGGCTGCGGCAAGTCGACCGCCGCCTTTGCCGCCCTGCGTTACCTGCCGCGCAACGGGCGGGTGATGAGCGGCTCGATCCATGTCGCTGGCGAGGACCTGCTCAGCATGAATGAGAGTCAGGTCCGGCAGCTGCGCGTGAGCAAGGTCTCGATGGTCTACCAGAACCCGACCGGGGCGCTGAATCCGTCGATCCGGATCGGCGATCAGGTGGCCGAGGTGTACTCGCTGGCCGATGGCTCCGACAATGCCGCTCACGAACGGGCGCACGAGATGCTGTCCAAGGTGCAGATCGCGGATCCGGGGTCGGTGATGCGCCGCTATCCCCACCAGCTGTCCGGGGGGATGAACCAGCGCGTGGTGATCGCGATGGCGCTGGCCACGGATCCTTCGCTGCTGATCCTCGACGAGCCGACCACCGGGCTCGACGCGACCGTCGAGGGAGAAGTGCTCGATCTGATCAAGGCGCTGCGCGAGGAGTTCGAGACCAGCCTTCTGTTCATCACCCACAACCTCGGCGTGATGGCCAAGATGTGCGAGCGCATGGGCGTGCTGTACGCCGGCCGGCTCGTCGAGGAAGGTCCGGTCGAGAAGGTGTTCGACCGCCCGAGCCATCCCTATACGGTCGGGTTGCTGCGCTGCATCCCGCGCGGCGGCGTGCGCAAGGACAAGGAGACGCTCGACACGATTCCCGGGTTCCTGCCCCAGCTCGGCGCCGACCTGCCCGCGTGCGTGTTCGCCGACCGCTGCGGGCTGGCCGAGGAGATCTGCCGGAGGGAGGAGCCGCCGTTTCACCGCGTCAGCGACGGGCACTGCAGCCGCTGTCACTTCTACGACCGGGCGCATACGCTGCCGCGGACGACCGCGGCGCCGCCGGTGCTGGGCGAACCGGCCCGGGAGGAGCCGGTCCTACAGGCCCGCGGGGTGCAGAAGACCTTCCACCAGGAGGGCCACGCGATCCACGCCCTGAACGACGTCGAGTTCGCCCTCAAAGAGGGGGAGACGCTCGGCCTGGTCGGCGAGTCGGGAAGCGGCAAGACCACCCTCGCCCGGCTACTGATCGGCCTCAGTCCGGCGGATGAAGGTTCGGTCGTCGAGCTCGACGGCGCGCAGCTAGCCCCGTCGGTCGACAAGCGAAAGCGCGAGCAGGTGCGCGCGCTGCAGATCGTCTTCCAGAACCCCGACTCGGCGCTGAACCGCCGCTTCTCGATCCACCGCATCCTCGGGCGAGCACTGACGATGCTCACGGGCGAGCGGGGCGAGGAGCGCGAGGAGCGCCTGCGCCAGCTTGCCCACTCGGTGCGCTTCGACGTGCGCCTGATCGGAGCGCGCCCGGCCCAGCTTTCGGGCGGGCTCAAGCAGCGAGTGGCGATCGCGCGCGCCTTCGCGGGTGACCCGCGGATCGTCGTCTGCGACGAGCCGACCTCTGCCCTCGACGTCTCGGTCCAGGCCGCGATCCTCAACCTGCTGGTCGAATTGCAGGCCAAGCAGAAGGTCGCCTACCTGTTCATCTCTCACGACCTCGGCGTCGTGCGCTACCTGTCTGATCGGATCGCCGTCCTGTATCTGGGGCGTCTGATGGAGCTGGGGCCGGCTGGCCAGGTGTTCGATCCGCCCCAGCACCCGTATACCGAGGCGCTCGCCTCGGCCGTCCCGACCGCCGAGGGCACCGAGCGCGAGCGCATCCGGCTGATCGGCGAGATTCCCAGCGCCGCCTCGCCGCCCTCGGGCTGCGTGTTCCACACGCGCTGCCCGCGCTATATCGGCGACATCTGCAAGAACGAGGAGCCTGGCTTGAGGGAGGTCGAGCCCGGCCACTTCTGGCGCTGCCACTACTCCGCCGAACAGCTGCGAGAGCTGCAGAAGACGCCGCCGGAACCTCGGGTCTAAATTCGTGGGGCGAGGTGCTGCGATCGAGATCGACGCCGTCGTCCTGCGCAAGCCCGGGCGGCCGGTCGGCGTAGAGCGGGTGCGCTTAGATCCGCCGGGCGCCGACGAGGTGCTTGTCCGGGTCGCGGCCGCCGGCGTGTGTCATTCCGATCTGCACCTCGCGGACGGGCAGCTCGGGGACGGACGATGGCCGATGGTGCTCGGACACGAGGGTGCGGGCGTGGTCGAGGCTGTCGGCGAACGCGTCGCCGGGCTCTCGCCCGGCGATCACGTCGCGTTCTGCTTCGTGCCCTCGTGCGGAGCATGCCACCCGTGTCGCTCGGGCCGCCGGACGCTGTGCGAGACGGCCGCACGCAACGGCGCCGCCGGGATGCTGATGGATGGCACCTCGCGGCTGCGCGCGCGCGATGGAAGCATTCTCCAGCACGGGTTGATGGTCGCCTGCTTCGCGGAGTACGCCGTGGTGCCCGCAGCCGGAGCGGTGCGCGTGCCGGTGTCGATCCCGCTGTGGCAGGCGGCGCTGCTCGGCTGCGGCGTGGTGACCGGGATCGGCGCGGTCAACCACGCCGGCGTGCGCGTGGGCGACTCCGTCTGCGTGATCGGTTGCGGCGGAGTTGGGCTGCAGGTGATTACGGGCGCCAGCCTGGCCGGCGCCGCGATGATCGTCGCCGTGGACCGGACGGCGGAGAAGCTCGAGCTTGCCCGGCGCCGGGGTGCCACGGACGCCGTGATCGCGACTGATCGCGACGTGGTCGAGGAGGTGCGGGCGATTGCGGACGGTGGGGTCGAGCACGCGTTCGAGGTCGTCGGTAGCGCGGTCACGATCCGGCAGGCCTGGGATGTGCTGCGGCCAGGGGGCACGGCTACCGTGGTCGGGGTGGCCCCGAAGGGAGTTGACGTCGTCCTACCGGCGATCGACTTCCTCAGCGAAAGGACGATCACCGGGAGCTATTACGGCTCCACCGACGTGCACGTCGCGGTCGATCAGCTCGTGCAGCTCGTGATCAGCGGCCGGCTCGAGCTCGGCGACGTCGTCTCCGACCTGATCGGCCTCAATGACGTCGAGGCGGCGCTCAAGCGGCTGCGGCACGGCGACGGAGCCCGCTCGGTGATCGTGATCGACGAGGGGCTGGCGGGGCGCGAACGTCGAGGCTCGGCGCCGAGTCGATGATCGGGTTCCGAGTATCCTGGCCCCGGGGAACCGACGTCGTGATCCGGCTCAACATCGAAACGCTGATGGTCTGATGCCCGGCGACCTCGACGGGCGGATCGGCGAGGGCTGGGGCGGCGACCCCGGACCGGACGGTTGTCATGTCAACATGGTCTTGGGCGAGCGCGGATCGCCGACCACAGCGGTGCTGCTCGGCACGTTCACCACGCCGGCGCCGGGCCACACGCCGATCCTGGTCGTGGTGGGCGAGAGCCAGGTCAACTACGAGCCCGTGTGGCCGCCGACGATCATGATCAACAAGGCCACGGCGCTGGAGGAGCGCCACCAGACGATCACCTGGGGAGCGGGGCAGCTCGGAATCGCGCAGGGCGTGCTCGACGCGGTGGCGGACGGGCTGATCCCGGCGGACGGCGACCTGCTGGTGTTCGCGTGCGTTTGGATCGATCCGGCCGCCTCGGATGAGACCGCGGTGCGTCTTGCGGCTCGCACGGCTGTGCGTCGCGCTGTCGGCGTCTGCGTGAACGGGCGCGACCCCGGGGCCGCCCGGGCGCTGGTGGAGCGGCGCGACGAGGTCACGAGCCCGTTCTACGGGGGCTCGTAGGCCCGGGACGGTCGTTTGTGCGGATCACGGGGATTCGGATCGAGCGGCTTAGGCTGCCGTTGGAGCCGCCGTTCGCCGCCGCCTGGGATCCGTCGCCGAGGCATTCGTTCCAGGCGGCGATCGTCCGTGTGGAGACCGACGCCGGCCTGGTGGGGCTCGGCAGCGGCGACACGATGGTCGGATTCGAGGAGTTCGAGCACCTGTTTGTGGGGCGAGACGCGCTGGCCATCGCGCGTCACGCCGGGGTGCTCGAGACGATCTCGTTCCACGCCGGGAGGTACTGGCCGCTCGAGGCGGCGCTGTGGGACCTGCTCGGGCAGGCGTGCGGGAAGCCGGTGGCAACGCTGCTCGGGGGGTCGATGAGCGCGGTGCCGGCGTATGCGTCCTGGGGTTCGCTACGGGATCCCGGACAGCGAGCGGAGGACGCGTTGGCGCTGGTCGAGCATGGGTTCCGCGCCGTCAAGATCCGGATCGCGCGCGATCGGATCGACGAGGGCGTCGCGGTCCTGGCCGCGATCCGCTCCGCCGTGGGGAAGCGGCTCGACGTGATTGTCGATCTCAACCAGTGGTGGCGGATGGCGGGCGATGTCGAGCCCGGGCTTGGACCGCCCGACGCACGGCGCGTGGTCGAGGAGCTTCGCTCGTATGGGGTCTTGTGGGTGGAGGAGCCGCTCGCTGGCGAGGACTTGGCCGGGATGCGCCTGCTGCGCGAATCGTGCGGTGTGAGGATTGGCGGCGGCGAGATGGCCCGAACCTTTGATGAGCTCCGGCGAGCTATGGAGGCCGACGCACTCGACGTGGTTCAGCCCGATGTGGTTCTTGCGCTTGGCATCTCCGGAGTTCGCACGGTGGCCGATCTGGCGCTGAGGCGCAACCGGTGGTTCACCCCCCACACCTGGACCAACGGGATCGGCCTGCTGGCCAACCTGCACGTGTGCGCGGGGGTTGGCGGCGGGCCCTACCTTGAGTTCCCCTACGACCCGCCGGAGTGGACGCCCCAGCGCCGCGACTTCATGCTGGCCGAGCCGGTGGAGATCGGGTCGGACGGCACCGTGGGCGTTCCGGATGCTCCGGGACTGGGCGTCCGGCTGGATGAGGAGGCGGTGGCGTTCTACGTCACCGGGCGCGAGTCGGTGAGGATCTAAGGTGCGGCGCATCGGGTTCATCGGGCTCGGGAACATGGGCGGGCCGATGTGCGGGCACCTCGTGCGGGCGGGCTTCGAGGTCAGCGCGTTCGACATCGATGCCGGCGCGCTGGCGCGGGCGGTCGACGCCGGCGCCCGGGCCGCCCCGGACGTCGCCGGCTGCGCGCGCGAGGTCGAGGCGCTGATCACCATGCTCCCGGCTCCGTCCCAGGTCGAGCAGGTCCTGCTGGGAGACGGCGGCGCGATCGCGGCGCTGGCTACCGGCGCGCTCGCGATCGACATGAGCACGAGCTCGATCGCGGTGGGCGGGCGCGTGGTGGACGCGGCCCAGGCACGTGGTGTCGACGTGCTCGACGCCCCAGTCGCGGGTCAGTCGATCGGAGCCCAAGCCGGCACCTTGGCGATCTACGTCGGCGGCGATAAGGACGCGCTCGAGCGGGCGCGCCTGTTGTTCGAGGCCATGGGCGACCCGAGTCGGATCTTCCACCTGGGGCCGTACGGCGCCGGCTACACGGTCAAGCTGCTGCTCAACCTCCTGTGGTTCATCGAGTCGGTGGCGGTGGGCGAGGTACTGAGTGTGGGCGTGCGGGCGGGCGTCTCGCTCGCGCGGCTGCACGCCGCGCTGGTTGGATCGCCGGCCAACTCTGTGTTCCTCGAGCGGGACATGCGCATGGTGCTCGACAACGGCGACTATGACGAGGCCTTCCCGATGCGGCTCGTGACCAAGGACCTGGGGTTGGCGGTCGACCTTGCGCGTGACGTCGGGGTGCCGGTCGAGCTGAGTGCGCTCGTGGAGCAGATCCACCAGCGCGCCCGGGCTCTGTACGGCGACGACGCGGGGCAGATCAGCGCCGTGCGCCTGTACGAGGACCTGGCCGGGGTGCCGCTGCGGCTGCCGCGGGGCTGACCGAATTCAGCCGGCGGCGGGGCGGATCGTGAGCATTGCGGCGCTCGAGCAGATGAGAGCCACCTTGACCAATGCCGAACGGGATCATCACGACGGTGGCCACGCACATCGCCGGTCAGACGGACGGCGAGCCAGCGGAGTCGATCTCGGCGGCGATGGTCTGCGCGAACGCATCCGGGCGCGAGAGGAACGGGTGATGCCCGGCGTCAAACTCGACCACACGGGCGCCCGCTTTGACGCGTCGGCGCTGCACCTCGGCGGGGGTCGCTAGGTCGGCTGTGCACACGAAGTAGCTCGCCGGCTTGTGCTGCCAGGCGATCTGGCGAGGTGGCTGCGTGAACGGCGCGAGCGACTGCCGCGTAAGGCGGCTTAGCGCCTGCTCGGTCGTCACCTCGTCGCAGTCCTGCAGGAAGAACTCCCGGATCATGGCGGGGTCGACGCCGACAGTGCCATCGTCGCTCGGCGCCAGCCACGGCGCGGGCTCGGAGCCGATGAGATCGGCCTGGGACTGCCCGGCGTCGGGCATAACCGAGGTCACGTACAGCAGCTGGCTCACGCGGTCATCGACCCCGGCTTCGGTGATGATCACCCCGCCGTAGGAGTGACCGCAAAGCACGACCGGCTCGTCGGCCTCGGCGATCGCTTGGCGGCACGCGTCGACGTCGTCGTAAAGATCGCCGAGGGTCTCGCCCGCTTCGCCGCAGCTCGGCAGCAGCACGACGTCGGTGGCGACCCCGTGCTCGGCGAGCGGCTTGGTCATTTTGCTCCACCACCACGGTGCGTCTCGAACGCAGGCGCCGTGGACAAAGATCATTGTGGGCATGACGTCACCCTATCGCAACCTTGCGGTTGCACGAGCAGCATGCGTACTTCCGCGTCGCGAGAATCCGACAGTCCAGGCCGGCGCTGCCGCTGGTCGTCCATAGCGGCGACGAGATGAGTCACGATCACAGCTACTGGTCGTGCAGGCCAAGCGGGAGCAGGCTTCTGCCATTGGGCGGTGGCTGTTGGTTTATGGCATGGGGCGGGCGATAGGCTGCACCGGTGAGGTCGGTGGGCGCGGTCAATACGGGCCGAGGTGTATTCGTCGGACGGCAGGCGGAGCTGGCGCTGGTAAGCGATGGGCTAGCGGCGGCACGTGCGGGACAACCGCAGGTTATCGTGATCGAGGGCGAGCCCGGGATCGTGCGTGTTGATCGCGACTCGTCCGGAAGGCGCACAAGCAAGCAGTTCGGGCTGGATGCGATTCCTCAGCGACGCCGAGCGCGTCCGGCGGGTCAGGCTGACCGGCCTGGACGGCCGCGAGGTGAGGCTGCTCAGCCCCGCAGCCCGGGGAACTGGCTGCCGCTGTGGCCGTCGCCGGCGCCCGCTGCTCGGTGGAGTTGGCCGCTGCTGCGGCCGGCCTCGACAGTGTGTTCGACCCCCTCCGTGAGGGGCTCGCGGCAGACCTGCTGGCGCTGCTCCCCGGGCAGGTGCCGGCGGTCGTGAGCTTCTCACATCCGCTCGCCCAGGCGGCCGTCTACGACGATCTCCCGCTGAGTCGACGCCGCGCGCTCCATCTGAGGGTCGCCGAATTGACCTCGGGCGCAACGTCCCTCGGGCACCGGGGTGGCGGCCGGCGCCGGCCTCGACGACGAGCTAGCGACCGAGCTCGCGGAAATCGGCAACGCAGAGGTGATGGAGGGCAAGCTGATGACGGGCATCGATCATCTGTTGCTGGCTTCTCGCGTCGCCGCCACCCGCCAACTGGGCGAGAGAGCCCTGCTGCGAGCGGTTGACGCGCTTGGAGTGGCCGGAGACGTGCCGCGGGCGCAGGGGCTGCGCGACGCGGTGGCGTCCTGCAGCGACGGCCCCGGGAGGAGCTTCGCGCTCGCATCCCTCACCGCGTCCGCCTACAACCTCGAGCAGGCGATCGAGGAACTGATCACGGTGACTGAGCGCCCAGATTTCGGTGACGATCCGGAGCTGTTCGGGCCCGTGACCTCCTCGCTCGCGATCATCTTTGCCTACGCTGGCAGAGGATCCGAAGCGATCGAATGGGCGGAGCGGGCGCTGGAAGACCCGTGCGCGACGGCGACGGTCGAGCTCACTGCGCGTCAGGGCCTGGCGCTCGGCCTAGCCGCTTGCGGACGGGAGCGCGACGCCGTCGCGGCCACTCGCTGTCGACCCCGCGCGTCGCGCCGGAGCCGTTCGACGGCGAGCTGATGGCCACACGTGGCAGCCTCAAAGTGCAGGCGGGTGACTTCCGCGGGGCGATCGACGATCTGGATGCGGTTATCAGATGGTCCAGAGCCGGTGCTCTGCCTCGCAGCCTCCCGAGCGCATACAGCTCGCTGGCCGAGGCGGAGTATCGGCTCGGGCGGTGGGAGGAAGGCGCGGCCCATGCCGACCTGGCCGTCTCGCTCGCCGAGGACTCGGGTCAGGAGTGGCAGCTTCCGGTCGCGCACGCGATGGTGAGCCTGTTCCACACCGGGCGCGGCGAGTGGAAGCTCGCCACGGGACACATCGACGCAGGCCATCGGCTGGCCGAGCACGCGCCGTTCCCGCTCAACTTCTTCTACCTCGGGGTCGCCAGGGCACACCTCGCCTTCGCTCGAGACGATCCGGACGGGGCGCTCGACGCGCTCCGATCGATGTGGGACACCCTGCCCCCAGACGTGGCAACGACGTCCAAGCGGCGGACCTCCGAGCTCGAAACCGACGCGTTGCTCCGAGCCGGACGGCTGAAGGAGGCGGCGCAGCTCCTCGATCGGATCGGACGGGAGCGGGTCGATGGGGCGGAAACCGTGAGGGCGGTCGAGGCGTGGCGGCTACGAGGTGTGCTCGAGCACGCGCGGGATAACACGGCCCAGGCGCGCGATGCCTTCCTCCGGGGCGAAGATGCCGCGATGAGCGCTGGGTCGCCGCTTGTCGGAGGAACCCTCGAGCTGGCCCACGGCGTCTTCCTGCGCAAAACCGGCCGCCGCAGGGCTGCCGCGTCGCGCCTTCAAAGCGCCCGCGAGCGGTTCGAGCGGCTGCGCGCCCAGCCGTTAGTCGAGCGGTGCGATGCTGAGCTCTCGGCGTGCGGGGTGCGCTCTCGGCGTCAGGACAAGCAGAGTGATTACCGTCTCACCGCACGGGAGCAGGCGGTGGCCACTCTCGTGGCGTCGGGCAAGACCAATCGCGAGGTCGCGGCGGATCTTTACCTCTCTACGAAGGCGGTTGAATACCACCTCGCGAACATCTTCGCCAAGGTCGGTGTCCGCTCCCGCCACCAGCTCTCCGCTCGCCTGTCCGTCGCGGTCGCCGCGGACGCGCCCCCAGATCGATCCTGACAGGCAGAGGAGCGTGCCTGCGCCCTGAGCGCTCGCCGCGCGGCCTCGTCGCGAGCACCGTAGTCCTAGGTGTTTCTCTAGGGAGACCCCTAGTGCGATCGGGCGCCTTTCGTGGGATGCTCGCATCTCACCCAGCACGAAGGGGCGGCATTGCCAGTGGAACTCGTCATGCACGTATCACGCGGCGACGACAATCGTCTGAGCGGGAGCGTTCAAGGCGAGCGGGACCCGGAGGTGCGCGAATTCTCCGGAATGCTCGAGCTGATGCGGGTGTTCGAGGACCTCGTTCCAACCGACCGGGTCGGCCGGCCGGTGCAGGTCGCCGGCCGTGGCGGTCGACTTCCGGGCGATCGGGTCTAGGCGCTGAGTGGTGCAGGATCTCCGCATCACACGAAGGATGCGTGGCTTCACGGGTGACATCGCCCGCTGGTCAAAGAGAGTTAGGAGACGTGATTATGGACCGTAGAGAGTTTCTGCAGAAGGGTGGAGCGGTGGTGGCCGGCGGCTTGCTGGCCGACCTCGGGGTCTTCGAGCAGGCCGCGGGCGCCGCCGCCAGGAGCGACCGGCGACCGAACATCATGGTGATCCTGGTCGACGAGATGCGGTTCCCGAGCGTGTTCCCAGGCGGCATCACCACGCCTGAGGAGTACCTGCAGCAGTACATGCCGAACCTGTTCTACCTGTGGCAGCGCGGGGTGAAGTTCGAGAGCTACTACAGCGCCGGCAACGCATGCAGTCCCGCGCGCGCGACGATCCACACCGGTCTGTACCCGCATCAGCAGTGGCTGCTGGCGACGCGGACGCCGGGGGCCTCGCCGTCGCTGCAGACGGGCTTTCCGACGTATGGGAGGCTGCTGCGCAAGCTCGGATATCAAACCCCGTACATCGGCAAATGGCACCTTTCGAATGCGCCGGCCGACGGAAGCATCAACGGGTATCTCGAGAACTACGGCTTCCAGGGGATGACCAACCCGGACCCGATCGGCTACAACGGCGAAGGGACGGACAAGGACGGTCCGGTCATCGGCGACACCGCCGTGACCTGGCTCGAGCAGAACGCGAGCAAAGCCGCTCCGTTCTGCCTCACCGTCAGCTTCGTGAACCCGCACGACAGGCAGTTCTTCTGGGCCGGATCCGAGGCCGATCGCTATTACCCACTGTTCGCGAACCAGCCACTCAAGCCGTTCAACCCGGGGCCAATGTATAGCCCCGTCCCGAGCGAGGAGAACCCCCAGCCGCTGGGGTTTCCGACAATCCCGCCGAACTGGGAGTCCTACGGCGATCTGCCGACAAACGGCAAGCCTAATACCCAGCAGGTGTTCCGTTCCTTCCAGGAGGCGATCTGGGGCGGCGCACCCGACGAGCCCAGCGCCACGGCGTTCACGATGCATGCCACACCGATCAGGCCGAGCACGTATGGGGTGGGAGTCGCGCCTTACAGCTACTGGCAGCGAGGGCTCGACATGTACACGCTCGTGCAACACATGGTCGATGCGCAGATCGGAAGGGTCGTGGCAGCGATCCCGAAGGCGGTGCGGGAGAACACCGTGGTCGTGTTCGCGTCCGACCACGGGGAGTACGCCGGGGCGCACGGGCTGCTGGCGGGCAAAATCGGCAGTGCCTACGAGGAGGCGATCCACGTTCCGCTGATCGTCACGGACTTCACCCACCGCTTCGCCAGGCACGTGCACAAACCGCGTGCCCAGATGGCGTCGAGCGTTGATCTCCTACCGATGCTCGTCACGCTGGGCAACCGAGGAAGCATCTCCTGGCGACGGGGGGAGCTAGCTCGGATCTACGGCGAGCGCCTGAACCTCGTGGAGCTGCTGGGCAACCCGAACGCGGCCGGGCGCGACCACATCCTGTTCGCCACCGACGAAATCATCCCTGATGTGCTCAACTACCTGCACGCGCCGACCCATGTGCTCGCGGTTCGTACGAAGGACGCAAAGCTCGTGACGTACACGAAATGGTTCCCCGGCACGACGCGCCAGATACCCGCGTCGTTGCAGCTCGAGTTCTACGACTACGCCACCGCGCAAGGCCGGGCCGAGACTCGCAGCCGTCCGGACGACCCCCGTGCGAAGGCGATGGCGCACAAGGTGTTCACGCAGTACGTTCCCCGGCAGATGGAGGCCCCGCTGCCGCCGCCGCTCAAGCGGACCGTGGCGAAGGCACGCGCCAGTTACGTCGCCTTCGTGGCGGCAACCAACAAGAAATCGATCACGGGCGCGCTCCAGGCCCTGGGATATGGCGGCCCATTCTGAGACGCATAGGCGCGTGGCCGCACCAGCGACGCACCGGCCACGACGCCGGCCGCCACGTCGATCACCGCGAGCACGAGCCGCAGGACGTCGCGGCCCGCCGACCTCTCGATCGTGAACATCGCAAAGAGCTGGGCGATCGCGTTAATGAAGCAGTAGACCGCAAACAGCGCGACGAAAACGCCGATCGTCACGCCGGGCCAGACGATCGTGGCGTTGTCGCGCCTCGCGGCGGCCCCGTACGGCGCTCCCGCGTCAACGATCAGCGCCGCCGTGCTTACCGCGGCCGCGCCGGCGCCGCCGCACGCTTTCGGCGACGAGCTCATCGACGCGCTCCGAAGCGTCCCTAGGCGAGCCGTCCCCGATGGCGAAGAAGCCAAGACGCCCATCCGCCGGCGCGGGCAGCTCCCGCTCGATCGCCTCGCGGGCGACCTGGGCGATCGACTGGCCCCGGCGACCCGCCTCGAGCCTCAACCGTGCAGCGACGTCGTCCGGCAGCATGATCGTCGTGCGCTTCACGCATACGGCATAACGCATCACCCCGGGCCGACGGCTGCCGAACCGCGGACCGCACCGCACCGGACCGGTGCGGCCTCCGGGTCAAAACCCTGCTCACGGCGCGTTTCCGGGCGTACCCAAGGCGCGCGTTCTATGGTCTGTGCCCAAACCGTACCGACCGAGAAGGCTTACAAACCAACAAAAAACCCCGCATTCGCGGGGTTTTTTGAGTCGGGGCGCCCGGATTTGAACCGGGGACCTCACCGACCCGAACGGTGCGCGCTACCAGGCTGCGCCACGCCCCGAGAAGCCCAGTATCCCATAGCGATGGCGGATTCCGAGGCCCGGGCCTGACCGGGAACCATCACGCGGCGGCAAGCGATCCGGCCGCGGCGTCCGGCAGCGCGACGGCGCTCCTGACCAGCCTGGCATGACGCCGGCAGGTCTGGCAATGGGTCAGGTGGCGCACCAGTCGCCGGCGCTCGCGTATCCCGAGGCGCGCGAGCGTGTGCGCTTGAGCTCCGTCGATCAAGGCGCGCGTGCGCTCGCAGCGACGCCCGCTGATCAGCTCCTGGTATTCCTCGGCCAGCCGGCGCCGGGCTCGGAACAGCGTGCTCTCGACCATCGGCCGCGACATCTCGAGTCGCGCCCCGATCTCGCTGTACGCGAGCCCCTCGAGCTCGCGCAGGACGAGGATGCGGTGATGGACGTCGGAGACACCGCGCAGCGCCCCGCATAGATCGTCGAGCTGCTGTTTGCTCTCGACCGCGACCTCGGGACCAGGCTCGCGCGAGGGCAGGTCGCTTCCCGCCTCGGACCAATCCGGCTCCTGGTCGAGTGGGACTTCCAGGCGGCGCCGGTCCCGCCGCAGCTCGTCGATGCAGGCATTCTTGGCGATCTGGTAGATCCATGGCCTGAACGCGATCGGACGCTCGGTGTCCCGCAACCGCCGTAGGGCCGAGATGAACACCTCCTGCGTGATGTCCTCCGCCCGGTCGAAATCGGCCAGGATCCCAGTCGCGTAGGAGCGAATCCGCCCGCGGTAACGGCAGAACAGCTCCTCGAACGCATTCTCCTCGCCGCGCCGAACCGCTCGAACCAGCTCGTGGTCGCTTGGCCACGCATGCGGAAAGACGTCTGAAAGCACCCGTGCCATTGCAGTAATCCCCTTCTCCGGGGGGTTCCTCCCTCGCTGGGCGGGACTCTACCGCGAATCGGCGATCTGTCCAGAGGCTTTATGAGGAGCGCTAAGGTTTAGGGCGGGATCCGGCCGTATCACGTGTTGAGAGCGTCCGACCCAAACGGCATACTTCGCGGCCACACGGCAGGCGGTAAAGGAGGTCCCCCCCTGATGGCAATCCACCTCACCCCCACCGAGCTTGCACGAGAGTCCGGTCTCGAGCGCCGCGACGTGATCGTCAAGTGCGTCGAGTGGGGGATTCCGATCTTCAACGGTCGGATCGACAAGACCCTCTTCCTCTCGAGCCTGCGCGAAATCACCAGCTCCGCGCACCAGACCCAGCAGCCGCAGCCCGCTTAGCGGCGTTTCGCTGTCCCACAGCGGTTTCTCTCAATCCTGTGCCGACTGACGCAGCAGCGTCGAAGTCGTCTGCTCGAGGGTCTTCCACCAGGCCCGCGTCTTCTCGCGTTCGGACTCGAAGTGCTTGACGACCTTGCCGACCCTCGTCGCCGAGATATGGGCTAGCCGCTATAGCCCGCGAGCGCCACTGCCATCCCGGCCTCGACCCGATGCACATAGTCCGGGCTGCCGATCCGGTTAGCCATGAACGCGAAGGCCAGCGTGTGCCCATCCAGCGCCTGGCAGTAGCCGGCGAGGTTCGCGACGTCGGACAGCGTCCCGGTCTTGCCGCGGCAGTTGCCCGCAGCGACCGTGTCCTGCATTTCGTGCTGGAGCGTACCGGTCTCGCCACCGACGGCCAGGGAGTCGACGAAGGCCGGGTTGGTCGCCATCGACTCGAGCACAGTGACCACGTCATGCGGGGAGGTCGAGTCAGCCCGGGAGAGGCCGGAGCCGTCGTTCAACGCGGGGCTGATCCCGAACTTGCTGAGCACCTCGGCCCTGACCACCGCGGCGCCGGCGGCGGTGGTGCCGGCGCCGCCAAACTTCGCTCCGATGTCCTTGAGCAGCATCTCCGCCAGGTAGTTGTCGGACGGCGTGTTGGTAAGCGCGATCAAGGTCGAGATCGGCGGCGACTGAACCGAGGCCAGGACCCTGGCCGAGGCCGGCGCTCGTCCCGTAGAGCTTCGAGACCGGCCGAGCTTGACGCCGACGGCCCGCAGCCCGGCGGCCAGCTGCTGGGCTGCAAATAGGGGCGGCCGGCTCTGGAAGGCGGTGCCGTGGAGATCGAGGAACCCGCGGTTGTAGTCCAGCGCGCTGAGTTCGCCCTCGACGTCGAACGAGCTCCCGTAGCCGGTCGCCGGCGTTCCGCGGAGCGAGTCGAAGTACGAAGCATCGCCCACGACCCGGCCCTCTAGCGCGGTGATTCCGATGCTGCCGAGCAGGGCTCCGATCAGCCTGTGGAGCGTGGCGCCCGTGCGGTACCAGGCGCGGTCGAAGCCGACCGAGCCGAAGGTCGGGTCACCGCCGCCGCGCAGGTAGAGAGTCCCGTTCCATACGCCCGTGGGGCCCGCGCTGCCCGTGCCGAGCACCGAGGTGGTGAAGGTCTGGGTGGGGCCGAGCCGGAGCAGCGCTGTCGAGGTCGTGTAGATCTTCTCGAGTGAGGCAGGCAGGCGGCCGGTGGTAGGCGCCACCGCGAACAGCGTCTGGCCGGTGTCGAGATCGACGACGTAGGCGCCGCTCGCCGAGCCGATCTGGGCCATCGACTTCGTCAGCGCCTGCTGTAGTAAGCGCTGGGCCGCTGGCGCCTGTGCCTCCGCCGCGGCAGCCGTGCCGGCGAGCAGGCCGATGGTCGCCGCGAGGGCCGCCAAGAACACCCGCATCGACGCATATAACGATTCGGGCCGGTCAAAGTAGCGGTCGTCTTGTGTCCGTGCCTGGGCCTTGCGTCGCTGCCGTTGGGGTTGCGTCCGTGGGCTGCGGGTCGCGTGGTCCGCTCTCCGTAGTCAGTCCGGCCGGCGGCACGTTCACTCCGGCCGGCGGCGCGGTCAGGTCAGGCCGGCGGCACGTTCACTCCGGCCGGCGGCGCGGTCAGGTCAGGCCGGCGGCACGTTCACTCCGGCCGACGGCACGGTCAGGTCAGCAGTTCGCGGAGCCCGGCCTCGTCGATCACCGGCACACCCAGCCGCTCGGCCTGCGCCAGTTTCGATCCGGGGCTCTCGCCGGCCACCACGTAGTCGGTCTTGCGCGACACCGACCCCGTGACCCGAGCACCCGCGGCGACGATCATCTCGCTCGCTTGCTCTCGCGTCAGTTCCGGGAGCGTTCCGGTGAGCACGAACGTCTTGCCCACCAGCGGGCCCTCTCCGGGCGGCAGCCCCTCCTCCTCCAGGCGCAGCCCCTGCCCCCGCAGGTCCTCGATCAGCGCCTGCATTTGCCCGTCGTGCAGCTGCTCATGGATCTTGGCCGCCATCTTCGGCCCGACCCCCTGGGCCTGCGCGATCTGCTCGGGCTCGGCGGCCAGCAACGCATCGATCGTCCGGAAGTGCTGCGCGAGGTTGCGACCGATCACGTATCCGACTTCCTCGATCCCGAGCGCGAACAGGACCCGTCCGAACGGCTGGCGCTTGGAATCCCCGATCGCCTTGACGAGCTTCTCCGCCGACACCTTGCCGAACCCCGGCTGCGAGGCGATCTGCTCGGGGTCGAGGCGGTAGAAGTCGGCGGCGGTGCGGACCCAGCCGAGGTTCATGAACAGCTCGACCTGCTTCTCGCCTAGCCCGTCGATGTCCATCGCGCCGGCGAAGTGCTTGAGCAGCTGCCAGCGCCTGCCCGGGCAATCGCGGTTGGGGCATCGGGTGAAGACGGAGTCCTCCGGCTTGACGGTCGCCGTCCCGCAGATCGGGCACCGCTCAGGCGGCCGCGCCGGCGCCGGGCGATCGTCCCGCTCGGCCACGTGCGGCGCCGGCGAGAGAACCTGGGGGATCACGTCGCCCGCGCGCAGGACGATCACTTCCTCCCCCTCCCGGATGTCCTTGCGCTGAAGGTCCTCCTCGTTGTGGAGCGTGGCCAGCTTCACCGTCACGCCGCCCACGTGCACGGGCTCGAGCATCGCGTACGGGTGCAGATCGCCGAACTTGCCCGGATTCCACCCGATCTGGTTGAGCTTTGTGACCGCGGTGGTGGGCGGGAACTTCCAGGCGATCGCCCACCGCGGCTCCCGGCCGACTGAGCCGAGCCGGCGCTGCAACTCGACCTGATCGACCTTGACGACGACGCCGTCGATCTCGAACTCGAGCGAACCCCGGCGGTCCTCCCAGGCTCGGCACTGGGCGACCACCTGGTCTTCGCTCTCGAGCCTCTTCACATCCGGGTGGACCGGGAACCGATGCTCTCGCAGCCATTCCAGCGCGTCCCAGTGCGTATCGAAGGTGATGCCGTCGGTTGCGCCCACCGCGTAGCACCACAGCGAGAGAGGGCGATCCGCGGCCAGCTTCGGATCGAGCTGACGGATTGTTCCGGCCGCCGAGTTGCGCGGGTTCATGAAGGTGGATAGACCCGCGGCGGCCCGACGCTCGTTTAGCGCCGCGAAGTCCGGCAGCGACATGTACACCTCGCCGCGCACCTCGATGAGCGACGGCGGGTTCGGGTCCTCGAGGCGCAGAGAGACGGCCGGGATAGTCCGTAGGTTGTGCGTGACGTCTTCGCCGATCTCGCCGTTGCCGCGGGTGGCGCCGCGCTCGAAGACGCCGTCGCGGTAAAGGAGTGAGATCGCCAGGCCGTCGATCTTGGGCTCGGCCACGAACTCGAACCGCGGGTCGGTGATCCCCTCCCGCGCCAGGAAGTTGCGCATGCGCTGGACCCACGCCCTCAGCTCCTCCGCCGACCGGGCGTTGCCGAGCGAGAGCATCGGCTGCGGGTGACGAACCTTCTCGAGCTCTGACACCGGCTCGGGCGCGACCCGCTGCGTGGGCGAGTCGGGGGTGATGAGCTCGGGATGCTCTGCCTCGAGCCCTTTCAGTTCCCCCCAAAGCGCGTCGTACTGGTCGTCGCCAATCTCGGGGTCGTCGAGGACGTAGTACCGGTAGCTGTGGTAATCGACGGCGCGGCGCAGTTCGGCGGCACGCGCGGCCGGGTCCTCGATCCGGGCCACGGCACTCATCGCTCGGTCACCTCGGCGGCGGGCTCGACCAGGCGCTCGAGCTCATAGCGCTCGACCAGCGACAGCCCCTCGCGGTCGGTCAGGTCGAAATGGACGGGCGTCACGGCGATCTTGCCCTGGGCCACGGCGGCCAGGTCGGTGCCTTCCTCGTCGCGCTCGTAGCTCGCGTCACCGTAGATCCGGTACTGGCGGCGACCGCCGTCGCCCTCGTCCACCAGCGCCAGCTCGTCCTTGTACACGCGCTTGCCCAAGCGCGCCACCTCGACGCCGTCCGGCTCGCCCGCCGGCACGTTGATGTTCAGCAGGGTGCCGGCAGGCAGCGGTGCGACCTGGAGTTCGGCCACCAGACGAGCGGTGAACGACGCCGCGAGCTCGAAGTCGAACGCGCTCCCCACCTTGAAGTCGAGCTCGCGGGCGTTGGACTGCTGCGAGACGGCGATGCCCGGCAGCCCCAGGACGATCGCCTCCAGGGCGGCCGCCACCGTGCCCGAGTAGGTGATGTCGTCACCCAGGTTGGAGCCGTGATTGATGCCGGACACGACCAGCTCCGCCTCGAACCCCTCCACCAGCCCGAGATTGGCCAACCGCACGCAGTCCACCGGCGTCCCGTCGGTGGCGTAGCCCACCGTGCCATCGCCGAACTCCACCTCCTGCACCCACAACGGTCGCCGCGTGGTGATCGACCTGGCCATCGCGGACCGGTTGCCGTCAGGCGCGATCACCGCCAGCTCGATTCCATCCACGCTCAGCAGGGCTGCCCGCAGCGCTTGGAGGCCAGCCGCCTCGATTCCATCGTCGTTGGTCAAGAGGACCCGCATCAGCTGCTTTGATGCTATCCGCGGGTCCGGCTGCGCCGGTCGAGCGCCCGGGCGATAACGGCCAACACGTAGAAGGGGTCGTGTTCGAGTTGGCGCCCCGTGAAACGGAGCACCTCGTATCCGGCATCCCTGTGGATGACGTCGCGCCGGTGGTCGCGCTCGAACGCGGCGCGGTGACCGTGGGCCGGATAGCTGTCGAGCTCGACGATGAGGCGCTGCTCGGGCCAGAGGAAGTCGGCGGTGAACCCCAGCAGAGGCACGTCGGTCGCGGGATCGGGCAGCCGCGCAGCGCGGATCAGCCCGAGCAGCGCTCGTTCACCGTCCGAGCGCGTTCGCCTCGGACCGCCGGATTGCCCGAGAATCGACCGGATTCGGGCCACTCCCGCGCGGTTCGACACACGGTTCGCAGCGGCGAGGAGCTGCGGTTCGCTTGTTAGCTTCAGCGCGCAAGCCTCGGCGATCACGTGCTCGGCCTCTTCGTAGCCGACCGTGGCGCTGACGTCGATGACCGTTCTCGCCGCTGAGGTGATCGGGATGCCCAACCGTCGGCCGCGGTCAGGGGCGCCGAGACGTTTCACCGCGTGAACTCGCAGGCCGTCGCGCGACCTGCAGTCGCGCCCGATGACCGTGACCTCCACCTCGCCGGGAGAAGCCTTGACCAGGCCCCACAAACGGGCAGCCGAGTGATGGCTGACAAGCGTGCCCTCGCCACAGGCGAGGACGCCGGCAAGCTCAAGCGCTCCCGGGAGCGGGACTGGATGTCCGACGAGGTAGACACCCCGGAACACCTGATGCAGCTGCCCGTTCGCGACACGCCGGGCGATCGACCCCCGGCCAACGCCGGCGGCGTTGAGCTGAGCGACCGTGATCAGGCCCAACTGGCGCGCCCCGACCCAGGCAATCGCGACCTCCCGTCCGACAGCGTGCGCAAAGCCCGAAATCACCGTCAGCGGAGCGAGGCTCGGGAGAAATGCATCCGAGCGATGCTTATCTCCCGGTGACGGGATCGCGCGCGTGGCTTTTGGGCGATCTGCACGGGGTGCGCCGGCCATCCAGATCACAGAGCCCCGGAAACGGCCGAATCCCCCCCGCCGCCTCGCCCACGCCGACAGTTGTGGCAAAGCCGTGACGCAGACGACCCCCGCCGCCCTGGTCCGCGCCGGCAGTTGTGGCAAAGCCGTGACGCAGACGACCCCCGCCGCCCTGGTCCGCGCCGGCAGTTGTGGCAAAGCCGTGACGCAGACGACCCCCGCCGCCCTGGTCCGCGCCGGCAGTTGTGGCAAAGCCGTGACGCAGACGACCCCCGCCGCCCTGGTCCACGCCGGCAGTTGTGGCAAAGCCGTGACGCAGACGCCCCCGCCGCCCACGACCGCGCCGCCCCGTCACGCACAACGAGTCGCGCCGCCCGTCACCCGCCGGCACGATCCCGCAGCACGCGCTCGCCACCGTACCCCACCCCGGCCAGGTACAGCCCGTGTGCCGGCGCGGTCCGCCCCGCCTTCGACCGCGGCCGCCCCTCAAGGAGCTCCGCAAACGATTCCACGGATCGGCGCCCGCCGGAAGCTACCTCGAGCATCGTCCCCACCAGCACCCGGTTCATCTGGCGCATAAACGCATCGGCCTCGATCCAGAACTCGAGAACGTCGTCGCCCCCCGGCGACGGCTGCCAGAACGAGCTGAATACCTCCCGCGAGAACCGCTCGTGATACGTGTCGGTCGGTGTGAACGCGGTGAAGTCGTGAACGCCGACCAGCGCCGCGGCGCACGCCGCCAGCGCCGAGGCGTCCAACCGGTGGGGCCACCACAGCGCCCGCCCGCGTTCGAAGACGCCCCGCGCCCGGCGCGTCAGAACCCGGTAGCAGTAAGCGCGCGAGGTCGCGTCCCGGCGCGCATCGAACCCCTCCCCCGCCTCGTGACACGCCACCCCCACCACATCATCCGGCAGCAGCGCGTTCAACGAGCGCACCGCGACCGGCGGCCCTTCATACGACGCGACTTGCCCCCACGCGTGAACGCCCGAATCCGTGCGACCCGCGACGGTCAAATCAACCGACGACGCCCGCAAAACCACGCACAGCGCGGCCTCCACCGACTCCTGCACGGTCCGCCGCCCCGGCTGCCGGGCCCAGCCGGCAAACGCACCTCCGTCGTACTCGAGAACGAGGCGGGCCGCCACCCGGCGCTAGACCAGCTCCAGCAGCACCATCTCGGTCGCGTCCGACCGCCGCGGCCCGAGCTTCAGGATCCGCGAATACCCACCTTGCCGCTCCGAATACCTCGGCGCGATCTCCTCGAACAGCTTGTAGACCGCGAACTTGTCCTGCCCGAGCGTCGACAGCGCCTGCCGGCGCGCGTGCAGATCGCCCCGCTTGGCCAAAGTGATCAGCTTCTCGAGCTCGGGCTTGACCGCCTTCGCCTTGGCCTCGGTGGTCCGGATCCGCTCGTGCGCGATGACCTCCTTGGACAGGTTCATCAGCAGCGCCTTGCGGTGCGCCGCGTCACGCGAGAGCTGGTATCGGTTGCGTTGGTGGCGCATGGTTCGCCCGGGAGGCTACTCGTTCCGCAGACCAAGACCCCGCGCGTGCAACGTCTCGATCACCTCGTCGATCGACTTCTTGCCGAAGTTCGGGATCGCGGCAAGCTCAGACTCGCTCTTGGAGACCAGATCCCCAACCGTCTGGATCCCAGCTCGCTTCAAACAGTTGTACGACCGCACGCCGAGCTCGAGCTCCTCGATCAGGATGTCGTCCATCGCGTTCGGCGGACGCGAGGGCGCGCCCACTGCGCCACCGATCCCCGGCTCGAGCACACCCGGGGCGCCGGCCTCGCGCAGCTCCACGACCCGCTCCGCGTCCGTGAAGATCGCCAGCTGGGAGATCAAGATCTCGGCCGCTTCGCGCAGCGCCGAATGCGGGTCGATCGAGCCGTCGGTCTCGATGTCGAGCGTCAGCTTGTCGTAGTCGGTCCGCTGTCCGACGCGCGCCTGCTCCACGTTGTAGGCCACGCGCCGCACGGGCGAGAAGATCGAGTCGATCGGGATCACCCCGATCGGCTGGTCGGGTGACTTGTTCTCCTCGGCAGGCCGATATCCCCGGCCCCGGCCAACCGTCAGGTACACCTCGAGCTTCGTCTTCTTCTCCAAAGTCGCGACGTGCGCATCGGGATTCAGGATCTCGACTCCCGAGGGGAGGTCGATGTCCTTGGCGGTGATCTCACCGGGCCCGGTGACGACCAGTGGGGCCTCGATCTCGGTCGCGTCGGAGTGCATCCGGCAGACGACGCCCTTCAGGTTCAGGACGATGTCGGTCACGTCTTCCTTGACGCCGCGAATCGTCGAGAACTCGTGGGCGACGCCTTCGATGCGCACGGAGGTCACGGCCGCGCCGGCCAGGGACGAGAGCAGCACGCGCCGCAGAGAGTTGCCGAACGTGTAGCCGAAGCCCCGATCGAGCGGTTCGATCGTGAACGACCCGCGATTGTCGTCAACACTCTCAGCGGAGATTCGGGGGACTTGGAAGTCGAGCATCAGGGTCCTAACGTCGTGGGGTTCTTGCCGCCGTCTGGGCGGTGTCAGCGCCGCATCCGGCCTAGTGCCGCGCGGCTGAAAAGCTTGTTCCTACTTGGAGTACAGCTCGACGATGAGCTGCTCCTGCACAGGAGCGGCGATCTCGCGGCGCTCGGGCTTGCGCAGCACCTTGGCCGTGAGCGAGTCGTGGTCTGCCTGTAGCCATGCCGGTACCTGTCCGGTGAGCTCCGTTGCATCGCGAATCACCTGCGTGGCCGACGACCGCGGGTGAATCGCGATCACGTCGTTCTCGCGCAGCTGGTAGCTGGCGACGTTCACGCGCCGGCCGTTGACCGTCCAATGCCCGTGCAGGATCAGCTGCCGGGCCTGCCGTCGCGAGGCGGCGAAGCCGAGCCGGACGAGCACGTTGTCGAAGCGGCACTCGAGCATCCGCAGAAGGTTCTCGCCGGTGATGCCCGGTTGCCCAGAGGCCTTCTGGTAGTAGATCCGGAACTGCTTCTCGAGTACGCCGTAGTAGCGCTTGGCCTTCTGCTTTTCGCGCAGCTGGACCCGGTACTCGCTCTGGCGCATCCGCCCCCGTCCGTGCTCACCGGGCGGGTAGGAGCGGCGCTCGACGCCGCACTTGTCCGTGAGACACCGCTCGCCCTTGAGGAACAGCTTCTGCCCTTCGCGCCGGCACTGCTTGCACTGGGGACCCGTGTCGCGAGCCATTAGACCCGCCTCCTCTTCCGGGGCCGGCAGCCGTTGTGGGCCTGCGGGGTGACGTCCTTGACGCCGGTCACCTCAAGGCCGGCCGCCTGCAGCGAGCGGATCGCCGTCTCGCGACCCGAGCCGGGGCCCTTGACGAACACCTCGACCCGCTGCAGGCCGTGCTCGATCCCCTTACGGGCCGCCGCATCGGCGGTCACCTGGGCGGCGAACGGGGTCGACTTGCGCGAGCCCTTGAAGCCCGCGCCACCGGCCGACTCCCACGCGATCACGTTGCCCTCGCGGTCCGTCAGCGACACGATCGTGTTGTTGAACGACGTCTTGATGTGCGCCTGCCCGATCGGGATGTTCTTGCGGACGCGGCGTCGCCCGCGCTGTGGCCTCCGGGGTGCTGGCATTAGTCCTCCGCGGGTCCTCCGGACCCGCGATCTGATTTCGTCGTTCGGCCTCCGGCCTCTGTTAACCGTTCGCGCTTCGCGCTCACTTCTTAGCCGCCTTCTTCTTGCCGGCGACCTGCATGCGCTTGGGGCCCTTGCGCGTGCGCGCGTTGGTCTTCGTGTTCTGGCCGTGCACGGGAAGCCCGCGCCGGTGGCGCAGCCCGCGATAGCTCCCGATCTCCTGCAGCCGCTTGATGTTCTGCGAGCGCTCGCGGCGCAGGTCGCCCTCGACGGTGCAGGTGCCGTCGATCGTCTCGCGCAGCCGGATGACCTCTTCCTCAGTCAGGTCGCGCACCTTGCGGTCGGGCTCGATCCCAAGCTCGGCCAAAACCTTGTTCGAGGTCGAGCGCCCGATCCCGTAGATGTAGGTCAGACCGATCTCGACCCGCTTGTTGAGCGGGATGTTGACGCCGGAAATACGGGCCATTACTAGTCTCCTCCGCGGGTCCTCCGGACCCGCGTTCTGATCTCGAAGCTCGCGAACACGGCTCGCCTAACCGGATTCGCTCTGCTCATCCTTGCCTTTGCTTGTGACGCGGGTTCGAGCAGATCACGAGGACCCGCCCGTTCCGGCGGATGATCTTGCACTTCTCGCACATCGGCTTGACCGACGGTCGTACTTTCACGTTCTCTGCTCTTTGCTCGACTGCATAGTTCCCACAGCCGGGCTCTGGAGACCGTTTCGGCCGCCGCTACCGGGCTGTAGCAACGCCTCGCAGCGCGAAAGAACCGCGCGCGGGCGCAACGAGCGATCTTAGCAGGGGTGTGGTGGCGCGGCCCCGGTAGGAATGGGCCGGCCTTCGGCCGTCATCCGTGGGGCCGTTCCGCCGGGCATCCATGCCCGGCGGGCCGCAACCCCGCACGGGCTGTTTGGCATCCAGCCGAGCGCGCGGGAGGCGCGCTACGCGACCCGCGAATGCCGCTCTGACGGCAGGCGGGCTCCACGCGCCGCCTCGTGCCAGGGCGTCAGAATCCTCGGCCCGCCCGCCGTCACCGCGATCGTGAACTCGAAGTGCGCGGCCAGCGACCCGTCCTGCGAGTAGATCGCCCAGTGGTCGTCGCCCACCCTCACGGCGTGCCGGCCCGCGGTCACCATCGGCTCGACCGCCAGCACCATTCCCTCCTCGAGCAGGAGCCCGCTGGCGGGGCTGCCGTAGTTGGGGATCTGCGGCTCCTCGTGCATCTCACGCCCGATCCCATGCCCGACCAGCGAGCGCACGATCGACAGCCCGGCCGCCTCGACGTGCTGTTGGATGGCGTGTGAGACGTCGCCCAGACGGTTGCCGACCCGGCACTCCTCCACGGCCAAGAACAGCGACTCCTCCGTCACCCGCAGGAGCTTGGCCGCCACCGGGCTGATCGGGCCGACCGGGAACGTGCGCGCCGCATCGGCCACCCAGCCGTCGCGCACCACCCCGACGTCGACCGACAGGATGTCCCCCCGCCCCAACGCGTAGGGGCCGGGGATGCCATGCACGATCATCTCGTTGGGGGACGCGCAGATCGACCCGGGGAAACCGCGATACCCCTTGAAGGCCGGCGTGGCCCCCTGTGAACGGATGAACTTCTCGGCCGCCTCGTCGAGGTCAGCCGTGGTGACGCCAGGCCGGATCTTGCTGGCCAGCAGGTTCATGGTCTTGACCAGGATGGCGCCGGCGGCGGCCATCCGCTCGATCTGCTCGGGAGTCTTCTTGATGATCACACGTCTTCCTCGAGGCGGAGCGTCGCGATCAGGGCGCGGATGTGGTCGTGCACTTCGGCGGGAGGTCTGGTTCCGTCGACGCGACGCAGGATTCCCCTCTGATCGTAGTAGTCCACGAGTGGCTCGGTCTGGTCGTGGTAGACGACCAGCCGCTTCTTGATCACCCCGGGCTTGTCGTCGTCTCGCTGGACGAGGCGCGAACCGTCCTGGTCGCACACGTCGTCGTGCTTGGGCGGGTCGAATTCGACGTGGTAGTTGTGCCCCGCCTTGACGCACACGCGCCGGCCGCTGAGGCGCCGGACGACCTCCGCGTCGGGCACGTCGATCAGCAGCACGGCGGTGATCCGCCGGGCCATCTGCGAGAGCTGTTTGTCGAGCGCCTCGGCCTGCTCGGTGGTGCGGGGAAAGCCGTCGAGGATGAAGCCGTCCAACGCGTCGTCCTCGGCCAGGCGTTCGGCCGCCATGGCCACGATCAGCTCGTCGGGCACCAGATCCCCGCGGTCCATGTACTCCTTCGCCTGCTTACCGAGCTCGGTGCCCTCCTTGACGTTCGCCCGCAACATGTCGCCGGTGGCGATGTAGGGCAGCTGGAAATCCGAACGCAGGCGGTCGGCCTGAGTTCCTTTGCCGGCGCCGGGCGGGCCGAACAGAATCAGGTTGAGCTCTGACACGAGGGCCCCACTGTATCGGGGACGGCAAGATCGGCATCTGCCCCCAAGGCGGGCGCGCAGGCCGGCATCCCTGCCGGCCCTCAAGCGCTTGCGCCCGTCGCCCCCGCTACCCGACTGATGCCCCTAGGTTTGCCCCCACTTTGGACCGTCACCCCCAGCTACCCGGTCCCGTTTCCTGCACGTCTGCCCCCACAATGGATCCGCGCCCCCCGCGCCCCCGTTGCGCCCCCTGATCCGTCCGACTCGTCGGCTCACCCCAGTCATGCGACCCGTACCTAACTACAGCTCGGAGGCCGCTTCCCCAGGCGTCGGCCCCAGGGTTTGCCTCCCCGCCTCACCTGAGCCGCCGCTGAGCGCTCCCGCGCTCCGCGCCGCCTCAATCGCCCCCACGAGCTCGATCCACCCGCTGAACGGCCGCGAGCTGTAGCTCCCATTTGAGACGACGCCGGTGATCGGGTCTGAGCCGACCTCGATCGACAGCTCCAGGTGCGCGGTGTCTTTCTCCACGGCCAGAATGATGCGCCTCGGGACCCCGGTCCGCCCCAGGCAAGCACCCCAGGATTAGGGACAAGCCCAGGGGATTTAAACCCCCAGCCAACGGCTTCGGGTCCACTCGAAAGCGAGCTACATTTCTCCAGATGCCGGTGTGGGAGGTGCCTGACAGGCGCGGCCGGCCCGTGCGCGGAAGCGAGGGCCTGCTCGAGCGCGACGATCTGCTCCACGCGATCTCGACTGCCGTGGACGCCGTCGAGGCCGGCACGGGCGCCGCGCTCCTCCTCGAGGGGCACGCCGGCATGGGTAAGACCAGGTTGCACGAGGCAGCGCTCGACGAAGGCCGCGGGCGCGGGCTCCGGGTGTTGCGCGCCGCCGGAGCGGAGCTCGAGCAGAACGTCGCCTTCGGCGTGGCCGGGCAGCTCGTGAGGGCCCTGCTCCACGACCTGACGCCGGAGGGCGGCCGGGCCTTCCTGGTCGAGGCGCCGGAGCGGGTGCGTTCGCTGGCCGGACCCGGCCAGGAACTTCCCGGCCCGGGCGAGGTCGGCGACCTGACGGTGTCGCACGGCCTGTTTTCCGTCATCGCCGGCGCCACCGATGGCCGCCCGACCCTGCTCGCCGTCGACGACCTGCACTGGTGCGACGTCGCCTCGCTCGAGTTCGTCCTCTATGTCCTGCACCGCCTCGACGAGCTTCCCGTCGCGCTCGTCATGACCCGCCGCCCGGGTCCGGCCGCAGAGCGCTCGGACGCACTCGACCGCATCTCCAGCCACCCGCGCGTCCGTCTCGAGAAACTGACGCCGCTGGGCAGCCAGGCCGTCGCCGAGCTGGCCCACCACGCACTCGGCGACCGGCCCGATCAACGTCTCGCCGAGGCCTGCGTCGAGGTGACGGGCGGCAACCCGTTCTATCTGCGCGAGCTCCTGGCCGTCCTGGCCGAGCACGCGGACGCGCCCGCCGCCGAGCTCACCCGGCGGGCGCGGGCGCTGGCCCCCGATGCTGTCACGCGCTCGCTGCGAGTTCGCGTCGGACGTCTCGGGGCGGACGCGGCGGCTCTGGCTCGCGCGGTGGCGATCCTCGGCGCCGACGTCCCGCTGCGTCGCGCCGCCGCGCTCGCCGGCTTGTCGACTGAGGCCGCCGCCACCGCTGGCGACGCCCTGGCCGGCGCCGAGATCCTGCTCGCGCGTGAGCCTCTGCGCTTCGTCCATCCGCTCGTCCGCCACACGATCGAGCAGGACATCCCGCCGTTCGAGCGCTCAAGGAGCCATCTCGACGCCGCACGCCTGCTCTACTGCGACGGTGAGGACGTCGAGCTCCTCGCCGCGCACCTGCTGCTCACTCACGCCGCCGGCGACCGGTGGGTAGTCGAGCAACTGCGCGCCGCCGCGCGGGAGGCCCGCGCCCCCCAGCCCGCCGTGCGGTATCTCGAGCGCGCGATCGAGGAGCCCCCGCCCGCCGAGCTGCGCCCCGAAGTGCTCGCCGAGCTCGGGGCGGCCGAGGCCGTGCTCGGCCGGGCCGCCGCCGCGGAGCATCTGGCGCGGGCCGCGGCCGCCGTGCCCGAACCGCGCCGACGGGCCGAGCTGGCGCTCGAGCTCGGGCGCGCCCTGGACGCGCAGGGGCGCCACGAGGAGGCCGCCCGCGCCTATGACCGCGGCCTCTCCGCGCTCACGCCCACCCCCACCGACGCCCACGAGCTCGAGCTGCGCGATCAGCTCGAGGTGAGCTTCATCACCACCGCCGCGATGGTTCCCGATCTTCAGCCGCTGGCCGTCGAGCGCTCGACCCGGATCGTCAAGTACGCGGTCAAGGGACCCGACACCCAGGGCCAGCGGCTGCTCCTGGCCCAGGCAGCCCTCCACGCGACCGCCACCGGCGAGTCATCCCACAAGGTGATCGAGCTGGCCGAGCGCGCGTGGGACGGCGGCCTGATCCTCGCGCACGCCAATCCTCAGTGGATCGGGTGGAGGATGGTCGCGGCCGCGTTCATCCTGGGCGGAGAGCTCGAGAGCGCGCTGCTCGCCGCCGACGCCGCGGTCGAGGACGCGGCCCGCCGAGCTTGGCCGCTCGCCGTCGCCACCGCCAGCTACGTCCGCGGCCTCCCGCTCTTGTGGCAGGGTCAGGTCGACGACGCGCTGGCCGACCTCGAGCTGGCGCGGGGCGCCCGCCGTTACGGCTGGCACGAGTTCGCCCGCTCAGCCGCATCGCAGTACGCGCTCTGCCTGATCGAATGCGGCCAGCTCGACCGAGCGCAGGAGGTCCTCGACGAGGACGGTCCGGTCGCCGAGCCGCAGGACATCGAGGACGTGCTGCGCCTCTACTCGCTGGCCGAGCTGCGCCTGGCCCAGGGCCGCCCGGCCGAGGCGCTCGAGGCGGCGCTCAAGGTCGGAGAGATCGGCGAGCGCACCATTCACCACTTTGGCTACACCGCGTGGCGCACCACGGCGGCACAGGGCGCTCTGATGCTGGCCGAATCAGACCGCGCGCGTGAGCTGGCCGACGAGGAACTGACCCGGGCCGAGCGAACCGACGTGCTCCACATGCGGATTCGCGCCCGCCGTGTTCTCGGCCTGTGCGAGCCAGGGCCGCAGGGGGTCAGGAGTCTCCGCGCGGCGGTGCGCCTCGGGTTATCCGCGCCGCCCCGGCTCGAGACGATCCGCGCGCTCGTCGACTTGGGCGCCGCGCTGCGACGCGAGAACCGTCGGACGGAGGCGCGGCAGTGGCTTAAGCGCGGCGCCGACATGGCGACCCGCGGCGGCGCGGCGGCGCTCGGCGAGCGCGCCCGCGTGGAGCTTGCTGCGGCCGGCGCGCGTTCCCGGCGCGCGGCGTTCCTGAGCGGACCGGCGTCGCTCACGCCGTCGGAGCGCCGGATCGCCCAGCTGGCCGCCACCGGCCAGAGCAACCGAGAGATCGCCCAGGCCCTGTTCGTCACCCCCAAGACCGTCGAGTACCACCTGCGCAACACCTACCGCAAGCTCAACATCCAGACGCGCCGCGAGCTTGCTGCGGCGTTGAGCGTGTAGCGCCGGCACCCATCGCGGCCGGGAGCGGGCGCACCTCTCCCGCCCCCGTCCCCGGGGCTTGCTACTTCAAGAAGCCTTCGTAGTTGCGCATCATCAGCTGCGCCTCGAGCTGTTTCATCGTGTCGAGCGCGACGCCGATGACGATCAGGATCGAGGTGCCGCCGAAGAAGAAGTTGGCCGATGTCTGGTTGATCAGGATCGTCGGCAGGGCAGCGATCGCGGCCAGGAAGAGGGCCCCCGGGAAGGTGAGGCGAGCCAGGATGCGGTCGAGGAACTCGGCCGTGGGCCGACCTGGTCGCACCCCGGGGATGAACCCGCCGTACTTGCGCAGGTTCTCCGCCTGGTCGACCGGGTTGAAGGTGACCGCCGTGTAGAAGTAGGTGAACACGATGATCAGGAGGCTCTCGCCGAGTACGTAGTGCCAGCCCTGCGGGTTGAAGAAGTTCTGGACGTTCGTGGCGAAGTTGTTGCGGTTCTGGCCGATCAGCTGACCGATGGTCGCCGGGATGGCCATCAGGCTGGCCGCGAAGATGACCGGAATGACGCCGGCCATGTTCACGCGCAGCGGCAGGTAGGTCTGGCTGCCCTGCGTCATGCGCCGGCCGATCACCCGCTTGGCGTACTGGATCGGGATGCGGCGCTGACCCTCCTGCACGAACACGATCGCCGCCACCACGCCGAGCGCGATGAACGGCATGATGACCCGGAACACCTGGTCCGGGTTGTTCCACCATGACTGCAGCCCGTGCGGGATGCGCGCGACGATCGAGGCGAAGATCAGCAGCGAAATGCCGTTGCCGATGCCGCGCTGGGTGATCAGCTCGCCCATCCACATCAGGAGCACGGTGCCGGCGGTCAGGGAGACCACGATCAGGAACACCTTGGCCAGGTTGAAGTTCTGAATCAGCTGCACGCCGGCCGACTGCTCGAAGCTGCGGAACAGGAACACGTAGCCGATCGACTGGGCGAAAGCCAGCCCGACGGTCAGGTAGCGCGTGTACTGGGTGATCCGCGCCTGGCCGACCTCGCCCTCCTTGGAGAGCTTCTCGAGCGAGGGCACCACGACCTGCAGCAACTGCAGGATGATCGAGGCCGTGATGTAGGGCATGATGCCCAGCGCGAAGATGGCGATCCGGCCCAGCCCGCCGCCCGAGAACAGGTTCAGGAAGCCGAGGATGCTGTTGCCGCCGAAGTTGTTCTGGATCTGGTTGACCGCGCTCGCGTTGATGCCCGGCGCCGGGATGTACGCGCCCAGCCGGTAGAGGGCCAGGATCAGCGCGGTGAACAGGACCTTGTTGCGGATCTCTCCGATCCTGAACGCCCCGAGGATCGTCGAGATCACGTCGGTAGACCTCCGCCCTCGGCCTCGACGATGACCTGACAGGTCCCGCCGGCCGCCTCGATCTTGGCCTGCGCCGCGGCGCTGAACGCGTGGCCGTGCACGGTGAGCGGCTTTGACACCTCGCCCTTGGCCAGGATCTTGACCGGGATGCCCTTGCGCGTGGCCAGGCCCTTGGCATGCATCGCCTCGAGCGTCACCGCGGCGCCCGACTCGAAGCGCGCCTCGAGGTCGAGCAGGTTGACCGGCTGGCTGTGCGTGCGGAACGGCTCGAACGGCATCGACTTCTTCATGTGTGGGCCGCGCAGCTTGCGCATCCGCATGTGGATCGGGTTCTGGCCGCCCTCGAAGCGGGCCCGGCGCTTGGCGCCCGAGCGCGAGCCCCAGCCCTTCTGGCCCCGGCCCGCCGTCTTGCCGGTGCCGGACCCCTCACCACGACCCACGCGCTTGCGTGGCCGCCGCGATCGCGGGGCCGGCCTCAGGTTGTGCAGCCCGATCCGCTCCTCAGGCTGCGGGGCCTCGTTCTCGGGTGCCTCAGCCATCCGCTTCCTCCGAGACCTCGACGAGATGCGCCACCTTCGCGATCATCCCGCGTATCTGGGGAGTATCGGCATGCTCGACCGACTGGCCGATCCTGCGCAAACCCAATGAACGCAGCGTGTCCCGCTGGCGCTGATCCGAGCCGTTGCGCGACCGCCGCTGCGTCACGACGAGTTTGCTCACGCCTCAGACTCCTCAGGCTGTTCGGCCGAGCTCGCCTCCTCAGGCTGTTCGGTCGAGGTCGCCTCCTCAGGCTGTTCGGCCGAGGTCGCCGCCTCAGGCTGTGCGGCCGAGGTGGGACCGTCGCCGGCGTCACCAGAGTCGGACGCGACATCCGCGTCCGCCTCCCCTCGCGTCGCCTCGGACCCTTGACCACCGTTGAAGCTCGGGCGCGGCGAGGCGGAGGCGGTGTCGACGTCCGGCTCGCTTGTCAAGCCGAGCACCTGGTTGACCGAGAGTCCGCGGATCTCGGCGACCTCGTCCGGGGTCCGCAGCGATTGCAGCCCAGCCATCGTCGCCTTCACCAGGTTGATGGGATTCTGCGAACCCAAGGACTTGGACAGGATGTCGTGGATGCCGGCCAGTTCGAGCACGGCACGCACGCCACCGCCGGCGATCACCCCGGTCCCCGGTGACGCCGGCTTCAAGAACACCCGGCCAGAGCCGAACACGCCGGTCGTCTGGTGGGTGATGGTCGAGCCGTGCTTCGGCACGCGGTAGAGGTTCTTCTTCGCCCGCTCGACGCCCTTCTGGATGGCCACCGGCACCTCGTTGGCCTTGCCGTAGCCGATCCCGACGATCTCCCGCTCGTCGCCCACCACGACCAGCGCGGTGAACGAGAAGCGACGGCCCCCCTTGACCACCTTGGCCACGCGGTTGATCTCGACCACGCGCTCCTGGAGGTCGAGCCCGGCGGCGGAAACTGTGCGATCTCGTATTGGCATCGGCTAGCCCAGGTTAGCGGTCCTAGAACGTCAGCCCGCCCTCGCGAGCACCGTCGGCGAGCGCTTTCACGCGCCCGTGGTACTTGTAGCCGCCGCGGTCGAACACCGCGGTCTGAATCCCGACCTCGCTCGCGCGCTGCGCGAGCAGCGCGCCGGCGCGCTGCGCCTGCTCCATCCGCCCCAGGCCACGCAGATCGGGCTCGATCCAGTTCACCGAGGCCAGCGTGCGACCCGCGTCATCGTCGACCAGCTGGGCGAAGATTCCCCGGTTGGAGCGAAACACCGAGATGCGGGGACGCTCCGCGCTGCCGTGCACCTTGGCGCGCACGCGCCGGCGGCGCTTCAAACGACGAGCGGGCTTGGTCATCACGGTCATGCCCGCTTGCCCACCTTTCGGGCCACGTATTCGCCCTCGTAGCGGATGCCCTTGCCCTTGTATGGCTCGGGCTTGCGCTGCTTACGGATCAGTGCCGCGATCTCACCCACCTGCTGCTTGGAGGCGCCCCTGACCACGATCCGGGTGGGCTGCGGCACCTCGAACTCGATCCCGTCGGGCGCCTTGATCGAGACCGGGTGCGAATAGCCGAGCGCCAGCTCGAGGTCGCGCCCGCGCAGCTGCGCGCGGTAGCCCACGCCCTGGATCTCGAGCCGCTTCTCGAAGCCGGCGGTGACGCCCTCGACCATGTTGGCCACCAGCGTGCGGGTCAGCCCGTGCAACGCACGGTGCTCGCCGCGGTCGGTCGGCCGCGTCACCACGATCTGATCGTCCACCTGCTCGATCTTGATGTCGCGGTTGACGCGCTCAGCCAGCTCGCCGCGCGGCCCGTTGACGCGCACGATGTCGGGCTCGATCGCCACGGATACTCCGGCCGGGACGGGGATGGGTTGTTTGCCGATGCGGGACATGTCGTTACAGGGTTACCAGACCTGCGCCACCACTTCGCCACCGACGCCGGCGATCCGGGCCTCGTGCCCGGTCATGATGCCCCTGGAGGTCGAGATGATCGCGGTGCCCATCCCGCCCTGGACGCGGGGGATGTGCGCGTGGTCGACGTATGTGCGCTGGCCGGGGCGCGACACCCGCTGCAGGCCCGAGATCACCGGCTTGCGCGCCTGCGTGTACTTGAGCGTGATCGTCAGCTTCTGGCCTGGCCGTCCCGGGTCGGGATCGCGGACCTCGTAGTCCTCGATGTATCCCTGCTCGCGCAGGATCCGCGCGATCTCGCGGCCCAGCTTCGAGGACGGGATTGTGACGTCGTGGTGCTGGGCGGCCGCCGCGTTGCGGATCCGGGTCAGCAGGTCGGCAATCGGATCGGTCATGGTCATGGAGTCCCCTTGCCTCCTTCCGGTCGGCGCTCGTGATGCTGTCTGCCGGCATCCAGCCCGCAGTAACCGTTCGCTTCGCTCACGTCCCCGCTCCTCACCAGCTCGACTTCGTCATGCCGGGGATGTAGCCGTTGTGGGCCAGCTCGCGGAGGCAGATCCGGCACACGCCGAACTTGCGGTAGACGGCGCGGGCCCGGCCGCAGCGGCGGCAGCGGGTGTAACCGCGCGTCTTGTACTTGGGCGTGCGCTGCTGACGAACAACCTGTGAAGTCTTGGCCATGGGCTCCTTCTAAGTCTGACTCACGGCCGCTTCGGGGCGGCCTTCTCTGCTGAACGGCATCCCGAGCGCCTCGAGCAGGGCGAACGCCTCGTCGTCGCTCTGGGCGGTGGTGGTGATCGTGATGTCCAGGCCGCGGACCTGATCCACCTCGTCGTAGTCCACCTCGGGGAAGATGATCTGTTCGCGCACGCCCATCGAGTAGTTCCCGCGGCCGTCGAACGAGCGGGGATTGAGGCCCCGGAAGTCGCGGATGCGCGGGATCGCGACCGACATCAGCCGGTCAAGGAACTCGTACGAGCGGGCGCCCCGCAGCGTCACCGCGACACCCACGGGCATCCCGTCGCGGACCTTGAACTGCGCGATCGACTTGCGCGCGCGGCGCACGTTGGGCCGCTGGCCGGTGATCGTGGCCAGCTGGTCGGTGGCGGCCTCGAGCAGCTTGGAATCCTGCTTGGCGTCGCCCACGCCCATGTTCACGGTCACCTTCTCGATGCGCGGCGCGCGCATCGGCGTCGAGTAGCCGAAGCGCTCGGTCAGGTCGGGGAGGATCTCCTCCCGGTAACGGGTCTGCAGTCGTGCCTCGGGCATCAGCTCACGCTCCTCCAAGCCATCAGTCGAGCCTCGTTCCGCTTCGGCGGGCGATCCGGTAGCGCTTGCTGTCCTGAATCTCGACGCCGACCCGAGTGGGCTTGTCGGCACCCGGATCGGCCGGCATCACGTTGGAGACGTGGATCGGCCCCTCCTTCTCGATCACCCCGCCCACCGTCTCGGCGCGCTGGGCGCCGCCCACCTGCCGGGGGCGCTGGTGGCGCTTGACGATGTTCAGGCCCTCCACGTACACGCGATCCTTCTTGGGCTCGACCCGCAGGATCCGGCCTCGCTTTCCGCGGTCCTTGCCGCCGATGACGATCACCTCGTCGCCTTGCTTGAGCCGCGCCGGCATCACAGCACCTCCGGGGCTAAGGACACGATCTTCATGAAGTTTCGTTCGCGCAGCTCGCGGGCCACCGGGCCGAAGATACGCGTGCCGCGCGGGTTGTTCTGATTGTCGATGAGCACCGCCGCGTTCTCGTCGAAGGCGATGTAGGTCCCGTCCTCACGCCCGTAGGACTTGCGCGTGCGGACCACGACCGCTGTAACCACCTCGCCCTTCTTGACCGAGCCTTGGGGGCTGGCCTGCTTGACCGTGGCCGTGACGATGTCACCGACCCCCGCGTAGCGCCGGCGGTGGCCGCCGCGCACCCGGATGACCAGGATCTCGCGGGCGCCGGTGTTGTCCGCCACGCGCAGTCGCGTCTCGTTCTGGATCACGCCGCCGGCTCCACCACTTCGATCATTCGGCCCGCTCCACCACTTCGATCAGTCGCCAGCGCTTGAGCCGCGACATCGGCCGGCACTCCCGCACGATCACGGTGTCGCCGATGTGGGCGTCGTTCGACTCGTCGTGGGCGTGCAGCGTGTTCGAGGTGCGCACGATCTTCTCGTAGCGCCGGTGGCGCCGTGCGATGTCGATCCGCACGGTGATCGTCTTGTCCGCGTTGTCGGAGACGACCACGCCCTGGCGGGTCTTCTGTCGGCCGGGCCCATGCTCGCGCGGCGGGGTGGTCTGCCCGCTCGGAGCCGCCGCCCCGGCCTTCTCGCGCGACCGCGCGCGTTCGACGCGCCGCGCCCGCGCCTTGCCCTGACGCTCGGCCACTCGCTCGGCCTGGCGCTCCTCGGGCGTGCGTGGCTGCCGTGTCTTGGCCCGCGCGGCCTTCGCGGCCCGCGCGCGGCGCCGGCGTTCCTTGGGCGCGACTACCTCGACCGGCTCGCGCGGTGACGGTGCCGCCTCGGCCGCGCTCGGCGCCTCGGCACGGGCCTGCGCGTCGGCCGGGATCGCTTCAGTCTCGTTGTTCTCGGTCTCAGCCATTGTTGTTCAGGTCCCGCTCCCGCTGGATGGTGAGCGCCCGGGCGATCTCGCGCTTGGCGCGTTTGAGGCTCGCGGTGTTCTCGAGCTCGGACGTGGCGTGCTGGAAGCGCAGCCCGAACAGCTCGCGGCGCGAGGTCCGGACGTGCTCGCGCAATTCGGTGTCGCTCAGATCGCGCAGGTCGGCCGGCCTCATCTCACGCGTCCTCTCGCATCACGAACTTGGTGCGGACCGACAGCTTGTGTCCGGCCAGGCGCATCGCCTCGCGCGCCAGCGGCTCAGGCACCCCGGCCAGCTCGAACATCACGCGTCCCGGCTTGACCACCGCGACCCAGCCCTCGGGCGAGCCTTTGCCCGATCCCATGCGGGTCTCGGCCGGCTTCTTGGTGTAGGACTTGTCGGGGTAGACGTTGATCCACACCTTGCCGCCGCGCTTGATCTTGCGGGTCATGGCGATACGTGCGGCCTCGATCTGACGGTTGGTGAGCCAGCCGGCGTCGAGCGCCTTCAGGCCGTACTCGCCGAACTGGACCTTGGTTTGCCCACGGGACATCCCGTGCCGGCGCCCGCGGTGCACCTTGCGGTACTTGACGCGCTTCGGGGCGAGCATTAGCTACCACCGCCCTCGCTGTTGGGACGCCCGGAGCCGCCGCTGGGACGCCCGGAGCCCGAGCCGCCGCTGGGACGCCCGGAGCCGGAGCCGGAGCCGCCACCGCCACCGCGCGGTCCGCCACCGCGGCCGCCGGTGCCCGGACCGCCACCGCGTCCACCCTGGCCGCGACCGCCACCGGGACCGCCCGGACCGCGACCGCCACCGGGACCGCCCGGACCGCGACCGCCACCGGGACCGCCCGGACCGCGACCGCCACCGGGACCGCCCGGACCGCGACCGCCACCGGGACCGCCGGGACCGCGGCCGCCACCCGTTCCGCCGCGCCCGCCTGGACCACGACCGCCGCCCGGGCCACCCGGACCGCCGGGACCGCCGCCGCGGCCACCCGGACCGCCGGCACCGCCGCCGCGGCCACCCGGACCGCCGGCACCGCCGCCGCGCCCACCCGGACCGCCGCCACGGCCACCGCCGCCGCGCCCGCGCCCATCACGTCCGCCGCGCCCGCCGCGACCGTCGCGCTCGGGCGCCTGCGGCGCCGGCTCATCCATGATCGTCAGGTCGGCACCGGTGTAGCCCTCGGGCATGATCTCGCCCTTGTTGATCCAGCATTTCACGCCGATCCGCCCGAACGTGGTGCGGGCCTCATGGAACCCGTAGTCGATGTCCGCGCGCAGGGTGTGCAGGGGCACGCGACCGTCCGAGTAGCCCTCGGTGCGCGCCATCTCAGCACCACCCAGACGCCCGGACACCTGAACCTTGACGCCCTTGGCGCCGGAACGCATCGCGCTGGTCAGCGCGCGCTTCATGGCCCGGCGGAAAGCGACGCGGTTCTGGAGCTGCTCGGCGATCGACTGGGCGACCAGGCGCGCGTCGAGCTCGGGGCGCTTGATCTCGAGGATATTGACCTTGACCTGCTTGCCGGTGATCCGGTGCAGGTCGCGGCGCAGCTGGTCGACCTCGGAGCCCGACTTGCCGATCACGATGCCCGGCCGAGCCGTGTGGATGTTGACCTCGACCTCGTTCTGGTTCTTGCGGATCGTGATGTCCGACAGCCCGGCGTGCGAGAGCCGGCGGGTGATGTGGTCGCGGATCCTGGTGTCCTCGTGCAGGAAGTCCGCGAACATCCGCTCGTTGAACCAGTTCGACTTCCAGTCGTGGATATAGCCCACGCGGAGCGACTCGGGATGAACTTTTTGACCCATATCTAGTGACTAATCCTTCGGCGTGAGCAAGATCGTGAGGTGGCTGGTGCGCTTGCGGATCCTCGTCGCGCGACCCATCGCGCGGGGCCGGAAGCGCCGGATCGTTGGTCCCTCGTCGGCGTGGACCTCCTTGACGTACAGGTCCTCGCCCACGAGCTCGTGGTTGTTCTCCGCGTTGGCCACCGCCGACTCGAGCAGCTTGCTCCAGTCCCGGGCCACCGCACGCGAGGTGTGAGCGAGGATAGCTCGCGCATCCTCCACGCTCTTGCCGCGGATGTGGTCACAGACCAGTCTCGCCTTCCTGGCCGACGCCCGCACGTACTTCGCCTGCGCCCGAACCACCACATCCCTTCGCTCCCCACGCTCTCCCCTTCTCCGACGTCGCGGTGCGGGCGCCGACGCCGGCGCCTCCTCGGCTTCGGCCTCATCAACCTCGACGTCCGAGGCGAGTTCGGACTCGCCCTCGGCTTCGTCGTCCGCCTCCAGCATCACGTCCGCCGCCGCCTGCTCGGCCTCCACGTCCTCTGGGGTCTCGCGGATCGCGTCGGGCTCCTCGCTATCGGCAGACGGGAGCGCGTCCGCCGAGGCTTCAGACGAAGGCGCGTCCTCCGAGGCCTTCCTACGCATGCGACGTCGCCGGCGCGGGGTCTCTTCAGTCTCTTCCGGCTCAGACGCGCTCATCGCCTCTTACCAGTTCCAGCGTGTCCGCGATACAGCCGGGTCGGCGCGAACTCGCCCAGCTTGTGCCCGACCATCGACTCGGTGACGAACACCGGGACGTGCTTGCGCCCGTCGTGTACCGCGATCGTGTGGCCGACCATCTCGGGGAAGATCGTTGAGGCACGCGACCAGGTCCGCAGCATGCGCTTCTCGCCCGAAGTGTTCATGGCCTCGATCCGGACCATCAGCCGCTCCTCGACGTAGGGCCCCTTCTTGCTCGAGCGACTCATCGCTTCTTGCCTCTCCTCCGTCCGCGCACGATGTACCTGTCAGATGCCTTCCCCTTGGGCCGAGTGCGGTAGCCGAGTGTCGGCACGCCCCAGGGCGTGACCGGGTGCCGGCCCGGCGTGGTCGAACCCTCGCCGCCACCGTGCGGGTGGTCGACCGGATTCATCGCGGTTCCACGGGTCTGCGGGCGCACGCCCATGTGGCGCTTGCGCCCCGCCTTGCCGATCGACACGTTCTGGTGGTCGGTGTTGCCGATCGTCCCCACGGTGGCGCGGCATTCGGCTCGCACCATCCGCATCTCGCCCGAGGGCAGGCGCAGCGTCACATAGTCGCCCTCCTTGGCCAAGAGCTGCACGCCGGCACCCGCCGCGCGCGCCATCTGGCCACCGCGCCCCGGCGTCAACTCGACGTTGTGCACCACGGTGCCCGCCGGCATGTTGCCCAGCGGCAGGCTGTTGCCCACGCGGATGTCCGCCCCGGGCCCGGACTGCACGGTCATCCCCACTCGCAGCCGCTGCGGCGCCAGGATGTAGCGCTTTTCGCCGTCGGCGTAGTGCAGCAGCGCGATGTAGGCGGAGCGGTTTGGGTCGTATTCGATATGTGCCACCTTGGCCGGGATACCGTCCTTGCGGCGCTTGAAGTCGATCTTGCGATACAGCCGCTTGGCGCCGCCGCCGCGGTGGCGCGCGGTCTTGCGCCCGTTGGCATTCCGGCCCCCGGACTTCGTGAGCCCCTCCACCAAGGACTTCTCGGGCGCGCTGCGGGTGATCTCGGCGTAGTCGGGATAGGTCACGAACCGGCGGCCGGGCGAGGTTGGCTTGGGCTTACGGATGGGCATTTACTCGCCCGCCTCCAATCCCCCGAAGATCGGGATGGTCTGGCCCTCGCGCACCTGCACGATCGCCTTCTTCCACTGACGTGTACGGCCGCTCGTCTGACCGCGGCGCTTGGGCTTCGAGTGCACGTGGGCCGTGCGTACTTCGAGCACGTTGACATCGAACAGCTGCTCGATCGCCTGGCGGATCTGGGTCTTGTGCGCCCCGTCGTGGACGCGGAAGGTGTACTTGCCGGCCTCGGCCAGCGCGAACGTCTTCTCGGACAGGACCGGGCGGATGATCACCTGGGTCGGGTCCATCAGGCCGCCTCCTCTGACTGCGACCCAGACGTCCCCGCGCCGGCGCGCGCCAGCAACGAGCGCAGCGCCGCCTCGGATACCAGCAGCGACCTCGCGCCGACGATATCGGCCACCCCCGCATCCTCCGCCGGCATCGCCGCGACCTCCCTCAGGTTGCGGAACGACTTGCCCGCGGCCGCCTCGGTCTCACCCAGCAGCACGAGAATCGGCGCCGGCGCGCCCCAGTCGGCCAGCACCTCGGCCGCCTGCGCTGTCGACGGCTCGGAGAACGAGCCGGCGTCGAACACGGCCAGCGACTCGCGCTCGGCATGCATCGACAGCACGCTGCGCAGGGCGGCACGACGCGCCTTGCGGTTGACCTTGACCGTGTAGTGGCGCGGGCTGGGTCCGAACACGGTGCCGCCGCCGGTCCACAGCGGCGAGCGTGAGGATCCCGCGCGAGCCCGCCCGGTTCCCTTCTGGCGCCACGGCTTGGCGCCGCCGCCGGATACCTGGCCGCGCGTCTTGGTCGACGCCGTGCCGTGCCGGCGCGCGTTCAGCTCGGCGCGCACCGCCTCGTGCACGAGCGGCATGTTGAACGAGGCCTCGAACGCCGCGGGATCCAACTCGATCGTCCCGCCACCGAGCACCGACGCGCTCCTAGGCATCGGCCCGCACCTCCGCCGAGACACCATTACGCATCGGTCCGGACCTCCACCGTCCCGCCCCGCGGCCCCGGGACGGCGCCCCGCAGCAGCATCACATTCTGGCCCCGGATCACCTCGACCACCGTCAGGCCGCGCTGGGTGACCCGGCCCCCGCCCATCCGGCCGGGCCCCCGGAGGCCCTTGGGGACCCGCGAAGGCGTGGCCGACGCCCCGATCGAACCCGGCGCGCGGACGTTGTGCGAGCCATGGGACTTCGGGCCGCTTTTGAAGTTGTGGCGCTTGATCGTGCCCTGGAAGCCTTTGCCCTTGGTCAGGCCCGAGACCTTGACCTGATCGCCGGCCGAGAATGCATCGACGGTCACCGTCTGCCCGACGAGCAGCTCGCCGGCTTCGCCCCGGAACTCGACCAGGTGCCGGTGCGCCGACGCGTCCGCCTTCTTCAGGTGCCCGAGCTCGGGCTTGGTCAGCGACTTCTCCTTGCAGGCCCCGAACGCGAGCTGGACCGCCTCGTAGCCGTCGCGCTCGACCGTGCGGATCGCCGTGACCGGGCACGGCCCAGCCTCCAGCACGGTCACCCGCTCCACGCGACCGTCGTCGAGGAAGCGCTGTGTCATGCCGAGTTTCCGAGCCAGGATCGCCGCCATCTCAGGCCCCTCAGGACGCGAGCCGGATCTCGATGTCCACGCCCGCCGGGAGATGGTCGAGCCGCTGCAGCGAGTCGACCGTTTTCGGGGTGGGCTGGTGGATGTCGATCAGCCGCTTGTGCGTACGGATCTCGAAGTGCTCGCGCGAGTCCTTGTCCTTGAACGGCGAGCGGATCACGCAGTAGACGTTCTTCTCCGTGGGCAGCGGCACGGGACCGGAGACGGTCGCGCCGGTGCGCGTGGCCGTCTCGACGATCTCCTTGGCCGCCGTCTCGATCGCCGTGTGGTCGTAGGACTTCAGGCGAATTCGGATCTTGTTCTGGGCAATGGTTGCCAATTTAGGAGTCCTCCGCGGACCGTCCCGGCCCGCGTTCTGATCTTGTTGTTCGGCCTCCGGCCTCTCTTAATCGTTCGCTTTCGCTCACTTCAGTGCAATCTTTTCCGTGCGCGTCAAAGCGAGCCCGATACGGGCCCGCCCACTAGGTCGTATCTGTCAAAAAAAAGGGCGGCGGGGCGGCAAGGCCCGCGCCGCCCACAACAACTACTCGATTACTTCGCTGACGACCCCCGAGCCGACTGTCCGGCCGCCCTCGCGGATCGCGAACCGCAGACCCTGGTCCATGGCAATCGGCTGGATCAGCTCGATCTCCATCTGGACGTTGTCGCCGGGCATGACCATCTCGGTGCCCTCGGGCAGCCTCGCCACGCCGGTGACGTCGGTCGTACGGAAGTAGAACTGGGGCCGGTAGCCAGTGAAGAACGGCGTGTGACGGCCGCCCTCCTCCTTCTTCAGGACGTAGACCTCGGCCTTGAACTTGGTATGCGGGGTGATTGAGCGGGGCTTGCAAAGCACCTGGCCACGCTCGACCTCGTCCCGCTTGGTGCCGCGCAACAGGCATCCCACGTTGTCTCCCGCTTGACCCTGGTCGAGGATCTTCTTGAACATCTCGACTCCGGTCACCACGGTGGAGGTGGTGGGGCGGATGCCCACGATCTCGATCGTCTCGCCGGTCTTGATGATCCCTTGCTCGACGCGGCCCGTGGCCACGGTGCCGCGGCCGGTGATCGAGAACACGTCCTCGACCGGCATCAGGAACGGCTTGTCCAGGTCGCGTACGGGCTCGGGGATGTAGGTGTCCAGCGTCTCGGCGAGCTCGAGAATCTTCTGCTCCTGCTCCTGATCGCCCTCGAGCGCCTTCAGCGCCGAGCCGGCCACGAACGGGATGTCGTCTCCCGGGAACTCGTACTCCGAGAGCAGGTCACGGATCTCGACCTCGACGAGCTCGAGCAGTTCGGGGTCGTCGACCATGTCGACCTTGTTGAGGAACACGACGATGTAGGGGACGCCGACCTGACGGGCGAGCAAGATGTGCTCGCGCGTCTGAGGCATGGCGCCGTCCGCGGCCGAGACCACCAGGATCGCGCCGTCCATCTGGGCGGCGCCGGTGATCATATTCTTGACGTAATCGGCGTGCCCCGGGCAGTCGACGTGCGCATAGTGCCGATTGGGCGTCTGGTACTCGACATGCGAAGTCGCGATCGTGATGCCGCGAGCCTTCTCTTCCGGAGCGTTATCGATCGATTCGAACGACCGCACCTCAGTACCACCGTACCTCTCATTCAGCACCTTGGTGATGGCCGCGGTCAGCGTCGTCTTGCCATGGTCGATGTGACCGATGGTGCCGACGTTGACGTGGGGCTTGTCGCGCTCGAACTTGGCTTTCGCCACTTGGTTTCGCTCCTTCTATTTCAGTAGTTGTGTCCGTCTGCAGACGAACCTAGTCAGGATATAAAGATTCCGCTGCTCGTTGCGACTAGGCCGCCGCCTGCGTCTGATCGCCCACCACCCGCTCGGCGATATTGGGGGGGACCTCGTCATAGCGCTCGAACTGCATCGTGTAGGTCGCTCGGCCCTGGGTGTTGGACCGTAGATCGGTCGCGTAGCCGAACATCTCGGCGAGCGGCACTAGCGCGTTGATGACCTGCGCGTTGCCGCGCTGCTCCATCCCGCGCACGTGGCCGCGCCGACGGTTCAAATCGCCGATCACGTCGCCCATGAACTCCTCGGGTGTCACCACCTCGACCGCGAACACCGGCTCGAGCAGGACCGGCTTGGCCCGCGCCGTGGCCGCCTTCGCCGCCAGCGACCCCGCCACCTTGAAGGCCAGCTCCGAGGAGTCGGTGTCGTGATACTTGCCGTCGGTCAGGGTCACGCGCACGTCGACCATCGGGTAGCCGGCGCGCGGCCCGTTCTCCATCGCCTCCTCGACGCCCTTCTCGACCGCCGGGATGAACTCGGTAGGGATCGACCCGCCCTTGACCTTGTTGACGAAGTCGAATCCCTCGCCGGGGGCCGGCTCGATGTTGATGTAGACGATTCCGTACTGGCCCGCGCCACCCGTCTGGCGCACGAAGCGGCCCTCGACCTTCTCGGCGGCGCCCTTGATCGTCTCCCGGTAGGAGACCTGCGGGCGGCCCACGTTCGCGTCGACCCTGTACTCGCGGAGCATCCGGTCGACCAGCACCTCGAGGTGCAGCTCGCCCATGCCGGCGATCTCGGTCTGGCCGGTCTCCTCGTTGGTGCGGACCTGGAAGGTCGGGTCCTCCTCGGCCAGGCGCGCCAGCGCGGTGGCCATCTTCTCCTGGTCGGCCTTGGTCTTGGGCTCGATCGCCACCTTGATCACCGGCTCCGGGAACTCGATCGTCTCGAGCTTGATCGGCCGGTCGGGCGCGGCGAGGGTGTCGCCGGTCACGACCTGCTTGATCCCGACTGCGGCTGCGATGTCGCCGGCGTGGACCTCCTTGACCTCCTCGCGCTCGTTGGCGTGCATCATCAGGATGCGCCCGATGCGCTCGGTGCGGCCGGTGTTCACGTTGAGGATGCGGGAGCCCGCATCCAGCCGACCCGAGTACACGCGGAAGTAGGTGAGCTTGCCGACGTACGGGTCGGCCATGATCTTGAAGGCGAGCGCCGCGAATGGCTCCTCGTCGGAGGCGTTGCGATGCGCACGCGCGCCGCCGTTCTCGGACGCCTTGTCCGGCTCCAAACCCTCCACCGGCGGCACCTCGAGCGGGCTTGGGAGGTAGTCGAGGACCGCGTCGAGCAGCGGCTGCACGCCCTTGTTCTTGAAGCTCGAGCCACATAGGACCGGGGTCATGTGGATCGCCAGGGTGGCCTTGCGGATCGCCTGCCGCAGACGCTGGGGCGAGATCTCCTGCTCCTCGAGGATCATCTCGACGAGCCCGTCGTCGTAGTGGGAGACCTCCTCGAGCAGATGCTCGCGCGCGGCGTCGGCCTCCGGCTGCAGTTCCTCGGGGATGTCGACGATCTCCTGGTTCTTGCCGAGCTCGTCCTGGTAGATGATCGCCTTCATCTCGACCAGGTCGATGATCCCCCGGAAGTCGGCCTCCGCGCCGATCGGCAGCTGGATCGGGACGGGATGCGCGCCCAGGCGGTCGATCATGGTCTGTACGCCGCGCTCGAAGTCCGCGCCGATCCGGTCCATCTTGTTGATGTAGGCGATGCGCGGGACGTGATACTTGTCGGCCTGGCGCCACACCGTCTCGGACTGTGGCTCGACGCCCGCCACCGAGTCGAACAGCGCGATCGCTCCGTCGAGGACGCGCAGCGAGCGCTCCACCTCGACGGTGAAGTCGACGTGCCCGGGCGTGTCGATGATGTTGATCCGGTGGCCCTTCCACTCGCAGGTCGTGGCGGCCGAGGTGATCGTGATGCCGCGCTCCTGCTCCTGGGCCATCCAGTCCATGACCGCCGCGCCCTCGTGAACCTCGCCCATCTTGTAGGTCCGACCGGTGTAATAGAGGATCCGCTCAGTCGTCGTCGTCTTACCGGCGTCGATGTGGGCCATGATCCCGATGTTGCGAATCTTGTTCAGAGGGAAGGTGCGAGGCATAAGTGTCGGTTATTCGGGGCTGCGCTTTGTCGGTCGCTCGCGACCAAACTGCACCGCTTTACCCGGCCGATCCTGCAGACATGAAAAAGGGCCCATCGGGCCCATTCACGACGCGGGTGTCGGGAAGGGGCGGGTGTCTATCTGGCGGACGACTCCATTTCAAGGAACCTGCGGACCCCGGAGCGAGCGCAGATGAACGCCCCACCCGAGGCGAACACCGAATATAGCAGAGGTTCTGGGGCATTCCGGCGACGCGTCGTGCTCGCCGAGCGGCCCCCCGGGCTCGGGTCTAAACGTACTTTTAGCCGCCGCGCCGGCGATGGTCGGCATGCTGACACCCCGCGCGGCAAGCTGCGAGGGAGCAGGAATCCGCCGTTACCCTTGTGAAACGCGAGGGTTGTCCCACTGCAGCCCCCGGTCCCGTGTGGTGGGCAGCCCTCGCGTTCCCTTCGCGGACGGGCGCTGCCAGCGGTAATGCGCGCGGGGCGGCGTTACCAGCGGTAGTGGGCGAAGGCCTTGTTGGCCTGCGCCATGCGGTAGACGTCGTCCTTGCGCTTGAACGCCGCACCCTGCTGCTGCTGTGCATCGAGCAGCTCGTGGGCGAGGCGCTGCGCCATAGTCTTCTCGCGCCGCTGGCGGGAGTACTGGACGAGCCAGCGAACGGCGAGCGTGCGCGCCCGCCGCGCCGGCACCTCGACCGGAACCTGGTAGGTGGCGCCGCCGACGCGCCGGGACTTGACCTCGAGCACCGGCGTCAAGGCCTTGATCCCCGCCTCGACCTGCTCCACCGGGTTCTTGCCGGACCGCTCGGCCACGATGGCCATCGCGTCATAGACGATCTTCTCGGCGACCGACTTCTTGCCGTCCAGCATCACCTTGTTGATGACCTGCTGGACGAGACGATTGCGGTGCACGGGGTCCGGCTCGATCGTCCGGACCTGGGCTGCTGCGCGGCGGGGCATCGACGCCCTACTTCGCCTTCACGCCGTACTGCGAGCGGGCCTTCTTGCGATCGCCCACGCCGGCGGCATCCAGCGTGCCGCGGATCACCTTGTAGCGGAAGCCCGGCAGGTCCTTGACCCGCCCGCCCCGGACCAGCACCACGGAGTGCTCCTGCAGGTTATGGCCCTCGCCGGGGATGTAGGCGCCGACCTCCATGCCGTTGGTCAGCCGCACGCGCGCCACCTTGCGCAGCGCCGAGTTCGGCTTCTTCGGCGTGGTCGTGTACACGCGCGTGCACACGCCACGGCGCTGCGGAGCGGCAACCTTCTTCTTGCGGCCCTTGCCGGACTTCAGGCCCGGCGTGGCAAGCTTTTTCTTGGGCGGAGTACGGCCCTTGCGGATCAGTTGGCTGGTAGTCGGCATGCGGTTCGCTAGCGTAGCAGGGGGCACCGGTCCGGCCTGTGTCGATCGTGTGGCGGACCGCGCCCAGCAGCGTCCGCCACCTCCCGGGCTACTCGCGCTCGAGCCCGCGCCGGTCGTCCTCTGCCCGCTGGAGCTTATGGACGAAGAAGATGCTCGTCAGCGCCGCGCCGGAGCACACGATCCACATGGCCTGGAAGCCTTGGGTGCCGGTGAACGGGCCGCTGCTGGTGAGCGAGATCAGCACGCCGGCCAGGATCGGCCCCAGGGTGATGCCGACTCCACGCGACAAGCTGTAGAAGCCGGTCAGAGCGCCGTGCTCGCCTTCGGGCATGAGCGGCATGAGGATCGCGTAGGCCATGGTCATCACCGCCCCTCCGCCGATGGCGATGAACGGCATGGCCGCCGCGAGCAACGGCCGGCTCGTGGTGAAGATCAGGACCAGGAAGCCGAGTCCGTAGCCCCACAGCGCGAGCTTGACCACCCGGATCTTGCCCCATTTGTCCCCCGCCTTGCCGGTCGCTCCGGCGCCGATCAGGATGACCAGCGCGACGCCGCCGATCATCAGTGACGCGCTCGTGAGCTTGTAGTGCAACCCGAGCGTCAGGTAGAGGACCACGAACGCCTTGAGCGCGGCCAGGGCCATCTCCCAAAGAGCGTTGGCGATGAAATAGAAACGGAGGGCCGGGTGCTCCTTGACCAGCCGCGGCAGGCGGCGTGCCACCTGGGCGGGGCCCTCGCCGTTGTCCTGCGGCTGCTTGTTGAGGCCGCGGCGGAGGATCAGTACCACGAACGTCCCCACCGCGCCCATCAGGATCAGTGCCGACAGGGCGAACGGCAGTTGGCGGGCCACGCTGAGCAAAAGACCGCCGGCAAGCAGGGCGAATCCGGTTCCCAAGCCGCGGGCCAGCGCCTGGGTGCTCTGGGCGCGTCCGGCCACGCTCTCCTCGTCGAGCAGGTCCGGATACATGGCCCGGTAGGGCTCGTAGGCCACGAAGTAGAAGCCGAAGAACACAGCGGCGAGGAGCGCAACCAGCCCGAGTGATTGCACGAAGCCGATCAGCGCCAGCGCGATCGCCGCCGGAACCGTCCCCGCCACGATGAACGGCAGGCGCCCACCGATCCGGGTGCGCAGCGTGTCCGACCACGCGCCTGCAAGCAGCGGGACCCACAGCGCCATCACGCCTTCCCCGCCGATGATCACGCCGATCACCGCGGTCTGCTCGGTGTAGCGGCGGGTCACCGTCGAGAGGTAGGTCGAGACCATCGTGATCGACAGCGCCAGCGCGAACGTCGGGAGCGCCAGCAGCGCGAGCCGGCTCTTCTCCTCCCGGTTCAGACCGCGCCTCTGCCCACCCCGATGCTCATCGCCGCGGGACCGCTTGGGTTTGGATTTCCGCCGGGCTTCGACTGAGGTGGACATCGCTCGCGGCTGACGTACCCGCTTGCGCGACAGCCGCCGAGGAGCCGGTCATCGCGCGGACAAGCGAGGATGGATCGTCCGCGCGATGACCTGAGCGTGCCATGGGCTTTTGCATGCATCGGCCCCCGGTAAGCAACTCCTCACCATGCGCCTCCCGAAGTGGCTCCTCGGCGACCCTGGCCGGGCCCGCGTGGTCGGGCTGCTCGCTTGCGTCCTGGCGCTCGAGAGCGCCGATCTGGCAACGATCGGCGCCGCGGCCCCCCAGCTCCAGACGGCCTTTCACATCTCCAACGCCCAGCTCGGCCTGCTCGCCGCCATCTCGACGTTCGTCGGCGCCGTGGCCACCGTTCCGATGGGAGCCTTGAGCGACCGGGTCTGTCGGGTGAACCTGCTCGCCGTCTCGGTCTCGCTGTGGGCCGTGGCCATGGGCGCCTGTGCGCTCGCGCAGACGTATGCCTGGCTGCTGCTGGCCAGGCTCGGCCTGGGTGCGGTCACGGCTACCGCCGGCCCGGCGATCGCATCGCTGACCGGCGACTTCTTCCCGGCCGGGGAGCGCGGCAAGATCTACGGTTACATCCTGAGCGGCGAGCTGCTCGGCGCCGGCATCGGCTTCGTGGTCAGCGGCTCGCTCGCCGGCGCGGTGTCCTGGCGCGCCGCGTTCGCGGTCCTGGTTCTTCCCGCCGCAGTGCTGGCGCTCGCCATCTGGCGCGGCCTGTCCGAGCCGGCGCGGGGCGCGCAGGGGCAACAAGAGCACGGACAGGCTGGGCCGCTCGGCGTGGCCCGGCGTGCCATCGAGAGGCGGCAGGTCGATCCAGTGCCCGAGCGCGTCCTTCACCGCGACCCCGGCGCCCTGACCCTTCCCCAGGCCATCCGTTACGTCCTGCGCATCCCGACGAATCGCTGGCTCATCGCCGCCGGCGCCGTTGGCTACTTCTTCTTCGCCGGCATGCGGACCTTCGCCCTTGTCTTCGTTCGAGGCCACCTGGGCCTGGGGCAGTCCGCGGCGACCGTCGTGCTGTTCCTCGCCGGGCTCGGCGCGCTGGCCGGCGTGCTCGTGTCCGGCCGCCTGGCCGACCGCATGATCCAACGCGGACGGATCGATGCCCGGGTGCTTGTCGGCGCCGTCAGCTACCTCGCGTCTGGCGCGTTTCTCGCGCCCGCCCTGTTGCTGGGGACTCTGCCGGTGGTGTTGCCGTTGCTCGTGGCCGCGGGCGCGGCTCTGTCGGCTCCCAATCCCCCACTCGATGCGGCTCGCCTCGACATCATGCCGGCCGGCCTGTGGGGGCGTGCCGAGGGAATTCGCACCCTGCTACGCCAGAGCGCGCAGGCCGCGGCGCCGCTGCTGTTCGGCCTGGTCGCCGACGCGCTCGGCGGCGCCGGCGCGGGTCAGTCGCAGCAGTACATCCCGCCCGCGACCTCCCGTGCCCTCCAGGAAACGTTCCTGATCATGCTCGCGCCGCTTGCGCTCACCGGCCTCATGCTGCTCGGCGCGCGACGCCGTTACGCGGCGGATGTGGCCACCGCGATCGCCTCGGAGCAGTCGCTCAGGAGCGCAGGAGACGAGTCGCCGCCGCGCCGGCCGCCGCGGCCCCGGCACCGGCGAGCACCAGGCTCCGCCGCTTCGCCAGCTCGTACTGCGGGCTGATCCGGTGCGCCTGGTCGTCGAACGGCCCATGCGATCCACGATCCTCGTCCACGGGCTCGAACAGGTTGTCGTGGCCGTGCGGGTCCAGGTCCTGGCTGGTCATCTGCGACTTGTAGCCCGACTTCGCCAGGTAGCGGTCGAGCAGCCATGGCGCGACGCGCTCGCCGAGGATGTTCATCACCGTCGGGACGCCGACGTACACCTGCCGGCGCTTGTGATGAGCGGCGTAGTGGATCGCGTCCGCCGCCACCTCCGGCTGGTACATCGGCGGCACCGGCATGGTCTGCTTGGGCAGCTTGGTGCGTCCCCAGGTGAACTGGGTGGTGTTCACGCCCGGGAGCTGGACCATCGACAGCTGGACCTTCGACTTGTGGTGAAGCAGCTCGGTGAGCACGCTCTCGGTGAAGCCCTTGCAGGCGTGCTTGGCGCCGCAGTAGGGCGACTGGAGCGGGATGCCGCGGTACGACATGGCCGAGCACACCTGGACGATCGAGCCACGATCCCGCGGGAGCATGCGCTGCAGCGCGGCGCGCGTGCCCCACACCATCCCCAGGTAGCTCACCTCGGTGGCCCGGCGCCATTCCTCCGGCTCGATGTCGAGGAACTCCGCGTAGATCGTGACCATGGCGTCGTTGACCCACACGTCGATCGGCCCGAAGGCGTCCTCGGCCGATGAGGCGGCCGCCTGCACCTGATCGTGATCGGCCACGTCGACCGGCAGCACCATCGCCTGACCGCCGGCCCGCTCGACCTCGCGCGCGGCTCCTTCCAGGCCGCGCCGGCCGCGAGCGATCAGCGCCACCCGCGCGCCGTCGGCACCGAACTTCCGTGCCACGGCGCGGCCGATCCCGCCCGACGCGCCGGTGATGACCACGACCTCGCTCTCCTGGGGCATTCCTTTCTCCTTTCCTGGCGGTAGCAATCGGGCCCTACCCAGGCGGGATACCGACAACCGGGCGGGCAGCTCGATTGTTCGAGCGTGAACACTCGCGGCCGCCCGACGCCGGGCCGCGCCCGTCAGCGGGTAGCCGGTGTTCGTGGCCGCGCGCGTCCCGCAACGAACGGACGGCTATCTGCCGATCGAGGATTACGCCGTGATCGGCGACGGCCGGGCGCTCGCGCTGGTCGGCCTGGACGGCGCGATCGACTGGATGTGCCTGCCCCAGCTCGACTCGCCGAGCATCTTCGCCGCGCTGCTCGACCCGGGCTCGGGCGGCCACTTCGTCATGGCGCCGGCGATCCCCTTCACAGCCGAGCGTCGCTACCTCGAGCAGACCAACGTGCTCGAGACCACCTTCCACACCGACCGGGGCAGCGTCTCCGTCACCGACGCATTCACGATCGACGACAGCCAGGCGGCGCCGTGGCGCGAGCTGGTCAGGAAGGTCGACGGGCGCTCGGGCACGGTTCCGATGACCTGGCGGTTCGAGCCGCGCTTCGACTACGGTCAGCGCACGGCCGAGCTTACGCGCCGCGACGCCGCCGTGGTCGCTCGCGACGCCAACCTGCAGGTGGCCCTGCTGGACTGGGATGCCGGCGGCATCGAACTCACCGGCAACGCCGCCTTCGGCGCGTTCACGGCCGCCGAGGGCACCGCGGCGATCGTGGCGATCTTGGCCACGCACGAACAGCCGCTCCCCCTCCCCCGGCGCGAGCAGGTGGAGCGCCGGCTGGCCGAGACCACGCGCGTGTGGCGCTCCTGGGTGACGCTCCACACGTACGGCGGACCGTGGCGCGAGGCCGTCGAGCGCAGCCTGCTGGCGATCAGGCTCCTAGCCGACGGCCGCACGGGCGCGATCGCCGCGGCCGGGACGACATCGCTGCCCGAGGTGCTCGGCGGCGAGCGTAACTTCGACTACCGGTTCGGCTGGGTCCGCGACCTGTGCTTCACCCTCGATGCGCTCCTGTCGGTCGGGATGGACGAATTGACCCACTCCTCGCTTCAGTGGGTGCTCAAGGCCACCGGTCACACCCATCCCCGGGTCGATCCCGTCTACGCGCTCGACGGATCGGTGGTGCGCACTCAGGAGCCGCTGCCGCTGGCCGGCTACCGCCGCACCGGGCCGGTGCACTTGGGCAACAACGCCGGCAGCCAGCTTCAGCTCGGAGGGTTCGGCGATCTCCTCGAAACCATCCGCCTCTACGTCTCCCACGGCCACCTGCTCGCGCCAGCCACCGGCGAGCGATTGGCCGACGTCGCCGACCTGCTCGTGCACATATGGCGATGCCAGGACTCCGGCCTGTGGGAGCTCGGCAGCAGCGCCCACTACGGGACCTCGAAGCTCGGGGTCTGGGTCGCGTTCGACCGGCTGCTCGAGTTGGTTGATCTCGGGCAGGTCCCGGCTCGTCACGTGGACCGCTGGCGCCGGGCGCGCGACGAGGCGCGCGACTTCATCGAGACCCACCTGTTCTCCATCGAGCGCAACGCCTACCTGTTCAAGGCCGGCTCGACCGAGCTTGACTGCGGCCTGCTCCTGGCCGCTCGCCGAGACTTCGGGGACGTGACGGGCTCCCGGATCAACGGCACGATTGACGCGATCCGGGACGAACTGCACGCCGAGGGGCCGCTCTTCTACCGCTACAGCGGCATGCAGGACGAGGAGAACGCATTCCTGGCTTGCTCGTTCTGGGTGATCGAAGCGTTGGCCATCGCCGGGCGCGCGGAAGAGGCGGCCGAGCTGATGGAGGCGATGATCGGTCTGGCCAGCGACGTCGGCCTCTACAGCGAAGAGATGGAGCCGGGCACCCGCGAGATGCGCGGCAATCTTCCCCAGGCGCTCACGCACCTGTCGCTGATCAACGCCGCCGACGCAATCGCCAGGCCACCCCGAGCGCTTTGTCGACCGACCCGCACGGCGGCACTCCGGCGGGTTCAGGCCGCCACGCCGAGCGCCTCGTCGACCGACACGCACGGCACCCCGACCGCGTCGGCCACCGGCGGGTAGGTCACCTGCCCGCCGGCGATGTTGACGCCCAGCTTGAGCCCCGGATTGGCCGAGATCGCCCCCTGCACGCCGGCGGTGGCGAGATGGACCACGTACGGCATGGTGGCGTTGGTCAGCGCGTAGGTCGACGTGATCGGGACCGCCCCCGGCATGTTGGTCACGCAGTAGTGGGTGATCCCGTCGACCTCGTAGGTGGGGTTCGAATGCGTGGTGGGCCGCGAGGTCTCGAAGCAGCCGCCCTGGTCGATCGAGACGTCAACCAGCACCGCGTGGCGCTTCATCAGCCCGAGCTGCGCCCGCGTGATCACGTGCGGCGCCCGCGCGCCATGGACCAGGACAGCCCCGATCACCAGATCCATATAGGGCAGCCGCTGCTCGATCTCCAGCGTCGAGGCAAAGCACGTGTCGGCCCGGCCGTTGAACGCGATGTCGAGCTCGCGCAGGCGGTCGAGGTTGCGGTCGTAGACGAACACGGTCGCCTCCATGCCCAACGCGATGAACGCCGCGTTCATTCCGACCACGCCCCCGCCGACGATCATCACGTTGGCCGCGGCGACCCCGGGGACCCCGCCCAGCAGGATCCCGCGTCCCCCAAACGGCTTCTCCAAAATGAACGCTCCCGCCTGTGTGGCGATCTTGCCGGCGACCTCGGACATGGGCGCCAGCAGCGGCAGCTTGCCTCGCGTGTCCTCGACGGTCTCGTACGCGATGCACGTCGCACCCGACTCCATCAGGCCGTGGGTCAACGACGCGTCTGCGGCCAGATGCAGATACGTGAACAGCGCGTGGCGCGGCTCGAGCCGGGCCACCTCCTCCGGCTGGGGCTCCTTGACCTTGACGATCAGCATTGCCTCCTCGAACACCGCGTCGGCGTCGGGCACGATCGTGGCTCCCTGGGCGCCGTAGTCCTCGTCCGTGATCCCCGACCCCAGGCCGGCGCCGCTCTGCACGAACACCTCGTGCCCGGCGTCGACGAGCTCGCGCACGCCCGCCGGCGTCAGCGCAACCCGGTACTCATCCGACTTGACCTCTGTTGGAACCCCGACCTTCACCCGACTCGCACCGCCTTCCCGTGTATCGACAACCCGACGTCATGCCACCAGCTGCCGGCCACGCAGGGCCAGCCAGAACTCGATCCGATCCCGGGCCGACGACAGGTTTCGGCCCGTCAGCTCCTCGACCCGCCGGATCCGATAGCGCAGCGTATGCCGGTGGCAGTACAGTCGCCTGGCCGCGCGCTCCCACTGGCCGTTCTCCTCGATGAACGCCTCGAGCGAGCGCACCAGCTCTCCGCCGTACGGACCCTCGCTGTCCTCGATCGGCCCGAGAATCGAGTCGCAGAACAGCCGCAGCGCCTCGTCATCCTGCAGCGACAGGAGCAGCTGGAAGGACCCGAGATCCTTGTACGTGGCGACCCGCGGACGTTCGAGCGCCGATCCGTTGCCATCTGGGGAAGCCACGCCGAGGGCCAGCGCCTCCAAGGCGCAGCGAGCCTCATGGAAGCTTCGCCGCGCGTCAAGCGCCGGCACCGCCCGCCCGATTCCGACCCGGACCTCGCCGCGCAGCTCGCCGTCCGCGGCCGTCAGCACCCGCTGCGCGAGCGCCAGCAGCTCCTCGTCGTTCGCACCCGGGACCAGGGCGCAGGCCAACGGCCCCACCGAGGCGACCAGCGTCGGCATGGCCTCCTCGCGCAGCGCCGACCAGAGGACGCCCTCGACCGAGTCCGACCCCGACCCCGCGCGGCGCTCCGTGGAGGGCCGCAGCACGATCGCCGCCACCCGATCGGACAACCCGAACGGCGCGAGCCGCCGCGCCACCTCCGGCCCGGTCAGCTCGCCGCTCGCGATCGCATCGAGCACGTCGCCGGCCAGCCGCCGCTCGGTCTCCCCCGCCACCCGCGAGCGCAGCAGCTCGAGCGCGACGATCGTCACCGCCTGGTGCAGGGTCAGGCGGTCGAAGTCCGACAGCGGCCCCGCGTCCTTGATCGCCACCAGCCACGCCTGGGGCGCCCGGCCCGACCCCGAGCCAGCGCCCGGCCGCGGCGCACCGTCCGAGGCCACCGGCAGCGCCAGCCCATGGTTGCCCTCGACCAGCGAGGGCATGAAGGCGCGCGCCTCCCGCCGGCGCCCGCGCTCGCGCACATCCCCCCGCAGCGTCTCCAGGACCTCGGCGTCCACCGGCCGCCGGAACTCGTGCTGCTGCATCGGCTCGCCGCGCGCGTCGAATACCACCACGGCGGCCCCGATCAGCGTCGACAGGGCGCCCACCAGCGCGTCCAGCCCTCGCTCGGACAGGACGATCCGCTCGAGCCGCTCCTGGGCCGTCAGCGCGCGGCGCAACACCGCGTACTGCTCGTTGACCAGCTGCGAGAACGCCCCTTCGGTCACCGCGATGAACGGCACCTCGTAGGGGACCTCGAACACCGGGAACTCGCGCTCGGCCGCCACCTCGAGCAACGGGGTGGGGACCACCGCGTGCTTGAAGCCGGTCCCGAACCCGAGGCCCGCCAGGTGGTGGTCGGCCAGGCGCGCCGCGAACTCGCGCTGCTGCGCCGGCGTGTCGAGCTGCATGCCGGTGGTCAGCAGGAGCTCGCCGCCGGACAGCCACGGAGTCGGATCGAGTAGCTCTGAGATGTGCACCCACCGCACCGGAAGATGCAGGCTTCGCTCGCCCGCCAGCAGACGGACGTCGAGGTCCTGCAGCAGATCCCGGACGGTCAGCATCAGCCGCGATGCATCTCTTCCTGCGCGCTGTAGTGCAAGGGGCGCTCGTGGACGTGCATGCGCTTGCTCGCCTCGGTCAGCACCGAGCGCAGGATCACCTCGATCTCCTCGAACTGCTCGGGCCCCGCAATCAACGGCGGCGAGAGCTGGATCACCGGATCACCGCGGTCGTCGGCCCGGCAGATCAGCCCGCGCCGGTACAGCTCCCCTGAGAGGAAGCCGCGCAGCAGCGTCTCTGACTCCTCGTCGTCGAACGACTCCTTGGTCTCCTTGTCCTTGACCAGCTCGATGGCCTGGAAGAATCCGGCCCCGCGGACGTCGCCCACGATCGGGATGTCGCGCAGCGACTCGAGCATGGCGCGGAATGGACCCTCGTTCGTCCGCACGTTCTCCAAGACCCCCTCCCGCTCGAATGCGTCCAGATTGGCCGTCGCCACGGCGGCGCAGATCGGATGTCCGGCGAACGTGAACCCGTGCGTGAAGCTGTGCAAGCCCTGCATGAACGGCTCCGCCACCCGGTCGGACGCGATCATTGCCCCCATCGGCGCATAGGCGCTGGTCAGCCCCTTCGCCGTCGTGATCAGGTCGGGCTGGTAGTCGTAGCGCTGGGCCCCGAACCACTCGCCCAGCCGGCCCCACGAGCAGATCACCTCGTCGGAGATCAAGAGCACGTCGTATTCGTCGCAGATCTCGCGCACGCGCTGGAAGTAGCCCTCGGGCGGGGTGAAGCAGCCGCCAGCGTTCTGGACGGGCTCGAGGATCACCGCCGCCACCGTGTCCGGCCCCTCGAACTCGATCTTCTCGGCGATCGACTCCGCGAACCAACTCACATCGAACCCGGGTGCCGTCCGGTACGTGTTCGTGTTGGGCACGTGCGAGGCGCCCGGAGTGAGCGGCTCGAACGGCGTGCGCAGACCGGTGATCCCGGTGGCCGACAGCGCGCCCAGGCTTGTCCCGTGGTAGGCGATCTCCCGCGCGATCAGCTTGGTCTTGTTCGGGTTGCCGGTCAGCTTGTGGTACTGGCGCGAGAGCTTGTAGGCCGACTCCACGGCCTCGCTGCCGCCGCTCGTGAAGAACACCCGGTTGAGGTCCCCGGGCGCCAGCGAGGCGATCCGCGCCGCCAGCTCGATCGCCGGTGGGTGGGCGTAGGACCAGTTGGTGAAGAACCCGAGCTCCTTGGCCTGGTCGGCGCCGGCCTGGGCGATGTCTGCGCGGCCGTGGCCGATGTTCACGCAGAACAGCGCGGAGAGCCCATCCAGGTAGCGCTTGCCGTGCTCGTCCCACACGTAGCAGCCCTCACCCCGGACGATGACCGGCACCTCCGTCTCGGCGTAGGCCGACATCCGGGTGAAGTGCATCCACAGGTGGCGTTTGGCCAGCTCCTGGAGCGTGCCCCGCTCAGCCTCGACCGTGCTCGCCATTCAGGTCCCTCCAACTCGTTTGCCGTTTTGTACAACCGTAGCGGTCGGTGAAAGGTGCGGCAATTGTTCGAATTGGAGTGGCCGTTAGCCGATGAGGATGGGCCTCGCTGCGCTCGGCATCCCTAGGACCGTTCCGCCGGGCGTCCATGCCCGGCGGGAGCCGGGGCGACCGCGCCTACGCGGCGGCCGGAGCGGCCCGTACCGGCGCCGGCATCAGCCACGCGGCGCCGACCACCAGTGCGAACGCGACGCACTGGACGATCAGCCACACCGGGTTGGCCGGAAGCGGATCGCCGAACACGATGAAGCCGCCGACGATCCCCGCGACGTTGGCCGCGGTGCCGGTGACGGCGATCACCGGCACCGCGTCCCCTTCCTGCAGGCCCTTGGCCGAGGAGTAGAACGCAGCCACGGAGGCGACAACGCACACGAACGCCCAGGGGGTGAGGAGCCCGGCGACGCCCGAAGAGCTGACCAGGCCCGAGATGGCCTTGATCGCCACGTCGGAGACACCGAACAGGATCCCCGAGGCCGCGCCCAGCATGTAGCCGTGCTGCTCCTTGGGGGCACCCATGCTCGGACCCAGGATCAGGAGCGCCCCAACCGCGATGAGCGCCGCCTCGAAGGCGATCATGCCCGGGATCGAGAACCGGGAATGCGCCCCGTGGCTGGCCGGGAGCGTGAAGCCGAGCAGCATCAGCCCGAACGCCGTCAGTCCGAGGCCGATCCACTGCCGCCGGCCGACCCGGCAGCCCAGCATCTGCTCGGCCATGACCGCCAGCAGCACAATTCCGCCGGCCAGAACCGCCTGGACGAGCGACAGAGGCGCCACCGACATCGCCGCCACGTGGAACACCCAGGCGCCGGCGCCGATCACCCAGCCGATTGTGAACAGCGGGGAGGCGAACAGCGCCGCGGCCGTGGCCAGTGGGCGGCGGATGTCGACCGCCGGAGCCGCACGCGCGCCACGGTGCTTGTATAGGAAGCCAACGTTGGTCGCCAGGGCGCAGGCGAGTGCGAGCAGGATGCCGAAGAATGAGGACATGAAGATCAAACGGGCGCAAGTGGTGCCGCCTCACGAACTGTCTCGGCGGCACGCCAGCATCCCTTGAGCGAGCTGGACACTCTACGGGCGATTGAGTACCCGTGACAGCATCAGCTCACTCGCCTTCAGCTAAGCGCAACATGCGAACAACAACGTAAGAGCCATTCGTGGACCGCCCCCTGCTCCTGATCGACGTCGACGGCGTGATCTCGCTGTTCGGATTCGACCACGCCGCGCCGCCCGCGGGGCGCTACCAGCTGGTCGACGGGATCACCCATTTTCTCTCCGCCGCCGCCGGCGGCCATCTGCGCCGGCTGGCCGGGGCGTTCGAGCTCGCCTGGTGCACGGGCTGGGAGGAGAAGGCCAACGAATACCTCCCGCTGGCCCTCGGTCTGGCCGGCCCGCTCCCCCACGTGGTGTTCGACCCCAGCGATCGGCCCACCCAGGCTCACTGGAAGCTCGGCGGGATCGACCGCCATGTCGAGGCGTCCAGGCCGATGGCCTGGATCGATGACGCCCACGACGAGGGCTGCCGCTCGTGGGCCGCCGCCCGGCCCGCCGCGACTCTCCTGGTCACCACCGACCCGGCGGTCGGTCTGACCGGTCGGGAGGTGGACCGGCTCCTGGATTGGGCCGCCCAGCTCGGCGCCGGTCAAGCCGCGGCCGCACGCGCCGCGCCCGGCGCCGACAACGGCCGCCGCTAGGCGCTTGCGGTCACCGAGAACACGGGCGGGAGCCGGGTGGCCACGGTGAACCAGCTCGCGCCGGCGTCGCCCGACCCGAACACGTCACCCGAAGTGGCGCCGAAGTACAGCTGGAGCTCCGGACCCTCGCCGGCGCGGTCAAACGCCCGCCGCAGCACGGTCAGGTAGGCCTCCTGATCCGGCAGGCCCTCGCCGCGGGGCTTCCAGGTCGAGCCGCCGTCGCGCGTCTCGTACACCCGGACGTTGCCGTCGGGCGTCACCCGGTCGAAGTCGCCGCGCAGCGGGATCACGTACGCGCTGTCGGGATCGGCGGGGTCGACGGCGAGCGGGAAACCAAAGTCCGAGGGCAGGCCCTGACCGATCTCGGTCCAGCTCTCGCCGGCGTCGTCCGAGCGGAACACGCCGCCGTGGAACTGGATGAACATGCGCTCGGGCTGGCGGGGAGCCCGCTCCATCCGATGCACGCAGAGCTGGCTCGCTCCCTCCCGGGCCTCCTCGGGCAGGTAGCGCGCCATGATCCCGCGGTTGCCCTTGCGCCAGCTCTCGCCGTGGTCCTCGGTATGCCACACGCCGGCAGCCGACACGGCCAACGAGAGCTTGTCGGCCTCGCCCGGCCAGGGCACGATCGAGTGCAGGCACAGTCCACCGCCGCCCGGCTGCCAGTTCTCCTCGACGCGGTGCTGACGCAGCGCTCGGTTGAGCTGCCACGTCTGGCCGCCGTCGCGGCTTTCGAACAGCACGCCGGGGTCGCCGCCCGCGTACAGCGAGCCGTCCGCCCCGGCGATGATCACCCAGATGCGCTCGAGCGCCTCGTCGCTGCCCTCGGGCAGCGCGACCCCCTCGGCCTGCGTCCACTCGCCGGCCGGATCGTCGGTAAACCAGATCTTGGGGCCGTAGAAGGGCGAGGTCACGGTGGCCAGCGCACGGCCGCTGGCTGGATCGCGCATCGCGAAGTCGATCGGCTCGCCGGGAAACGCCCGGCAGCGGATCTCGAACTCCGTACCTGGCTCGCCCTCGAGGGCGAACAGTCCCTTCTTGGTGCCGACCAAGAGCTCGGTCATGTTCCTCCTGTGATCGCGGGGAGCACCTCCACCCGGTCTCCGGCGGCGACGACCGTCTGCTCGCCGCCGCGGTCACCGTTCACAAACACGTTGATGTGGCGCCTGATCGTCCCGCGCTCGTCGAGGATCCAACCCACCACCGACGGGTGCAGATCCTCCAGCTCGCGCAGCACCGCTCGGACGTTCGCGCCGATCACCTCCTGCTCGGAGCGGCCGCCGGCCAGGTTGCGGAGGGGTCCATGGAGGCAGACGAGGGCCATAGTTCTCGCATGCTACGACCGTGTGCCCCCCGAAAACTCATCGCCCACCACGGGGGGCGGTCGAGAAAGCGACGTATATGAGGCTGTCGCAAAACGTTTGCGGTTGATGGTGGGGGCGGTGTTGGTGTGATGATGGAGCGCGGTCTGGGTGCTCGCTTGGGTCGGTGGCAGTGCGGCGGTCGTTGGTGGCCGTCGGCGACTCGGTCTCGCGGGCAGTGTTCGGCTCCGAAGCTCTCGGCCGGGGGTGTCGCGTTTGGGGGTGGGGTGTGACCGGGTGGTCGTTCAGGCGATCGCGACGGCGCTGTGGTGCTGGTAGAGCTTGAGGATGTTGCCGGCGAGGTGGATGAACGCCCATTCGCTGCGGACAGCGGTCAGGCCGCGGCGGCGGAAGCGTCGGATCTGGCGGTTGTGCTTGTGGTCGCCGAAGACGGGTTCGATCAGCTGGGAGCGCTGTTTGTAGGCGGCGTGGCCTTGGGGGGTGCGCAGGAGGTGTTCCATCTCCTCGGTCGCTGTGAGGCCGGGTGGTGGGGGGCCGTCGGTGTCTCCGAGTTCGCGGGCGGCGCGTCGCTGCTTCCAGTCCTTGGTTGTGGCGATCAGCCGATCGGGGCCGGGGCAGGTGAGATTGGCCTCTGAGCAGTAGCCGGCGTCAGCGAGCTCAAGCTCGACCTCGATGATGATCCCGGCGGCGGTGAGCGTCTGGGTGAGCTTGTCGTTCATCGGCTCGAACAGCTGGACGTCGGTGGGGTCTTGGCTGACGTCGACCGCGAGCACGATCTGCTGGGGGTTGACGATTGCTTGGGCGTTGTAGCCCTGCACCCAGCCGTCCTTGGTGGTCATGATCCGGCTATCGGGATCGGTGATGTTCGCCCGGCGCTCGGTCTTGGGGGCGGCCTGTACTGCCTCGCGGGCGGCTGCGAGCCTCGCCCGGGCCGCCTGCAGCGCGTCTTGTGCCTTGTCGATCCGCAGGCGTGGGCCGGCGGTCTTCTCTCCCCTGGCCGCCGCGGCCTTCCGGCGTTCACGCTCGGCCTTGAGATCCTCAACGCGCTTGCGCGCGACCGCCTGATCGACCTCGGCGCGCGCCAGCGCCGCGTGCGGGTCTTTGGGCTTGCGCCCGATCTGATGGCGGCCATGCTCGGCCAGTGCCGCTGCCGCCTGGGCTGAGCGCTCGGCCTCCGCGGCCACCGCCGCGTCCTCGGCCTTGATCACTTCAAGCGCGGCCTGCAACCTGGCCAGCCGGCCGGTTGGGGTGGAGATCTCACACGCCGGTTCGAGACCCGCCAACCCGTCCGTGTCGGCCGCGGGAAGCGGCTGATCCTCGGCGGTGAGCGCCATCAGCTTGGTGATCTGGCGCCGGATCCAGTCGGCGTCGCGATTGCGCGCCCGTGACGCGTCGGCGGCGATTTTCGTCCCGTCCAGCGCCACCACCGACAACTCCGCCAGCCCGGCCGCTGCGCACAACCGCACCCCTTCGACGAACAGGCCTTCGAGCGCCTGCTCGTTCTCAACGACGAACCGCGCGATCGTCGCGTGATCGGGCACCAGCCCGCCGCAGATCACCCGGAACGCCGCGTCGGTCCGGCAGTGCGCCTCGATCCGCCGGCTGGAACGGATCCCGCAACAGTACGCGTACAAAAGCAACGCCACCATCATCTCCGGCTCATACGGCGGCCGGCCGGAACACCCACCCGGCCGTCGATGCAAAGCACTCGTGTCCAACTCGCCGACCACCTCGAGCACGAAGAACGCGAGATGCCCTTCCTCAAGCCAGTCGCGCATGCTCACCGGCATCAAGAACAACTGATCTCGCGCCGGGCACACATACACCCGCGTCGCGCCCGCCGGCCCCACACGACGATCGCCCGCATCGAGTTCCGCCGCCCGATCCGTCATCATCCAAAATCACCTCCTGATGCAGGCCCCGGCTGCTGCACTCAGCCGTTAAAGCCCTGCTCAGGAGGCACTTTTACCAGTCGCACCGGACAGAACCCCGCCCCTCCGGACCGGTCCACATTTCCGGAGACCCGCTCACACCACCGGGGAATTTGCGACGGCCTCATATCGGGGGTTTCGCGACCAGGCCTAGTCGAGAGCCCCGTGTCGGCCGGCGCCGGCACGAAAGCGGGCCAACCCCTCCTGGGCCTCCTCCAACGAGCGCAGGCCATGGGCGAACTCGTTTGCCAGGGCGACTGGCTCGTCGAGGCCCTGCTGCTCCAGGAGCGACAGGCGGTCCTCCCGCAGGCACGTCTGGGGGAACGCGACCAGCTCGCGCGCCAGCGCCTCGGCCGCCGCCCGGCTCGAGCCATCCCCGACCAACCGGTTCACCAACCCCATCTCGAGCGCCTCGCGCGCCGACACCGGCCGCCCCGTCAGCACCATGTCCATGGCCCGGGACAGTCCCACGAGGCGCGGCAGCCGCACCGTCCCGCCGTCGATCAGCGGCACGCCCCAGCGCCGGCAGAACACCCCGAACACCGCGCTCTCCTCCGCCACTCGCAGGTCGCACCACAGCGCCAGCTCGAGCCCGCCGGCCACCGCGTACCCCGCCACCGCCGCGATCACCGGCTTCGAGAGTCGCATCCGGGTCGGACCCATCGGCCCGTCCCCATCGGGCGAGACTCGGTTTCCGGCCGCGTCCCCCACCTCCTTCAGGTCGGCGCCGGCGCAGAAGTTGCCGCCATCACCGTGCAGCACCGCCACCGCGGCGCCCGCGTCCGCGTCGAACTCCCGAAACGCCTGAGACAGCGCTGTAGCCGTCGCGCCGTCGACCGCGTTGCGCCGCTCCGGCCGCGACAGCACGACGGTAAACACCGGACCGTCGCGCTCGACGCGCACTGCGTCGGTCACGCCGCAAACGCGCGGTCGATTATCGCTCCCGCGTCGACTCCCGGCGGGAGCGTCCCGTACACCCGCCCGCCGTCGCCGTTCAGCCGGCCGGCGCAGAACGCGTCAGCGACCGGGGCGGGGGAAAACCGCACGAGCAGCGAGGCCTGAAGCGCCACCGCGAGGTCCTCGACAATCCGCCGCGCGGAGAACTCGGGCTCCTCCGACGCGAACACCGCCATCGCCTCCGAGCGCACCCGGTCCAGATGTGTATCGAGGCGCCGATCCGCGCCAGCGGCGGACTCGCATTCGGCCAGGAATGCTGACAGCCCCTCCGGTTCCTTGACCATGGCTCGCAGCACGTCGAGCGCGGCAACGTTCCCGGACCCCTCCCAGATCGAGCCCAGCGGCGCGTCCCGATACAGCAGCGGCATGCCCGAGTCCTCGACGAACCCGTTGCCGCCCAGGCACTCGAGCGCCTCCGCGGCGTGTGGCGCCGCCCGCTTGCACACCCAGTACTTCATGACCGCGGTGGCGAGCCGCCGGAACGCGCGCTCGCAGTCCGCGTCATAGCCGCGGGCGACCCGCAGCGCGGCTGCCGTGGCCGCCTCCGATTCGATCGCCAGGTCGGCCAGCACGTTCTGCATCGCGGGCTGCTCCACGAGCAGCGCCTCGAACGCGGAGCGGTGACGGGCGTGATGGATCGCCTCGACCACACCGCGCCGCATGCCCGTGGCCGCGCCGAGCAGGCAGTCGAGCCGGGTGTGGTTGACCATCCGGATGATCGCCGGCACCCCGCGTCCCTCCTCGCCCACCAGACGTCCCCGCGCACCGCGGAACTCCACCTCGGAGGAAGGCAGCGAGCGCGTCCCGAGCTTGTCCTTCAGTCGCTGGAACTCCATCCCCGACCCGCGCTCGACCAAGAAGCACGACAGCCCGGCCGGCGCCTGGGCCAGCACCAGGAACACCGCGCAGGGCGGATACGAGCAGAACCACTTGTGGCCGTGCAGCTCGTACACCCCGTCGCTCACCGCCTCGGCGCGGGTCATGTTGGCCCGCACGTCCGAGCCCCCCTGGCGCTCGGTCATCGCCATCCCGGCCAGCGCGCCCAGCTCGTAGTCGGCCAGGATGAGCCGCGGTTCCCACTCGTCCGCGATCTCCGGCGCCCCGTCGCGCAGCGCCGGCACGGCCGCGTAGGTCATCGACACCGGGCACATCACGCCTGCGTTGACGTTGCCCCACAGCATGAACAGGGCGGCGCGGACCACGTGCGCTCCGGGTGCGGCAGCCGTCCAGGGCAGGCTATGTATCTCCCGCTCCACCGCACCGCGCAGCAACCAGTGCCACGAGGGATCGAGTTCCACCTCATCGATCCGGTTCCCATAGCGATCGTGCGTGCGCAGCAACGGAACATTGCGTTCCGCACGGCGGCCGTGCTCGAGCGCCTCGATGCTGCCGGCCACCGCGCCGGCTTCCCGGGCACGGCCAAAACCCCATGCCCCGCCCTCCCGCCGGGCGCCCTCCTGCAGCGCAAGATCGATGTCGAACAAGTTGACCGGCTGGAGCGGCGGCGCCTGGTTTCGCACTGCGCGGGCCGGATCACTCACCTGTGTCGTGCTCATAACTTCTCCCACAGCCCGCGACGAGGCGTCTGTGAATCGATGTTCAGACATTCTGGCGCGGGGCGCTCGTGTTGCAAACCTTCGGCATATCGAATACGGTTGTGCGGCGATGGGTGCGGGCGAGGACGCCAGCCTGGGGGCATTGCTTGAGGACGCGGCGTTTGTTGATGCCGAGGTGGGGGGAGGTACCGCCGGTGGGTTCGCCTCGCTGGCAGAGTTCTCGCCATGAGAGCGCGGCCGCTCAGGCGGTCGCTCGCGGTGGGCCGCGCGCATGCGGTGGGCATCGCTCTGTGCGTAGCCGTGGCAACCGCGCTGGCTTCGACGTCGCCCGCGGCCGGTGCCACGCGGACCGGCCAGGTCCCGCCGACGCTTACCCAGGCGTTCCCGCTTACGCCGACCGCCACCACGCCTCCCGCGACGACTCCGCCGTCGAGCGCGCCAACGCCCTCGACTCCGACCACAACGCCGCCGCCATCGCGGCGGACATCGAGAGCCGGGAATCGCGCGTCCGGCGGCGGGCATGGCCTGCCGCTGATCTGGCTGCTCGTCGCGATCGCCGGGTGTGGCGCGATCGCGGCTGTAGCCATGCACCGGTTCGCTTCGCCGCGCGACACAACCCGCCGTGTTCGCCAGAGGCATGTATCGCAACCGATCAACGAGGGGGTTGAGATGGGTGCCGAAGACATGCCTCGTCACGCCGCGGAGCGCGCGGATCCCGGGGAGGCGTTCAGGCTCGCCGCCGTGCTCGCGGAGCAGGGAGACCTGTCCGCTGCCGAAGCGGCCTACCGCCGCGCCGAAGCTTCCGGCGCGCTGAGACTGGGGAGGCTGCTCGAGGAAAAGGGCGACGTTGCGGACGCGGAGGCCACCTACCGTCTTGCCGACGACCTGGGTGATGCCGGCGGCGCGCTGAAGCTCGGCATGCTGCTCGAGGAGAAGGGCGAAGCGGACGATGCCGAGGCGGCCTACCGCCGCGCCGGTGAACGTGGAGATCCCGCAGCCGCTTCCAGGCTCGGTGGATTGCTCGAGCAGCGCGGCGATCTGGCCGGCGCAGAGGCTGCCTTCGCCGCCGCGGATGACCTCGGCGATGCGGACGGGGCGTTTCGGCTTGGGAGAATGCTGGAAGAGCGAGGCGACATTGCCGCCGCCGAGGCCGCTTATGATCGCGCGGCGCAGCGCGGCAACGCCGTCGCCGCGGGTCAGTTGGGCACGCTCCTCGAACGCCGGGGCGACCTGCCGGCAGCGGAGTCCGCGTATCGGCGCGCCGACGCGCTGGGCGATGCCGCCGGCGCGTTCCAGGTCGGCATGCTGCTCGAGGGGAAGGGCGAAGCGGAGGATGCTGAGGCGGCCTACCGCCGCGCCGACGAGCGTGGACATCCGGCCGCCGCGTCCAGGCTGGGGAGGTTCCTCGAGCAGCGCGGCGAGTTGACCGCTGCGCGGGCCGCGTACCTTCGCGCAGATCAGCACGGCGATGCCTTGGCCGCGTTTCGCCTTGGCGTGCTGCTCGAACAGCGAGGCGACGAGGCCGGGGCCGAGGCGGCGTACCTGCGAGCCGATCAGCGGGGCCACGCTGACGCCGCGGCCCAACTTGGCACGCTGTTCGAGCGCCGCGGCGAGGTGTCGGCGGCAGAGTCCGCCTATCGGCGCGGAGATCGACGCGGCCACGCCGAGGCCGCTTTCCGCTTCGGAGGACTGCTCGAGCAGCGAGGAAACCTGGCTCGCGCGCGGGGGGCGTACGCTCGCGCGGACGCGCGCGGTCACCCACATGCCGCGTTCAAGCTCGGCGTCTTGCTCGACGCCAGGAAAGACGCGTCGGGTGCGGAGGCCGCGTTCCGTCGTGCCGATGAGCGTGGCGACGCCGCCGCGGCATTCCGGCTCGGCGTCCTCCTCGAAGCGCGCGAGGATCTGACCAGTGCCGAACCGGCCTATCTCCGGGCCGCGGAGGGTGGCCATGCGGGGGCGGCGTCGAGTTTCGGCGTCCTGCTGGAGCGGCGCGGCGACCTGGCAGGGGCGGAGGCGGCGTACCGACAAGCGAACGAGCGGGGCGACGCGGCCGGCGCGTTCAAGCTCGGCGCCCTGCTGGAGCAGCGGGGCGATCACCTCGGCGCCGAGGCGGCGTATCGCCGCTCCGAAGCTCTCGGCGCGTTCAGCCTGGGCAAGGTGCTCGAACTGCGAGGCGATCTAGCCGGCGCCGAGGCTGCCTTCCGACGCGCGCGTGAGGCGGCCGCGGCCCAACCGAGCTCCTCCGCCGCGGACGAACCGGGCGCCCGCGCCGAGGACGAACCGCGCGTCCCCATCGAGGACGAACCGATCGCCCCGGTCACGGACGAACCGGATGCGCGCGTCGAGGACGAACCCGGTGCACGCGTCGAGGACGAACCCGGCGCGCGCCTCGGGGACGAACCCGGAGTGCCCGACGAGGAGCGTGTCCACGCCGCCTACGCCGAAGCACCTTCCCTTACCGGAGACGGAGAGCCAATCGAGAGCAAGCTGCAGGAGACAGTCGCGTCGGCGCTCGGCACGCAGCTCGACGAACAAGGTCAGGACGAGGACCTGGAAGCGGCCTACCGGCGAGCTGACGAGCGAGGCGATGCGACCGCCGCGTTCAACCTCGGAGGGCTATTCGCGGAACGAGGCGACCTCGCCGCCGCAGAGGGGGCCTATAGTCGCGCCGATCACCGCGGGCACGCCGCCGGCGCGTCGAACTTCGGCGTGCTGCTCGAGCAGCGCGGTGACGTGGAGGGCGCGGAAGCGGCGTACCGGCGGGCGGATGAACGCGGTGACGCCACCGGCGCGTTCAATCTCGCCGGCCTACTCGCAGAGCACGGCGACCTCGCCGCCGCCGAGGAGGCCTACCGCCGTGCCGATGCGCGCGGTGATGCTGGCGCTGCCCTCAACCTGGGCGCCCTGCTCGAGCAGCGCGGGGACCTCGAGGGCGCCGCGACAGCCTATCGCCGCGCGGCTGAGGATGGCCCCGCCCAGGTAGCCGAGACGGCCCGCGCGGCGCTGATGGATCTACACGCGCCGGCGGAAACCCAACGACGGAGGCGACCACGCATTCAAACCGGGTGGGTTCGGAGACGAGGCTCTTGACCGGCTGCGGCTAACGCAGGCGTCGCGGCCGGCCCCGGACCCGCTCGAGACGTGCCCGCGCCGGGCGTGCAGGCCCCTGGCCCGACTGCGCTTGCTGGCGCCGACCAGGCGCCTCCCCACCCGCCTCCTCGCGCCGACGAGCCGTCTCCCCACGCGGCTCCTCGCGCCGGCGCGACGGCTCCCCGCGCGCCGCCTGCTCGCGCGCCCGCTCGCGATCCTCGCTGAACCCGACCTCGAGGAACACCAGGCTGGCCGCCAGAACCACCCCTAAACCCATCACCCCGAGCGCGAGATCACCGGCCAGCCCGGGCAGCACGACCGTGCACACGGCCCCCGCCACCACGAGCAGCGCGGCGGAGCCGAAGCCGATGATCCGGGATCGTCGGCTCAAACGGCTCCGCCGGCTATCAACCGCGATTTATTCGTCGCCCGAGTCCACGTCGTCGGGGACGTCGAGCTCAGCGAGCTCGTCGACGAAGCCCATCGACGAGCGGCCGTCGCCGATCCCCTCCAGGTCGGAGAGGTCGGGCTCCGGTCCGCCGAACCCGGTCAGGCCCTCGCCGTCGGTCAGGCCAAGCTCGGCCGCCAGGTCGTCGTGGTCGAGCAGGCCGACGTCGTCCATGCCACGGGGCAGCGGCTCCGACGGCTCGATCTCGATCCGCCGGTAACGCTTGAGCCCGGTGGCGGCCGGGATCAGCTTCCCGATGATCACGTTCTCCTTGAGGCCGACCAGGCGGTCGATCTTACCCTCGAGCGCCGCGTCGGTCAGGACCTTCGTGGTCTCCTGGAATGAGGCAGCCGACAGGAACGAGTCGGTGTTGAGCGAGGCCTTGGTAATCCCGAGGATGATCTCCTCGGCCTGGGCCGCCTCGCCACCGTTGTCCATCACGGACTTGTTCACGCGGCCGTACTCCTGGCGGTCGACGTACTGGCCCGGCAGCAGGTCGGTGTCGCCCTTCTGGTCGACCCGCACCCGCTTCATCATCTGGCGCACGATCAGCTCGATGTGCTTGTCGTCGATGTCGACGCCCTGGGACACGTAAACCTCCTGGACCTCGCGGACCAGGTACATCTCGGTCTCGGTCCGGCCCCGGACCGCCAGCAGCTCCGCCGGGTAGAGGGACCCCTCGTTGAGCTGCGTGCCCGGCTCGATCCTCTCGCCCTCGTTCACAAACAGCCGCGTCCGGCGCGGGAACGTGTGACGGTGCTCCTCGCCCGTGTCGTCGGTGATCACGACGGTCACCGCCTTGTCGGACTCCTCGATCGAGACCTTGCCGCCGATCTCGGCGATCTTGGCCAGCCCCTTGGGCTTGCGCGCCTCGAACAGCTCGACCACGCGAGGCAGACCGTGCGTGATGTCCGCGCCGGCGACACCTCCGGTGTGGAACGTCCGCATGGTCAACTGCGTGCCCGGCTCGCCGATCGACTGGGCCGCGATGATCCCCACCGCGTCGCCGATCTGGGCCATCTTGCCCGAGGCCAGGGAGCGCCCGTAGCAGGCCTGGCACACCCCCGTCGGCGCCTCGCACTTGAGCACCGAGCGCACCGGCACGGTGATCACCTGGCCCTTCTCGGTTTCGTCGTGCCAGGACTCGACCAGATCGGCCAGCTCGGCGCGGTCGATCTCGTGGCCCTTCTCCACGATCACCCGCCCGCGCTTGGTCGTGACGTCCTGCGCGGCGATCCGCCCGATCAGGTTGCCGTTGGGCTCGCCGGTCGGTCGCAGCGCCCGGCTGTCCGTGCCGGCCTCGAGCTTGGACACCGGCATGTCGACGTACTCCGCGGTGCCACAGTCCTCGCTCCGGATGATCACGTCCTGCGAAACGTCTACCAGACGCCGCGTCAAGTAGCCCGAGTCGGCGGTTCGCAACGCCGTGTCCGCGAGTCCCTTCCGGGCGCCGTGAGTCGAGATGAAGTACTCGAGCACGCTCAGGCCCTCCTGGAAGGAGGCCTTGATCGGCCGCTCGATGATCTCGCCCTTCGGGTTGGCCATCAGGCCGCGCATGCCGGCCAGCTGGCGGATCTGCGAGAACGACCCGCGGGCGCCGGAGTTGGCCATCATGTAGATCGGGTTGAGCTCGTCGAGGTGGTCGTTGAGCGCCTGCCCGACCTCGTTGGTGGCGCGATCCCAGAGGCCGGTGACCGCCTCGTGGCGCTCCTCCTGGTTGATCTCGCCGTTGTCGTACTGGGTCTCGATCGTCTCGAGCTGTGCCTCGTAACGGGCCAGGATCTCCGGCTTGGTGGGCGGGGTCTGGACGTCGTTCTTGGAGATCGTGACCCCCGCCTGAGTGGCGTAGTGGAAGCCGACGTCCTTGAACGCGTCGAGCACCTGGGAGATGGTCGCCGCCCCATACTGCTGCACGAGGTCGTCGACCAGCCGGGTGGTGTCCTTCTTCTTCATCGAGCGGTTGACGAACTCGTAAGAGCTCGGGTCAAAGCCGTCGCCGAGCGCCTCGACCAGCGCCCGCTCGATCCGGTCGTTCCACAGGATCCGGCCGACCGTGGTCAGCAGGTGGCCGCCCTCGCGCCCGAGCGGGCGGTACTCGGCCAGGTCGTGGAGCTTGACGACGCCGTGCTCGTAGGACCACTCCGCCTCCTGGGCGGTGCGGAACACGTGCGGGCGCGGCTCGTGCGTCGCCGGGTCGATTTTCGCCAATTCGTCCGCGTCGGGCCCGTAGGTCAGGTAGTAGGCGCCCAGGACCATGTCCTGGGTCGGCGTGGCCAGCGGCGCGCCGTGGGCGGGCGACAGGATGTTGTTCGAGGACAGCATCAGGATCCGCGCCTCGGCCTGCGCCTCGGCCGACAGCGGCAGGTGAACGGCCATCTGGTCGCCGTCGAAGTCGGCGTTGAACGCGTGGCAGACGAGGGGATGGACCTGGATCGCCTTGCCCTCGACCAGCACCGGCTCGAACGCCTGGATGCCCAGGCGGTGGAGGGTCGGCGCCCGGTTGAGCAGCACCGGATGCTCGCGGATGACCTCCTCGAGCACGTCCCACACCTCGGGGATCATCGAGTCGACCATCTTCTTGGCCGCCTTGATGTTCTGGGCCGACTTGCGCTCGACCAGCCGGGCCATGATGAACGGCTTGAACAGCTCGAGCGCCATCAGCTTGGGCAGCCCGCACTGGTGGAGCCTGAGCGACGGGCCGGAAACGATCACGGACCGCCCCGAGTAGTCCACGCGCTTACCGAGCAGGTTCTGGCGGAAGCGGCCCTGCTTGCCCTTGAGCATGTCGCTCAGCGACTTGAGCGGACGGTTGCCCGGTCCGGTGACCGGGCGGCCGCGCCGGCCGTTGTCGAACAGGGCGTCGACCGCCTCCTGAAGCATGCGCTTCTCGTTGTTGACGATGATCTCGGGCGCGCCGAGGTCGAGCAGCCGCTTCAGGCGGTTGTTGCGGTTGATCACGCGACGGTAGAGGTCGTTGAGGTCGCTCGTGGCGAACCGGCCACCGTCGAGCTGGACCATCGGGCGCAACTCCGGCGGGATCACCGGGACGGCCTCGAGGATCATCATCTCGGGCTTGTTGCCCGAGTGCAGGAAGGCGGAGACCACCTTCAGCCGCTTGACCGCACGAGCCTGCTTCTGGCCCTTGGCGGTCTTGACCTGATCCTGCAGATCGGCCGCCTCGGCCTCGAGGTCGACCTGCTGGAGCAGGTCGCGCACCGCCTCGGCGCCCATGCCGCCGCGGAAGTACTCGCCGAACCCGTAGGGGGAGCCGAAGCGGTCCTTGAGCTCGCGGAAGGTGGTCTCGTCGTTGACCACGTCCTTGGGCTTCATGGTCTTGAACAGCTCCCACACCTGGCGCATGCGCTCGGCCGCGTCCTCGATGTAGGCCTCGGTGTCGTCGATGTCCGCCTGCAGGCTCTTGCGCAGGTCCTTGAGCATCTTCTCGCGCTCCTCGTCGGAGAGCTTGGCGATGTTCACACCCAGCGTCTCGGCCCACATGTGGTCGTCGTCGGAGAAGTCGCGGCCGGTCTTGCCGGTCTCGAGGTGCTGCTCGCGGCGCTGGAGCGACTCGCGCAGCTCGAGGATCCGCTCCTCCTTCTCGGCCGCGTACGCGTCGAGGACCTTGTTGACCTCGCCCTCGAGGGTGTCGAGATCCCTGGCCCGGGCCTCCTCGTCGATCCAGGTAACGATCGAGGCGGCGAAGTAGAGGACCTTCTCGAGCTCCTTGGGCGCCATGTCGAGCAGGTAGCCGATCCGGCTGGGGACGCCCTTGAAGAACCAGATGTGGCTCACGGGCGCGGCCAGGTCGACGTGGCCCATGCGCTCACGGCGAACCTTCGAGCGGGTCACCTCGACGCCACAACGCTCGCAGACGATGCCCTTATAGCGGACGCGCTTGTACTTGCCGCAGTAGCACTCCCAGTCCTTGGTCGGACCGAAGATGCGCTCGCAGAACAGGCCGTCTTTCTCGGGCTTGAGCGTGCGGTAGTTGATCGTCTCCGGCTTGGTGACCTCCCCCGAGCTCCAGGAGCGGATCTGCTTGGAGGAGGCCAGCCCGATCTCGATCGCGTCGAAATTGTTGATGTCGATCAAAAGAGTTCCTTGTGCCTAGTGCTTTGTGTCAGTTTGCTTTTCAAGTCTCTGGGGCCGTTTGGCTGCGTAGCCTGATCCCCGTCTTCGGCCCCCTTAAGGTCGTTGAGGGGGGCCGAGACGGGGACAGGCGGAGCTATGCTTCACCCTCCTCAAGGACGCCCTCCGCCTCTCCGGCGGGAACGTCCTCGTCGATCATGGGGTCGTCGCCGTCGGAGGCGAAGTCTTCCTCCTCGAGCTCCTCCCCCGGCTCGAGGTCCGGATCCTCGACCTCCGCCTCGTCGCCGGAGGCCTCGACCGTCTCGCCTTCGTGCTCGGTCGTCTCGTCGGCGGCCGCGCCGTCCGTCGCCCGCACGCCGCTCAGGTCGATTCCGAGCTCCTCGGCCGCGCGCAGCAGATCGTCGTCCTCCTCGCGCATCTCGGCGCGCTCGCCCTCCTCGGAGACCACGTTGACGTCAAGCGCCAGCGACTGCATCTCCTTGAGCAGGACCTTGAACGACTCGGGAATCGAGGGCTCGGCGATGTTCTCGCCCTTGACGATCGCCTCGTAGGCCTTGACCCGCCCGACCGTGTCGTCGGACTTGATCGTGAGCATCTCCTGGAGGGTGTACGCCGCGCCGTAGGCCTCGAGCGCCCACACCTCCATCTCGCCAAAGCGCTGTCCGCCGAACTGCGCCTTGCCGCCCAGGGGCTGCTGGGTGACCAGCGAGTAGGGCCCGGTGGAGCGGGCGTGGATCTTGTCGTCGACCAGGTGGAGCAGCTTCAAGATGTACATGTGGCCGACCGTCACCTGCTCTTCGAACGGCTCACCCGTGCGGCCGTTGAACAACGTGACCTTGCCTGAGGCCTGCTCGCCGGCGCGCCGGCGCTTGTCGACGTCCATCTTGATGTTGCCCTGGTGCTCCTCCTGCCAGCGGACCAGCGCCTCATCGACGTCGCGCACGGTGGCGCCGTCGAACACCGGCGTGGCGACGTAGACCTTGCCGCCGTTGCCCTGGGCCTCCGTGTAGGCCGGCGAGCCATCGTCGTACCAGCCATTGGCCGCCACCCACCCGAGGTGGGTCTCGAGGATCTGACCGAGGTTCATGCGGCTCGGCACGCCGAGCGGGTTGAGGATCACGTCGACCGGAGTTCCGTCCTCCAGGAACGGCATGTCCTCGACGTCCACGATCTTGGAGATCACGCCCTTGTTGCCGTGACGTCCGGCCAGCTTGTCGCCCTCGGCGATCTTGCGCTTCTTGGCCACGAACACGCGGACCAGCTCGTTGACGCCGGGCGGCAGGTCGTCGCCCTCGTCGCGGCTGAACGTCTTGACGTCGATGACCACGCCGCCCTCGCCGTGGGGGACCTTCAGGGACGTGTCGCGAACCTCGCGCGCCTTCTCCTTGAAGATCGCGCGGATGAGCTTCTCCTCGGCGGTCAGCTCGGTCTCGCCCTTGGGCGTGACCTTGCCCACCAGCAGGTCGCCGGAGCCGACCTCGGCGCCGATGCGCACGATGCCGCGGTCGTCGAGGTTGCGCAGCGACTCCTCCGAGCGGTTCGGGATGTCGCGGGTGATCTCCTCGTCGCCCAGCTTGGTCGTGCGAGCGTCGATCTCGTACTCCTCGATGTGGATCGAGGTGAGCTCGTCGTCCTTGACGATCCGCCGGGACAGGATGATGGCGTCCTCGAAGTTGTAGCCCTCCCAGGACATGAAGGCGACCAGCAGGTTCTTGCCGAGCGCCATCTCGCCGGAGTCGGTGGCCGAGCCGTCGGCCAGCACGTCGCCGTCCACGACATTCGTGCCGACGTCGACGATCGGCTTCTGGTGGATCAGCGTGCCCTGGTTGGAGCGCATGAACTTCTGGAGCAGGTACTCCTCCGAGGCGCCGCCGTCCTGATCGACCACGATCTGCTCGGCGTCGACGTAGGACACCGTGCCGCCGTTGCGCGCCACCACCAGGTCGCCGGTGTCGATCGCCGCGCGGCGCTCCATGCCGGTGCCCACCAGCGGCGCGTCGGTAACGAGCAACGGCACGGCCTGGGCCTGCATGTTCGAGCCCATCAGCGCCCGGTTGGCGTCGTCGTGCTCGAGGAACGGGATCATCGCGGTCGTGACCGACCAGATCTGCTCGGGCGAGACGTCGATCAGGTCGACCTCCTCGGGCGCCACCGTGACGTACTGGCCGGCCTGGGTGCGGCAGACGATCTCCTCGCCGGCCAACTTGCCCTTCTCGTCGACCGGGGTGTTGGCCTGAGCGATGATCCGCTCCTCCTCCTGGGTGGCGTCAAGGTGGAGGATCTCGTCGGTCACGTTGCCGTTCTTGACCACACGGTACGGGGTTGTGACGAACCCGTGCTCGGACACCTCGGCGTAGGAGGACAGGGAGCCGATGAGGCCGATGTTCGGACCCTCCGGGGTCTCGATCGGGCACATGCGGCCGTAGTGAGTGGGATGGACGTCGCGCACCTCGATCGGCGCGCGCTCCCGCGTCAGGCCGCCGGCGCCGAGGGCGGAGAGCCGCCGGCGGTGCCGAAGCCCCGCGAGCGAGTTCGTCTGGTCCATGAACTGGCTCAGCTGGCTGGAGCCGAAGAACTCCTTGAGCGCCGCCACGACCGGCCTGATGTTGACGATCGTCTGGGGGGTGATCGTGTCGGCATCCTCGGTGGTCAGGCGCTCGCGGACCACGCGCTCCATCCGGTAAAGCCCGATGCGGAACGCCTCCTGGATCAGCTCGCCGACCGTCCGCAAGCGGCGGTTGCCGAAGTGCTCGTACTCGTCCAGGTGATCCTGGATCGGCTCGCGTGGTGTGGCCAGCGCCTCCGCGGCGTAGTCCTTGGTGTCGATGCCGTCGTCCTCGGGCATGCCGAGCAGGCGGGGCAGCGTGATCAGCTCCTTGACCAGGGCGATGATGTCGTCGTGGGTCAGGGTGCGGGTCTCGAGGTCGATGTCGAGGCCCAGGCGCGAGTTCAGCTTGTAGCGCCCCACGCGCGTGAGGTCGTAGCGCTTGGGGTCGAAGAACAGCTGGTTGAGCAGCGAGCGCGCGGCGTCCACCGAGGGCGGCTCACCCGGGCGCTGCTTCTTGAACAGCTCGATCAGCGAGCCCTCCTCGCTGCGGACCATCTCGGGGTCGGCGTCAAGGGTCAGGCGTACGTAGAGCGAGTTATCGAAGAGGTTCAGGATCTCCTCGTCCGACGCGTAGCCCATCGCGCGCAGCAGCACGGTGACCGGCAGCTTGCGCTTGCGGTCGATGCGGACGTAGACGCGGCCCTTCTTGTCGATCTCGAGCTCGAGCCACGAGCCGCGGGCCGGCATCAGGTTCGCGATGAAGACCTGCTTCTCGCGGTCCTTGGGCTCCATCACGTAGGCGCCGGGAGAACGGACCAGCTGCGTGACGACGACGCGCTCGGTGCCGTTGATGATGAACGTGCCGCGCTCGGTCATCCACGGGAAATCACCCATGAACACGGACTGCTCGCGGATCTCGCCCGTCTCGCGGTTGATGAACGCCACCGTGACGGTGAGCGGCCGGGCGTAGGTCAGATCTTTCTCGCGGCACTGCTCGAGGTCCGCGACGGGCTCGTCAAAGGTGAAATCGCCGAACTGGACGGCGAGGTTGCCGGTGTAGTCCTCGATCGGCGAGATGTCGTCGATCGTCTCGCGCAGGCCGCCGCGATCGGGGTCGGTCAGCCACTGGAAGGACTTGCGCTGGATATCAATTAGGTTGGGAACTTCAAGGACCTTGTTCAGACGCGCGAAGCTCCGGCGCGTCCGGGGGGCGTGAGTGGTTGCCAAGACGGCGACTCCTCGGAAACGGTCGAGAGGGAGGCAGATCAGCGCTTCCCGGAGCCACGTACTCCCCACGAAGCGCGACCATCAAAGATAGCACACGGCAGCGACGCCCTGTGCAGGGTCAATCAGCTCTCACGGACCCCGCCCTCGGATCACCGCGTATGTGGCGCGGCGCCGCTGCAATCGGGCGGCTACGGCTATTGGCTGACCGAGGCAGTGTAGGGGCTCGGAGGCGTTCGGGCAAGCCAATCGGCTCGGACGCCCCTGCGCCCGGGGCGGCTTGCCCGGCGCCGGAATGCCCAAAAAGAAGAGGCCCGCCGAAGCGGGCCTCCCCTTTGCGTTCAGGGTCGCCTTCGACCCTTATCGACTGCTACTAGACCAGCTTCGCGGCCACAGTCTTGACGCTGGCGCCCCAAGGCACCAACACCCTGGCCGAGCGGTTGGCCCTGACCGTCACCACGAACGACCGGATCTTCTGGCCGCGCTTGTTCAGCTCGGTGACCCGGATCTTCGCGGTCTTGTGCGACGAAACCACACGGAGGACCAGATAGTGCGCCCCGTGCAGCTTGATCAGCTTCGCCGAGCGGAGCTGAGCCGCCTTTCCGGCCGCGGCACCAGCGTTGCTCCCGCTGATAGCGGCAACCGCACCCGCGGTGGCGGGAGCAGCAACACCGGCCAGGCTGCCACCGCTCGAGCTAGACGAGCCGCTCGTAGCGGAGGCGGGGTCGTTGAGGAACGTCGCTATCGTCTCGTCGCCGCTGCCGATCGACACGGCCACGGCGCCGGTGACCTGCGCCAGAAGGCGAGCGCTGGGGCTCACCGTGATGCCGCCAGGCACCGCGGGCAGCCCTGGGATCGCGTTCTGGAAGATGTCCACGATCGAGTTGTACGGCCATAGACCGTCTGCGCGGGCCGGGTTCGGCACGATCGTGCACGATCCAACTGGCACAGACGCGGTCGTTGTGATCCCGGCCGGCGCGAACGAAATCACCCTGAACGTGAACATCGTCCCGACGGGCGCTTTCGCGTCCGGCGACTCGCAGACCTTCAGCATGCCGCCAGGCACCGTGTCGTTGGTGAAGCTCACCTGAGTCTCACCGGGCGCGAGAGCCACGACGTCCGAACCGGCCGGTCCTGGCTGGGTCGGATTCGGGAGCGGGCTGAGAACCCTCGGCCCAAGTTCCGCGCTTGCCGGAACGACCGAGATCGCGGTCACCGCCGTTCCTGGCACGACGCCCTCCGAGATGGTCACCCTGGTGCCGGCACGCCAGCCCGTGGTGCCATTCGGGTTCGTGTACGGGCCCGGAACTAGCTGGCACTGGCCCGGGAGTACCGTTACGGTCCGGTTCGGAACGGGATTCCCGCCCGCGGGCTCCGTGGCGCTCACCGTGAACGTATACGGCGAGGTGACTAGGGCGTCGGATGCGATCTTGCAGATCTTCAGCTGGACCGTCTCATCAACGAACGTGACGATCGTCTCCTGCGAGAGATTGCCCGGGGCCACGTCCGGCTTCACCGTAACTGTCGCGGTGCCGCCCGCCGCATTGGTAGTCGACGGCGCGCCGTTTACGACCGTGATGCTTGACACGCTGTTCGGTGCCGCCTCGGTGACCGTGTTCGTCCCCGCGGGAACAGCGATCGGGAAACTGCAGTGTCCGATCGGGACGGTCGTCGTGGTGGTGAATCCGCTCCCCGTCGGACCGGTAATCGTGAAGGTGAAGCTCCCGGTCAATCCGGCGTCGGCCGCGTTGCTCTTACACACTTCGATGTGGCCGACCACCGGCACATTCCGATAGTTCACCACCACCGCGCCTGACGAGTCCGCGGCCGCCGGGACGCTGACCACGGCCGTCCCGGTCGTCAGATTCGACGAGACCAGCGCGCTCCCCGGTGCCGTCGTGATGCTCGACACGCGGAAGAACGATGCGAGCGTCTCGGTCACAGTCACGTTTCCAGACGGGGCCGGTACCGTGACCGGTACCGGATGGCTACACGAGTTGTTGGGTACGACTACCGTTCCGCCCCCGTTGGAGACGGTGTAGGTAAAGTTGGGCGTATTTGACAGCCCAGTAGGGAATGCCCCCGCCGGTGTCGTCTTACAGATCTCCACGTAGCCCGTTGCTGCAAACGCCGGCGCCGCAAACACCATCATTCCCACGGCGACTACGGCACCGAGTAATACTTTCTTCATATTTGCTCCCCACTTAGAAGACGCGAATACAGAATCCGTCGTTTTACGCGTGGTCGCTAACTGACCGGCACCGCGCCACGCAGTTCTTCAACTGCCCCTTGCCGTGACACCTCCTTTGCGCCGCACGGAATGCGGCGGAGCTGGCTGGACCCGCGCAGAGTTCATGCAGGCGCCACCGGTCCACGACCGAGCCGACCTGCGGGTACGACCATTGTCGAGCCGCCGCCCCATTCTTCGCCCATCCGAATTCGATTATTAGCGCGCGCCCCAAGGCCCACCGCGCTCGGGGGAAGAGTATGGCTCACGGGGGGTCTCCACAACCACCTTACGTGTGGTGTGTCGCCCGCCCTGATGGGCGGGCGGGCCCACCCGAAGGCGCAGTCAGGGCCCGTGTAGTCAGGGGGATGTGTAGTCAGGGGACTATGCCCACAGCCTGACCGCGCACTGGCGGCCTCCAGCTAGACCGGTGTGTGATTGCGAGCCGGCCCCACGGGGGAACGCCCGGCGAAGACCCGGGCGGCCGCCATGCGGTTACTGACGCCCAGCCGCTCAAAGATCGACCTGACGTGAAACTTGACCGTGTTCAGGGTGATGAACAGACGCGCGCCGATTTGCTCATACGAAAAGCCGTCGGCCAGCAATTTCAGTACCTCCAGCTGGCGTTCGCTGAGCGACTCCAGGGGGTCATCATGCTCATCGGCGAGCATTCGCTGCCACCCCACCGGCAACACGGCCCGGCCGTGTGCGACCTCATCAAGCGAGGTCGCGATATCGCGGGCGGACATGTCGGTCAGCAGCAGACCACCCAGGCGCTGCTCGAATACGAACCTCACCATCTTCGGCTGTAGAGCATCGGCGACGATAACGATCTGAAGGTCGGGAGTCAGAGCCCGGATCGACCGCACCAGGCCAAACCCCGCGCCCGAGCCGGCATCGACTCCGGCGAGGATGAGGTCAGGGGGCTCCGTCGCGATCGCGGGCAGACCCGCCTCGCTGGCGAGGACGGCGGTCACCGTGAACCCGGGCATCGTGTCGACGAGCGCCGCGAATGCCTCCGCGATCATCTGACGCTCGTCTCCGACCGCGACGCGAATGGCCGGGGCCCGCCGGGGCCTCCCCCACGGCGGGCGGACGGGCGTTCATCTCGCCTCATGCCGGGCCGCGCCAAAGCGAGTTACCGGCTGCGCGCAGTTCGACGCCGGGCTGCCCGCCCCGGCGCGGGTGCGCGCGGAAAGTCCAAGCACTCGGTGCCTATCAGACCGCGCCGTGCCCAGCAAAACATGGACGCCACCGCTGGCCTTCACCACTGTTCTCCCCCCAATGCGCCGCTGCCCCCCAGACTAGCCACGCCCATTCGTATCGGTAGAAACCGCCGGGGAAATTAACTAACGAAACGAGCTAAGTCAACGTGACTTTTGCTGGCAAAAGCGACCCAAATGTAGTGAATCCGCGCGTGAGAGCGCTCTACTGTCGGGTAATGCGCGCGGGAATCAGTGTGAGTTCCAGGTGCCTGCTCAGAACCCGCAGATGATTCCCGCGCGGGACGTTATTTCAGCTCGACCGTGGCACCGGCCTCTTCGAGGTCGGCCTTCAGCTTGTCGGCCTCGGAGCGGTCGATTCCTTCCTTGATCGACTTCGGCGCCTCGTCCACCAGGGCCTTGGCCTCCTTGAGTCCCAGACCGGTAGCAGCGCGGACGACCTTGATCACCTGGATCTTCTTGTCGCCGGCCGCCTGCAGCACCACGTCGAACGCGGTCTGCTCCTCGGCCTCCTCGCCGGCGCCGTCGCCCGCCGCCGCGCCGGCCGCCGGCGCCGCCGCGGCGACCGCGGTGGCCGACACGCCGAACGTCTCCTCGAGCGCCTTGATGCGCTCGGACAGCTCGAGCACCGAGATGGACTTGAGCTCGTCGATCCACTCTTGGGTGGTAGGCATGGTTCCTCCTTATGCGCCGGGTTCCTGGTCCGGCGCTACCTCTTCGTCAGTTTCTCCGGGAGGCGGTGATTCTCCGGGCTCCGCCTCCACATCCACAATCGGTTCAGTCACGACCGCCTCGGGGCCCTCCGCCGAGCCCTCAGCAGCCTCCGGCGACGCCGTCGGCTCGGGCTCGGGCAGGTCCCCGGACTCGGGCGTCGCCACCGTGTCCGGCGTCGCCGCCGCGGTCGGCTCGTCGGCGCGCGCCTCTTCCGGCGTCGGCTCGGCCGCCGCCTCGTCAGCCGCCGCCTCCGAGACGGCCGCCGCCACCGTGGGCGCCTCGCCGCTCACCAGCCCCTGCTCGGCGATCTGCTGCAGCTGGATCGCGAGACCCGCGATCAGCGCATTCAGTCCGCGCACCAGGCCGGACAGCGGCGCGGCGATCGTGCCGACCAGCTGAGCGTGCAGCACATCACGGGAGGGCAGGCGCGCGATCGTCTGCACCTCGGCCGCGCTCAGCGCGTTCGAGTCCATCAGCCCGCCCTTGAACTCGAGCGTGCGCAGCGCGCGCGCAGCGTCGCTCAGCGCCTTGGCCGCCGTCGCCGCGTCGCCCGAAACGAAGGCCAGGGCGGTCGGCCCGGTCAAGAGCTCCTTCAACGCCACCACGCCCGCCTGGTCGGCCGCCCGCTCGGTCAGCGAGTTCTTGACGATGCGAAAGCGCGTGCCGGACTCGCGCAACCGGGCGCGCAGGTCCGCCGCCTGCGCCACCGAGATCCCGCGATAGTCGACCGCAAACACCGCGTCGGCCGACCTGATCTGGCCGGCGAGCTCCTCTACGACTGCTGCTTTCTCATCTCGGTTCATGAATGTTCCTCTTCAAATGCAAAACGCCCGCGCGATCCGGCGGGCGTCGAAATCGGAAACCACACGGTCCCCTCAACCTCGAGGCTCCGCCTACCCCGGACTTACGCGTACGCCGCCGGAGGTCTCGGGCAGTGCTGTCAGGACACAGTTTACGCCGCGACCGGCTCCTCCACGATGTCGCGGGTACGGCTGGGATCGACCTTGACTCCGGGGCCCATGGTCGTGGCCACGGTCACCGAGCGGATGTAGCGTCCCTTGGCCGCCGACGGCTTGGCCCGGATCAGCTCCTCGATCACCGCCGCGTAGTTCTCGAGCAGCTTGCGGTCTTCGAACTCGCGCTTGCCGATCACCAGGTGCACGATCGCGTTGCGGTCGGTCCGGTATTCGACCTTGCCCGCCTTGGATTCCTCGACCGCGCGCGCCACGCCCATGGTCACCGTCCCCACCTTCGGGTTCGGCATCTTGCCGGCGGGGCCCAGGATCCGGCCCAGACGGCCGACCACCGGCATCAGGTCGGGCGTGGCGATGGCCACGTCGAAGTCGTCGAATCCCTCCTGGATCCGCTTGGCCAGGTCCTCGGCCCCGACCACGTCCGCGCCGGCCTCCTCGGCCTCGCGGGCCTTGTCGCCCTGCGCAAACACCGCCACTTTGACGTCCTTGCCCAGCCCGTTGGGCAGCGCCACCGTCCCGCGCAGTTGCTCGTCGGCGTGGCGGACGTTCAGCCCGGTGCGCACGTGCACCTCTACCGACTCGTTGAACTTCACGCGCGCGAGTTGCTTGATCAGCGCCACCGCCTCGGCCGGCGTGTATTCGCGCTCCCGGTCGTAGCGCTTTTTGGCCTCTTCGTATGTCTTCCCGCGATGTGCCATCTACTTACACCACCTCCACACCCATCGAGCGAGCGGTTCCCGCGATGATCCGGGCCGCCGAGTCCAGATCGTCGGCGTTGAGATCCTTCATCTTCTTCTCGGCGATCTGGCGCAGCTGATCTTGCGTGATCTGCGCAACCTTGGTCCGGTTCGGCTCGGCCGACCCCTTCTCCAGGTTCAGCGCCTGCTTGATCAGCACCGCGGCGGGCGGGCTCTTGGTCACGAAGGTGAACGACCGGTCCTCGTAAACCGTGATCACGACCGGGATCACCGTACCCAGGTCACCCTGCGTCTGGGCGTTGAACGCCTTGACGAACTCCATGATATTGACGCCGTGCTGACCGAGCGCCGGGCCGACCGGCGGCGCCGGCGACGCCTGGCCCCCGACCGCCTGCAGCTTGATCTGAGTCAGAACCTTCTTGGCCATTAGATCTTCTTCACCTGATCGAACCCCACCTCGACCGGCGTCTCCCGGCCGAAGATCGACACCAGCACCTTGAGCCGCTGCGCGTCCTCGTTGACCTCGGAGATCTCACCCGAGAAGTCAGAGAGCGGCCCCGAGATCACCTTGACCGACTCGCCGATCTGGAAGGTGGCACGGCTGCGCGGACGCACCTCCTGCTCGCGGTGGAGCAGGCGGTTGACCTCGTCCTGGGTCAGCGGCACGGGCTCGTTCGAGGCGCCGACGAAGCCGGTCACCCCCGGCGTGCCCTTGACCAGCGTCCAGGAGTCCTCGTTCAGGTCCATGTTGACCAGCACGTAGCCCGGCATCGTGCGCTTCTCGACCGTGACCTTCTGGTTGTCCTTCATCTCCGAGACGGACTCGGTGGGGACAACGATCTGCCGCACGGCCTGCTGCTGCCCGAGCGAGATGATCCGGTGCTCGAGGTTGTGCTTGACCTTGTTCTCGTGACCCGAGTATGTGTTTACGACGTACCAGCGAAACATTCTGTTGCTTGAGTTTGGCCTCTCTGAGCTGCGGCGTTCACTTCAAGATGAAAGTGACGATCTTCTGGGAGACGAGGTCCGCCAGCCCTAGGAACGCCGCGGCGACGATCACGAACCCGATGACGACGCCCGTGGCCTGCGCCACCTGACGGCGATCGGGCCACTGTACTCGTTGCAGCTCGCGCCAGCTTCCTTGGAGGAACGCGATGAGCCGCGCGAAGATGTTGGGGCGGGCCTCGACATGAGCCGGAGGCGCCGCGACCGCCTCGCCGCCACCGCCCGCCGGCGCGCCACCGCGCGCCGGCACGCCACCGCCCGCCGAGATGCCGTCGCCGCCCCGCCGGCCGCCACCGCCGCTCGCGATCGACTCCTCGACCTCGAGCTCGAACTCCGCCTCGTCGGCCTCGTCCTCGGGCTCTGGCTCGACGGGTCGGCCTTCCGCGAGCTGCGCCTCGGCGAACTCCACGTCCGGCATGGCGTGCTCGAGTGGATCGGGGGCGCCGTTCTCGTCGTGGTCGAGTGCCGGTGACTCCTCGTGCGTGACGGTCGGAACGCCGGGAAGAACGCCCGGAACGCTCGAGCGGCCGCGGGGCGCGCTTGACTGGGAGCCACCGGCCTGCGGGGGCCGGCGGCCCCGCCGATCTTTGGCGCGTTTGCGGTTGCGAGCCACGGATCGCTCCGGTTCAGCTCAGCGCGTCTCGCGGTGAGGAGTGTGGCGCCGGCACCAGCGGCAGTACTTGCGCAGCTGCAGCCGCTCCGGGTTGTTTCTCTTGCTCTTGTTGGTCTGGTAGTTGCGGCGCTTGCACTCTTCACACGCGAGAGTGGCAGCGATCCGAACATCTCCACGAGCCATAGCTGGCGCCTTCAGTCTTGATGGTCAGAGTTCGGCTGCCGGACCGCGGGCGCAGAAACGAACGCCGCCCGGCGCCGGTCCTCAGTGTAGCGGCCGGGCCACGACCGGGCCGCCCCTATTCGATCAGCTCAATGGGCGAGAGCTCGAGGTCGAGCCAGCGGTCGCCCCGCAGGACGCGGATCGGCATCGGGAGCCCGATCGCCTCGCGCGTCATCAGCCGCTGCACGTCATCGACGCGCTCGACCGGCTCCCCGCCCAGCTCGACGATCAGGTCCTCGGCCCGGAGCCCCGCCCGCTGGGCCGGACTTCCCTGCGAGACGTCCACCACCTCGACGCCGGCCGACCGCCCCACGCGCACGCGCGCGTGGGGCGGAAGCGGCCGTGGCCCGGCCGCGATTCCGATCCACGCCCGACGCACCCGGCCGTCGCGCATCAGCATGCCGACGATCTGGCGCGTGGCCTCGTTGATTGGCACCGCGAGCCCGAGTCCCACGCCCGCTACCGCCGTGTTGATCCCGATCACGCGCGCTGAGGAATCGACCAGCGCCCCACCCGAGTTGCCGGGATTCAACGCCGCGTCGGTCTGGATCACGTTGTCGATGTGGCGCACGGTCCGTCCCGCCCGCGCCGGCAGCGAGCGCCCCAGCGCGGAGACTACGCCGGCGGTAACCGACCCCGCGAACCCGTTCGGGTTGCCGATCGCCACCACCAGCTGGCCTACCCGCAGCTTCTCGGCCTGGCCCAGCATGGCCGGCGCCAGCCCGTCACCGTCGGCCCGCAGCACGGCCAGGTCGCTCAAGCGATCCACCCCGACCACTCGCCACCTCAGCTCGCGGCCATCGACGAAGGTGGCGCGCCCGCTTCGGCCGGACTCGGCCGCCCCCGGGCGCCCCGGCCCCGCCACCACGTGCGCGGACGTGAGCAGGAAGCCATCGGGCGTCAGCGCCACCGCGCTCCCGGCGCCGGCGGGCACCTGTCCGCCTCGGCCGCGGCGCATCACGCGCAGGTTGGCCACGCTCGGCGCGACCCGCTCGGCCACCTCGACGACCACCCTCGAGTAGGCGTCGAGCGCCTCGGCCTCGCGCCGCGCGGCCTCGTCCTCGTTTCGCTCAGCCGTCGTGCTCATCGAACTAAAGGCTCACCGAGACCGTACGCTCCTCGGCGCCCCGGACGATCCTCAGCTCGAGTTGACCGTCCCCGGAAGCGCCGTCGAGCACCTCGTACAGGGTCTCGATCCGCTCCAGATCGCGCCCGCCGGCCGCGACGATCAAATCACCGCGCTCCAGTCCGCCCCGGTCGGCCGCGGTGCCACGCTCCACCGCCCGGATCAGGATGCCGTCGCGCTCGGGCAACCCGACCGCGCGGCGCAACCGCCGCGCCACCCGAGGCGGAGCCACCGCCACGCCGAGACGCGCGCGCCGCGGAGACTCGCCGCGGCTCAGCTTCTCGACCCGCTGGCGCGTCGCGCGATCGGCGGGCACGGCGAGGATGAGGCCGCCATCCGTCCGCACCGCGTTGACCCCGAGCAGCCGGCCGGCACCGTCGATCAATGGACCGCCCGACGATCCGCGAGGCAGCGGCGCGGTGTGCTCGATCGCGCCGCTGACGCGCCGGCCGCGCGGGCCGCGGAAGCTGCGCGCGCTCGAGGACACAAAGCCCGGCGTGACCCGCAGTCCGCGCCCGCCCGGATTGGCCAGAGCGAGCACCGAGCGGCCGATCGGCATTGACTCCACCTCGTCCTCCGCCCATTGGATCGGCTCGATTCCGGCCGTGTCGACCTCGATCACCGCCAGGTCCAGATCCTGATCGGAGGCCAGCACCCTCCCGGTCTCGCGCCGGCCGTCGTGGAAGCTCACCGTGACCTCCTCGCCACGCAGGTTGTGGGCGTTGGTGAGGATGCGCCCGGCGTCGACCACGAACCCGGAGCCGCGCCCCCAACCCTGCCCGAGGCCGATCACCGCGGGCCCGGTTCGCTCGACAGCTCTCTGGATCGCCTCTTCGATCTCGTTCAAAATCATCCGAAACTCCTTCTGCTACTTACTAGCTATATGCAAGTTACACCTTACCACGTACGCTTCCCTGGGTGAACGACAGATCCGCACTGGCCGATGCCCTGACCACGATCGGCGACCGCTGGACACTGCTCCTGATCGCGGCGCTCCTCGACGGTCCGCGCCGGTTCGGCGACCTCCAGGAAGACGTTGAAGGGATTGCGCCCAACGTGCTCACCCAGCGCCTGCGTCAGCTCGAACGCAACGCGCTGGTGGTGGCGCGGCCGTATTCCGAGCGCCCGCCCCGGTTCGTCTACGAGCTCACCGCCGCCGGACAGGAGCTGGCCGGCGCGCTCCGGCTGATTGCGGGCTGGGGAGCGCGCAACGCCGAGGACGCGACCGCCCCTCGCCACGCCGCGTGCGATACCCCCATGGAGGCGCGCTGGTGGTGCCCGATGTGCGAGCGGATCGTCGACGAGGACGAGGACGAGCTGCACTACGCATAGCCCCGAGTCCCTGAGAAGGCTCTCACTACATAGGCCGCGGCTCCACCGGGAAGTAGAGAATGCGGGCCAATGCTGCGGCTCATCGGCATCGTCCTCTCGATCGGCCTGGCCGACTCGATCAATCCGACCACGATTGGCCCGGCGCTCTACCTCGCCACCGGCGAGCGCGCGCGCGGGCGTGTGGCGGAGTTCGCCGTCGCCGTGTTCGCCGTGTACTTCCTGGGCGGCGCGGCGATCGCGATCGGCGCCGGCCAGCTCATCCGGCCCCTTCTCCCCCACCCGCGACACCACATCGCGAGCATCGTCGAAGTGGCGGCGGGCGTGGCGCTGATCGCCGGATCGGCCGTGCTCTGGCGCCACCGCCGCCGACTCGCCCACCGCGACCCGCCCGCATTCGACCCGCACGGCCGCTCGAGCTGGGTCCTCGGCGCGTCGATCACTGCCGTCGAGCTGCCCACCGCCTTCCCGTACTTCGCCGCGATCGCCGCGATCCTCGGCGCCGACCTCGGTCCGGCGCGCGACCTCTTCCTCCTCGTGCTGTTCAACGTCTGCTTCGTCCTCCCCCTGCTGGCCATCGTCGGGACGCTGACCTTCGCGCCCGACAAATCCGACCGGCTGGTCTGCGCCGGTAAGAGCTTCCTCCAGCGTCATTGGCCGACGCTGTTCGCCGGGCTGGCCTTGGCGGCCGGAGTGTTCGTGGTCCTCCTGGGCGTCACCGGCATCGGCGCGGGCCACAGCCGCTTCCTGCGCCACCTGCACCGGACGCTGCACGGCTGACCCGGGCGGCGCGAAGCCCCGCCGTCCGCTGAGCGCCTACGCGGCCGGAGCTCGCGAGCTTGTCACGTGGCCCGGCGCGGCGATAGGGTCCCGCCGCGAGACCGGGAGATCGCCGAGTGAAAGGAGAGGAGGAGAAGGGTCCCAGCCGGGTGGATCCCGGCGGGTACATGGTGCTGGGGCCGATCGACACCCGCACCCCCGCGGTCGACCGGCGACAGCTGCCTCGTCTGTAAGTACGACTAGGAGCCTCATGTCACTGAAGATTCGTCTCAGCGTGGCGGTGCTATCCGCGGCCGTGGTGTCAGCGGCGGCCGTGCTGCTGCTGCAATCGCACGCCGCCTCCGGCAAGGCGCGGGTGAACTACGCCCACCTGACCAAGATCCAGAAGCGGATCGTCTCCGAAACCCTGGCCAGCGCCCTGGGTCCGCGATCCAACGGCCTCCGGCCCCACATCACGGTGCCCGGCAACGGCGAGGGCGGCGGCCCCGACGGCGCGCCATTCACGCCGCCGGCCTCGTTTGGATCCGCGAACGGGACCGGATCCCCGAGCAACTACTTCCCGACCCAGCAGGGCCAGTGTTCGCAGTCCAAAGGGTCTGACGTGAAGGTGAACCAGAACTGCCTGAACGTCACCGATCCCGACCTGCAAGGACGTGGCCAGGCCAACAACGAGCCGTCGATCTCGGTCGACCCGTTCAATTCTCGTCACCTCGTCGCGAGCGACAACAACTACATCCGCGGCGATGGGACCTGCGGCTCGCACTTCTCGCTCAACGGCGGGAACACATGGGCCGATACCACGATTCCGAACGGCTTCACCCGCGGCCCCTCGGGGTTTGCCCGCCAGTACTGGCAGGCCGGTGGCGACACCTCGGTGGCCTGGGACACGCGCGGGAACGCGTACGAGAGCTGCCAGCTCTTCAACCGCGGCACCGTGGCCTCGCCGAACCCGGACCAGTCGAGCGCGTTCGTCGTCTTCCGGGCCACCCAGAACCACGGGGCGTCGTGGAACTTCCCCGGCCGCTACACGACCGTGTTCTTCGCCCCCGGCGCAGGCGCGACCCCGGTGCTCGAGGACAAGGCGCTGATGGCGATCGACGACAACCTGCGCAGCCCGTACCGCGATCGCATCTACGTGACGTGGACCGAGTTCGCGGCCGACGGGACGGCCTACATCTACGAGGTGCACTCCAACGACTACGGCGAGACGTTCTCTAACCGCGTGCTGGTCAGCGCCCCCAACCCGGCCTGCACGAACAACTTCGGAGCGGGTACACCGAACGGGCCGTGCAATAACAACCAGTTCTCGGATCCATTCGTGGGCCCCGACGGCAGCCTGTACGTGGCCTTCGACAACTACAACAACCAGCCCACGAGTGGGAACGAGAACCACTTCCAGGTTCTCCTGGCGAAGTCGACCGACGGCGGCCAGACGTTCTCCGCGCCGGTCAAGGTCAGCGACTACAACGAGCTGCCCGACTGCGACACCTATCAGGGCACCGGCGCCGACCCCGGCCGCGCGTGCGTGCCCGAGAAGGGCTCATCGACGAAGTCGGTGTTCCGCGCCGCCAACTATCCCTCGGGACAGGTCGATCCGCAGGATCCGAACATCGTGACGGTCGCGTTCGCGTCCTACATCAACCCGGACTCGAACGAGGGCAACGGCTGCGCGCCGACCGGGTTCGCCGCCGACAGCAATCCGACCTACACCGGGGTCAAGACGCCCGGCGCCTGCAGTAACAAGATCCTGCTGAAGGTCTCAAGGGACGGCGGCAGGACGTTCCTCGGGTCGACCGATCCACGCCAAGGAGAGGTGGTCACCCAGTCGCCCGGCCAGCGGCACACCGACCAGTTCTGGCAGTGGTCCGCATTCACGCGCGACGGCAAGCTGGCCGTCGACTACTACGACCGTCAGTACGGCAACGACGAGACCACCGGTTCGTCGGACTTCAGCCTGTCCGGAAGCCGGGATCTCGTCAACTTCGGGCAGGTTCGCCTGACCGGGAGCTCGATGCCGGCTCCGACCCAGTTCGAGGGTCCGAAGGGAGGCCAGTTCTACGGCGACTACGTCTGGCTCTCCGCCCTCGACAAGGCCTACGCGATCTGGTCAGACACGCGTGAGCCGGACCTGTTCGTCTGCCCCGGAACCGCCACGCCCGGGAACCCCCCGGCCCTGTGCGGCGCCACGGAGACGAACGGCGAGCAGGCCAACGATGAGGACACGTTCATGACGGCGGTGAACGTGCCGACGGGTTAGCGCACGGGCGCTGAACTCGAAGCCCGCGGGGCCCGGAGCGATCCGGGCCCCATCGGCCGTCCCCAACGCGCTAGCCTGCAGACGCCATGCGAAATCGACCGGGCCGCTCGCCCTTGCGTCTCGCCGGCCTCCTGGTGGCAGTGGTCGCGTCCCTCAGCGTGGCGGCGGCCCTGGCCAGCGGTGCCCAGGAGGCTCACCAGACACGCGCCGGGCTGGCGCTGAAGAGCCGCAATCCGGTGACGGTTCGAGGCATCGGCTTCAAGGCCCATAGCCGCGTCACGGTCACGCTCTTCGTCGGCCGGAAGCTCGTCCGCCGGCCGCTGGCGGATCGTCTGGGCACGTTCACCGCGAGCTTCCCGGCTGTGATCGATCGCTGCAGCGCCTGGTCGCTCACAGCGAGCCAGGCGGGGCGAGCGCCGGTGGTCCTGCGCGGCGCCAAGCCCGAGTGCGCGCCGGCCGCGACGCCCTGACCCTCCAGACCAGCGTGGACTTCGAGTTCTCAGACCGCTGCAAGGATTTGCGCGAGCGTCTGCTCGCCTTCATGGACGAGCACGTCCACCCGAACGAGCCGGTGTACGAAGACCAGCTGCGCCAGTCGGGCCACCCGCACGCGCACCCGCCGGTCATGGAAGAGCTCAAAGAGCGCGCACGCGAACTCGGCCTTTGGAACCTGTTCCTGCCGGAGCCGAGCGAGGACGCCGACGCGCCGGGCCTCAGCAATCTTGACTACGCCCCGCTGGCCGAGATCATGGGCCGAAGCCACATCGGCCCGGAGGCGTGCAACTGCGCCGCGCCCGACACCGGCAACATGGAAGTGCTCAACCTGTTCGGCACGCCGGAGCAGAAGGAGCGCTGGCTGCAGCCCCTGCTCGAAGGGGAGATCCGCTCGGCGTTTGCCATGACCGAGCCGGACGTGGCGAGCTCCGATGCCACCAACATCGAACTGCGAATCGAGCGCGACGGCGACGAGTACGTGCTGAACGGTCGCAAGTGGTGGATCTCCGGCGCGATGCGCGAACGCTGCAAGATCATGATCGTGATGGGGAAGACCGATCCGAGCGGTCCAGCCTTCCACCAGCAGTCGATGATCCTGGTCCCGCGCGATACACCGGGCGTGACGATCGTCCGCAACCTCCCGGTGTTCGGCTACATCGACCAGGAGGGCCATGCCGAAATCCTGTTCGAGGACGTGCGCGTGGCCGCCTCGAACCTGATCAGCGAGGAGGGGCACGGCTTCCTGATCGCCCAGGCCCGGCTCGGGCCGGGGCGCATCCACCACTGCATGCGCACCATCGGGGCGGCCGAGCGCGCGCTCGAGCTGATGTGCGCCCGCGCCGCCTCCCGGGTCACGTTCGGCGAGCCCGTGGCGGCGCGGGCGAACATCCAGGACTGGATCGCCGAGTCGCGCATCGAGATCGACATGGCGCGGCTCTTGACCCTGAAAGCGGCCTGGCTGATGGACACGATGGGCAACAAGCACGCCCGGACCGAGATCGCCGCGATCAAGGTCGCCGCCCCTAACGTGGCGCTCCGGGTCATCGACCGCGCCATCCAGGTCCACGGCGGCGGCGGCGTGTCCGATGACTTCCCCCTGGCCTCGATGTACGCCCACCTGCGCACGCTTCGTCTGGCCGACGGGCCCGACGAGGTCCACAAGCGCTCGATCGCCCGTCGCGAGCTGCGCCGAGCGGCCACACCGGAGCCGGTGGCGGATTAGCCCCATTTCCGCAGGACCAGTGCCGCGCCCGTCAACCTCCGCCGTTGGCGTAGCCTCGGCTCGCGCCCATCGCCGGACCCAGCGTCGAGTGGACTGAGTAAACCGCGAGCGCCTGCACCACCATGGCCACAACCGTGGCCGCCGCAAACGCCGACGCGATCCCGTACGGCACGATCAGCACCGCGATCAACTGGCAGAAGATCACGAAGGCGACCATCCCGGCGAGCATGCCGCGCAGCAGCCCGATCACGGCCGCGGCACCCTGCTCGCGGTGCGTGAACACTGCGAGCACGCACGCGAGTACGGGAAGTGCGGCCAGCATGCCGCCGACCAGCGGTCCGAGTCCGTCGGCCGCCGTCGAGAGCGACGCCACGAGCAGCGCGGCGGTGGCCGCCCGCGCCAGCAACGAGCCGCGCGTCGCGGACGCAGGCGAAGTCGCGGCCGGAAGCGCCCACCAGGCAAGGGCCAGCGACAGGATGGCCGCGAGTAGGCCCGCCGGCGCAGGCGCCCCAGCGGCGGCCAGGCCGGCCGCGAGCCCGGCCACCGCGGCACACGCCCATCCGGCCGCCAGACTGGCGCGCCAGCCGCGCCGCTGGGCGACCCGCGCGTAGGCAAGGACGAATGCGGCCAGCGAGACCAGGCCGAGCAGCGTCCCGTTCGCCGCCGTGGCCGCGAACCGCGCCCCGTGAGCGAGCGCGACGATCAGCAGCACGGGACCGGCGATGGCCGGAAACCCGCTGACGACCCCGCCCGCGCGTTCCCCGAAGCGCCGTGCGACGACCGTGGCCAGCGCCACCAGGACCGGCGCGAGAAGAAGCTCCACCGTCGTGCTGAGCATGGCGGCGGAGCTTAGTGCTCCTCGGCGGCGCGCTAGGAGAGGCCGCTGCCGCCCCGGTGGCGGCGGGTGAGGGTGACGCCGCGGTCGCGCCGCTGGGTCCCGATGCCGAACACCACGGTGCCGACGATCAGCACGAATACGATCACGGCCAGGATGATCACGATGAGAAGCCAGGTCGCCAGCTCGGTCTCCTTTTTCTTGCTTTCCCTGCCACCTTCTACCCGATGTCCTACGTCTTCATCCCCTGCCACCGCGGCGGCTCCGGGCCGCCGCTCGTCTGCCTGCACGGATTCACCGGGACCTGGCGGATGTGGGAGCTCGTCCTGCCCGCGCTCGAACGCCACCACGACGTGCTGGCGCCAACGCTGCCGGGTCACGCCGGCGGCCCACGCCTGCCGGAGGTGCTGTCAGACGACGCCCTGCCGGACGCAATCGAGGCCGTCATGGACCGGGCAGGGTTCGAGCGCGCGCACCTCGTCGGCAACTCGCTCGGCGGCTTCCTCGCGCTGCAGCTCGCCGCCCGCGGCCGGGCCAGCTCGGTGGTTGCGCTCGCGCCGGCCGGCGGCTGGGCCGAGAAGGACGCCGCCTTTCACCAGACGCTCGATTACTTCATCGAGATGCGGGAGCTGATGGCGACGCTCGCACCTCACGCCGACACGGTCGCCGCGAGCGCCGAAGGGCGCCGGCGCGCCACCCAGCTGATCACGACCAACTGCGAGCACATCCCGGCCAACCTGGTCGCCCACCTGATCGTCGGCGTCGCCGGCTGCAGGGAAGCTCGCCGGATGGTCGACTACGCCCGGCAGGCCAGCTGGGACCTGGCTGCGGACCAGATCGACTGCCCCGTCCGCATCGTGTGGGGGACCGAGGACCGCCTGCTGCCGTGGCCGGCGAACGCGGCCCGCTACCGGCATGAGTGGCTGCCGCACGCGGATTGGGTGGTGCTCGACGGGACCGGGCACTGCCCTCAGCTCGACCTCCCGCTCGAGGCCGCGCAGCTGATCCTCGGCGTCAGCGCCTTGGCCTAGCGCTCCCGCTCGGCCGCACCCAGCACCCGCCGCGTCTCGTGCGCGATCTGCACGTCCTCGCGCGCGCGTAACACAACGGTCCGGACGGCAGCCCCGGCGGCCGAGATCTCGACGTCCCGGGTCACGCCGGCATTCAGGCCCGCGTCGATCGCCACCCCGAGAAACCCGAGGCCGTCGGCGGCCCCCGCGCGGACCTCTGCCGCATGCTCCCCCACTCCGCCCGTGAACACCAGGACGTCGAGCCCGCCCAGCGCGGCGGTCATCGCGGCGATCCCGGCGCGCAGCCGGTGCAGGTAGACGTCGAGCGCCAGCCTCGCCGCCGGATCGCCTGAGTCCGCACGACCCACCACCACGCGCATGTCGGCGGTCCCGGCCAGCCCGAGCAGGCCTGACTCGTGCTCGAGCGCGTGCCCGAGTTCGTCCGTCGAGAGCGCCTCGCGGTCGAGCAACCACAACAACAGTCCTGGGTCCACCGTCCCCGACCGCGTGGCCATCACGAGGCCGTCGAGCGGGGTGAATCCCATCGTCGTGTCGACCGAGCGACCCCGCGAGATCGCGCACAAAGACGCGCCGGCGCCTAGATGGCAGCTCACGATCCGCACATCGATCGCCGCACCATCCCGCGTCACGGATCCCAGCATCTCCGGCGCCCGTCGCGCCACCCATGCGTGCGAGAGTCCGTGGAAGCCGTAGCGCCTGACCCCCCAGCGACCCGCCCACGCCACCGGCAGGGCATACGTCGCGGCGGCGTCGGGCATCCCGGCGTGAAACGCGGTGTCGAAGCACGCCACCGCCGGCAGCCCGGGCAGGGCCCGCGAAACCGCCTCCAAGGCAGCCAACGACTTGGGCTGATGGAGCGGCGCCAGGTCCACCAGCCCACGCAGGGCAGCCTCCACCGAGGCATCGATCACCACCGGGTCCCGGAACAGTGCGCCGCCGTGCACGATCCGATGCCCGACGGCGTCCGCCTCTCCTAAACCTGACGACAGCGCCTCCCGCAACTCACCCGGGTCCACCTCGGACCGCGGCGCCTCCAGTTCCCGCAAGGCAAGCGTCTCGTCCCCCGGCCCGAGCAGCGACAGCTTGACGCTGCTCGACCCGGCGTTGACGACGAGCACCCGCAACTGCGACGTCTACATGTCGGCCGATGTGTCTGCGCCACCGCCGGCCGACAGGGGGCCCCCGCCCGCCGAGCTCGGCCACACCCAGTCGCGCACGTCCGCTACGTCCTCACCGAACTCGCGGGTGTAGGCCCGGTGGCGCAGCCGCTCGTCGGCCATCTCCTGGCGCAGGTGCGCCGCGCGCTCGCCGAGCCCCGGGACCCGGTCGATCACGTCCATCACCAGGTGGAAGCGGTCGAGGTCGTTGAGCATGACCATGTCGAACGGCGTCGTCGTCGTGCCCTCCTCCTTGTACCCACGGACGTGGAGGTTTCCGTGGTTTCTCCGGCGGTAGGTGAGCCGGTGGATCAGCCATGGATAGCCGTGGTAGGCGAAGATGATCGGGCGCGCCGAGGTGAACAGTGCGTCGAACTGGGCATCAGATAGCCCGTGCGGGTGCTCGGATTCGGGCTGCAGGCGCATCAGGTCCACCACGTTCACCACCCGCACCTTCAATTCGGGCAGCCGGTCGCGCAGCAGGGCCGCGGCCGACAGAGTCTCGACCGTCGGGATGTCCCCCGCGCACGCCAGCACCACGTCGGGCTCACGCCCTGCGTCATTCGATGCCCACTCCCAGATCCCGATCCCGCGCGTGCAGTGGGCGATCGCCTCGTCCATCGTCAGGTAGTCGAGCGCCGGCTGCTTGCCCGCCACGATCACGTTGACGTAGTGCCGGCTGCGCAGGCAGTGGTCCGCCACCGAGAGCAGGCAGTTGGCGTCCGGGGGCAGGTAAACGCGGATGATGTCGGCTGACTTGTTCACCACGTGGTCGATGAAACCGGGGTCCTGATGTGAGAACCCGTTGTGGTCCTGCCGCCAGACGTGGCTGGACAACAGATAGTTCAAGGACGGGATGGGCCGGCGCCAGGGGATGTGCCGCGTCACCTTCAGCCACTTGGCGTGTTGGTTGAACATCGAGTCGACGATGTGGATGAACGCCTCGTAGCAGTTGAACAGCCCGTGGCGGCCGGTCAGCAGATAGCCCTCGAGCCAGCCCTGGCACAGGTGCTCGGACAACACCTCCATGACCCGCCCGTCCGGGGCCAGGTGGTCGTCGGTCGGCAAGCGCTCGGCCTCCCAAACACGGTTGGTCACCTCGAACATCGCCGATAGACGGTTGGACGCGGTCTCGTCGGGACCCATGATCCGGAAGCGATCGGAGTTGGCGGCCGTCACGTCGCGCAGCCACCCCCCGAGTATGCGAGTGGCCTCGCTGGAGGTGGTGGCCGGGGCGCGGACCTCGACGGCGTACTCGCGGAAGTCCGGGAGCTCCAGCTCCCGCGCCAGCAGCCCGCCGTTCGCGCGGGGGTTGGCGCTCATCCGTAGCTCGCCCTCGGGCGCCAGCGCGGTGACCTCCGGCCGCACGGCGCCGGCCTCGTCGAACAGCTCCTCCGGCCGGTAGGAGCGAAGCCATTCCTCGAGCTGCGCCAAGTGGGCCGGATTGGTCCGCGTCGCGGCCAGGGGCACCTGATGCGAGCGCCATGTCCCCTCGGTGGGCAGCCCATCGACCTCCTTGGGCCCGGTCCACCCCTTCGGGGTACGCAGCACGATCATCGGCCAGCGCGGCCGCTTCGCGCCGGGGCCGCCGCCGCGCGCCGTCGCCTGAATCGCGGCGATCTCGTCCAGCACCTCGTCGAGCGTGGCCGCCATCAGCCCGTGCATCTCGTCGGGATCCGACCCCTCGACGAACCGCGGGGCATACCCGTAGCCCTCGAACAGCGCCCGGAGCTCCTCGGGCGAGATCCGGGCCAGGACGGTCGGGTTGGCGATCTTGTAGCCGTTCAGGTGCAGCACCGGGAGGACGGCCCCATCGGACGCCGGGTTCAGGAACTTGTTCGAATGCCAGCTCGTGGCCAGGGGGCCCGTCTCGGCCTCGCCGTCGCCGACCACGCACAGCGCCAGCAGGTCTGGGTTGTCGAACACGGCCCCGTACGCGTGCACCAGCGCGTAGCCCAGCTCGCCGCCCTCGTGGATCGAGCCCGGCGTCTCGGGCGCCACATGGCTGGGAATCCCGCCGGGGAACGAGAACTGGCGAAACAGCCGGCGCAGTCCCGTGAGGTCCCGTCCGATGTGCGGGTACACCTCGGAATATGTCCGGTCCAGGTACGCGCTCGCGACTAGCCCCGGTCCGCCGTGGCCCGGACCCGTGATGTAGATCGTGCTCAGTCCGCGTGCCCGGATCGCCCGGTTCATGTGCGCGTAGAGGAAGGTCAGGCCGGGCGTGGTGCCCCAGTGGCCCAGCAGACGCGGCTTCACGTGCTCAGGCCGTAACCGCTCGCGCAACAAAGGATTGTCGAGCAGGTAGATCTGGCCGACCGACAGGTAGTTGGCCGCCCGCCACCACGTGTTGAGCGCGTGGCGCTCCTCGGCCGACAGCGACGCGGTGGCCGAGGCCGTCATACCGCGTGCCGGTCGCGCGCCTCGAGGTAAGGCGCCAGGTACTTGGCGACGATCTTCACGGGCGGCGACCAACTCGGCTCGTCGCTGATCTGCGAGCTCGAGCCATGCCCGCCGGTCACGCGCGCGCTGAGATAGAGCGGCTTGTCGGCTCCGAGGAGGATCGCCCGAAGCTCGGGATCGAATGGCTGCGGCTCGACCGGCGCGCCGGCCATCGCCGCGATGGCCCCCGCCGCGGTGTCCGCCTGCTGTGCCGCGATCCCGCCGAACTTGATCGGGAAGTCGGTGGCGTCCCCGGCGGCGAACACGTTCTCCAGCCCGCGCACACGGCAGTGGCTGTCGATCGGGATGAAGCCGCCCTCGGGTCCGCCCGGCAGGCCCGGCGTCGACGGCCCATACAGCTGAGGAAGCGCCACCACCCGATCGACCTTGACCGTGCGATCACCGGGACGAATGGCCACCAGGCCGGGTTCCGGTACCGAGGCGTGAGCGGACGTCACGACCGTGATCCCGTTCTCGTCCAGCAGCCGGGCCACGGCCTCGCTGACGGTGTCGCCAAACACGGCGAGCGGAGCGTCTTCCGGGGTGGCGATCGTGATCGCCACGTCGGTCTGCATGTCGTAGGCGCGGCGCGCCGTCATCAGCGCAAGCTCGTAGATCGGGAGCGGCCACGGCATTGCCGACGGCGCCACGAACGCGATCGAATGCACGTAGCCGCCCTCGACGTCCTGGATCAGGCCGTGGAGCTGCTCGTCGAGCCGGCTGTCGTCGATGGTCAGGCCGTGGCTGAAGGCAGGCCGCAGTCGCGCGCCGGTGGCCAGGACCACCGCGTCGTAGCCGAGCTCCTTGCCGTCCGCCGTGCGGAGGGCCGACCGGGACGTGTCGAGCGACTCCAGGACGGTGGGGACGAGCTCCACGCCGATGTCGCGCGCGATGTCCGCCAGCGGATAGGTGTGAGCGGCGGCGTAGCCGAACGGTTCCTTCACGCGCGCCGGCCGGTACACGAACGTCGTACTCGGCGCCAGGAGCGTCGTCGTGATCCGATCGCCGGCGAGCTCGCGCAGTGCCAGCGCCGCCTCCAGTGCTGCCACACCGCCGCCGGCGATGACGACCTCTGTGCGGGGTGTGGAGGACGCGGATGAGCTCATGGACCCGGCGCTATGTTCTCACGGCTCCAGCCGTCGATGCGGTCCGCCGGGATCGATGCGCCGGCCGGATACTGTCCACGCCCGGATCCGCACCCAGTGCGGCTTGTCTCCGGGCGCCCACTGATCGAGGTCGAGGCCGTCGAGGCGGCGCAGGTCGACGGGATTGGTCACCTCTTCGGTCGCGCCCACCACGATCACGCTCCAGCCCGATCGTGCCTCGTGATCGAGGCCGTCGACCTCGAACGCCGCCGTGTTCTGACGCAGCAGCGTGTAGAACTTCGACCCCGGAGCGGTGCGGAACACGATCGACTGCGAGGGCTGGTCGAAGGCGTAGTTGACCGGCCGGATGACGGGCGCGTCCTTGCCGCTGACCGCGAGCCGCCCGACACCGTTCTCGGCCAGCAAGCGGAGGCACTCCTCGCGCGAGAGTTCGTGCATCGCGCTGGTCATGGGCTCAACCTACCCGGTAGGGAGCCCGCCGGCATCCAAAAAAAACCCGACCACTGCATCAGTAACCCAACACGTTAACGCGCATACCTCACGGGTAAAGGCGCAGCGAGGCCTGGTCTCTAGGGTATTCAGTTTGCCCGGCCGGGTCTCCCAGGCGCGAGGAAGGCGGGACCTCCGATGGGGCGTTTCGGCGGCCTCGCGCCGGCTGCCCGCAGACGGGCTGCGCTCGCCGCCCAACCCGGATCGCAGCCTGCCCCGCCGCCAGCCCGCGCGGCCCTACTCCGCAGATTCGACGTCCACCTGGCGCGGACCACTCGCGGCATCCTTGAGGTCGCCTTCGGCTTCCCGCGGCACCCTGGGCCCGCCGTCGGATGTCGCGTCGGCCCGCTCACCGCCCCGCGGGTCGACTCCCACTTCGGTCGCCGGCTCCTCGGAGCTTGCCGGCCCGCCCAGCACCGCGCCGCCGAGCGCGGGGTCCTCGCCCAGCAGCTCGTCCGGCGCGTCGGACCCGCCCAACTCCAACGGCACGACCCCCTCGCCGGCCCGGGCGGCCCACGCTCCTTTCCGACGCGCCTCCTCCTCTCCTGGCGCCGTGCCGCCGCGCTGCTCGGTCGGCCTCGTGGGATCGCGGCTGTCCTCACGGTCGCTCATCAGATCCTCCTCCGCTCGTGATGTGCTCGAGCTGTCCTACCCGCGCCGGCGCGCACTCAGTCGACGGCAGACCCGGGTTCAGCCCCTGCTTGCGCGCAGGTGGGTGGCATGCAGCCGCTGGAGTCTGGCCGCCTCGGTGTGGTGCTCGGCAGCACGCTCGTGAAGCTCCGCCTCGCGCGAATGCAGCGCATGTGACTCGGCGTTGCCCGCGACCGCGTCCGCCTCGGCATGCGCGGTGGCCGTCGCGGCGTGGTCGCGGGCCCGCTCGGCGCGGCGCTCTGCGTTGCTCGCACGCTGATCCGCAGTCGCGGCCAGCGCCACCTGGTCGATCTCTACCCGCACGCTCAGGAACGGTAGGTATGGCGGCCACTCGCGTCAAGCATTAGATTTGACTGCCGATGCGCTACGTGCACACCTGCGTTCGCGTCCGCGACCCCGGGCCATCGCTCCGCTTCTATGAATCGCTCGGTTTCGAGCGCCGCGGCCGCCTCAACTTCGAGACTGCCTACAACCTGTACCTGGGCCTTCCGGGCGACGGCGACACGCTCGAGCTCACCGTCAACCGCGACCGAGACGAGGCGTACGACCTCGGCGACGGCTACAACCACATGGCGCTGGTGGTCGACGACCTCGACGCGCTGCTCGAGAAGCTCGCCGCCGAGGGCGTCGAGCCCGAGCGCCCGCCCTACGCGCCCGGCGGGAGGACCGAGGTCGGCCGCATCTGTTTCATCGCTGATCCGGACGGTTACCGGATCGAGTTGATCGACCGCGACTTCCCCACGCCGCAAGACCCTGACGAATAAAGCCCGACCGGATGCGGTCTCCGGAGTCGCAGTAGAGTCCTCTCACCACCGTCCGAGAGGAGAGGGCATGTACGAGAAGGATGGCGAGAAGTACTTCGTCGTCGACGGCCATCAGCACTTCTGGGACGCCAGTCCCGAGAACTGGGTGAAGGGGCAGGAGCAGTACGCCAAGGGCTGGATCGAGTGCTTCCACGCCTACATGGGCCTCGGGCCGGCTGAGACGCACTGGCCGCTAGAGAAGTTCCAGAAGTACTCGGAGGAGGACTACGCCCACGACGTGTTCGACGAGGGCCACGTCGACGTCGCGATCCTCCAGTCGACGTACCTGAAGTCGTGGTACACACGCGGCTTCAATACCGCCGAGCGCAACGCGAGCCTGGCCGAGAAGCATCCGGACAAGCTGATCGTCAACGGCCGGTTCGATCCCCGCGAGGGTGAGGCGGGCCTGAAGCAGCTCGAGGAGGACGCCAAGCGCTACGACCTCAAGGGCGTCAAGGTCTACACCGCCGAGTGGTACAACGGCTCGCGCGGCTGGAAGCTCACAGATCCCGAGGCGCAGACCTTCCTCGACAAGTGCAAGGAGCTCGGGATCAAGAACGTCCACGCGCACAAGGGCCCGACGATCTGGCCGCTCGACAAGGACGGGTTCGACCACAAGGACATCGACATCGCCGCCACCAGCAACCCCGAGCTCAACTTCATCGTCGAGCACGTGGGGCTTCCGCGGATCGACGACTTCTGTTACATGGCCACTCAGGAGCCCAACGTCTACGCCGGCCTGGCCGTGGTGATCGGTGCCCTCATGCATGCCCGGCCGCGGTTCTTCAACCGGGTCATGGGCGAGCTCCTGTTCTGGGTCGGCGAGGACAAGATGCTGTTCGGCAGCGATTACGCCATTTGGGAGCCCAAGTGGCAGGTCGAGGGCCTCATCGCCTGGACCATGCCCGACCGTGAGGAATACGCCGACTACCCGCCGGTGAGCACCGCGACCAAGAAGAAGATCATGGGGCTGAACGCGGCCAAGCTGTACGACATCCAGGTGCCCGAGGAGCTGCAGCTCCCTGGCGAGGCACCGGCCGCGAGGGAGGACGCACAGCTCGTCGAGTCGGCATGACCCCGGCCCTGACTGCGAGCGTCCTTGAGGCGCTTGACGAGGTTCACGATCCCGAGCTCGATGAACCGATCACCTCGCTCGGGTTCGTGGCTTCGTGCGAGGTCAGTGCCGAGGCCGACGTGGACATCGTGCTGCGGCTCCCCACGCCGCAGTGTGCTCCGAACTTCGCCTTCCTGATGGCAGCCGACGCGCGCCGTGCCGTGCGCCGGCTGCCCGGCGTGCGCGAGGTCACGATCCGCCTGCACGACCACTACACCGGTCAGGAGATCAACGCCGCCCTCGCGCGCGGCGAGGGGTTCACGGGCGCCTTCCCCGGCGAAACGGCCGACGACGACCTGACTGGGCTGCGCGAGCTGTTCCTTCGCAAGGCGCTCGTCGGACGTCAGTCCCGGCTGTGCGAGGCGCTCTTGGGCGGCGGATGCACCCCGGAAGAGATCGCGACCAAGCGGATCGCCGACCTGCCGGAACACCCCGACGCGCGCCGATGCCTCGAACTGCGGCGGCACCTCGGCCTGCCGCATGACCCGCACGACCCCGCGTTCATCCTTCCCACCGGAGAGCCGGTCGCAGCCAGCGCGCTCACCCGCTGGTTGCGCATGGCGCGCCTGATGCGCTTGAGCCTCGAGGTGAACGGCGGCATCTGTCGCTCGCTGCTGCGCGTTCACCGCGGCGTGGAAATCGACGATCCCGAGGAGGTCCTGACATGAAGGCCGCGAGGCTGCACGCCTACCACGAGCCCCTGAAGGTGGACGAAGTCGATGAGCCCAAGGCCCTCGGGCCGCTCGACGTGGTGGTGCGGATCGGAGCCGCCGGGCTGTGCCGCACCGACCTGCACATCCAGGAGGGCCAGTGGGCCGAGAAGTCGGGCGTCCAGCTGCCCTACACGCCGGGTCACGAGAACGCCGGCTGGGTGCACGAAATCGGCTCGGCGGTGACCAACGTGCAGCGGGGCGACACCGTGATCGTGCACCCGTTCATCACCTGCGGCTTGTGCGGCCCGTGCCGGCGCGGCGACGACATGCACTGCGCAAGCGGCTCGTTCCCCGGGATCGACCGCGACGGCGGCTTCGCCGACTTCCTGCTCACCTCGGCTCGCTCGGTAGTCAAGCTCGGGCCGGGGCTCGAGCCCAAGGACATCGCGGCGCTGGCCGACGCCGGCCTGACCGCCATCCACGCCGTCAAGAAGGCCATCCCCGTCCTCACCGCCGGCACCACCGCGGTGGTCATCGGCGCCGGCGGCCTCGGCCACATCGGCATCCAGTGCCTGAAGGCGATGACGCCGGCCACGATCGTCGTGATCGATCCGTCCGAGAAGGCGCTGGCGCTCGCCGGGGAGCTCGGCGCAGACCACACGATCAAGGTGGACGGCAACCAGCGCGAGACCGTCGCGGAGATGACCGATGGCCTCGGGGCCGAGGCCATCATCGACTTCGTGGGCGAGAAGGGCGCGATCGAGGACGGCATTGCCATGGTGCGCGACGGCGGCTTCTATTACGTGATCGGGTACGGCGAGAACATCGACATCCCGACCATCGACGTGATCTCACGCGAGATCTCGTTCATCGGCAACCTGGTCGGCACCTATGCCGACCTGGAGGAGCTGATGACGCTCACCGCTCAGGGCCAGGTCAGCCTGCACACCGCGACCTATCCGCTCCACGCGATCAACGACGCGATGGCGGACCTCGACGGGGGTCGGCTCCAGGGCCGCGGGATCTTGGTTCCCGCCGGCGGCTGATCCCTACGCCGCGCGCCGCTGGGGCATCGCCGGCGAAGGATCCCACGAGATGTCCTCGATCACGTCCGGGCAGCGGCCCACCGGGGCCGCCCGGACGAGCTCGAAGGCGCTGCGGATCTTGTCCGGCACGAGCTCGAGGCAGCGGAGGTCGCGGCAGTTCTCGATGGCGATGCGGACGGTTGACACGCCCATCACGCCCGGCCCGCGGTGCATCCCGGTCACCTCGTACAGGTCGATCCCGTCGGTGACGTAGGCCCCGGTCTGCATCCTCGGATCCCGCTCGATCACGGCAGCGGTACTACCCGCGAACGGAGGCCTCAAGCACCTCGATGGGCTCGTGGGTCAGGCTTTGATGATGCTTTTTCGGCACCCGCCGGACGACCGGGGACGCCATCGAGCCGCTCGGCCGTCAGCCGACGGGCGTGAGGGTGTAGCGCACCGTCTGCACGCGGATCTGGCCGTCACGGAACACGAACGTGTCGATGCCGTCCTCGGCCTTGGCCTTCTCGGACGTCGCTTTCCACTCGAGCAGCAGGATGTCGTCCGCGAAGTGCGTCGTCACCAGCTCCCACTCGGCGCTCGGGAGGTCGCCGAGCAGCTTCTCGAACGCCTGCCGTACGCCTTTCTTGCCGCGCAGCACGCCGTTTGGCGTGATGATGATCGCGTCATCGGAGTAGTCGCTGACGATCCCCTCCAGGTCTCCCGCCACCAGCGTCTCGCCGTGGTGCTGGAACACCTCCTGCGGGGTTCGCGTCGTCGTCGCCTCCATCGCTTCTCCTCTCTCGGGCGGTGTCGGAGGCGCGAGCCTACCCCACTTCACCCCCGCCCCACGAACGGCATCCCGGAGGCCATCACGGTCATCGACAGCACGTTGGCCTCGAGCGGAAGGCTCGCCATGTACAGGACGGCGTCGGCCACGTGCTCGGCGGACATCGTCGGCTCGGCCTTCACCGCGCCGTCGGCCTGAAGCGCGCCGGCCTCGATCTGCCGCGTCATCTCAGTGGCCGCGTTCCCGATGTCGATCTGGCCGCAGGCGATGCCGTGCGGCCGGCCCTCGAGCGCGATCGCCTTGGTCAGACCCGTGATCCCGTGCTTGGAGGCGGTGTAGGCGACGGCGTTCGGGCGCGGCACATGCGCCGAGATCGAACCGTTGTTGATGATCCGTCCGCCGCTCGGCCGCTGGCGAAGCATCTGCCGGAAGGCTGCCTGGGCGCACAGAAAGGCCCCGGTCAGGTTGGTCGCGATCGTGCTCGCCCAGCCGTCGAACGGGAATTCGCCGATGGCCGCGCTCGGGCCGAATGTGCCCGCGTTGTTGACCAACACGTCGAGCCGGCCCGCCCGCGCGGCCACCGCATCGAACAGCGCCTCGACGCTGGCCGGGTCGCTCACGTCGGTGGGCACCGCGAACGAGACGGACTGCGCCGGCAGCTCCGACAGTACCGCTTCGAGCGGCTCGCTTCGCCGCCCGGCCAGCGCCACCGTGTACCCCGCGCCGGCCATTCGAACGGCGATCGCCCGCCCGATCCCGGACCCCGCCCCGGTCACGAGCGCAATCGCCGCAGCCGCTTGAGCGCTCGTACTCATGGAGGGAATTCTCGGTTATCGTCCGGCCGCTGTGTACCTGGGTCCGCTGTCGAGCACGGTGGTTGGGAGCTATCCCCAGCCCGCGTGGCTGATCGACCGCGCGGCGCTCGGAACCCATTCCGTTCCCCGCGTGCGCGCCAGCCACGCCTGGCGGATCCCCGAGCCCTGGCTGCAGGAGGCGCAGGATGACGCCACGCTGCTCGCGATCCGCGACATGGAGCACGCCGGGATCGACACGATCACCGACGGGGAGATCCGCCGTGAGAGCTACTCGAACCGTTTCGCCACCGCCCTGGAGGGGGTCGACGCCGAGCAGCCGGCCACCATCCGCACCCGGGCCGGCGAGATCAGGACGGTGCCGCGCATCGTCGGCCCGGTCCGCTGGCGCGGCCCGGTCGAGGTGCGCGACGTCGAATTCCTCCGCGCGAACACCGACCTTGCGACCAAGATCACCCTCCCCGGGCCGTTCACCATGGCCCAGCAGGCGAGCAACGAGGCCTACGACGATCCCGAGGAACTCGTCATGGACCTGGCCGCCGCGGTCAACACCGAGGCGCGGGCGCTGGAGCGCGCCGGCGTCGACGTGATCCAGCTCGACGAGCCGTGGCTGCGCAATGACCCGGAGGCCGCCCGGCGCATCGCCGTCGCCGCGCTCGATCGAGCGCTCGAGGGCCTTTGGGTTATGCGCGCGGTGCACCTCTGCTTCGGCTACGCCGCCCTCGTCGGCGATAAGCGCGCCAATCGCTATGACTTCCTCGGCGAGCTCTCCGAGAGCGTGGCCGACCAGATCTCGATCGAAGCCGCGCAACCCCGGCTCGATCTCGGGCAGCTCTCCGAGCTCAGCCCCAAGGTCGTGGTCGTCGGCGTGCTCGACCTCGGCGACCCTCAGGTCGAGAGCGCCGAGACCGTGGCCAATCGCATCCGCGCCGCACTCGCCCACGTGCCGGCCGAGCGGCTCGTGCCCGCTCCCGACTGCGGGATGAAGTACCTCACCCGGGCCCGCGCGTTCGCCAAGCTGCGCGCGCTCAGCGCCGGCACCGCCCGTGTTCGCGCCGAGCTCGGCCTCTAGCGGCGGCAAGCCCGCCACCGCCCCTTGCATCGCCGAACTTGCGGCCTCATGATCCTCGCGTGACCGCTGACGAGCTCCTCGCCACGGTCGAGGATCGGGGCGTCCGCCTTGTCCGCTTCCTGTGGTGCGGCAACGACGGCACCGTCCGGGCCAAAGCGTCGGCCCGCCATGGGCTGACCGGACGCCTGAGCTCGGGGATCGGCCTCACCGTCGCCATGCAGGCGATGAACGGGCTCGACCACCTCCAGCCGGTCGCGGGGATGGGACCGGTCGGCGAGGTCCGCTTGGTGCCAGACCTCGAGACCTTCCGGATCCTGCCCTACGCGCCTCACACCGGCGCTGTTCTGACCGACCACATGCGCCTGGACGGCACGCCCGCGCCGGTCTGCCAGCGCTCGTTCCTCAAGCGCATGGAGCGTGGCCTGGCCGAGCGGGGGCTGTCGCTGCGGGCGGCATTCGAGAACGAGTTCTCGCTCGCCGCCGTGCTCGACGGCGCCTACATCCCGATCGACTCGGCACTGTGCTTCTCCACGATCGGGATGACCGCCGCCCAGGACTACGTTGACGAGCTGGTCGCCGCGCTCGAGGCTCAGCGGATCCCGCTCGAGCAGTACTACGCCGAGCTCGGCCACGGCCAGCAGGAGATCTCAACCGCGCACGCGCCCGCGCTACAGGCCGCCGACGAGCAGCTCCTGGTACGCGAGACGATCCGCGCCGTGGCCACGCGGCGCGGACTGGTCGCCTCGCTCGCCCCCAAGCCGTGGCCGGACAACGCCGGCAACGGCTGCCATGTGCATTTCTCGCTCTGGGAGGGCCACAGCAACCGCTTCTATGATGGCGCGCGCGAGGACCGGCTGTCCGACACCGCGCGCACGTTCATCGCTGGCGTGCTGGCCCACCTCCCGGGCGCTGTGCGCCCTGAGTGCGCCGAGCTTCAACTCCTACCATCGCATCGTGCCTCAGTTCTGGGCCGGGGCATTCCGCTGCTGGGGGCACGACAACCGCGAGGCGCCGGTGCGGGTGGCCTCTCCGTTCGCCGGCGCGGAGCACGTGTCGACCAACGCCGAGCTGAAGGCCGCGGACGCGAGCTGCAACCCGTACCTGGCCCTGGGCGCGCTGATCGCGGCCGGCCTCGACGGCCTCGAGCGCGGGCTCGAACCGCCTGAGGCGGTCGAGGTCGATCCGGCCACCTTGAGCGATGACGGGCGCGCGGCGCGCGGGATCGACCGGCTCCCCGCCACCCAAGCCGAGGCGCTCGACGCGCTGGCCGACGACGGCCTCCTGCTCGGGGCGCTGGGCGCTGAGCTGGCCGACTCCTACCTGGCCGTGCGGCGCTCCGAGTGGGAGGCTTATTCGGCGGCAGATCAGGCATTCGAGCAGCAGGGTCACTTCGCGAAGTACTGACCCAAGGTGCCGGCTCGGCAGCTAGATCGCGCCATGCAAGATCTCGACGTAGCGCTCGGCCGAGCGCTCCAGGATGCGCTTCGCGTCGCTGCGGATGACCGGCTCCCACCACCCGCCGTACATGCGGTCGAACCGGTACGGCGCGAGTGCGGCCACCACGCCGCGCACCTCCCGCTCGGGGAGCGGCAGCCGGTTCGGCGCGCTCCAGATGAACGACACCCGATCCTCGCCCGAGGTGACGAAGATCGTGTCGCCGACGAGCAGGACCCCTTTCCCGTCCGCGCCCGCCGCCCAGTGCACGACCGCGCTGCCCGAGAAATGGCCGCCGCATTGCACCAGCGTTACACCGGGCAGGACCTGGTTCGAGTCCGACCAGGTGCGCACGGCCGCGTCGGGGCGCGGCAGCCAGTGGCGATCCGCTTCGGCGATCAGGATCTCGGCGCCGAAGACCTGGCCCCAGTCGACCATCGCGCCGTACATGTGCGGATGGCTGGAGCTGACGGCGGCGAGCCCCCCGCGCTCCGCGACCGCGTCGATCGCCGCCTGGTCGATGAACGCGGACGGATCCCACAACAAGTTCCCCTGCGGCGTGCGCACGACGAGTCCCCGCTGCCCCACTCCGATCCCCGGCCGGACGCCGATCCCGAACAAATCGGGCTCGACCTCACGGACCTCGGTGCCGTATCCGGACCGCGCCAGCTCCTCCATCGTCGTCCACACCTGGCCGTTCGGCGGCACCCACTGGCGTTCGTCTTCGCACAGCGCGCAGCGCGCGGGGGGCTCCGGCGCGGGCGGGTAGACCGCACCGCAGGTGGGGCAGATCCAAATCGGCGTAACGGCCATCGGTGCACAGGGAAGCATCGCACGGTCCTCCGCGCGGTCCTGCGGCCAGTTTTGATCATGCTCGCCGGGGTATCTCGCACTGCGGAGTCAAACCACCGGTGACGAGGCGTGGAGGTTTCCGTGCGCAGAGGTTCGCTGCTCTTGATCGTTGCAACGTTCGCGACGCTGCTGGTAGGTGCAGGCTCCGCGGCGGCGCGGCCCGTGGGTTTCCACACCGACGCCACGTACTTCAACAACGCGGCCTTTGCGGCGGCGGATCCCTACGTGATGCGCGATCCGCGCTCGGGTTACTACTACGCGTATTCGACCGAGGGGGCAGACGACGGCTACTACTTCGCCGTGTACCGGTCAGCTGACCTGGTCACGTGGGAAAAAGCCGCGCCCGGCGCGCTTCCCGTCAATGACCCCAATCAGTGGGGCAACACCTGGTTCTGGGCGCCCGAGACTTATTACAACCCGCGCACCCACCTGTACTTCCTGTTCTACGCCGCTCGGTCGGATGCCAACGCCCAAGCCTGGTTCGGTTACGCCAACTTCGAGGAGCCGTGCAAGATCGGCGTGGCCGTCTCGCGTTCGCCCGCCGGCCCGTTCCACAACATCGCCAATCACCCGATCGACTACAACCCGTACGACCCCAACTACCACGACGTAAACCTGATCATGGGGCCGGATCAGAAGAAGCCGCCGGCTACGTTGCAGCAAGGCGAGACGGCGCCCCTCGGGACGTACATCCCGATGATCGACCCAGACGTCTTCTTCGACTCGAGCGGCCACGTCTACCTCTACTACTCCCGCAACGCCTACCGCAACTGGGTATGGGACTACGACCTCGGTAAGTACATCGAAGAATCGAACATCTACGCGGTCGAGCTGACCAAGGACTGGTGGAACGACCCCAGTGGGCGGACGATGCCGACCATCGCGCCGCAGTACCGCGGTGCGAACGCCAGCCCGGGCGGGCCTGCTGGCCCCCGGCGCGACGGCTGGGTGCGGATCCTCGACTACGACCACGACAAGCAGTCGTGGGAGAACGCGGACGTCAACGACTACGCGCTGACCGGCGGCCAGAACAAGGATCGACGCTGGGAGGAGGGCTCGAGCATCCTGGAGACCCATTTCAACGGCCGGACGCGTTATTACCTGACTTACTCCGCCAACAACTGGCAAACGCCGCAGTATGGCGTCGGGTACGCCGTCAGCTCCACACCGCTTGGGCCGTTCCATAAGTCACCGACGAACCCAATCTTCCGCGCCAACCCAGCTATCGGCGAGTGGTCCCCGGGACACGGCTCGTTTGCCTTCTCACCCGACGGCACGCAGCTCTACTACGTGCACCACGGGAGGCCGTCGCCGGACGATTCCCAGCGACGTCTGTACACCGATCGGCTGCAGTTTTCGTTCAGTCAGCTAGACCCCTGGGGGAATCCTGAGCTGTACGCCGATGAGGCCACGAGCGACCGGCCCGTCCCGTCAGGCGTCGCGCCGTATCGGATTTCCGCCAGCCGCCCCGGGATGCGCCTGCGCCCCGGTTCGACCCGCACCGTGAGCTTCCAGGTATTGAGCGCGGACGGCGTCCCGCTGGCCCTGGGGAACCCGCTGAACCGGCTGCGCGTCCGCTCGAGCGACGCCCGCGTGGCTACGGCGACGATCGCCGCGGACGGCGCCACCGTGACCGTCACCGGACGCTCACGCGGCCACGCGTGGCTCATCGTCGTGTACCAGCGACTGCTGGCAAACGGCAGCTACAAGGACGTGCATCAGGGACGGCGGCATGTCGAAACCGTCTCGCTCCGCCTTCCGGTTCGCGTGAGGAGCCGCACCTCCTAGGACCAGATTGGGGCGGCGCCCGCTACCGCCGCGGTCGATGCCCACGCCGCGCCGCATCAGCCGGCAACCGGTGCTCGATGAAATCCCGTGCCAGCCGCTTGGGCGCCTGAACGATCCACGCCTCGACGATCAGCTCCTCGAGCTCATCCCCGGGGATCTCGTCTAGGCGCACGAGCACGGCGGGGTACCCGTCGAAGTGCGGCGTGGTGAAGTAGACGCCGGGGTCATCCGCCAGCAGCGCCTCCTTGGCTCCCAGGTGCTCGACACGGGCGCCCAGGATCGCGCCCTCGGGCGCGTCGTGGCCCAGCGCGCGGACGTCGGCCGCGCGCAGCGGACGCTCCCACACGAACGGCTTGTCGCGCACGCGCCACGACGTGTTCCCGCCATGGGTGGGGCGCTCGCTCGTCTCGGGCAGGCCCAACGCGATCCGCCGTACGTCCTCCCAGCTCGCCACTGGCTCTAGTCCGCCGGCGCCGGCAACGGAGCCGTGCGCGCCGGCGGCGCCCACACGTCCCGCTCCTGGAGCAGTTCGACCTGCCGGCGCGTCACCTGCTCGCGGTACTCGGCGTGGGTGTAGGGCGCACGCTCGAGGTACAGGTTCTTCGGGTAGATCGGCTGCTCGTAGATCAGCTGGTACTGCTCGGTAGTCAGGTCCTTCATCCAGTTGTCCCACTGGGCGCTCTGGCGGAAGTGGCGCAGCGCCTCGATGTCGATCGTCCCGCCGATCCAGGTCGAGCCGGCGCCATAGGGCACCTCGGTCACCACCTGTCCGCGGTAATCCACGATCTCCGACCCGCCCGAGAACGTGTCGATCGGCGTGGTCGAACCGGCATCGAGGTAGTAGGTGCCGAGGTTCATCCCGATCACGTACATGTTGTTATCCAGCGCCCGAGCCCGGTTCTGGACCGAGAACATGCCGCTCATCACGCCGGGCGCCGGGTAAGGACCGCGGTATGCGATCTCGCACCCGTTCATGGCCAGCCCCCGCGCGTTCTCGGGGTAGGACGCCTCGTTGGCCATCATGATCCCGATCCGCCCGATCTCGGTGTCGGCCACCGGGTAGAACACCTCGAGGCTCCGCCCGTACAACTCGATCCACCGGTCCCACACGTTGTGGGGGGTCACCGAGTGCTCCACGGGCAGCAGCGGCACCAGCTTGTGGTGCTTGAGGATCACCGTCCCGTCCTCGGGCTCGATCACAAACCCGACGTTGAAGAAGCGTCCCGGAAACTCGGGATGCCGTGCCTTCGCCTGAGCGATCACGTATGCGTTCCATTGCTGGGCGAGCCGTCCCAGATAGTCGGTCTCGGGTCCCGGGATGTCGATCGCACACTCGCGGGCGTAGGTCTCGTGGTCGAGGTCGAGCACCTCGTCGGTGAAGCCTTGCAGCCCTCCCTCGGGGATGCAGATCAGCCGGACCGGCAGGTCCATGCTCGACAGCCACGAGGCGGCCTTGACCAGATGCGAGATGTGTTCGAGATTCCAGCCGATCTCCTCGCGCCGGCGGATCCCGCGCATCGTTTGGATCAACCCAACGGCCTGGTACGGCTCGATCATCCCGAACCTCCTCGAGTTTCTGACTGCACGTCGACTCTAACCACCTGTCTCAGGTCACCCGCTCCAGCTCGAGCACGGCCCGCAAAGCCGGCAGGTCCGCCGACCCGAACACGACGCGGTTGCGCGTCGCCACGTAGACCAGATCGAGATCGACGCCGGCGCGCGCGATCCTCCGGGTCAGGTCGGCCAGCACGCCCGGCCGGTCCTCGACGTCGACCACCACTACCTCGCGCTCACGCGTTACGGCCAGGTGCGAGATGGCCAGCGAGTGCTTGGCGGCCTCGGGGTGGGGGACGAGGATGTGCAGCTCGGCTTGCTCGCCCGTCCCGATGCACGTCGCCGCCGCGATGTTCACGCCGGCGTCGCTGATCGCGGCCGCCACCCGCGCCAGGGCCCCAGGGGTGTTCTCGATGTCGATGACCAGGTCGTATGCCATGTCGCCGGCGCGCAGGCGGCGCGGTCCCGCGCGTGTGCCAGCCTACTATCCGCGAACGTGAGCGCGCCACCGCCCGAGCGCCGGCATCACCGGGGCGAGCCGGCGTAGCGCTCCTCGGGCCGCGCGCTCGACGGCCCGTTCGGCCCTTCCCGCAGGGCCATCTGCACCACCTGGGCCAGGTGCAGCGCACCGCGATCGGTTCCGTGCTCGATCTGAGAGCGGCAGCTGAATCCGTCGGTCATGACCAGGGTGTGCGATGAAGTCTCACGGATGCGGGGAAGCAGCACGCGCTCGCCGGCCTTGATCGACACCTCGTAACGCTCGCCCCGCTCGTAGCCGAACGACCCGGCCAGTCCGCAGCAGCCGGCCTCGAGGACCTCGTAGTCCAGGCCCAGCCGGTCCAGCACGTCGCGGTCGCATCCGGTGTCGCTGGTCGCGCGCTGGTGGCAGTGGAAGTGGACCAGCGCCGTGCGCTCGAGGCGCGGCATCTCCCAATCGCCCCCCCGCCGCGCGAGGAACTCTCCGAGCGTGTACGTCTGGCGCGCCAGGCGCTTGGCATCCTCGTCGGCCGGGAGCATGTCGGTCAGTTCGTTGCGGAATACAGCTCCGCAGCTCGGCTCGAGCGCGACCACCGGCGTGCCGGCGCGGATCTCCTCCCGGAGCCCGTCCAGCACGCGGTGCAGGAGCCGCCGCGCCAGCCGCAGCATTCCATAGTCGTAGAGCGGCCGCCCGCAGCACATCGAGCTCTGCGGTACCACCACGGCGAAGCCCGCCGCCTCGAGCACCTCGACGGCGGCGATCGCCACCTCGGGGTGAAAGTGGTCGTTGAACGTGTCGGGCCACAGCACCACGCGCCGCCCAGACCCACCATTTTGAGACCCCGGCACCCGACGGGTTCGCCACCACTGCGAGAACGTCGTCGGCGCGAAGGCCGGCATGGACCGCTCCGGCGCGATCCCGGCTACCCGTGTGGCCAGGCCGGCGAACGGCTGGCGCTGGGTGAGCAGGTTGGCCAGCCTCGGGGCGCGAGAGGCCAGCTGCGCCTCCCACCGGATCAGACCGAGCACGTACGCCTGGCGCGGGCGTAGCCGTCGCGCGTAGTAGTGCGAGAGGAACTCGGCCTTGTAGGTCGCCATGTCGACCCTCACCGGGCACTCGTGGAGGCAGCCTTTGCAGGCCAGGCACAGATCGAGCGCCTCCTTGACCTCTTCGCTGCGCCACCCGCCGCTCAGCGGCGAGTCGTTTCGCATCATCTCGAACAGCAGCCTTGCCCGGCCGCGCGTCGAATACTTCTCCTCCAGCGTGACCTGGTAGCTCGGGCACATCACCGCGTCCTGGTCCCGGCACGCGCCCACCCCGAAGCACCGCTCGGCCGCTGCGGCGAAGCTGCCATCGTCGCCGGGGAAGCGAAACTCGGTCCGGACCGCACGTGTGCGATATCCCGGGTCCATGCGCAGATGCGTGTCCAGCGGATAGGGATCGACCACCTTGCCCGGGTTCATCCGGCCGTCCGGGTCCCAGATCCCCTTGAACTGGCGGAAGGCGTCGACCAGCTCCGGACCGAACATCTTGGGGAGCAGCTCCGCCCGGGCCTGCCCGTCGCCGTGCTCGCCGCTCAGCGAGCCGCCGTAGCTCGCCACCAGGTCGCCGGCGTCCTCCATGAAGGCGCGGTAGTTCCGCACCCCCGCGGCGGTCAGGAAGTCCCAGTCGATCCGGGAGTGGACGCACCCATGCCCAACGTGGCCGAACAGGCATGAGATCCGCCTCCCGTGCTTGTGGCACAGCACCTCGAGGTCGCGCAGGTAGTCGCCGATCCGCTCCGGCGCCACCGCGGCGTCCTCCCACGAGGGCCAGCCGGGGTGCTCACCGGGGATCTTGCTGTGACCCACCCCGCCCTCGCGTATCTCCCACACCTGGGCTATCTCAGAGGCGTCCTCGTAGAGCTTGACCTCAAGCGACGGGCCGCCCGCGCCGCGCCGGACCGCCTGACAGAAACGCTCGGCCTGTTCGTCGACCTCCTCCTCGGAGTCGGCGCCGAATTCGACCAGGAGCCACGCGTCGCCGTCCGGAAGCAGATCGGTCCGGCGTTTGCGCCCGAGCCGCTCCTCGTTGCGCACCAGCCGACGGTCGAACATCTCGAGGCCGATCGGGCCATACTCCATCACCTCGGGCACCTGGTCGGCCGCGGTCGCGCCGTCGCTGTATCCGACGAGCACGAGCGAGCGCCGCTGTGGGCTCGGGATCAGCTTGCAGTGGGCCTCGAGGATGAGCGCGCACGTGCCCTCGGTGCCGACCATCGCGGCGGCAAGGTTGAAGCCGTGCTCGGGCAGGAGGCGATCGAGGTTGTAGCCCGAGATGCGGCGCGGGATCCGCGGATAGCGCTCGCGGATCAGCTCGGCGTAGCGGTCACGCAGGTCGCGCAGCCCCGCGTAGATCTCACCCAACCGCCCGCCTGCCGCGATGGTCCGCTCGAGTTCCTCGTCAGTGACCTCGCTCGGCAACACCACGCGCGTACCCTCGTAGAGCAGCACGTCGAGCGACTCGATGTTATCGGCGGTCACGCCGGCGATGATCGAGTGCGTGCCGCACGAGTTGTTGCCGATCATCCCGCCGAGCGTGCAACGGCTGTGCGTCGCCGGGTCGGGCCCAAAGGTCAGCTGGTGCGTCTCCGCCGCGTCGCGAAGCCGGTCGAGCACGAGGCCGGGCTGCACCCGCGCGAAGCGCCGCTCGGCGTCGAGCTCCACGAGCTGGTGCATGTACTTGGAGAAGTCGAACATCACGACCTCGTTCACGGTCTGGCCGGCCAGGCCGGTGCCGCAGCCGCGCGCCCCGATCGGCGCCTCGAACCGCCGGCAGATCTCAGTGGCGACGACCACATCGTTGGCCGACCGCGGGATCACCACTCCGATCGGCAGCTGGCGGTGAACCGACGCGTCGTTGGCGTAAAGGGCCCGGCTGCCGGGTGAGAAGCGGACCTCGCCGCGAATCGCGCCGGCCAGCTCGCGCGCCAGGCCGCGGGCGTCCACCTCAGCGCTGCTGCCGACGTGCATCAGCCCTGTTGTCCGTTTCCGCCGCCCGGGAGCTTCTCCCTCGCCCGCGCCAGCACCCCCGCCGGCGAGCTGGCGTATTCCATCTCCCGCGCCAGCACGCGCGACATGGTCAACGCGATCTGCTCGCGATTGGGTTGGCCCTGGGCCAGGCCCCAGGCGAAGCCCTTGGCGTGCTCGGGGTTGATCGTCGGGGTCATCGGCATGTCGTGTGGGTCGACGACGGCCTCGATAACCGCCGGCCCATCTGCGTCCAAAGCCTCGGCGAGCTGATCGCCGGCGCGCGCCGGATCCTCGATCCGCACGCCCCGAAGGCCGCACGCCTCAGCCACCTTGACGAAGTCGACGGGAGCCAGCTCCACGCCGTACTGCGGGTTGCCCAGGAACGCCATCTGCTCCCACTTGATCAGCCCGAGCACGTCGTTGCGCATCACCACCACCTTGACCGGCAGCTGATGCTGGGCGAGCGTGGCCAGCTCGCCCAGCATCATGGTCAACGAGCCGTCGCCGGTCAGCGCCACCACCTGGCGGTCCGGGTAGGCGACCTGCGCGCCGATCGCGTACGGCAACGCGGCCATCATCGAGCACATCGTGCCGCTGAACGAGAACAGCTGACCGCGGCGCAGCTCGGTCCGCGCCGCCCACGTGGTCACCGTCCCCGAGTCACCGCACAGGATGGCGCGGTCGGCCATGCCGCGTCCCAGGTGGTAGGGGATCGCGTCCGGCTTGATCGGCTGGCCCTCGACCGGTTCGGCTCGCTGCGCCTGGAGCGCTCGCCAGTCGCGCATCTCGGCCTGCGCCTGCTCCAGGAAGGACCGGTCCGCCCGGGCCTCGAGCAACGGCTCGAGCTCGCCCAGGGTCAGTCTGGCGTCGCCGCACAGCCCGACCTCCACCGGGTAGCGCAGTCCGATCCGCTCCGGCCGGTCGTCGATCTGGACCCCCGCCGCCTGTCCGGGCGAGGGGAGGAACTCGATGTACGGGCTCGAGCTGCCGACGATCACGATGGCATCGCAACTGGAGAGCGCGTTCTGGGCCGGCCGGGTGCCCACCATCGCGTAGCCGCCGAGGCAGTACGGGCTGTCGTCTGGGACCGCGTCTTTGCCCAGCATCGCCTTTACGATCGGCGCTGCGAGCTTTTCCGCCACCCGCTCGACCTCCTCGCCCGCACCGCGCGCGCCGGCGCCGATGAAGATCAGGGGCTTGGAGGCACCGGACAGGATCCGCGCCGCCTGCTCCACGCGCACGCGCGGTGGGATCCGGCGCCCGTCGAGCGCGGCCACGGCGCTGTGACCCTCGACGTTCTTGATCGAACGATCGCCGGTCACCGCCTCGCCGGATTGGATGTCGATCGGGAAGGCGATCGCCGCCGGTCCGCGGGCGCCGATCGCCGAGCGAACGGCCATGTCGACCACGTTCAGGACGTGGGCCTCCCCCATGATCCGCTGGCTATACACGCATGCGTCGGACAGTGCGAAATCGTGGTTGATGTCCTGGAGGTAATGGGTCCCGATCACGTCGTGGTAGGTCATGCCGGTGATCGCCACTACGGGTGACTGGTCGATGCGCGCGTCGTACAGTCCGTTCATCAGGTGAACGGCCCCGGGAGCCGCAGTGGACAGGCACACCGCCGGGCGGCCAGTGAACTTTCCGTACGCGCAGGCCGCGAGCGCGGCCGTCTCCTCGTGACGCACGTGCACGAATCGGATCTGGTCCGCGTGTGTGCGCAGTGACTCCATCACGCCGTTGATGCCGTCGCCCGGGAGGCCGAACACCGTGTCGATCCCCCACTCGATCAAGCGCTCGACCAGCTGGTCGCCCGCGGTGTGGTTGCGTGCCATGTTCGCGCTCCTCGTTCTCGCTCGCCGCTCGCCCCGTGGGCTACCCGCCCCGTCCCGCCGCGATCGATGGCATGTCCGCCTGCGAACGGATCGCTGTACGGACAGGCTGTGTTCGGGTAAACCGCACCCGTGGCGTTCGTGCAGCGACTCTCGGCTCGGGCGGTCCTCGACGACTCGCCCGCCGCACTCGCCCACGCCAAGGCCGAGGGCGACGCCGGCGACGAGTCCTGGCAGCAGTGGGTGGCGGAATACGAGCGAGGCGAGGCCCTCATCCTCCGCCTGGAGCTCACGCTCGAGCTCGGGAACGGCCCCGGCGAGGTCGTCACCACCTCCCGAGACGGGTTCTTCGTGGAGAACCACGCGCATGCGCCGAAGGTCGAGCAGCAGATCGCCGAGCTGGCCTTCGGCGATCTCACTGCGCTCGCCGCCGAGGTGACGCAGGGTAGGCACGACCTCGACCTGGACGAGCTGAGCGCGATGTACGTGCACGTCGAGCTCGACGCCGAGGTCCGCCGCCGCGTCAACGACCGCGGCGCGGCTGCCTGACGCTCGGGGCCGAGACCGGCCCGATCAGGCCAGACGGCCGCGCGCCTCGCCGGCGAGGCGACCCGCCGGCGAGGCTCATCCGTCCGGGCTGAGTGGCCGGACCTACTGCCCCTGCTTCACCCCCGGCTCGCCGAGCGCGAACTGGATCGGATACGTGTGGGTGCCGCCCGGCACGTTCGCATCCTTGCGGTACTTGCCGAGCGGGAAGATCACCCGGCCGAACGTGCTGGCCAGCATCATCGCGCTGGCGGCGTAGAAGGCGGTGAACGCCGAGGCCATCGTGACATAGCCGCCCACCTTCTCCCAGCCGGTCCCGCCGATCGTGTAGTACACGCCGAGTAGGCCGACACCGACCCACAACGGCGCGAGCACGGACGTCAGCGCCAGGCTCTCGCCCAATGACGCGATCATCCCCACCAGGGTGATCGCGGCCAGCGCGTAGAACCAGTAGCCGAGCTCCGGAACCGCGGCCCCGGGCGCCGGCGCCGGGACCAGCTTCAGCGCGACCATGAAGTTGAGGAACCCATAGCCGAGCCAGAATGCGGCCCAGATTCCGTGGACGGCCGTGGCCAGCCCGTCGCGGGCCTTGAACGCCCACAGCGCCGCGGCGCCCTGGGCGATCCCGCCCGCCGCTGTGGCGAACGGGAAGATCAATAGCGGTGAGCGCGCGGTCCCGTACCAGCCAACCAGATACGCGGTGACCATGAAAGTCGCCGCGGAGAATCCGTACAACCCGAGGATCGACGGTGCGGCGATCGGCTGCAGGAAGACCCGCGCGTGATCGCGCCACTCGCGCAGTTCGCCGGTCGCGCCATTCGTCGCGGTCCGCGTCGCCGGTTGTGCGCCTGTACTCATGGCAAACCTCCTGAACGAAGAAGTTGTGTAGGTGCTTCACCTTCGGCTTACCCCACCTGGTGGTGACGCGGGTCACCGCCTAACGATTTGGTTTGCCGAGTGACACCCGGCGAACGCGGACTGTCGTCCCACGGACAGTCATCCTCGCCCTACGAGGAGTCAGGCTCGCCCGATGGACGGTCAGGCCGCGCGACCCGAGTGCTTGCGCACCATCTGCAGCGTGGAAGGTGGACTCCCGAGCAACAGCCAGCGTGACCTCGGCAACGGGCGCAGCCGTTCCTCGTCGGCGAGCCGTTTCAAAGCCGTGGTGACGGAGGGTCGACGCGCCCCGGTCACCGCCGCCAGCACCTGGTGGGTCAGCCGGAGGTCGAGGCGCACGCCCGCGGGCGTCACGATGCCCCACCGGTCGGCGAAGTGCCAGAGCACGCTGAGCAGGCGGTCGTCGACGCGGCGCAGTCCGCACACCGCGAGGTGGAATGCAAGCCAGTGCGTGCGCTGCATGAGCCGCCGGGCGAGGGCGGCCAGCACCTCCGGCCAGCGCGCCGCGCGTCCGCAGAACGGGCGGTCGAGGATCGCCAGCGTCACCGGCTCGACCACATCCCAGTCGATCTCGGTCGCCACCGACTGCTCCTGCCCGATGCGCAGCCACGGCTGGATCACGTCGCCGGGCCCGAGGAGCTCCGCGCACGTGTAGTCGCCCACGGTCACCTCCCGGGCCAGCAGGCCTTCGATCAGAAGCAGGCCTAGGTTGGCGGCGCCTTCGAAGTCGTCCGGACCGACCGCCCAATGACCGACCGGGCAAGTAAAGATCTCGGCCGTGATCTGGCGGCGGGCCAGCGCCAGCTGCTCGTCGCGCAGGTCCTCGGCCAGATCAGGGTCGAAGTCAAGGATCCGGATCGGCGTCTTGATACGGACGGGCATGTCTCGCTGGCGCCGTGCCATGGTTCCAGTCATCGGTTACCCGCGGTCCACACCCGCAACGCGCGCCTGCCTCGCCTAAAAAACATAGACCCCGCCGCCGCGTTCATCGAGGATCTGGATCGGGCGCCTTAGACGACGCGCCTGTCGCCGCCTCCTCGAGGTGGCTCGCGCGAGCCGCGGGATCGGGATCGAGCAACTCCATCGCCAGCGCCGACCACGAGAAGTCGGTGGCGCCCATGCCCTCGCCGGTGAACGGGTCGTAGTACTCGCGCAGCCCGGCGCCCTGGACGGCGCGCCCGATTCCCCGCGCCATTTCAGAGGCCTGCGCGTCGTAGCCGAGCCTGACCAGCCCGAGCCAGACCAGCCAGCCGGCATTGATCCAGGTCGGCCCGCGCCAGTAGCGGCGCAAGAGCAGGAACCGGTCGCTGCGCGAGAAGCGCGGATCCTCGGCCGAGACCGACGGGGGCGGCACCGGCGTCCAGAACCGATCCGGATCGAGCAGGTGCTCCTCGACCAGGCGCCGGCCGATGTCCTCGGGCAGGTCGGGCAGCGCCAGCGGCGACAGCGCCGCCCACGTGACCGCCCGCCGCGGCATCGCCCGCCGGTCCCGGCGCTTGCGCACGATCTGGTGAAACAGCCCCCGCCGCTCGTCGTACAGCCGCTCGACGATCCGCGGCGTGATCGACGGCCGCCCGAGCGCGAGCCGGGAGAGCCCGTGGAGCACGTTGGTCGCCGTCCCGCACACGAGCGGGCCGCCGGTCTCGGCGATCCGCCGCACGTCGAAGTCCAGGCGCCGGTTGCGCCGCACAAGCAGCGGGAATCCGGGCAGGCCGTCCGCGCACCACCCGAACGTGGAGTCGAACTTCGGTGAGGCGTCGAGTCCGGACTCGTCGGGCTGGATGATCCACAGCAGCCCGTCTCCGTCGATCGCGCGCTCGGCCTCGACCCAGTCGTGGTGGCGGACGATCGCGGGCACCTGCGCCGGATCGCCCACTGCGATCCGCCAGGCCCACCCGAGCAGCGGCGGCTGGATCGTGGCTGTCATGAAATCGGTCCGGGAGCGCACGTTGTAGAACAGCGACCTCACTCGGCTCACGGGCCGCGCCCAGAAGATCGTGTGCCCGATGAACCCCTCGGCGGTGGCCGCGGCCAGGAGGCTCTCGAGCTCGGCGCGTGCGCGCAGCGGGTCGAACCGCCGCCACGCAATCGCGGCGAAGCACGAGTCCCAGTACCACTGCCACGGATACCGGCCACTGCTCGGGGCGGTGTAGCCGTAGCGAACCCCATCGCGCCAGCCCTCGCGCCAGTTTCGCTCGAGCGTCGCCTGGCAGAGCTCGCGCAGCTCGCCCTCGGCCGCCTCTCCCAAGAACTCGTCCATCAGCGGCTTGGGCCCAGGCCGAGGATGCCGTCGGCGGCGCGCTCGAGCGGCCGATGGGCCGCGTTGACGGCGAGCGCGAGCACCAGACCAACCGCCAGGTCGCCCACGTAGTGCTCGCCCAGGTACACCAGCGCGAACGCCAGCGCAAGCGCGTAGCCCCAGCCGAGGACGCCGAGGCGTGGGTCCTGCTCGGTGAGCAGGATTGCGGTCATGGCCGCCGACGCGAAGTGGTCGGAGGGCATCGCGGCGAACGGGTTGGCGCCCATCTCGTGCTCGCCCTCGGTCGGGTTCCGCTCGCCCTTCAGCCAGTCGGCCACCTCGGACATGACCCGGCGCACGTCGCCGTTCATGCGCCCGAGCTTCTCGGAGACCCACCAGGGCGGCGCGGTGGGCAGGGTCCAGTACCCGACCAGGGTCATATCGAAGGTCGCGGCCAGGCGACCGGCCGCCGCGGCGAACTGATCGGGCCGGGAGCACCGGATCCACCCGATGACGAGGTGCGGCTCGATCTCCCACGTCCAGTAGAAGAAGCTGAGCGCCTTGTCGAGCGCGCTGAGGTGCCCGCGCCGGCGCAGGCGGCGCGCCACCCGCTGGCTCGGCGGAGTCCCGCCGCCGATCCGGGCGTCGATCGCGATCGGGTAGTCGAAGTGGGCGCGCCGGCGCAGCCGCTCCTCGCGGTCACCCGGCATCTCGAACGCGTTCTTGTAGGCCCACATCTGCGCCGCCCACACGGCGCCATCGCGGCCGCGCGAACGCGGGAATCCGGCGGCGAGCACCGGAGGCATCCCGAACGCGGCTGCGGTTGCCACCGCGGACGGCAGGCCGATCCGTCGGCGGGCGCGCACGGCGACGACGAGCGCCGCCGCCGCCGCGGCCGCGCCCCACTGCCTCGGCGCGATCCGCTCCGACCTGGCGTCGAGGAGGCTCATCCGGATCCGCCGCGCTCACGATCCATGCCCGCTGACTACCCGGCGCGCGATCGACCGTGCCGGATCGCCCGACGTATGTTCGCGTTCTGACAGACCGCCTGGCTACGGCTCGAGCCCGCTCTGGCGCGCCAGCGAGGACAGCATCGCGGGCGGCTCCCCACGCAGGAGCAGCGTTCGCCGCGCCGTCCGAACGATCCTCCCCTGTCCCTCCAGGCGCACCACCGCCGTGCTCACCGACGGCCGCTGCGCGGCCACGATGTCGGCCAGCTGGGAGTGGCTGATCGGGAGGTCGACGACGATGCCCTCGCGCGTGACGCGTCCGAATCGGTAGGCCAGCCCCCACAGCGTCACCTCGACGCGCTCCTCGATCCGGGGCAATGCGTTGATCGCCGACTGCAGGCTCAGCCGGCGAGAGCGTTCGATGCAGCGCCCGATCAGCGCGGCGTGGATCTCGGGCCAGCGTGCCGTGCGCACGGCGAACCGGCGGTCGAGCAGCGCGACCCGCGCTCGCGACACCACCGACGCGGTCACCAGAGACGGCGTGCTGAGCTCCGTGCCGGTGCCCACCCACGGGTTTGTCACATCGCCCGTTCCCAGCATCTCGATGTGCGAGCGGCTGCCCGCATCTATGCGGATCAGGATCAGGCCTTCGAGGATGAGCGCACCGAACCCACCCGGCTCAGGTTCGGGGAAGAAACGCCAGGGGCCGCGCTCGAACTCGAACTCGAGCGCCGCGGACATCGCCACCGCCGCCTGCCACTCCGACTGATCGATCCCGTCGCCGAGGTCGGGATCGGCTTCGAGCACCCGCACCACGGCGCCGCGCGCCTTAGTTCGCATCGTGCGAAGCGGCTCGGTCCTGGCTACCGTCGCCACGCCGGGATCGTCCCTGGAAACACATTCTCAGTTCTACGGTAGCCGTGCTGATGTGTCAACCGTAGTGCTCTGACAATACGTGCGCCGTCCCCAGCGCTGATCCTTCCCACTGTCACTGCAGGTGCGCGGCGCGGATGCGTGCGCGTCGACAGGGCACGAATCAGCCGTAAACGTTACGTCAGGTACATCAATGTCGAAGATCCTCAACCTCATCCCGGTGTGATTGCCGCGGGAATCGGCTTCGTCATCGTGTATCCCATCCTCGGAGTGACTCTCTGGGTCTCCGGCTCGTCGCGGCGTGCCTGCTCGTAGTGTTCCGTCTCACCTCGAAGCGGGTCACCATCACTGAGCGGCGATCAACCAGCTCGAGCAACCGGTGCAGGTCGACGCGGTCCGTCCGCGCCAGCCGCTGCGCCTCGCCACCGCCGGGCAGGAGGACCTCGAGCGCTACTTCCGCGCGCTGCGCCGGACCCAGGCCGAGCTCGACCTCGAGCCCGAGCCCTACAAGCGCCGCTGGCTGGCGGAGATGCCCGAGGACCTGCGCGAGGCGGCGGACGTCCGCCGGTTCGGCACCGGCGAGCGGATCGTGTTCGAGCCCTATACGCGCGAGATGTTCGAGCGCACCCACCGCTGGATGGAGCGCTGGCAGCTGTTCGACGCGGCTCCCGAGAGCCGCGCACGCTACGAGCAGGCAGTGCTGGCCTAGCCGTCGGCGTGTCCGCGCCCTCGCTCAAGCAGCGTTGTCAGGACCGCGTGCAGGTTCGCCGCCGAGGCTGCCGTCCCGTCGAGTGCGCGCCAGGCGACCACGCCATCGGGGCGCACCAGGACGGCGCCGGCGTCGGTGATCCCGTAGGCATCCGGGAACTGCTGGTCGGCGATGAGATGGCTGTCGAGCGGCAGCCCAAGCGCTTTCGCCGCCGCCACCCCCGCATCGCGCCAGGCTTGCCCGCCCGGCGCGAGCAGCAGTACGAAATTCCGCCCGAAGAGGTCCAAGGTGGAGATCCGCGCCCCCTCACGATCGACGAAGACGTGCGGCGCCCGCGACCCGGGCCGGCCGTGTGAGTCACGCGGATGCTCGTGGAGCGGATGGTCCTCACCCGGCTCGAGGATCACCGCGCTCGAGTTGCAGCGCGTGCCGATCTCCAACGAGAAGTCGTCGACCAGCGGCTGCATGCCATCGGTGCCGAGGTAGGGAGCGACCCTTGTCACATACCGCGAGTACGCCTGCTCGACCATCAGTGCGCCGATTGCCCGCCGCTCGGCGTCGTAGGTGCCGAGCAGCTCGGACCCGGCCACCCCCTTAAGGACGAGGACGAGCTTCCACGCGATGTTCCACGCATCCTGGACGCCGGTGTTGCCGCCGAACCCGCCGTTGGGTGGCATTGTGTGCGCGGCGTCTCCGGCCAGGAACACACGCGCCTCCTGGTAGCGCTCGGCGCTGTCGGCCACCGCCCGCCAGGTCGCGATGTCCTCGATCACGACCGGGATGTCAGGGACGCCGATCGCGGCGCGCAGCAGCTCGAGCGCCCGCTGCTCGTCGATCTTCTCCGCCACGTTCGCCCATGGGGCCCGCGGATACGCGGCCACGATCTCGGGCCGAGCAATGTCGCCGACGAGGTTCACGACGAGGAAGCCGCGGTTCCCGGTCCGATCCAGCCGGAAGAATCCGCGCAGCACCGGGTTGGTCACGTAGTTGACGCCCTGGTCGCGTCCCTGGAGCAATGGTCCCAGGTCGACCTCGGAACGGAAATAGATCGTGATGCTGTTCGAGAGCACGCCGTGGCCGCGCATCCCGATCCCAAGCTGCTCACGGATCCGGCTGCGGTTCCCATCCGCGGCGACGACGTACTTGGAGCGGACGGTTAGCTCTGAGCCCTCATCGAGCTCTCGCAGTGTGGCCGTCACGCCCTCGTCGTCCTGGGAGAGCGATGTGCACTCGACGCGATAGCGAAGCTCGGCTCCGAGCTCCTCTGCCCGCGCACGCAGGATCGGCTCGAGCGCATCCTGGTCGATGAACAGTCGGACGGTCGGGCTGAATTCCTCGACTCCGGCGTTCAGGTTGGGGAAGTAGCTCGCGATCTCGCGGCCGGCCAGCGACTCGACGTTGTTGATGCCGCCGTTCGGGTGGTACTGCTCCTCGCCCTTGCGCCGAACCGCCTCCTCGAGGCCGGCGGCCCGGAGGATTTCGACCGTGCGCAGCTGAAAGTGGCCAGCCCGAGGATGGATTGCCGTGCTGGTGTGTCGTTCCACGGCGCGGCAATCGACCCCGTGGAGTCGCAGGAACAGCGCAGTCGAGAGACCAACCAGGCTGCCGCCGACGATCAGGACATCAGGCTGCTCGCTCACAGGGCGGGGGAGAGCTGCAACGTTTCGAAATCGTCGCGGTACAGGTCATAGGCCGCGGCGTATTCCATGACCCGCGCGACCTCGGTGATGAACTCCTCGTCGTAGCCGGCGCGGCGCAGGAGGTGGAAGCCCATCTCCATCCCCGAGCTGATTCCACCCGCGGTCACGATCCGGCCGGCATCGACAACCCGCGCCCGGCTGATCTGGCACGCCGGCGCGATCTCGGCCAGGCGGTCGATCGGCACCTTGCCGGCCGGACCGGATTCGACCCGGTCGGGCTCCTTGCGGTTGGTCGCGGGCAGCCCGTCGAGCAGCCCCATCCGCCCGTATACCCATGAGCCTGTGCACACGCTGGTCAGCAGGCAATCGTCCGGCAGCGAGGAGATGAACTCGTGCAGGCGTCGGTTGTACATCTCCTGGCGGGTGCCGAACCCGCCCGGGATGAGGAACGCGTCCATCGCTGGCCGATCCTCGAAGGAGTAGTTCGGGAGTACGGTGAACCCGGCCTGCGCCTGCACGGGGCGCATCGCATCAGCGATCAGGAACGCGTCAAGCTCGGGGTCGTAGCGCCGCGCCACCGACCACACGCCGTAGGGCGCCCCAAAGTCGACGATCTCCGCATCCTTGAACACGTAGATCCCCAACCGAAAACCCGCCATCTGATCCTCCTCCGCTCGACTCGGTGTTCAGCCTATGCCGAACGCGACGGATCATCTTGTCCCAACGCGAACAGTTTTCTGACCATCGCGGCGGTCACGGCCACCCAACCGGCCAGCGCCACCCAAGCCCACACTCGCGCGAAGCTCGTGATCGCGCCCGCCCCCGCCACTTCGCCGACCACAAAGCTGCACGCCGCGTACATCCCGAGCGGGAACACGGTCGACCAGCGGCGGACGTCGTACCCCAGGCGCGGGCGCACGACCTCGGCCGCCACCAGCGCCGGCAACCAGACCATGCTCGCCACCCACAGCCCGACGGCGAGCACCTCGAGCGGCCCGCGGCCTCGCCCGAGCACCTCCAGGCTCCTGGCGCCGGCCGCGAGATCCCCAGCCGCCAGCGTCGAGATCGCCAGTGCGCCGCCGGTGATCCATTGATCGCCGCGGCCGACGCCGAGCTGGCGCAGGTCGAAGCGCGTCATGACAAACCCGTAGGAGGCCAGGCCCAACGCGAACGGCAAGAGCGCACCGACCTCGAGCCAGCTGCTCCGGGTACGCACCGCGAGCGCCGCGGCGAGCACCGCGAGCGACTGGGTGGCGACGGTGAGCAGCAGCGAGGTGCCGACCGTCGGCGTCCGCCAGTGGGCGAGCACCGGGGCGATCAGCAGCGCCCACAGCAAGACCGCCATGGCGAGCAAAGCGGTGCTCACCCCGGTCCACCCGAGCAGCGCAAGCCGAGCGCCCACCACGGCGGTGGCGGCGACCCAGCTGAGCGCCGCCGGGGTGCACGACTCAGCCCGGAAGCGCGCCGGGTGGTGAGCCGCGCGCGCCGGAACGGCCACGGCGAGCATCACCCAGATGGCGGCCGTGAGACCGAGCAGGATGCGCGAGAGTGTCTCCTCACCCGCCAGCGACAGGGTGACCGACACGATCCCGGTGCCCATCACTGCCGCGCCGACCTCGGGCGCGGCTAGGTCCCCGCGGTTACGCGGCGCCCTCACCGCCCCGGGACGCCCGCCGCGCGCAGCACGAAACGGATCGCTCGAGTGGTTTTGGCTCGCCGTGGCGACATGGGCGCAAGCGTATTTTTGCCCCTAGATCGAGGACGGCATCGGGGCGGGAACCGGGCACCCGCCTCGAGTGGCCCGCTCAGGAGCAGCGCTCCGAGCACCAGCACGCCGAGCTCGACACACCCGCCGACCAGCACCCGCGTCCCCGCGACACGGGTCCGATCGATCACCTCGTGCACCAGCCGCGACTTCCCGACCCCGGCCTCGCCACCCACCAGCACCGTGACCTAATGATCTCAGATCACTGTGGCGCGTCCTCGCCGGGAAGCGACACGAGCCCGAGGATCCGCCGACGTCGGCGCTGCCTGCTTGTAACGTATCGACCGCGAGAACAGAACATGGGCAAGTCTTCCAAACGTAAGCGCGTCGGCGCCATCGCCGCCGGGCTCGCACTCGCCGAGTCAATTGGTCTATGGGTTCGCACGGGTCGTCCGGGCGGCAACATCGTCGTGCGCTGCCGTGAGGGGCACCTGTTCACGACCCTGTGGCTTCCGGCGATCTCGGTGAAAGCCCTCCGGCTGGGCTGGTGGAGATTTCAGCGCTGTCCGGTTGGCCATCACTGGTCCCTGGTCGCGCCGGTGAACGAGTCCGGCCTCAGCGCTCGCGAGCGCCGCTCCGCCCGCCGGCACCACGATGTGCCCGTCCCCTGAGCAGGCGGCTGGTTTGCCGCCGACCACGCCCGTCGGATAGGGTTCCGCGTTCAGCGATGTCCGATCCCATCGACCGGCGCGGCTTCCTCGCTCGCGTAGCCGGGGTTGGCTCGTCGCTCGCCTTGCCAGCGGGCGCCGGCGCCGTGGCTCGCGCCGGCGCCGTGCCTCGCCCGGTGGCGCGGTCGAGCGCGGCCGGGCCGCCCATCCGAGGCCAGGTGATCAAGCGCGGCGCGCCCGGCTTCGCCCAAGCCGCGCACGTTTACAACACCCGCTTCGACAGTGTGCTCCCTTCGTTGGTGGCGCGCCCACTCGACGCTGGCGACGTGCGCACGGCGGTGAGCTGGGGCGTGGCCCACGGTGTTCCTCTTCGCCCTCGCTCGGGTGGCCATAGCTACGCCGGCTACTCGACGCTGTCGGGCGGCATGGTGCTCGATCTGCGCAACCTCCGCGGCGTCAACGTCAACCTGCACGACCGCACGGCGACAATCGGCGCCGGCGCTCAGTTGATCGACGTCTACGCCGCGTTGGCCGCTCGCGGAGTGACGATTCCCGCCGGCTCCTGCCCGTCGGTGGGTATCGCCGGACATGCCTTGGGTGGCGGCATGGGCCTGGCCGGCCGCCAGTTCGGCCTCACCGCGGACAACCTGCTGAGCGCCCAGATCGTCACCGCCGACGGCCGCCTGCTCACGGTCAGCGGCCACCAGAACCCCGACCTGTACTGGGCGCTGCGGGGTGGCGGTGGTGGCAACTTCGGTGTGGTCACGAGCTTCACCTTCCGCGTGCACGCCGTGCCTCGAACCGTCGCCTGGTTCATCGTCCGCTGGCCGGCCTCACGCGGGCCGGATGCCCTTGCCGCCTGGCAGGCCTGGGCGCCGCACGCACGGCCCCAGCTGACCTCGATCTTCCACCTGAACAGCGCGGGGACGCTTCCCGGGCAGGTCACCGGCCAGTACTTCGGCCCCGCCCACGACCTCGGCGGCCTGCTCGCCCCGCTCACAGCGGTCGGTCAGGCCAGCGTGCACACCGGCGACCTTGGTTACCTCCAGGCACAGCTGTTCTGGGCGGGCTGCTCAACGATCCCGTTCACGGCCTGCCACACCACCGGCACTCGCCCCGGCGGCACCCTGCCGCGCGAGAGCTTCCAGGCCAAGTCCGACTACGTGGCGAACCCGCTGCCCGCCAAGGCACGGCAGGCACTCGCGCAGGCCGCCGCAGCTCGCGGACAGATGCCCGGCTCGGGCGCGATCCTCTTCGATTCATATGGCGGCGCGATCAACCAGATCGCACCCGCGGCTACCGCGTTCGTGCACCGGAGGGTGCTGTTCTGCATCCAGTACCTGACCTACGACGGCGGCGGCAGTTGGCTCGAGTCGATCCACAATCGCATGCGGCCCTACGTCACCGGTGGCGCCTACTTCAACTACACCGACCCCGGCCTGAACGGCTGGCAGACCGCCTACTACGGCTCGAACTACCACCGCCTGCTCCAGATCAGGCGCGCCGTCGATCCCCACCACTACTTCAACTTCCCGCAGGCGATCGGCCGCTGAAGGCGATCCTGCGGGCTCGCCGCGCAATCGGCGCCTACGCGGGGCGGGCGAGCATGCGCTCGCCGACGCAGCGGCGAGGGTCGGGCATCGCGGCGGCCGCCCTCGAGCCGCCCGTCATCCCCGCCGGTAGCGATCCTCTTCCTCAACCGTCCGCTCGGCCGTTGGCCGCGCCTCCAGCCGGGCGTCCGGGATCGGATCCCCGCTCTCGACCGAGAGCCCGTACGTGCCGGCGGCCAGCCGCCCCTCGGCCCGCTCGAGCGCGGCCAGTTCCTCCTGCAGCTCCTCACGGCGCCCGGCGTCGAGCTCGTCCTGATAGAGGTCCTCGGACCCCTCGTCGCCCGGCTCCAACCGCTCGTCACTCTCGAGCGGACTCTCGCCGCGCACGGCCAGCGCCTGCTCGAGCCGCGTCCGCTCGCGTGCGAGAAGCTCACGTGCCCGGTCCGCGTCCATGCGGCAAGGATAACGGCGCGCTCCACGGTGACTGGGCCGGGCCCACGCCGTTACCCGCGCAGCTAGAGCGATGAGAGCGTCGCCCGCCAGGAGGTGAACACCGTGCGGACCGTCCGGGGATCAAACCGCTCCGTCCGGGACCAGCCTTACAGTCCGGAACACGTGTTCGACTCCGCTTCCGGGCGCGGCTCGCCTGCCGCCACGACGTCACCCCCCGACGCATCACGTTGGTTCGCCGAGCTCAACCCTGAGCAGCGCGAGGCCGTAAGGCATCCAGGCGGTCCCTTGCTCATTCTGGCCGGCGCCGGGACCGGGAAGACGACCACGTTGTCGGCCCGCGTCGCCTGGCTGGTCGGTCGCGGCGTGCCGCCTGAGCGGATCCTGCTGCTCACGTTCACGCGCCGGGCGGCCCGCGAGATGCTGCAACGCACGCGCGCGATGGTCGCCATGCCGGCTGGCCGGCGCGGCGTTCTCGGCGGGACCTTCCACTCGGTCGCCCACCACTTCGTCCGCCGGCACGCCAGCGCGCTCGGGCTCCCAGACGGTTTCGGCGTGCTCGACGCGGGCGACGCCGCGGATCTGCTCGACCTCCTCCGCGAGGAGCACGGCCACGCCCAGCGCGAGCGCCGCTTTCCCAAGAAGAGCACGCTGCTCGACGCCTACTCGCGGACGGTCAACGCCCAGCGGCCGCTCTCGGAGGTCCTCGCCGAGGCGTTTCCCTGGTGCGAGGAGCATTGCGAGGACCTGGCCGTGCTGTTCAAGGCGTACACCGCCCGTAAGCGAGCGCTCGGCGTCGTGGACCTCGACGATCTGCTCCTGTTCTGGCGCGCGCTCGCCGCCGACGACGTGATCGGATCCCAGCTCGAGAACCGGTTCGACCATGTCCTGATCGACGAGTACCAGGATGTCAACGGCCTGCAGGCCGACATCGTGCGCTGCCTGCGCCGCGAATGCCGCGAGGTGACGGCGGTCGGGGACGACTTCCAGGCGATCTACGGCTGGAGGGCCGCGTCGTCCCGCCACATTCTCGAGTTCCCGGACCATTTCCCAGACGCGACAGTTGTCACCCTGGAGCGCAATTACCGCTCGAGCCAGCCGATACTCGACGCCGCGAACGCCGTGTCGGCGCAGGCGAAGCGGGCGTTCCCCAAGCAACTGCGCTCCGACCGCGAGGGCGGCGGGCGTCCCACGCTCATCTTCTGCCGCGACGAGTCGGCCCAGGCCGGCGAGGTGTGCGACCGCGTGCTCGAGGCGCGCGAGCGAGGGATGGACCTGCGGACGCAGGCGGTATTGATGCGCACCTCGCACGACAGCGCTCTGCTCGAGCTGGAGCTCGCCCGCCGCCAGATCCCGTTCGTCAAGTACGGAGGGCTGCGATACCTCGAAGCCGCCCACGTCAAGGACCTGATCGCGCTCTTCCGCCTCGCCGACAACCCGGCGGACGAGATCTCATGGTTTCGCGTGCTCCAGCTGCTCGAGGGTGTGGGGCCGGCGACGGCCAGGCGCACCCTGGATGTGCTTGTGACCGCGGGCGGGGACCAGCTCGACGCCTGGCCCGACGCGCGCGAGCGGCTGCCCGTCGACGCCCGGGCGCTCGCGGACGGGATGATCGATGCCCTGCGCGACGCCCGCCTCCAGACGGCGGCGGGCGTCCGAGCCGAGCGCCTCAGCCAGTCCGTGGCGCCGCTGATCGCCGCCCACTACCCCGACGGGGCGCTGCGGCTGCACGACCTGGAGCAGCTCGTCGCCGCCGCGCGCGAGGCCTCCGCACTCGGGCACTTCGTCTCGGAGCTGATCATCGACCCGCCGACCTCGAGCGCCGAGCTGGCCGGGCCGCCCCATCTCGATGAGGACTATCTGGTCCTCTCGACCATCCACTCCGCAAAGGGTCTCGAGTGGCTGGCCGTGCATGTCCTCGCCCTCTATGACGGGAACATCCCTGCCTGCATGTCAGCCGGCTCGACGGAGACGATCGACGAGGAGCGACGGCTGCTGTACGTGGCCATGACCCGTGCCCGCCGCCAGCTGCACCTCTACGTTCCGGTCCGCTACTACCACCGGCCGAACGGCATCGACGACGCGCACGGCTACGGAAAGCCGTCGCGCTTCTTGACCGACGAGGTGCAGCGGTGCTGCGAGATCCTCCGGCCTCTCGAGCCCGAGTACCGCATGGGCGCCGGGACGCCGGCGCGCCGAATCGAGGTCTCGGTCGACGCGCTGTTCGAGTAGCGCGGCCGCCCTACGCCGCGGCCTCGTTGATGATGGCCACCCGAGACGCGTACAACTGAGCGGCCGCTTCCTCACGGTCGAGTGCGGCGCGGTATGCCGCGAACGCCACAGCGCTCTCCGGCCACGCGGTCTTGAAGCGTTCGTACGCCACCGACACCTCCGCCGCCGCGTCTTTCCAGTGGCGGTAGAGGCATATCACCATCAACTGGTCCGTCAGGCCAACGTGGATGTCAGCGGTGGCGCCGGGCATGGTCGCCACCTCCGCGATCGGCTGCCGGCCGCCGGCTCCTCTGCACCCTCCGGCCCATTCGACGGCCGAAGGCCCGATGAGAGTCGCGAACCCGTTGCGCCCTGACACTGCCGTCGAGCCTTCCGGACCTCGTGGGTGTGAATGCCGGCGCGGGTTGTGGCGCAGGCGCGAGCACATTGAAATTACGTCCTCGCCGGTACTCATCCGCGATGCGGAGCCGTTCGGCCGTGAGGCTTCTGCTCAGCGCCTGCATGAACACGGGGTGGATCATCATCTTCAGCACCTAGGGATGGGGTTCTCTCGCAAACTTTCGTCCGGTCACCGTAGGTCCACGTTGGTCAGCTGAGAAGGTCCAATCCGAGCATTGATTCGAAGACCATTCGCCGACTCGCCGCGTCGCCCGCCCGGCGGCAGATGTGGTTTCGTTGAGGCGATGGATCTCCACCTCGTGCTCGATCGATCGGCTCCGTTGCGCCACCAACTCGAGCGCGGGCTGCGCGACGCGATTCGCTCCGGCCGGTTGCGAGCGGGATCGAAGCTTCCGTCCAGCCGTGATCTCGCCGACGAGCTCGAGTTGTCTCGCGGCGTGGTGGTGGAGGCCTACTCGCAGCTGATCGCCGAGGGGTACCTGCTCGCTCGCCGAGGTCATGGCACCCGCGTCGCCGAGGGCCTTGCGCACCAACCACCTGCACACAGAATGTCGGCCCCAGCCGCGCCGCGGGTCCGATATGACCTGCGCAGCGGGGTTCCCGACCTTTCCTTCTTCCCACGGCGCGAGTGGCAGGCCGCGAGCACGATCGCCCTACGCGAGCTGCCCGATACGGCCCTTGGCTACGGATCGCCCCGCGGCCTGCGGCGCCTGCGCACCGCGCTGGCCGATTATCTGGGCCGTGTACGTGCCGTGGTCGCCGATCCCGGACGCATGCTCATCAGCCCGGGAGCGACCAGCGGTCTCGGACTCCTCTTGTTGGCCCTGCGCGAACGCGGCGCGACCCGGATCGCCGTCGAGGATCCGGCGTGGCCGGCGATCCCGGACACGGTCACCCAGGCCGGGCTCGAGGTCATTCCGATCGCGGTCGATCGAGCCGGACTCAAGACCGGCGAGCTGCTGGACACCGGAGCCGATGCAGTGATCCTCTCGCCGGCGCACCAATACCCGACCGGGGCGGTGCTGGACCCCAAGCGCCGGGCCGAGCTCATCGCCTGGGCTCGGAGCAACGGCAAGCTGATCGTCGAGGACGACTACGACGCGGAGTATCGCTACGACCACCAACCCATCGCCGCCCTTCAGGGGCTCGCACCGGATTGCGTCGCCTACGTCGGCACCGCCAGCAAGACGCTGGCACCCGGGCTACGCGTGGCCTGGCTGCTCGTGCCCAGTCACCTGGTCGGCGATGTGTCAGCCCAGCAGTCGGTCACTCGAGCCATGCCCACCGCGCTCGTGCAGGCAGCCTACGCGATCATGCTGGAGCGCGGGGACATCGACCGGCATCTGCGACGAACTCGCCGGCTGTATCACGCCCGGCGGAATGCGCTCGTCGGCGCGCTGACGAGGTGGTTGCCACAGGCACGAATTGCCGGCGCTTCCGCAGGCCTTCACCTGATCGCATGGCTCCCCCACGACCACGATGAAACGGCGATCGCCGACGCCGCGGCCAAGCGCGGCGTGGCGATCCACACCCTGCACCGGGACTGCGCCGTGACGGCACCTACCGGACCCGCGTTGCTCCTCGGCTACGGCCTGACCGCCGAGCCGGCGATTCCACGGGCGGTGAAGGAGCTGGCAACCGCGGCCGCACAGTAATCGCAGGGCATGGTCCTGTCGGTGGACCAGTGATCCGCCTGCTCATTGGTCCTTCCGGACCGACGAACGGCAGCCTAGGGTCGCTCCATGGCGCAGCCCTCCGGCGAGAATGTGCTGGTCATCGGGGCGGACGGGGTCCTGGGCAGGCTCACGGCAGACGCGTTTCGCGACGCGGGCTGGATGGTTCGATCCGCCGCGCGGCGAGCCGGTCGCGAGAAGATCCGGCTGGAGCTTGACTCGCTGGAATCTGTCACAGCCGCCCTCGAGGAACACCAGCTCGTCGTCAACACCGTTCCTCACCCGCGGCTGCTCGCCGAGCGTCTGGTGCTGGAACGCGGCGGCGCGCTCATCAATGCCTCCTCGTTGCCGGCCGCCGCTGGCCGTTCCCTGCGCGCCGTGGCCGCCGGCGCGCGCGGAACGGTGCTTATGAACGCCGGCATGGCGCCCGGGGTGACCAATGTCGTCGCCGCCGAGCTGTTGCGCAACCACGCCAGTGCGGAGGAACTGGAAATTGTGTTCACGCTCTCGACCGCCGCTCTGCGACCGTCCGCCGGTGCCGATTTCGTCCATCGCAACTTGACGGCCGTCGCGCGCCACCGCACCGCGCTGATCCCTCTCCCGGACCCGTTCGGGGAGCGAATGTGCCTCGCTTTTGCCGAAGGCGAAACCGGTTGGCTCGGCGGCGTCGCCGAGGGCCGAGTCGTGCGGGTCTACGTCTGCATCACCGAGCCGGCGGCCCATGAGCGGGTGCTGATGCTGAATCGCGCCGGCACCATGAACCGGCTGCCGAGATCGCTGTTTGAGGCGCACCCGCCGGCGGGACCCATCCTCAGCCGAGAGCCCGTGGCGCACTGGATCGCGGTCAAGACTAAAGACAGGCGTCTCGCGGCGCGAACCGTGGAGTGCCGCGGAGCCTCTCTTCACGCCGCCCGCGCCACCGTGGTGTTCGCCGAGCGATTGATCGGCCAGCCCACACGCGGCGGATGCTTCGATCCCGAGGAGATCTGCACGTTGGCACAGATCGAACGTAGGCTATGGGCGGCTGGAGTGAGGGTCGTGCCTCAACCCGTCTGATCGTCAGCCGTGCGTTCGGGAGCGTTTCAGTAGCAAAAGTCATCCCCCAGCCGCTGGCGAGCAGCGATCGACTCCAACGCGCGCGTCTCTGGCACAATCGGCGTCATGAGAAGAGCGTTCGCGTCGTCCGATGACCGCCTGCTCTCGCGACTGCAGGCGCCCCCGGATCCTCAGCGAGGGACTTCATTCCCTCTCGTACTGGCACGACCGACGCCGACGGCTCGCGTGGTACCGCGTCAGCGCACGGCGTGAGGCGACACGGATGATCCTGCGTTGGGAGCATCGCGTGCGCGACGCGATGCTCTTCCAGCCAGGCGTGCCGATCGCCATCCGGACCTCCGCCGGCCTGCTGGTCGCCCGGACACGCCTGTGGCGCTGGAGTCGGCGTGCCGCCGTCGCCGTGATGGCCGCCGTGACCGCGACGGTTCTGGCCGCGCCCTTCGTCGCGGCCGTCGTCCTCCTGGCGCACGCGCTGTAACGACGAGGTCTCCCGTGCCTCGCGGCGCGATCCGCCTTGTCCAGCGTCCCCGCGATCCACGGTCCGTCGGCCGGTTGCTCGCAGTCGCGTTCTTGCTCTGGGGCGGGACCCTGACCGGTTCGTCCGGGGCGCGCGCCACCGAGCGGTGGGGCGCGGCCCTGACCGGCTCGTCCGGGGCGCGCGCCACCGAGCGCACGGGAGCAAACGCGCCGGCACCGGAAATGACCGCGCTGTTTGCGCAGCCTAGCTATGCGCCCGGGCAGGTTGCCCGGCTGCGGATCGTGGCCCATGTGACGCGACTGACTGTGCAGCCGATCGCCGCGTTCTCGAGGTCGCGCAACCCGCGCGCGCCAATCGCCAACGATCCGCCGGTCGGCCCCGCACGTACCGTCGCCTGGCACCCTGGCGCCGGCACGCTCGGCGTGCGCATCGGTCGGTGGGCCAGCGGGGTCTACTTCGTCCGGGTCAGGAGCGCCCGCCGCGAGGTCGTAGCTCCAGTGGTAGTCCGCCCCACCCACCTCGGGCAGGCGTCGGTCGCGGTCGTCGTCCCGACCTACACCTGGCAGGCATACAACCGCCGCGCCGGCGAGACCTGGTATGTGTGCAGCTGCGTCCACACCGTCGATCTCACTCGCCCGTACCTCGACGGCGGCGTCCCCTACAACTTCGGCCAGTACGACCGAAACTTCTTCCGGTGGCTCGCGCGGAGCAAGCTGCGCGTGGACGTCCTGGCCGACGAAGATCTCAACGCCATTGCTACCGGGGCCGCACTCCGTCAGCGCTACCGCATGGTGGTGTTCGAGAGCCACGGCGAGTACGTCACCAGCCACATGTACGACATCACTGAGCAGTATCGAAACCTCGGCGGCCACCTCGCGTTCCTGTCCGCGAACGACTTCTTCCGAGACGTAGTGATCAGCGGTCACGCAATGACCCTGATCGGCGCCTGGCGGGATCTTGGGCGCCCCGAGGCAGCGTTGATCGGAGCGCAATACATCGATTGGTATCGCCGCCTTTACGCCAACCAGCCGTACCGCGTCGTCGGCGCTCACCGAGTCCCGTGGCTGTTCGCCGGCACCGGCCTCGAGGACGGCAGCCTGATCCCGGGCTACTACGGGATCGAAATCGATGGAACGGCGTCTGCCTCGCCGCCTGGCACCACCGTCGTGGCCACGATTCCAAACATCTTCCCGGGCGAGACCGCGGACATGACCTACTACACCACGACCTCGGGCGCCCAGGTATTCGACGCCGGGACCATCAATTTCGGTGGAGCGGCGGCCAACCCGTATGTCGCAAGAATGCTGCACAACCTGTGGACACACATGTCCGCCATCACTGTGTCCCGTCGTCGCTGACGTGACATTGTCAGCCGTCGCGGTCGGCGGGAGCGTAAGGCGGCCGCGCGGCGCCGCCGTCGGGCGCCGCGACCTCAGCTCGTCGCCGGCTCGGGCAGCGGCGCTTCGGGCGCTCGCTCCGGGCCAAAGCCTACGTCACTACCACGTTCGTGAAGGCCGCGCGGTGACCGCGCAGCCTTCACCGAGTCAACGTGTAAACGGCAGTGTGAGGTCATCCTCGGCCGGCGCAGACCCATTGACTGGCGCCCGCGCCGCCATTCCAGATTCGCGACGCCACGGCCGCCTGCTGTTGGGCCGTCGCCTGATCGGCACTGGCGGCGTACTGGGTGCCACCGTAGGCCTGCCAGGTACTGGGGATGATCTGGTAGTAGCCGGAGGCGCCGGCATAGTTCGGCGGCAGGTTTCGCCCGCCCGACTCACACTGCACCACCCGGGCTGGGATCGCCCAACCCCCAGGCTGCTGCGACGACGACCGGGCTGCGGCGGCTGCCTGTGCGGCCACCCCGCGGGCGTGGTGCATTTGCGTCTGATGGTGGTCGTAGCCGCGAACGAAGCCTTGGGCTCCCGGATTGCGTTGGCAGCGTTCGATGTATCCGAGCACCTTGACAGCGTGTTGGCTCACCTCTCCGTGACCGGAATAGATCAGGTTGGCTGCGCCTTCGCCCATCTTCACGGTGAACAGCTTTTCGCACCCGCGCTGTGCCGCGGTCCGCGCACTCCGGCGCTTCACCGTCACACGCTGAGCGCTCGCCGACGCGGCGCGAGCCGGGCCCGCTGGGGATGCACCTAGCCCGGCGGTAAGCGCCACCGCCGTGGCCGGAATCGCGAGCAGCAACGCGCCCGCGGCAGGGAAAATTAGGCGCCGTTTGCGCCCGATGGCAATGGGCCTCATCCGGAGGTCCTCCTTGTTGTGACTTTCCTCGACTGCCGGTGACTGGGGTTAGCCGTCGGGCTCGCGACCACGCTCCAACCCGCGCACGAGTCGGACGCTCTCGCTACGGCCGCCACCAGCATCCGCTAGCCAGCCGATTTGCCCGGTCCGAGCGGAAACACGAAGCTCGGAGTGGGTCCCCGCTCGCCCCCTCCTGGCGGGAACGACTCAGCAGGTCGAATTACCAGCCAAGGAGGGTGGCAGGCGCAAATCGCAGGCACTGTGACGTTGGTCACTCACTGCTTCAGGCCCCGGACCCGGTGGCAGCAGGGCGTCGACCCGGTCTACGGAAGCCACCGCCTGGTGAGCGGGCCCGTCTTCAAGTCGGTCGGTGATCTCCAGGACAACCAGCTGTGGGAGTCAAGCGTGTCTGGCTATCCCACCACGCCAGGCTACGACGTCACGACTGGTTGGGGGACGCCGAAGGCGTCCGCGTTCGTTTCGGCGCTTACCGCCACGCCGTAGACGCGCCAGAACCCCAGCCGCAGCCTTGGCTTTGGCGCCACGCTGTGAGGGAGGAGCCCAGACCCGCAAGGCCTGGGCTCTTCCGCACGCCGCGCAGTAGGCGGTCTTCCGCACGCTGCATAGTTTGGGGTCTTCCGTACGCTGCGCAATGGCCGTCAGCTGGCGTAGAGTCCGCCGCATGCCCACCTTCGTACTGCGCCTCATTGCTCCACGCCCGAACTTCGCCCAGACCCTGACCGCCTCGGAGCGGGAGATCATGAACAGCCACGCCGCCCACTGGCGCCCGTACCTCGAGCGTGGTGACATGGTCGTGTTCGGACCCGTCCTCACCGACCAGGACTCGTACGGCCTCGCGGTTCTGGAGACGGGCGACGAGCAGGCGCTGCGGGAGTTCGCCGCGCAGGACCCAGTCGTCACCACCGGGACCGCGGCCTTCGAGCTCGGGCGGTTGGCCGCGGGTCACGTTCGCGGGCGCTGACAGAGCACGCCCCCAGGAGACGAGGTCGCCAGCTTCGCGTCGCGACCCCACCAGCTGCCGATCGGCGCGTTCAGCGACGACGTCCGAATGTACGGATGCATACGTATGGAGGGCTACCAGCAGGCACGTTTGTGGCTTCTCGGCCCAGTAGCTTGGCGCGACTTACCAATTAATGGAGGTCCCCGGTGCTTCTTGTGCTAGCCGTCATCCTTTTGATCCTTGCCATTGCGGGTGGGGTCGTGGTCCACCCGCTTCTGTTCCTGATCGCGATCCTTGCGGTCGTCGCGTTCTTTGCGGGCCGCCACGGCGTGGCATGAGCGCTTAGGTGATGCCGCCGGCCGCAAGGACTCATGAATTTTCAGGTTGCGGCCGCGGCGAAGCGGTGGTGGCGGAGCTTGGCTGGCGGAGCGCCGTGCAGGAGCCAGGTTCCGTCCTCGCCGCGGCTTACCGCACCCGCGCGCGCCAGCTCCCCCATCGCCGCGGTAACGGATGGACGGTGCGAGCCGACGAGATCGGCCAGTCGTTGGTGGGACAGCGGCAGCGGTACAGCGATCCCATCGGGACGGACGCGGCCAAAGCGGTCCGCGAGATGCCAGAGGGTCAGAAGCAGGCGATCCTCGACGCGTGGATGGTGAGCGATGGCGAGGATGACACCGAGGAAGTGGGCTCGCCGGGTCCCGCGGGCGAACAGCTCAAGCCCCAACTCCGGCCATGGGTTCATCCGTCGGATCAGGCCATGGTCGAGCACCGCCAGTCGCGTGGGCTCGAGCACCATCCAACCCACCTCGGCGCGAACATGAGACCCTTCCGTATCCCAGCTCCACGGGCGCAGCACGTCGCCGTGTCCGAGCAGCTCGACGCATCGGCGATCGAGCACTTCGACCTCGCGCGCCAACAGTCCGCTGACGACCAAGAATCCGCGATGGTGAATGTCGGGCTGAAGGGCGCTGAGGGCGTCCCAGTCGCCTGCCGAGAGCGAGTTGATGCGCGTTAGCGCGTGTCTGCGCGCGCGCTCGCGCTCTTCCCCGTCGAGCATCTCGGCAAGATCGGGGTCGGCGTCGACGATACTTATCAGGTCTGTACGGGAGGGCATCGGGCGCGCGCGAACGAACAGACCGCAACATTACCGTCGCTGCGCCAGCGGGTCCCAATCAGCGCGCGCTCCGAAGGTTCCGGAAGCGCGGGACGCGCGTAGACCGACGACCGGTGCCTAGGGGCATCGCACCCGTGCGCCGCGGTCGGGTGGACAGCTTGGACGTCCTGCAGATTGCCGTAGCGTGGAGCGGCACGCAGGTGGTGATGCGCGTGTCCGGCGAGCTGGACCTCTGCAGCGCGGCCCAGTTGTGTCAGGCGCTCGATGAAGCGGCGGCGCGGACGCCCTCAGCGGTGATCCTGGACCTTGAACCGGTGAGCTTCATGGACGCCGCCGGCATCCGGGCGATCCTCAGAGGAGCCGACATTTTCGGGCCACGGTTCGTCCTCCGTCGCACACCGCGTTACGTCATGCGCCTGTTCACGATAACCGGAGTCGACCAGCAGCTGAGCTTTGAGGCCGACTCCAGCGGCGAGTAAAGTCGACCCTGCTCGATCAGGGGTCACCGCCCCGCGGGGTCGCTGAGGTATCAGCGGCGCTGCGCTCGGCTGCTTTTGTCGTCTCGCTACTGATGCGCCCGACCTCAAAGACGACGGCGGCCGCGCAGCATACTCCAATCGCGCCAGCGATCGCGCGCGCGCCGCTGACGTGAAGCCCGTGCAGCACACCCCACACAAGGAGGTAGCTCCAGCCGCCAAGCGCCGCTCCGTATACCAGTCCGAGTCCGAGGTCCTGGCCTACAGTCAGGGTTCCGAAGAATCGGTGCTGGTGCCCGGATGGCCTAATCAAGCCCTCGGGCTCGTTGCGCCCGTCCGGAGCACGCAGCCCGAGCAGCCGAGCGAGGTCCCGAGCGTGGTGCAGCGCCGCCGCGAGTGTCCCTGTGTTGCTCAGCTCGTAGAGCAGGATCCCGACGGTTGCCACCAAGCCCAGGAGTCCCAGGCCGATCAGCCCTCCCGTCGACGGATGCGCACCAGCGATGCCCACCGCCGCCGCCGCGACCGTGGGAACTACGCCGAGCAGTTTGAAGCGTACATCCGTCAGAGCGCTGATCTGCCCAGTCGTCTGCTCGTAGTCGAGGCGCAACCGATCGTCGGCGTCCATCCATCGAGTATCAAGCGAACGCCGCTGGTGATCAAGGCGTAGAGCCTGCCGCAACAGAAAGTGCCGCAACAGAACGACCGCAGCGACCTCTGCTGTGTCGCCACCGGAGAACCCAGCCGCTGCCGCTGCGGCCGGCCGGAGCCCCGAGCGCAAGCACGGATGCAGGGCGCGGTGCCCTTCTACGGCGCTAGCCCACCGAGATCGGCCGAAGTAGTACGACGGGAATGAGCCGGCCGCCAGCGCGCTCCGCGTAAGTGTCGTAGCCGTTGTAATTGTCGTTCACGCGCCGCCAGAGTTCGCTCCGTTCGGGCTCCTCGACAACGCGAGGGCGAACAGCGATGTGCTTGCCGCCGAGCTCGATTGTCACCGCTTCGGGGTGAGCGCGGATGTTGTGGTACCAGGCCGGGTGATGAGCTGCGCCCGCCTTTGAGGCAACAACGATGAAACCGCCGTCGAGTGGCGTGTAGAGGAGCGGCGTGGTCCGCGACTGGCCGGATTGCGCACCACGCGTGTGCAATAGAAGGATCGGTTGGCCCAGCGCCACCTTCAAGCGACCGCGTGTTCGCGGGATCAACCAGCGGTCGACGGCAGGAAAGACACTAACGAATAGCCACCCGCCAAGGCGGGTTCTAGCGAATGCTTGCAGCGCCTTCTCGATGCGCGACTTCTGCGCTTGGGTGCGGTAGGGCGCGATCTGCGCAACGTATCACGTCGCACCAGACGCTCGGTGGTTGCGGACGTGTCGGCCGAAGGTGTACCTGATCGTGACCGACGACAGCCGTCGTGCCGTCTTGATCAGCTGGAGGTACCTCGCGTTGGTGATCGTGATCTTCGTGACGGCTGCAGCGTTAGTGATTACGAGCTCAAGTCGGGCGCGGGGCGCTTGGGCGGCTGACGGGTTGAGCTTTCTCTACCCCGTCGATGGCGGCCCGATCTGCTCGATCGAGCGATAGCTCGAAGATACAAGCGCGAATCCGGGCTTTTTGTTGCCGTACGGGTCGACCAGGCCCTTCTGGTTAAGCGGCGAGTCGGGCCAGGGGTTACCCCCGTTGTAGCCGGGGTAGGCGACGAAGTCCTGCAGGGTTTGAAGGATTGCGCCGGATAGCCAGGTCTTGCTCGCGAACACGCCCAGGTGGTAGGCGAGCATGTTCGCCTGATACTGGTAGGTGCCGTATTCCTCGACCGGGCCATTACGGTTGCCGTCGAACCCGAACTCGGTCACCAGCAGCGCCTTCGTTGGCTGGCAGGCGTGGAAGCTGTCGAGGAAGGGGCTCAGCGCGTCGCGGTCGTCGGTAACGCCGCCGCCCTCGTCGAACAGGCCGAAGTACTCGTTGGCGCCGATCACCTGCAGCGGTCCGTACGCCGGGTCACAGACCTGTCCGGGTATCCCCATGATCGCCATGCCGACCGGACGAGTCGGATCGAGGCGGTGAACGAGCGCGACGGCGCTGGCGATGTAGGACGCCTCGGCGGGGTTCGGTGGCTGCGTGGGCTCGTTGGCGATGCTCCACAGCAGGATCGAGGGATGATTCTGGTTGTCGAGGACATTTTCGCGTAGCACCTCACGAGCGTGGACGAGCCATCCGGTCTGGCTGAAGTACTGGCTAGCCGCTCCCCAGATCGGAACTTCGGACCAGATGAGGATGCCTTCCCGGTCAGCGAGCTCCTCCATCAGCGGACCAACGGGATAGTGACTGCGGATCACCGTCGCTCCCAATTGGCGGGCCCAGGCGAGCAGCTGCATCGTCTGCGCGGGGCTGAGCGCAGCGCCCGAATCGATGTTCTGCTCCTGCAAATCCACACCGCGCAGATGGAGCGGCCTGCCGTTGAGTTCGAGCCGTCCGTGCTCGACGACAACCGAGTGGATACCTGAGTAGTCGAGATAGCCGCCAAGCGGTCGCCCGGCGCGGTCGGCCAGCGTCACCGTGGCCCTGTACAGCGAAGGGCTGCCGGGCGCCCACAGGCGCGGGTGGGCGATCATGACGGTGGCATGCGCCGTCCAGGTCGCGTGCGGGGCGAGCGTGGCGCCTCCGAACTCGACGCGCACGCCGCCGTAGGAGCCATACAGCCGCACAGTCTGGGGCGCGGCGGTCATATTTCGCACTGTCGCCTGCTCTTCGACCATCGCCGCGCAGCCCTCGAGGCAGCGCAGCCGTGGCCTGATCAACACCTGCTCGAGATCGGCGCGTGCGACCGCTCGGAGGTAGACCTCGCGTTGCAGGCCGCCGAAGTTCCACCATTGGCTGCCAGGCCCGGGCGGCAGGGCGCCGGGCCCGGTGCGGTTATCCACGCGCACGGTCAGCCGGTTGGCGCCCGGCCGCAGACCCTTCAGGTCAAGCTCCCAGGGCTGGTATCCACCGGCATGGCTGCCGATCTCCCGCCCGTTGAGCCAAACGGTGGCATAGTAGACAACCGACTCGAAGCGGACAATCCATTTGCGCGCGGACAGCGGTACGGAACGCGCGAACGCGTTCGGGGGCAGCGTGAAGTCTCGGCGATACCAGCCGACATAGCCTTGATAGCTCTGGCTCGAGAGATCGCCGGCGTTGTAGGAGTTCGGCACCGCGACCGGAGTCCATCCGGCGGTTGATGATCCCTCCTGCCATCTCTGCGCGACCCCAACATCCGCAGGGTCGGCACGGTAGAGCCAGGTGCCGCCGAGGAGGTAGCGGTCGGTCTGCCCGTCCTGATAGAGCACCTGCTTGGAGGGCGGCGGCGGCAGGGTCGGCCTCTGTGCAGCGGCGGTCGGCGCGCAGGCCAGCGCCAGCAGCAGGAGAGTGCAGAGGATCAGCAAGCGAGCAGGCAACGCGATCGTCCCTCAAACACGCGCGAGCCCGCAGCGTTGCGATTGGTTCGCGCGCGGGCCGCAAGAGCCGGTTCAGCGCCGCAGCATTCCGCCTGATCGAGCACGCTCGCGAACCGGCCGCGGGTTCCATCGCCTGATCCGCCTGCCAGTGCTAGACAGGCTGTCAGTGCGGCTGTACCGTCGCGGAGCTGGCGAGCGTAGCGCCGTTCGCGTCGAGCGCCTGGACCGCGACGTACGGGACCCTCGGTAGCGTGATCGCCGTTTCGAACGGGGTGTCGGGTACGGTCTGGACAGTCTGCATCGCCGTCGTCGAGTCCCCCGCCAGGACCCGCCAGGAGCTCACGTCTGTGGCTCCGTTCCAGCTCACGAATACCGTTGTCCCCTGGGTTGAGTTGGACGCGACGATCGCCGGGGGGATCGCTGGCGCGGCTGTCCAGGGAAACCTATATGCGCGATAGCTCGAGGTATTGCCCACAAACCGCGCGTCGAGAATCGGCCGGCCGCTCGGGCCATACTCGGTGACAAACGGCTGTTGGCCCCAGCCGATCACGTGGTCACCGCCGGTTAGTTGCTGGACATTCCCTTCGAACTCTGCGAGCAGCGGCGGTGAGTGCCGCCACTGCGCGGCCCGGCGGGCAGTCCTGTGGCGAACGTCAAGCGCGAGCGTAAGGCCCCGTGATGCCTTGTGCACGGCCGGCAGCCCGGCGCCGTCATCGAACAGCGTGATCATCCTGTCACCAGGGGCCACGCTGCGAACGTCGTGCTGGAACGCAAAGCTGGTCCCGGGGCCCATTCGAAAGCTTGAGTGTTTACCGCCGAGCGTCCATCGCACCGCGCCGGTCCGGTGGTCCAGCTTGTACACCGCCCACGTGTTCCGCGCGGAGATCAGGAGATTGCCATCGTCGTCGAGTTGAATCGAGTCGATGTGAAAGTAGTCAAATGGATTTTGCGATCCGCCTCGGCCGCCAGCAGGGGGCGCTGGCTGATAGCTGTCTGCAAGAGGAACGTGATCAAGGCTGTCCCACTGGAACAGCACCAGGCCGGTGGGAATGTCGATCTCCTGCACGACCGAATCGAACACGATCTCGTGCGTCGACTCGGTGCCTGGATGACGAATTCCAGAACACCGGAAAGTACGCGGTGATCAGCGCGCTGCCGCGGGGAGTTATCTGAAATTCATGCAGATCGGGCTTCAATCCGTTTGCGCCGCGCAGTGCCGCCACGAGGCGGTAGGAGCTATCGTAGATCATGTCCTCGCCGATCCCCATGCCGGCGTCGGTGTAACCCTGCCACCACGTGAGCACCGGGTGTCCTTGATACTGCTGCACCTGCAAATCTGCCGCCGTATCGCCGCGGGGAACCGGGTTAAACCAAACCAGCCTGCCGCTGGGATCGAGGATCTCAGGTCCATTCTGCACCGGACCGAACTGCGGGGTCAGGAAGATGTCGTCGCTGCCCGCATCCCCGGTACGCCGCAGCAGCTGCACAGCAGCCGGCGCCAAGTCCGGTCGGGAATGAAAGCTCCAGACATCACCGCGAACGCGCGCGACGCGCAACGCCCTCCGATACGGAAGCGGACCTGTAGGTCTCGCCACCACGAATCGGAACGTGCCGCGGGCGGCGCCGAGCACGTCCAGAGACGTTGTCACAGTGACCGTCTCGCCCGGCGAGAAGGCGGTGCTCGGGATGAAGCTCGCACCCTGGCCATCAGAGTCAGCGTCGAGCCTGCCAGTGTGTAGGCCGCTGCGCGACCCGACCACCTTAATGCCTCCAAGCATGGACGGCGCGACCCCCCTGAACGCAATCTGCGTCTGTGGTGCCGCGACTCTGTCACCCGGGATCGGGAAAACGCTCACAACCGGAGCATTCACGTGTTGCCGCAGCCCCGATCCTCCCGCGGCCGCAACGCCAGACATTAGAGCGGCGAAGACAAGGCTTGCCGCCAGCGCAGCCGTGAAACGGGAGGTGATGCTCATCGTGAACGTACCAACAGCGAGTCGCCGTAATCGATTCGGCGAACATGCGTTGCGTAGCTCGGGACCGACTGCGGACGCTACGTCCATCTCAACAGTCTCGTTGAGGATCGTACGTATGCCCGCTCGCTGGAGAACGCGGAAAGCTGAGCTTCGAGCACGATCAGCTCGGGCCGCACAAGGAATCGCCTGCCTAGCGAGCGCGTCCGGCGCGAGCCGCCGCACCGCCAGGCACCGCACCCATCAGCCGAGCGGCGACTTCGCGCCGGGCGGGTACACGGCGTCGGGCGTTCCCTTCGGGATGGCGCTGTAGAGCTCGACCGGGAACCCGAGCGCCTCCTGCGTGGAGAAGTATGCGTACGTCACGCCCTGATGGTTGCCACCCATGAGGATGTGGTGCCCCTTGGAACGCAGCGTGCGCTCGGCCTCGGCGTAGTCATCGACGCCGAGCGCGACGTGATGGAGGCCCTCGCCATGATCGACGAGGTGCTGGGCATAGATGCTGCGGTCGTCGAGCGGCTCGATCAGCTCGAACTGGAGCCGCCCGATGAAGGCGACCGCGAGGCGCATCGCGTACTCCGCCGGAGCGTCGTCGATGACCATATCGTCGATGGTCTGCGGGTTGAACTCGAAGATCGCCCACGGGCCCACGCCGTACTCATCGTGGTAGCGCCGCATGGCGGCGTCCAGGTCGCGGACGATGATCGCGACCTGGAGCGCGTCGCTGAAGATCGGCGGAGGCGTCGTCATCGGGCGGCGTGCTCCAGGACCCAGAAGCGCTCGCCGCGCTCTGCCTCGAGCTTGGCGTACTGCTCGGCGAAGATCTCCTTCGCCCGCGCGGGCGTAATCGCCTCCTCGGGGCTGACCTGCTCGATCTGGAGGCTCGTCTTGTCTTCGTAGAGGTGCTCACCCGCGAGCCGTGCATGGCTGTCGTACGGCCAGATGAACGCCTGGCGGCTGGAGACGTGGTACAGGGCGTCCTCGCGCTCGATCTCGTAGCCCAGGGCGCGCAGGTCGCCGCCGCTGGCCACCTGGTGAAAGGTGATCTCGTCGCAGATGCCCCAGTCCGCGACCGACAGCCGGTCGTCTGAATGGAACAAGACGGCCTCGCCGACGCTGTTGTAGAACGCCAGCACCCCCTCCTTCCCGGTGATGACGCCCGGGTTGACGCCCCAGGTCACCCGGTAGACCGGCTCGTCGACCATCATGTCCTCGGCAACGATTTCGTCGTAGTGGCCTGCCCCCTCCAGCAGCACGTGGCGCCAGAAGTTGAGGAGCATCGCGCGGTGCAGGGGATTCGTCGTCTCCTCCACCAGCCTGGCGGTCGGCGTCATGCAGTCGTAGATGGCCTGCTCAAACCTGTTCATGGGTTTCTCCTGATGGGTGGGCGTCACAACAACCCCGACGGTAGCGGCGCCGTCGACGGTAGCGGCGCCGTCGCCCCCACGATTGACCATCCGCGCACACGCGTCCGGCCCACCGCGCAGTGGCCGTCGCGACGGCCTGCCGCAGGCGCCGGCGCGGTAGCCGACGCTGCGACCATCTCGATCGGACCGCGGGCCCGTCGACGCCCGGGAAACGGGGGCGGACGTAGGGCGTTGGACGCCGGCGCACCCTGGTAGGCCTCGACGGCCATCTGCTCGCGCCGGGGCAGGCAGCCAGTGCGGTCCGGCTCGCCTGGGCCAGCGCGCTGGCGCCGACGCTAGCCTTCGCGGCGATCGGGCTGCTCGGCTCGGTGGCGTTCGGCCGCTCTCCCCTCGGGTTGGTGATGCCCGCGCTGCTCGCCTTGGTTCTGTTCGCAGTCAGCGTTGGGGCGATCGCCGGCGCGACGTCGGCCTCCGGCTCCGGGACAAAGTCAAGTTGGACCGCTCTCTCGCGACAGCGTTCGCCCATCTGTACCGTATGCAGACCAGCGAGCTGCATCGTCCCGCCGTCACGGAGGCGCAACTGCGGACCAGCGCCTCCTGTGACAAGGGCGGTCCTCTGGTGGCGGATTCGGGACCGGGCAACGACTGGCGATGTGTCGTGACGTGGCGCCTCCCTGGTTCCACTGCGATCGGCTCGGCCATCTATCAGCTCGACGTCAACCCGCAAGGCCGGTACGTCGCCGACGGCGACGGACCACAGGAAATCAACGGCTTCTTCCAGGTTCACACCTCTGCGGGTGATGTCCCGAATCCCCTTTGGCAGTTCGACGGCTCCGTCGATCTGCTAACCCCGATATCGCCTGGCGCGGCGACCGCTTAAGCTCATCGGCCCGCGGGCGGTTTGCGGGCGCGGATGATCGCAGCGGCGGCGTGCTCGTGGACGCGATGTGTCTCACGGAACTCAAGGTCGGTGAGCCCGGCGGCCGAGAGCGCGTCGCGGAACTCGGTCTCTGTGAGCGCGCCGGCGATGCAGCCGGTCCACGCGGCGATGTCCGCGCGAGTGGAATCGTCCATCCCGGCGTCGGCGATCACGTCCGAGACGGCGAACCGGCCGCCCGGGCGCAGCACGCGAGCGGCCTCGGCGAGCACCCGTGGCTTGTCGCCGGACAGGTTGATCACACAGTTTGAGATCACGACGTCGACGCTCTCGTCGGGGAGCGGCAGGTCCTCGAGGTATCCCTTCACGAACTCGACGTTCTCAACGCCGGCCTCGGTGGCGTTGCGGCGGCCCAGCTCGAGCATCTCGTCGGTCATGTCGATCCCGATCGCCCGGCCGGTCGCGCCAACCCGGCGCGCCGAGATCAGCACATCAGCGCCCGCTCCGGACCCGAGATCGAGCACCACCTCGCCCTCGTGCAGATCCGCCACCGCGGTCGGCACACCGCATCCGAGCGACGCGCTCACCGCTCCCTCGGGCGCGGCGTCGGTGTTGTCATACAGCGCGGCGCCGAACACGCCGGTCTCATCCGCCGGGCTGCAACAGCCCGAGGTCGACTGCCCGGCGGCGGCCTTGGCCGCGGCCGCGTACTTCTCACGAACTGTGTCCCGAACGGCCTGAACCGTGCCTGCCGCAGTCGTCGTCGAGTCCGTCGCACCCTGCGCGCACCGGCAGCTCTCGCCGTGGCTCTCTCCGCAGCACGAGGCTTTCTCGGCCGGCTCGCAACACCCTTCCTGGACGGCGGGCGCGCAGCAGTCGCTGTCTAGCTCAGCCATGCGGACAGCTCCTCGAGGGCGTCCGGAATCACGAAGTAATACGCCCACAATCCCTGACGCTCTGACCCGACGATCCCGGCATCGCGGAGCACCTTCAGATGGTGAGAGACCGTCGGCTGGGCGAGATCGAACAGCGGCACCAGCTCGCACACGCATACCTTGCCTGCGTGCTTCCGGAGCACGTCAACCAGCTGCAACCGGACCGGGTCACCGAGCGCCTTGGCGACCTGCGCCATCCGTGTCGCCTCGTCGCGCTCGACGTCGGGATACACCACCGGCTCGCAGCACCTCTCGCCGGCAGGCCGCTTCTGCTTGGGCGCGAGCTCCAGATCGACCGCCATCTATATACACGAATACCGATTGAAGTGACGTTTGTCAATCTTTAGACTGGGGCTTGCTGATGCGCACCGTTCTGTTCGTGTGCCTGCACAACGCCGGGCGATCCCAGATGAGCCAGGCCCTGTTCACGCAGGCCGCCGACGGGCGGCACACCGCGCTCTCCGCCGGGACCACGCCAGGCGAGCGCGTCCACCCCGAGGTGGTCGAGGCGATGCGCGAGCTCGGGATCGACCTCGCCGAGCGCAAACCGCAGCCGCTCATTCGAGAGCTCGCCGAGCAGGCCGACATCATGGTCACGATGGGCTGCGGCGACCAGTGCCCCTTCATCCCCGGCAAGCGGTACCTGGACTGGGACCTGCCCGACCCCAAAGGACTCCCGCTCGACCAGGTGCGCGTCATCCGAGACGAAATCGCCCACCGCGTCGTCGAGCTCGTCGCCGAGCTCGACGCGCTTCCCGACAAGCAGGCTGCAACCTGACCCACGCTGACCGATTCGCCAACAGCACCGGCGCCCCGCATTCCCTTCCGCGGAAGATCAACGAGAGGAGCCAGCTCCGTGCCGCGCATCCCGCTCTCTGACACAGGCGACACGACCGCCGACCGGGTCCTCGGCCACCGGCCCGAACTACTGCGCGCCTGGGACGACCTAAAGCATGCCCTGGTCGGCCCAACGTCGACGCTGACGCCACACCTCAAAGAGGAAGTCCGACGCACCCTCGCCCAACGCACCGGCTGTGAGTTCTGCTCCTCGCTCGGCGACCCTGCCTCCCATCACCCTGACCCCAAAGAATCACTCGCGGTCGCATTCGCAGACGCGGTCGCCGAGGACCACACAGCCATCACGGACCCGCAGGTCAACCTCCTCTTCCAGGAATTCACAACCCCGCAGATCGTCGAGCTGCTCACCTGGATCTCGTTCGAATACGCCGGGCAACTCTTCGGCTGCCTGATCGGCGACGAACCAGCCACAGCCGACGAGAAAGAGGCGTTCGCCGCCTGGATCGCAGGCCTCCCCGCCTGACGGTCATGCTCTTCGCGCCGCACGCGGTCACGCTCGGGATCCCTCACCGACGCGCGCACGCGGCCAGGCTCGGGTAGCCGGGGCGGTTACCCACCCGGCTCCCACACAACCGTACGTACGCTGGTCGTATACGGCTCTTCGGGACGGCGGGTTATGCCCCGCCGCCGGCCGGTTCGCGACCTCGAAGTCATCCCATAGCGCCAGTTGCGGCGGTTCGGGGGCGACGATGTGCTCGGGCGCGCCCCGGTACATCTCAACCAGGGCCATGAGTCCGCGCGCTCCAGGGCGTGGGCGGAATCGAGCGCCGCCGCAGAGGGATTGCCCTGGAGCAGGTAGATCGCGGCGAGCACGACCAGGAGCAGTCCCTCGCTGACCCAGTTGTAGACGCCGCCCTGCCACCCCTAAGCCAGCTCGGCGGACACGAGCGAGGCCGGCACGAGGAACACGATCGCGGGTACGACGTACAGGACGACCGAGGCAAGTCCGAAGACCGCCAACGCCGGGGCTGAACCGAGGTCGCCGACCGACCCGAGGGTCAGGAAAGCGAGTGCGAGCCACGTGAGTGTCGCCCTGGGTCCAACCGGGCGCTTCGCCGCGGTCGTCACTGGTCAACTCTAAGCCACCGCCGGTACTGCGACCGAGCGCAGCCGGTTGAGCGCCTCACATTCGAGCCGTGTCCAGTCCGAGGCCGGTCTGCTCCGCGGTTGCCCGGTCCGACGGCGCCCCGGGGACCGACCCGGGCCAAATCGGACTCGACGCGTCGAACGACGGCCAGTTGCCGGCCCGCCCTCGACGGGATCCGGAGACAGTGCCGGAGTCCGTGTCGGGGGCTGCGAGCAGATCAGGGTTCTGACGATCACGCTCCACATTCCGCGGACCCGGATCGCTACCGCCCTGGTCACCCCCGCTGTGGCTGCGCGACCGCCGGATCGCCGTCGCCATGGTGAACATTCATCTGTATCACCTCCATCTCGGTACTCGGGTCCGTTTGGCGACCTGGCTCGCCAAGGCCTGTCTGTCGATCGCTTTGCTTATCGACACGGGTTCAGCTGGGCGCTGTCGCCGCCTGTGACCGCAAACGCGGTGCCGCTGACCATTCGCGCCGCATCCGTGGCCAGAAACACGACCACTGGTGCGACATCCTCTGGCTCGAGCCACGGCACGCCGAGCGGTGTCTTGGTCTTCAGCGCTTCGATCGCGGCCTGCTCGTCCTGGCTCTGATCGCCGCTGGGCGTCTGACCAGCTTCAGCCAGGGCTTGGGCATAGCGATCCTCGTGGCGAGTCAGGGCTGTGTCGATCAGCCCCGGGATCACCGCGTTGACCATGATGCCGTGCTCCCCGAACTCAAGGGCAGCCGACTTCATCAGCCCGAGGAGCCCCCACTTCGATGCTGAATACGACGAGCCGAACTTGGTGCCGTGCTGGCCTTGGGTGGAGGAGGTGATGATGATCTTCCCTCCACCCCGGCGCACCAGCAGCGGCGCGAAGGCCCGCACCAATGGCTGATATCACCAGCGTTATAGGCGCATCAGCACGGTCGGCATCGCAGGCGACCCCCGCCGCCGCCCTCGGGCCGGCCAAGCTGACCACCCCTCCTGTGCGGGGCTCAGTCCGATGCCCGGCATCGAGCGGACGAGGCCGCGAAAACGTCGGACCGCGCGAAGGCGATCTCTGCGGCGCTGTAGCCGACGTGTGGGACGGCCGCCGGCGTGGTTCTTGTCCCGAGCGTGGTGCCGCACATTTGTCAGCTCGCTCGGGGCGAGCTGGCGCGGCAGGACGATGCTGCGGTGCCGCCGGGTCGTGCGTCTCCCAGCCGCGCGCCGTTGTGATCGCACCGGCCGGTTCGAGCTCTCGCGGGCGCCGCGAACCCTGGCGTGCCGTCAGAGTGGTTACAGCATCGGTGCGGGTCCGCGTGGCGAGGGCGCTGGCGGGTATCGACTCGACGTGCGGTTTCTGAGAGGCGGGTGACGCGCTGCTGCCGTCCGACGTGAGCGTGGAGGTACTGATGCTCGGAGGCCGCCGATTCCGCGTGTGGCGCCCTGCGCATCCGCCCGAAGTGCAGGATCCGGACGCCGAGCGAGGTGCCGCTGGGCCGTTTTGGGCGCAGACCTGGACCAGCGGCGTGGTCCTCGCCGGGCTCCTCGGCCGCTGTTCGCTGCACGGCGTCCGGGTGCTTGAGCTCGGCTGCGGACTGGGGCTCGTGGGTATTGCCGCGGCGCGCGCCGGGGCTCGCGTGACGGTCAACGACCGCTCAAAGCTCGCGCTCGCGTTCACCGCGCTAAACGCAGAGGAGAACCGCCTCGCCGTCGAGACGGTCCAGTGTGAATGGCAGAGCCCGCAAGCGCTCGAGGTACACGGCCCATGGGACCTGGTGCTCGGATCAGACATCCTCTACGACGAGCGAAGCGCTTACGCGCTAACCGCGCTGCTCGATCGCGTAGTCGCTGCCGACGGCGAGGTATGGATCACCGATCCGGGGCGGGACACCGCCTCCGCCTTCCTCGCCTCAGCCTCGACGACGTGGCGCCTATCGAAGTATCGGTGCGGGCACGGTATCCTCCTGCACCGCCTGGCCCGGCCCTCCAGTCCTCGCCCGCGGACCTCGCGTCGCTCGGCCGCTCGTCGGATCGGGCGCTAGCTCCCCGCCCTGACCCATCATCCGAGCAGTGCTGGCCGACGTGGCCCGACGCGGCCACACCCCTGGACCAGACGAGTCTTCCCCACCGCCGCCTCCCCGGCGGCGATCACCATGGCGGGACCCGCCATGATCGCCGACCCGAAAGCCGCCGCGCTACGAGACGCGAAAAACACACGATCGTGCCGCTCTACAGTGACACCAAGCACAACACAGGCTTCATCCGCTTTCACCAACTCGCTGTCTCACGCCAAGCAGAGCACGGCGAAGACGGAACCGCCGCCATGAGCGTCAATCCACCCGGTTTCGCGCGCGGACACCGACCCGGCACCGAGACGCGGCACAGAGCGCTGCTTCGTCGCCGCTGCGGCCAGGTGGATCGCGCTTCCGCTTCAGGCGCAGCCCGATCCAGAGCAGAAGCTGTCCGGCGCTCTCGACCAGCCGGTGACGCGTCGGAGCTCTGACCGGCCCGCGATCTAACGTCACGACAGCGAACCGCCGAGTCGCTTGCGCATGAGCAGCTTGCAATGCCCGGGTCCGAGAGCGTGCCGACGACCTCGAAGCCATGCCGCTCGTAGAACGCCGGAGCCTGGAAGGTGTGCGTATCCAGCGCAAGCTGCACACAGCCGCGAGCTCGTGCCTCCGCCTCAGCCGCCTCGAGCAGCCGACTGCCGACACGCCCCCGTCGCATGTCCTCGCGCACCCAGAGGGCGTCGATCCAGCAAGTCCCGCCCCAGCTCCAGCCGTACACGCCGGCCACCAGCTCGCCGTGGCTATCGGTCTCCACGGTCAGAAGCTCGCGGAAGTCTCGGATACCCGTCGCCTCGACATTGAACTCGTTGATCTCGTCGATCAAACGCCGCACAATCGCGCGCTGGGCCTCGCTCAAGACACGCTGCTCCGATCATGTGTCGTCACCATCGCATTGTCCCTTCCGGTTTGGCGACATGGGCGCCTCTTGCAAGGGACGCCCTCAGTGGGCGAGCAGTCGCCCGATACGAAGTCGAGCCCGTCCGGAGCTCTCCAGTGAACCGTCTAGGCGGGTCAGGTCTCCAGCCGACGATCGCGCCCGTCCGCCTGAGCCCTAACCCGTTTGTGCGGTTCAGAGCGATGCGCGCTCCCACACGAACCCGTCCGGGTCGGTGAGGGCTTCCGCGTCGCTGCCAAGCCCGATTCGGTGCGACCAGAGCGGCGAAGCGATCAGCCCGTATCGATCAATGACCGCGCCTCTGCGGGGCCGACTACGAGATCGTGAAGGTCGCCGCCCACCTCGAGTCGACTCGACTGCTCGATCCCGCCGACCTTCACCGGCTCGAAGCCGGCCATTCGGATCAACCGCCCGACTTTCTCGTTAGCACGGTCATCGTCGGTCGCGTAGAAGAGGACCGCCGGCTCGGGTGACCGGTTGCTAGAGGACTCGAAGAGATCAGCCGTCATGGTTCCAAACGCCATGGCCAGGCGAGCCCTCGCGGGCAACCACCCCGCGACAACCTCGCCAGATGATTGCCCTTCCGGTAAGAGACGTGAGATGTTGCCTTGCGCGTCGAGGCCGACCGGGTTGCTGGGAACGACCACGAGCTTGTCGGCCAGCGAGTCGCTGATCTCATTTATGACGTCGTTCAGCACCCCAAAACGCAGCGCGAGAACCACGGCATCGGTGCCCCGCAACGCGTCGTGGTTGTCGACGGCAACGACCGCAGCCCGACCGATCTCTGCAGCCAGCGTTCGTGCCGACTCGGTGTCGGCGCTCGAGAGCCACAAGGTCTCACCGCCTGAGGCGAGATGACGGGCGATGGCCGATCCGATCCCTCCGGTACCGATGATCGCGGTGGTCACGACTCCTCGGCGGGCGTACCCGACGGCCAGCGAGCGGGGTGCCAGTCTCCTTCGGGGTCCGTGGTCTGCCCGACTTCGATCAGATGACCGTCGGGATCGCGGATGTAGCACCGGATCTCGTACTCGTGCTGTTTCGGCGGCGTCAGGAATTCCGCACCCCGGGCGCTCCATTCGGCGTACACAGCCTCGATGTTTTTGACCCGAATGTTTACGAAGCTGCTGACCCGGTCGGGATCGCGTGGCGTCTCCAGGGTGACCGCCGGCTTGTCGTCGGTCGGCCCTCCGCCGACATTGATGATGATCCAGCTGTTGGATAGTGCGACATAGGTCAGCCCTCCGGGCCCGGAGAAGGCCACCCTGCCGCCGAGTACTTCGGTGTAGAAGCGCCGAGAACGCTCGACATCGTCTGAGACGATGAAGTGGGCCATGACCAGCTCCTGGTCGTTGTTGCTCATGCTGACCTCCGTTATGGATTGATCCCCTCACAGATCGAGCACCAGGTCATCGCGCGGCTGTGAGCAGCAGATGAGCGCGCTTCCGTCGGCAGGAGGTTCGACGGGATCTGGGTCGTATTTGACATCGCCGGCGATCAGGGTCGTCTCGCAGGTGTGGCAGACGCCGGTGCGGCACGACCAGCGGACGGGTACGTCGCATGCTTCGGCGAGTTCGAGCAGGGTGCCGTAGTCGCTATCCCAGGGGATGGCGAGGTTGCTGCGGGCGAACTCGATCGTGGGCCCGTCTCCGGGACTGCCGGCGGGTGCGTGAGGCGGCCTGGCGGGGCTTACTGCGATGCCCGGGGTCAGGCCCGGCGCCGGCCCGAACGGTTCGGTGTGGATGCGCGAGGCGTCGATTCCGATCGCCGCCAGGCCCGCGCTGATTTCGTTCATGAAAGGCGCGGGCCCACACAGGTATGCCTCCGCGTCGCGAGGTGGCTCGAGTTCGGCCAGTTGCGACCCGGTAAGACGGCCCGCCGTGTCGAAGTCGCGGCCTCGGATATCGTTCGGACCCGGACGGCTGTAGTACACATGGGCGCGTGCGTTCGGGAGCGAAGCGATGAGAGCCTGGGCCTCGGCGGCGAACGAGTGCTCGCGGTTGTTGCGTGCCGAGTGCAGGCACCAGATCTCGCGATCGGAATGCATCTGCGCCAGCGCGTGAAGCATGGCGAGCACCGGGGTGGCTCCGATCCCGGCACTGATCAGCAGCACGGGTGCATCCGTCCGGTCGAGGATGAAGGTGCCGCGGGGTGCTGCGATGTCGAGTTGATCGCCGCCGTTGAGTCGGGTGTGCAGATAGCCGCTGGCAACGCCATGGCGTTCGCGCTTGACGGCGATGCGGTAGTAGCCGCCGTCGGGCGGTCCGGAGAGTGAGTAGTTACGGAGCACCGACCGCCGCTCCTTGTCGGGCTGCACCCGCAGTGTGAGGTACTGGCCCGGGCGGGCGGTCGGTAGTGGCGCGCCCTTGGGGTCCTCGAGACGTATGGAAATGACCGAGTCGCTCTCGCGGTTGATTGCGGTGACGCTCAGCTGACGGAAGCCTGGCCACGCGGGCGGCGGACTCGTCACCGCAAGCCCAGCGTTGCCGCTACCGGGGTCTTCGTCGAGCAGGGCTCGGAAGGACGCCTTCCAGCCCGGGCTGAGCGCGGGGATCCGGAGCGCTCGGAGCAGTTGTTGGCGCTGGTGCCCGGGGAGGTAAAGAAGGCCGTCGACCTCGGCGACGCGCATCTGTTCGCGACCGGAGGCGAGCTTGATGATTTCCTCTCCCGCTTCCACATCGCCCTCCTCGAGCACCCGGAAATAGAACCCGGGGCGGTGGTGTGAGACGAGCATTGCGGGGATGCGCGGGTCGTTCATGCGGATCCCGACGCGGTAGCAGGTGACACGTGGTTGCGTTACCTCGAAGACGGCGGCGCCGATCTGGTAGCGGTCGCCGACGCAAACCTCGTCATCGGCGAGTCCTTGCACCGTGAAGTTCTCGCCGAACTGTCCGCAGACGAAGTCGTTTCGTCCCAGCTGGCGTTCCCAGTACCGATAGGACTCGATCTGGTAAACGAACACTGCCCGTTGCTCGCCTCCGTGCCCCGCCAGATCGCCTTGACCATCCCCCTCGACATTGAGCTTGCCGACCCGGCGGGGACCAGTGACGGGGTCCTTGAAGACGCCCGTGAAGACCATGTTGCCCCGCCATTGCACGTTCTTCGGCATGCCGACGTTGACCGAGAGCAGCCGCCCGACAATGGGGTGATGGTCGCTGCCCGGCGCAGGCTGTTCACGCTGAGCCGTCTCGCTTTGGGTCCTCACAGGTCAGTCGTTTCGCGGGTCATCGCTTGGGTCGACGTACTCGAGGCCGCGCGGTCACTTGGGTGACGTACTCACCGGACCGCGCCCAGTGGACGTGCGGCATCAGCTTGACGCCACCGGGCAGCTTGACCATGATCACGTACGGGCCCGGTTTGGTCGGCTCGCCCACCACAACGGCGAGGCGAGCAGACGGCGGGAACGCCGGGAACGGCTTCCACTCGATGTCCTCGGGCAGCACCGACCGGAACACGTTCTCGTCGATCTGATGACTCATCTTGGTCAGCCTCCTGGCCCGGCTGTCGATCTCGTCGGCGCCATCGCGACGAGTTCGGCCACGATTTCCGCAGCGGGCTGTCGCTGTTTGGCGAGCGCAACACTCTGTCCGGCCCACACCGACAGCGGTTCGCTCTCACCGGTGGTTCCCACCATCGGCGGCGCAGGTTCGTATCGAACGATCGACTCGCCGGAAGCGAAGTGCGCTATCACCTCGCCTTCTCGGGGTCGATTACCCGGTGCCGGCTGGCCCGCGGCCTCCCACATCTCGGCGGTTGAGTTGTGGATGGCCCGGTGCGAAGCGTCCGGCCATCCCACCTCGTAGAGGGTGGTGTACCACTCGGCATCGGTCTCGGTCGCGGCTGTCAGGCGGTTCCGGTACTCCCCGTGGATCGGCATTTCATCCGCCAGCAGGAAGCGGGTGCCGAGCAGGGCAGCCTGGGCGCCGAGGACGAGCACAGCCGCGACCCCTCGGGCATCGCCAATCCCACCCGCCGCAATAACCGGTACCGGTGCGACCGCGTCGACCTCCGCCGGCACCAACGGAAGCGTTGCCACGCCACTCCGGACGTGACCGCCGGCCTCCCAACCCTGCGCGACGACGATGTCCACTCCGCATCCGACCGTGCTCATGCCGCTCGAGCGTTATTCCTTGCGCAGGAAGCTTCAGGCTCGCTCGCTACGACTTCGATGACGACTAGCTCATCCATCCGAGTCAAACGATCGGGTACGGAACGCAGGGGTGACTGCTCGGTCGTGACAGACATGTCCGTCTCCTGGTTGGTTTTCCTCTGAGCTAGCTGCACCACGGACACTCGGCGCTCCACTGGCCTTGTTGCCGTCGGCCGATCGATCAGCCGCGTGTAACGGCCTACCGCTCGCCAAAAACGGGTCCGATCCGTCCGATAACCGGCCCCGCGACCAGCGCCACGCGACCCTGACGGACTTGCTTCGATCAGCTCGTGAAAGAACGGCAGCATCAGGCACCGTGTAAGGGATCAAACTCTCCTACTAGGTCCCCACGTGCCGCCCGGTGGGCCGGTCCGCGAGCGCCCTTCGGAGTCCGAGCGCTGATACCCGGCCGCCCCCACACGTTGACTAACTGGCCGAACCGCAGCGTCTACCACCATACGCCCCTCAGAGCCGATTGCAACCCCGGACGAGATGGTCAAAGCCACCCCGGTCCCCATCCAAATCCGATTCCGGCCGCCCGGGCTCCCAGTGCTCGATCTGAGCCAGCGCGGGGGTGGCTCTCGGGTCGCGACCGGGCCGAGACCCGCTCAGCGCGCCAAGTTCAGGACGCTAGTCCCCGCAGCTGCCTAGGTTCGCACCCCCGCCTCAGGCTCGCGAATTGCGCGTTGCATGAGATGGTGATCACGACACCCGCCCTCGCGCCTTGTCGATTTCCCAGGCGGCGGTGATCAAGCCGATGTGGCTGAACGCCTGGGGGAAGTTGCCGAGCAGCTCTCCGCTCGCGGTGTCGATCTCCTCGGCCAACAGGCCAAGGTCGTTGGCGTAGGGAAACGAGTTTGTCGAACAGCGCCTCGGCGCGGTCGACCTCGCCGGCCTTGGCCAGCGCGGAGACCAGCCAGAAGGAGCAGATCACGAATGTGCCCTCCTCGTCGGTCAGCCCGTCGGGGTTCATGCCCTCCTGGTTTCGGTAGCGCAGGACCAGCCCGTCCTCGGTCAGCTTGTCGGCGATCGCGCCGATCGTCGAGGGCATCCGCTCGTCGGTCGCCGGCAGGAACCCGAAAATCGGCATCAGCAACTGGGCGGCGTCGAGCTGATCGGCGTCGAAGGACTGGGCGTACGCCAGCAGCGTCTCGCTCCAGCCGCGGGTCAGGATCGCTTCGCGGATCTCGTCGCGCTCGGCGGCCCAGCGTTCGACCTCGCCGTGCACGCCAAGTCGCGGCGCGAGGGCGATCGCGCGGTCGAGCGCCACCCAGCAAAGAACCTTCGATGAGAGGTGGTGCTGCGGCTCGCCCCGCATCTCCCACAGGCCGGCGTCGGTCTCCTTCCAGCACGTGCGGCGGTATTGGCCAGGTCGGCCACGAACCGCTGGATCTCGGGATGGAGCTCCCCCGAGCCGCGCTCGGTATCGGTAAAGCGTGTCGAGCAGCACACCGTACACGTCGAGTTGCGTCTGCCCCCACGCACCGTTGCCGACGGTGACCGGCGGCGAGTCGCGCCACCCTCGCAGGTGAGGCAGCTCCCGCTAGTCAGGTCGTGCTCACCGCCGATTCCGTACATGATTTGCAGCGACCGCTCGCTGGCACGACCTCCAGCCGAGCTGGTCATGAACGACACAAACTCATCTGCTTCATTCGAGCAGGCGCCGATGTACAGCGCGCCGAGCGTCAGGCTGGCGTCGCGGATCCAGGCGTAGCGGTAGTCCCAGTTGCGCTCTCCACCCACGGTTTCGGGTAGCGACGTTGTGGGGGCGGCCACGCTGCGGATCGGCCTCCGCATGTCGTCCGCGCCGCGGCCCAACCCGGTGGCATCCTTGCTCGACTCGCGGAAGGCTGGCAGCTCCCGCCGTGGAGCACGGTCGTGAAGGCATTCGTCGTCGAGCAGTACGGCAAGGACGGACTCCGCGCCGCCGACGTGCCCGAGCCCGAGGTCGGCGACGGTGACGTGCTGGTGAAGGTGAGCGCCGCCAGCATCAACCCGCTGGACAAGATAGTCCGCAACGGCGAGTTCAAGCCCCTCCTGAAGTACCGGACCCCGTTCGTGCTCGGCCACGACGTCGCGGGCGTGGTGACAGGGTCGGCGCCGCCGTGCGCGACTTCCGGGTAGTCGACGAGGTCTACGCTCGTCCCCGCGACCTGCGGATCGGAACCTTCGCGGAGTACATCGCGATCGACCAGGACGATGTCGCGCTCAAACCAGCCTCGCTCGTCCTGCACGAGGCGGCCGCGGTGCCGCTGGGTGTCACTGGCTGCTTGGCAGGCCCTCGTCGACCGCGCCCACGTCCAGCCTGGACAGAAGGTCCTCGTCCATGCCGGCCCCGGTGGCCTGGTGTCGACGGTGATTCAGCTCGCCAAACCTCGGCGCACGGTCACGACGACCGCGAGCGGCGAGAACGCGGAGCTGGTGCGCAGGCTCGGCGCCGACGTCGTCGTGGACTGCCGGAAGAAGGATTTCGCCAACGTCCTCTCCGGCTACGACGTCGTGCTCGACTCGCTAGGTGGCGAGAACCTCGAGAAATCACTCACCGTCCTCAAGCCCGACGGGCAGGCGATCAGCGTGACCGGCCCGCCGGACCCCGGCTTCGCGAAGCAGCTCGGCGCGCCGAAGTTCATCGACGTCGTGATGGGGCTGCTGAGCCGAAAAGTCCGAAAGCACGCCCGCAAGCTAGGCGTGAGCTACTCGTTCCTGTTCATGCACGCCAACGGCGCCCACCTGGGCAAGCTGGCCACCCTCTACGACGCCCGCCACCTCCGCCCGGTCATCGACACAACGTTCCCGTTCGACCAGACCCTCGAGGCGCTGGGGTACGTCGAGCAGGGCCGACGGCAAGGTCGTCATCACGCTCGACTGACAAGTGTGAAAGCCGCCCGCCGCCTAGCGCGGTGGCGATCCGCGCCGTGACGAGAAGGCGCCACCGCTCAACATGTACTAGCACGATGCGCCGGTGACGAACGAGCACCCTGAGGGCGGGTGCCAACCAGGAAGCACAAACGCCGTGGCCATTGAGTTGCCCTATCCGCGCAACTCAGGTGCGGGCGACGGAACGCTGAGAGACTCGTGCCGTGAGAAATGCAGGACCGAGAGGCTTCCGCTTGACTCGCGATCCTGACGGGAGTCGGCCTCAGGCGGACCAGGGGACGCTCCGTATGTGATTCAGAAGTGTCCGCTCACGCCGGCGGCGGAGATCTTGCGGCTGTCCTCAGGTGCGGGCCGAAGGATCATCACCTCGGCGGGCGCCCGCTCTAGCAACCATTCGAGGTCGTCGCTGCTGAGCCCATTGCGCGAGCCGTTGGTGGCGGACACGATCACCCGGTCGAACTGCTCTGTCTCGATCAGGTGGCGCAGGGCATCGCGATAGGAACGGCCGCGGGCGACGCGCGCGTCGACCGGGATTCCCTGGCTTGTGATGCGCTGCTCGATCGCCTCGAGGAGCGGCATGCCGTGGTCGCATTGCAAGGGCAGTGGCGCGTCGAGCGGCAGGTGCCGCGGTACGCGGGCAAGGAACGCCGGCATGATCGTGGCGTTCTCGGCCTTGGCCAGACGCACGGCCGCCTCGAGTGCCCGACGGGAGATCGCCTGTCCGGTGAATGGCAGCAGGATGGTCCGCACCGGCCGGGGCCGGTTGCGGGCGGGCCGTCGGCCATGCGGCGGGAGCCAAAATCCCGCCGCGAGACCGATCGCGACGCAGGCGATGGCGATCAGCGCAATCGCGACGGGGCTCATTGTTGATCGATCCTCGATCGGCGTCCACGGTCGGCCACGATTCGAACGTCCACCCCCGGCAGGAGTTCCATCAGCCGTTGTGGCAGCGGTGTCCGCAAACGAGCGAAGCCGCGCACTTGGCGCGACCTCCCCATGAGGATGTAAGTCGTCCCTTGGCGCCGCGCGACATCCGCGATCGCCGCCGGCAGATTGTCGGACTCCTCGATCAGCAGACGCACACCCAACACCGAGGCGAGTTCGCGCATGGCGGCGAGCGAGCGCTCCTCGTCTTCGGTCAGCTTTCCGCCGGGCGGACGGATCCAGAGCAAGTCGAGGCTGGCTCCGAGCCGCTGCGCCGAGCGCCATGCGCGGCGGATGAGACGCTGGGTGTCCGGGTAGGGTTCGACGAGCGCCAACAAACGCTCGCCGACAGCCTGAGGCGCTTCGGCCGCAATCGTTTCCTTGCGCGTGCCTAGCTGGTCGGTCGTGGTCAAGATGCGCTTGTGACCGACCTCCTCGGCGACTTGGCGCAGCGCGACCTCACGGAGCGCCGAGAGGTTCTCGATGCGGAAGAAGTTGTTGAGGGCCGCGTCGACCCGCTCGGCGGGGTAGACCTTTCCAGCACGGAGGCGGTCGAGCAGTGCCTCGGGAGTGAGATCGACCAGCACGATTTCGTCGGCGCGACCGAGGACCGCGTCCGGGATCGTCTCGCGCACCGGAGAGCCGGTGAGCTCGGCGATCTGGTCGTTGAGCGACTCGAGGTGCTGGACGTTGAGCGTTGAGAGGACGTCGATCCCCGCCGCCAGCACGTCTTCCACTTCTTCGTGGCGCTTCTTGTGCTCGAGTCCGGGTGCGTTGGTGTGCGCGATCTCATCGATCAGGCATACCTCCGGGGCGCGCGCCAGGATCCCCGCGAGGTCCATCTCCTCAAGCATCGTGCCCCGATAGGTCACGCGACGCCGCGGCAGGATCGGGAGCCCCTCGGCGAGCTTGGCGGTGTCGGCTCGCCCGTGCGTCTCGAGTAGGCCGATTAGGACGTCGCGCCCTGCCTCGTGCTCGGCGTGTCCCTCGAGCAGCATCCTGAATGTCTTTCCTACGCCGGCCGCCATTCCCAGGAAGACGCGATGATGGCCCCGCTCGATCTCTCGCGCCGCGGCGAGTTCAGGGGTTAGTTCGCGGGGGAGCTGCTCGTTCATGCGCCTAGAAGGTTGTGGACGAGCAGGTCGATCAGCTTGATCCCGATGAACGGGGCGATGATCCCGCCGAGGCCGTAGATCAGGAGGTTTCGCCGTAGGAGCGCGTCGGCGCCGATCGGTCGGTAGCGCACTCCGCGCAGCGCGACGGGGATCAGCAGCGGGATCACGAGCGCGTTGAAGATGATTGCCGAGATCACGGCCGATCGCGGAGTGCCGAGGCTCATTACGTTGAGTACGTGAAGTGGACCCTGCCGTCCGGCCGCGGCGGCGTAGGTCGAGGCAAAGATCGCAGGCAGGATCGCGAAGTACTTCGCGACGTCGTTTGCGATCGAGAAGGTCGTCAGCGCGCCGCGGGTGATCAGTAGCTGCTTGCCGACCTCGACGATCTCGATCAGCTTGGTCGGGTTGGAGTCGAGGTCGACCATGTTGCCGGCCTCGCGTGCAGCTTGGGTGCCGGTGTTCATCGCGACCCCGACGTCTGCTTGAGCGAGCGCGGGCGCGTCGTTGGTGCCATCGCCGGTCATCGCGACCAGCCGCCCGTCGGCTTGCTGATGCTTGATCAGCGCGAGCTTGGCCTCGGGGGTGGCCTCGGCAAGGAAGTCATCGACGCCTGACTCTTGGGCGATCTTCGCGGCGGTGAGCCGGTTGTCGCCGGTGATCATGATCGTGCGGATGCCCATCGCCCGGAGGCGGTCAAAGCGCTCGCGCATACCCTCCTTGATCGTGTCCTTGAGGTAGATGACGCCCATCACCTGGGAGTCGCTGGCGACCCCTAGCGGTGTTCCCCCCTCGCGGCCGATTCGGTCGAGCACCGCGTCGAGCTCAGCGGGCGGCCGCCCGCCCTCGGTTTTGACGAACTGGATCACGGCGTCACCTGCGCCTTTGCGCAGACGATGGCCGTCGAGGTCCACGCCGCTCATCCGGGTCTGAGCGGTGAACGGAACGAACCGGGCGTGGAGACCGGCCATGTCGTGCTCACGAATGCCGTACTGCTTGGCCAGCACCACGATCGAGCGGCCCTCGGGAGTCTCGTCAGCCAGCGACGCCATCTGGGCGACCTCCGCCAGCTCCCCCTCGGACACGCCTGGCATCGGGATGAACTCAGCGGCGAGCCGGTTGCCGATCGTGATCGTGCCCGTCTTGTCGAGCAGCAGCACGTCGACGTCACCGGAGGCCTCGACAGCGCGGCCCGACAGCGCGAGCACATTACGGCGCACGAGGCGATCCATGCCGGCGATCCCGATGGCTGAGAGAAGTGCCCCGATCGTGGTTGGGATCAGCGCCACCAGCAGCGAGATCAGGGTCGTCTCGGAGATCTCCGTGTGAGCGAACAGGCCGAACGGCCGGAGCGTCGCCACGACGAAGATGAACACCAGCGTCAGCCCAGCGAGCAGGATGCCCAGCGCTATCTCGTTTGGGGTCTTGCGCCGTTCGGCGCCCTCGACCAGCGCGATCATCCGGTCAAGGAACGACTTGCCGGGCTCCTGGGTGATCTCGACCACGATCCGGTCAGACAAGACCCGGGTGCCACCGGTCACGGCGCTGCGGTCACCGCCGGACTCGCGGATCACTGGTGCGGACTCTCCGGTGATCGCGGACTCATCGACCGAGGCGATTCCCCCGATCACCGTCCCGTCGCCTGGGATCAGCTCACCGACCTCGACCACTACGACGTCGCCGCGGACGAGCTCTGAGGCTTTCTTGGTCGTCCCGTCCTGGAGTGTGGCGACGGTTTCGCGGCGCATCGAGCGCAGCGTGCCGGCCTGGGCCCGCCCGCGTCCTTCTGCGAACGCCTCCGCGAGGTTGGCAAACACCACAGTCAGCCACAGCCACACCGAGATCACGAACGTGTACCAGGCGGGCTCGTGGCCGCCACCCAGCGGTCGGCCGCCGAATACCTGGATCAGCCACGTCACGGTCGTGATCACGGCGCCGACCTCGACCACGAACATCACCGGGTTGATGATCTGTACTCGCGGGTCGAGCTTGATCAGGCTGTCGATTACGGCGCGGCGAACGATGTCTGGCTGGAAGAGCGAGATCGCCCGGCGCTCGCCGGCCGGACGAATCGGGCTGCCGTTGACGCCCGACATCAGCGCAGCGCTCCCGCGAGGCGGTCAAGTGAGATGTTGAGGCCGAGCACGTTAACTCCGGGCTCGCCGAGCACCCCCAGGAGGCGACCGTCGGTGTTCTGGCGGATCAGCCGGTCGACTGTCGTGAGGGATAGGTGGCGGGCGGCGGCGACCCGGTGCGCCTCGATGTCGGCGTTGGCCAGCGAGATTTCGGGATCGACACCCGACGCGGAGCTCGTCACCGCGTCAACGGGCACTTCGGTGGCCGTGAGTCCTGGGTCGTAGGGCCGCTCGAGCTTGAGGTAGGCGGCCAGGTTGGCCTTGAAGGTGTCGCGCGAGACCGCGTTGTTCGGCCCGAGGTTGGTGAATGAGGAGGCCGCGGCGTTGTAGTGCGTGGCGGTGGACGGCCGCTCGTGGAAGTAGCGGCCCTCCCCACGGAAGTCCTGCCCAATCAGCCGGGAGCCGACCGCCTGGCCGTTCACCGTGACCAACGATCCGTTCGCGCGGCCCGGGAAGATGACCTGAGCAATGCCTGTCATCGCGAACGGATAGACCACGCCGAAGAGGACGGTCAGGACGACGATCGCGATCAGCGAGGTGTAGACGTCGCGGCGCATCGCTTTAGAAGAGGTGGGTGGTCAGGCTCTGCACGACAGGGCCGAGCAGGAGCGCGGGGAAGAAGGTGAGCGCGCCGACTAGGACTACGACGCCGATCAGCAGCACGACGAATGTCGGCGTGTCGGTGCGCATCGTCCCAGGGCCGGCCGGCGCGACGCGCTTGCCCGCGAGGGCACCCGCGACCGCAAGCACGAGCAGGATCGGGATGAAGCGGGCGAAGATCATCGTCAGGCCGCCCATTAGGTCCGCCAGCTTCACTCCATGTGCACCGAGGTTGCCGGGGTGGGGCTGGATGTAGCCGGTGTAGCCGGCGAACGCCGAGCCGTTGTTGTTGCCCTGGCTCATATACGCGTAGAGCGTTTCGGAGAAGCCCTGCGGCCCCTTGGCGGAGATGGAAGCCCGTCCGGGCGGGCTGGCAGTCGCGAGGCCGGCGGTCAGCAGGATCGTCAGCGGTGTCAGCAGTGCAGCGAGCGTCACGAGCTTGATCTCCCGCGCCTCGATCTTCTTGCCGAGGTACTCCGGAGTTCGCCCGACCATGAGTCCGCCGATGAACACGGCGAGCAGGACGTACACGAGCATCGAATACAGGCCGGTCCCGACGCCACCCCAGACGACGTCGCTCATCGCCAGGTTGCTCATCGGGACAGCGCCGCCGAGGCCCGTGAACGACTCCATCGCGGCATTGACCGAGCCGTTCGAGGTGTCGCTCGTGCTGACCGCCCACAGCGCCGAGCCTGCGATCCCGTTGCGCTGCTCCTTGCCCTCCAGGTTGCCGCCGGTCGAGCCAGCGATCGCGCGCGTGGTGATGCCCGCCGCGTGCTGAGCCGGGGTGCCGTGCTGTTCGGCGGCGTACGTGATGCCAACCCCGCCGATCCACAGCGCGAACATCGCGGCAAAGATCGCCCATCCCTGGCGGCGGCTGCCGACCATCCGCCCATAGGTGTAGGTCAGGGCCGCCGGGATCAGCAGGATGAACAGCATCTCGACGAAGTTCGAGAGCCGCGTGCCATTCTCGAACGGGAACGCCGAGTTGGTGTTGAAGAACCCGCCGCCGTTGGTCCCCAGCTGCTTGATCGCGACCTGCGAGGCGACCGGACCCTGCGCCAGCGTCTGGGTCCCGCCGGCGAGCGTGTGAACGGTCGTGTAATGGTCGAAGTTCTCGATCACTCCCTGCGAGACCAAGAGCAGCGTTCCGATCACCGACAGTGGCAGGAGCACGTAAAGCAGCGTGCGCACCAGGTCCTGCCAGAAGTTGCCCAGGCTCTTGCCGCTACGGGCGACGATCCCGCGGATCAGCGCGATCAGGACCGCGACCCCCGCCGCGGCCGAAACGAAGTTCTGCACCGTGTCTCCGAGCATCTGGCTGAAGTAGGTCAGCGTGGTCTCGCCGCCGTAGTACTGCCAGTTCGTATTGGTCACAAAAGACGAGACCGTGTTGAACGTGAGGTCCCAGGTTCCCGAGTGAAACTGGACGCCCGGATAGCTGTCCCATGGGTGCAGCGTCTGGGTGCGCAGGACCGCGTACATGACGATCCACCCAAGGAGCGAGAAGACCAGCAGCGAGCGCGCATAGCGCTTCCAGTCCTGGCCCTCGTGCGGGTCGACGCGGAACACGCGGTAAAGCCACCGCTCGAAACGGCCGAAAACGCGCTCGAGCATCACCGTCTCGCCGGGCGTGTACACCCGCGCCATGTAGCCCCCCAGCAGCGGCGTCAGCGCGATCACCACGATCACGTAAATCGCGATCTGAACCCAGCCCTGGAGCATCTACAGCCTCTCGCCGCGCACTAGCGCGTACAAGAGGTAGCCGACAGCCAGCACGGACACGATCAACCCGAACAGGTCGGCTCCGCTCATTGCCGCGACCAGAGGGTCATATCCGGTCGATCGCGTAGATCAGGCCAAGCAGGATCGCGAACGACACAACCGCGATCGCAATAGCCACAACATCCATGTGAACATCGTGGTCCGCGCTCCGTGAAGAACGCGTATAGAAACGGCGTCCCGCCATACAGGTTCTGTGAAGGGCGCCTTGCCGCCGCGGGCGGCTACTCAGCCGGCGAAGCGGTATCCGACTCGAGGATCGGTCTTGATGTACCGCGGGCCGTCCGAGGGCTCGATCTTGCGTCGCAGGTTTGCCACGTGCGCCCGCAGCACCTGCGTGTCCTCGCTATATCCGGAGCCCCAAACGGACACGAGCAGATCCCGGTGCGTCATTAGCCGACCACGGTTGCGCACCAGCGCCCGCAGCAGATCGAACTCCGTAGGCGTGAGATGTATCTCTTCCCCGTCGCGCCGCACGACCCGAGCTGCCAGGTCGACCTCGAGCCCCTCGACCTGGACCGGGGAGTCCTCGCGCTCTGGCTCCACCCGGCGTAGCACAGCCTCCAGCCGCGCTATCAGCTCGCGCGGCCCGAACGGCTTGGTCACGTAGTCATCCGCGCCCGCAGCTAGAGCGCGGACCTTTGCTTCCTCCTCGCCTACCGCCGACAGCACGATGATCGGCATCTCGCTCCACTCGCGTAGCCGCCTGCACACCTCGACGCCATCGATGTCGGGAAGCACCAGATCGATAATCGCCGCTTCCGGCCGCTGAACAGCCGCCAGATCGAGCGCTTCCTCGCCGCTCTCCGCAGGGAGCGCTTCGAAACCCGCTTCGCGCAAGATCACGCGCAACGCCCGCAGGATCTGCCCCTCGTCATCGCAGACCAGCACCCGCGGCCGTGAACTCACGCTACCGGCACCTTGGGCTCGTCCAGCACGGGCAGCTCAACCACAAAGCTCGTCCCCTGGCCCGGAAGCGACTCGACCGAGATGCTGCCGCCGTTCGCCTCGACGAAACCCTTCGCGATCGCCAACCCCAACCCGGAGCCGACCCACCGCGCACGCTCGGGCTGCGCACCGCGGTAGAACGGCTCAAAGATCCGCTCCTGCTCGGCGCGTGGTATCCCCGGGCCCTGATCGACAACGCGCGCCACCACATTTGGACCGGCCCGCCGGGCGTGAACCAGGACCGGCAGGCCGTTCGAGTAACGCCGGGCGTTTTCGAGCAGGTTGGTGAACACCTGCTCCAGCTGTGCCGCATCTGCGCGGATAGCGGGCACGTCCGGGTCGACCTTGATGCGTACGGTCCCGACCCCGTCCGGCACCGAGTCCCGTGCAGCGAGCAGCACTTCCTCGATCGGGATCCAATCCCGCCGAGGCTCCGCTCGCCCCGCCTGCAGACGCGAGAGATCCAGAAGCTTGTCGATCAACGCGGACAGCCGCCCGCCCTCGTCGACGACCGCTGCGCTCAATTCACCGCGCTCGTCGTCGGTCAATGACCGGGCCCCGAGCGCATGGCCAGCCGCCACGATCGCTGTGACCGGCGTCCGCAGATCGTGCGAGACCGCCTGAAGCAACGCGGTCTTCAGCTCGTCGCTACGACGCAGCGCCGCCGTCTCCACCGCCTCGCCCTGAACCGCGTCGCGGTGTAGCGCGATCGCGACCAGCGCCTCAAGTGACGGAGCAACCTGCTTGCGCAAGCGCTCCATCGTCTCGCTCGGTAGGTCCGCCGGCACGAGCAGCGTGGCAAGCCTGCCCCCCTCCGTACCTTGCAACGGGATTGCGACCCGACGCTCGTCCCCGGCCGCCGATCCGAGGACGATCGCGACTGACGGCAAAGCCATCGCCTGGGCGACACGTCGAGCCGTTGCGCCGAGCGCGGCCGGCGTCTCCTCGCCGGCGAGCAGCTCGCGTGCAAGCCCCGCTGCGAGGTCCGCCTCCGCCCGGCCGCGCTCAGCTTCTAGGGCGCGACTGCGCGCGAGGTTCGCCACGGTGCTCACCGCAGCCGCGACGATCGTGAACACAGCGAGCGCGACCCAGTCACGTCCATCGGCGAGGTCGAACGTGCCCACCGGTGGGAGCTGGAAGAAGTTGAAGGCCGCGGCCGACGCGATCGACGTGGCTAACCCCAGCGCCAGCCCCCAATAGGCCGAGACGACGAGCACCACCGGCACGTAGACGACGCTTAGAGAGACGGCCGGGGCTACGGACTTGAGGGGGTAAACGATTGCCGTCGCGGCGGCTACGGCGACCGCGGCAAGCGTCACGCCAAGCCAGACCGGCGGGCGCTCCGCCCCGAACGAACGCACTCGAAACACAGCAGTCAGCGTACGCCTACGCCGCAGGAACTCTCGCGTTACGAGCCGCTGTGGCGCTCGAGTCTCACCTCTGGGCTGGCCGCGGTCGAGGCGGCTCGATCTGGCCCGACGAGACTCCGCCCAACACGATCAGCGGCCACTCAAGCTGGCGGTCCGGTCAGCCCTGCGCGCTCCCCCAGGCAGCCATGTCCGCACTTGTTCCTCGTCGGGGCAGGAGATTTCGGGGGCCAGCTTGCGCGCACATTCTTCCTGCCCTGCCTCGGCGGCTTGCGATCGACCGATCGGCTGCCACAGGTTCGCGCCCGCCGACAGCCATCGTGTCGTCGGATCCTCACCGCGGCGGTTGGAGCGGATCGGGAGCGGTGGCTGCATAATCGGGTGGGCGAGCTTGTAGAACGCTACCCGCGCGGAGCCTTGGGTTCCGAACTCGACGCCGACCAGCTGGAGTGCCTGTTCGATCTCGCCAGGACGGTGGATCGAGTAGACCTCGAACCCGACGTCGTCCGGCGGGTTGGCGTTGATCAGCGTGTGCGCCAGCCCACGGTGCTCGGACTCGCACCCGGCGAGCTCGGCACGATCGGGATCGCCGCGCTGGATCCCGTCAGTCACTGACACCGGCTTGACAGCGTCCACATCACCACGCGCTGCTCATCGTCTCGCGTCGAATACGAGGTTGAACGGGGTCTCTGCAGCTCGCCCGAACCGCGTGAACCCCCCCGCCTCGACCACTTCGCGGATCCTCGCTTCGCCGGCTTGGGCGCCGAGCGCGAGCCCGACCTCCTGCGAGAGCGACGCCGGCGTGCACAGCAGGGTCGAGAACGCGTAGTACGCGCGGCCGACCGGGTTGAGGTTGTCCTCGACACGGTCACCTGCGTTGGGCTCGACGATCATCCAGGTGCCGTCGGGCTTCAGCGTCGAGTGCACATGGCGTGCCGCTCCGACCGGGTCGCCCATGTCGTGCAGGCAGTCGAACATCGTCACGAGGTCGTATTCGCTGCCGGCGTACGTCGCCGCGGGCGCGACCTCGAAGCGGACCCGATCCGACACACCCGCCTCCTTCGCGCGTCGGTGCGCCGTCTCGATCGAGCCCGCGTGATAGTCGAACCCGGCGAACGTGCACTTGGGGTACGCCTTGGCCATGAGGATCGTCGAGGCGCCGTGCCCGCAGCCGACATCCGCGACCGAGGCTCCGCGCTCGAGCTTCTCGACCACGCCGTCGAGTGCCGGCAGCCACTCCGCGACCAGGTGGGCGTTGTAGCCGGGGCGGAAGAACCGCTCGCAGCCCTCGTGCACGTCGTGTGAGTGCTCGTGCCACCCCAGCCCCTCGCCGGTGCGTGCTTTCTCGACAATCTTGGGTGAGTCGATCACCGAGCCGAGCGCGATCTGGAAAAACCCCGGCAGGTATGCCGGGCTGTCCGCATCGGTGAGCGCAACCGCCTGCTCGGCCGGTAGCGCGTAGCGGCCGCTGCCCGCGTCGTAGCTGACGTAGCCGCCGGCCGCCTGCGCGTTCAGCCACTCGCGCACATACCGCTCCGCGGTCCCGGTCCGCTCGGCCAACTCCGCGGGTGAAAGCCCGCCCGTCCCTGCCAGTGCCCGGTACAGGCCGAGTCTGTCGCCCATCACCACCAGCGCCGCGTTCAGCGTCGCGCCGATCTCGTCGACGGCGCGGAACACGAACTGCATCAGCTTGTCGGTATCGACTGCTACCGGTTGCTCGGTGACCGCCATGGTCTTCTCCTTCGCAGTGGGTTTGCTGCGGCGAAGCTACGCCCGCCCGGCCGGCGTGTCCATGAGGCGTTCGCCCCATGTCGACGGCGAGTGTGCGCGCGGCTAATGCATTCGCGCGGCGCTAACGCCCGCGGACGGTAGGCCACCGGGGGAATCCCCAACAGCCAGCAGGCCGTGCTCGGTGGCGAACAGCGCCGCCGCGGCGCGGCTCGAGACGCCGATCTTCGCGTAGATGTGCTCGATGTGATTGCCGACCGTCTTCGGCATGATCTCAAGACGCCGGGCGATCTCCTTGTTGAGCAGCCCGCGGGCCAGCAGCCTCAGAATCTCCACCTCGCGCGCGGTGAGCCCTGCCGGCCGCTCCGGTCGCCGCGTGGTCTCGTGGCCGGCGGCGCGCAGCACCGCGTCGACCACCTCGCCGTCGAGCCGGCCCTCGCGCGCCTCGGCCCGCAGCTCGTCGGCCGCCTCCGCCGCCGGGAGCGCAGCGCGGTGCGGACGGGGCTCGAGCATCGCCCGGTACACATCGGCCGCGGCGAGGATCCGCACCGACGGCGAGAGACTGCTCGCCTTGAGTCCGCGCGGGTACCCCGACCCGTCGAGCCGCTCGTGATGCCGCCCAGCCAGTTCACCGAACGGCGCCAGCGCCGACGAGGAGCAGAGGATGCGCTCAGACAGGTACGGGTGCAGCCGGACGCGCTCGCGCTCGACCGCGCTCAGCGGCCCGCGCTTATCCCAGATCGTGCTCGAGACCCCCAGCCGCCCAAGGTCGTGGACGAGCCCGGCCCTTCGCAGTGCGCGAAGCTCGTCCTCGCCCAGCCCGCAGGTCCGGCCCGTCGCGCCCGCCAGGTCGGCCACCGCGCGCGAGTGACCCAGCATGTACGGCGACTTGAGATCCGTGAAGTCGGCGATCGCCTCAAGCACATCATCGAGCTCCGCGTCGGAGAGGGTCCGCCGAAGACCAGGCTGCGCGTCGATCACCGCATCCCAGCTCGTCGTGTCGGCCAGTGGCGAAAGCAACTTGGGTGCCGCATCACAGAAGCAGTCCACGACCGCCGGATCAAACTGCGTGCCGCTGCGCTGTCGCGCGACCGCCACCGCGGAATCGATGCCACCCTCGCGATGGAACACCTCGACGACATCCGCGAGCTGCACCACCCGCACCGGCCGGCTGATCTCCTCGCCGCTGAGCTCGCCCGGATCACCCTTGCCATCCCAGCGCTCGAACACCTGAAGCAGCGCCTCGCGCACCTGTTCGCCGAGCCCGAGCCGCCGAGCCAGATCGCCCGCGATCAGGCAATGCGTCGAGTGCATCGACTCCATTGCCGCGCGCCCCGAGACCACGAACTGAAGCGCGGTACGAGCCCGAGCCAGGCCCATCTCACCCGCCCCAAGATGCCGCATCACATAGCGCGCCTTGTCCACCCCGACCAGGTCGACCCCGTAGAGATCCACCTTGGCGGCGATCTCATCGCCGAACCACCTGGCCTGCTCATACGAATCGGCATGACAGCCCACCCACGCCAGCAGCGCGACGTAGTACATGAGCGAGCGCTCCGACTCGTCCAACCCGAAGAGCCCGCCAAGCTCCGAAGCGAGCACGGACTCACGCAACACATGCTCCATCGGCTGCCCCAGCCCCAGATCAGTTCCCAGCGACAGCGCGGCGATCAGCTCGGCAAGACAAACACCCGAATCCCCATCACCGACATCCACGGGCCCAAGTCTAAGAGCGGTCCCCCACGGCGGCGCTGTAAGTGGCGTCGCACACCAAGCGCCCCAACAAGGGCCGGCGCTGCTGCGCTCCCATGGGCGTGAGGCAAGGCAGTCCGGCTTCGAACGAAATCTATCCCGCGCCCTGAGGCTCAGAGGCTCCTGAGCAATCTCGAGACTGTGCGCGGTCCCCGTCACGAGACGATCGGTCACGTAGTCGTTGCCGGAGCCTGCTACGAGGCCCTCGTCGCCGGCCCTGGCTTGCGCATCGTCAGCAAGACGGTCACCTCGGCTGGCGCTACCCAGATGATCGAGATGGACGACATGAGACAGGCTGCGAACCGACGACGGGACCGCCCGCCGCTTCCGGTTCGAGCCGACGGACCAGTCTGCGGTCTGCCTGCACGTCGGGAGATCGGCGATCCAGCTGTCTGACGATAATTACAGCGTAATTGCCGTGTTAGCCTTGGGATATGCCCAAGGCAGCCCCGTTCAGCATGCGCCTCTCGGAGGTCACCGATCAGCTCGTGAGCGAGGAAGCGAGGCGGACGCGGCGGACGAAAGGCGCCGTCGTCGAAGGACTCGCCGAGGAGGCGCTCCGCACACGCCGGTTTCCCGGGATCGCGTTTCGCGGCAGCGACTGGAACCGCCGTCCCTGGGTGATCGGCACCGCGCTCGACATCTGGGAGATCGTGGCGGCTGCACGCGCGTATGACACGCCCAGCGAGATGGCGGAGGCGACCGATCTGACCGAGCCGCAGATCCGGGTGGCGCTCGCCTACTACGCCGAGTTCGCCGAGGAGATCGACGCCGCGATCGCCGAGAACGAACGATCGCTCGCGGAGTTCCAGCGCCAGTACCCGACGATCGACACGATCGCCGTCGGCGATTAGCAAACCGTGAGGTTGTTCCTCGACGCGCACGTCTCCGCGCGCCGCATCGCGACGGCCCTGCGCGAGCAACACGATGTCCGCGCCGCTGACGAGGAACGCGAGCTCGACGGCTCCGACGACGAAGCCCTCCTCGCTCTCGCCACCGAGCAGCGACGCATCATGGCCACCCGCAACGTCAAGGACTTCGCCCGGATCACCACCGAATGGGCAGCAGCCGGAAAATCGCACGCCGGCTGCCTACTCATCGTCGGGATCGACCACGCCGAGTTCGGGCTCATCCTGCGGGTGATCGACCACGCCCTCTCAACCCGGGCCGAACAAGCCGCCTGGATCGACTACACCGCCTGGGGCGTCCGATCAACCACGACATGAAAGGACCGGCCCGCGCGACCGGCATGCCCCGGTTCGGAAGGGGTCGCAGATCCGGTGGACGGAAACGGGAAGTGGCTCTGAGCAGCCGAAAACCGAGAGCCCTCTGTCGGACTCGAACCGACGACCCCTTCCTTACCATGGAAGGACGAGGGTGTTTCGAGCGTTCACAGACGCTCACCGGCGGGCACGAATTGCCTGCAACTCGCCGGAACCTGAGTGAACGGCCGCGGCGGCCGAAATCCGGCCGAGGTGAAACTGGTGGACGGAATGTGGACGGAAAACCAGCGACGCTGCATCGGAGCATTTCCAGGGCTGACCTTGGTCCGACCCGGCTGATCGCCGGCGGACCGCTGCGTCCGCCCGATGCCGGCTGAACAGAGCAGCTTCACATCGTCGGCGAGGGCGTTCTGCTCGGCTAGGAGGGATCGCGGTGAGCGATCGCGCTCTGTGGCTCGATGAGTGGTGCCCGACGTGTCGGGCGGCGCCGGGTGCGCGATGCCGGCTCCCGTGGGGCCATCGAACGACCGCGAAGCCATCGGCACTCCACATCGCGCGCGGGTGGCGAGCGCGGCCGTGTCCGAAATGCAAAGCGAGCCCGGGCGAGTCCTGTCGGACACCCTCCGGCCGCGAAGCATCGCGGATCCACGAGGCGCGGCTCCGCCCGAATCGATACGAGCTGCTTGCACGCGACGGCGTGTGGGCTGAGCTCGAGCGGCGTGGCGCGACGGTCGCGACCGTGCCGTTCAGCGGCCCCGCCGGCAGCGGCGGTCGCACCGACAGGATCGTGCTGAGTCGACTCGATCGCGACAAGCTGGTCGACGTCGAGCGGTGGAGCGGTCGGGACGAGCTCTGCCATGCCCTCGAGGCGCCGATCTGGGATCGCTTCGGGTCCTTTGCGGGGCAACCCCAGATCGCAGGGACCGTCGTGTGGACGACAGCAGATCGGCGCGTAGTGATCGACGGTCGGCGCGGACATAAGCGTTTCGAAGAGCTTGTATGACCAGCACGCGTCAGAACCCGAAGCGAACTGTCGCCCGCCTGCCCCGCAGGTGTATGTCGTGGCGATAACCGGCGGGCCGGGGCTGCGCGAGGACTGTCCATCGGCAGTCATCCGGGATATGCGCGAGCACTGGGTCGGCCGCATTTGCTTCTGGCTCGTCGGCGAAGTAGATGCGAGTGAGGCACCGATCCAGTAGGCCCGGGGCAGTAATCGAGACGACAATGTGGGGCGCCTGCTTGACACCGTGGATCCCTGAGGCGAGTCCCGGCTTGACGGTGATGATTTCGTACGTGCCGTCGGCTACGCCTCCCGATACCGCGAAGCAGCGAAAGCCGCGACGTCGTGTGTGGCGGTCCGCTCGAGGGTCGTCGGCGAACCATCCATTTGGCCGGGCTTGCCAGGTCTCGATCACCGCGTGGGATACCGGGGCGCCGCCGTCACCAAAGACGGTGCCCATGATGCGAATCGTGGCCAGCGCATCGGTCGCAGTCACTGCTGCCTACGCCGATCGGACGAGCTTTCCGCTGTTGCGATGCGGCAAGGCGGAGCTCAGTAGGACATCGCTCGTGATCATGTTGGCCGCACCGATCACGCCGGCACGGCCACCCGCGGCGCTCGCAACGACCCGGAGGTTCCGGGTGGCGAGAGGCGGGGAGCGGCGGTAGATGACCTCGCGCACCCCGGCGAGGAGATGATCGCCGGCAGCCGATATCGCGCCGCCAAGGACAATGACCGCCGGGTTGATCGCGTTGACGAGTCCGGCGAGCACGAGCCCGAGTTCGCGCCCGGCGTCACGGACCGCGAGCACGGCGTCGGTGTTGCCGGCGAGGACCTGAGCGACGACGTCTCGTGAATTGACGGTGTCGAGCCCCTCGGCTTGGAGCCGTCGGGCCAGCGCCCGACCGCCCACGACCGCTTCGAGGCATCCGGTATTCCCGCACTCGCAGACCACGTCGTCGTGACCCGGGACGGAGATGTGGCCGATATCCCCCGCCGACCCCTGTGCGCCGCGATGGAGACGGCCGCCAGCGATGATGCCGGCCCCGATGCCGGTGCCAAACTTGACGAACATAAACTCGTCCTCACCGGCGAAGTGCTGCTCGCGCTCGCCGAGCGCCATCACGTTGACGTCGTTGTCGACCAGGACCGAGCACGAGAACTTCTCCTCGAGCCAGTCGGCGACGGGGAAGCCATCCCAGCCGGGCATGATCGGTGGGCTGACGGGGCGGCCGCTGGCGAACTCGACCGGGCCGGGCAGCCCGACCCCGAAGCCCCAGACATGCGCCTTCTTCACACGTGCGCGCTTGAGAAGCGTTTCCGCCTGGGCGGCGATCCCCTCAAGTGTGGCCGTCGGTCCATCGGCGATCGAGTGTGGTTCCTCGTGCTCGGCAAGCACTGCGCCGCCCAGATCGACGACCGCGACCCGGCTCCGCGTGGCCCCGAGCGCGGCGGCGATCACCACGCCAGCGGACCCGTTGAAGGCCAGGATCGTCGCAGGGCGGCCGCCGGTCGAGCTCGCCTCGCCCTCGCCGATGACGAGATTCGAGTCGAACAGCTGCGTCAGTCTCTGGGAGACCGTCGAGCGAGACAACCCGGTCTGGGCGATCAGCTCGGCGCGGGTACGGGCGGCGCCGCTACGGATCAAAGCGAGAATGTCGACCGAGGTGCTTCGGCCGGCTCCGTTTCGCTGGCTCATGTTCGATTCTAAGGACAACGGATCGCTTTCTCCGGTTTCTATGCGAAAGTCTAGACAAAACCTCCACGAGATCCATGGACGGCCTCAATGAGGTTTTTGCGCACTCAGCATGGGACTTCCGCCTTGTAAGTACAAGACTTATGCCTTATTATAGGAGGAAGTACGGTAACTAGAAAGAGGAGGTCGGCGTGCCCCGTCCGGTCACGCTATTCACCGGTCAATGGGCGGATCTCCCCCTGACCGAGCTGGCGAGGAAGGCGACGGAGTGGGGCTTCGATGGGCTGGAGCTTGCGAGCTGGGGCGACCACTTCGACGTCGCCGCCGCGCTGGCGGAGCCCGCCTACTGCCGCGAGCGCGAGGCGCTGTTGTCCAGCCACGGCCTGCGCTGCTGGGCCATCGGTGCGCACCTAGTTGGCCAAGCGGTGTGCGACCCGATCGACGAGCGTCACCGCGCGATTCTCCCCGACGACGTGTGGGGCGACGGCGACCCCGACGGAGTTCGAGCCCGGGCCGCGGAGCGGCTCAAGGACACCGCGCGCGCCGCCGCGCAGATGGGCGTCACCGTCGTCACGGGGTTCACTGGATCGCCAATCTGGCATCTCCTGTACTCATTCCCGCCGAACGACTTCGCGGCTCTCGAGCGCGGGTACGAAGAGTTCGCCGAGCAGTTCGAGCCGATCGTCGACGTCTTCGAGGCCGAAGGGGTCCGGTTCGCGCTCGAGGTGCATCCGACCGAGATCGCCTACGACTTCGTCACCACGCGCAAGACGCTCGATGCGGTCGACCGCCGAGCGGCCTTCGGGATCAACTTCGACCCCAGCCACCTCGTTCCGCAGTTCCTCGACCCGGCCGCGTTCGTGGAGGAGTTCGGGGACCGCATCTACCACGTGCACGTCAAGGACTCAAAGCGCCGGCTCGACGGCCGCCGCTCGATCCTCGGCTCGCACCTTAACTTCGGCGAGCCGGATCGCGGCTGGGATTTCGTCTCACCGGGCCATGGCGATGTCAACTTTGACGAGGTCCTGCGCGCGCTGAACCGCGTTGGCTACGACGGTCCGCTGTCGGTCGAGTGGGAGGACTCGGGCATGGACCGCGAATCGGGCGCGCGCGAGGCCGCGGAGTTCGTGCGCACTCACGACTTTGCCCCGTCACGGGCTTCGTTCGACGCCGCGTTCGCACGGAAGGCCGACCATGGGTGAGAGCCTCTCGGACGGCGGGCGTGACGAGAGACGCGCCCCGTCGCCGGACATCCCAGCGATTGGCGTCGGCATGCTCGGGTACGGATTCATGGGCCGAGCGCATTCGCACGCTTTTCGCACGATCCGGCACATGATGTGGCCGCCGCCGCTGATCCCCGAGCTCGTGTCGATTGCCGGCCGCACCGATGACGCTGTGGCCGCCGCGGCCGACGAGTTCGGGTTCGCCGAGCACGTCAGCGATTGGCGGGCGCTCGTCGCGGATCCCCGGATCGGGCTGTTCGACAACACCGGCCCCAACAGCGTCCACGCGGCACCGAGCATCGCCGCCGCGGAAGCGGGCAAGCACATCGTGTGCGAGAAGCCCCTCGGGCGGACCGCGGACGAGTCTTACGAGACGTGGCAGCGGGTCAGCGCCACCGGCGTCAAGCACATGTGCGCCTTCAACTACCGGTTCGTGCCCGCGATCCGCCTCGCCCACGAACTGATCGCGTCCGGAGGGCTCGGCGAGATCCGCCACTTCCGTAGCGCGTACCTCCAAGACTGGCTCGTCGACAGCTCGGTGGCCAACCTGTGGCGGCTCGACAAGTCCGTCGCCGGCTCCGGCGCGCTCGGTGACCTAGGCGCGCACGTGATCGATCTCGCGCACTATCTAGTCGGTGACATCGTCTCCGTGGCCGGCGCCCTGCGCACGTTCACCTCGGTCCGCGACGGTACCGAGGTGGACGTGGACGACGCGTTCGCCGCGACGGTCGAGTTCCGCGAGGGGGCACTCGGCACGATCGAGGCGTCGCGGTTATGCGCGGGCCGGAAGAATGGGCTCAGGTTCGAGATCAACGGCACCGCCGGCTCGCTCGCGTTCAACCTCGAGCGGCTCAACGAGCTCGAGCTAAGCGAGGGCGCCGACGGCTTCCGCACCATCCTAGTTACCGACCCCGACCATCCCTACCTCCGGCACTGGTGGCCGGCCGGACACGTCCTCGGCTGGGAGCACACCTTCGCGCACGAGCTCCATCACCTTCTGAGGGCGATCCGCGACGATGACGAAGTGGGACCGCACGGGGCCACGTTCGAGGACGGCTATCGTGCAGCCGAGGTGTGCGACGCGATCGTTCGCTCGGCCGAGGGTGAGGGCCGGGTCGAGGTCCGCTACCGCGAGTCGGCGCTCACCAGGAGAGTGGCGGGGTGAGCGAGGCAGCCGCGGACGGGCTAACCGTGGAGGCGCAGCTCAGACGCCTGGAGCGAGCGGTGGCGCGTGCCGAGAGCATCGCGGCCCGGGCCGAGGACCGCGTGCTGATCGAGAACCTGTTCTCGAGGTACATGTACCTCCACAATGCGTTCCGCGACGAGGAGATCATCCCCCTGTGGGTAAAGCCCGGCACACCCGGGATCCGCGCCCAGTACAGCAACCTCGGCGTGTACGAGACCTGGGAGAGCGTCACCGCATACCACCGCGACCGGCCGGCGCCGGCTGGAAAGCTGATCTTCCACTACACGACCACGCCACTGATCGAGGTCGCCGGCGACGGCCAGACAGCCAAGGGCGTGTGGATCATGGCGGGGCTCGAGTCGGGCCTTACCGATCCCGACGTAGCCGAGCACGTGCCCGATTGCTTCTTCACGCCCGGCGACGTTGACGGTCGGCGGGTGTGGGCCCATTGGTGTTGGTGTAAATACGGAGTGGATTTCCTCAAGCAAGGCGGCGATTGGCGAATCTGGCACTTCCGCTGCTTCGAGGTCGCCAGGGCCCCGTTCCACGAGAACTGGATCAGCTTCGCAGCTCGGTCCGTCGAGGACTTCGATCGCGACCTCATGTACTTCGGCGAAGACGGCCGACCGAAGTTCATGCCGCCGCCCGACGCGCCTGCGACACGCCTGGCCGAGCGCTACAGCCCGGACGGCGTGCAGGATCTCGAGCCGCGTCCGCCGATCCCGTACGCCAGCTTCGCCGACACGTTCGAGTACTAGGCCGCAGCGCGGAACTGACCGGAGGGGCAGCGCGATGTCAACGAGCACGAGGGGTCGTATCGCCATCATCGGCGCGGGTCCAGCCGGCATGGCCACCGCGCTCGCCGCTCAGCGGGTGGGCCTCGGCGCGACGATCTACGAGCGCTATCCGGAGGTCAAGCCCGCCGGCAACATCCTCAATCTTTGGCCGCCACCCCAGAAGGTGCTGAGGCTGCTCGGCGTCGACATCGAAGACCTCGGCGCGCCGTCCGACTCGGAGTTCCGCCGCCACGACGGGCGCGTGCGGGCAAGGATCAAGCTGCCCCGACCGGTCCGGGACGAATACGGGGGAGGTTTCATCGGCCTGCTCCGCCCCGGCCTCTACCAGCGCATGCTCGCGGCCTTGCCCGACGGCACCATCCGCTACGGCCACGAGATCACCTCGTTCACAGACACCGGCGACCGGGTGCTCGTCCACCTCCGCGGGGGCGAGCACGTCGAAGCCGATGTGCTCGTCGGGGCCGACGGCATTAGCTCCACGGTCCGCCGCGGCCTGTGGGGCGAGCAGCCGATCCGCCACCAGAAGCTGCACCTCGTCGCCGGGTATCTGTTCACGGCCGCCGCCGAGCCGGTGACGATTGTGGCGCACAACTGCACCACACAGGGCAGCTACTCGGCCATCCGGCATGAAGGCCGAGCCGGATACGAATGGTGGGTGCTGGAAGCATTCGATCCGAGCCGGCCGTTCACGCGCGAGCTACGCGAATACGCGCTCGAGCGAACCCGGAACTTTCACGGGCCGCTGCGCTCCCTGATCGAGCAGACTCCGCCAGACCACCTGTTTCGTTGGGAGATCCGTGATCGCAAGCCGATCGCCCAGTGGTCGAAGGGCCGCGTCACGATCCTCGGAGACGCCGCGCACCCGACGTCACCGTACGCCGCGTACGGCGCCGGCATGTCGATCGAGGACGGCTACTTCCTGGCCGTCGAACTCGAGTCGGTCGATCTGAGTTCACTCGCGAAGGTGCGATTGGCTCTGAGTGCATTCGAGGAGCGACGCAAGAAACACACCCGTCAGGTCAGCCAGCTCGCGTATTACAACGGCGTGCTGTTCCATCGACTCCCGGCATGGCTCAGACCGGCTCGGGACCTGATCTTCGATCACACCCCCCTGCTGCAGAAGGTGATCGGCGATCAGATGCCGGCCGACATCCTCTCCCAGCTAGACGAGATCGACAAGGTCGAGCAACGGCGCGCCGCCGCGGCTGGACAAGCGCACCGGTTGTAGCGCGACCTCAGGCGGGGCGCAGTGCCTCGAACCGCTCGCGCACGCGCGGCTCGAGCGCGGTCGGCCACCAGTCGCCGTCCGGAACCGGCTCGCCCAGCCTTTCGGGCAGCGGAATTGTCACCTCGCCGGTGGCGGCCCACTCGGCGCCGCGGATGAACAGCGCGCGAAAACCAGGGTGGCCGATCGCCTTCGGACCATGGCCGAGGCCGGTGGCGAGCACGCGGCCCCCGCCGTGGTGAACGACCCACGCAAGCGGGTGCTCGTCACCCATGCCCGGCAGCGCGTTCCACTCGCTCGGCACCTGCGTGTACCGGAGCGGGTTGTCCCATCCGGTCAGCAGCACCTCGTAGGTACCCTCCGGCTGCCACTCGAGGTTCACGTACAGATCGTCGTCGTAATGAGGGAACGCCGCCGGCATGCCGCGCGTCACCGGATGATCCGGGCTGGCCACCTGGATCAGGAAGTCCGAGTTCGGGGCGCGCCGACTCCGTTCGGCGCGCATCATCCCGCCGCACATCCGCTCGAGCTCTGCGCCCCATCCCGCTCCCATCGACAGTGTCGAGTGGTACGCGACCAGGCCACCGCCGGCGGAGACGAAGTCATACAGCGCCTGCTCCGTCTCCTCGCCCCACCGCATCTCGGGGGTATCGCCCCATGGCTCGAACCGGCCGTAATAGTTGACCACGACGAGGTCGTACGGCGCGAGCGTCGCCGCGGTAGCGCCCCGGAACTCCTCGGTGACGCGGACATCGAAACGTTCTGTTTCTTCGAGCAGCTCGCGGAGCGCGGCGGTCGTGGCGCGCCAGTCGTGGTGGATGTCGGTGTGACCGGTGACGATCAGCGCGCGAATCGGCGACCCGCTCATCACGCTCCCCCCCGCCCGACCGGGGCCGCGCGCAGTAGGCGCGCCAGCAGATCCTGCTGACCGCGGCACATATCCCAACCGCTGACATGGTCGGTATAGGCGTGGCCTTCCCACTCGCTTGTGATGAAGCCCGTGTAGCCCGCCTGGACCAGCACGTCCATGATTGCGGCATGGTCGATGGACGGCTCGTCCCCATGCTCGTCGAGGCCGTAGAACTTTCCGTGTACGTGGATCACCTGGGGCATGAGCTCGCTCCACTTGGCGGGGTCCATGCGGCCGTGCATGGTCAGCACCATGTTGAGCTTGCCCATGTCGGCCGGGGTGGCGCCGAGCGCCGGTGCTTCCTCGGCGAAGCGGCCGAACTTCTCGGGCATGGTGGTGTCGCTGTGCCACACCGCCGAGGCCAGCGCGATCAACTCGTCCGACATGCCGGACTGTCGGTGCGCCTCGAGCAGCGTCGGCGGCAGGTCGCGCATCGAGGAGCTGAAGTCGGGGATGAATCCGAGGTGCGGCGAGTCGACCGCGTCGAACAGCTCGCGCAGTTGAAGCACCGAGGGCGAGTCGACAGACTCGGGGCTGTGGATCTCCACGCCGAACTTCATGTCCAGGCGCTCGCACATGCGGGCGAGTCCTTCGACGAAGCTCCTCGTCGTGATGATCGCCGACTTGCCGATCGGATAGCCGAGGTCGCGCGTCGCGATCATCTGCGCCTCGAGGTATTCGAGGCCCTCGTCCTCGGTCATGAACCGATCCCGGCGGCGCGCCAGGTCGAGGTTGATGCTCATCGCGCTCGGGATCAGCCCGAGGCGGTCCACCTGGTTGCGGAACGAGCGAACGAACTCGGGGGTCAGGCGCGGCCAGTCCCGGATGCTCTGGAAGCCGACGATCTCGAGGCCCGGGCCGAGGTCGAGCTCGGCCACGCGGTCGATCATCCCGTCGAGCGTGTAGCCCGGCCGGCGCATCTCGAGGGTAAGGCTGAACAGTGTGATTCCGAGCTGGGGGAGGTTTTCGGCGGTCTGTGTCATCGGTATTCCTCGGATCAGTTGCAGGTCAGCTGCTTGTCGGTGTGACTGGCAGCCAGCAGCGGGCGCCGATCGTCGGGCGGTCCGATTATCAGGTAGGGGATGAGCAGACCGAGATCGAGCTCGACGCGGTGCTGGCTTCCGGCGGTGAATCCCGGGCGGGTTGCGGTCACCGTGATCGCATCGGTGGTGAACCACCACTTGTCGTACTGCTCCTCGAGCTCGGCGAACGAGTAGGTCTGCCCACCAGACTCGATCGTCAGCTGCTCGGGCTCGAGGCTCTCACCGTCGAGCGTGAGGTCTAGGGCGGCGATCGACGACAGCGGCAGCGACCGGTACCAGTGGTGGCGGACCGCCAGCGCGAAACCGCCGCCGTTTGACCGCAGCGCGTCTTCGCGCACCACGTCATCGTCCATTGGGCCCATGTTCTCTCTCCTGTCTCTCGGTCAGGCCGTGGCGGCCACGGTCGTGTGCTTCGTGAGCGCCCGCCGGATGACTTGCTGCTGGCGCGTGACCATCTCGTACGGGTCGCTCTGCGTGTCCCAGTGCCATCCCTCATACTCGCTCGATAGGTAACCGCTGTAGCCGCCTTGGACGAAAACGTCGACGAGCTCCTCGAGGGGGACCGCCAGCTCGTCGCCATCGTCCGTGACATGGAAGAACTTCGCGTGCACGTGCACGACCTCGTTCATGATCTCGAGCCAGTCCTGAGGATCCCCGTGACCGTGGATCCCGACCGCAAACACCGCGAGGTTGACCGCATCGTCGGGCGCGCCCATCGAGGCAGCGAGCTGGATGAACGCGCCGATCTGCTCGTGGGCCTCGAACTCGTTTGGCCGGAGCTCGTGCCACTTCGCGTCGATCGCTTCCAATAGGTTCTCGGGAACCCCCTTGGCCCGGAACACGTCGTACATCGAGGGTGACACACGGCGCGTGGTCGCCCCGAAGTCAGGGATGAAACCGAGGTGAGCCGACTGGCGCTTGGCGTTGAATTCCCGCTGCGCAATCACATGCGGTGAGTGGACGGTCTCCGGGCTGTGGATCTCGAGGCCCATCCGGACGTCGAGTGACTCCGCCAGCGGCAGGAGTCGTTCGAGCACTCGTAGCGGGGACGCCCACTGCATCCGCACGGCCGGGAAGCCCAGCTTCTGTGCGCTGCGCAGCTGCTCGGCGAGGTACTCGTAGAGCTCGTCGTCGGTCAGCATCCGGTCCGATCGCATCGCGACGTCGGCGTTGGCGTCCAGGCTCGAAGGCTCGAAGCCGTAGCGGTCGACGAGCGTTTTGAAGCGGTGCACGAACTCGTTGCTCGTATTGGGAAAGCCGCGGATGGATTGGAAGCCGATGATCTCGAGACCCGGGCCCATGTCGAGCTCCGCGGCCCGCGCGAACAGGTCCTCCAGGGTCACACGGCCGGCGTGGAAATCGGGCGTGAAGCTGTACAGGGTCACGCCCGTCTTGGGCAGCGCGGCGGACGTCATGCGAGCTCCGGGTTCATCGGCATCGACTTGACGCACCGCTCGCGCATCACCAGTGGCACGCCCGACTCGACGATGTAAGGGATGCGGACGTGGATCGTCACGTCGAGCTCGTGCTGCTCATTGAACGCCGGCTTCGAGCGCGCGGCGGTCACGTGGGCGGCGTCTGTCACGTACCAGGCGCGATCGTGGAGGGGCGGCAGATCGGATAGGGCGAACGTCTGTCCATCGACCTCGATGCTCAGATCCTCCGGTGGCGCGGCGGCGCCGTCGAGCGTGACCTCGAGGCCCTCTACGCACGAGAGCGGGAGCGCGCGGTACCACGGCAACCGCAGGTCGAATCGAAAGCCGGTGGCGGTCGCCTGCAGCGAACCGTCCCGAATCACCTGATCAGTTAGCAACTGTGGCCTCCTCGTGTGTCTGGTGCAGGTTGCGGCGCTCTGGTCCCGTCTGCCAGAGGCGGCGAATCATCTGGTGGTGCGCCCTGACCTGCTGCGCCGAGTCGAGCTCGGTCAGTGGCTTGAAGGTCAGGTACTCGCTGGCGATCGCTCCCGCGTATCCCCCATCGCGGAGGATCGCGAGGATCTCGCCGTAGGGGATGCACGGCTCCTGGCCCGAGGCGTCGATGCCGAAGAATTTGCCGTGGACGTGCGCGAGGTGGGGCAGGACCGCCCTCAGCGTCGCCGGCTCGGTGCGAAGGAACATCGACCGAGCGGCGGCCGCCCAGCCGCGCGCGGCCGGGTCTCCGTCGCCTGCCGCGTCGAGTCCTGTCCCGTGTGGCCATGCCTCGGCGACCGCGCGGACGGTCGCGGGCTCGATGCCCGAACGCAGGCCCTCGTCGAGGAACGAATCCGGGATGCGGGTCATCATCGCTCCGAGGTCCTGGACGAACCCGAGACGCGGGGAGGCCGCGCGCTCGAATAGCTCGAGCAGCGCCTGCATCTCCGGGGACTCGATCGTCTTCTGGTGGAGCTCCACCGCGATCGTGATATCGGCTGCCTCTGCGGTTGGCAGGAGCTTCTCGAGCAGATCCGGCGTGGCAGTGTTCAGCCGAACCAGCGGGAACCCGAGGCGCTTGGCGATGGCGATCTCCGCCTCGATCAGCTCGACCGCCTCGTCGATCGTCGCGACGCGGTCGCGGCGCCGGCCACGCTCGAGGTAGGCGCCGTAGCACGTCGGCTCGAGCCCGTGGTACTCGATCAGGCCTCTGAGCTCGGCCTCGACGGCCGGGGCCGGACGCGGGTATCCCCGCAGGCTCTGTGCTCCGATCAGCTCGAGCGCGCGCGCGTCCTCGAGCTTCCCGGCCTCCGCTAGGCAATCGGCGAGCGTGTAGCGCCGCGCGTAGTACTCGCGCGTGTAGCTGAACAGCGTGACGCCCAGGCGCGGCGACCCGCTCATGCCGCCACCACGGTCGTGCGCGCCCGGTCGGTCATCACGGTGAACGACTCGTCGGGCGCCGGACCGAAGTAGGGGATCCGCGTCGCCATCGTCAGCTCCGCCGCGTGCTCGCCGGGCGCGAGCCCGCCGGGGCGCTCGACCCGGAGCTCGCCGGTATCGAGCACGAACCACCAGACGTCACTGCGCTCGCTGAGCTCGTGCACCGGATAGTCGGCCGCGCCGAGGCGCAACGTCACGTGTTCCCGCGCGACGGGCTCACCGTCGATCACGAGCGCGAGCTGCTCGATCGAAGACAGCGGAAGCGCCCGATACCAGTTCAGTCGGACCGCGAGCGTGAAGCTCGCGCCGGCGTCGCACGCAGTCGTGTCGAGAAGATGGTCACCGAACATGTGAGGCGTATGCTACGCGACTTATGTCGCATGTGTCAAGCACTTTTGTCGATTTACTACGCATAACCCTGGTCAACTCAACTCTCCCTCGGCGCGCGCCACCGCGGTAGGGATCTCAGAACGTTGGTCGGGCACGAATGTGCGGCTGTCGTACCGCCAGAACCGCGGCAGGAAGAGAGCCAGAGCAATTGAGCCGACGACGCACAGGCCGCCTCCGGATACGACCGATGTCCGCACGCCGGCGAGGCCGGCGACTGCTCCGGCCTCGGCGTTTCCGAGCATCGGTCCGGTGGTGAACGACAGGAGCTCGATTCCGGCTAGGCGGCCGCGCAGACTGTCCGGGATCGTCCCGTTCCACACCACCGCCCGGAACAGCCCGGAAATCGCATCCGCCCCGCCCGCGACGATCAGGCAGAGCAGCGCCGGCACGAGCGACCTCGCGAACCCGAACACGACGATGGCGGCGCCCCAGCCGATCGCCGCGAGCGTGATCGCGGCGCCGTGCCTGTGGACGCGCTTGGTCCACCCACTCGACGCGCTGACGATGATCGAGCCGGCGCTCGGCGCCGCGTACAGCAGGCCGACGATGCCATTGCCGCCGTAATGCACGGCCAGCGCGGGAAACAGTGCCATCGGCATCCCGAACAGCATCGCGTTGAAATCGACCAGGTACGTGCCGATCAGCTCCTGGCGCGAGCCCGCGTAGCGGAGGCCGTCCAAGATTCCCCTCAGGCTCGGTCGGTCGCCCTCTGCAGGCGGGGGGACGGCTCGCATCGCGGTCAACGCGACCAGCGAAACGCCGAATGAGGCGACATCGACGCCGTACGCGCTCGCGGCGCCGGCAGTAGCGACGAGCACGCCGCCAAGCGCCGGGCCGGCGAGCGACGCGACGTTACCGAGCGTCCAGTCGATCGCGAACGCGGCACCGAGCTCGTCCTTCTCGACCAGCCGCGGCAGGAGCGCGCTGAGCGGGGGACCAAGCACCGCTGCGGCGGCGGCCCCCAGCGCAGCGGCGATGTACAGCACCCACACCTGCGGATGAGGGAGGCTCGCGTTGATGACCAGGAGCGCGCTGACGAGCGCGGCGCTGAGCTCGGCGATCTGAACCAGCCGGCGCCGGTCGAAGGCGTCGGCAAGAGCGCCGCCGAACAGCGACAGCGCGACCATCGGCACGAACTGGGCCACGCCGATCAGGCCGACGTCGAGGCTTGACCCGGTCAGCTGGTAGACCTGAACCGGCAAAGCGACCGTGGTGATCATCGTCCCCAGACGCGATACCGTGCGCCCGGTCAGCAATAGGCGGAAGTCGCGCCGACGGCGCAACAGCCCGGTGTCGAGGGCCACGCTGCCGAGCGCGGACTTAAGCTTTTTGAACGGCCGCTTCAGCGCGCGAGCTCCTGCGCCACGGTGGATCCGAGCAACTCGATGTGCTCGAGATCGCGGTGCAGCAGCGTTCCCAAAACGACCCGGTCGACGCCCGCGTCCGCGTACTCGCTAAGACGCGCGATCACCTCGTTCGGCGTGCCGGTCAGCATCAGCCGGGGATCGCCCGGGGGCTTACCGAACTGCTCGTGCATCTGCCGGCGGCGGTCGTCGGCTTCGGTCTCGCTGGCGCCGATCAGGAAGCCGAGCATGACCGACAGGGCGATCCGGGATCGGCCGAGCTCAGCGCACGCCGTATCGAGCAGGGCGCGCCGGCGCGCCGCCTCTTCGGGCAGCACGTTCGGCGAGTTGTACTCGTCGGCCCACCGCGCGGCGAGTGCGATCCCGCGCGGGCCGCCATTGCCGCCGAGGACGATCGGCGGGTGAGGCCGCTGTACGGACCCGGGCGGATACTGCTCGTTGTCCGACTGCTCGTGCAGCGCGAGCAGTTGGCGCTCGAGCATCGCCATCCGCTCGCCCATCGGTGGGAAGGGAATGTCGTACGTCTCGTGTTCGCCGGCGTGCCAGCCGCTGCCGATGCCGACATCGATCCGCCCGCCGCTGATCCGGTCGGCCGTCGTGACGAGCTTCGTCAGCACCGCGGGGTGCCGGAACGTCACCGGCGAGACCAGCGACCCCAGCCGCAGCCGGTCGGTCACCGCGGCCAGGGCGCAGATCGTCCCCCACGCGTCGAGTCCGCCGGCGCGTGGTGCCCCCGGAATCAGCCCGGCGTAGTGATCGGAGCGCAGCAGCGTCTCGATCCCGCTCCGCTCGCACGCCTGCGCGAGCGCGACCCAGTCCTCCCAGGTGACCCCCTCCTGGCCTTGGATTACGAGCGCGATCCGCATGTTGTTCACGTGATCACCTGTGCCACCGCGGCGCTCGCGCGGGACGCGAAAGCGACGCTCGTGAGCGTCGGGTTACCGGCGGTCGGGGTCGGGATCGTGCCGTTGCCGCCGACGAACAGGTTCTGGAACCCCCACACTTGGAGACGGGGATCGCAGACCGAGGTGCCATCGTTGGCCTCCCCCATCCTGACGGTGCCCTGATAGTGCAGCGAGGCGCCGGGAGGCAGAAGCTTCGGCTCGGGCGTGTCGGGCATCAGCTCGCCAAGCGCGCCCGCTGCGCGCAGGATGTCCGCTTGGGCGGCGTCGATCGATTTGCGGTCGCAGTCGGTCAGCTCGTAACGCGTCGAGATCGCCGGCATCCCGTAGCCGTCGACGTCCTCGTCCGAGAAGCACACGCGATCCTCGCTCCGGATGTCCTTCGGGACGAACCAGCCCAGTCCCACGACCTGCTCGCCAGGCGTAGCGCCCGGCGCGATTTCGATCGGCGCCAAGTCGAGATGCATCACCTGCCCATGGAACGGGTGCTCTTCTGAGAACGGCACCCACAGCACCCCGAGCAGCATGTCCTCGTCGGCGCGACAGGCGTCCGCGAGGCCAGGCTCGCGGTCCCCGGCCTTCCGGACGAGTTCCTCGTCGAGGCGGACGGCGATGATCGACTCGCTGTGATCGTTGAGATGGCGGCCCAGCGCTGGCGGGCGGATGCCGGACGCCCAGAGCAGCTGCGGCGTGCGAAGCGCGTCGCCGGCGACCACGGTGGCGCCGGCGTCGAGCTCGTATTGTTCACCGGTGACGAGATCCTCGACCAAGGCACCGCGGACGCGCTGGCCGTCGTGGATCAGGCGGCGGCACAGCGTGGACGAGCGCAGCTCGAACCGAGGCTGAGCCGGGAGGTCGCCGAGCACGACGTCAGCCCCGGTCCAGTACCGGCTCCCGTCGGGCCGAAGCTCGCAGGCGAGCGGCATCGTCTGGGGCCTCCGACCGGGAGGCAGATCCGGGAAGGCGTGCCCGAGCCCGTCGAGGATCGCCTGGCTCTGGCGGGTCCGCGGGAACGTGTTCGTGCTCACCGCGAGCAGCCGCCGGGCCACCGCCAGCGCCGCCTCCCAGTCGTCGTCGGCGATCCAGCGAATTCGCTCGCGACCGTCAGGGTGGGGGCACGCGAACGACCAGTGCGAGCCCATCCCGCCGACGTTGCTCGCCATTGCCCCCAGCGCGAGCGTCGAGGGCGCGAAGGTGGCCGCGCTCCGCGGCTCGGCGTAGAAGATGCCGGGTCGGACCAGGATCCGATCGATCGTGGCCACGGCGGACTCGGCCGCCGCCTTCTCGGCGAGGGCGGCCTCGTCTCGCGCCCGGCCCTCCGAGATCCGTTGCGCCTGGCTTCGGGCTTCGGTGTCCGCGATGTTCCGGACGTGCATTCCGGGTCGCTCGCCGATCCGGGGCCCGGCCTCGACCATCACGATCCGGGCCTGCGGGACCATGTCGGCTACGAGCCGCGCGTACGCCGACCCAACCGGCCCGCTGCCGACGACGAGCAGATCGAAGCGCGACTCGTGGGCGGTGCCCCTCACGACGTCTCGCAGAGCCGCCGCAGCATCACCTGCTGGCGGCGAAGCAGCTCGGAGGCCAAGTACAGCGTCCGCTCCCCTTCGTACTCGCTGGACAAATAACCGTCGTACCCGCCCTGCTTGAGCACCGGGACGATCGCCTCCCAGGGAATGTGCGGATCGGTGAGATCCTCGGTCATCTCCCAGAACTTCGCGTGGACGTGGAAGACGTAGGGGATCAGGTCGAGCATTTCGCGTGGATCGATTCCGAGCAGCTCGGGCGGCGGGGGCGGCGGTGAGCCGTCGCCGCCTCCGAAGGTCTCGTGCTCGGAGCCGATCTGGTGCCGGCGGGGCCGGTCCTGGAACACGCTGGTGTCGAGCACGAACCCGAAATGCTCGGTGCCGGTGGATTGGATCAGGTCGAGGTAGCCGTCGACGACCGTAGAGCGAAGCGGCGTGGGCCAGTGGATCTCGGGCGCGATCCGAATGCCGAGCTCCGCCGCGCGCGGAAGCGCGCGCTTAACGGTCTCGCGCCACGCCGGATCGGGATCGAGGTCCCAGGTGACTACGCCGAGCTTGGGACGCATCACTGTGAAGCCGAGTCGCGCCGCGAGCTCGAGGTCGCGGTTGAGTATTCGTAGCGACTCCTCGACGGTGAGCGTCCGTCCCGGCACCATCCGCGAGTCGATCCAGCAGCTGTAGCAGGTCGGGTCGGTCCCGTAGCGCTCCATCAGGCCGTGCCACTCGTCGACCCAGCGGGCGGCCGGCTCCGGGTAACCCGGGATGTGCGTCTCGCCGAGGATCTCGATCCCGGTCGCGCCCATGTCGGCGGCGTCGGCGATGCAGTCCTCGAGCGTCATCGTCACGCCGAAGTCGCCCGTGTAGCTGTACAGCGAAACTCCGTACTTCATCTTGGAAGCGGTCATCGAACCAGCGTCACCTTTCTGCGGGCCGTGTGCGTAATCGGCTGCATCTCGATCGGGATGTAAGACATCCGCCAGGTGATCGCGACCTCGACGTCGTGCAGCCCCGGCTCGAGGCCGCCCAGTTTCTTGACGTTGAGCGTGGCGGGTTGCTCGAACTGCCAGCGGTCCTCGCCGGACTCGGCCAGCTCCGCGATGGTGTAGGTACGGTCGCCGATCGTCCACGTGGTGATGTCGCGCGCGAAGCGCTCGCCGTCGACGGCCACTTCGGCCCCCTCGATCAGCGAGGTCCACATGCCCCTGTAGTACGGGGTGCGAATCTGAAGCCGAAAGCCGGTGACCTGGTCGCCGCTGCGGATGTTGCTGAAACCCTTGGTCTGGATGATCTCCTGCTCGAGCATGTTCGCTCTCCTCGGTCGGTGCCGGGTGACTTATACCACAGATTGGGCGACTTATGCTTGACGCTCGTACAAAAGGCCGTTAGGATCCTTTCCGTGGAGCGCGACGTCCTGATCGTCGGAAGCGGGCCCGTCGGGGCGGCATATGCCCGTCTGGTGTTCGAGGCCGATCCGCGTATACGCGTGCTGATGGTGGAAGCTGGTCCACAGCTGACCGACCCCCCGGGCCGTAACGTCCGCAACCTGCCCGACGAGGCCAGCCGGATCCGCGCGCACGAGCTAGCGGCGGGACCGGCGGCGGCCCGGAGCGGCAACGTGATCTCGTTCAACATCGAGGGCACAATCACTGCCCGCGAGGGGACCTTCCTCGTGGACCCCGACCGTGCCATCAACGCCGACGCCGACGACCAGCGCGATCTGCCAGCCGCCGCGATGTCGAGCTGCGTCGGCGGGCAGGCAACGATGTGGACGTGCGCTACTCCCCGGCCGCGTGACTCCGAGCGGATGACGCAGATCGACGAGAGCGAGTGGAATGAGCACCTGGCTGTCGCCGAACGACTGCTCGCCGCGCACGCCAACCCGTATGCCGATACACCGCACCTGCGCGCGATTCAGCGAGTCCTCTCGGACTGCTTCGACTCCGAGCTACCGGCGGGCGAGGGGGTGAAGCCGCTGCCCGTCGCGGGCCGACCCAGCGGCGATGGGCGCGTCGAGTGGACCGGCGCCGATACGGTCCTGGGGTCGCTCGTCAAGGGCGCGAGCTCTTTCTTCGAACTCCGGCCCGAGACTCTGTGCCGCGAGCTCCTCCACGACGGGAACTGTGTGCGCGGCGCGATCCTCGAGCACTTGCCGAGCGGGCGGCGCGAGCAGGTTGACGCGCGCACCGTCGTGGTCGCCGGGAATGCGATGCGCACGCCGCAGCTGCTGTGGGCCTCCGGCATACGCCCGCGCGCGCTCGGCCACTATCTGACAGAGCACCCGCTCACATTCGCGGTCGTCGGCCTCGACCCCGCCATCGTCGCCAGCGACGGCGCGTCGGCGGTCGTGAGACCGACCGGCCTCGATCCGGCGCTGGCCGCGCTGTGCCTGCCGTTCTCCGAGCCCGCGCACCCGTTCCATGCGCAGTTCATGCACTTCGACCAGCCGCCGTTTCCGCTGCCCGCCGGACGCGAGGACCGATATCCGGCCGGTTTCGTGGCGATGGGCTGGGGGACGCGCAAGTTCCCCCGCTTCGAGGACCGTCTCGAGTTCGATGGCGACCGGCTCGACCCCTACGGCATGCCGGCGATTCACTGTCGCTACGAGCTCACCGAGGCCGAGCATGAGGAGATCGCGCGTGCGCTCGAGCACCTGGAGCGGGCGGTCGGCGCACTCGGCGAGCTGCTACCCGGCGGAGAGCCGAGGCTGATGCCTGCTGGCACGTCGCTGCACTACCAGGGAACAACGCGCGTTGGCGTCCGCGACAACGGCGAATCGGTATGCGACACCTACTCACAGGTGTGGGGCTTCGAGAACCTGTTCGTCGGCGGGAACGGCCTGATCAGCACCGCCACCGCATGCAACCCCACGCTCACCAGCGTCGCGCTCGCCGCGCGGGGTTCAACGCGGCTGCTCGAGGCGCTCTAGCTCACGACACCGAGCAGTCCAAGATCCACAGCCAGCGCTCGTCGATCCTCGCGCCTGAGTGAGCGCCGGTCAGATCGGCCGCGCCAGCGCCGCGAACGTCTCACGGATCAGCCCGGCCGGATCGGCGCTCGCCGCATCGAGGCCGCGTTCCCACCGGCTCAGCTGCAGCGAGCCGTCGACGACCAGCCGGCACCGCTCGAACCGTCGCTCGCTCAGCCGTCGCGGGATCTCACGCGCAGAGACGCGTTCGTCCACCAAGTCTGCGAGCACGAGCGCATCCTCGATCGCCAGCCCGACGCCCCACGCCATCTGCGGGGTCGTGGTGTGCGCGGCGTCGCCGATCAATACCGCCCGCCCCGCACCCCACGGTGGCGAAACGAGGAGCCAGTACAACGCGCGGAAGTCGACCTGCGCCGGCTCGGTGATCTGTGCCGCGATCTCCGGCACTACAAACCCGAACGAGGACAGGCGCTCGTGAAGCATCTTCAGCAGGCGATCGGCCGGCGGCCGCTGGGGTCCCGCGCTCGAGTCGAGCATCCACACGTACGCGCGACCAGGGGCGATCGGCACCAGCCCGAGCCGCGTCTTGCGACCGAGCATCATTGTGTAGTGCTCGAGCTCGTCCGGCTTACGTACGTCGAGCCGCCAGATCACCTGCCCGGCGTATCGCGGCTCGGGAGCATCGGCCAGCAGCATCCCCCGCATCGCCGAGTGCACGCCGTCGGCGCCGACCACGAGGTCGTAGCTGTCGACACCGCCGTCGGTGAACGTCACACGCACACAGTCGTCCGCGTCGTCAAGTGACGAGACAGTCACACCGAGCCTTACCGCCAAGTCGAGCGAGCTCAACCGCTCCTCGAGCACCTCGTGCAGGACCATCCGCGACATCGTCACGAACGGCGGATCGTCGGGGCCGAGGACGTTCACCTGCGGCATCTCAGCCACCTTCACCCCGTCCGGGCCCATCATGTCGATCACGCTGTGGTGCCACGAGCGGTTCTGCAACTGCGACAACAAGTCGAGCTCGCGCAGAGCCCGCATCGGCGGGCTCTGCAACCCGATCCCGATCCCCGCCGGCCGCCAGTCGACCTCCCGCTCGACGATCTCGCAGCCCACACCGCGTCGCGCGAGCGCGATCGCCGCCGTCATCCCGGCGGGGCCGCCGCCGACGATCAGCACCCGGCGCGGCTTCGAGCTCATGCCAAGCTCGCCACGACTTCCTCGCCGGTCCGCAGCGCCAGCGCGAACACAGTCAGCGCAGGGTTGAAAGCACCGTTGGTGACATGCACGGCGGCGTCAGCCACGAAGAGATTCTCGTGCCCGTGCACGCGGCCCGTCGTGCCGGTGACACCGTCCCGAGGGTCGGCGCTCATGCGCGCCGTGCCGGCCTGGTGATGAGCGACGGCCAATCCGGTCCGCAGCGGCAACGACCAGACACGCGTCGCGCCACTGGTACGCAGCCACTCGTGCGCCTGCTCTGAGATGAACTTGGCGGTGCGGATCGTCTCCGGGTGCAGGCCGCCGCTCAGCCGAACCACCGGTACCCCGAGCCGATCCCTAACGCCAGCATCGAGTCTCGCGCGCGAATCCGGTGAGGGGATTTCCTGTACCGCGCCGCGGACGTCGATCACGCGGCCGAACAGCTCACGCATCGTGCGCTTGTTGGCCAGTCCCCAGCGCGGCGTTCCGGGTGGGAGCATCATCTCCCAGAACGACAGCGGCGGCTTGACGAAATCGTTGGCGAGCATCGCCCCCCCGATGACCCCGGGATTCCCGTGCACGCAGTCCGTGGTCGCGACGCCCGGGCCCGGGCCTCGATTGAAGTTGGGCACGTCGTCGGGCAGTATCCCGACCGCGATGGCGTACGTGTGGCCCTGCAGGTGCCGTCCGACGTGATCGGACTGATTGCCTAGCCCGGTCGGGTGGTGTCGGCTGCGCGAGACCAGCAGCAGCCGCGCCGTCTCGATCGCGCCGGCCGCGAGTATCACCGCCCGCGCTCGTGCCGTCCGCCGGATCATCCCACCATCGTTCCCGTCAGCCACATACTCCACCCCGACCGCGGTCCCACGACTATTCACCCGCACCTGAGTCACCTGGGCGCGCGGCACGAGCTCGCATAGACCGGTAGCCAGCGCTCGCGGAACCACGGTGTTGTGGGCGCCGTTCTTGGCATCCACCGGACACGGGAAGCCGATGCAGGCGCGACACGCCATGCACGCACTGCGCCCGTCGTGCGGCTGCGTGTTGACGGCGAGCGGAACTCGCTGCGTCGACCAGCCCTTGCGCGCCGCGCCGGCGGACAGCCACCGATCCACGGCGGACGGCGCACGCGCTGGCATGGGATACTGGCCGCTTCGCGGCGCGTGACTGTCGCGCTCGTCGCCGGCCACCCCGAGCTCTTGCTCGGCACGAGTGTAATACGGCTCCAATTCCTCGTAGGTCAGGGGCCAGTCGGCCAGCGAGCTCCCGTCCGGAATGCAATACCGGCTGGCCATTCGGAAGTCATCCGGGTGAAGGCGCCACGCCTGCATTCCCCACACCAGTGTGCCGCCGCCGACAACGTTGGCCGTGTTGTTGTGGGCCCAGTCCGGTGGTTCCACCACCTTCACGGTTCCATCCGCTTCCTCCAGCACGCGCGGATGCGCCCCGGGCGGGGGATTGAGCACGTTGCGGTAGCGCGCGCTGACATGGTTTCGCAAATGATCACGCGGAACCTGGCGGGGGTCGACGCGCGGACCGCGCTCAAGCAGCAGCACGCTCAGGCCGGCCGCCGTAACCTGCGCGGCCACGGTTGCGCCGCCGGCGCCGGCGCCGACCACGATCACGTCGTAGCTCCTGCTCGGCACGGCTAACCCGGCTCGTAGCCGAGCAGGATCCAGGCCACGCCGTCCCGATTGCCTCCGTTCGCCGGATCGGCATAGAAGCCCTCATGGGCCAGCTCGACCAGCCGCTCGAAGAACCTGCCCGGCTCATGAGGCGCCCATTGGCACCGGACGACTCCGCGTTCGATGTCGCTCAGCATCGCGTCGGCGCGTTCGGCGTCCAGGTCGGCGAATCCGTTGGCGGCGTACAGAGTGTTCGCTTCGTCATCCAGCAACGCCAATCCGGCGGCAATAAACGGCGCGTCGCCAGCGGCGTCTCCCGCGAGTTGACGGAGGACATACAGATCGACCCCGGCTGCTAGGGCTCCGGGTTGGTCATCAGCGGGGATCAGCCGATCGAGCACCGCCCGAAGCTGGTCGATCAACTCAAGCCTTCTTCGAGGACCCGGGTCAGAGCGCGCGCACATTCGTCAAGCACACTCCGCGGATCGCCCGGCTCAGCGTCCTCTGGCTCGACCATGTGCTCGCAGTCGTAGGTCCCGGCGTAACCCGTCGCTTCGACCGCCTCGATGACCCGCCGGAAGTCGACGTCGCCCTGACCCGGGAGCACTCGCCGGTAGTCGTTGCCCAGATACCGGTCGCTGATGTGAAAACCGAAGATGCGCGAGCCCGCTCGCCGGATGTCGTCCAGGAATCCGGGCGTCTCCCATAGGTGGAACGTGTCCGGATACACGCCGAGGTTCGGATGGTCCACGAGCTCTACGAGCTCGAGCGCCTCGCCCAGTGTGTTCAAGTAGTCCGACTGCCATGTCACGATCGGTTCCAAGGCGAGCTTCACATTGCCGTGCGGCGTGCGATCCAACACTTCGGTCAACGCCGCCGCGGCGTGGTCACGCGTCTGCGCGTACGAGCGGCCGTTCCGCCGCCCCGGCGCGATGATCAGGCACCGCGCGTCGAACGCCCGGGCGATGTCGATCGCATGAAGGGTGTGGTCGATCCGCCAGGCGACGTCGGGCTCGGTGAAGAACCCAGCGACAGCCAAATGCGAAACCACAAGCCCCGCGCCGCGGACCGCGTCCACGGCCGCCGAGACGGTGCCGGCGGGGATCGTCTCTGACGGAATCCAGAAGCCGTCCATCCGGCCGCGCTCGAGCTTGTGCAGGAAGATCCCGATCGCGCGAAAGCCGGCGGCGGAGTACGCCTCGGCGTCGTGCTCCACGCTCCACGAAGGCGTGGCGACGTCGCTCAGGCCGCCGCGAAGACCGAGTATCGACCGCGTCGCGGTCATCGGATCGCGCGGCCTGTGTCGGTATCGAAGAAGTGGATCTGCTCGGGAGGAACCGCCACCTCGATCGAAGCGTCCGCCTTCACCTGGGTCGCCTCGTCGAAGGTGGCCACCGCTCGCACGGTCTGACCTGGGTCGTGCCGCAGCGACTGCGCGGCCAGCGCGTCCGTGTCGCTCGCGATTTCGAGTACCTCGTCGTTGAGCACCGGCTTTGCCTCGATGTCGATGTGCACGAGCTGCTGGGCGCCGAGCGGCTCGACCAGCGACACGCGCCCCCGCAGCCGCGGCCGGGCGGGATCGCCGCTCGCGGAGTCCTGGAGGTGCTCGGGCCGGATTCCGACCGTCACCCGCTGGCCGACCCGCCTGCGCAGTCCCGGCCGCGCCGCGAGTGCCTGCTCGTGCAGCGCAAGCCGTTGCTCGCCGATGACGACGACCACGCCGCGGGATTCGTCGTGCTCGAGCGCGCCGGCGAACAACGTCATCGCGGGTGAGCCGATGAACCCGGCCACGAACAGGTTGTCGGGGTTCTTGTAGAGCTCTTGCGGCGCGCCGGCCTGCTGGAGAACGCCCTTGCGCATGACGGCCATCTGGCTGCCCATCGTCATCGCCTCGACCTGGTCGTGGGTGACGTAGATCGTGGTGATCCCTAGCTCCTTCTGCAGGCGAGAGATCTCGGCGCGCATCTGGACGCGGAGCTTGGCGTCGAGGTTCGACAGCGGCTCGTCCATCAGGAACACCTTCGGCTGGCGCACGATCGCGCGGCCCATCGCGACCCGCTGGCGCTGCCCGCCCGAGAGGTTCTTAGGCTTGCGCTTGGCGTGCTCGCCGAGGTCGAGCAGCTCGATCACCTCGTGGACGCGGTCCTTGACCTCCTGCTTGGCCACGTGGCGGCTGCGTAGCGGGAAGGCGATGTTCTCGAACACGTTGAGGTGTGGGTACAGGGCGTAGTTCTGGAACACCATCGCGACGTCGCGCGCGCCGGGGTCGGTCGCGTTGATCACGTCGTCGGCGATCCGCAGCTCGCCCGCGGTTATCTCTTCGAGGCCCGCGCACATCCGCAGCGCGGTCGTCTTGCCGCACCCTGACGGTCCGACGAGCACCGTCAGCTGCCCGTCCGGGATGTCGAGATTCAACTGATGAACCGCGTGCGTTCCATCCGGATAGGTCTTGTCGACGGCGGAGTAAGTGACAGAGGCCATGGTGCGTTTCCCTTCCTGATGACTATGCCTTGATGCCGCCGGAGTACCCGCGGAGGAGCTGCCGCTGCGCGACGATGAAGAAGAGGATGAGCGGGGCGATGCTGATCGCGACCGCGGCGAAGATGACGTTCCACTCGGAGCCCAAGCCGCCAACGAGCCCATACACAACCACGGGCAGCGTTGCATGGGTGGATCCGCCGAGGAAGATCAGCGGCGTGAAGAAGTCGTTCCAGACGATCAGTCCGCATAGGATTGCCACGGTGCCGGTGGCGGGTCGGAGCAACGGGAACACCACGCGCGCGAAGATCCGCCCCTGCGAGGCGCCATCGACCTGCGCGGCCTCCTCGTAATCGCGGGGGACGGTGCGCAGGAAGCCGCCGTAGATGAACACCGCGAGCGGAAGCAGAAGGCCGGTGTAAAGGATGATCATCCCGGTGTAGGTGCCCAGGAGCCCCAGGTTGCGGAACGCCGCGAACAGCGGGATCACCCCGAGCTGGACCGGCAGGATCAGGCCGAGCGCGAACAGGGCGAGCAGCCCCTTGCTCAGCTTCCCGGGCCGGCGGGCCAGTGTGTAGGCGGTGAGCGACGCCAAGAGGATCAACAGCACGACGCTGGAGAACGTGATGATGCAGCTGCTGACGAAGCCGTGGCTCATCGACCCGAGCGCCGACCCGTGCCACGCCGTCTTGTACGGCTCGAGCGACGGGTGCGCCGGAAGCTTGAGCGGCGAGGCGTAGACGTCGCCGCCGGTCGGCCGCAGGGAGATATTTATCAGCAGGTAGAACGGGAATATCCACACGAGCGCGATCGCCATCAGGCTGAGCTCGCGCGCGAACGTCCTCCACGTGTAACGCAAGCTCATGCCGTCTGCCTATCCCGGAGCCGGAACACACCCACCTGGGCCACTCCGATGATCGCCACCAGCAGCGTGAGCATGACCGCCAGCGCGGCGCCGTAGCCGTAGCTGTTGTTGACGAACGTCTGCTTCCAGACCTCGGTGGCGAGCGTGTCCGATGCCCCGAACGGGCCGCCGTTGGTGAGCGCGATGATCTGGTCGAACACCCGCAGCCCGTAGATCATCGTGAGCGTCACGTTGATCGCGATCGCCGGGACGAGCAGCGGGAGCGTCACCCGGCGCGTCCGGTACCAGGCTGAGGCGCCGTCGACTGCCGCCGCTTCGTCGAGCTCCTGGGGGATGCTCTGAAGCCCAGCGAGGTAGATCACCATCGCCAGCCCGGTGCTCTGCCACACGAGGACGACGAGGATCGTCCATAGCGCCCACGTCGGCGAGGCCAGCCACGTCTGCACGAGCGAGCCGAGGCCAAGCGTGCTCAGCGCCTGATTCAGTGGCCCGCTGAACTGGAATATGTACGCCCAGATGTAAGAGGTCGCGAGCGGCATCAGCACGACCGGTGCGAAGAACAGCGCGCGGATGAAGTTGCGGGTCTTCAGCGTCCGGTTGAGCCCGACCGCCAGCGCCAGACCAAACAGGTTGACGAACACCACATAGGCCACGGCAAGCTCGAGGGTGTGCTCGAGCGCGCCGCGCGCGTTCGGGTCGCTGAAGATGTTCGTGAAGTTCTTCAGCCCGACGAAATGCGCAGAGCCGATCCCCGTCCAGCTCGTCAGCGAGTAGTAGGCGCCGCTGATGACCGGGAGGTACTGGATCGCCACCGCGAGTGCCAGGCCGGGGAGCACCCACACCCACGGCACGCGCCTCGGGCCGCCGCCTCCGCCCCGACGTCGGACCGAGAAGACGCCCCAGCGAGCTGGCGCTCGCCGGGGATTCTCCGTGGGCTCGACTGCTGTCGCCGTGTCTATGACCGCAGCCATGATCGCGCCGCTGATCCGTGTGATCCTGACGCTAGCTGCTCGACCCCGACGTCCACGCCTGGTCCATCGACTTGAGGACGTTCGAGATCGTCGTCTGGCCGGTCATCAGTCCGCTCACGCCCGTCCCTAGCGCGTTATAGACCTGCGAGTTGGGCCAGCTCGCCGGCGGCCAGCTGATCACCTTCGTGCCGCCCTTGAGCAACGGCGCGATCCCGGTCAGCCCGAGGCTCGCGGGGATCGTCCCGCCGCTCGCCTGGGCATACGTGGGGTTATTGTCGGCCTGAGCGTAGATCCGCTGACCCTGCGCCGACGCCAGGAAAGCCAGGAACTTCTCCGCCGCCGCCTTATTCGACGAGTGTGCGTTGAGCGCGACCGCGTTGCCAAAGTTGGCGTACACAACGCCCCCGCCAGTGCTCCCGAAGCTCGGGTAGGTGTTGAGCGCCAAGTGGGCCGCCGACTCGACCGTCGGGATCGACTCCGTCGGTGCCGCGACGGTCCCCGACTGCTGCGACCCGAGAGCGCGGGTGAGATCGTTGAAGGTTCCGCCGGCCGCGCCGGGCTGGAAGCATCCCGCCTTGACCATCGACGTAAAGTCCTCGAGCGCCTTCGTCCAGCCCGCCGTACCCGCGAACGTCACCTTTCCGGCCGCACGCTGTGCATCCCAGGTTGGATCGTTTGAGTACACATCGCTGCCGGCCAGCATCATCGCCGTCAGCCCCGTGTTGGCCGGGACCGCACCGGCGATCGCATAGCCGGTTTCGCCCTTGGTCTTGGCCGTGCTGCAGACGTTCAGCGCCTCGGACAGCGTCTTCGGAGTGGACAGCGCCCACTTCTTATAGCTCGCCACGTTATACAGCCACGCGTAGGGGACGTAGTCCATCGGCACCGCGTAGAGATTGCTGCCGACGTAGTACTGTGACTTCGCGACCGACGGGACCTGACTGGCCCACGCCTGGTTGGCCAGGTTCTCGTCCAGTCCGGCCTTGCCGTACCCGATCACCGAGCCCTGATCGCCCGTTCCCGCGGCACCGACCCACACATCCGGCCCGCCGCCGCCCTGCACCTGCGTTTTGAGAACCGCGTAGAAGGTCTGATTCGGGAACGACTCGGTCTTGACCTTGATGCCCGGATTCGCCTTCTGGAACGCCTGCGCCTCGAGGAACAACGCCGGCAGGTTGCTCCCGCCGGTCGCCGGAGCCGCCACCGTGATCGTGCCCGTCGGGGTGCCGCCGCTTGCATTCGACGCGCTGCCCGACGATCCACCTGACGAGCTGCTTGAACTGCTTCCGCACGCGCTCAGCAGCACCGAACCGGCCAGCACTCCAGCCGCGGTCAAAGCGCGAAAGCTCCGCGTGGAGCTGAACAAAGACAACACGATTCTCCTCTCACCTCAAAGACGACGCCGGCACTCGAGACTCCGAGGACGGCACTGGGATTCACTATGCGTGGACACTAGTCAACTTCTGCATGATTGTCAAGCATAAGTTGCTTGATTAATGAAATAACTATCCGGTTATCGCCTGCCAGGCCTATCGCCATCTACCATCTGGGTCACCCAGTCGGCGATTGTCGGCCCCACCGGGCCCTCGCCCATGTGACCGCCGTCGAACACGCGAGCCGCTTTCGGGTCTCCGTGGTCGAGGCTGAGATAGATGTCGTCGATCGAGTTCTGGACGTCGTCGCGGCCGTTGACCAGGAGCAGCGGCGCCGAGGGCTGGTCGAGCAGTCCCTGGTCGAGCAGCGACAGCTCGGGACACCGCGCTACGTAGTCTTCGAACGTCTCGCCGCCGAAGATCCGCGCGCGGGCGTTCATCAGGTCCATCAGGTAGGAGGAGGCGTTGCGCGAGCGCTGCTGCCACTCGGGCGTGAACGTGATGTGGACGCCGCCTCCCCAGTTGACGGCGCAGCCGAGCCGGTCGCGGTGGGTGTAGGCGAGCTTCATCGCCCAGTAACCGCCGAACGAGCCGCCGATCGCCGCACATCGAGCACCGTCGAGATCGTCACGCTCGGCCAGCCAGTCGAAGATCGGGGTCCACTGGCGCTCGGCATCCGGTCCCGCAAGTACTGGCGACTCGCCGACCCCCGGCATATCGACCAGCAGCACCGCGAACCCGCGAGAGCGCATCAAAGCGCCCAGCCGGACATGCATCTCCTCCTTCCAAGTGTCGATCCCGGCCCAGACCATGGCCACCGGTGGCCGCTTCGGGCTGCCGGCCGGACGGGTCACGTAGAAGCGGAGCTTGCTGTCCTCGAAGGGGAGCTCCACCACCTCGAGAGGCGGGTCCTCGAGCCTCGTCGCGTTCAGGAAGAACTCACACGCGCGCGCGTATTGCTGCTCCTTCAGTGGGTGGTTCGGCACCGGATAGCGACCCACGAACGCGGCCTGGTAGGCCTGGAACCACAGCTCTCGCTGCGCGTGATCGCCTGCGGTCCGCGCTCGGGCCGCGAACTCCTCGGCCAGCGCCCCCCAGGCCGCCGTCCACGGCTCGGGGTCGAGCCCGGCCAGGCCGTCGATCGTCGCTCGGGCGGCCTCGGGATCGAGTCCGTCGAGCGGGTGCGCGCCGCGCTCCAGACGCGCGATTAGCCACGCCTTACCAGCGGCAAGGGTCTCGTCTGCCGTGTTCATCAGACGAACAGGCCGGTCTTGTCCTGCGCGCTCCGCTCGTCCTCCGCCGGCGCCTCCACGAGCGGGAACGACTCGAACATCGAGGGCGGCATCGCCAGGTTCTTGTAGAACACGTTCGACCCCTGGTGGGGCTCGAACCGGATTGGCTCCCAATCGGGTTCGTAGTTGCGATAACCGCCCGCGTTGATCTCGACGCGCATGCCGCTCGGATCGCGGACGTACAGGTAGTCCTGCTCACCCATCCCGTGCCGGCCCGGACCGAACTCGATCGCCACGTCCTGGTTGAGGAACACGTCGGCGGCGCGCAGCAACTCCTCGCGCGAATCGACGAAGTACGCGAAGTGGTTGACGCGGCCGGGGACCGGCGTCGGGTCCCACACGATCCCAAGATCGTGCGAGCGCTCGCACACCGTGGTCATGCAGAACACAGGGAAATCGGGACGGTCCGGGATCACCGTGTACTCCATGAACCGGTGCCCGAGCGTGTCGCGGTACCACTCGGCGTCGCCCCGGGGATTGGCCGCGGTGATCGTCACGTGGTCGATGCACCGCGCCGCGACCCCGCGCGGGACGTACCGCTGCGGACGGTTCGGAAACGGCGACTCCATGCCCGGCGGCGGCGTGTAGCGCTCGACGTCCCAGAAGACCTCGTGCAGGTGACCGCCCGGCGCGCGGTAGCGGAACGCGCGGCCGTGACCGACCGACTCCTCTAACCATCCCTCGCCTGCGCCGGCCGCCTCGAGTCTGGCCACGGCGGCGCCGAGCTCCTCGGGGCCGGCTGCGCGCCACCCGACGTGCCCGAGCCCGACCTGCGGGCCCTCTGTGAGCTCGAGGGTGTGGTGAAGCCGGTCGCCCCAGGCGCGCAGGTACACGGACTGGCCGGTGCGGCTCGTCTCCTCGAGGCCGACCACCTGCGTCCAGAAATCGAGTGACTTCTCCGGAATGGGGGTGGTCAGCTCGACATGCGCAAGCTGGGACAGCAGGGGCAGAGCCATCTCTCTTCTCCTCGGGTTCGGGTACGACGCAGTGCGCTGATTGCTTTCCGAATCCGGAGTCGGATTCGGCGTCAAAATCTACCGTGGGCGTGAGCCCCCGTCAAGCGGGGTCATGGTCGCCCGGTTCGACGCTCAGGTCAGTGGCGGATTCAGGAGGTACGCGGCGCAGGCCACCCCGAGCTCGTCGACCAGCCGCTTCCAGCTGACGCGCCGGTCGGACTCGAACACCGGGCCGTACATGACCTGCCGGGCGAGCGTTGAATAGGCGATCCGGAACGCGACGTCGAGCGCAACGTCCGGGTCGGGGTGGCGGAACTCGGAGGCGAACGGGATCAGCGAGCGCTTGAAGATCTTGCTGATCGCGATGCTGGCCTCGGAGCCCCGCCCCGAAATCACTTCGTCGACCGCGCCGAGGTGCATGAAGGCGCGCAGCGCCTTGCGGTTGTCGTTCATAAGGCGGGCCAGCCCGGCGACCACCGCGGCGATCGCCCCGGCCGCCCCGTCCGCACCGGCCGCCGGATCGCCAGCGGCGTCGCCGAGCGCCGACATCGACTCCATCAGGCGAGCGTGCACGGCTCGCAGCAGTGTCTCCTTGTTGCCGAAGCGCTCGTAGATGGCGCCCACCGACACCCCGGAGCGCGCCGCAACCTGCTGCACGGTGAGGCCGTCGAATCCGTTCTCCTCGAGCAGCGCGTGCGCCGCGTCCAGCACGCGTTCGTAGGACGCGCGGCTGCGGCGCTGCTTGGGCGGTCTGACAGTGCTCATCTGGCCATCGAGCGCGGGACGCGTCGGCCGGAGCGTGCGCGGGGCAGCGGGTGCGGCTCGACGCCGGCCACGACCGTGTTGGTCAGCGTGCCGATCCCCTCGACGTGGAGCGACACGACGTCGCCGGGGCCGAGCGGCGGCAGCACCTCGCGGCCGCGGCGGCCCCACAGCTCGAGTAAGCAGCCGTTGCCGCAGGTACCGGAGCCGAGCACGTCGCCAGGGCGAATCCACGTGCCGCGCGAGGCGTAGGAGACGAGCTCAGGGAAGCTCCAGGCCATGTTGGCCAGCGTATCGGTGCCGAGCGGGTTCCCGTTCACCTCGGCGCGGAGCTCGAGGTCGAGCCGATCTCCGTCGCGGTACGGCTCGAGCTCGTCCGGGGTGACGATCCACGGTCCGAGCGTGTTGGCGAAGTCCTTGCCCTTGCACATCCCAAGGCCGAGGCGCATCTCCGCCATCTGGAGGTCGCGGGCCGACCAGTCATTGAAGATCGTGTAGCCGGCGATGCTCTCCCCCGCCTGCTCAGGCGTCAGGTCACGTCCGGGGCGGCCGATCACGACGGCCACCTCGAGCTCGAGGTCGAGCCGTCGGCACCCCGGCGGAACCGGGATCTCATCCGCCGGACCCGTCACCGCATGGGGGTTGGTGAAATAGCAAAACGGCGACTCGTACCAGACCGACGGGACCATCGCCTCGGGATTGGCGTCCTTGATCACCCCCTCGATGTGCTGCTCAAAGACGGAGAAATCCCGTATCGTCGGCGGCTTGACCGGCGCGAGCAGGCGCGCCTGGTCCAGCGCTAGCTTGGCCTCCACCTGATTCGCGAAACGCTCGCGCTCGGCCGGATCGGCCCCGAGCAGGTCAACGGGATCGATTCCCGGACCGAGCACCCGGACGCCATCCTCGACGATCACGGCCGTCCGCGCCTGGCCTTGATGTTCCACTCTCCCGAACCGCATTTTGATCTCTTCGCGTTCAGATAGGCGCCGACGCGGTCATGATCACCGCGTTGCGGGTCGCGTCCGGATCGATCGGCAGCGAGTGGTCCTGCTCCCATTTGCCGACCATCTCCGATCCCTCCACGATGGCCCGGCAGCGTTCGTAGCGGCGCGCCGTGAATGCCTCGAGCGCTGCCGGCACCGGGACGTCCTTGGCCAGCTCCTCGGCCAGCACGATCCCGTCCTCGATCGCCTGCGCCGCGCCCTGACCACAATGCGGCGTCGCTCCGTGCGCGGCGTCGCCCACCAATACGATGCGCCCGCGATGCCAGGGCGCCGGCACGATGACGTTCTCGATCGGACGTAGGACGACCGCGTCGTCGTCGGTGATGTGGTCGCGCACGTCGGCGACTGGGGCCCCGAATGGCTCAAGGCGCCGGCGATACACGGCGGCAGCGCCCTCACGCTCGATCGCCGCTCGCCACTCCGGAATCGGCGTCTCGATCGTCAGGATGTACATCAGGTCCTGGCCCAGGGGCACGAATCCGGCGCTGCCATCGGGGCCGAAGAACATCCAGATCTCCTCGAGCCCCTCAATCCGAGGAAGGTTGTAGCGCCAGCACACCTGCCCGGTAAAGCGCGGCTTGACGTCGGGCCCGAACAGCCGCTCGCGGACCGCGGAATAGAGGCCATCGGCCCCGACCACCAAGTCGTAACGCCGGATATCGCCGTCCGTGAAAACGACATCGACGCGGTCGTCAGACTCGACGATCTCGCTGAACGTCACACCGGTCCGCACGTCCGCTCCCGATTCCACGGTGCGGGACGTGAGGATCTCGTGAAGCCTCGGCCTGGTCAGCCCGTTGCCCGGCGGCAGGTGACCGACCAAGGCCGGCCAATCGTGCGCGGCGATCTCGGTCTTGCCGTCCGCCAGCCAGGTCCGGTCCCCACGGATCGGGGCGCCGGCTTCGACGCACGCGTTGGCCAGCCCGAGCGAGTCGAGCGCCCGCAGCGCGTTGCCGGGCTGGATGATTCCCACGCCGTACACGCCCCACTCGGGATCGCGCTCAACCACATCGACGTCGAAGCCGTCGCGGCGGAGCGCCAGCGTGGTGGACAGGCCGCCGATCCCGCCCCCAATGACCAGAACGTTCATCTCTCTCCTCTACAGAACAAAAACTCCGATTCCGAAGCCTGATTCGGATAAGCTATCGGGCACGAGTTACGCTGTCAACGTGCCTGATGACCCCAAGGTTCGCAAACCCACCGCTCCAGTTGCTATGACCGGCCGGGTCCAGGATCGGGTGATCGTGGTCACCGGCGCCGCCAGCGGGCAGGGCGCAGCAGAGGTGCGCGCGCTTCATCGGGAGGGTGCTGTCGTCGTAGCCACTGACATCGCCGAAAACATCCGGGACGAGGCGTCCGAGCGGGTCCATTGCCAGCGCCTCGACGTCGCGCGCCCGGATGAGTGGGACGCGCTCGCGCAATGGGTGCGGGCACGGTTCGGCAGCCTGGACGGGCTGATCAACAACGCCGGTACGACCAGCCGCGCCCGCCTCGCTGAGGTGACCCACGAAGAGTGGAACCGGGCGCTGTCAATCAACCTGACCGGCCCGATGCTCGGGATCCAGGCGCTCGCCCCGCTGATGGGCGCAGGCGCCTCGATCGTCAACGTCGGATCGGTGGCAGGTCTCACCGCGCACTACACCGCCGCCTACACGGCGAGCAAGTGGGGCTGCGCGGCCTGAGCCTAGTGGCGGCGATGGAGCTGGGCCCCCGCGGCATCCGGGTCAACGCCGTTCACCCCGGCTACGTCGAGACACCCATGACGGCCTCCGCTCCGGCCGCCTTTCGGAACGCCAACAAGGCGCTTACCCCGCTCGGCCGGGTGGGCACGGCCGAGGAATGGCGGCGCTGATCGTGTTCGTCATGTCCGACGAGTGCGCGTTCATGTCGGGCGCCGAGATCGCTGTCGACGGAGGCTTCTCGAGCTGCGCCTCGGCCAAGGCGCTGTCGGACGCGCTCCGCTGATGGCGAGATTGCCGGGCAAGGTCGTGTTGCTCTCCGGGACCGCACGCGGGATCGGTCGCGCCAGGGCGTTGCGCTTCGCCGCCGAGGGCGCGATCGTGGCGGGCGGAGATCTGCTCATCGACGAGGCACGCGAAACGCTCGCGCTGATCGAAGCCGCTGATGGCGCGGGCTCGTGTGTTCGGCTCGACGCGACCGACGACCACTCGGTGCGTGACTGGGTGCAGGGCGCCGTGGACCGGTTCGGCCGCGTCGATGTCCTCTATGCCAACGCGGGCGCAGTTCGCTTCGGCGCCATCGACGAGCAACCGCTCGGCGATTGGCGGTTTACGATCGCCGCTGAACTCGACTCGGTGTTCCTGGCCGCGCGGGCCGCCTGGCCCCACCTGAAGCGCAGCCGGGGCGTAATCATCACCGTCGGCTCAACCGCCGGCATTCAAGGATCAGTCACAAACCAACGCGCAGCACACTCCGCCGCCAAAGGGGGAGTGATCGCCCTGACGCGCCAGCTAGCCGGTGAAGGCGCCGCGCACGGCATTCGGACCGTCTGTATCAGCCCCGGCATGATCGCGACCGAAGGCTCGCGCGAGAACCTGCTCGCGCCCGACCACCCGATGCGGGCCATCGCAGATTCGATTCCGCTCGGCCGCCTGGGGACACCCGACGATATCGCCGCCGCCGCAGCCTTCCTGGCCAGTGACGAGGCCTCCTACATAACGGGAGCAAACCTCGTCATCGATGGAGGCTGGTCGTCCGTACTGCCCGGACAGCTAATCCCACTGCCCAGCAGCGAGGACGGATGAACAGCGACGCCATCAACCAGAGGGTCCGCCGAATCGTGACCGGCCACAAACGACGAGGGCAAGGCGATAATCGCGGCCGACGAGCAGATCCCGGGCACCGGGCTAGCCGAGGACGCCGGGCGCACCGACGCCGTCTTCCTTCGCCGTCTGGGCCACCCACGAGATGCCGGTCGACCTGAGCGACGAGGCGATGACGCGCCAGCACGACGGAAGCACGACCACGATCGTCGGATCCGGCTCCGGGTCTGTCCTTGATCGCCGTTCTCGCACCGGGCACGCGGTCACCGATGCATCGCACCGAAAGCCTCGACTATGGGATCTGCCTGGAAGGCGAGTGCGTGATGGAACTCGACAGCGACGAGGAGGTGACAGTGCGGGCAGGTGATGTCGTCATTCAGCGCGGCACGAACCACGCCTGGCACAACCGAGCGACTGTCCCGTGCCGGTTCGCTTGGATCCTTCTCGACGCTGATGCCGTCAAGATCGCCGGGCAGCGTCTAGGCGCCAGCTGGCGTCACGAGACGTGACCTTCGGAAGCACGGTTATCTCCGCCGCTCTCGCAGTCAAGCCGGACGTGACCAGCGAGCTCGCTCGGCTTGGACGAGACCGAGAACGCTCCGATCCCGCTTAACTGCCCTCTCCCGGCAGCGGGCCTGTACCCGACCTCCAGATCAGCCGCAGTCGCACGTTCGCGAAGCGCCAGCCATCGCCTGTTCGACGCACGGTGCACTCGTACCACCCGCCGCCCGTGGCATGCTCGTGCAGGTCATCCCCGTGACGATGCGTCGCCACCAAATAGCTCCGAGTGCGAGCCACCTCGCCATCGATCTCGATGGCATGGTTAGCGCTGAGGTGCCAGACCGCGCCGTAGTGATCGAGCGTGTGACGCACCCCTTCGGCTAGCGACTCTCGGCCCTGCACTCGGATGTTCCCGGGCAGTTCAAGCGTGCCGTCATCGGCATAGAGCTCGGCGTACGCGTTGGCATCCGAGTCGTCGAGCGCGCGCGCGAACTCGATCAGCAGGTCAGAAATCTGTGCACGGTCAACGAGCCATTGAAGCTGAGCGGCCGGATCGACCGGCGGTGGGGTGGCGGGAATGTCGACGCTCCTTTGGACGAGCGAGATCTTGAGTCGGCGGCCGCCGAGTCAGCCGAGCATGAGCCCCGCGAGCCTCGGGCCGCCAACGCAGATCGATGTCGTAGGAAATGTAAGAACGAATATGGCTTTTGTCAATAAGATCGTGAACTTCTGCCTAGCGACGCGACATTAGTGTTACGATGCTGCCTCGCCTTGACCATCATCGACCTCTCCCACACCATCGACAGCTCCCCGCTGGACCTCCCCGCGTTTATGCGCGTCGAAGTCTCGTACCTAGACCACGCGGCCGGAGCAGAAGAGCTGGAGACAACCTTCGCCGCGCCGAAGCGGCTGCTACGCGACCAAGAAGGCCCAGCAAGCGAGCAACTCGTAATCGGTACGCACGCCGGGACTCACGTCGATGCACCGTGGCACTACAACTCGACCATCCAAGGACGGCCAGCTCAGACAATCGATGAACTGCCGCTCGAATGGTTCTACGGCCCCGGCGTCGTCGTTGACGCGCGACAGAAGGCCGACGGCGACGCAATCACGCAGAAGGAGATGGAAACACGAATCGGGTCAACTGAGCACCGGCTGAGAGCTGGCGACATCGTCCTTGTCAATACTGGACGCGATGCCTTCTACCACGACCGCGACTATATGCTTCGGGGCTGTGGGGTGACCGCCGAAGCCACGAGATGGCTCTACGAGCGGGGTGTACGCGTGATGGGGATCGACGCGTGGAGCTGGGACACGCCTCTCAACCGCCAGGCCGCGGAGGCTGTGGCTCGAGATGAGAAGGGGATCCTCTGGGCGGCCCACCAGGTCGACCTTCCGTACTCGCAGATCGAGCGCCTCACAAACCTCGAGGCTCTTCCGCCTACGGGCTTCCGCGTCGCCTGTTTCCCGCTCAAGATCAGGCGAGGCAGCGCTGGCCTGGCGCGCGTGGTGGCGATTCTCGAGACCTAACCCAACACGCGCGCGAGCCGCGCATCTTCCCGCCTCCCGAGGTCGAGGCCATCTGCGCCTAGCTGGACCTGCGCGACCGGACCGTTGTCGCCGGTCTTCCCTACTCCGGGCCCCGGCCCAAGGAGGTCGCCTGCCGCCTCGCCTGGAGCGACGTCGGTGAGCACGCGATCCGCTACCAGGGACACCAAGCGCCACCGCACCCGGCACACGCCATTGCTAAAGCCTCCCGCCGACGACCTGGCAGAGTGGTTCCTCGCCTCCGGCCGGCCCACCGGCACGCATCCGGTGTTCCCAGCCCACGGCGGCTTCTGGCACCACGACGACTGGCGTAACTGGCCAAAACGCGTCTGGCAGGGCGAACCCGAGCGGCCCCCGCCGGGACCACAAGGACCCGACCCGTCCACGGCCCAGATGCGCCCCCAAAGACACCCGGCCGCGAGACCTGCGATCGAGCACCCAGATCGGTCGCGAGGTCGGCACGAGCATCCGGATGATCGAGCAGCACTACGCCGGCGTGATCGCCACTGGGATGGAAAACCGCGGTCCGCGGAGGCCTCCATCCGAGCCGCCAGAAAGGCGCCTCCATCCGGGCCGAGGCGAAGGCGATCTATGACTCAGGGCCTGAGGCGTGTGTGCAGTTCATTGTGGATCTCGCCAGTCGGGTGCAGGATTTCGACGATCGGCTGAGGCGGTTGGAGCGGCAGGCGCGGCAGGACGCGCGTGCGAGTTCCAAGCCGCCGTCGATGGATCGGGCGCAGCGGCGGGCGGAGGCTCGCGCGAAGGCGAGGGAGCTGATGCGCCGGGAGGGCGAACGGATTGGTGATCGCAGATCTGACCGCAATTACCGCGTAATTGCCGTGATAGCCTTGAGGTATGCCCAAGGCAGCCCCGTTCAGCATGCGCCTCTCGGAGGTCACCGATCAGCTCGTGAGCGAGGAAGCGAGGCGGACGCGGCGGACGAAAGGCGCCGTCGTCGAAGGACTCGCCGAGGAGGCGCTCCGCACACGCCGGTTTCCCGGGATCGCGTTTCGCGGCAGCGACTGGAACCGCCGTCCCTGGGTGATCGGCACCGCGCTCGACATCTGGGAGATCGTGGCGGCTGCACGCGCGTATGACACGCCCAGCGAGATGGCGGAGGCGACCGATCTGACCGAGCCGCAGATCCGGGTGGCGCTCGCCTACTACGCCGAGTTCGCCGAGGAGATCGACGCCGCGATCGCCGAGAACGAACGATCGCTCGCGGAGTTCCAGCGCCAGTACCCGACGATCGACACGATCGCCGTCGGCGATTAGCAAACCGTGAGGTTGTTCCTCGACGCGCACGTCTCCGCGCGCCGCATCGCGACGGCCCTGCGCGAGCAACACGATGTCCGCGCCGCTGACGAGGAACGCGAGCTCGACGGCTCCGACGACGAAGCCCTCCTCGCTCTCGCCACCGAGCAGCGACGCATCATGGCCACCTGCAACGTCAAGGACTTCGCCCTGATCACCACCGAATGGGCAGCAGCCGGAAAATCGCACGCCGGCTGCCTACTCATCGTCGGGATCGACCACGCCGAGTTCGGGCTCATCCTGCGGGTGATCGACCACGCCCTCTCAACCCGGGCCGAACAAGCCGCCTGGATCGACTACACCGCCTGGGGCGTCCGATCAGCCACGACATGAGCCGACCGGGCCGCGCGGCGAGCCAGCGCCTGTTCGGAAGGGGTCGCAGATCTGGTGGACGGAAACGGGAAGGGGTCGACCAGCAAACAAACCCCGTCTACTACAGGCAACCGCCCCGAACCATGACCTCTTCTTGCGCGCGTGGACGAGATGTGGACGGAACGAGCACGTCACGAACGTCAACTCCAGAAACCAATAAATGGCTCTGCGCAGCCAAAAATGCAGAGCCCTCTGTCGGACTCGAACCGACGACCCCTTCCTTACCATGGAAGTCTGGCTGTCCACTGCTGTCCACAAAAGTCCCGCATTAGCGGGGCTTTTGTGTTGACGGCGTGAGCGCGAATACCCACCCAACCGCATGCTCAGGTTCCGTGTGGGTTCCGTGCCGGCTTGCCTGACGGAATCTTCACCACTCCGTGCGACACAAGGGGGGTGTGGTGGTGTGGTAGCCCCTATACACCCACCACACCCACACCCCCCTCGGCGCTTAGGATGCGCCCGTGCAGACGGTGCGCTCGCCCATGCGAGTCAGGACCAAGCCGACCGGCCGCGTCGCCACGGCCAGGCGTGTGCAGGCGGCGCGGCTGATGGCCGGCGACCCGAGTCTGCACCAGCTCGCGCGCGACGGCGGGTTGTCCTACCGGCACCTGGTCGCGGTGGTCAACGCCCAGCACCCATTGACCGACACCGACGCCACGACGTTGGGTGAGCTGCTCGGTGTGCCGGCGTCGTGGCTACGCCACGGCTGGACCACCAGCTACCCCGCGCCGTAGACGTAGGACCGTCGATCAGCGGATCGGCGTGGGGAGCGTGCGCGTGAAGTTTGGGAACGAGATCGTCCCGTGGTCGGCGGAGTGATACATGTCGGCCCCGGCGGTGACGACGTACCGAGCGGCCCTCATGTCATCGAGGTACTCCGCGCGTACATCGACATGTTCGCCGTCAGGTGGTGGCCACGTGTCGGTCGGCCGCCCAATCTCGATCTCTACGTACGGGGATTGCAACCGTGGCTGCCCCGGCTCGGGAGGTCTTGCAGGTTCGAGTCTCAGCGGACCCTTAGAGCCCCCGCGCCCGCTTGCTAGCCGAAACTGGAGGACCAAGTCCTGCGCACCCCACTGGTCCCATGGACGGGTGACGGCGGTCACGCGAGCCGTGATCGGACTCCACCCACCTCCCCATTGGCCGACCTGTATCTCGACGTTGGGCCGGACTGCGAGTGCTAGGGCGTTCCGAGCGTCCGAAGCTGCGGCGGAACTTTGGTTCGCGGCACGCCATGCGAAGAACGCGCTGGCAGCGGCGGCGAGTCCGCCGAGCGCGCCCCCGACGCCCTCGATCCAGAACGGGGTCGTCAGCATGGGAATGAGCCTAAGGGGCGCAACGGAACAAGGGATCGAGACTGGGTCCGTGCTTCCCTTCCCGGCAGCTCGGACCGGAGGGTGGGGCTCGTCAAGCAGCCAGCGGGCCGCACGGCTGGACGCTGGTGTTCCGGCTTGGCGCCGGAACACCAGTGTCATCGGCTACCTCACGTAGCGAAGGACAACGACGAGCACGATGAGCAGCATCATGAACGCCAGAAGGGAGTTGACCATGACGGCCTTTCCGATCAGCGGTCACGACACCCGTTCCCGCGCCTGCCGTCCGGCCCTCGCCCGGCATGAAAGAGGTCGAGTAGCAGTCATGGCGCCTTGTAGGAAACGGCTTCGCACCGTACTGCCGAGCGACTCGATGATAGCGCCGCCCAAGTCGGGGGCTGCCGCTCCGGCATCCTCGTCGGCGGGGGACCGATTGCGTCCTCAGTCGGGCGCGGGCGGCCAGCGACCGTGCTCAGGCTGGTGGCAACCACGACAGATAGCGACGCTCACGAGGAGGCAAGGCCGTGACCTCCTCGGGAATGCTGATGACATGCCTGCCTGCCTCGCCTGTCGTGGGGGAGGACCAACCGCGCGGCTCGCTCGGCGCGGGAGTGTCTCGACCTCACCAACCTCGCCGTGCTTTGCCGACCATGCCATCAAGCGGAGCACGGCGCGGGACTACCACCACGAGGTTGAAGCGACGCCGCGCGGGGTGGGGGGGGACCTCCGCGCCGCCGCCAACCGGCGCGGGGTATAGGCATTGGTGGAAAAAAGCCCAAAAACCGGTCGCGGTCGGTGTGTACTTTGCGCCGTGGCCAACCGACTCAAGCTCACCCCGCGCCGGCAGAACCGCCTGGTCAAGCTGATGGCTGGCGGGGCGACGCTGGCCGAAGCGGCGCGAGCGTGCCGGCTGAGCCGGGAGGCGGTGTACAAGCACGCGCGGACAGACTCGGCGTTCGCCGCGCGCCTGGCCGCCGCGCGTGCGCGCGGCCCTGCGCCCGTGCCGGTGGCCGACTGGCGGGCCATTGCCGAGCAGCTCGAGCGGGCGCATCCGGAGCGCTGGGGTCTTCCGTTCCCCACGAAGATCGACTGGGGCGGGATCGAGGACGCATGACCCCTGGCATCGTTGTGGCGACGGCAGCCATCTCGCAAGCCGTCGTCGGCGGGCTAATCGGCGTCGGCGGGATCGTCCTCGGGTGGGGGATGAACAGCATCCGCGAATACGTCTTCCGGCGTCACTCCGAAACACGCGAGGACCGGGCAGCGCTGCGCCTGATGCGTGATGCGATCCTCATCGCACAGGGGTCCGCCAGCATTCGCGATTGGGAACTTCTCGATAGCGAATGGCGGGAACACCGGTACGTTCTCGCACGCGCGCTGATCGACGAGGAGTGGCAGCAAGTACAGCCGATTGTCCATCGGGCAATTAGGCTGTTCGAGCAGGCTGAGAAGGAATGGGGCACCCCCAAGGTCGGGACCGCCCTGAGTCAGATGGTGAGGCTCGAGCCCCAGCTAGTCCGAGCCGCAGACGTGCTTGCCCGGGCTTCATCGCCCTCCAAGCTGCTGCCGGACCAAACTGGACATGAGCGGGCGTAGACTGACCGCGATGACGCTCGATGGCGACACCCGCAAGGCGCTACAAGGGCTCGTCGGTAGTGAGTGGAACCTGCCGGCGACCGTGCATGGGCGAATCCGAGGCGACGATTTACCCTCGATGAAGGCCGACGCCGCCGTGTTGCGTAGCGAGCTGGGACTCCCGCCGATGGACGGCCAGCCGCGCGACGACAGTGGCCGTTTCGCTGGCGGCGACATGAACACCAGGATCAGGCGAGCTGCGGGGCGAGCATGACCGGCCACGACGCGATGAATGCCGCCATCCGCGCTCAGGCTGGGCGCATGGCCGCGCCCGAGCCGACCGAGAAGCCGGTCGGCGACGTCGGCGTCGGCAGAGGTGGCGCTTGCCGGCCGCGAGAGTGGCCCGCGCAGGCCAGCATGAGCAGCTTGATCCGGGCGGCGAGAGACCTGCGCCGTGAGGAGCTGTACAGCCGTGCCCGGTCCTACGAGCAGGCGGCACTTGATGGCTGAATGGTCGAAGTTGTTACCCCCGGCTGGCAATGCGCCGCGCGAGGTCGAGGCCGCGCGCCGCGAGGTTGAGGCGCTGCGGGCGAAGCTCCCGGCGCAGCGTCAGGCGCTGTCCGACGCTCAGGCGGCGGTGACCACGGCCGAGGCCGATGATCGTCAGCGGATGGCTGAGCAGTTGCGCGCGGGCCGCGCGGCGAAGGCGGACGTAGCCGGCGTCGAGAAGGCACAGCAGCGCGTCGCAAGTGTGCGGCGCGAGGGTGAGGCGTTGCTCCTGGCGATCCAGACCGCTGAGGACGCACTCGGCGAGACCGTGTGCACATACCGTGCCCAGTGGTTGAAGACGGCACACCGCGAGGAGCGTGCCGCGCGTGAGCGCGGCCGGCGCGCGCTCGATGAACTTACCGGAGCGCTCCAGGGGTTGGCCGAGGCGGTGGTGACCAGAATGTGGTTGGCACCGGAAGGTGGGTTGGACCGTGAGCAGCGTCCGCGTCACGCTGCGCCAGGAACGCTCGGCGGCTCGGAGCGGGTTACCGGCAACCGCAGTGCGCTCCCGACTTTGACCGTTCTCGGCTGGGTCGCTGATGCTCTGCGCGAGCCCGAACCGCCCAAGCCACCGGCACGGGCGCAGCCATTGCAGCCGGTGCCGTCGGCGTGTTCGTAGCCGGCGAGCGCTGACCACCGACCGACGCACCGACGCCAAGAAGTCAGTGGGTGCCGGCGTAGGGCCGCGCGCGGCGTAGGGCGAGCTGTGAACCCACCAGTGCCCGCCTACGGCGCTGCGGTGGCGCGGGCAATGGCGCGGTGACGGGAGCCGCCCCCCAACGCAAGCGTCCGGTTCCAATCGCCCCGATTAGCGAATCGCCTGGCAGGGACCGGCGATTCGACGGCTTTAGGTCAGTCCACGGTTCGTATCGGGTGCTATGTCGTTCCCGTCCTGCGGCTCGGGGCCGTCGCCTTCGTCCGGAGGAGATGCGGGTTGGTGGCCGGCGTCCTCGGCGATGGCTTTCTCGGCCTCCTCGCGCGCGACGCGGTTCCCCACCGTCTGCCATACGCGACGCTGCTGGTCTTTTCGAGACTCCGAGACGAGCTTGTCCGCGACGCCCGCGACCGTGCTCGCGACCAACAAGAAGATGGCGAATTTCGCGCCGAGGAGGACCGAATCGTAGTCGTGGTTCACGCCGTCCGCGAGCGAGGAAATTGCGCTCCATTCGCTCCACCCGATTGCGGCGACCACCAGGATGACGCCCACGATGAGCGCGCTGCCCATCTTCCTGCCCGGGGCCTTGTCCGGCCAGAAAACGCCACGGACGCCGATCTGGAACGCCAGCGCGAGCATGATGATCGGCAGCACCGTCGCGACGGTGGCGTAGAAGGCGGTCCGCGACGCTGGCAGATCCGCGAAGAACATCAGGCGTCAGTCCTCGCCGGGCGCGAAGAACACACAGCGCCGGTCCGGAGCGAAGCGCTGAACTTGGAAGCGAGTCATGTGCTGATGGTCGGGCGCGGGCCGGACGGATTGCTTGCCGACCGAAAACGACCATCGCCGATGAGTTCGTAGGCGCGCCGCCACACTTTTGACCGCCCGCGACGACCGATGTGAGCCGGAATTACGGCCCACGACAGCGACGAGTCCTAAGACGTCAAGCGGCCCCGGAAAACTCAGGGGCCGCTGAGCACCAGTGGTAAGGTGCGCGCTGTGGAAAACGCAGGTGTTGAGTCTATCCGTGACTGACTCCATCGCGGAGCAGGCATGCGGCTTCTACGTGAACGTCGGCGTCCGCGCCGACCATCCGGGAGCACGCTCGTTCGGTCACTACTTCGACCGCTTCTGGCTCGCGCGGGGTCGCCGGCCGGAGCTTGACTCACCAGAGGAGCAGCGCGGCTACGAGCTTGCTCGCAGGCGGTGGGCCTTCTCGTGCGGTCAGTTCGCCAGAAACGGGGCCCGGGCAGCGGCCGAGCGCTCGACTCGGGTGTTTGCCTGGGCAGCGCGGGAGTCACGACGCGGCCGGTGCGTGTCGGGTATGCGCGTCCCGGCTCGTGTCGTTGCGCCCCGCGTGCGCATGCGCGTTGTGCCGCGCCCGCGCGGCGCCGGTCGCCCCGGCCTTCGCGCCGCTCGCCGTGGTGGCGACGGCGGCGACTCCTCTCACTTAGACGACGACGACAGTGACGGTGAGCCCGGCGAAAGCCGGGCTTTTTGGCGTGCTCGCGCGCCGCCTCCTCTCGATATCGCACCGCAACTAGGGCGCGGAGCCGCCGCGTCGAGCTTGGCTCCGCGCCCGCCCCTAATCGCGCGACCCGAGAGGAGGGTCAGGTGTACGACGAGGACTTCTACCACCACGACGAACCAGACGGCTATTGCCAGGACTGCGGGATGGACCTCGATGAGGACCCGCTCGGTGACCATGATGAACACCACCGCCAGTGCTGGCGCTGCTGGCGGGGTGACAGCGGCGGCAAGCCGCCCGAGATAGAGCCGACCATTGCCGACCATCGTTTCGCGCGGCTCCTGGAGCGCGTGGGCGACCTCGAGCGGCGGGTTGAGCACCTGGAGCAGCGGAAGGGGGCGGCGGCATGAATGCCTGGGCGTGCGCCGAGCGCGACGCCGCCATCGCCTACGCGCGACTCGGGCTGCCGGTGTTCCCGCTTTATCCCATCATCGGCGGTCGCTGCGGGTGCCCTGACCGTAACTGCGACCGGATCGGCAAGCACCCGATCACGAAGGGGTGGCCGAACGCGATCCCGAGCGTCGCCGCCACCGAGTCGTCCTGGCGGCAGGGGCTCGACGCGCGCGGGATCGGTCTCGCGTGCGGGCCACGGGCCGGGTGCTTCGCGCTCGACATCGACCCACGGCACGCTGGCGACCTGGCGCTCGCCCAGCTCGTGGAGAAGCACGGCCGACTCCCGAGGACGTGGGCGGCGCAGTCGGGCGGCGGCGGGCTCCATCTGTTCTTCGCCTGGCCCGAGAACACCGAGGTGCACAACAGCGCCGGGAGGGTCGGTGACGGGCTCGACGTGCGCGGCATCGGCGGGTTCGTGGTGCTCCCACCATCGCGGCACCGCAGCGGCAGCCGCAACCAGTGGGTCCACCCACCAGACACAACGCCGCTCGCCCCCGCGTGTGACTGGCTGCTTGACCTGATCCGGGCTGATCCGCAGCAAGCGAAGCAGCGGGCGAGGGTGCCGGCACCGATGGTCCCAGGTGGTCTACGACATCAGGCGATGGTGTCACTGCTTGGGGTCCTGCGCCGGTGGGGCGCGTGCGAGGAGGTGCTCGACGCCGCTGCGGTCGCGTTCGTCAGCCACCAGTGCCTCCCCGATCCGGAACGCCCGATCAGCATGGCGCACGTCCATACCACCGCTCGCGACATCGCGAGGCGCTACTGATGACCTCGGTACACGACTTCATCGGTGAGCCTGCCGACGAGCCCCAGGTCGAGCGGTTGCGGGTGCTCGACATCGACAGGATGCTCAGCACGCCACCACCGCCCGTCCCCTGGGTGGTCGAGCCGATCCTGGCGCGTGGGTGCGTGACGATGCTCGCCGGCCGGGAGGGGCGCGGCAAGTCCATGCTGGCGCTCGCGCTGGCCGCTGCGGTGGGGCGGGCGACCTCGCTCGTGGACATCGCGGGCATGCCGGTCGGCTCAGCGGCCACGTCCTCTACATCGACGCCGAGAACGGGGAGCACGAGGCGCACCGGCGGGTCCACGGCCTTAGCGTGGAGCCGGGGACGCTCACCTACGTCGAGGCCAACGGGTTCGACCTCAAACATCACCTCTCGGACCTCGAGCGGCTCGTGCGCAAGTGCGAGCCCAAGCTCCTGGTGCTCGACTCCTTGCGCTCGCTCGCGCCGGGGCTGGATGAGAATGACTCGATGCAGGCCGAGGCCGCGCTCCGGCCGGTCGTGCGCCTGACCCAGCAGCTCCACATCTCGACGCTGGTCCTGCACCACGCCAGCCGCATGAGCGGCGAGTACCGGGGCTCGACGGCCCTCGGCGCGGCGGTCGAGCTGGGGTTCACGCTCAGCCGCAACGACGAGGACCCGATGGCCGCGACCCGCCGGAAGCTGGCGTGCTGGAAGTCGCGGCCGGCTGCCGAGCCCGAACCCCGGTGGCTGACCATGAAGCCGGACATCGGCGGCGACATTCTGCTCATGGAGGCGGCACCCTACGAGGCACCCCGCCTGACGCCGGTGCGGGACGAGATCGAGGAGGCGATCAGGGGGCTTGTAGAGGGGGGTGTGGGGTGTGGTGAGCCTATAGGGGGTGACCTCACCACACCCCCCACCTGGAGCACCGCCGACCTGGCTCGCGCGGTTGGCCGCGAACCGAAGGACTGGAGCGTCAGGCAGGCCGTAAAGCGACTGGAGCACGCCGGCCTGATCCACCGAAACGGCGGCGGCGGGTGGAAGCGATCCGGGACCCTGTTCGACGACCAGGGGGATGAGACATAAGCGATTTCACGGCCGGCCGTGAAAACGGTCTCCATCGGCGCCCACGCGGTTACGCCTCGTGGCGACCTCAGCGGAAGACGCTGGTTGTGCTCGACCAGGTCGCGGCCGTGCTCGACGAGTACGCCGACTATTTGCCGCTCACTGTGCGGCAAATCTTCTACCGGCTCGTGGGTGCCTACGGCTACGAGAAGACCGAGCTGGCTTACTCCCGGCTGTGCGAGTACCTGAATCGCGCTCGGCGCGCGCGGCTGATCGACTTCGACGATATTCGTGATGACGGCATCGTGGTTCAGGCCAGAACGTGGTTTGAGGACGAGGCCGACTTCTGGGATTACGCCGCTGATCGCATCCGGAACTACGAGCGCGACAAGCAGAGCGGCCAGCCATACCAGATCGAGCTGTGGTGCGAGGCGCAGGGCATGATGCCTCAGCTCGCACGGGTTGCCGGCGCGTATTCGGTGCCGGTCTACTCCTGCGGGGGATTCGCGTCCCTGTCGGCAGTGAGGGCGATTGTGGAACGGGCTGAAACCCGGTACGAGCCGACGGTGTTCCTGCATGTCGGCGACTACGATCCGAGCGGCGAGTCGATCTTCGGTGCGATGACCGAGGACGCGGCGGCGCTTCTCGCCGAGGACCGGACACTCGCCACTTCGCACTTCATCCCCAGGCGGGTGACGCTGACCGCCGAGCAGACGGCGACGTACGACCTGCCCACGGCACCGCCGAAGGCCAGCGACTCGCGGACGGCGCGGTGGGTGGGTGAGACCTGCCAGCTCGAAGCGCTACCACCCGACCTTCTCGCCGAGATCGTTGAGGAGGCGATCCAAGGGTGGATGGACCTGGGCATCTTGGAGCAGCATGTCCGCCTCGAAGGCGAGGAACGAATTCAGATGTTGCGGGCTCTCCCAACCGGCGATGACGGCTGACGTGAGCGACCTGGCTCGCGCTCTGCTCGACGAGCTGGCCGGCGATCCGGTCGCGCTTGATCGGCTGCGCGAGCTGGTCGCGGTGCCGGCACCCGAGCCCGTGCAGTCGCTCATCACGGTGGGCCAGGCCGCGCAGCGGCTGAGCTGCCACCCCAAGACGATCAGGCGGCGCATCGACGCCGGTGTGTTCTCGGCCGTGCACGAGCAGGGCCGGGTCCTGCTCCGCGCTGAGGAGATCGACAGCTACATCGAGAACCTCGGGTGCGCCGGCTCCTCTCCCCCATCTCGGCGTCGTCGCCGGCCGGCGCGGGACCTGGGCGTGGGGTTCTTGCGCGAGTAATAGGCGGTATTGGAAATGGTGCCCGCTGATGCTACGTTTCCGGTAGCGGTAATACCACCCAACTAGAGGAGCCCCATGTCCATTAGTTCAGTCTTCGCCACCGTCGCCGTGCACACCGAGGAGGGTCGGCGCAGTCACTTCGAGTGCCCGAACTGCGGGCGACGGATCAGCTTCACCAACGCCTACCCGCTCTCGTTTCGGTGGAAGGTCTGCGCCGGCTGCCGGTGGCAATGGACGCCGGCCGAGTACGACAGCATGGGCCCGCACGCCGACAAAATAGCTGGGCAGACCAACATGATCCGCGTTTCCTCGCTGGGACGCTGTGTCGATGAGCCGGACATGTCGATAAGCGAGTTGGCCGGCATGGTCGAGGACCACGTCGGCCGCGAGGTCGAGCGGCGCGTGGGGCGGCCGGAGGTTGGCCCGATGGTCAACGTGCGGATGCCCGAGGAGCTGATCGCCTGGGTTGACGAGCAGGTGGCAGCGAGCGGCGGCACGCGCGCCGGGTTCGTCCGCGACGTGCTCCAGGCAGCGAAGGAGACCCAGCGATGAGCGTCCACAAGGAGGGACGCAAGTGGCGGGTCAAGTGGAAGGTCGCCGGCCGGCAGCACTCGCGCGGCGGGTTCGAGAAGAAAGCCGACGCCATCACGTTCGACGCCACCGTCAAGCGCCGCCGTCACCTCGGGCCACAGCTCGCGGCCGAGCTTGAGCGCGAGAGCATGACGTTGCTCGACTACGTCAAGGGACCGTGGCGCGCGCATGCAGCCACCCTCGCGCTGCCCACCCGCGACAAGTACGCCTGGGCGCTGGAGAAGCACCTGCGCGAGCTGGTCGATGAACCGCTGCTGGCCCTGGACGTGGCGCGCCTGGCCGAGCACCAGCGGCTCATGCTGGATCGCGGGTGCACCCCAACCACGGTGCGCGAGGTGTTCGGCCGGCTGAGCGGCATCTTGCAGCTCGCCTCCGAGCACGGCTACATCGCCGGCAACTCGGCGCGAGCGCTGCGCAAGGTGAGCGCCGAGGCACGCGAGGAGGTCAGGGCGCTGGCTCCGGTGGAGCTGGAGCGGCTGATCGCGTCCAGCACCGGCCGGGACCGGGCGATCATGCTGCTCGCCGGCCACCTGGGGCTCAGGCCCATCGAGGTCCGCATGGCCCGCTGGGGCTCGCTCGACGGCGGCACGTTCACCGTCGGGCGCAAGCGGACCAAGCGGACCGCCGCGCGCACCCGCGTCATCGACGTGCCCGACCTCACCGCGCACGAGCTAAAGCGCTGGCGCATGGAGTCCGGGCGTCCCGGTGGCGACGAGCCCATCATCGGCGAGATGTCGCCCAACGCGATGAAGCTGTGGGGTCGGCGGCAACTGCCGGACGGCCTGCGCCTCTACGACCTACGCCACTCCCACGCCTCGGCGCTGCACTACTGCGGGTTCACGGTCCCCGAGGCAGCCGAGCGAATGGGGCACGGGCCGGCGCTGCACGTCGAGACCTACGCCCACGTCATCAAGCAGATCAAGGGCACCCGCTACGACGACCTGGACGCGCTGATCGGGGCCGCCCGTGCGGAGCTTAGGTTCCGTGTGGGTTCCGTAAGCGCCGCTGAGACCCGCTGATAACGACCCGCCCGGTGCGCTTTTCCCCTGCAAATCCCGGTAAGCCCTCTGTCGGACTCGAACCGACGACCCCTTCCTTACCATGGAAGGACGAGAATGTTTCGAGCGTTCACGGACGCTCACCGGCGGGCACGAAGACGCGACGCCGGCGCGACGCCGGAGGAGCTGCACCGCCGGGCGTACTCAGGCGAGTTCACCCCCGAGGCACCACTCGACTTGCGACTGCCCGTACCGGTGGGCAAGCAGGCGTAGACGGGCTCCAGCACTCGGCGATGGACGCGGCAGTCCTACACGAGTACGCGACGCCCGCTTCGACCAGTTCGAGGAGCCGAACGCGGCTGCCGGCCAGGTCGCGATCGCTGTCGAGGCCGCCGCTGTCAACCCGGTCGATCTGCTGATCGCCACCGGCGAGTTCTACATCAAGCGGCCACGGCTTCCGTACGCGGTCGGGACCGACGGGGTCGGTCGGCTCGCGGATGGCCGCCGGGTCTACTTCGCCTCGACGGTCGCTCCGTTCGGCGCCGCTGCCGCGCGGACGCGCGCCGCAGGGCTCGGTGATCGAGGTTCCCGACGGGGTTGACGCCCCGGTCGCCGCCACGCTTGGGAACTCCGGCCTGGCGGCGTGGCTGTCGCTTGAGTGGCGCGGCGAGCTTGCGCGTGGGGAAACCGTGCTCGTGCTCGGGGCGACTGGCGCGGTCGGCCGCATCGCCGTGCAGGCCCCGAGGCTTCTGGGCGCCGACGCGAATGATCGCCGCCGGAAGGAACCTGGACGGGCTCAAGCGCGCGCTCGAGCTCGGGGCCGACAGGACCATCCGGATACGGTCAGACGAGGAACTCTCCCTCGCCGAGCTCCATGACGCCAGCGGCGGCCAGGTGGACGCGATCATCGACCTGCTCTGGGGCGTCCCGGCCGCGATCGCGCTCGAGGCGGCCGCGCCGGCACGCCAGCCCCGGGCTGCGCTCCTCGGCCTACCGACGGCTCGCCGAGCTGGCGCGCGACGAGGCGCGTGTCGTCGACGTCGAGCCGATCGCCCTCGCCGAGGTAGAGAAAGCTTGGCAGCGCCAGCGCGCCAGCGCGCCGGCGCCGGCCACAAGCTCGCGCCGGTGCCCTGAGACCCGAATCGCGAGAGGACTGATCGAGATGCCAAACCAATCAGCCACGAAGCCGCTCTCGGGCCCCTCCGCTGATCGCATCGAGCAGGCCACCTTGACGCGCTTCCTGTCCGACTGCGGGCTCGATCCGCGCGACTACGCCTCGGCATGGGAGGGGGCTCGTCGAGCAGTTCGACGTCCGGTTCCACGACCAAACCGAAGTCGGTCCTCGGCAGGCGCGAGATGCCCGGCGCGAGATGATTCTCTTAACCGAGTTGGAGGACAACATTGTGAGTGACGAACCGAACCCGGCTACAGCGAGCGACGCCGGCAAGACCGCTCTGACCCACGTCCGGGTATTCGATGGGCGGCGGCTGCGTGAACCCGGCACGGTGGTGATCGACGGCAATCTGATCGGCAGCGATTCCGCCCGCGCCCGGGTGATCGATGGCGACGGCGCCGTGCTGCTGCCCGGGCTGATTGACGCTCACGTCCACTTGTACGGGCGGCAGGACCTGGAGGTGCTCAGCAGCTTCGGAGTGACGACCGCGCTGGACATGGGCACCCCGTGGTCGGTCGTCAATGAGCTGCGCGGGTTGAGCGGTCTGACCGACATCCGCAGCCCCGGAAAGGCGGCGGTCGCCCCGGGCAGCGATCACGCTCGGATGCTTGACGCTCCTCCCGAAGCGCAAATCGCCGGTCCTGACCAGGCCGCCGATTTCGTCACCAGCTGGATCTCGCAGGGGGCGGACTACATCAAGATCATCCTCGCCCGGGATGGGTTTGATCAGCCGACGCTGAACGCGATCGTCGCCGCCGCTCACGAGCACGGCATGCTGACCATCGCTCACGCCTCCAGCTTCGCTGACATCGCCATGGCGCAGGAGGCGCAGGTCGACGTGGTCACCCACGCCCCCCTCGATCGGGCCCTCGACGAGGCCGCGGTGGCGCGGATGGTGGCCGAGAGCCGTATCTCGGTGCCCACCCTCACGATGATGGAAGGCATCATCGAGCAGGTCCACCCCCCCGGGGCCAGCTACGCCCCGGCGCGAGCAACCGTCACCGCTCTATACGAGGCGGGCGTGCCCATCCTCGCCGGCACCGACGCCAACCATGCCAGCGGGGCTCCTGCGCCCATCGCGCACGGCGAGAGTCTGCACCACGAACTGGAGCTGCTCGTGGACGCCGGCCTGTCCACCGTCGACGCGCTGCGCGCTGCCACCTCACTGCCGGCGCAGCACTTCGGCCTCACCGACCGTGGCCTGGTTGAACCGGGGCGTCGCGCCGACCTGGTGCTGATCGACGGCGACCCGATCAACGACATCGGCGCGACACGAAACATCAAGCGGATCTGGTGCGCCGGCACAGAACGCGCCCCGGCCTGACGGTCTCAGCTTTGTCGGGATTCTCGTCAACCGGCTACAGCAATCTCGGCGACGCCAACAAGCTCCAATACCTTGACGAGCCGCAGCGCGATCCCGCTGGACCGACCGACGCTTTCGCATTCCCCGACGATGAGGAAGCTTCGTGGTCGCCGCTTCATCATCGGGCCGAGATTGCTGCCGGTGCGTGGGACCAGACGCGAGCTAACGCCTAGCCGTTTGCGGTTGCTGAGTCGTCCACCTGCGACTCGAGTCACGCTTTTGGCATAAGTGGGGCGTGGCCGCTCGGCCGCGGCCGCGTTTGCGGCGTGAGAAGTCGAGTAGGGCAAGCGCGCCCCAGACGCCAGTTTCTTCGGAAGGGACTAACTCCGCAACGGCTCCCCCAGGAAACCGCCTGGACTTCGCATAACGCGCGCCGGGAACGATCGCGCGATCGCGCCGCTTGGGCTCTACGAGAGCCGGGTAGCTTGGCTTGCTGGTGAGTAGACAAGTGGGCGCCGCGAAGTCCGCCCCCGAGGCGAGCGAGAGGAGACCGGAAATGGGACATGGCGTGGCATTGCGTGGTGCGTGGTCGGCGTTCGCCGTTTCGCTGGCCATCGTGGTGGGCATGGCAGCCGCACCGTCGGCCGGTGCATCCCGTGCTTCCAGGCATCGCCCGTCGTCGTCTCCGCAGGCGAGCGTGTGGATCACGACGGCCAACCAGCAGATGGAAATGGCCAAGCAGGCGCCGGTGGCGTTCAGCCGCAAGCCGCCCAGCTACGAGACGCTGGTTGTCGACCCGACCCGAACCTTCCAGAGGATGACGGGGTTTGGGGGGTCGATCAACGACTCGTCGGCTTACAACCTCTACACCCTGCCGCCGTCCCAGCGCGACCAGGTGATGCACATGCTGTTTGACCCCCAGACCGGAGATGGCCTTGACTTCTTGCGTCAGCCGATCGGGGCATCGGACATGGTTGCCGGTGGCCAGGACTACACCTACGACGACATGCCTGCAGGGCAGACCGACTACCTGCAGCAGCACTTCTCGATCGCGCACGACGAGGCTGAGATCCTGCCCCTGCTGCGCGAAGCGGAGGCCATCAACCCGCACCTCACGCTCATGGCCACGCCATGGAGCCCGCCGGCATGGATGAAGACCGGCGACTCGCTCATCGGGGGCCGGCTGATTGACAGCCCACGCATCTACTTCTCCTACGCCCTCTACCTGCTCAAGTTCATAGAGGCCTACCGGGCAGAGGGCGTGGACGTCAGATACCTGTCGGTGCAGAACGAGCCTCAGAACCGCACGCCCGCCGGCTACCCCGGGACTGACATGCCGTCCTGGCAGGAGGAGCGGGTGATCGAGGATCTGGGCCCGATGATCCGCTCGGCGCGCCTACCAACCAAGATCCTCGCTTACGACCACAATTGGCAGGAGCACCCCAACGACATAGCGTCAACGCCGCCTGACGAGACCGCAGACGTCAACTCCTACCCGCAGAACGTCATGCGCTCGCCGGCGGCCCGATGGGTGTCCGGCGTCGCCTTCCACTGCTATTACGGCGACCCCAGTGCGATGACGGCCTTGCACAACCAGTTCCCAACGACGGGCATCTTCGAGACCGAGTGCTCGGGCACCCAGTCGGCCGACCGCGCCAACACCTTCTCCGACACGCTCAAGTGGCACGCCCGCAACCTGGAGGTAGGCTCGCCCCGCAACTGGTCGCAGACGGTCGTCAACTGGAGCACTGCTCTCGACCCCAGCAGCGGCCCGCACCTCGGCGGCTGCGCCACCTGCACCGGAATCCTCACGATCGGGCCGGGGAATGCGGTCACGCCCAACGCGGAGTACTTCGCCCTCGGGCATCTGAGCCGCTTCGTGATGCCGGGCGCGGTGCGGATCGCCAGCACCTCCTTCGGGACGACCGGCTGGAACGGGCAGATCATGGACGTCGCCTTTGTCAACCCTGACGGCTCCACGGTCCTCGTGGCCCACAACGAGAACGACAACCCGCAGAGCTTCTCGGTCAGCGAGAACGGACAGAGCTTCGACTACACGCTCCCGGGCGACTCGCTTGCCACCTTTGTCTGGGGCACGCCGCCCCGGCCCGCCCCTGACCAGTACGAGCTGAACGCGACGGGTTGGACGGCCACCGCCAACCCGCCCGGCCCCACCAACTCCTGCTGCACCGGAGACGTCGCGGCCAACGCGGTGGACGACGACGCCTCCACGCGGTACTCGACCGGGGAGGGCCAGGCTCCCGGGCAGTACCTGCAGGTCGACCTCGGCCGGCGACTGCCGGTCTCGGAGCTCGTTCTCGACAGCGGCGCCAGTACCGGCGACTATCCCAGGAGCTACTCGGTAACCGTAAGCAACGACGGCACCAACTGGAGCCCACCCGTGGCCACCGGCGCCGGCACGGGCCAGATCACCACCATCACGCTCGACGGGCACCCGGTGCAGTACGTTCGGATCACGCTCACCGCATCGGACCCCAACAACTGGTGGAGCGTCGCGGACGTTCGCGCCTACGCCAACTACCGAGGCCACGCGCACTAGCACAGACAGCGACCTCCCGCCCCCGGGAGTAACGGCGCGCCGGGCGATCGTGGGACGCGCTTCTGGGCGAATAGGAGGTGCGTGGTAGCCGGACGCTCGAGACCGGCTTTGGTGTCAGCACGCGCCTTCGTGCTGCTCACCGGACAGCAATTCTTCTGCTCCCAGCTAGCTAGAGGATCAGCGGGCGGGCATCAGGCACGAGCTCTCGCGTTTCGTGAGCAGCAGCGAGCTTCGCTGTCGCGCTGGTTGGTGCTCGCCCAGGGCGAGCGACAAGTAGCGATCCTTGCCCGCTCGTGAAGCATCGGAATTTCGCTGGAGTTAGTTGAAGGCGTGCAGCTCGGCGCTCCGCTCGCCGGACGCCGAACGAGCAGGGCGCGAGTCGTGGCTCAGCCCGTAGTTTTCTCCGTGGCGTTTGGCCGCGCCCGACGGCCGGCTTCGTTCGGTCGATCGTAGGCCGCGACCTTCACGCTGTTCGGGGTCTGCTAGCGGCTGGACTGAGGCCGAACGAAGCCCTGGAGCATTTTCCCGAGCTCGATGCTCGCCGTCCCGGTGGTGACAACCGGGTCACGGGCGGCGAAGTCGCGCAACTCGTCCTCGTCGTCAGACTGGACGACGCCGAGGCCCCAGGAGCCGGTGTTGTCGAGGACGGGGCCGAAGATCACCATCTGCCCCGCTTCGATGTAGGGCTGCCAGTGTGCCGCGTGCCCGCCCATGACTTCGCGCTCCTCGTCGCTCATGTCGAGCGCGAAGTTTGGGCGCGGTGCCTTGAGTCTGAAGACGAACGTGCTCATCGGCTCAGCGGCTCGCCGGTCTCGAGCAGGGTCTTGAGGCCGCTGAGGACGAACATCCAGCCTGGTCCGGCGACGCTGGCGGCGGTCTTCGGTGAGTGCTCGAGTTGGTCGTGGACGACGGTCAGGCTGCACACGCCGCCATCGCCAGGCTCGATCTCCCACGTCACGCGGCTCGCCGGCTCGGCGCTCAGCTCCGGGTCATACAGCGAGCGCCAGCTGTGCACGAGGCGCCGTGGCGGGTCGTACTCGGACACTGTCTCGTCCGCCCACAGCGAGTCGTCGGTCCCGACGGAGCGGAGACGTTCGGGCGTCGCGGTGATCCGGGCGCCGTGGAAGTAGCGCGCGGTGAACTCGGGGGTGGTGATGGCTTCCCAGATCTGCTCCGGCGTTGCTCGGATGAACACCTGGTAGACCTGGGTGGTCGTGGCGGCGTGGGTCGTGGTTGTCATGCGGAACCCTCCAGTTCGGTCTTGAGGTCGCTGAGCGCAGCGACATGGCGCTCGGTGTACTTGTCGATCCAGCGGTCGTGGATCAGACGGATGGGGACGGGGTTGAGGTAGTGGAGCTTCTCCCGGCCGTCGCGGCGATAGATGACAAGCCCGGCAGCCTCGAGCACCTTCAGGTGCTTCATCACGCCGAAGCGCGTCATCTCCAGCTCTTGCTCGAGCTCGGTCAGCGTTCGGCCGTCACGCTCGAACAGCCGGTCGAGCAGATGCCGGCGCGTCGCGTCGGCCAAGGCCTTGAAGACCAAATCGTCCTCACCGCGTTCCATGCCCCAGATAATACGTGACCTTCTAGTCACATGTCAAGCCGAAATCGCGACAACCCGCCGCGCGCCGCGGCCCGAGCGCGCAGCCCGAAGACAGTCGGCGAGCACGTCCTGCGCGAGGTGCTGTCGAATTAGCCGCGGCCGCTCGGCTGCGATCGCCACCTCAGCGCCGGTCGCGTTATGGCTCCGCGCGGGAGCACGATCCGTGGCGTGGTCGGCGCGCTCCTCGATCGCGCGATGGGCATCGCGGGCCTGGGCGCCACGCTCGCGTGGACGGCCTCCAAAGACTGAGCGGCCGCCTTGCGCTCCACGATCACGATCGGTGACCGACCCAGGCAGGCCTGAAGAACCCCCGAAAAATGCCACATAGCGGCTGACGCACTTCTCAACGGCGTCGGGTGAGGCTTCCGCATACGTGGATGGAGAAGTCTCACGCTCATCGCTTGGCGTGATCCAGAGTGCTGCCGGTGGGTGGAAGCGGCTGCGCGCCTGCCCTCGGTTTGAGGTGCGATGGACCGGTGGATCTTTAGGTTCGTGCTCCGGGTCCTGGGGCTGCGGTGATCGCCCCGGCCTCGACGGCGGTAGAGCACGCATCGCACGTGAGTGGCTGGGCGACGTCGCCGCCGCAGTCATGTTGGTAGATGATGGGTGGCCCGTTGGGTGCGGCCCATCGGTCTCCCCATTTGGTCAACGCGATCACAACCGGCGCGAGATCGCGTCCTTTTTCGGTGAGGACGTATTCGTAGTGGTCTTCGTGGGCGGAGTAGGTGCGGCGCTGCATGAGCCGCGCGTTGACGAACCCGTCGAGGCGTGCGCTGAGGACATTGGTCGCGAGTCCCAGACTGCGCTGAAAGTCAGCGAACTTGCTCTCGTTGTTGAACAGGCGTCCCGGACAATCAGCAGGCTCCAACGCTCTCCGATCAGCTCGAGAGCCGAGCAGTTCTCGCGTTCGTAGCTGTTGCCAAGCATGCCTGGAGCCTACCTCGCGCTTGCACACGCAAGTGCAATCAATCGAGTGCTGGCTTCACGCAAGCACGACGCGATCCTCTTGGAAAGGAACACGATGACATCGACCGACCAATCGACCCAGTCACAGCCGGCGCAGCCGACTGCGGCGGCCACCGTCTGCGCCTATCTCGACGCGTTCTACCGCGGAGATCTGTCCGCCGCGCGATCGCATCTGGCCGACGATCTGTCCTTCAGCGGCCCGTTTGTCCAGGTCGACGACGGGGACGCATTCCTGGCATCCGCCAAGCCGCTGGCGGCCATGGTCCACGGCCACCGGATCCTCGAGCAATGCGACGACGGCGAACGGGTCAGCACGTTGTACGAGATGAACCTCCGGACGCCGGCCGGCAGCGGATCGGTACTCGTGAGCGAGTGGAACACCGTCCGCGACGGTCGGGTCGCCAGCGCGAAGCTCGTATTCGACACCGCCGCATTCCGCTCGCTGATGCCACATGCGGGAGGTAGCGCCTCGTAGCGTCTCACGGGCCGAGGGCGAGCCGGTGGGCCCTCGAAGACTGCTGGAAGTCGCGCACGCAGGTGTGTGACCGTAGCTTCCTCCTTTCCGCCGCGAGCAGAAGTCTCTGCTGACCGTCAACGAGTTGCGAGACTGTCCTGTGTGCGTGAACCGAGAAGTCTCGACTCCCTTCGGGCTGAGGCGCTCCGCCCCTCTGGCGGTCCCTTGTCTACCCGGCTGGCGTGTTTCACGGCTCCCGGCCAGCGGCGGCTGAGGTTGGCGCCGTGCTCACACAGCCGAATCGCTGCTTGCCTGTTGTTTCAGGGTCAGGTGAAGTAGTGGCCTTGGTCGATGTCTGCGATGAGGCCGGGGTGGGTGGGCTTCCAGTCCATTAGTTCCCGAGTGATGGTGCTGGAGGCGGGCATGTCGAGGCTCAGCAAGGGGAACAGTGGGGGCGCGAAGTCCTGTGCGGGCAGAGACTTGGCGGGCACCTCCAGGTGGCGGCTGATGGTCTCGGCGATCTCGCGGGTGGGGACGCCTTCGTCGCCGACCGCGTTGAGGATTGCGCCGGCGGGTGCCTGTTCGGCGGCCAGTCGGTAGAGGGTGGCGGCGTCTTTGACATGGACGGCGGGCCAGCGGTTGGCGCCGTCGCCGATGTAGCCGGAGACGCCCTGTGCGCGGGCTCTGATGATGAGTTGAGGGATGAAGCCGTGACGTTCGCCCTCGCCGTGGACTGAGCGAGGCAGCATGACCAGGCAAGATCGGACGCCCCGCTCTGAGCTCGCGAGGGCGGTCTGCATATTCGTGATGCGGGCGGCGATGGGTCCCTGGGGGATGAGTTCGTCGCGTTCGGTTGCAGGACGACCGGGCCGCGTGAGGGTCGCGCCGGTGATCACCATGGGCTTACCGGTGCCGGCGAGGGCGGTAGTGAATGCCTCGGTGGCCTTGGCGTCGGTCTGTGCCCCTGCGACCTGGCCGAGTTCGTGCTGGTAGGCCAGGTGGATGACCCCGTCGCTGTCGAGCGCCCCTGAGCGCAGCACGACGGTGTCGTTCAGGTCGCCACGCAGCACCTCAGCTCCCATGTCGGCGACAGCTTCGGCGGAGGCGTCTGAGCGGACCAGCCCGAGCACCTGGTGGCCGTTACTGATGAGTTCGGGGACGAGCGCCGAGCCGATCCAACCGGAAGCGCCGGTGACGAAGATACGCATGGAGGTTCTCCTAGTCGTGCTTGCGAGATGAGGATGCGCGGCGCTGCCGCCACGATCCCAACGTTGATGCGATTTAGTCGCATCACCCTAACACAGTCACGCGACTGCGTCGCATCGCCTATGCTGGGACCGTGAGCAGATGGGCACCGGACGCGCGCGAGCGTCTAGAGGCGGCCGCGCTGGACCTGTTCGTGGAGAACGGCTATGAGGAGACCACCGTCGCGCAGATCGCCGATCGTGCCGGTTTGAACCGCGCCACGTTTTTCCGGCACTTCGCCGATAAGCGGGAGGTCCTGTTCGGCGGCGAAGACGTGCTGGGCGGCCTATTCGTCGACGCCATCCGGCACGCCCCCCGGCACGCGACACTCACCGACTGCCTGCAGGCCGCGTTCACGGCCGCCGAGTCCGCGCTGACCCCGCAGCAGCGGGCCAAGGCCGGCCAGCGCAGGCTGGTTGCCGCCGCCAACCCCGAAGTGCAGGAGCGGGCACTGCTCAAGCACGCTCGGATCGCCAGGGCGATCGACACCGCTCTGCGCGACCGGGGCGCCGACGAGTTGACCGCCCGCCTCACGGCGGAAATCGGGATGCTCGCTTTCAGAATCGCCCTCGAGCGCTGGATCGCCCCAGACAACAACGTGCCGTTCGCAGCCCATGCCGCAGCAGCCTTGGCCGAGTTAGAGGCGGCCGCCGTAGCGCTCAACTCCAGGTCCCACCCTTCAACCCGCAGCGAATCGTCCGCGGGAGCACACGCGGCTTCGTAGCCAAGAGTGCTGGATTGTCGCCGACGCAGCTACGAGATCGCCGCTTCTGAAATGGCGTGACTGCGTGCCGAGAGCAGCAGCCGAGCTGACGCTTTCACCGCCCCGCGACGTCGCCGGTGGTCGTGGAAGCAGCACGTGGCGCCAGGTCTGGATCATCGAAGTTGAGGGGACGGTTCTGCGAGATACGCTGTTCCTGGCGTGTCTCCCAACGACAAAGTTCTCTTCGGTCTCGGGCTGGAGGCCGGTGTCCACCAAGTGCGCCAGATGGTCGGACACGCCCGTCTGGCCGACAACGCGGGTCTCGACTTCGTCAGCGTCGGCGACCATCCCTACTTCGCCGCACGCCTCGACGCCTACGCCGCGCTGGGGTTCGTTCTGGGCGCGACCAGCAACATCACCGGAGCGGTGATCATCACGAACCTGCTAAGCCGTCCCGCTCCGATACTCGCCCGGACAGTCACTGGACTATCGACGATTTCTGGCGGTGTGTCATTCTCGGGATCGGTGCCGGCGGGATGGAGGAGGAGATCGTCGCCCTCGGCGTCCCGCACCTGTCGCCCGGAGCCCGAATCCAAGCGCTGGAAGAGGCGATCATCGTCGTGAGAGCGCTCTCCGGCGGCGGCGATCCGGTCACGTTCAACGGCGAGTTCTACACCGTCACCGGCCTGACGCCTGCGGACGCACCGACGCCGCCGATCTGGATCGGATCGGGCGGCCCGAAGGGGCTGGCGGTAGCCGGCCGACATGCGGACAAATGGGTACCACCACACGCCGCCGACTGGCGAAGCACGCTGGTATTTGAGTCACGGCCGATCATCGAGGAAGCCGCTGCTTCGGTAGGGAAAAGCCCACTGATGTCGGGACCATCTACATCGTGTCCGGGCGCATCAGCCGGGACCCGCTACCAGAGACGCGCGACGACGAGGGCCGCTGGATCGGGGGCGGAGTCAAGCAATGGGTGGAAGAGCTCACGTTCGCCGTGCTTGAACACAGTGCCGCCGCTTTCGTCTACATGGTCCGTCCTGGCGAGACCATCACCGACACAACCCTGAACCTCTGGGCACACGAAGTCGTGCCCGCCGTCCGCGAAGCAATCGCCACGCACTGAATCTCCAGCCACGACAAGTGAGCGCGTACTGCCGGATTGTCGTCCGAGCGGGAGCTGGTGCTTGCCCGGATTCAGCAAACGCTGACCGCCGCAACGGACGGCAGCAAGACCGAGGGCCGCACGTCGGCGCATGCCTGCATTGCCAGGCAGATGCAGACGAGCTGCTTCGGGTCGTCGAGGCGGACACCTGCTTTCGCGCCACGACGCGCCTTGCCCCGATTGGGAGAGCGCCCCCCCAATGCGCGGACTGCAGGTGCGATGACTAGCGCGCCGCCGGCTCGAGGTAGATGACCCGGTCCTCGATCCGTTCCTGGGCGATGGCTTGGATGGCATCGACTAGTGGTTGCAGACCGGTGGGTCGGCGCGAGCAGCGGCTCGACAGCGCGATGAGCAGTCCGGCGTGGTGGGCACCGCCGGTGCTGTGGTCGGCGGCGATCCGCGCGAAGTCCCCGACGTTCTCGGTGATACGCAAAAGCCGCCGGCGACTGCCGCGCCGAAGATCTCTGCATCGGACGCGCCACTGAGTCGAAGGTTCGCGACAGTGGTCGCGTCGATCCCGCTAGCTCGGAGCGCTTCGGCCACGGCGGCTGGGTACATCTCGTCGACGAGGACGTTCACCGCCCCTCAGCGGCGGCGGTGTCGGCGCGGTGGAGATCGATCCTGGCCTGGATCTCCTCCGGATATGCAGCGCGGTACGCGAGTACCGCGTCAATCTGAGCTCGGGACACGACACCATCGGTCGCGAGCTCCGCTGCCCGGTCCGCGGCTTGTCCGAGATCGTCGAGCCACATTGCGACCTCCCACACGTCGGGCCCACCGATCAGGCCCGCGCGCCGGCCGGTCGGTCCGTCGCGGAAAGTGATCATCGGGTGCTCGTCCCGACGTGCGCCCTCCTCGGCGTAGCGCCGCAGGCGATCGGACAAGCTCTCGCCAGCCGCGCGGGCGCGGAGGCGAAGCCGCTCGGCGAGGCGGTCGTCAAGGCGGACCGACACGTTCACAGACATGCATACAGTTGTTCCTCGACGCGCACGTCTCCGCGCGCCGCATCGCGACGGCCCTGCGCGAGCAACACGATGTCCGCGCCGCTGACCAGGAACGCGAGCTCGACGGCTCCGACGACGAAGCCCTCCTCGCTCTCGCCACCGAGCAGCGACGCATCATGGCCACCTGCAACGTCCAGGACTTCGCCCTGATCACCACCGAATGGGCAGCAGCCGGAAAATCGCACGCCGGCTGCCTACTCATCGTCGGGATCGACCACGCCGAGTTCGGGCTCATCCTGCGGGTTATCGACCACGCCCTCTCAACCCGGACCGAACAAGCCGCCTGGATCGACTACACCGCCTGGGGCGTCCGATCAACCACGACATGAAAGGACCGGCCCGCGCGACCGGCATGCCCCGGTGGACGGAAACGGGAAGTGGCTCTGAGCAGCCGAAAACCGAGA